>CAJTFN010000016.1 GCA_910575815.1 Oscillospiraceae bacterium
CTGGTTGCGGACAGGGTTTTGCTGAAGAACATCTCCTGGAATGACACCCAGGACGCTTTGCGTCCTGAGCAGACGGAAACACAGGATACCCAAAAGGCGCTGAATCCCGGCAAAATGCGTCTTCCCACCTGCGAGGAATACGACTTTCTGGCAACCGCTGTGAAAGAGGACAATGACACCATGCATTGGGCAGGTATATTTTCCTTGTGCCAGGATGCGAACCCGGACTGGACATTGACTCGTGCAGTTCGAGGGTATCGCTCAGCTCGTCATTGGAGCAGCAGCTATGCGGCGCATCGGAACGTAAGCGCCGGCTTCCGTCCCGCCATTGAAAACCTGACCCCTGGCCCTCTGCCCCCTGATGGGACCATCATCACGGTTGGAACCTTCTACATGAACGGTCAGCCAGTGAAGGTCCCTCAGAATCCCACTCGGGACGGAGATATTCCTGACTACATCCCCGGCGCCAAGCTGGAGATGCGGGAAGCCCTCGATGACCCCAGCTATCAGGTGCAGGCCATCAAGGCAGGCGATGTCCTGATTGTGGATAGGGTTTTGCTGAAGAACATCTCCTGGGACGACTTGAACGACAAAATTTTGGAAGGAGAATCGACTATGAAAACCAATACCTCCGTCATCTGCCTGGACGATGAAGTGTTCGGTGCTTGCGCCATTGCCTGCTCCCAGGCGAACGAGGATAAGGTTCGCAGCTTTTTCGTCAAACGGTACCCGGTGTGGGCCGCAAAATGTAAAGGAAAGGTCGGCATGACGCCTTGGAACAACATCGTGGACGCCCTTCGGGACATGAAGGAACTGCTCGACGACGAGAACTTGCGGTTTCTCGGCGGCTGTGCCATCACCCGCTTTCCCAACCAAGGCTAAAACAGCAAAAGCCATCCCGATTGGGCAATGTCATTAAGTTAAGCACAAATTCCAAAAATTAGCCTATAAAAAAGTTCGGATATTCCAATAATTCAAATCTATACCAGAACTTTATGGCGGCCCATAATTTGGAAGATTTTCTTAACTTAATGACATTGCCCGATTGGGGTGGCTTTTCTCCTTCTGTGTCGGGCAGAGAGCGGTTTCTCAATCTCCAATGGCCACTCTCTTCTTGCTAAACCAAAAAAGAATTCCAGTAAGGATGCGGCGATTTAACAAAAAGAGATGTGGGCTTTGGCAGTTAGCTTTCCGCAGCCCGACACAACTTGGATTATCGAACGCGCCGCAATACCCTCTTTTTACTGTCGCGGACTGCAAACCTTGCAATATTTCCGTCACCATCCTGCGGATGGTTCCTCCTTAGGCATGGGGAGACAACGTCAACGCACGCTCACGCCAGAAAACCACGAGCTGTTTTCGGACCGAGTGTGGATACGCCAAATCTGGAAGAATCACTTTCTAAAGCACCGCATAACATAAGCTCAAACAAACAGAAAGGAGATTCTACAAATGCTGGGAACCGCAAAATTCAGGAACATTGACCATCTGGAAGAATGGTTCAAAACCCTCACAATGGAAGATGGCCGCCAGTTCTTCCAGTCCTGCGTGGAGAATGTCGCAGACCGCGATGTCCGCGTTTTCCTCAAATCCACCTTGGAGCCGGACTATACATTCGCCTATTCCATCGGGGACGCCTTCGTGCGGGAACGCTGGCAAAAGCAAAAGGAAACCGCCATGGGCAACATCCGTAAGACCGTGGAGTACAGCGAGAAGTATGGCCAGCCCCTTTGCGTGCGGGAGTGGCATGACGGCAAGTTCGCTCTCCTCCACACCGGCAACCCCGACAAGTGCGTTGTTGTTCCCCTCCCAGAACGGTTTCTCGACTTCACCCCCATCAAGGATTATTCTGGTATCACACCAGCCGCCCTGCGGGCACAGCTGAACGCTTCTGGCGATGTCGCCGCAATCGTCCCTGCTGACGCCGATGGTGAGCTGACGCAGCGGGGAATCCAGTCCGACCTGGACGCCAAAATAGCTGAGCTCAACGAGCTTGAACAGGAAATGGAGGACGTCAGGAACGCCAACGTTGGCGAGCTTGCGGAACTGAAGCGCCAAATGGAAGACCTTCGGGCCCAAATGGATAAAAAACAGCAGGAGATGATGGCTGAGTTGGAAACCCGCAAAGCGGAGATGGAACGGGTCAAGGAGCAGATGGAGGGACAAATCTACCTCCTGAGCTCCCAAATCTACGCCATCCAGTGCTACGCCGGGGAGGTCGTTAAATTCACAAAAATCCGCGAGGGCAAAAACGCCCCGGACACCGAGCCCATTGTCATTCATCAGAAGCTGCGTTTTCTGGATGAGGACCTGGGCCGGCTGGCGTCTCTCTATGAAATCCAGTGGGAGAAGCTGGACCTGTTCGAGGAGTTTCTCAAGCACTCCCCCGCTGCCCTGGACACCTTCGCTCCCAACGAACGATGCGTCATGCTGGTCCGTCTCAGCCGGACCGGGAAGCAGCAGGGCCGCGATGACAGCCTTCCTTACTCCAATCTCCTGACGGACTATGAGTATTTCCACGGGAGGACCGTGGGCATCATCATCCGAAACGGGGAAAATCTCTACCTTGGCTGGACTGACGAGGATAAGGTCCATATCAGCGACGACCTCATCATCAGTCAGGTTATCGAGGATACCTCTGCGGCTCCGGAATTTCGCTCTGAGATGGAAAAGGAGCGTTGGGAAAAGGAGCAAAAGGCAGGAAAGATGAGAGTGTTGGACGGGCTGATTTCCCGCTCGTTTATCTACAATATTCTTCAGGGAGTCGTCGACAACTCTTCCATTCTGCCGCTGCCGGAGGGCGTCAAGCTGAACAAGCAGTCGGAGTATGTCATCTACTCTGTCGCCGACAAGTGGCTGGCAGACTCCAGGTTTGACTCCTTTACCAGCCTTATAGAGCGGTGCAATGAGAAGGTAACGAAGGGAGATATGTTGCTGTCTGTGCAGCACTTGGTCCCGGAGCTGGCTTATGGGCGGTTCTATTCCAGGACTTGGGAGAATCCCAGGGGCCGGGGAGAGCGGAACCGCACCCATGACTGTTATGTCTCCGACTGCACCATCTATCCAGCCAATCTCATCGAATATGATGAGCCGGTAACAATGCTGCGGTATGAATACGGCCACGGATGTACAACGATAACAGAGAAAGAAGGCAGCAACCTGTCTCCAAGCTGCAAAATCCTGGAGGAGTTTGTGCAGCGGACCCGCCACATCTACGTCTCTGTCGAAAAGTCGGAAAGCGGATACTATGGCCACACCCCCACCAGGGCGAACTTTGAAATGCATGACCATGAATTCATCAACCTCACTTACATGAACAGCGTATGGCTGGAGTGGGTTATCACCAACAAGTCTCTGGGCGGGTGGACCATCAAAGGCCATCCGGTGGATTACGCCTATGCCATCCGCTATCTGAAAACCGCTTTGGATTTCGTCCGCAAGCGGGAGGCTCGGGAAAAGGAGCTACTGGATGCGGTAGATTCCTCCATCTGTCAGGACTCCGACTGGCCTGTACATCTGAGCGAATGGAAGCTGAAGAGCGGAGTGAGAAACCTGACGGAATACCAGGCGAAACGATTTGTCACGGCGGCAAAAAAGGGAGGCTGATTTCATGTCCATTCCAGGCCTCATTGAACAGCAATTCGAGGAGGGCTATCTGGGCATGGAAGATGTCCCGGTTGCCAGGATGGTAGATTCCAAAACAGAAATCCTGAAAGCCTTCCTTGGCAGGAATCCCGACAAGCCCTATTTGGGCAGCATCCTCACTGTGGTGCGGCATGACAGCCGGTTCTTCGTTCTAATTTATCATGTTTGGCGAGCAGGGCAAAAGCCCGCCGAGGCCAACCGTTTGTTGGAAATCCAGGAGCTCAATGTCAGAGAGTATTTGGGTATAGAGTTTTTGGAACGGGTCAACACGGATTTTGGACTGCGGGCGTTCTGGCTCCATACGCCAGACTCCGACTTGGATGCCCATGCGCTGGCCCTTCGAACTGTAGCTGGCGTTTTGAAACAGTACAGCGTCAGCCATCAGCTTTGTGCCCGTTTTCGCAGGGAAAACAAAATCGCGTGATGTCATAACAGCATGGACGCCGCCCTTAAAAGGGTGGCGTCCGTTTTCCGGAATCGGATTCTTTCGGTACGCATAAGATTTCACAATCATTCACGCCGGAAAAAATAACGAAGACCAAAGGAGGGCTTCATGTCTATCAAAATCTATACGGGGTTCTACCTCGATACCCCCATCGAAGAGGCTATTCCTGTTCTCAAGGGCATTAAGGCTGCTCTGGAGCCCGTGATGAAGGAGCGGGCCAAAATCGCTATGTGCAGCCAGTTGGCAACGCTGTGTCTCAACCATTTGAATGGGGAATCGGAGAAATCCATGCTTCCAGCATCCTGTTCCAAGGGCGACGAGGAGTATCTGAATTATCTTTTCTATAGCAAGAAACGCTTCCTGGGCTGGGCCGCAAAGTTGGTGGATGTCTGGGCCAACGTATCGGAGAGTTCCTTCTCCCCGGCGACAGACTATTCCGAGGATTGCTGTGTTTTGGGCAAGGTTATTCTTTTCCCGTGTGAAAAGAGAACCTATGGCATTTCCCGCGGCCCGCTTGGCTTCACCAACGCCTTTGAAGCCTTGCCCCAGGTACACGATTTCTGCTATTGGAACACTACCGATAAACCGCCTGCCGTTTCTGATGCAGATTGGGCTGCAAGGAAACAAGTTTGGAATAATTTGCTCCCCAGCTTCTGGAGCGAGGACGATGGCCTTTCTTACACTCTGTTCACTGCCCGGCGATTTGATTTCATTGCGCCGGAAGCAGAGGCCATGGATGCCTGGCTCGCAGAGAACCGGACTCACCTCACTGCCCGACGGATGGGGTTTTTGCTGCGGGAAAAAATTTCTGAAACCACTCCGCAAGGAGAACTGTCGGACATCAGCTATGTCCTCAAACTTCATGATTTGGCCCTGATGGAGGCTCGGCGCAAAACCAGCCGGAGCGCCTGGGCATCCAGCAAAGCGGAAAAGGAAGTCCCCGCCTCCTATGACGACATCCTGGCACTATTGAGTTAACCACACTCCCCTTCCCATTTCGCGAGGAGGGGAGTCTTTTAGCCCGGTGTCTCCGATTCCGACCGTGTTCGTTTTCCCATTCTTTGCATACTACAAAGCAAAATTGATATAGGAGGATAGCAAAAAAGGAGGGCTTACCATGTTTGTCTATCATGTCGAACGGGATATCGAGCATCGCTATATCAGCGTTTTCGATGCCCTGGAATCCCTGGAGAATCCTCGGCCCTGGGCCCCACACGTCAGCCGCAACACAATGCCCGGGGAGGACACGACAACACCACGAATTTGTGTCGCTGGCAGCATCGAAGAGTGCTTCATGGGCTGCACACTGTCCCCTTTCCTCCGTTGCTGTGCAAATGTTCTGGGCATGAGCCGGTATGCGGGCCCGAATGGGGAAGCGTATCCCATCATCGTCAACACCTTCGACGTTGATAATCCGTATGCCCCGTCGGCCTACGAGGTGCCGGATGCGCCATATACAGGGGAATTGTGGCTGGTGGAGGAATCTATCCCTATTCGCCGGGAACTGCTCTGGCTCACGCCTGATGCCATCGAGGCATATGGCCAGAAAGAATATCCCCATGAGGTGTGGCCGGAGTGGGAAGACTTTTACATCGTCAACCACGTGAACTTGCTCACAACAGAAGAAGTCATGCGGATGAAACTAAACCACCCATGGCTTAACCGCCAAGGCCACACGCTAGACAGCCGCCGCAATGCCTCTCTCTTTTGGTCTCGTGAGCTTCGATGTCTGGCGGATGTCTGGCGAAAAGTCGCATAAAGGATAGAGCCACCATGGGCACAAGGAGATATTATAATGTTCAAGAATACAACACTTGTAGAACAATCGGCAAGTAAGGCTGGCGGATACACCACCATCAGCTACCGCTGCTCTAACTGCCGGAAAATCATCAGCTTCCCTGAGCAGCAGGGTTTTGGCTATTGCTATCTCTGTGGGGCAAGAGTTCGGGAAATCAAGTCCTCTAGCCTCACTTGGAATCCAATCAGCTACTAGACAAAACCAGGAGGAATATCACAATGATTCTGTACACAAAAAACGTAGTCCAGTTTTCCAGAGATGTGCCCGAGGAGAAGCTCCAGGAACTTCTCTCCAGGGCCCAGGTTACCGGCAAAGTCGGGAAACCCAGCTTCGACCTCCGCTCCATGGTTCTCTGGCCGGAATGCGGCAGGCACCGCGAGGCATTCTGGAATACCGTCACTCGCAGCATCAGCGACGTTGCCTACGACGCCAATTCCCGAAAATTGTCCTTCACAACGAAGTGGGGCCCTCCCATGTTTGCCCTGGAAACCCTGGCCAGGGTATTCCCCGAGGTGAGCTTCACCTGGTATAATGCCAGCGATGATTGCAGCATTGTCGGATACGGCGTCGCTAAGCAGGGCGTTTTCACCGTTGATGCGCCCGGCGCCCCGGTCCCTGTGCAAATCTGCAAGATTTGCCACGGAGGCTGTATTCTGGACGGCATGCAGTACCAGTGCGAGCACTGTCCCCGGATTAGGCTGCGGAACAACTAACTACAACGGCGGCTCCGAAAAAATCGGGGCCGCCGCTGCTTTGGTTTTAGGATGCAAATGGTTTATTATACAACTATTATATGCAGATGGAAAGAATTCCTTTTGCCAAAACAAAAGAGCGCATTCTTGCTGGCCTGGTTAACAAGAGTGCGCTCTATCAGTTAAATTGAAACGATGGCCGTGCCGCGCCCTGGACCATTAGCCGCAAGAGATACTAACTATGGGCAAGTTTCCGAGTGTCTAGCGCATATCCGCACGGAATCAAATTCCCGTACCCCGCATAGAATGTCACAATCACATCAAAGGTATCACACAAAAAAGGAGATTTCTATGAAGATTCTTTACATCTGCGAAAAGCCCTCTGCCGGCAAATTGCTTGCCAAAAACATGGTTGCGCTCAACCTTTCCGGCGAGTTTGAGGACCACGACGATTATTTGGAGTCCAACAAGTTCATTATCGGCTGGTCCTGCGCCCATCTCTTTCAGCTGCGCAGTACCCCGGGGACGACGGATAATGTCGCTCTGATGGAATCAAAGCTGGAGGCCCTGCAGCGCGATGGGGGCCTTTGCCCCGATTGGCCGTTTGAGTTCATTTCCCCGGTGTTTTTCTCGCACCCCGAGGACTTGTTCCAGGTGCTCAAGGCCCTCATCCACCGGGAGGACGTAAGCTATATCGTCCACGCGGGGGACACGGGTCCGGACGGCGAAATCATCATCCGCATCATCCTGCACATGGCTGAGGCCGACAAGCCGGTTTACCGCATGCTTCTTTCCACCACTCGGGAAGACGAGCTGAAAGAAAAAATGAGTAAGCGCCTTTCTCCTGCCGACATCGGCGCGGAAAACGCCATGAAGGGTTTCCGGAACATGTATTTCAACTTCCGCCGTGGCAACGTTCAGCTCCACCTGGGAAACTCTCCGGAAGACCAGGCGCCGACGTCCACTAAAGAAGGCCTTGCCCAGACGCTTCGACTTCTCACTTCCGGCGACTGCTGCAAATTCTGCAGGCAGCGTGACGTCTGCCTGGACGCTGAGGTTGAACTGTGTCCGGCATTTTCGCCCAGCGAGAGATTCATGAAAACACTCAATTACTGGCTCTAAACAGAAGCGACCGCTTCCAACGGGGCGGTTCTTTGCCGTTACGAAAGGAGGTTGATGTATGAGCGTGGCGTTAGAAGTAGAACAGGCGGTCGCTGGTTTTGTCAACACAAGCCCAGACGGAAGGCAGTTTGCAATTGAGGATGTGAACACGTATATCATGTCTCTTTGGAATGCCGGATGCGGGCCTGTGCGACTCAATTTCACGCAACCAGAACTCCATAGTTTTCTGGACAAATGCTGTGATATTTGTTTGGTTAAGACTGCAACCGGGTACAAAGTCGAAAAGTCCAAGATTGATATTGGACGACTGACCCAGCAGGAGTGGGAAGTATTGGGTGGAGACGAAAGACGGGCACGGAGCTTCGTCCTGTTTTGCGACCTGCGAGTGGATTTGAAAACACCGGACCTCCTGTTGGATGCCATGGGATTCCGATTCATGCACTAAAGACCTGCAGACTATCACTGGCTGAACAAACGAGAGCCACCCCCTATTGGGGTGGCTCTTTTCTCATACAAACAGCTCCAATTTTTCTATTCCGAGAGGATGCGGACCCCTTTTGTCCATCTCCTCCCCGGTGGTCTCACTCAATGCAAGTCACCCCGGCGACGTTCGGTCTTTCCCCAGCCGCATACAGAAAATTCGGTTTGAACATGCGGATTTCGAACTTCTGGTAGGGCTTCTCTTCCGCATTAAGGGCAAACCAGATTTCGGCAGCCTGACTAATGTCGAAGAATGCGCCCACCAGATATGCCTGCATGCTAACACCGTACTCGCCTTCCGGCAGCTCATCGCGCACTTGCAGAACGGCATACATCATCCCCTCCTCGGGAACGATGAAGTACCGTGCCACATCGGCCGCGGTAAAAGTGACCATCTCTCCCTTGATGATGATGTCCCCAGGTGCGGCCGTTACAGTTGCAGATGGCTTTGTAGGGCATATGGGCCTCGATTTCTGTAATATCTAACTCCTTATGTCCCCGTTCGTGGGGCTTCGTGTTCTTTCGCATTTAATATTACAACCTGCGATGGGGAGGTAACATCAATTTCCCTCTTGCATAAGTCAGAAAGGCTATGCTATAATAAGCGTAGCCAAGGATTCGACCAGGATTCAACAGGCTCACACAAAAGCGGACCGCCGGGGAGCAGCCACTCCTCGGCGGTCCTTTTGTGCTTGCTTGCCCTTGCCGTGCCGCTCAAGCCACCTGCTCACGTAGTCGCCAGCTACGCTCGCTACAAACGACACAAGGAAATTGACCAGGATTTCCAACAGGTCCACCCCTCCTTCTGTTGCCAGTGTGGGGAAGGGTAGCGAACGCATTATAACAAAATTCGATAAAAGCGCAAGAGTGGAAGTAACTGGGGGGAGTGTCCTCTCGCGCATTTTATAATAGTAATGATTTGTGGGGGGGCGATTCCCTGTGCCTACCCATTCATCAGGGTCCTGGAAGAGAAGCCAAAACAGGGCACCTACAAAAAATCTTCGAATGGGACACTCCCTTTTTCGTTTTCCCCTTGACATCTGCTCTGTCTGGTTGTATAATAGCTACATAAATAATCCCCCTCGAAATGGCGCACTGTTTTTTTGCGCCCATTTTAAGGAGGTTATTTTTATGTCTATCTCTAATAAAATTCCCTGCACATTCGCCGAGTACGACCTGGCCCAGAGGTCCATCACCTCTCTCCGCGCTACCTTGGAGAAGGCAGTCGCTGCTCCTGCCGGCAGCAAGCTGCATCGCGGCATCGCCTACTTCCAGCAGGGCATCGCCCACTGGGATGCGTTTCTCTCCTCTCACGCGCCGGTCGAGGGCTATGTCCCTGCAGACAGGCCTTATATGGCGGAGGATGGCATCATCCACACCTGAGATATGCGCAGCCCCGGAGGATTTCCCCCGGGGCTGCATTTTTGATGTTTAGATTTTCTCTACTGCGGAGCTAGGCCGAATGCGCAACACGTAGTCCTGTCCATTGACGCGGAAGGCGCCGTTGGCAGTCCAGTTATCCCAGACGGTTTTCAGCAAAACGTACTGATACCCTGCCTCGAAGCAGAGCGTGTAGCCCTCTTCTTCCAGGATGACCACGATGGAGTCCTTACCGTCCTCGTTGAGGGTGGTGATTTTTTTGTCCTCAAGACCCACAGGATGGTCGTAGACAACGCTGCCTACCAGGGGGTTTTCGAGGGTTTTGACCGCCAGCTCCAGAAGCCGGTCCGGAGACGCGCAATACAGCCGCTTACTGCCGCGGCATACTGCGTGCCCACCTAAAACCACCGCTCTTCTTTCGCCGGCGACCTTCGCGGTACCCACCACGAAGTTGTCGGGGTCCAGTTCCTGCTGATGAAGCAGGTGCTGATTGAACTTTGCCGGATTCATTTCCTCTTCCGCGCGAGCCAGAAACAGGCTCATGTTCTGTGCTTCGTATCCCTTAACCTTCATGGTATGTACTCTCCCTCTTTTGAATTCTGCCGTTTTCCAAATTGAGTTGTTCTTTTGTATGCAAACGGCAAAAAATCAATTCCCCAAGGGCGTTCGAAACCTTAAGCAGGGGTATCCGCCTTCCATTGGGCGGCTCTTCTTTTGCCACCGTGTCAAACGTTGATGCTGGGGAACCAGGTTTAGGACCTTTGCTCTGCCCGCCACCCGAACTGTGTCGGGCTATGGCAAAATATTTCACTCCATCCGCCCATTTCTTCTTGTCAAATCAAAAAAGCCGGAATAATTTTTCTTCCGATTGCATATAAACACATAGCCCCTTTGGGGGAAGGTTAGTACCACAAATCTAAAGGAGGACCACTGCATGTCTCATCAGAAGTGTGGCTTCGGTCATAGCATTCTGGCTTCGGCCAGTCGTACCTCGACTGGCGAGGCAACCCCTGCATGTACCCTGAAATGTGGAGACAAAACCATCGGCGATACATATTGCTGACAAATTTACAAAATGGGGGGCGGCTTTTAAGCCGCTCCCCCCCTTTTCTGCCATGCGGACAAGCCTTCCTCAAAATGGCTTTCTCTCTCCGGCGTTCGCCCTCCCATTCTCTTCGAGGTCAGCCAGATTTCTGTCCAGAATTACTTTCTCCACATCCGCATACCATAGCCATAAATACCTTCAGGAGAGCAAATTTTGAAAGGAGAACTCAATTATGCTGCAAACTACAAAAATGCGGCTTCCCACCTGTAAGGAGTGGGACAGCCTGTCCAGAATCACCGGCGGGAATAACAAAATCCTCAACTGGGCAGAGATGTATTCCTGGTGCCAGGACAGCGATTTACTTGGTATGCGCATGGTAAAGGGCCGCAGTGACTGCCGCTTTATGCGCCGCATCGTCGAGACTGAGCGTTCTAATGTGGTCGGTTTTCGACCTGTTTTCGAGGCAGACCCCAGGCAGCAGGATGGCGACATTGTATTGGTAGGTACCCTGTATATGAACGATGAACCGGTCAAAGTTCCCAAGCAGCCGTTACCGAACGGGGACATCCAGGATTACGTTCCTGGTGCTACTCTGAGGCTCGGACAGCCCATGGTAGACCCGGACTATCAAATCAGGGCCATTAAAGTTGGGGACATCCTTATCGCCGACCGGGTACTGCTCAAAAACATTTCCTGGCCTGAGACCGGCGGCGCCCTCCCCCTGTTTTTTGTCACCGAGGCAAACGACGTGGACGCAACCAGTGAGGTCATCGCTGTGGCCAGAACCCGGGATGAAGCCTGGCTGGAAATGTATCGGGCCTTCGTTTGCCGCATCGAGTTGTTGAACTCCATCGATGAGGCCCCGGATGGCCCGCACCCCCTGCCCATCCCCTCCAAGGAGGAGGCCCGCGCTGGCTGGGGCAGGACATTAGACGGTGTGTGGGGGTATATTTCGCTGGACCATGCCAGCATTGTGGATGACGGCGGGACAACCGGTTTCTCTATCTCCGAGTTCGCCCTCGACCGGAACCTGCTTCTCTAACCCAATCCGGACAGCCAAAAATCGTTTCCAATGCCCTCGCATGCCATGGGCACAAAACCAACAAAGTGATATTTTGGAAGGAGACCTCAGATATGCTGCAAATCACGAAAACACGCCTCCCCTTCAGCCGTGAGTGGGATTTGCTGGGGGATGCCGTCAACTGGAACAACGATATAATGCATTGGGAAGGCGTTTGGACCCTTTGCCAGGACAAAGCCCCGCTTTTCCCCTCCTGCCGCAAGATGCGCGGCGCGGCGTCCCGCAAGGCTGGGTCCACTTACAGTGCTGACCGTCGGTACGATAATATCGGCTTCCGCCCTGTTTTTGAGGCCAAAACAGACCTCCCGGATGGCGCCATCGTCACGGTGGGCACGCTGTATTTGGATGGGAAGCCTGTCAAAGTGCCCACAAATCCCGTTTGGAATGGAGACATCCCCAGCTACCCCGTCCAGCATTCCAACAATCCTCATCAGCCCGCCCCTATGGAGTTCCGGGATGCCCTGAGCAACCCTGCGTACCAGGTGCAGACCATCAAGGTTGGCAGCTTTCTGTTTGCCGACCGGGTACTCATTCGCGGTATCTCGTTCGACGACCTGCACGCGCTTGGATTTTGTTGAGAGGAGTGGGCGAAAATGTACCTAGAGAGGGAGATTGCCGTCATCGGTTGTACAAATGAAATCCTGCTGCAGGGTCTGGAGCCCTATATCAACGCAGAAATTGTTCACCAGTACATTCGCATGTTAGAAGTTCGCAGTGGCTATGCAGTCATACCTGGCTTCTCATGGGATGTCTTGGAAGGGCTGCTTTCCCGGTATGAGAGCCTGTTCCAATACGACCTCCGGAAGTCTGGGGAAATGAGGCAGGAGACCTACCGCATCCTCTTTGAGGGCGAACGGAATGAGCAGGCAATCGGGCGGTTCATCCAGGAGATGATTGACATCCTGGACCCCGCCGTCAACTATCCACTGTCCCTTCTGAAAGACATGCGGCTGCTGCCGGCGCTGCAAGGAGACTTCTATTGATTTTCTATTCACCCATCTGGGCTGCCTTCGGGCGGCCCAGAATTGTTTCCTCTCCATCCGCATACCATGGACACAAACACCTTCAGGAGTGCAAATTTTGAAAGGAGAAAATTCAAGCATGCTGCAGATTAAGAAAATGCGTCTCCCCACCTGCGAGGAATACGACCTTCTGGCAACCACCGCGAAAGAGGACAATGACACCATGCACTGGTCATACATGCTTTCCTGGTGCCAGGATGTGGACCCAGGCTCGACATCGCATCGTGCGGTTCGCGGCTGGGTGTCGGCCCGCTACTGGAACAACGACAATGCCACGTATCGGTACGTGGACGTCGGTTTTCGCCCTGTCGTTGAAATCCTGAACCCTGACATTCTGGGCCCTGATGGGGCCACCATCATGATTGGCACCCTTTACATGGACGACAAGCCGGTGAAGGTTCCTCAGAATCCCGTCTTTAATGGCGACATTCCCGACTATATCCCCGGCGCCAAGCTGGAGCTGCGGGAAGCTCTCGATGACCCCAGCTATCAGGTGAAGGCCATCAAAGTAGGTGATGTTCTGGTTGCG
Organism: Oscillospiraceae bacterium; assembly: GCA_910575815.1. Lineage (GTDB taxonomy): Bacteria > Bacillota > Clostridia > Oscillospirales > Oscillospiraceae > Oscillibacter. The sequence continues at coordinate 13,240 of CAJTFN010000016.1, forward strand.
GACAGGGTTTTGCTAAAGAACCTTTCCTGGGATGACCTGATGTCTTCTATCGCCGCAAAAATTTCCGAAAGAGGACAGATTTTCTATTTTGCTTTAACTGCCGACAACACCAGTACCAACGCTGGCATCGTGGCTGCCGCTGTTACCAAGAAGGGCGCTTTCGCCGCCATGTACGACCGGTTCGCGGCCATTGTGAGCGAACTTTTCCCCAATGCCGATATCCCCACTGCCGAGGCAGCCTGGGAAGGCTGGGAGTTCCGATTCGAGGAGCCCGGCTACGCGGTCAGCATCACAGAGGATGGCTACTCCATCGACTATGGCGGGGGCGACCTGTCCTACTGCTCCATCGTGGAGTTCGAGCTGCCCCTGTTTGGGCTGTATTCCGACTTCTCCGATGGCCGCACTCTTGACTCCAGCATCAGGCTTTTCCTGGGCGAGCGTTCCGCGAAAGCCGCTATGGAAGCGGAAATCAAGCGGACCAAGTGCGACACAGGTGTGCCTGGCAAGCGGACGGCAAACGGTGCCTGGTTCGACGATGGCACCGGGATTCTTGGACTGGAAGTCAAGCCGGTTAAGGTCTACGAGTGATGTGCTTCGAGGCCGCGCTCTTCGGCAGCGGAGTCTCCGAAAGCTAACTGGCCCGTCTTTCATAAAACACACGAGGAGGAAAACATATGCGCTGTGTGAAAATTTTGAGTTATACCATCCCTATGTATGGCAACAAGCACGCCATCCCCTATGGGAAGATGCTCGTGGAACATGAGGGAAAGGAGAAGACCGTCCCGTTTGGCGGCTTTGACATGGGGGCCGGACTGCAGTTCATCACGTTCGAAAGAAAGAGATTTTTCTTCCGGAACGTTGGCGGCCTGTATAGCCCGAGGTTCGTGTTCGATGGAGAGGAGACTGCCCAGTGAAATACACGGTCTGCTTTCTTTTCACCGACAACGGTGAAAGGGTTCTCCTGCAAAAGAAGAACCGGACGCAGTATTCCGGCCAGTTCAACGGCGTAGGCGGCAAAATTGAACCTGGTGAGACTCCCCTGGAGGGAGCCCGCCGGGAAATCCGGGGGGGAACAGGTGCGGATGTCCAGGACCTTATCTGGCTGGGCACGCTCTCTCTTCCCAAGGACCGCTGCCTGCCAGCAGGCGGGGATAACATGGGCTGCGAGCTAAATTTCTTCGCCGGGACAGTTGAGGATACCAAAGCGGTCTCCCAACAGCCCGGGGAAACGGAGCCTCTGCTCTGGCTGCTCACGCGGCACGTCATTGGGGGTCTCGTAGACACCGCCGGAGGTGGTGATGTGGAGTATTTTGTGTCCAAGGGTCTCCGGGCCGTGGCGGAGAGGGCTCCGGCATCCGGCAAAACGCTGGACCCGGATTTGGTTAAGCTGTACCAGGCGATTGCAAACAATCTGGCCCGCGAGGCCGAGTTTCTTCACCGCTCATCCTTCTACGCACATCCCTCTATGACCAGCGCCATGAATGAAGCCATCACCGTCATTCGGAACCTTGCCACAAACAGATTTGACGAGGACCTGCTTGCGCACTACAAGATGGTTGCCACCAACCTTGCTGAAGAGGCGAAGGTCTTCGAAGGAAAGGCCATCAACAGCTGCGCTGACAGATATGCCTTTTCTTCAGCCGTTAGCGCCATGAAAAGGGCTGCCGCCGCCATCTGGGAACTCATCAAATTCGTCAACTAGCGCGAAGGCCACCCCAAACCGGGTGGCCTTTTTGCTCAGCCGGCCAGTCTCGCTAAAAATGGAACATCATTTGAAATCCTTCTTAAGTTCTTGTTAGAGTAATCGCAGCAAAATCCCTCTTCCCCAAACAGCTGATTTGGACAAGGAGTCGGGTTTTCACATTGCCATTAAGGAGGTGTCAAATAGATGCATTGTAACACACAGCAACAAGTGCTTAATCAAACGTCTTCCTCGTGGGGAGAAACGGAAAAGAGATACTACAAACGCATGCAGAAGAGGATTGCTGGCAAGCCGCCGCCCACCCAAATCATCATGGAGCGGACCTTCAATACCGCCTGTCTGGTATTGAAAGCCGTTCATTCAATGCCTTTTTCTCAGTTGACTAGGGGACTCTTTTTCCTCTGCAAAGCCCTTCCATCCAAGGACTTGGCCCATGATTTCGAGGCCCAGCTTGAACTGGCCGGCGCTAATCCCGAGCGGTTTGTATTCGGACTACACCCATTCTACAATGATTTTATTGCAAAAATCCGACGAGAGAATCGTTTTTCGGAACTTTTCGGTTTCATAGGTTCTATGGTTCGTATCTGCATAGAAAATCCCTCACTGGTTGACGCCTGTGTCATGGATGCATATATGAACCTACTCCTGCAGGTTACGGAATATCTCCGTCCAAATAAGCTCAACCTGGAGTCCTTCGTGTATGGAATCAGCACAGATGGAGAATTGTTGACGGGGCCAGTTCCCCACGCTTTTTCCGATGTTCCAGGGATTCAACTAAGACGCATGGAAACTCTTAGATGCTCGCAAGCAGCTTCCATTCTGAATATGTATGGGCGTCAGGAGCCTCAGATACAATCTCTATCCTCCATTATGAGATTGACGGAGGTTTTGCGCATGCATACTAATATGACAGCCGCTATGCTTCCCTTCATCAATGAGTTTACGTGGGACATTGTGCCGGCCAAGGTGTATGGCTCCAATATTGCTCCTCTGATGGAACTGACGCACCAGCCCTTCGATTTTGATGCACTATCCCACAGCCTGACCCGGCGGAAACGAACCCTGCCATCAAATGGAGTAACTTTCAAAGTGGACGACCCGACCGGGGAGCTGCAGGCCCTGTTATTAAAAGAAATGATGTATGAAGGACGAATTCATCTTCTTTACCGCATTGATTTTCAAACCGGAAGTCTTTCTGGCTATTATGATACATCTGATAAATTTTTCTACTCTGCCCTCAAGAAGGCGACCGGGCAGGAGTTCGCGCAAAAACTGGAGGGGCTGGTTTTGACCGCCTATGCGTCGCAGGTTCTTTCCCCTGACAATTCGCCCGATATATATTCTTTCTTTCTGCAAAATGGTCAGTCCCTGCGCATTTCACCCTATGCCCGAGGCGGCCGGCTCCGGGATGCGTATCACGGCAGCCTTGAGCCCGAAAGGCGTCATGCGTTCAAACGGCAGGGCGAATACAGGCGGGAAGACAGAAGCATCAACGGGTTTATCCGGCGGCTTCCAGCAGGGCAAACCGCATCTCCTGCCGCCGTGGCAATGGCTGCGAAATATGGCTATGATTTAGCGCCTAACGAAACCTATGTTCGCCCATTTGTAAGAGCATCGGTCTTGAAAATCCCCATTTCCAAGGAAAAACCGCCCACTGGATGAATGGCCTGAGGAAGGGCAAAACCCAGCCCACTCACCGAAAGGTGTATGGGCTGGGTTTTTTCAGAATGGCAGCGGCCTTGCTGCTTCCCATTGCAAAGCCGCCCAACGAAGAGAGACTCTTCTCTCAGATGAATCGGTGCAAGGTGGGGCGGACTGGCTCAACAGTGAAGCCTTGGGAATCTAAGATGTCAGCCACATCATGGAGTTGCTGCAGCAAGTCCTGCGGAGTGGGGACTTCCTGCACCGGGAAATGCAAGGCTGGGGCTCCATTGCCAAGCACCCCGGCGACATAATAGGTGATGTTATCATCGTTCACCCGGAACGGGTCGGCAACGATTTTCTCTTCCCTGTCCAGGAGGAAAACGCAGGGATGCACTCGCAGCGGTTCCGCATACGAGTGCCAGTACCCAGCGGCAATCACAAGATTGGGCAGGCACGCGGCAACAGAGGTGAGCCCTCTCTCCCCTTCCTGAAGCATTTCCTGGGCCAGCTGGCTGGCAGCGGCGCTCTTTCTATAAGCAAGCATGATAATATTCCCCTTCCGAATATATATTCCTTGGTTTAGTTGGAGTATTATATGCGAGTTGGTGGGGATTGATTTTGCTGGTTTAGCAAAAGGAGGCCGCGGGCCAGCAGGAAATCTCGGCCGACGCCTGACACAAGGAACGGCAGACCGCTGGCAAAACCGGCGATAACCAGCCATTCTCCAACGCACACCATGGCGCCCATCCTGGCTATGTCGAGCTTCGAGAGAAACCTCCTCCATAGGACTGTATTCTTTTGTTGCTAAACCACTTTGATTTTTCAACAAGGAAAAGCGGGTGTCAGAACTCTGGCTTTCCAGCAGCCCGACACAGGTGAGTTTGGCTTTCAGATATACAAAAATGTAACGAGCCCCGTTAGGATTGTAATATTTTTGTAATCCCTGAAAGCCCTGCGGCACAAGGAATTCCCCCTTATAATTACAAAATTACAATATTACAATTAAATTTTTATAAAACCTAATTCTTACCTCAAGAGCTTGTAGCAAAAGGGACGCCCAACGCCTGCTACGATTTCCACGCATACGCCCTGTAATTTTGTAATTCTGTAATTTGGCAGTCATACCCATTGTGCCGCAAGGACTTCAAGGATTACAACTTTCAGCATGGAATTTGTAATCGGCATGGGCAGCCTGTAATTCCTCCCTGGCCATGTCGGGCCGCCGCAAGAAATTCCTCCCTGCCACTCCTTCTCTTTTTGCCAAACCAACTCCCCCCGCCGTATTGCGGCCGCTTCCCCTCCGTGGTACAGTGGAACATAGCATCTCTGTATAGGTATATACACATAAGACCACAACGCACGGTTGAGATAGGGGTGGGGGCATGAAAATCATCTCCTGGAATGTGAACGGGCTGGAGGCCTGCAAGCGTCATGGCTTCCTGAAGTTCCTCAAGAACACGAATGCGGATGTCTTCTGCTGTCAGGAAATCAAAAAGCAATGCCCCTTGGCCACCCCAGACTATCTTCAATTCTGGAACCCCGCCTCCCAGCCGGGGTACTCCGGCACGCTCCTTCTCTCAAAACGCCAGCCGTTGTCCATCCGCTACGGCATGGGTATCGAACAGTTTGACATGGAAGGCCGGCTTATCACTGCCGAATATGAGGATTACTATGTGGTCAACGCCTATGTCCCAAATTCCCAGGCATCCCTGGAGAGGCTGGCGTACCGCGTTGCGTGGGACGAGGCCCTCTATGAATACATCACCGAACTCTCTAAGCCCGCTGTTATATGCGGGGATTTCAACGTGGCCAGGGACTATATCGATGTCTATCCCGAGAACCTGCGCAACGAAGAAAATCCTCCCGGGTTCATCTCGGATGAACGGGAGGGATTGAAAAAACTTCTGGACGCCGGGTTCCTGGATGTATTCCGCACCTTGTACCCAGACACGGAAGGCGCCTATACCTGGTGGTCCAACCGCCTGAAAAAACGGCTGGAGAACCGGGGATGGCGCCTTGACTATTTTGTTGTCTCCCAAATCCTGTTTGGAAATATATACGGCATCAAACACCACACAGACGTTCTGGGCTCAGACCACTGCCCAATATCCCTCATCCTGAACTCCATCACTCCCAGGAAGGAAGTGTCCGGCGAGGATATGGCCGTCATGTGGCGCAGCGCCGACTGGGATAAGATGGAGGACCAGCTGCTCAAAAAGCAAAAGAAAATTTCCATTGCTGCCGCAAAGCATAACTGGCAGATGGTGGAGTGGCTGCAAAAGGAGCTGGTAAATACCCTATACGCCAGAATGCTCGCTGTTCGCCACGTTGTAAAGAACGCCTCAGAGCCCGGCATTGACGGTGTCCGATGGCGTACGGATGAGGAGTGTATGCGGGCAGCTCTGTCACTGCGTTCATATGGCTATCACGCCGCCCCCTACCGGGACCTTGAGCTTGCAGAAGATGAGGTCACCCGGCATATCCGCATCCCCATCTCCCGCGACAAGGCCATGCAGGCGCTGCACGCGTATTCCCTGGACCCTGTTGCGGAGGCGACGGCCGACAAAAAGTCCTTCTCCGCCAGGAAAGGCAGGTCTACACTTGACGCCTTTGCGCATCTACAAAAGATGTTAAGCCGCCCAGACCCACCGGAGTGGATTTTACGGGCCGATGTAGAATCGTGCTACGACAGCATCAGCCAGAAATGGCTCGTAGAGCATATCCCAATGGACGCACATGTCCTGCGGGAATGTCTGCGGGCAGGCCTGGTCAGCAGCGAGGAGTTTTTCCCAACAGACCGGGGCATCTCATTGGGCGCAAGCCTCTCCCCCATTCTTGGGAATATGGTTCTGGACGGCCTCCAGGCGGAAATCAGGCAGAGATTCTTCCCAAACAGGGATGGCGAAATTGACTACGCGAACGGAGATGTTCTCCGCTACGCCGACGACATCATCATCACAACCAGGTCTTACGAGGAGGCAGAAAGAGCATGGGAAATTCTGGAGGAGTTTCTTCTTCCCCGGGGGTTGCGCCTGAATACCTCCAAAACATACATCTCCAACATACACATAGGATTTGAATTTCTATCCCGATTTTACCAGATAAGGCAGGGCGTTCTGACCGTGCGGCCGTCGGACAAGGCTGTCGCCCGGTTCGAGCATCGCCTGGAATCTTTTATCATGGGGTTTCGTGGCTCACAGCGAACACTCATCGCAAAGTTGAACAAGCGGCTTACAGGCTGGGGCACATACCATCGTGTGACAGACTCCTATATGGAGTTCCGCCGAATCGACTCGACCGTCCAGACGCTGCTGCTCAGAAAGATGGGCCTTCTCCACCCCAAAAGCAACCGGAAAAGAATCCTGGCGAAGTATTGGACTACCGGGGCCGGCGGACATCATTATTTCTCCCTGACCACAGACCACACGGTCAAAGTCATCCGGCTCGCATCCCTTGACATCACAAAGCACCCTCCTTGCCGGGTCAATCTAAATCCATATCTGGATGAAGAGTATCTTCTGGTTCTCCAGCGGCGGAGGGACATTCAAAAGGTCAGTGGTCAAAAATACAAAGCCATCTGGAACCGGCAGGGAGGCAGGTGTGCCTACTGTGGGCAGGAGATGCTTCCAGACCAGGACCTGGACGTTGTTGAGAGGAATATCGGCCAGGGCCAAGGCCTACGCAATCTCTGTTACATCCATAGGCGCTGCATTCACGATGTTTTGGTGGATGTGGATGGTCTGCCGGATGAACACCTGGACCTGATTTCCATGCTTGCGGAGTTCACAAATGATGAATCAGATGCGGAATCTCCCTATTTAGAGCTATCGGAGTTTTTCCGGACCTGCGATAAGACCCCGGTTAGTCTCACCTTCTCCCAAATAGAGGGGATTTTGGGCGATAAGCTGAGCTGGGAAGCGTATTTCTATGATGCGTTCTGGCTCGATGATTTCCCTGGGCATGAGGAGATGTGGCTGGGTTATCCATTCCACTTCTTCATCCCGGAGGACCGTCCATACTGCATTTCAGACACCTGGATAAAACAGGGATACGCAATCAAAGCCCTCTATGTGGATGAGCGAAGGATTGTCTTTCGCAGAGTGCGTCAGAATACTTCCAGTCTGAAAATTCCGAAAGCACTCACCTCAAAGCGGCTTCCGGATGCCGCCGTGCAGGAGTTAACTCGTTGCTTTGATGTTATCATCAGAAAGTATGGGCTGTGATTTTGGCAAAAGAGAAAGGCGCGGGGGACTCCATACGACCCGGCACAGATACAGCTCATCCATTGGGAATGGAGAAGGGCACACCTTGCCATGTCGGGCAAAGACCGAATTTCCCCTTCCCCGCCGTCGCTCTCTTGTTGCCAAACCAGAAGACAGTCAGCAATGCCCGTACTAATTAGGAGGAATCCCCCCAATTTCCTCGGGAGCCTGGAAGCATTCCAGACAGAGTGCCCTCGTGAGCCCGCATACACTTTGCCAGTATAAGCAAGACAAAAAGAAGGCCCTCCTGATGGCGGACCTTCTCACATTTGATTCCTCCCATACCTAGAGGCCGGAAGCATTTTCCCTGCTTCACAGGACCTTGCTACCCATGGGCGTTTGCTAATCAATCGGGTGGGCCATTTTGAAGAAGCCATTGATAGTCCTGTCTGCAGTCCACCACATAGTCCACATACACAACATCATCCGCAATCTGGAAAATCAACATATACCTCTTCTCAAAAAGCGCAAAGCGATATGTGCTCTTTGGGATATAGTCTCCTCTGAGCCACGGATGCTTCTTAGGCGTATTCCTCAGAGAGTTTGCCGTTTCTACAAATTCCGATGTCAGCCGTTCTGCCGCCTCGCTGCTAACTCTCGCGAGAAATGCTGCATGGGAGACCAGCATTTGTGCAGCTCTCTCTGAAATGACGACCCGATAGCTATTTTCCATTCGCATCCCCCGACACCTCAGCGATTGCTTTTCGCATCATTTCAGCAACCACATCGACGGAATACCCCTTGCTGCCTCGCACTCTGTCTTCCTCCACAGCAAGAAGTTCCTCACGCAGATTTAACATAGCTTCCCTACGCTCATAAGTGGCAATATCCATTACTACCAGGTCGCCTTCCCCGTTCTTGGTCAGGAATACAGGCTGTGCTGTCTTCCTGCACATGTCAGCAACCTCATTGTAATTCTGGCGAATCGCAGCAGATGGTCGAATATTCATAATGCCTCCTTGTTGTGCCCATAGCAATATTTTAGCTATATTATAACCGTTTCTTGCGATTGAGTCAATTATTTTCCACCATTTTCACGGAAGCCCATTACATCCCCTGTTTGCGGGTCACTGATACTTCGACGCAGTCAAAAGGCCCGCCGAATGGCGGGCCCTTCTCTTACGCATAGAACTCCCTCATATCGTCCAGCCGCAAACCGGCCAGCAGCCGATTCGGGTCATCATGCCCGCAGCCGCAGTCAATGTCCAATATCCCGGGGCCATGCCAAATGAATGACTTACCCGTCAGGTGCTGCGTGGGCGTATGACCAACAATGACTGTTTTCCCGGGCAGCGGCCGGCGGGTCATCCCAGCCTCTGGCCTTCCCCACAGCATGTCTTCCTCTGTTTCACCGGGGAAGCCATGAACCAGCCGGAACGCTTTCCCCCTCACTTCAATGTCCAGGAAGAGAGGCAATTTTGATAAATACGCAAGTAAGGCGTCCCGGTCCGGATGCTCCGCCAAATCCATATGGGCAGGCCCACCACCGTTCAGCTCCCAATGCTTGCAGGCTCTGGGATGGCTGTCCTTTCCCAAGGCGTCCAAACACATCTTCTCATGGTTCCCCATCAGTAAGACCATGTTCTCTTGTTCCCGGATAAACTCCAAAACCTTCACTCCATCCAGGCCACGGTCAATCACATCGCCCAGGATGTAAAGGGTATCTTCCTCAGAAAAACGAATCAGTTCCAGCAGCCGCCGGAACCGCTCGAATTCTCCATGTATGTCCGCGGTGCAGTATATCAATCCGCCGCACCCCCTTTCAAAATTTTGGTCTGTACGCCTAGTCTTCCTCGCAGCCAGCCTCAATCGTGGCTATAATATCTCTTCCCACAACGATGTACGTCAAATCCGCCAGCACGGCCCGGATGGGCTCCCCATGCTTCTCTGAGATATTCACCAGTACGTCGTTGACCTTCGTCACCTCGCTCAGGTAGTCCTCCCGCTCATCCGTTGCGGGGCCAAACAGCTGGACCACCTTGGAATCTTTCTGACTCAACAGAACCACGCTCCTTTCAGGATTCACTGTTATGATATGCCCTTTTCGTGGCTCGAATCAGCCAAAACTTGCCAGATGGGGTGGCCGGCGTTTCTCTTGAAATCTAAAAAGATGATGATAATATGCAGCTAATATGTTTTCAATATGAAGTTAATCGGCCTTCTAATATGCTCTCAAACCCGCAACCTACCCTTCCAGCGAGCTTGCCCGGGTCATTTTCCGGCCTGCTTTGCCCCAAATCGGCCCTTCGGCAAATGGCCGGGACTCTCCCGGCCTATCCGGTCAGTCCAAATCAGAAAAAAATATGTCGCCAATATGATAGTAATATGCTGTTTATATCTCTATCGGACATCCAAATCAGAAAATAATATGAAAATAATATGCTTTGAAAGACGAACGAAGGAGTGAGAATACGCGTTGAAATGAGTGTTGGGGAGCAGCCTTGGTTTGGCAAGAAGAGAGCGGACCGTCGATAGGCGGTGGCGGCCCGGGGCCCCGACACAGTCTCGCTGCCTCCCCGAGATTCTTTGTCACAGGTTTCAGGGCGTGGGCGTGGGCTTCCCAAACACGTTTCGGTGGTTTTCCATTTGCGAAAGCCCTCGAAAGTAGTCTCCCAGTTCCAGAAACACCGGCTCCCGGCCCAGAAATGCCTCAGGAGGCGGTTCCCGGTCACAGGGCATCCCGGGGGCTGCCCAAGCCATAAAAGCCCACAGGCGGCCCCACGGGCTCCCGCCAAGCCAGCTTTCATGCAGAGTCCTCAGACAGGATGTGCCCAGCTCCCGAAACTGCCCGAGTCAACCCCCTGCGGTTCTTCAGACTTTCAGGTCAACTCGCAGGCCTCCCAGTCTCCTGGGCCAGTCCACGGGGTTTCCCGGGCAGAGTATGCCGGCTGCCGGAACATCCAGAATCAGCTCTCCTCCACCCCATTCGCCAGCCCAATTCGTTGGCCTCCTAAACAGGAGCTCCTGACCTCCATAAGGTCTCCAAGCAAGTGATTCCTGGCAGATGGCGCAAAAATGCGGAGGCAACGGCGAAAACTGCCCCAGAGCTCCGAGCTGCAGGCGGCCTTCGTAAACATGGTGCTTCCCAAACGGTTCCCCGGCGGTTCTAACATGGCTTATGACTCTTCCAAACTGTTATCGCCTGCTTTCATTATGAGGTGAGCTGCAGATGGGTTTGTTTATATGGGAGAATAGAGAGGAGGGTTTGAGATAGAGAGGGGCCAGCGTGCGAGCTATAAAAAAGCACCGCCTGGCCCAGGAAGCCCGGGAGGCGGTGCTTTATTGAATGCGCTGTAGTACCCATGCCCTTTACTGTTGCAGCATTTGGGTCTTGCACTATTTTCGTCAGGACCCTTGCGCACGGCCCGAGTGATTTGCCACCGTGGCAAATCGCCCAAACTATGTCGGGCCACTCGCAGCTAACAAGCCCCGTCCGCAATTCTCTTCTTGTCAAATCAAACCCCTCAGCCGCTCTTTCAGACGGGTCAGCCTCTGACTGGAGCTATCATTCTCTACAGCGTACCGAATGGCATCCGCTTCCCCATAGATGATGCTGGTCTTCTGCGCACGGGTGTAGAGTGTATAGAACAGCTTCCGGTTCAGCATCTTACGGTTGCATCCCATGACGGGAGCAATCACAATGGGCCACTGGCTGCCCTGTGCTCTATGGATTGTCATAGCATATGCCAAGGACAGGTCGGTCCAATCATCCTCGTAAAGCGCATACTGGTTTGGTCCATACCGGACATACAACCGCCGGTGTACATTCTTACCGTCTTTCACATCCATGATAGCTGCAATTCGCCCTACCTCGCCGTTCACAATGCCGGTCCGGAGGAAATCCTCCGCAAAGCCAATCCCTTTGGAGTAATTGTAGAACTTCATGTCGTAATTGTTGGTCGTATTGATGACCTTATCCCCCTCCCGGAGCATAAGTTTCTGTTTCTGGAGCACTCCATCGGCGTCCCGGATTTCGATTTCCCTGGAAAAGCACTCTAGCTTGCCTTTAGGCGGGTTCATTGCCTGCTGAAGGAAGTAGTTCAGGGAGTCAATCCCTACCTCCGTCAGTTTCTGCGGACACAATACCTGGATATCGTCCAGAGTGAATCCCCGTTTCCGCAGTTTCGTAACCATCTCCACGATTTTGTCCCGGCACGCGGGCGGCGTCTCAGAGCGGTACAGGTAAGCGTTGTTTTCCAGGGACTTTTCTTTTGTAATCTTGGACTGAATCATGTCCCCATCCAGAATCCGGTTCGCGTTGTAAAGGATGCCGGACCCCTCTGCCTGCCGGCGCACTACATTCAGAGTAACAACCGGAACCACGCCGGACTCAATGATATCCTGCAGCACATTACCCGGGTCGATGCTGGGCAATTGTTCATAGTCCCCCATGATAATCAGCTTGGTGCCAGGGGTGATTGCTTTCAGCAAGGACGCCGCCAGGGAAAGTCCCATCATCGAGAACTCATCGACAACCACGCAGTCTCCCGCAATCGAGACGGTGGATTCCTCGTTGCTGTCGGCCACGAGATGCAGAGCTTTATGAACGGTGCTTGCTGGAAGCCCGGTGGATTTGTGGGCTACCTGGGCTGCCTTCCCTGTTGGGGCCATGATTTTGGCGGAGAAGCAGCCTCCTTGCCGCCTGTACAGCTCTGTCATCACCCTAATGATGATATTCAGTGTAAAGGTTTTGCCGCAGCCAGCACGGCCATTCAGCACGAAAGCGCCTCCCCGGGCGCGACAGAACCGCAGGACCGCCTCTCTCTGCTTTGCCTCCAGTACATACCCTTCCCTCTGGCAAATGCTGTTTAACACAGATTCCGCTTCTGCGAACTCACCTAACTCACCGCCAACCATGTTCCGCAGCCGCAGGGCGACCTCATTCTCGGCATCTCGCATGTAGCCAAGGAAAATGCGGTCTTCTTCCTGGATGATGTAGCTGATACTCTTGAGAGAGGAAAACGCCGCTTGAAGGTCCTCCCCCTGCACCTCCACGCAGATATACGAAAATGTGGGCCGGGAAGCCCCTTTCTGCCACCTCTGAAGTGCCGTGTTCAGTCTCTCGCAATCAATGGGGTACTGATTGCATCCTACCTGGACGGCTGGAGCAACCTTTCCCGCCAGGATGGAGCGGGCTGTCCTGTAATCAATGCGGATGTTCACCAGCTTCTTTACTTGGTCCCAAAACGCCTCCTCCGACATATAGCAGTCGCCCCTGGCTGTGGATGCCTGTTTCAGAGCATAGAGCATCGCCTGCGAAAGTCGTTCGTGGCCATTCAGCGGGTACCCATTATCCAGCGCAATTTTGTCGCAATTGACAAACGAAAACCCTCTTACCTCCTCAGCCAGAAAATATGGGCTCCTTTTCAGCCGCTCAATGATGTCGGGATACTTCTCAAGCAGCCCCTTCGCTGCAGCCAGCGGAATTTTGTAGTCCCGAAGAGTCTGCACAATAACGTCGCTCTCTTTCAGCGCTCGCAGCCGCGTCTGCCAGTCCATGGCCAGCTTGATGCCCACCCCCTTCACCCGCCTGGCCACCTGCTCTGGGTCATTCAGGATGAGCTCTAGGACATTGTCGCCCAGCTGCTGGTAGAGCTGGTATGCCTTGGTGTCCAGCCGAGGAAGTGTCCTCAATACGGTTAAAATGCCATCTTCCGATTGTGGCAGAGCGCTCTTATACTGTTCCACCTGGAGAATCCGCCCGTACTTCCCCTCTTTCACAATACCTTCCACACTGTAAAAACTGTCGTACCGGAGTTCCGTGGGAAAATATCCGCTGATTTTGAGCCAGCGATTCTCGGTATTTTCCACGTTGTAAATACTGTACCCCGTGTCGTTGTTCCGGTAGATACAGGTGACAATCCGAACCTCAGTGAACACTCTGGAATTTAATTTTTTTCTCCCTAAGAATGAGGTCTCCTCGGTTTCCACCTCATATACGTAACCGTTTTCGGACATTTTTCGCATCCTCCTTCCGCAAATTTCTAATTTGTTATCCTATGCAAATTTCGAGCAGTGAATTTGTCATAGCGAATTATTCGTCATGTACTGTTGACAAAATCGAATATATGGTGTATAGTTTACTTATGGAACACCACATGTAGCCGGATACTTTTCCGCTCATCTGCATATAATAAAACATTAAGAATATTTTGGAGGTTTATATGGATTTTTTGATGACTGCTGTTGTAGGCTTCTTCGCCTATTTGATTATTTTCCTGTCTGCTCTTCCCATGAACGGCCATTCTCTGGCCTCCCTGCTCCTGGATGAAGTAGGCATCCACGTCCGCCCGGAGCCCCTGTTCGCTTGCGTCCTGTTCTACATTGCCGTAAGTTTCATTTACGGCGCCGCCTTTGCCGCTTTCCTTGCCATGGTGCTATTCATCCAACTCAAGTTCGTTTTCACCGCTCTAAAGGGAGGGAATTTCAATGCGTAAAGATATTTCGAAAAACACGCTCAAAACCTTGGTGACTGTAACGACTGCCATCGCGTTCCTGCTTGCCTTTTTCACCCTTTGGTGCGTATTGCAGGCGTCTTACATCCCCAGTGGGTCTATGATTCCTACCTTCCAGCTGGGAGACATCGCTTTCGCAAGCAAATTGAACGCTGCGGAAAATCTCCAGCGGGAAGACATTGTCTTTTTTGACCCGAACACCGAGGCAAACGAAGGACTTGTTTCAAGAAGTTCCAATCCTTATGTTAAGCGTGTTATTGGCCTTCCCGGAGATATCATCAAAGTTTCCGGTGGGGTACTGTACGTGAATGGCGAACCTCAAATCAGGGACTATACCGCTGAGGAAGCTATTTACGGAGATTTCGGGCCCATCACGGTTCCTGAGAATAGCTTCTTTATGATGGGTGATAACCGGAACTACTCCGCAGACAGCCGTGTTATCGGAGCCATTCCCGCGGAGAATATTATCGGAAAGGTTTTCTGGCACAGTCGAAATCCCATTCTCTCCTTTCTGGAAAAGCACAATTCCCTCTAATTTTTGATTTCGCAAGAAGAGAGCGGCAGGAGTTTTCGTCGCTCCTTCCCTGCCCGACACAGATTCAAAAACCACCCCGCTCAGAGGACGGGGTGGTTTTCTTGTTTTTGAAACCGTGGCAAAAACAGTGAAGGTATCTTGTGTTACTTGGCGCATCCATCTCCATCGGGTAGGGGTATGGGATGTTTGCATCCGTGGCAAAAATCAGTCGTCTGTCAAACCGCGAAGTTTCGACGCTGACGGATAAAACAGCCGTTTTCCCCATGCCGTGATACCCTTAGCCTCCGGCTTCTGTGGCTCAGGCGGAGGCGGTGCCGGAGCAAACGATGGCGTCGCCGCCGGGGCAGTCGCTGCTTTATCAAGACCTGCTTCAACCTTCTGAACAAACTCTTCCAGCGAAATTTCCGGCTTCGGGGCACGGTACTGCTCGCTCACCGCAATAGGGATTACGGCGGTTTTATCCATGTTTCCAATTGTAACCGCAACATCCTGCTCTTCCAGCGGGCGGTCAGGCAGGATGGCGTACGAGGTTACTGGCTGGAGCAATCCATTATTGTAGAATCCCGAGACTGTCATTCCGGTCGGGTCGAACTTTTCGCCCGGGGCGTAGGTTGTCCGGTCCGGCATCTTTGTGACCAATAACCCAATCAGCTGCTGTGGTGTAATTTCAACGGAGAATTTTGTCGTGAAGCCCTTATACTGAACCTCCACAACGCACTCTCCTGCCTGCCGGTTATCAAATCCACGGAGCATATCGTTGGTGATTTCGATAATGGACGGGTCTCCGAAATTGTATTCCAGGCGAAGCTGGCCTCCGTCTGCTTTCATCGTCTCTTTCTTCTCCAGGTACTTCGCCTTATCCGGCATCCGCTCCACGAAGATTCCGGTGATTTGCCGCGGGTTCACTCCGATGGGAATGTCGACCATAGCGCCCTCCGCGGCAATAGTCACCGCCAGACAGTCCAAGCCGGCCACCTTGGGTTCCCAGGCGTATTCTTCAATAACATGGGTCTCTCCGTTGTCGTATTCGGCCGCGAGCTTCAAGCCGTCAATCTGGATTTCCTGTCCCTCGATGTAGTTCGTTTTGGCTAGGCCGGAAATGACGTTCAAGCGGGTTGCCCGCTTTGCCCGAATCTGGACAGGAAACGTTGTCGTCATAGGGCCGATTTGCACGGTGAGGGTTTGTTCTCCGGGCTCCAAGTTGCTGAATCCCCTGACCGCATGGACAGTAAGGGGAATCTCCTTTTCGGCGCCGCTGTCGAATACCTGCACGACTGTTCCTCCAGTTGGGTCAAACTGTTCGACCCGCTCCAGATACTCGGTCTTCTTCGGGGGCTTTCCCATACGAATACACACCAGTTTTGCAGCGGCGACCTTGATGTAGATGGGCACAGTGATACCGGAAATGGTCAAGGGGTATACTGCGTCGCCCTCTTTGACCATATACTCTATTTCTGGGATGTCTTCCCAGGGCTCTTTCTCTCCGGTCTCATATTCGGCGAACAGAACCAACCCATCCAGGTCCAGCTTCTCACCGCTGAGGTACTGGGTTTTCGTGGGCGGCTTCTTGACAATGAGCTTTCGCACCTTGGGCGCACGCAGATGGATTTGGAACAACGCCTCTTGGCCCAAGTACCGCAGTTTTGCCACGGTGGCACCCTCATGGCTGCTGTCGAACTCAGTCTCCATCTCAGGTCTCATGGGCATTTGCTCAAAAGTGCCGTTATCATAAACCACGCAGACGGTTCCGCCGGAAAGGTCCAGGGTCTTTGCTCCCACAAAATAATTCAGCTTTCTGGGCAGCTCTACCAGAACGAGGGCGGTTGCTTTCTTTTCAGGCATTTCTTGCGGCCTCCTTTCCATAGTTTTGTTTTGTTAATTTCACTATGGTATCCTTTTCGGTAAGAACGCGACAGTGATAAGATTGCTTGCCAAGGGCGGCAATTTGTTTAAGAGCATCTTCCAGCCCAGAACAATCAACGCCACGAAGAGCTTCTTTTGCCACCAGGACAGCGGCAAGCTCGTTTTTATAGCGACGGCGTAGAACCTGATTCTCTTTCAGGGCCGCCACGTATTCTGCGGCCGCCTCATCGGAAAGGTCATAGAACTCCGCCTGGTGCAGACGGTCTGAGGTAATCAGGTCGAGCTGGCGAACCTTATCTCTCAAGATGTCCTCCCGTTCCGTCAGCGATGAGATGCCTCTCTGTGTCTGTTCCAGCAAAGACTGCACATCTCTTAGCAGTTCCGTGCTGCTTGTTTCTGTGACATTCGCGGGCGGGAAAATAACCGTGTTTGCTCCGGGAACAGCATCCCCGACCACTCGCTCCAGATACTCAGCATAGACGAGATGTCCATCACCAGAAGCTCCCTTGTCGGGCGGAACAAATTCGATTGCCTTGAGTTGGGGCAGCTTCTTGGTCTTAATCTTCTGCTGGAATACTTTCTTATTCAAAACGGATACCCCGCTTCTGGGATAGTTCGCCTGCAGGTATGCCCGGGCATCGTCTGCGGTCATAAAGCAGCCGACTTCCTCAAGCCGTTTACCGATTTCGTTTCCGGGAATCCAGTTGAGAGCGTGGCCCAAAACGGCGCGGGGCTTGTTCTTCCAAAGGAAATACAACGCTACTCCTCCTTTCGAATTTATGATATGCAGAAGGGGCCTCAGCCATTGGGCGAGGAGATTTGCCACCGGTACAAAAGAGTAGTTGACCTCGTGGCAAAAACGTTGTCCAGGAAAATTTTGAACCCGTGGCAAAAATGTAGGAGGGTAATTTGCATCCGTGGCAAAACCAGTAGGCAGCCACCCAGGCCCGCCCATAGTCCGCTCAGAATCGCACTCTTCTCTTAAATAAGTCTTTGCCACCGTGGCAAAAACTGCAAGATGGCTTATATCCTGCTGAATCAAGTCGAATCTTCGATTTGCCACGGGGGCAAATTGAGGCGCAGACATGGAAGGCCCACTTTTGAACCCGTGGCAAAACTCAAAAATCCAGCTCCAAATAGGACGGACTGGCACAACGTTTCTTTTTTCTGCATCGTTTTGAGCTCCCCACTACTCTCTTTTGAACCCGTGGCAAAACAGTTCCAGTAAGCGGCTGTCTCGAAAGCCCGTTTGAACCCGTGGCAAAATTTCTTGCTCGACAAGATTTCCGATTGCAAACACCATCATGTTATGCTATACTAAACAGCAAAAGAGAAGAGGAGGCGGCGTATGGGCGTCATTGTCTCGGTTACGAATCAAAAAGGCGGCGTGGGGAAGACGGTCACCGTATCCTCGTTGGCATCAGCTCTGAACAGTCAGGGATACAAAGTTCTTTCTGTTGACCTGGACCCCCAGCGGAATTTGGATATGGTGGCTGGGAAAGGAATGGCCATCAAGGTTGGCGACGTTACTACCAAGAGTGTCCTTAATGTACTGAAGGGCGAGTGTTCTCTTGAGGAAATTATTGTCCCCAGCAGCATTGGTGATTTGGCAAGAGCTTCGAATCTTCTGTCCCAATGGGCGGGACAACCCCTCATTACACGGACGGAATTTGAAAAACTATCCCAAGAAGAGTGTTTTGCCACAATGTCAAAACGGTACAAGGAGGGCTGGGGAGAAAACGACCACAGGGTTTTGAAAATGAAGCTTGCCCCAGTTAAGGACAAGTACGACTTTATTTTGATGGATACGAACCCGTCTTTGACTCTGTTGACCGTCAACAGCCTCTTTGCTGCCGACTACGTTCTCATCCCGGCTTTCGCAGAAGCCGCCTCTCGGGAAGCAATAATCGAGCTTTGGGATACCATCCGGGGCATGAAAGCTTTTAATCCGGACATGAGACTCCAGGTCGCCGGCATTCTGGTAACAAAGTTTAATAAGAGGAACCGAAATGCAAATGGCTACGTAAGGGTTTTCGAAAAGATGGCTAAAAGCATGGGCACCATCGTATTTCAACAGAAAATACGGCAAGGGGTCTCCGTAACGGAGTATTTGACCCCACAAATGGACCTGCTTTCATACGATACAACGGGGATTTCTTCCGTGGATTATAAACAATTCGCGAAAGAGTTCTTGGAACGGATTCATACAATGGAGGAGGCGAGGAAATATGGCTAAAAAGAAACTGGTTGATTCTGATTTTGATGTGCCGGAGAGCGGATTCGACGCTTCTGCCGCCGTGGCAAAGCTCCCAACTGATATCCGCGGAGGGAAAGAACCTCTTGGCGACTTCATGAAACTCCCGACTTCAATCCTTACCCCGTTTGGTCTGAAAGACGGTGCTGATTTTACTCGTCCATCAGGTTTCTTCTACGAGCAGTTTCTTTCATCTGTGAAAGAAGTTGGCATCATTGAGGTAATTACTGTACGTCCTAAAACAAATGGACAATATGAAATCTTAGCAGGAGAAACACGGTGGTCGGCCGCAAAAGATGCTGGACTACGGCATGTCCCAGCCCACATCATCGATGTCGATGATGATACGGCCAGAAAAATCTTCGCTTGGACAAACCTTCTGCGAAGAGATATGAAGGTAAGGGACCGCATTAACGGTTGGTGGCAATACCACAGGGGCGCTAAAAACGATGGCAAGCTTGCTTCGCTTCGAGATGACGCGAAAGACGATGGTCTAAACCAATACGTGTCTTCCGGCGACAAGATATCCTACCGTCAAATTATGCGGTATGTGAGGATGCACAACTTAACTTCCGATTGGATTGACCTGCTGGAACTTGACCCAGAAACAAAAAAGCCTCAAGTCACCATCCGGATAGGCGAGAAGATTTCGAAACTCAAACCCGAAAGACAAACTGATTTACTTCCTTTTGCCACAAAGCTCACCGAGGATAATGTGGCGTTGCTTCTTTCCTTAAACAACGGCAGCCTAACGGACAAAAAGAACGAACCCTATCCTTGGAACAAGAGGAATATCCTCAAAATCATCACTGGAAAATCTCTGGAAAGCACAGAGGAAGATTCTAATCCGGAGGATGTTCCCGCTTTGAAACTCAACCGCCTCAAAGCCGGCATTATGAAGATTGCCAAAAATTATATCCGCCCGGAGGACTACGGGAAGGCCCCAGAAATCATCCAAGAGGCACTCGAAATGTACTATAAAAGTAAAGAACAGACATGACCACACTGGCAGGGGAGATTACCTCTGCCAGTTTCTTTTTCTATAGGTGCATGAGAATTTGCCACGAGTTCAAAATCGCGTGATTACTTTCTTATTGTCTGCATATTATAAAGGCGAAATCTAAAAGGAGGTTCGCTTTTATGCAGAATCAATTATTCGTATCCATCGACCCGGGTTTTGACAACATGAAGGTCATCGCCAACGGACAACACTACAAATTCCCCTTTAACGCCGTCGAGACGGACGAGCGGAAGATGAGTGACTACGGCCGCCGGGACGGTTTCATCCTGTACAAGGACGAGTCCGGCACCACCTGGCGGGTAGGCCAGTACGCCCGCGGTCTCATTTTCGACAACAAAGAGCAGCAGGAACAGGCAGAGAAAATGCGCGGCTTCTATACGGAAGAACGGTTCACCAGTAACGAGTTCATGGTGGGCCTACGCACCGCCCTGGCCATGGCCATCAATAAGGCCGGTCTCTATGACTGCCAGGCCAGCCTGGACATTCGGCTCATTGTTGCCTTGCCGCACAGCTGCCGGGCCAAGTTCTCTTCCACAATTGTCGGCGCTGCCGCTGGGGAACACTCCTTCTTCATGCGGTTTGACGACAGCCAGGAGAAGGCGTACCGTTTCACCATTCAAGAATCCAACGTCTACACCATTTCCCAGACGATTGCGGCCATCCTGGGAGAGACCTCCGATGACAACGGCAACATCAACGAGGAGAAGTTCTTTTACCTCAGTAACGGGCCCACGCTGGTCATTGATGGCGGCTACTACACCGTCGGCCTTGTCCCCGTGTCGCGGGGCGGCAGCGTGGATGATGCCAGGGCGGAAAGCGACACTGGCCACGCCATGAAGATGGTGAATGTGGCCGTCGAGCAGGAAATCGCCAACCAGCGGCCCGACATCAAGCACTACTCCATCGAGTACCTGCTAACCCAGGATGACGGCCGTGTACGCTATCTGGAAAACGGCAAGGCAAGGACAATTGACCTGGCGACAATCCGGTCTGAGAAAATTCAGGAGGTCTGCGCCCATTTCGCCGGATACCTGGACAAGAAGTATAACAATCTGTTGGACTTCAAGTACGTCCTGGTTACCGGCGGTACTGGAGCCTGTTTCTACCAGCAACTCCTTGCCTACTACAAGGAGGCTGGCATTATGGACGAGGAACACATGATGCTGACTTCTCCCGTGATTAACGATAAGCCGCTGCCCATCGAGTTCTCTATTGCCGCCGGGGCATACAAAGGGCTTCTTGGCAAGATTTCCTGAAGGAGGTGTACCCCTCTATGGGAAAGCGAATTAACATTGGAATTTACATCGGCCCCAATGATTTAGACATCGCCGCCTGGCTGAATATGCTGCAGGAAAACGGTCTGAGCCGCGCCACCTGGGTCAGGGGTCTTCTCTGTGCCCATAGCCTGGGGAAGCCCCTTTCGATTGGGAGTATCAGCAATAAGCTCGGCACTTCTGCAGCCCCAACTCATAAACCAGCCGTGGACACGCTGATGTTTGGCGTAGGGGACAGCCAGTCCCCCAAGAAGGACAAATACGGCTACGGATGGCAAATCCGGGGCCCTAACAAGGAGTTCATTGTGGGCAGCGTGGCCAACATCTCCATCAGTAAAAACGAGGTCCTGTTCATCCTGGATGAGGTTTGGGCAAACGGGCACGCGGTTGCTACCTTTGTCAAATCTCTCATCCGGCAGAGTCTGACCTACGACGAAACTGCCGTGCCTCCATCCAGCGATGAACTGCGGGCAATCTTCACAGAGTTCAATATCGCCCAGGCCAAGGTCAAGCTGCCGGACAGGGAAGAGCGGAAGCACCGGAAGCCTCTCACTGAAAAGAAGCCTCAAACACCAGAAAAGGTTGAACCCGTGGCAAAACCGCCTGTCTCTACACCAAAATCTGTTGGCTCTATAGCGGAAAAGCCTGTTCCTAGTGCTGTGCCGGTAAAAAACCCCTTGCTAAGCCTCTTCTGAAGGATACCAGTCCCGTTTTGATGGTGGGGCTGGTTTTCTTCTTGTTTTGGCAACAGGAGAGTGCCCAGTGAATGTGAATTGACCACCGGAGGCCCGGCACAGCTCGGGTTGCCACCGTGGCAAAATCCTTGACTGTGTCGGGCCACACGATGTTTCACAAAGACTCAGGGCGCAGCTCTTCTTTTGCTAAATCAATACCTCCCCAAATGAAACAGGCTGCCTGCCAGTTTGATATTTTCGCATTCGCATACAATACTCCAAAAACGAAAGGAGGGGTTTCCCTTTGAAAGATACCAACATCATCACACGGCAGCTTTTGGACTTCCGCCTGGGTAAAGACAAATCCCCAGAGCTGGCAAACGCCTTGCTGCAGCAGTTTCTGTCGCTTGAGCCGCTGTACCTTATCTACAACACCCAGGACGGTCAACCCCTAGAGGCTACTGTTGTAAATTCGCAGCTGCCTGTGTTCCTGAACCGAGAAACCGCGGTGGCTCGGGCAGAAACAGCGGGCGGAGAGCAGGTTGTTATCGAGGCAGGCGCCGGAAAAACGCGGTCTATTATCAGTGATTATTCCCAGAAGGGGTATATTTCCACCGTCAAGCTGTGCGCAAACTCTCCCGTCACAGCGCTCATAAAACTACCTGGCTATACTACACCTCCGGTTTCGAAGCATATCAGCACGGAATCGGAGCCTGCCAGGGAGGAGCCCAATCCCAGAAAGGAAGCTCCGGCAGCTCTTCCCAAGCCTCTATTTGCACCCGTTGCAAATCAGGAATGGAAACTGGTAGAGGATGTGCGGAAGTGTCTCACCAGCCCATCTGCCGCTGACCGCAGGAAACTGGACCCCGGCCAGAACTATGAGAACTTTCACACACTCATCCGCAAACTTATTCAAGAAAACGGACTCGATATAGAAGAGATGGACCGCGCCCTGGGCATGCAGAAGGGGATGACTCACAATATTTGCACCGACCTGAAATCGAACAATTCCTCCAAGGAAATTGTTCGGAAGTATCTAGCCTACTTTGGGCTGGAGGAATTCATTCTCATGTTCAAGAACGAAAGCTCGGAGATTGCCCGAGAACTGAAGAATTCGTCTCAAATCGACATCTACGAAATTACTCGGGCCAGCAACAAAACAGAGGAGCCCTTTAAGCTGACCGCCATGAAGCCTGCCCGTCTCAATGGGGCACTTCTTTATGAGTTAACCCTGGAGAGTGTTTATCGGAAGCAGAAGACATATGTCAGCTGTCCCTTCAGGCTGGTCGTTGGGAAAGAATATAATGTTGGTGGGCTGACAC
Source organism: Oscillospiraceae bacterium (assembly GCA_910575815.1). Taxonomy (GTDB): domain Bacteria; phylum Bacillota; class Clostridia; order Oscillospirales; family Oscillospiraceae; genus Oscillibacter. Next base: position 36,246 of record CAJTFN010000016.1, read on the forward strand.
CGCTCGGCAATGGTCCCGTGGCAGCTAAATCCGCTGCAAAAGGGGCAGCGAAGACATCTGCCCTGATTGTTGCGTCTGAGGAGGACGAGGAAGAGATTCTGGCAAAAATTGAAAGAGAGCAGCAGAAAAGAACCAGTGGGCCACAGCAGAGACAGTCTGAGCAGAGAAAAGACGCCCGGATGTCCGGTAAGCAGCGGTACATGGAGGAAACTCCAGAGGAAAAGTTTGAAAAAGAGAAAAACATTATCCTCGAATTTATTATCCGAACACAGGGCTGTAATTCCCGGGACGCTCAGCAAAAATTCGAGCCCATTGGTGAGTATCCGGCTATTGTCTCCGACTTTGTGAAGTGGGTCAAGACCAAGAAGCCGGGCGGATACGGAGTACGAGGATATAACGCCGCCCGCCTGATGAATCAGTTACACTATGGGCCATACGAAGCCTATCTCATGCTGTCCAATCTGGAGAGGGACCCCAAGAAGACGCAGGAGATTCTGAAATACCGGGAAACAGACCCTCAATATCAGAAAAAGGAAAAACCGTCCCCCAAAGAGAAAAACTAACAGAAGGCCCACCGGATACCAACCCGGTGGGCCTTTTTGATTTAGCGAGAAAAGGGCAGTTCTTGTTGGGCGATTCTGCTTGATGCCCGACATAGCATAGGGTTCTTCCGCAAGTGCTACGCGATGCGTAGTAAATTTTCGATGCGGATTTGAACCCGTGGCAAAAAGAAAAAATTTATTGCGTCATTCGCAAATTCTATTCCAAAACCGCCTTCTGTGCCCTATTTCTGGTGACCCAGGGTCATCCCATAGCTAAAGCTAGGGGTATTAGGCGCCTCAGAAAAATTTTCTCAGTTCAAATATTTTACTAAAATGAAGAACAACAGTAAACATGCCACGGTAACGAAGAAATACCTCGCATAACACGTTAATTGCCGGTTTTTTCTCTCCAGGTATGCTCTTGTTTGTGATACGTCCTTGTCTGCTCGGGCTATGAGTTCTGGGTCAATATTGCCAACAGACTCAAATAATTGCTCTGAATTCATAAAATCCTCCTTTTGAATAGTGTGTCGATTTCGTTCTCTAAATACTTTGAGGGCCCGCACCCTCTACATATATAGACGGCAAAAATCAATGAACGTATATGAATATTTCAAGAATGGGCGCGGGGAGCTGCCGGTTCCTGTGGAATCGCATGCTCACGGATATTGAAGCCGCCTACAAGGCCGGAGAAAAGTATTCCTGCCCCACCCCAGCGAGGTACAAGAAAATCCCCGGACTGGAGTGGCTCAAAGATATGGACTCCATGGGCCTGATAAACGTGCAGCTTCACCTAGACGCCGCATACAAGAGGTTTTTCAAAGCCTGTGGTAGCAGTGGGAATTTTGTAGGGCATCCTCGCTACAAGAAGAAAAACAAAACCGTGGATTCCTATACCACCAACCTCACCAATAAAGTCTATCCGAATGTGGTTCTGAGCGGGAATATGCTGAAACTCCCCAAAACCAGGGAGCCTATCCGCCTCAGAATGCACCGCCAGGTAGAGCCTGGAGGTCTCCTGAAAAGCGTAACGGTAACCCACGAGGCCACCGGCAAGTGGTATTTTTCTCTGCTGTTCGAATATCCAAAGAAAGCTCCATCACACTCTTCCTTGCCGAACAGGCCGTCGCAACAATAATCGTCTTTCGGGAATCTGCATACTATACCCCAAACAACGACTGGAGAACCAGAACCCGAAAGGAGAATTTACTATGAAAAAGGGAAGACCTCAAATCATTGCATTGGACGTCGATGACGTTCTGTTCGATTGCCTGCGGATGGCCGTCGAGGAGGCACGAAAGAGGGGGTGCGACATCACCTTTGACCAAATCACCGACTATCACTTTGGCAATCTCCCCAAGGAGACCGGCGAGCTGCTTCTGGAAATCATGCAGGAGCCCGATTTCTACCTACAACAGACTGCTTTCCCGGGTGCCATCGATATGGTCAACGAGCTTCTCGCTACTGGGCATGAGGTAATTATTGCCTCCGCTGTCTTTCCGAAGCTGATGAGCTTCCGTTCCAAGAAACTGCTCCATGTGCTTCCCAACTTGAACCCCCGGAACATCATGCTAGGGGCCCGGAAGGACCTGCTCCATGTGGACTTCCTGCTGGATGACTGCCTGGACAACATCCAGACATCTCCCGCGAAGTACCCCGTCCTGTTTACCCAGCCCTGGAATATGGAGGGCAGGGATTTCATGCGGGTGTCCGCCTACCAGGAGTTCATTCAACTGGTGGAGGCCGTGTCCCTGGCCCCGGAGCAGTCGAAGCCCAGCCTGTCCAAAGCGGGGCATCCTGGCCTCCTGTGCCTGGTCGGCCCCTCCGCGTCCGGCAAAAGCTTCATCTGCGACGAATTAGTCCGGAACCCCATCTTCAAGAAGGTTCGCGCTGTCACCACCCGCAAGCCCCGCCCTGGCGAGGAGAACGCTGGTGAGTACGTTTTTGCCACGGAGGCAGAATTCGGCGCCTATCTGGAGAGGGGAGACCTTGTGGAGAGCACTGTTTACAACGGCTGTCGCTACGGCATCACCAAGAACGAAATCGAGCAGATTTGGCATGAAGGTCGAATCGCCATTAAGCCAGTTGATATCAGCGGCGCCCTTGCCTGCAAAAAGGTGTATGGAGACCGATGTGCCACCGTTTTCGTTCGCCGCAGCAAGGAGGATATTGTGTCCGCTCTGTTGGAACGGAATGTCCCAAACTCCGACAAGGCTGGCCGCCTGCTGAGCCTCGACGCGGAGATGAACAATGAGTCCCTCTGTGACTGGACCGTGAGCAATAACGGCACTCTGGACTACGCTGTCCAGCAGATTCTCAAAATTGTAGAATAACAGGAAAATCCCCGGGCTGCAAAGCCCGGGGACCCAGAAAGGAGCGCATTTATGCAAAACCCCAACCTTGGGCCTTTTGTAAAGGTTAGCGATACCATCGATGGGGATGGCAACCGCTTTGCCCGCTATGATGCCGGGGCATATATCCTCACCATCTCGGGGAAGGAGAGCTTCCATCACCTTCAAATCCTTCACTCGACTGACGCGCCCAAGTACACGCCAGATATGTACATCCGCTGCGACAGCGAGTACAAGCCCATCGGGGTGGAAATTCAGACAACAAGTTATGGGGCCCTCTCTCCGTCCGAGACGGAACAGGTCATTTACGGCCTCAAACACGCCGTCTATATTGCGGGAGCTATCCAGGAAAAGTTCATCGGTCCCATTCGGGCGGGGAATTTCGTATTCGGGGACATGATTCCGCAGGAAAAGGAGGAAGGAAAATGTTGAAAAGAACAGGAATCGTCCGCAGAATGGACGATTTGGGCCGTATCGTGTTCCCCAAGGAGCTCCGCAAACAAATGGGGCTCAAGGAGAACGACCCCTTCGAGCTTGGCATAGGTGAAATGGGAGACGGGCAGAAGTACCTGTTTGCTATTCCGTATAAGCCTAGCCGGGACGCGTTCTCGGAGTTTGCGGATACAACTCTGTCACTGGTTCGGGCTGGCGGCTTTATCGCCGTCTTTTCAGCAGACAAAACACTCATGGAGATTCGTCAGAACGGGCTCGCAGAGGCCCAATGTTGGGGATTGGCAGCTGCCCTGCGCGAGACAATCCATAAACCAACATTCAGTGCAGACCACGAAGTTCTTAACTTGGACGGCGGCTGGCCACTATACGTTATCACCCACCGTTTTGTGTGTAACGGAACGCTTGCTGGGTATATCATGCTTGGTCAAGCCTCCAAGGACGATTCCTGCCTGTCTAGTCTGCGGATTGAATCCCGGTATATGGAAGCTCTGGCCGGTCAGGTGTTTGAGAAGGCGGGGTGGATGTGATGTTGCGTCCTGCCCCTGTGACAGTCAATGTCCTGGCAGGCGATGGTGGGGTGGCCGAAATTTTGTACAAGGATATGGTCAGCCATGAGAGGGCAATCATCGACCGAGAGTTCAGCAGCGCCCGAGACAACGGGGCATCCATGCAGGACGCCCTTGCCATAGAGGACCGGGCCTACAAAAGGCTCAATGCCCTCAAGACTGCCGTGAAGCAGAACCCGAATACAATCCTCGCAAAGGACTATCGAACGGGTCATTTCGTCGTGGCTGATGGAGTGATTTTTTAATGCACAACACCCCCTGTCCATTGGACAGGGGGTGTGCTCTTTATCCCTCGCCGGAAAGCCGCCGCTTCAGGTCGCCGTACATCCGTTCCGCATTCTGCTGGATGCCCCGGCAGGTCTGGATGGCGTGCCCGGCAAAGCCGATATCCTCCAACTTCCTGCTCAGAACGGTAGCCATGCCATCCAGCACCGCAATGCGCTGAAGCAGTCCCACCGCCGTATCGGGCTCAAACACATCGTCGCCCATACTCATGATGCGCTGCGCCTGGCCAGAAACGCGGTTGTTCTTCTCGCACAGGGAGGCGACACGCTCATGCAGAATCGCGACCTCCACATCGGAGATGCCCTGGGGCGCTGCCTCATTGGGCCGGGTGCCAGCGGAATTTACTTCCTCAGCAGGCTTCTTGAGCCGAACAATGATGACCTTTCCCATAAAAATTTCCTCCTTTAGAAATTCAAAAATTGACTTCGCCGCCTTGTACGACAAAATCCCAGTTGCTGCCGAAGAGGCCGTTGCAGACCTCAGTGATAATGCTGCTTTGCCCTTTCACGAACGCCTGGTCGTTGTAAAGCTCTCGGGCCTCACACAGCGCACTCTCAAGTGCATCCAGTGTTTCCTGTGTCACGGGTTGTCCCCAAACCACAATGGGCCGGCTGCTGTTGCAGGAAACCCCAGACGGAGTTGCCCTTCGCATAGAAACCTTGACCTCAGTGGCCATTTTTTTACTTGCACCTCCAAATCAATATTCTGCCCTTATGATATGCGAACCGGCAGAAACTCATTCCAGGCTTAGAACCACAGGGGACGCCGGTATACCGGAGTTGTCGGCAGGCGGTACTCCAATGGGGCACGGGGCGCCCGGGGAGGCTGCACAGCCGTTCTCTTGGGGTTGTTGGCATCTCGCCTCGCCCTTGATTCCGTAAGTTTGCTGTTATATGCATCTATGAAATCCATAACCACACCTCCAAAAAATGATTTTCCTTATGTTATGCAAGCCGCGAAAATTTGATTTTTGTCACCGCGTCAAAAAAGAACGCCCCAATCCAGAAGGAAAGGGGCGCCTTTTCTTAGCCATTCGCCATGGTCAGGAACTCTTCCTCGCTCAGGACGGGAATTCCCAATTCCTGTGCTTTTGCCAGCTTGCTCCCGGCGCCAGGCCCTGCCACAACATAGTCCGTTTTCTTGGAGACTGACCCACTGGACTTTGCTCCCAGGGACTCCAGGAACTCATTGATGCCGTCCCGGGAGAACTTCTCCAACGAGCCAGTTGCCACGACTGTCTTCCCGGCGAAGGGATTGTCCCCAGCCTTGGGAGCAGAAAATGTGGTCTCCTTGAAGCGCACCTCGGCGGCAATCTCCAAAACACCTTCGCGGTTTTTCTCGTTCATAAAAAACTCCCGCAGATATTGAGACCGCATGGGGCCAAAGTCTTTGATTACAGAGAAATCGAACCCGCTGTCCACCGCGGTAAGCAGCGCGTCCAGTGTTCCAAACTGCTTCTCCAAGATTTTGCCAGCATGACGGCCAACCATGGTGATACCAAACGAGGCCAGGAAGGGAGCCAGGGTGGTATCCCGGCTTTTCTCTACGGCGGCAACGAGTTTCTCAATCGCACGATTGCCGAAGCCCTCCAGCTTCGCAATTTCATCTTTATGTTCACTCAGATAATAGATGGACCGGCGGCTCGTGATGAATCCATTCTCCACCAGCTTCGTCAAGGTGGACCCGGAGAGACCTTTGATATTCATATAGCCCCGGCCGCAGAAGTGCTCATACATTCGGACATGCTTCGCGGAACAGTCGGAGTTCGGGCAGACCAGGAAGTTCGTCTTCTCAACCTTCCTGACTTCCAGCTTGTCCCCGCAGCAGGGACAGGTCTCAGGCAGCTTGTATGTGCCGCTTTTTGTTTCATTCGCATCGATTGCCGGGATAATTTTGTTCGCCTTGTACACTTGCAGGGTATCGCCAACACCCAGTTCCAGACTGCTGAAGATATCGTAGTTATGGAGCGTGGCCTTGGTCACCTTCGAACCCTCGATTTTCACAGGGTCAAACAGGGCAGTCAGACTGACGCGTCCCGTTCGTGTGGGGCGAAGCAGCACGCCGCGGAACTTAGTGGGGTAGGTTTCATCCTTCCATTTGAGTGCGATGCGGCATCGCTCATGATGCCCGGTGGCGCCCAGACTCTCTCCAAATAACTTGTCGTTGTATTCAACAATGAGTCCGTCGACGGGCAGAGAGTAGTTCTCGGGCTCATACTGGTTAACCGCCTCCACAACATCCTCCGCGGAGACGACAGAATGGGGGACCACGTCGAAACCAAGCTGTTCCATCGCTTCATACGAGTCGGAAATCAGCACGGGCTTCGGCTTAACCAGTTCAAAAGCCAGAAACTGGAGCCGCCGGGTTTTGGCTTCCTCCGGGTTCAGAAGCCGGACAGAGCCAGCTGCCAGATTGCGGGGGTGGGAATAGGGGACTTCAACCCCATCGTTGATTTCCTGGAAATTTACCCAGGACACCACACACTCGCCGCGGACCTCCACATAGGAAGGGGCATAAGCGGGCAGCTGCTTGGGGATACCGAAAATCGCCGCAATGTTATGCGTGACATCCTCGCCGTCTTCTCCGTTGCCGCGGGTGATTACCTCAACCAGCACACGATTCTTGTACCGGATGACCAGAGTGAGTCCATCCAGCTTCCAGCTGACAACAACTCTCTTGTCGAAGGCAGCCTTCCATGCCTCGCACGCAAATTTCTCGACCTCCTGGATGTCTTTCGTCTTGTCCGCCGACAGCATCGGTTTGGTATGGTGGACCGACCGCAGGCTGTCCAAGACTTTACCCTGAACCCTTGCCGTGGGGGAACCGGCGTAGATAACGCCAGTCTCACGCTCCAAGGCGGCCAGCTCATCGAACAGTGCGTCGTACTGTTTGTCGGAAATCCGGGGATTATCCTCCACGTAGTATGCCTCATCCTCCAGCCTCAGTTGGGCGATTAGTTCCTTCACACGAGCTAATTTTTCCATGCAAAATCTCCTTTTCAAAATTTTTCCCAGTGAGAATTTAGCTGATTGTATGCGGTTTTAGGGAATCCGATTCAAGAAGGAGGGGCCCGGGGATTTTCCCCGGGCCCCTTAGCAGGCGTCAGTCCTCAAAAACCTCCTCAATCCCTCCAGCGTTCACCGCGGCGGCAAACTCGGCAGCAACATCGCTTGCACTCTGAGAAGTTGCAGCCGGCCTGGCATCATCGGCCAGAACAGTCAGATTCTTCCAGATGCAGAAGAGCTTCTGCCAGCTGAGCATAACGTTGACACCGACAAACAAGGCGGTCAGACAGGCCCAGGTATGGTAGGCCACGAAATCGCGGATAATGCTGGCGGCGGTGCCCACGCCCCAAACAAGGACGAAGGCGGACAGGGCCGTCAGAAAGATGCGCCGGTACCATTTGCCGGTAGCAAGTTTGCGATAGATGCTGAAGGTCTTCTTAGCGATAGTTTTCATTTTGTTCTCCTTTTGTCCAAAAAGTTCCTATACCTGCTATATCATCGCCAAATTCGCACTTTGCCAGAGCGGAAAAGAACCCCCGAACGGTTCCTTCTCCACACCCGGCTTATCCAAGCGCAACGCTGGCGTTACCTGCAATGTCGAAGTCACCGGTTCCGGCGGACTTCGTGGCAGACCCGGCATCCAGGTCGTTGAAATGCCACCACTCGCTCGCAAGAGGGGAAAGGCCGGCATCTGCACAATATCCGCGAAGCAGCTTCGCGGCGTCCGTCATCGTTCCCGCAACGGGAACCTTCCGCCAGGCGGCAGCGGACTTGGAGTCCACGCCGTATGCCATAGAAGCGGCTGCCGGGCTGAGCTCGTGCATGGCCGTAGGCATTTTCATTTCCTCGTATTCGGCGGGAATCTTCACGGTCTGCCCATCAATGACAGCCTCGGTGAAATTTGCCACTGTGGCAAGGGTGACATCAATAGCACATCCTCTTTGGTGGTTGCTCACCGATTTTGCAATAAACCACCCTTTGCTCCAACCGGAATTGGCCACGGCCTTGTTTACGGTGGGGTCGCTTTTCATTAAGGTATTCAGGCCCCTGTTGACGGTCTGCTGAACCTGCAGAGGGCGGTACCCCTCGTAGAGGACCAGAGTCCGGCCATCGGCCAGGGCGATAGCTTGGGCAGCAGCGATTTTCTTCGCCATGGCATACAGCACAGGCATGTTGTACTCCTCATAGCCCAGCTTTTCGTTTGGGGTTTTTGCGGTATAGAATGCCTTTCCGGTAACATCCGGAATAGCCTTTCCACAGCTGCGATACATTGCGTCATAACTGTTGGTAGCGTTGTAGCGGATGCTGGGGATGAGGTCGGGGAGATTCACCATAGTATAGGTTTTGCTCGCCCAGGCTTCATTCCCACGGAGGGTGCGGATTTTGAAATAGTTTGCTCCCTCCTCCAGGATTGTGAATGCCTCTCCTGCCGGCAGACTTCCAAGCTTCTCACTGGTGGAGCTGTCTCCGGAACGCAGAACCAGGTCGATAATCCCATAGCCGGTCGTGCCTGCCAGGGGAAGCTCGAACCCTTCGGTGGGTTCCACAGCGGAAACGGTGCTCACAAACAAGGAGCAGCAGAGGGTCAGTGCCAGGATAAATGAGATAACCTTTTTCATGACGATTCTCCTTTTGCAAAATGTGTGCCTGAAATAATGTTGACTCGTTATATGCAAGCCCTCAGAAATCAATTCCGGGTTTTGATTTGGCAAGAAGAGATGGGAAGGGTGGTTTTGTTTTACCCGCAAGAGGCCCGACACAGCTTTGGGGAAAATTCCTATTCTGTGTCGGGCAAAATGCGGCCAATCCAAACCCACCGCCCGCTCTCCCGTTGTCAAACCAAACCCTGGCGGAATCTCTTTTTGCTGGTTTGCATACAATGCATCTAACAAGCAATAAAAGGAGAATTATTTATGGTCAGCAAAAATTTTGAGGAACTGCTCCAAGCAGAAAAGACCGCCCAATCTTGCCTGGCTGCTACCCGGGAGGACTTGGTGGCGGAAATCCGCGAAGCAAAACTGCCCGGCGTGAAGAAGGTTTCCAGCTCGCCCCACTGCGCGGTGGTCCGTTTCTCTGCCCTGTCCGGCAGTATGAACTGGTCTCCCAAGCACTATATTCAGGAAAGCCAAGCGGAAGCCGTCAACATGGTCCTGCTGAAGCGAACGACTGCATCCAGCTTCCTTGCCGCCCTGGATGACATGATTCACTCCGGGAGGGCCAAGATTGGCAATGACGCTACAACCCTGAACGACGAGACGCTCCGCATCCTGCGGAAGGCATTCTCTTCGCTCAATATTCACTAATGGGAGGTTGCAATAATGCATAAGGGCAGATTGATTGTTCTGGAGGGCACAGACGGCTCCGGGAAGGAAACCCAAACCCGGCTCCTCTGTGAGGCCATCGAAAAGGAGGGCTGCAAACTTCAGCAGCTCAGCTTTCCGTGCTACGGAATGCCGGCCGCTGTACCCCTTGAAATGTACCTGCGCGGCGACTTCGGGAAACACCCAAGCGATGTAGGCCCCTACGCGGCCTCGATGTTCTATGCTACGGACCGGTTTGCGTCCTACAAGACCGGGTGGGGCAAGTTTTACGAAGAAGGCGGGCTAGTCATTTCCGACCGCTACACGACCTCGAATGCCATCCACCAGGGATGCAAGCTGCCGGATGGTGAACGCCGCGTCTTCCTGGACTGGCTCTACGACTTTGAGTACCGGAAAATCGGACTCCCGGCCCCGGACTTGGTCATCTATCTGGATGTCCCTACGGAGATTTCTGTGAAAATTGCGGCTGAGAGAGCTGGCAAGGCTGGAGTCCAGCACGATATTCATGAAACCGATGTAGGCTATCAGGCAAAATGCCGCATGGCAGCCCTGGATACCGCTACCCACAGTGGCTGGCGTATCATTCGGTGCGCAAACGCCGGAAAACTGCGGTCCATCGAAGACATTCACCAGGAAGTTCTCAGCACCGTACAGAGGATGTGGTGGATTGACCCCTCAAGATGTTTATGGTAAATTAAGGTTGTGTAAATAGGCTCTACATGAACAAACTGTGAAAATGTTCTTTTCGTAAATTGGAAATTTTTCCCACACGAGCCCTTTTGCTAAACTTTTATTTTGCCGAAAACACCCCTCAAGAACCGCTTGATACAAAAGGAGAAGCATATGAGTAAAATCGCCGACGAATTCATCTACGAAACCGCCACCATGGACGAGAAGGTCGAGTATTGGCACACACACGAAACCGGCACCACACTGCGGGATTTCCTGGGGATGTCTCAGGATGAGTACAATGCGTGGATGATATCCGGGAAGGACCCTGGCCCCCCGCTCCGCAGGGCCATCGCTATCGATTTTGATGGTTGCCTGTTTCACACAGAAGCCACGAAAATCGTTGCCCCTAACTGGGACGTCATCGCTCGTGCCAAGGCTGCGCAGGGAAGCGGCGCTGGCCTGATTCTCTGGACCTGCAGGGAGGGAGCGCTTCTGGACGAGGCCATCGCTGCCTGCAAGGAGTGTGGCCTGTTATTCGATGCCATCAACGAATCTCTTCCGGATTGGATTGCCGCCTATGGAACGACCCCGAGAAAAGTAGGCGCATCGCAGTATTGGGACGACAAGGCCATCCATCTGCCGGCCGCTCCTAAAAACAAGCTGGAAACGGCAAAAGACGAGTGGGAAGAATGCCTGCGTTGCGCTGGCTGCCGCCCGTTTGGGTACGGTAACTACGAACCCAGATATTGCCGGTGGTGCGGTCGTCCGCTCACCAAAGCTGGATGGGAAGAATGGATGGGCAGGATGGACGGGCTTCTTAATCTCGTGTAAACCAGGCGCCGGGGGAACGAAAGTTCCTCCGGCGTTTTCTTTGCAAATCAGCTTTCCCTGATTCGCATATTATATAAGGTATAACAATTGCGAAAGGAGATTGAAAATGGCTAATTTGCAAGCTATTTATCAGGAATTTGGTCTTTCTGGCCTGATTCCCTATGCGTTGAAGCCTGAGAGCAAGGGCCGCCAGCTGCTCATCGAGAAAATCAAAGAGGGGGCGCCCCTCTTCTACCTGGAATCCGTTTTTGGAGTTCCATTCATTCGTGTTCACGACGGCGAATACCAGATGCTGGCCTATACAGAACGCGCGGAGGCGGAAGCCGCCCAGGACAGGTTTTGGCGGGAACGGTATGAAACCAGTATCCAAACTTTCCCCTCGGAAGATGTGGAGGATGCAATCAAGGGATTCTTCGCCGCTGGTCCCGTATCTGTTCGGGTGGACGATACCATTCCCATCTCGCTGTCCCAATTCGCGGACCTTCCCAACTACGACGGGCACCCCACCCCTGACCACATCCTGCTGAACCGAAACCTGAACGGGTCCATCTTCTACTACTTTCAGACCGCGTTCGCACAGAAGGGGAATGCTGCCGCCGAACGTCAGTGGGCAGAGAGGATGGCCTCCAGCGACTTCCTGATTGCGGTGGAGGATGACGCGGCGAATGGCTATCCCTTCCTTACAACTCCCATTGGTGACGCCATTGGTCTGTATATCTTCACAGACTGGCGGGAGGTGGGGAAGGCTTTCCCGGGAAAAGCCCCCGCCTGCATGATTGTGACCTACGCCGAGCTGGATGAAATCCTGAACCAGCAGCCGAACTGCAAGCTGCTGCTAAACAAAGGCTCTTGCCACTGCGTAATTGACGCCGGCCTAATGACGACCGTTCGGACCATCCTCAACTCTGCGAACTTCACTCAGGAAATTCCCATTGTGGAGGCCCGCACGAAATACTCTTCCTCTGTGCCTGCTGCCGCGCTGTCACAAGCGAGCGAGGAGGACTGGGATACGGCGGACCCGACGCCTGACTGGCTGAAGTAATCCTTCGTCTTGACAAAACGCTAGTGTTTTGATAGGATTTCTCTTGCAGTAATCGTCTTGTAGCCTCTTGCATAACATCAGGCAACCTTCTACAAGGGAATCATATTTTGGGGGAATTCTTTCATGAGGAAACTTGTCAAACCAATCATCTGTCTGGTCTTGGTGGCCATATCCCTTCCGTGGCTGGCAAAGAACTACTGGAGATTTGACCCACGCTTAACATACAACGGCGAAATCTTCGACCCGGTACTCACAGAAGAGTACGACGCCGAAGCCCGGGCCAGCGAAGACTATGTTCACGTCATCACCGAGGATGGTCTCGCTGTGCCCTTGGCGCTTGGCAACAACGGCGTTGAACACAGACAAGTTCATATGATGGTGGACGGCCAGGAAGTGGCCCTCAAGTTTGAGAACAACCACCTGGTTGGGTACGCTCCAGACATCAAAAATGGTGCCATAAGCTCCTATGTATTTTACAGGGACTATGGCATGATGCTCGACTTGTTCAACGAATATTGCCGGCAGGGCGAACTGCTCAAGAGAACCTGATAATACAACCCCTCCTTGCTGTTCCGGCAGCGGGGAGGGGTTTCTTTTTCCGGTTGGTTCTATTTTTCTTTTCGCCGCTAAAAAATTTTTGTACTTTGTTTGACATCCCCATAAAACTCCTGTATGATGAGAGCATCGAGATGCCAAACTACAATAGGAGGTATGACCGGATATATTTCCGGTTTATTTTGCGTATGGAAACCAAAGGAAAATGCAGCAAGTGCGGAAAAACCTTTCCCACAGAGGAACTTCATCTTTTGCCCGAAAGCGACGCTTATGAACGGGCTTACTTCAAGTCGCTCACCGGCGGTCCCGCTCCGGAGCCCCTTGATGAGGACGAGCTGAGGAAGAAGTACGGATTCACCAGCACAGACCTGCTTTGTGAGGACTGTCTGGCAGAACTGACCCAGCAGGGGAGGGAGTGATGCAGCCCCAAGCGGAAAAAGGATTGTCGAACGAACCTTTGTTCTGAAAGCTGCTATTTTCAGAACTTGTAAAGGAATTTTATTTTACAACTGTTTTTTGTCCCGTCCAGGGGTGGCTGGACGGGACCTTTTTCGAACCACCGTCAAGTTGTTTTCCTTTACATTTTTTAATCGTATTTTTCGTGTTTTTTTCATGAAAATTGCGTCGATTTTTCCACTTTTTTCACATGGTTTTCCACCATCCTATGAAATTTCATCGAAAATCAATTGAAATTACATCAAATTTCACCGAAAAAGGATTGACAATTCATCCCATTCTCCCTTAAAATAAGTACATCATGTGTTTTGGGAGGGTTTGGATATGGCGCTGTCACTATATCACACGACCTATTTATCTCTGGCAAACGACATCATTTCTTTGGTGGACGATTATAAGGCAAAGCGAATTGATGAAGAAGGGCTTCAGGACTACATCCGCGCCTGGAGTGTCAACTGCCCCAATCTTCTTTTTCAAGAAGGAAATTCAGAATCTCTCTCGCCCACGATTATGAAAAAAATTGGCAAGAAACGCGGTGTTCTGGTCCTGACCGCATGGAAGACCATCAAGAACTAACCCTGACCAAGTACAGAAGAGAGGGGAGGTGGGACCTCGATGGAGAAAGAGCAGGCATATATCCAAACAGATTGGGCAGAAGTGTTGCGGACAAAGGGCATCCGGGCCAGGGGCTACGGCATCGTCCCTAAGTACGCCATGCAGGATACCGACCTGGAGCTGTCCGATAAGGCATTGTACGCATACCTGTGCAGTCTCTCCGGGAATGACCATGAGACGTATCCGGCCGTATCGACCATCAAATCCCACCTCAAAATCGGGGACAAATCCTTCACGACCCGTATGAAACATCTTGTGGAGACGGGTTACGTTGAGGTAAAGAAGGTTCACACTCCCGGCAACAAGTTCTCCAATAACATCTATTGTCTGACCCAGCGGCCCAAGAAGTTCTTTTTGGAACCTCCAAGAACGCCAAAAGGGAAGGAAATTCGCAATACTATCCTCGCCGATGGAATTTTGGGCGGCGGCTACGGTCAGATTCCCAAAATGGTCATGTGCGACGCCCGCCTTGATATTAAATCCAAGGGTATATATGCTTACCTCGCGGCCTTCACCGGGGCCGGAGAGGTAGCGTTCCCGGCAAGAGACCAAATACTTCGGGAACTAAACATCCTGAAAGGGACATATTACCGATACTTCAACCCGCTCCTTGAACTGAATTATATAACCGTTATCAAGCGCAAAAACCGTGAATTTGAAAGAAATCAGTACGTTTTGAACACAAATCCAGACGATACAAAGGGAATCGAAAGGAAAGAAGTATGTCCCGTTTCAGCGTGTCCCGTTTCGGCACGTACCGTATCAGGGGGTCCCGTTCCTGCGAGTCTCGCAGATGCAAGTCCCGCTTCGGCAAGTCCGGTAACTGGGGGTCACGTTTTGGCGGGGGCGGAAAAGAAGGGCACTACTAAAATCACCGTACCTATCAACACCTCTTCTATTAACTCTTTGGACAACCATCAATCATATCTACCCTTTCTCTCCTCCTGGAACCGTACCGCCCTCTTGAAAGAAATTGATAAGATTGATTTGATGGCGAGAGAAGAACTCCAAGCAGAACTCTATGAATGGTACGGAGTTACCGACGAGTGCTACGGAAAAAATATTGACCCGGACATCCCACCCAGAGAACGTGCCCTAGTAGACTACATCGTCGACTACATACAAACCGGACGGCCCTACATCTCCAGTGGAATCAGGGTCAGCCGGGAAGAGATGATAGCCCGCCTTCTCCAGCTGGACAACGAGGATATTATGAGAGTAGGGGAGAGGGTAGCAGAACAAATCGGATTTGGGACCGTTGCCAATCCAAAGGCATACGCGCTGCACTCGCTGTACAACCAAAGCATATCCGGGAAAATGGAATGACCACTCCTTTGCGAAAGCGAGGGGTGGTTTTTCATTTGGCAACCGGGGTGAGAGAACGACTCCAGTTGACAATTGGGGAAGCAGGGGAAACAGCCCCGCATCCACTGTCCCCCAATTGCCAATCGGGGGACACAGGGAAGAGAAGCGCCCTCTCGTCGATTCTCAATTGGCAATTGGAAAGTGGCCGGCAGGAGTGCCCTTCCGCTCGGATTTTCATTTGTCAACTGGAGACAAGCGGAACATCTTTGCTTTCCCGTTTGCCAATTGGGGATTCTTGACACCAGCATGACTTTCGTGTATAATTTCCTCAGTGAACACGGAAAGGGGGAGTCTCCCGTGAGCCAGGCGGTCCAACAATCCGAATCCACCATTAGCGCAGTTTTGGAGCAGCTCGTAAAGAGAGCGGGCAAGAACCTCAAGGAAATCGCAGCAGAGACCGACATCCCATATAATACGCTGTATAACATCCGCAGCCGAGACTCCAGCCGGACATCCCTGCGGACGTTGAAAATTCTGGCGGACTATTTTGGGGAAGACCTGTCTGTTTTTTTGGGGTTTGAGGGATACAAGCGCCCCGTCCGGCTGTCTCCGAAAGAGGAGAGGATGCTGAAGCAGTACCGAGAACTCTCTGATGCCGCCCAGGACAGGGTAGACGGAGCCATCGAGGATGCGATGGCAAATCCCAAAAACCGCCGCAGAGACCGCCAGAACGTCCCCTGAGCGCGTTTTAAGGGTAGGGTAGTATCCCAAGGCGGGTAAGACCGTCAGACGCGCCCCAGAGCCGTCCAGAATGCGAAACAGCCCTATCCGATTATGGAGGGGCTGGTCTTTTTGCCTCAATGAAGCTGAAAAGGCAAAGGTCCTAGCCTTTCGGCTAGGGCCTTTACTTTCGTGAAAGATGGGTTAGATGGGCTGCTTATCGTCCACGCTATCGTGTCGAGCGGCTTTACTGGAGTTCACCAGCACCTCGCACCCCTATCCCATTGTCTGACTATTATATGCACTGCTATCAAAAAATATCAGGCAAGAAAACAACGAATCTTTTTGAGCGAAGAATGTGCTCTTAGGGATGGAGGGGGAAATACTTCACACTTCCTGCGAAACAATAGATAGGCACTCCTCCTTAGCCTCCAACAGCCGCCGAATTTCTTCGCTGCCTGCGCCGTTGGTCTGGTCCACATCCATCGCCGCTGCCCGGAACGCCTTCTGGATGTCATCCGCCGTGGTTCCGGTCTGGGTGAGCCCCAAGGTGGCGAAACAGTCCGGAACTGGAACATGGCAGGGTAGGGATTTCAGAATACCCTCTACCCAGGTTTGAAGGTCATAGATGCCCCTGTTGGATGCCCGGGCAAGGTCCTCCAGAGTCAGGACGATTTGGCAGAAGGCGTCGGAACCATAAGACAACGGGTGCCCATGAGCGGCGGCGCTGTCGATGCTGTGCTCAAAGCGATATTCCTGCCCCTTGTAGGTAAAGGTCACCCAGGCAGCCCGCCGGGTGTAGTCATAATCGAATTTGTCGATGCCAAGCCGGGTCATGACTGTTCCCAGCTTTTTCTCATAAGTTGCCGTGTTATAGCGTTTCGCATTCGCCATACCTGCGCCCTCCACTTCTTGTGATTTTTATATCCTTATTATATGCAGGAGCGTGAAAAACAACTTTCGTCCCTGGCATATTAGCACAGAGCATTTCCCTCCGTCAAAAGAAGTTCCTTTCCAGAATACCTTTCCCGATTGGCGCATAAGATTCCTCCAAACACACAATAGGAAATTTATGAAGTGAGGAGGAAAGGAACATGGTGTACTATATTAGCAATCGGGTACTCTACCGCGGATTCCACAGCTGTCCGGGCAGCCGAAAGAGGGTTATCCGGCAGGATGGAACGGTTGTAAAGGGGGAATGGCTTACAGGTCAATTGGTGGAAATTCCAATGGAAACACCGCCGGGCGCCAGAGCTCAACTGCCAATTCTGTGCCTTGGGACGCCGGGAAAGCGACTTGGTTCCGTGTCTGCCCGGAGTGTGTACCCAGATACGCTGTCTCAGTTTTCGTGGACATACATCGATACGAAATGGGAGCTGCTTACAAAGAGGACGCAGGAGAATTGGATGCAGTCTCATCAGCCCAGCGAGTGGAAAGGAGTCCCTGTATTCGAGGGAGACATTTTTCTGGATGCGCTCGACCGGGAATACTATGTCGCGGAGTGTACGGTGCAGGAGGGATTCCGACTTCGCTCCGTGCAGACGGGCAAGTGTGACCCCTGGGAGTTTTCCCTCAAGAAGCTCAAGGGGAACCTTTGGGAACCGCCCAGGGATTTGGATACAGGGTTGCTCCAGGTATTTCACCAGACTAGGAGAGCCGGGTGCCGGGAAGAAGCATTGTCTATCGCCATATGAGAGACCCAGCCCTGTCCTGTTTGGATGGGGCTGGGTCTTTCTGATTTGACAAGGATAGGTGGGCCATGGGTACGCTGGGATGGCTCAAGGCCCGACACAGATGGGAGAAAGCCGCACGAAACTGTGTCGGGAAGTGTGGGGCCATTCCTCACTCATCCAAGTTTTTCTTTTGCCAAAGCAAAGCCCCGCCCTTTCGGGCGGGGTAATATTCTCAGCCGGCATCTTCGATGGAGGCGTCGTACTCGCCGCCGGGTTCGCAGCCGCTCAGGCCAACGGCAACGCCGTCCACGGTCAGCTCAACATCAGCAGTCAGAATCAGGCTGACGAAGCCGCCTTCGTTGAACTCATCGTTCTTTTCCAGCACCGTGTCGCCGATGACAATCTCGGCGTCAAACGGCACCCGCAGCACGAAGGAGTCTGCCAGAACGACGATGCCGTCCTCAAACCGGTATTCCTCGCCGGGCTCACATTCTGTCAGGTCGATGTCGCAGCCATCGATGTTCAGCTCGGTGTCAGTGCCGACTACCAGCCCGATTTCATCGTCGAGGGCTTCCTCTTTCGGGACCCAGGGTTTGCCGTCCCACAGGATGTCGGAGCTGCTCGGAACCCACAGAACAAAGGAATCATCCGGCAGCTCACTGCCTTCCTCATCGTCCAAGTCGAGCAGGTCATACTCCTCGCCGGGCTCACACTCACTGAGGTCAACGTGGCAGCCATCCACGGCCAGCAGTTCGCCGGGCAGAATGTCGATGGGAACTTCGCCGTCCTCTTCCTCATCCAGGTAGTCAACCAGGTCGATGGGTTCGCCGTCAATTTCTACCGCCGCGTCAATGGGAACCCAGATGGTGAAGGCGTCGTCCAGGTCGCTGAGAGATTCTTCGATGATGCTGTCAGTATCACCCAGGATTTCATCCAGGTCATCCGCAACCAGGTTACGCAGTTCCACGACGTCGCTGACCATGGCGATAACACCGGACATCAGGTCATCACCGAGGTCGTTATTCACAACAGTGAACATGATGGCCCGCAGGGTAAAAATCATGCTCTCGCAGGTCAGCAGGACCTCGCCGGCGCCGGGCACATCAAACAGGCCCTCACCGTTGCAGTCATAAAGGGCGCTGGCGGCGTCACAGGTGGTTTCAAGGGCCTTGCCGAGTTCGTCCAGAACGTCCATGGTGGACTTGCGGAGAGTGATATCCTTCACAGAAACAGTCTTCATGATGAAATGGCGCTCCCGTTCACAATAGGGCAGCGCATCCTCCTTAAAAGTTTTGTTGGGTTTTGCTTAATGAGGTATTATATGCAAGCCTCAGAAATCCTATCACGGGAAGGACGGTAGTTTTGACAAATTTTTTCCGGTCTCCCCGCATACGATTAAAACATAAATGTCCTGGGGGTTCCCCGGGACGGAGGAGGCGATTTTTCTTGGAAAAAATTCCACATGTATCTAATGAAGAGCTGTCCCATTTGAGGGGCTCTCTGCCGGACTATAAATTCCGGGTTTTCGACTCATCGTTTTCGCGCAGCTACGGCCAGGATGCCGAACTGCTGCTGTCTTGTGGACGGGAGCTTCTGTACGAGGCCGCCGAAATTTCGGAGGACCGGCTTTTGCTGGCAAAGGCGGAGGGCGGCGGTCTGACGGCGGCCCTGTATGTGGACCGTGATTATTTTGAAATCTCTCTCTGGGACGAAGATGGGCACCACCACGCTGGCGGCTGGCAATGGCCCATTGAGTTCCGGGGACATACGGTGGATGATTTGGAGTTTATGATGGCACAGCATCTTCTGCCGGAAAAATAGAACGGGACCCGACAAACGTCGGGTCCCGTTCTATTAGCTCTTTAGCTCCACCAGATATTTAATGGTGGTCTGGTCCTCCCGATAAACAATGATTTCATCGTTCACCAGTGCCCGGCCGGCGTGAGCGTGCAGAGAGCAGCAGCCAGGGGCCACCTTCTGCAGCTTTGTCCAGGTCATATCCCCGCATCCGCAATTGTCGGAGACGTCGTAGGGCTTCCCGTAGGCTACCTCATAGAGTGACAGGAACCCGAAGCTGGAGCTTCCGTGGGCGTAAGTGGAGCCGCGCAGGGAAGTATAGCGAACGGACTTCCGTGCTTTGGGGGCAAAATACAGGCCATAACCAAACATTTTGCCATTGATGATGGCGTTCGTGGGACGGAGAACCAACCCGGACCGCAGGATGCCCCACCAGTTTTCGGTACGGCTTCCATGCCAGAGCAGTTTCTTGGTCAGGCGGCCTTTGCCTTTGCAGAACTCCTTGAAGTTTTTCCGGGTGGCCTTGTTCTCAACCCGCCATGCTTTATAGTACATGTGGGCACACTCCGGGCCAAGTTCTTTCTTGATGACGGCCACGTCTTTTTCGGTTACAGGAGAGAACTCCAGGCCAAACGCCTCCAGAACAGTCTCATTCTCATTCCCGGTCGTTTTCTGCTCTACGACATCTCCGGAAACCTGGCCAGCCATGACGTCCAACAGCTGCTGCTCACGGTGAATGATGCCCGCAAACTCGCTGGCCTGGGATGCAAGGTAATCCGGCACAAAGTTCATCTTGCGGGGAATAACTCCGAAGAGCTCAATGAGGGTGTCGTTGAACTCATTCACAGAGAGGCTGGCTGACGTGTTGTACAGGCGGTTGATAATGTTTTGGGCCCTGGCTACCATAGCGGCAGACACCTGTGTGGACGCCACTGTATAGTTTTTTGCCACGGTGTCACGGGCCTTTTCCCGCAGATAGGCAATCAGCTTAGCGACATCTTCGTCCTCGATGGGCTTATACCTCTCTGTGGTTTTGACCTGAGCCACAGACACCAAGGAAGTCTGGTCCACATATCCCTTTTTCAGCTTTTGATTATAGATGCTGTGCCAACGGCCGATGGGGTAATGGACCGTCGTGCAGGTGGCGCCAATCCGCCCGTATTTGGCCTCGAACTCTCCGTTTCCGAGGTCCTGCATATCATAGAATTTGTTATTGTTCACGGAAGTCACGCATACTAAATGGCAAAAATCCGGCATATAATATCCTCCTTTAGGTTTGGGGGGATTATATGCAGATTGCTGGAGTTTGATTTTGGTCCGTCCAACAGTGTCGGGGTAGAAGAAGAAATCAACTCACCCCGCCCACCTCTCCTTCTGCAAAATCAAAGCCAAGGAGGTATCCAAAACTTGCGTTTCCCGCTCAAATCAGGTATTATGGAATCAAATTTTGTGAATTTGAATATAATATGGCGCAAATTAAGTTTTTGAGGTGAGTTACATGGCAAAAAAGCACGATTACGGCAACGAAGCCATTTCCGCGCTAAAAGGTGCTGACCGCGTGCGCAAACGCCCGAGCGTTGTTTTCGGCTCTGATGGGCTGGAGGGCTGCGAGCACGCCGTCTTTGAAATCATGTCCAACGCCATTGACGAGGCCCGCGCCGGGTACGGGATGGAAATCCAGGTCACCCGCTTCGCCGATGGCTCCTTTCAGGTGGAGGACCAGGGAAGGGGCTGTCCTGTCGATTGGAATGAAAAGGAGCAGAGGTTTAACTGGGAGCTGGTGTTCTGCGAACTCTATGCCGGCGGCAAGTATGGCCGGGATGGCAGCGGTTACGAGTACGCCTTGGGTCTCAATGGCCTGGGTTCCTGCGCCACCCAGTATTCCAGTAAGTATATGGATGTTACCGTCCTGCGGGACGGTTTCAAATACTCTCTCCATTTTGAAAGGGGGGAGAATATTGGCGGCTTGAAGAAGGAGACTGTAAAGGGCAAAAAGACCGGAACAACCATCCGCTGGCTGCCCGACTTGGAGGTTTTCACCGACATCGCCGTCCCAGCAGAGTATTTTCTGGACATCATGAAACGTCAGGCTGTGGTGAACGCCGGCGTTTTGTTTCGATTCCGCAACCAACAGGGGGATGGGACCTTTGAGGCCACGGAATTTCTCTACGAGAGTGGCATCCAGGATTATGTTGCGGAGCTGGCCGGGACAGATACCCTGACCACTCCCGTTTTCTGGGAGACAGAACGGCAGGGGAAAGACCGGGCAGACAAAAACGAATATAAGGTGAAGCTGTCCGTATCCTTCTGTTTCAGCAACCGTGTTCAGGTGATGGAACATTACCACAACTCCTCCTGGCTGGAGCATGGCGGGTCCCCGGATAAAGCCGTGCGGTCAGCCTTTGTTTCAGCAATTGACGCCTATTTGAAACAGCAGGGGAAGTATTCGAAGGGGGAAAGCAAAATCTCCTTTCAGGATGTTCAAGACTGCCTGGTTTTAGTCACCAACGATTTCTCCAGCGAGACTTCTTATGAGAACCAGACAAAGAAGGCCATCAACAACCGCTTCGTCCAGGACGCCATGACGGAGTTCCTCCGGTCCCAGATAGAAATTTATTTCATCGAGACGCCCATGGATGCGCAGAAAATTGGTGAGCAGGTCCTTATTAACAAGAGGTCCCGGGAGAACGCGGAGAAGGCCCGCCTGAACATCAAGAAGAAGCTGACCGGCAGCATGGACCTCTCCAACCGAGTCCAAAAGTTCGTGGATTGCCGGTCGAGGGATGCGAGCCGCCGGGAGCTCTACATTGTAGAGGGCGATTCCGCTATGGGCAGCGTTAAGCTGAGCCGCGACTCGGAGTTCCAGGGCATCATGCCTGTCCGGGGCAAAATCCTCAATTGCCTGAAAGCGGATTACGGCCGCATCTTCAAGAGCGACATCATCACCGACCTGCTTCGCGTCCTGGGCTGCGGCATCGAGGTTCAGGACAAGCGGGCCAAAGACCTCGCGGCCTTTGACCTGAACAACCTCCGCTGGAGCAAGGTTGTCATCTGTACAGACGCCGACGTCGATGGGTTCCAAATCCGAACGCTCATCCTGACCATGCTCTACCGCCTGACGCCAACCCTGATTGAAAAGGGTTATGTGTATATCGCGGAGTCTCCCCTTTATGAGATTACCTGTAAAGACAAGACCTGGTTCGCTTACTCCGAGAAGGAGAAGGGGGATATTCTTTCCAAACTGAAAGGGAAGAGGTGTGAAGTCAACCGTTCCAAGGGCTTGGGTGAGAACGACCCGGACATGATGTGGCTGACCACTATGAATCCGGAGACCCGGCGTCTTATCAAGGCCATGCCGGAGGACGCGGAGAAGACCGCCCGGGTGTTTGACCTGCTGCTGGGAGACGACCTCCAAGGGAGGAAGGACCACATCGCCAGCAATGGCCACCGATACCTCGATTTGGCCGACATTTCGTGAAGGGGGGGATTTTATCGTGCCAAAAAAGAAACAAGCTGCCGGCAGTAAGCCAAAGGCCGATACTTCCGGCGTGATGAACCTCCGGGCCGAAGTGATGGAACAGCCCATCACCGATATGCTGGAGTTCAACTATATGCCATACGCGATGAGCGTCATTGTGTCTCGGGCAATTCCGGAAATCGACGGCCTCAAGCCGTCCCACCGCAAGCTCTTATATACAATGTATAAGATGGGCCTCCTGACTGGTGGCCGAACGAAGTCTGCCAATATCGTAGGGCAGACGATGCGCCTGAATCCGCACGGGGATGCCGCCATCTATGACACCATGGTGCGTCTTTCCCGGGGCTATGGCGCCCTGCTGCATCCCCTGGTGGACTCCAAGGGAAACTTTGGCAAGGCATATTCCCGGGACATGGCGTGGGCAGCGCCCCGGTACACCGAGGCAAAGCTGGACACCATCACGCAGGAATTCTTCCGGGACATCGACCAGGATGCCGTAGACTTCACGGATAACTACGATGGCACCATGAAAGAGCCCACCTTGCTGCCGACGACTTTTCCCAACATTCTCGTTTCAGCGAACCAGGGCATCGCCGTTGGCATGGCGTCCAATATCTGCGGGTTCAACCTTGCAGAGGTGTGTGATACCACGATTGCCCTGCTGGAGAACAAGAACCACGACATTATGACAACCCTTCCCGCCCCGGACCTTCCAACCGGCGGACAGCTTCTCTATGACGCTGCCGCGATGACTGAGATTTACAATACGGGACGAGGTTCCTTCAAGGTCCGGGCCAAGTGGCGGTACAGCAAAAAGGAGAACCTCATCGAGGTTTTCGAGATTCCCTATTCCACAACCATTGAGGCAATCATTGAAAAGACTGTTGAGCTGGTTAAGACTGGGAAAATTAAAGAAATCGCGGATATTCGGGACGAAACCGATTTGAATGGCCTGAAGCTGGCCATTGACTTGAAACGCGGCGCCGACCCGGAGAAAGTCATGAACCAGCTCTTCAAACTGACCTCTTTGATGGACAGCCAGTCGTGCAACTTTAATATCCTCATTCATGGGATGCCGAAGGTGCTGGGAGTCCGTGACATCCTGAATGAGTGGATTTCCTGGCGGACAGAGTGCGTCCGGCGGCGTCTCCAATTTTCCATCCAGAAAAAGTCAGAGAAACTGCATCTACTCAAGGGTCTGGGCCTTATCCTTTTGGATATTGATAAGGCGGTCAAGATTATCCGCGAGACGGAGGAGGATGCCAAGGTCATCCCGAACTTGATGGCTGGCTTTGGCCTGGACCAGGTACAGGCAGAGTACGTGGCTGATATCCGGCTGCGAAACATCAACAAGGAGTACATCCTCAAACGGACGAAGGAAACCGCCGCGCTGGAGAAAGAAATCGCCAGCCTGGAAGCTACGGTTAAATCCGCCAGGAAAACCCAGCGCCTTATCATCAAGGAGCTGGAGGAGGTCAAAAAGAAACATGGGGCTCCACGGCGTACGGAAATCCTCTACAATTACGCTAAGGAGGCTGTTGGCGACGAAGACGATTCCGTTCCTGACTATGCAGTAAACCTGTTTTTGTCCCGGGAGGGGTACTTGAAGAAAATCACCCCTCTGTCTCTACGGATGGCAAGCGAGCAGAAATATAAGGAGGGAGACGGACCGTCCCAGCAATGGGAGGCGAATAACCGGGATGAACTTCTGGTATTCACCGATAAGCAGCAATGCTACAAAACCAGGTTGAGCGAGTTCGGCGATACGAAAGCCAGCGCCCTTGGAGATTACTTGCCGTCGAAGCTGGGAATGGCCCAGGACGAAAAGACCGTGTGGGCCTGCATCCCTGGAGATTATTCCGGGAACCTCTTGTTCTTCTTCGAAAACGGCAAGGTCGCGCGGGTAGAGCTCTCAGCCTACCAGACCCAATCCAAGCGGAGGAAACTGACAGGGGCATATTCCGATAAAGCACCGCTGGCGGCCATTGTCTGGATTACGGAGGATAAGGACCTGGCAGTCCTCACCACGGAGGGGCGATGTGTTGTTTTCAACACCTCTCAGCTTGCCGTGAAAACCACGCGGTCCGCACAAGGCGTTGGCGTGGTGACTCCCAAGAAGAATCACCGAGTCGAAAGAGTCATTCTCTTGGAGGAAACCGGCATTACGAAGGTCAGCCGGTACAGGGCAAAAGCTCTGCCGGCTGTTGGGATGCTGTTGACGCCGCAGGACAAAGAAACAACACTCTAAGACAAACCCATCCCCTGGAGATTTTCACTCCGGGGGATGGGTTTCGATTTGGAAAAATAAAAGAATTAGGAAGTAGGTAATTCCGGAACAAAGGTCATCCCTCACAGGCGGCCTTTCTTTTTGCCTGTCACTATTTTGAACCAGACAGCTGTGAAGTGTTGAGAGTTAGGGGAATTCTATTTCCGCTCAGTTGCATCGCAATGTCAATAAGTTCATGCCAACCGGCCTCGTCTGCCACAGCATACAGCATTCCCTTACCTATTAGGTACTTTTGAAAAGAAGTGAGGGGCAGAGCCTGCCCCTCACGCCTTATCTTCCTGACATATTGGCAATTTGCCGAACCTGTGCATAGTGCTATTTTTCGTGACTTTTTCAAATTTATCTAGGCTTTTGTCCATGCTTTTTATCATTATGCTGTTGTGAGAAGGAATTTTGCCCACTTGCTTAATACAAAAATTGTCTGTTTTGACTCTTGCTACATGCGAATAATTTGCCTTTTTATCTTGCTAAAAAAAATAACTTGTGGTATATTTTGAATAGAGCATGAACAGTTTATGAACAGCGCTCAATAGTGGGGACAGTTGTCCGCTATAGGAGGACAAACGAACGTATATCTTGAGCGATAAACAAATATTTGTCTCAGCCAGAAAATTTTCAGTTTGTTCACATGACATTTATAAAGTGGAATACTCTACTGGTTATAATGCAGAGAATGAGCGTTGCTGGTGAATGAGCCTGTCTGTTAAGACAGCTTTTATATAGATGTAGAATTTCTCAGAAGGTTTTATATTGTATGTACGTAATGACTTTCTTCGCTTTTTGATTTTGTTTTGTTTCAGATTCTTTTCTTTTTACCTATTCTTAGAATTATGCCTCCTTACGCTTTCAAGCTGGGTAAGAGTCCAGCATTAGAATATAAGTTCTAGGCACATAAATGTTCCAATCAATGTCACATTATGTCATTACTCTGCAAAAACGAAAACAAATTATGTGTTTGAACTTTAATGCTGAACGATTCGGCGGTGAAAGAATGCTGTGCAATATGCACGGCTTATACTGGTTCACCACAGGGGCTTGGCTTCTTAAACAATCTCAATGCGGACAAGCTATGGATGACAAGCTTTCTGCATAGGATGGTTTTACAGGGGCTGAATGCGCCATTCCTGTCGGGCTAGAAAGAGAAATGGAGGTGATGGATGGATGTGCCGGGCGGCTGATATTGCCATAGCGATGGTTAATGGTTCAATTGAAAAGGCACGCACCACTGGAGATAGTAGATACTATATGGACTACGTGAAGCTCCACAAGCTAATGTATCTTGGCCAGTGTTATATGTTAGGGCGGTATGGTAGGAAGCTTTTCAGGGATACGATAACCGCACACTACTGTGGCCCTTACATTGAAGGAATTCCCTTTATTCAAGGAAGCCGTGGCTTTGGACTTATAAAAGTCCCCTATGACGAGGAGGAGTTTCTTGCGCCAACAATTTTTGGGCAAGCTACTATTGAGTGGGTGTTAAAGGAGCATGGAACAAAAAGCACGGAAGAATTGATTGACTTTACAAAAGATACATTTGCATATATAGAAGCAGTCGGTTCATTGACTGATGACCACAAGCCCACTATCTCAATAGAAAATATGTTGGAAAGTCTTGTTGTCAGAAGTGCAGTATAGGTTCTCTCCGCAGCCTCATAAGCTGCGGAGAAATTTTTGGAAGGAAAGAGAAAGAAGAGATGATAAATGGATAGACCTGAGACATGGGAGATATTTTTCGGGGACGTTTTTTTTAAAAATGGTAAAAATGGCACATTTCGCAGGGTACCCGAAGGGGAGCCCTTTCGTGAGGAAGACATAAAAAGCATCAGTGCCTGTTTAGCCAAATTTCGGGAACTATATACTACTAATAAACTTAACACCGATGAGGGCTTACCAAGCTTAGGAGATACCAAAGTTTCGCACTTTGGATGGACTTCTTTTTCGGGACCCACTATTAGTGTTTGCAATTATATTGCTCATCGTTCTGGCGTTTTTCATTTTTACAAGAGCCTTGATAGGGGCTTTACGATGGAAAAGTCACGGGGACGAAGCTAAAAAGACTGTTATCCAGAAACTTCAATTCTTTTTTTCTGTTACCGCAAGATTCTTTCTTAGATGTGTAGGCGGGCTTTTGCGATGCCTTACAGCTCCTGCCCGGCGCGTTTGGACAGATTTGGTTAGAATAGTCGAAAAGCGTATAGATGCTCGGCAAAAAGAGGGGGAATTACAGCGAAAGATTGAAGAGCTGGAAACGCGAATTGGAAAACTGGAAGGGAATGCACTAACCAAGATAGAGACAGACTAACAGGGACTTGACACATCCAGCATGCTAGGAACTGCCGCATCCGCACGGCCTTCCATTTGAATGATGGGCACGCGGTATATCTGGAGGTTTTGGGGAGTGAGGCAGGTACAAGAATCCGGCGATTTATCGCTGGCCGTACACCGGGCTTGCGGATGCTTGCCATTATATCACAGATGATAAGCCTAACGATGACGGTAATAAACATCGCATTTGGTTAACGAGCCAGCAGAGGGGCTTTGAGTACACAGAAAATACCCTTCTGAAGCTCGTCAGCGGTCTTGGTGCCGGCTTTGAAGCTGTGGAGATACTTCCGAAGGTGGGCGGATGCCGAACGTTTCATATGAATCCGTTCCGCTCTGGTCCGGATGCCTACTACTACGGCGATGAATTTTGGCCCACCCCGGCCATGATTGCTCGGAGGGAGGCCGTTCGACAGTGGGTGCATGACCTGGAGACCCTGGAACGAAAAGGGGACCGGGAGAAGTGTGGCCATAAATTCGTTCATGCTCCGGGTATGAAGGACTATCCCAATTTCTCGCTGTGGGTGGGTGAAAAGGACCCTGGGTTGCTGCATCTGCTCCGAAGATTCAATGGACAAAATAAGCATTGGAGTATCCGGACGGACACCGGAGACACCCTGGAAGACTGCCTGGCGACAAAACAGGAGAGTAAACTTGGGAGATATGGGTGCTGACTTTATACAAAAAGAGGGAAGGTCATTATGACCGTCCCTCTTTTTTGCGGCTATCTTGCTTTATATCCAAAGTGGTCTCCTGATTATAATTGCTGCCTGGGACGTTGCTGTGGAAAACAGGCCCATAACAAGAGCGCAAGCGAGGAGATAGGTGGGAAAGATGATGCCGACCCGCCCCAAACCTCCAATGCCAGACCGGAGGCGCGGACGGTTTGTGTGGCGACGCAAACAGGCTGGAAGAAGAATGTGGTCTGTCCGAAGGCAGAGATATTGATTTTAGAGAGGGAACCGGATGCAAAATATCACGCTGCCAGCGGCGGCGAGCCCGAAGACCAGAGCGGTCACTAGGGGAATCGTGTGATTCCGCATTTTTCCGCTGTATTTCCCCTCTAAATGGACATCAAAAGGGTCAAGCGGGTTGTACCAGATAGGAACTTTGTCCCCAATCTTAAAGGGCAGGGGATTCATCCGCTCCTCGCAGTGGACTCGAAACTCCTTGCCGCGCAAGGTGAACCACACGACCGGGTGGAGCCATGTAGAGCCGTTGTTCCCCGATTCGTTAAGAACACATTCTTTCTCCGCTCCAATGACCTGTGCCGTGGTTTCTACTGAGCAGCGAAGAATCTTTGAGGAATACTCCTGCATCCACTTTGCCGCCGTGGCAAAAAGAAACAGGGCGGGGAAGAGGGGCAGGCCGATGAGGGCTATGTATCCAAGCCAGTGCATTTTCAAAACCTCCAAAACTGTATTGCCGCTATTGTATGCGAACACAAAAAAGAATATTATAGGTTTGGGCTTCTGTGCATATCATCCCGACAAACGTGAAAAGGAGGGGTTTTGTGCAAGGAGTAATCATTCTTTCTTGTGTCGGGATGTTGGGTGCATGCGTTATCCTGCTCGTTGGCTTGCTGCGGTTGGCTTGGATAAACAGCCAAGACGACGACGGATGGAAGACCCGCAAGCGGACAGACGTCAATACTCGTTTCTGGGAGGAGGATTAGCGGGCATGATTTTCACCACATATTTCGCGCTGCTCCGCAACCTGCCGGAGAACATCGTCTCCGTCAGCATCTGCGGCAGGGCTCCAGACTGGTATACCGGGCTGCAATACAAGAAGCTGGCCCCGAAGTGGTCGTTTTTTCAGGAATGGAAGAGGAACCACGATAACAACTACTATGTTGAGCACTTCAACGCCGAGGTATTGGCTCCCCTGGCTGCCCGACAGGTAGTAGGGGAGCTACAGACTAAACTGCCCGATGCCACAAAGGATATTGCCCTGGTCTGCTACGAAAAGCCAGGCGTCTTCTGCCACCGGCATCTCGTAGCCGATTAGCTCTGTGAAAACGGCATCGAGTGCCGGGAATGGAAAAACGAAGAATATGAATCGGTGGTCTGCGCACGGGCCAATTCCTCTCGGCTACAAGTAGCAGAGGCTCCTTGGCCCATTTTACTGAGATTGGAGGAGAACTGACATGGCAATAATTCTCGATGGCGCAAGAGTCGCCAAGGAAATCAAACAGCAAATTCGGAAAGAAGTTGCCGATATGCATGCGGCCTACTATCTGGCTCGTCCGCCTCACCTGGTCACAATTCTGGTTGGGAACAACCCCGCCAGTCAGATATATGTCCGGAACAAGGCCAGGGATTGCGAGGAGTGCGGCTTCACCAACGAAACTGTGGAGCTGCCCGAGGATACAACGAGAGGGAAGTTGCTGAACCTCATTGTCAGCCTGAATAAGAACCAGGGCGTGGACGGCATCCTGTGCCAGCTCCCACTGCCGGAGGGCCTGGATGAGTGGGCCATCCTAAACGCCATCGACCCGGGCAAGGATGTGGACTGCTTCCATCCCGAAAACGTGGGAAGGCTGACAGCGGGCCGCCCAGCTTTCAAGCCGTGTACCCCTGCTGGCGTTATGCGGCTGCTGGCAGAATACAGCATCCCTATTGCGGGAAAAAACTGCGTGGTCATTGGAAGGAGCAACATCGTGGGGAAACCCATGGCCCAGCTCCTGACCGCCGCTGATGGAACCGTGACCATCTGCCACTCCCGAACGGAGAATCTGGCGGCATTCACCCGGAATGCGGATATTCTGGTGTCTGCCGTGGGAAGGCCGGGACTGGTTACGGCCGATATGGTCAAGGACGGCGCCGTCGTTGTGGATGTCGCCATGAACAGAGGCCTGGATGGGAAGCTCTGTGGCGATGTGGATTTTGACACCGTGCAGGAGAAGGCGTCTTATATCACGCCGGTCCCTGGCGGCGTGGGGCCCATGACAAGGGCCATGCTGATGGAGAACCTTTTCAAAGCCGCCATGCGATGAGAAATACCGCCGGGCCCCGCTTGGGACCTGGCGGCTTCTTTTTGGAATGGAACATGGCTCATTCGCATACAACGAAGCAAAGCATGTTTCCGGATTACAAATTTTCAAGGAGGATTTTTATGGAATACGCTATCTATCAGGTTAAGAATACTAACCCCGATGGCCGGATGTTTATGGACTCCGACTGGCTGGCCAAGAACGGGCTGGAAGCCACCAAGGACGCCTATGACAGGGTATATTCTGGGGAGGTTGAGAGCTTCGAACCGCTGGGGTACCTGTGGAAGAAGTTCAACATGGCCCACCCGGACGACTACCGAGGCCGCAGCCTATCGGTGTCCGATGTGGTCGTTCTCACCGATAAAGAAGGGACGAGAGCGTTCTTCTGCGACAGCTTTGGCTGGACAGAGGTACCCGAGTTCCTTGGTAAACGGGCGATTCGAAGGAATGGCATTGTCAACATCCACGTCTGTCCGAGCCACTGTGAGGCTCTTCTCACAACCACGGCGCATGTGGTGCAGACGTGGAAGGTCGACGCCCTTGGCAACTTTGTCGATGAGGTCAGCAACGATGATATTGCCAACGGGCCGGACGACGGCAACATCTGGGAGTGCGAGGAGTGTGGCGCGGAGGCCGAGGTGGTTGAGTGCCAGCGCTTCTCTATCATCGATGGAGAAGCCGAGGGAAGTCTGTATATGCCGGCCACGCCCCGCGGCTGCGCCTTCTGGATTGCCAGGGGAATGACTGCGGCGAAGTACATTCCTATCGTGCCAGACGAGAGGGGAATCCCCTGCCTGACGGTTGAGGGGAAAGTATTCTACCTGACGGACATCAACAACGCATGAGCACAACAAAAGGGCCCCTCCAGTTTGGAGGGGCCCTTCGTTTGACCTTGTGGGGATAGCGGGAGCCGGATTCGAACCAGCAGATACCCGGGATATGAGCCCGGGATGTACACCAATGCATCGTCCCGCCATATAGACATGAGCCGTAGAAACGGTTATTTTTTCGGAAAAGTTCAAGAAACAAAAGAAAATAGAACAAATCATGTAAATTTTGCAACAAAAAGCGCAAAAAACGAAAGAACAAGCAGGAGTTAAAGGACATATATGTACTTTTAAGAGAGATTTTTTTCAAAACAAAAATTTTCGATTCCGTACTGTTATGGCTGTACGGTAACGTTCGTTTTGTTAAAGCAGTTAGGGTTCATTCTCCCGCCACCCACCCCCTGCCGCCGCACCGCCTTCCCGGCTGCTCTCGTAACTGTGTCGGGCCGCGAGGGGCTTCAACTGAACCCACATCGCATTCCTTTGTTGCCAAATCACTCGGGTTTACCCGAGCCTCCAGCCTGCACGGGTTTACCCTGTTTGGGTGCAGCTTTCCCCCTGGCCTCAGACCAGGAAAAAGACGCACGAACCCCGTGCAGCTTATAGCAATGCGATGCCACCTGCCCGTAAGCCACTTCTGCATGCCTGGCTTAGCCACACGAACCCATTTCCTCCAGAAAAGCCCTTCGTCTGGCGGGCAGGTCCCCCTCTCCCTCACGGGAGCGCGGAACCCTCAACCTATCTAATTTAGGGGAGGGCTTGAAAATAGATTAGACTCCTCCCTTGGTATGCCGATTAGATACATCCGGCTGACGGGGGTTCGGTTCGCATTTCCACACACGTTCCTCCGAGTGGATTCTCTGCATCAGCTCCACCAGACTTGACTCTTCTGTGTTCGGGGGCGAAGAGGTGAGCGAAGACTCCCCCGACAGTATTTAACTGCCCTTTATGAACGCAACGCCTTTGGCAAAAGCCCTTGTCCCACCGCCGAACCATTCGGGAATTTGTGTGACTTCTCCCGTCCGGCCCTCGATGGCCCCTTTGTCACGCCTTTTGCGGTATTTGTATTATATGCGGAGCCTGGAATCCTATTTGGCAAATTTCCCGAGCCCGCCAGCTTGAAGTTATTATATGCACCTGTCCCAGAAACCATTCTGACCTGGATGTACACGGATTTTTATCGGGAAAAGACGCAAAAAGATGGGGCCCCTATTGGGGCCCCTCCTAGACCTCCCTGTTGGGAAGTCCGGGTGAAGTTGCAGGAAATTGCGAAGGCGGGAAATCACGAAAGAAATCCAGGAATCAGAAGGGCAGCTCGCCCTCCTCATCCTCCAGGGGCATGAACTCGCTGGAGGGAATGGGAGCGGGGCCGTCAGCGGCGGCAGCGGCGGAACCAGCAGGAGCGGGGCCAGCGGGGTTATCCTCACCGGCGGCCAGGGGAGCAAACTTCATCATACCCACCTCCCGGGCGGACATGCGGTAGCTTACGTTGCCGTTGTACTCCTCCTCCCTCACGGGGCCGGTGACAGCCGCCATGGCGCCGGGCTTTGCCAGGTTGGCGAGCGTCTCAGCCTTTTTGTCGAAAACCACAATGTTGATGATGCGCTTGTTGGGGTCGTATTCCTTGTCCTTGGTGTCGTTTCCGTTCACGGCATCGAAGACCTTGGCGGCGGGGACAGCGGTCTTCAGACCAAAGCTGTAATACTTATGGCCGTTGGACTCGCCG
This sequence comes from Oscillospiraceae bacterium, assembly GCA_910575815.1. Taxonomy (GTDB): domain Bacteria; phylum Bacillota; class Clostridia; order Oscillospirales; family Oscillospiraceae; genus Oscillibacter. The sequence goes on from CAJTFN010000016.1 coordinate 69,067, forward strand.
GACTTGGGGGTGCCAACCACGGTGCCAGGCAGCAGCTCGGCCATGTTGATGACGCGGTCAGAGCCGGTCTTGTCCTTGTAGACGTAAGACACGGTGCCGAAGGCATCAGTCACCTTGGCCACGATGGGCTTGCCCTTGCTCTCCATCAGAACATGCTTGTTGACGGCGCAGCTCACGGAAGAGCCTTGGGAGCCATCAGCCTTGTCGTAGGTCCGCAGAGACAGCTTGCCGGCCACGGCAATCTTCATGCCCTTCACATAGACCTTGGAGACCTCCTCGGCATCCTTTCCGAACAGGGAGAGGTCCACGAACTCGCTCATGGAGTAGGTGTTCTCCTTGCTGTAGGTGCCGTTGGCACGGGCCAGCAGCTCATCAGCGGCGCCGCGGATGCCGATACTGAAGCTGAACCGGGCCTGCTTTTCGCCGTCGGCAGGGAAGAACTTGGGGTCATTGCTGGCCGCGAACCCCTCCAGGTGGAACGCATAGGGGTCATTCTCGACGGTGCGACCGACAACGTTGGCCAGGTAGGGCTTCCTGGTAGTAGTGTTAGACATAGTGATGTTCTCCTTTTATAGATAAAATTTAACACCCTTGTTCAGTGTTTGAATGTTTATATGCATGTTCTCAAAATCCTATTACGGCATCTGAGAAAAATCTTCAAAAGATTTTGAGAAGAGATGCTTCTGCACAAAACGGTACAGAAGCATCAAAATATTGTAGTTTAGGCGGCGTGGACAGTATTGATTTCCTGGCCCAACCATGTGCCGGAGATGAGGTTTTCTCCTGTTGTGGGGTCCACTTCAAGGTGAATATTCGCGCTGGCCAGTTGCTTCAGCAGCTCCGCCTGGAAAATAACGTTGACCGGCTCCTCCGCCAGCTTGGGGGAGAGTGCAAACCAGAAGCCAGGGCACTTCGTGTGCTGCCGGCCCAGAAGCCGGCCTTCCCGGATAAGCTGCTCCCGATGGGCCAGGACCTCGTGGTTAAAGCCCCAGCGCTCCAGAAACGACTTGACGTGTTTGCTGTACACAAGCATCATGTCTGCCCCGGTGAAGACGCCCTTGACACCCTTGGGCCCTTTCGGCCAGCAGAGCAGGTAGGCGGCGGTTCGCTTGGCCTCATCGAGGAGCCAGCCGGGCATCGGTTCGCCATGTTTCAGGTAGGACAGCTCCAGACAGAAGGTGTCCCGGGGGTCATCCATGTAGGCGAGTTGGGCCTTCTCGTCGATGGGCAAAGTCCACTCGCCCTCGTGCATGATTACATCAACCCCCCGCATCTGGCGCTCTCGGTCATAAACCCGCTCGAAGGAAATCTTCGCAGCGTCAGGGCCTTTCTCGGTGATAAGCGATTCCATCGGCTTATAAAAATGTTCGTCGAGGAAATCGCCGAAGACGTTGGACAGCTTGATGTCGCTGGAGAAGTTGCTTTTCTTTTGCATGATATAGGCATCCTCTTTTGTTTGATGGGTTATGATATGCAAAGGGGAGGAATCCTAACACGGAAGCAGAAAAAACCGCAGGCAGCTTTTGCTGTCTGCGGCATGGGCCTCACCAGATATGCGTTTTGGCGATGGCGTTATCCGAAATCGCGAAGTAGCGGTCGAAGTTGCTCTCGCAGGTGGTGGCGTCGATGTTGACCACATCGCCGTCCAGGACGGCGATGGTCCACTCATGGCAAACCCCGCCAACACGTCCCTTGCGGCCCTGACAGTTGATACCAGCTTGGCGCAGCAGGAGATTCAGAGCAGAAGTATAGCCATCGCATACGCCGATTTTGTTGAAGAATACGCCGTATGCGGTGTGCCCAATGCGAGTACCGTCATCCACATAGGTGGTATTGTCAACCACCCACTTGACCAGAACCTCGGCAATCTCCTTCTGGGACATGCCGTCAGTGATGGCGCCGCTTCTGCAAAGGCCGCTGTAAATCTCGACAGCCTTGGCGTTGGCCTGATGGCGCCGCTCAATCATCTCGGCGGTGTTGCCGTCGTGGGCGGCCAGATTAAGAACGATGGAAAAGCCGCCCTCGTTGACTACTGTGGAATAGGAGATTTTCCGGAGGTAGTTGCAATACTCCGGGAACCTGTAAGAATCGTTCAACGCAGTCTTCAAGGCCTCGGTGATTTGCTCCTTCATTCCATTCTGATAGGGGATGGTGTAGGGGATGACGACCTCGGTCAGGTCGTTGTTTGCCGCATAGAGCAGCACGGACAAGAACGCCCCGCCAGTGAGGGGATTCGCAGGCAGCTTCTCAGGAAAGAAGCTGCTCTGAAATTCCTCCGCTCGAACAGACGTCCGGGCCCCATCCGCAACAGCGGGAGTTGCTGCGAAGGTGGTGACCGTCAGGGTCAGAGCCAACGCGCAGAGGAGGGCAATGCTGGTGAAGATGTTGATAAGCTTTTTCATGAGAGTGCTCCTTTCGAATTTTGAAACTGTCCTGAATGTTATGCAATTTCCTGGTTTCTGATTTAGGCAAACCATTTCGGGAACTCTTCCCGGAATGAATCGCCCCAGGCTTTAACCTGTTCCAGATTGATTGCGTGCTCCCGAAGGGCCGGGTGCAGCATAAAAAACCCGACGTCCAGGTCTTTCGGGACGACAGGCATCCGCCCGGCGTCTGCGTGAACATCCCGTTCGGCAGGGTCTACCAGGGTAATCTCCTCGTTCCGAATAACCATGGAGACAACCGGTTGGCTGTCTTCCTCGCAGCTCTCCTTATTCATGAGCGTGATTTCCACCTCCAGGAAGGGGAAGGCTTTTGCGAGGATTTCCCAATCATTCTTAATCTCCTCAACAGATGGCCATTTGCCAACGTTGTCGGCGAAGCTGATGGTTCCGTCAGGATGACACCATCCGTGGGGGCCCGAGATGAAGCAGGAAGAAACCCAGTCGTTTCTTACGTACTGCGTCCCCAAATGCCCCCAATCTTCTTTCCATTGGGCCTGATTCTCCCAGAACTTGTTGAGAGCATCGAAGAATTTCTCCTCAGCTTTCGGGTCAGAACCTTTCCTTCTCGGGTCAACAGGTTCTTTCGGAAAGCCAATCAGTCTAATGGCCTCCTCAACGAAGGCATGGTCGTTGCCGTGCGGGAAGCTGAAAAAGTTGTCCGTCCGGCGAATGATTTCCAACGCCTGGGTTTGGGCGATGGGGGCCCCGGTGACCAACATCTGAGGCCACTTGGGAAGCCCACGGTCAAGCAGATTTTCCATTTGTGTTCTCCTTCAAAAGATTTCGTGATTCTCCTAAATTCGGTGTTGCGAAAGTTATATGCAGGCGCAGAAATTCCTATTACGAAAGAAACGCGCCCCTTGAAAGGAGCGCGTTCTGGTTTAGCCGGCATTTGCGGCTCGGCGGGCTTTTGCCCTCTCAAGGAAAGGGAGAAGGGTCGTTTCGAGAAACCGTTCCGCTGCAACGGTCCGGATTTTTCCTCTCTGCCCGGCGTTGACCACATCGTCAACGCCCTTGCCGCAGTTGTTTGGCCAGGTCAGGTAGTACGTCTCATATCCATCTTCAAGAAGAGCTTTCCCCAGGTTCGCGGAGTGCTCGGCCACGGGCGGGTTCCGGCGGGAGTCAGCGTCGAAGACGATGTACACCCGGGAGGTGTTCTCACCGTCATCAGCCAGTTCTTTCAATACCGGGAAAATCTGCCGCCAGTTTCCAACGCCGCGGATATTCAAGGTCAGGTACCCCATCTTGGAGAGCTGAAGCGCCTTAAACTTTCCCTCCGTTACCGCAATACCCTGGATGGGAACGTCGGAGAACAGGGGAGGGACCACATCCACGATAGAGCCCTGGCTCACGCCATACTTACATTCATCCGGGTTCCGCAAACAAATTCCCTCAGAAGAGAAGGGCATGTAGCGCATGTTTTTGGCCATGGAGTCCGGCAGCCGGAGCTCGATGCCATTAACTAGGCCATCCTTGTCGTGGTTCAGGATACCAAGGGCGCCAGGGCATCCGACGAAGGAAAGCTTCTCTTCCTTGACGTTCCAGTAGAAGCCAGGGATACCAAGCAGCCGGGAATATAACTCGCTTGCACCATGTGCCGAAAGCTGTTCCCGGAATTTCTTCCAGAATTCATCATCTTTGCTGGACGGGAAACGGAAGAAGTAAGGAAATTCCATCGGATGGACACTGCGTCTCCCCTGGAGAGATTTCACCCAGAGCGGGGAGAGAGGGGAGGCGGCCGCGAAGCAGGAGTATGCCATATCAACATCTTCCGGCGAAGGATTTGGGTCGAAAGAAACCTTGTCCGCGACAGGGATGGGTGCCGCCGGTTTCAATAGGGACTTTACTCCCTTTTGCCGAAGGGTGAGAGGAGGCGCTTCCGTAATGCGGGAAACGGAACTGCCCCGGTGGTCATATAGGTAGCGAAGGGTTTTGGCGAAGGACCAGCCGTTTTTCTCCATAATCAGGGAGTACACACCGGAGCCGCTCTTTCCGCAGACAAAGCACTTCCAGCAGTTCTTCGACAGGTTGAAGCCGAAGTTGCCCAGCTTATGGTCCTCATGGAAGGGGCAGAGCGCCTGCAGCTGGTTGCCTTCTGCATAGAACTTGATGTCAGGCAGGCCAACCTGCAGGAGAACGTCGGCGGGATAGCCGTCTAAGGTGTTCTTCATTTCATAAGTTGTCATAAGAAAACCTCCTTGATATAATGCTGTAGAGCCTGGTTTGTTATTTGGTGGGATTGTATGCGGGTTTTCGGAAAATGATTTTGACTTAACAAGAAGAAGCTGGCAGGCATTTTCCTTGTCGGAGGGGGTCCGACACGGTTAACGGAGCAATGTCGGGCAGAAGGACGACAGCCTCAACTCATAGCTGTTTTCCTTTTGCCAAACCAGTTCCCGTGATGGAACAAGACTAGCCTGCATACAACGAGACAAGCAAAATAGGGGGTTGTGAATATGAGGCTAATTTATCGTTTTGAGGTCCTGTTTGATGGAGAACCCCAGGGCGTTGGTCTGTCCCACGCTTTGGATGATATGGGCATCACAGATGCCGAGGTCGCTGGGTCGACCAAGTTGCTTGATTCGTTGCCTTGCCCAGAGTTGGATGAGCCGGCTTCATTCTGGTTCACGGAGGAGGGACTCCAGATATTTGAGGCATCTATCAATTATTTCAACGGCAAAATCGCGTTTCACAATTGGAGCCTGGTCGGGGCTTTCATGCCGGCTCCCGGGGAGGAAGGCGCTTGGTTCAAAGAGGGGGAGGTCATATACAAGGATAGATTCCAGCTCGCCCTTCCCGAAGAAGGTGTGCGGGACTTGGTATCGTGCGACAGCATCACATTCGACGAAATCGCCAATGTGGATACCTTTCGAAAAACCTCCAGGAATGCTGCCATGCTTGCGTTCCAGCGGGAAATCAACAAGCTGGCTTTCGACGCGCCGTCTTCCGCCTTGAAGGAACTCGGAGAACGCATCATAGGCGCGTATTCCGACGGCCCCTTGTGCGGGCAGGAGTTCGATGCTCTTCATGTGCCAGGTCTGGCATAAGAACCCTGAGCTGGTCGAAGCAATGGGTTATGCGTACTTTTATTGACAGTGAAAAGGACCACCCTGCCAGGGTGGTCCTTTCCATTGTTCACTCGTCCCTCCAAATATTGCAGAAGAAGTCCTCCGGCCCGAACGCGATGCCAGCATAGTGCTCGAAAATCACCTCATCGGGGATTTCCGTGCTGTCGGCCAGTTCGCCATAAGAGGGGTCGTCCCTCGTCTCCGCCACATAGTTCTGTTTGAGTTCGTTCAGTTCCTCGCGGGTCAGCTCCTCGACGGAGCGGAATGCAGTATTAACAGCAGCCATTTTTATATCCTCCTTAGATGTCGGCCACATACAGTGCCTTTTCTTTGTAATTTGCCTTGACGCGCCAGTCATAATGCTCGCGTTCAAGTATCTCGTTGATGGCTTTTGCCCAACGGTAGACAGTCGAGCGGGAACACCGGCTCAGGCCGATGCAACCGCTGAGCGACAACTCTGAAATCGCGGTCTGATAGTCGTTCATATGCCGCTTTCCCCCTTAGAATTCGTAGCTGACTGTTACGCGTCTCTCAGCCTCGCCAATCTCGTAGCTGCCAGCCTCAATAGCTTCCTGGAGTCCATAGCCCAGATTATCCAGGATGCCGCAGGTGGACAGTTCATCGCCGTAGAAGCCGCCGCAGGATTCCTCCTCCGCCCAGTCTGGGGTTTTGCCATCGGTGGAGAGGTCCTTGAACAGCTCGTACCAGTAGACATTATCGGTGAGATACTGGTCATACAGTTGTACCTCGTCGGCCATGACTTCGGCAGCCCGGGTACGCCAGGTATCGTCCGTCAGGGGACAGGTCTTGTAGCTCCAGGTGCTGGCGCCGCCCTCATGGGGGTACTCCACCTTGATGCGCTGGCCATTCTCGTCCAGCACATAGGCGACGAGTTCGCTCATGGTCTTCTCCTTGAGCATGATAATCCAGCCAACCTGGCTGGAATCCCAGCGGTCCGCATATTGCCCAGTACGGGCGCCACAGCTCATGGTGATGCCGGAATGGTCATACAACCAAAGGGGTATCCATTCGGCGTGGGGTTCCATCAGAGTCATGCAGTGTCCAACGGTCATGACGTCCAACAGGGTCTGAGCTACTCCGGCCCGGGCAACACCTTTGTATTCCAGGCTCTCGTAGGGGTCACTGATTCCGATAGCGGTCCGCCACTGCACGGTCTCATAGATGTCGGTCAGCTCCGGGTTCTCCTGGTTCTTCTGGAGGCGGATTCCAGTGAGCTTTCCAGTTTCCGCAGCTGCCAAAACCTCGTCCTCGCCCACGTTGTCGCGAACGAGACGCTGCCAGAACTCCTCCATACTCAGGCCCTTGGTGACATTGGTGTCGCCCAAGGGATGCTGGGGGTGCCAGCAGGCCATGGTGGTCAGACTGTTATCGGGGTCCCACTCGCGGGGATTTTCGGGATGCGTATCCTGGCGGATGTGCAGGCAGTAACGTTCTCCTTCGTGCTCCCACTTAATAGTTTGGTTATCATGCAGCCAGATTTTCTCCATTTGAAATAACCCTCCTCATAGAAATATTGCCTTGTTCTATGCGAACGGGGGAAAATTTATTCTGATGAAATACGTTCTTCGGAATATACATATAATATATGTAGAAGGAGGGAACCTCCGATATGAGAATCTGCCAAATTTGATATATCGAGTGCCGTACGGCACATGCACTTCCACCCGTTACCACGTCGACAATAACAATTGCAGAATCGGCAATACAGGCTAAGCATCCGGCCGCACAAATTGCAGCACATTTAATGCCTCTGGGTTCGTTAGCTTCGTTCACGTGTTTCCCTCCTTAATGGTTTAGTCCTGGGGCCGCTGAGTCAGCCCTGTCGTAAGCGACACCCCTCCAGTTGCTGCATCGGTAATAATAACCGGACCATCTGCGATGCAGGCAAAGCAACCAGAGCCACATACAGCAACACACGTGGCACCGCAGACAACCACCCTGCTTTCTTTCATGGATAACTCCTTTCCCCCAGTATGCAACAAGAAAAATTCAATTAGTCTGCAAACGGACAACTAATTCTTCCACTCATAGTGTGTTTTATAGATGGGCAACTATGGCAATGTTTTTTGTTTTGGCACCTAAGGCAACTCGCTGCCTCAATTTCGGGGGCCTGCCATAGCGATTTAAGGTCAGCAACAATAGAAGGTTATTGATTATATTCAAGAAATAAGCAGTGGCAACATACAGATTGTAATTAAAACGAATGGGGTTCGCTTGAAATATGATACATTATTATTAGAGAATTTAAAGAGTAGAAATATCATATTGAGAATTATCATTGCATCGGAAACATAAACAAAGATGAATTTGCTTCGAAAATCTCTGTGTAGGCAAGGTTCACCGGGCAGAACGCACAAGCATCCGGCTCGCAGTGGCCCCGCGAGGCTTCCTGCTGACAGTATTTCCCAAACAACTCCTGGAATGTTTGCATTTCTTTTGAGGACAAGTTCGGTTGAGAAGGCAAAGCTTTAATAACCGCTTCTCCAGCCAAATCCACCCAGGAAATACTCCGAAGCAGCACGCGGTCCGCAATCAGAACATCGCCTACTTTAATGGCTCTCACTTGGTATGCGGCATCATTCATCGCCTTCCGAAATTCCAGCTTGGCGCCAGGGATGTAGTCAAGGACATCACCATTCCTGGTGGGGTTCTGAGGAACCTTCACTGGCTTGCCGTCCATGTAGAGGGTGCCAACCGTGGTTAGAGTTCCGTCGGAAACATCAGAGTTCGGTTTATCGAAGGCGGGCCGGAAACCCACATCCACGTACCGATACATTGCATCGAAGATGAACCAGTTGAGGGCCGAGGAATATCCCCGGGCTGCGCGAGGCGACGAGTCGCCTGGGTCTCCATTTTTACACCAGGAGAACATCTTTTCCCAGTGCATAATGCTGTTACTGCCACCGGTGGCATCCACCAGTGCATCGTATTCCCTGCAGGTAGGAAGACGCATGTTCAGAATATTCATCAAAAACCTCCCTTAATTTCTCCCCACGCCTAAAGGCGGGGGCAACAACTACTGTCCCAGGTATTTGCGCTTGGTTTAACTTTTAGGCTCTTTCCGCTTGCGGATGCGCCGGAGAAGGTCGCGCACTCCCATGTTATACGCACTATGCAGCGCTGCACAAATTTTGTCATCGACGGCCGTACAGAGTCCTCCTGCTGGCAAACAGTTCCCATTGTCCGAATGCCTCATGGGGCAAAATTTACGCTCAACCATGGAAACCCTGCCTCTCCAAATCCTCCCAGGAAATGTAAGTGAGCAACACTTGGTCCGCAACCAGGATGTTCCCAACCTTGATGGCGGAAACCTGGTAGGACGAGATGTCCAGCGGGTCCCCAAATTTCAGAGTGATACCAGGGGCCCAAGCAGGGATATCCCCACCTTCAAAGGAGCTTGTGGGAACTTTAACCGGGTGGCCATTCATGAAAAGAGTGGCCACCGCCGGGATGATGGAGCCATCGGGTATATTGCTGAACCCTCGACCCTCGAAAACAGGCCGGAATCCCACGCTGCTGCCACGATGCGTGTAGTAAGGATGGCAGTGGTCTCCAGGATGGAAACCTCCCCGGGCAGAGCGGAACGTTGGGCAGTCCGAATCTGTGTCCTGGCACCAAGACAGAACTTTATTCCAGTGCAAAATGGAGTTTTCGCCATTCACAGCCTTGACCGCCCGGGCCCATTCTTCGATGGTGGGGAGCCGAACGGCGTCGATGCAAATACGGGCCTTGTCCGTTAGAATCTCCCCCAGCATGGACCGGACGATTTCCTGCGGAGTTCCATGTCGTCCATTATCGTGGTAAATCTCACAGGGCTCGCCACTGATGTCGTCAATAACGTGCATGGCATACCCCCACTCCTTCCGAGGCAGATTGGCTCGCTCATCGATGAGAGAGACGGAGATATCCGCCTGCGTTTCCGTATTGAGAACCAGGGTGAAATAGGGAGAACAGGCGTCCCCGTTAACCGTATAGGTGTCCCCGAGAGTGGCCAGCAATTCGGCAGCCAGGTCGGGCAGGTTTGTAGTCTTAATCATGCGAAATTCCTCCTAAAATAGACTCCTTTAGTGGCTTGGCTGAGTAATATGCGGATTTCCAAAAAACAATTCAGGAATAGGATTGCCCTGGACGGCATACAATTCAGGCAAAATTCACTTTTGAGGGGGCTGCACAAAGTGGGATACAAAAAATCAGCGAAAGACCTGGCGTTCGACCGGGAGCGGACCAAACTGCAGGCAGAAATCACCCAGCTGCGGGAGACTGTTCTTCTGCGAGACAAAACAATCCGCGCGCTCGCGGATGAACTCCAGCACGAGAGGGGAGAGAATGAGAAGAAGCAGGAGCAAATTGAGCAACTGCTGGGTTTTCTGGACCTTGATACCGATGACATCCAGCTGCTCATTAAGGACGCCCAGCGCCGTAAGGAGTTGACGGATGGGTTGAAGTGGCTCCGGGAATTCCCTGGCAATATCCTCTAGGAAAGGCAACATCCTCCGGCCATATTGGACGGAGGATGTTCTTTTTGGGCTCAGAAAATGCTTTGGGTGGCAGCAGTCATGCTGGCGAAGACGCCGGAAATGACGAGCTTCATGCCCAACAGCAGGATGGTGGTAGCGATAGCGTAGATGATGGTGATTTTCTTGCTCATGATAATTCTCCTTTTATACTTTCTCCTGGAATCAGGCTTCCGCGATGCGCTCGCGGGCGTCCCGCTTGGCGGTGGACCGAGAATATTTCTTCCGGTCGGGCACGGTCCGGGTAACAGGGTTCAGGCCGTACCAGGACCCACGCTGGGCCGCATTGTGCTCACGCTGAGCTTTCTTGCTCTGCTTGGCAAGAGGAATGAATTTCTCCATAAGACACTCTCCCGTAAATCATTTGAGCTATCTTATGCAAATGACAAGAGAACTATTACGGCCATCCAGTGGAGCAGGCAACCGGCCTGTGTCGGACCTCGCGAGCCCATCAAAGCCAATCCTAGGGTCCTCTTTTGTCAAATCAAAGGCTTCTTAAACACCACCGAGGCCGAACAGAAAAACAAAATTTCAGAATGGAATCTAAGCCATCCGCATATAATAGCCCCAGAATGATTCGGAAAGACTTTAGTTTCAAAGGAGATATGTGTCATGAGTATCAAGAACATCAAAGGCGACCTGTTGAGCAGTAATTGCGCCATCCGCTGTCAAATCGTCAACTGCTACGGCGTTGCTGACGGAGGTCTCGCTGCCCAGGTGGAAGAGAAGTACCCGGAGGCTGCGGCCATTTATAAGGGCCTCTGCAACACCTTCGGCGCCGGCCTGTTGGGGGAGGTGCAGCTTGTGCCCTGCCACGACGGGTCCGTCATAGCCAATATGTTCGCCCAGGCCGAGTGGGACGGCAATAAGTCCGTGACAAATATCCAGGCCTTGGAGAAGTGCTTCGAGCGCATCCTGCTCCTCGCGGCCAAGACCGGGCTGTCGTTCGGTTTTCCCAAGAACCTGGGCGCCGGGTATGGCAGGGGAGACTGGGAAGAGATTTCCGCTCTCATGGAAGGGTACTTCGCCCATCCCTCGGATAAATGCTTCGTGGTTGAATACGAAGAGCCGCCCAAGCCTGCAAAGGAAACCAAACCGGCAGAGAAGCCCGCTCTGGTCGAGGAACCCAAGCCCACAGAGCCCTCCCAGCCTACGGAAAAGCTCCAGAAACCGACCAATCCCACCGAGGAGCCTAAGAAAATCCACGTCCAGATTTGCGCGATGGGAGTCAATGAGAACGGCGCCGGCGGATGGGCCGTTGTTCTCCGGGCAGGGAAAACCAATAAGGTCCTGGCAGGGGGCACCGCCAAGTCGCCGACGGAAGATATGGTGCTGACGGCAATGATTTCCGGTCTGTCTGCCCTCAAGTGGCCCTGCAAAGTTGACCTGTTCATCAACTCGTTTGCTATCATGAACGCGGTCAGCTCAAACGGGGGAAAACCTATCGGGGCCACCGCGCTATGGAACCAATTGGCGGAAGCTCAGGCGAAGCATGCCGTCGCCGTTCATCTGACGGACGGCTATGATGCTGCGGTCGTCGAAAGGTGCAGGGCTGCTGCAAGGGAGAAATCTCAGGAGTTGGTATTCAAGGCCAGCTAAAGGAAGCGGCCCCTCGGAAGAGGGGCCGCTTTGCTATGCCACAGGTTGATATCTAGCTTCGAACTCTGGGATAGACAGGTTTAACTGCTCCAGCAGAAACCTTGAAAACACATCCAGATTAAGGTTGGCGTCAATTTTCCGCCGGGCCACGTTCCAAACCTTCCCGGGGATGTCGTAGTAAATATCCGCGATGTTGGTGGTGACGTAAATCCGTCGCCGCTTTCCGCTTTTCCATCCGCTTATCCGTAATATCCGGCAGGTTTCCCGCATTTCTCGTAAGGAAATCTCCCGAGCGGGTTTCTTTTGCACCGTGCCCTCAACAAGAGAAATCTGACCGGAGTCCTGTAAAGCCAGGATTTCTTCCCGCATCTTGCGATAGCAGGCGGCGCTCCAGGCGCAGTCTACGACGGCACGGTGATGGCCGACGATGGGAGTACCATAATACTCGCATACAGTGTCCAGATTGGCTTTCAGGTCCGGGTGCAGATACTTGAAGAGTTTTACAGTGCAGATAACCTCGTTCGTAAGCGTTTTCCCGAGAAACTGATACCGCTTCTGCAGCATCCGCCAGTCGAAGGGAGCGTTGTGGAATGACAGCACGGTGCTCCCGATGTATTTGTAGAACTCCGAGAGAGCCCGCTCCATAGAAGGGGCATCCTCCAGCATTTCGGTGGTGATGCCAGTTAGTTCGGTGATTTTCTCTGGTACTGTTTTCTTATTTTTCAGGTGGACAAAGGTACTAAATCGGTTCAGTATCTTCCCCGCCTCGATGTCTACCCTGACCGCTCCGATTTCCGTGATGTCATCGTAGTCGCTGAACCCCGTGGTCTCCAGGTCGGCAAAGATAATTTCCTTCTCAGAAAAGACGAGAGGGAGGACTTCCTCGGCCGGTTTAATGGGAAACTGAGGGCCTGTTGCTTGAAGTGACATATGCGAATTCTCCTTTCGTTTGAACTATCAAGGTTGTTTTGCCGCTATTTTATGCGAGGGGAAAGAAACCTATTCTTTGGTTTGGCAAGAAAAGCCAGCGGTTTGCTTTGCTGGAGCCGTGTGTGGCCCGACACAGGCAAGAAAGACCGCTTTTCCTTTGCCGAACCAGACCCCGTGATGGAACGAGGCCAGCCTGCATAGGATAGGGCAAACTAAGTAGGTCAATTCATAAAAGGAGATGTATATCATGAGGAGAACCCACCCGCGTTTTTTTGCGGGAATTATTTCAATACTGTCAGGGGTGGTACTGTTTGCCTGCTCTGCCGCTGGCATCATCGCATACACTATGCCACGAGAAGCAGAGATGGGCACTTGGGAAGGATTCGTTGCCCAGTATGAGGCTGGGCTGGTCAAGGAGACTCGCATCTACAAAGGCGAGAAGTTCTTTCAGTACCAAACGAAAGACGGCCAAGTCCGCAGCGTTCCCAAAGAGGACCATTCGCTGCAAACTCGCTCCGGTGTTAAGTACATGGATGATGTTCGGAGGGGGATGCTGGCAGCTGCCGCTGTTTCCTGTCTGCTGCTTGCCCCTATTACCGCAGCTTTTACCACCGTGTCAAATTCCAACCGCAAGACAGCGGCGCCCATTCAACAGGTAAAGAAGCCGGCGACCTCAAAGGAGATGCCCCAGACAGCCCCGAAGGAGTCCGCAGCTCCAAAGGAACTGCCAAAGACGCCGCCGACCCCCCCGGCCCCTCCACCGCCCGAACCAAAGGAAGACCCGCTGTTTACAAGCATTGTTCCGAAGCCCGTTGCGATTCAGGAAACATCGGTTACTTTTCAGGATATTGCCGGATATGCCGAAACCAAAAAGAACATGCAGTTCGTGGTGACGTGCCTGCAAAACCCCGGTCTGCTCCAGCAGGTGGGAGCAAAAATTCCGGCTGGCATCCTGCTCTATGGACCTCCCGGGACAGGCAAGACCTTGATGGCCAAGGCTATCGCGGGCACCGCAGGCGTCCGGTTTTACAGTGCCAACGCCTCCGAATTCATCCGGCGGTATGTCGGCGTTGGAGCGGAGAATGTCAGCAACCTTTATAAGGAGGCCCGCGCCCATGCCCCCAGCATCGTTTTCATTGACGAAATCGACGCCATTGGCGGCGCCAGGGGAGGGGAGGGCGAGAACCAGGAATACCGCCAGACCCTGAACGCTCTGCTGACGGAGATGGATGGATTGTCGAAAGACAGCGGCGTTATGACAATCGCCGCCACGAACGACTTTGAGCATCTGGACCCAGCTCTGATTCGTCCGGGCCGGTTTGACCGAAAAATCGCCGTCCCGCTCCCGAATTACGACGACCGCCTGGAAATCGTCCGGCTTTACGCCGGAAAACGGAATATGTCTGAGCATGTATCTCTGGAAACGATTGCCCGGGATACTGCCGGAATGGCCGGGGCCGGCATCCATACGCTATTCAACGAGGCCGCCCTCCATGCCGTCATGTGCGGCCGGGGCATCATCCTTCCGGAAGATATTGATTCAGCGCTGACCCAAATCCAGACAAACGGCGTGGACAGCCGCACGTTCAATGAGGAAGACCGGAAATGCAGTGCCTACCATGAGGCGGGCCACGCGGTCATTCTGCGCTTGCTGGCTGGCATCACCGTTCCGAAGGTGTCCATCGTCGGCAACACTTCCGGGTCTGCCGGGTTGACATTTTTCACGGAAGGGGAGAATACCCAGTTTACCGCCAAGTACCTGCGGAATCGCATTGTTGCCATCTACGGAGGCCGGGCTGCTGAAGAACTCATTTTTGGAAAAGACCAGGTGACCGCCGGGGCCAAGAACGACCTGCAGACTGCCACCAGATGGATTAAGGAATATCTCCAGGGAGGGCTGGGAGGCAGTCTTCTGGACTCTGAGGTTTTCGCCAGTGTGCGCGGTCGCGAAGCGGAGGAGGCCCGAAGTCTTTCCCAGGAGCTGTACGGGGAGGCCATGACCTTTCTGGGGCAGCACCGGGAGCAGCTTGACCGTGTTGCCGCAGCCTTGCTGGAGAAAGATTCCTTGCTGGAGGAAGAATTGAACAGCTTGATTTGATATGACTTTGGATGGTGCATCTTGAACCTTCCAAAAAGCCGCTTCCCAAACCGGGAGGCGGCTTTCTCTTATATCGTTTTTGCCGTAACTGCATACCATTCGCCAAGCCCAATTTGGAGTTTTTAACAGAAGGAGAGCGCGAATGGATTATGCTTTAGAAAAGCGCGTTGAGCGGGTGCAGGTTTTGGAATGCGGCAGCCAGGCAACACAGCCTATATGGAAGCTGGGCGAAGTGGATATGGGTGCGGGGATTGCCCTGTACCGCCTTATTCGTCCAGATTTTGACAAAACGTTGCTGACCAACTGCCTGACTTATATCAACAGGGAAGGGTCCCTGGGCATCGCCTCCAACCGAGACTGGAAGGCGCTGCTCAGCATGATGAAAGACATGAACTGTGGCATAACTCCGGCGGAAAAGAGGTGGGCGGCAAAGCCCTTTGGCAAAATGCAGAACCCCATGGCGTCCGTTGGAATGTTTCGGTCGGCTATTACGGGTGACCTTTGGTTAGTTATTCTTGATGGGTGTGACCGTGTTTCGGGAATCGTCACATCCCGGATGAGGTTCTACAAATCGAGCAAGGAATTGCTGACAGCCCTGGAGCGGGTATCAATTCTTGGCAGGTGGGGCCGGTCACGATATGCCTCGAAAATCTTCGAGTTGTATTACGGGACTGGGATGCCTCAGGAAGTGGCCTACGAAAGGCACGACAGCCCGTGTATGTGTGTTTGTGATGGGTCCGTGTATTGGGGAACTACTCGTGCGGAGCCGGGACGGATTTTCCCGGTTATCAACGACAAAGAAATTCTCTTGCTCAAAAACCTGAGTGACCACGAAAAACTGGTTCCGGTTGTAAATTGCGGGTTGAGAACCCTGAGCCGCCCACAGTTTCACGGAGCAAGATTAAGAGTCGAGGTTTTGGATAGGATGCATGCGGAATATCGCTATCCCTGAAAGCAGAGCGCCCGGGCCAGTTTGGCCCGGGCGTTAGCGAGAAAAGGGAGCAGATATATAATTGAACAAAATGTCGTTTTTGTTTAATTTAGGGGAGGCCAAACGGAGTCGTCGTGGAGGTAGGCGGCAATCCTCCACAGGAATTCTTTTCTGCAAACTTGCATACTATCCACCAATAACTGCTCAATGGAAATTCTTATTCAGGAGGCACTTTCATGAAGATTTATCCTTACAGCGACAACCAGCAGCACCGCATCCGCGTTCGTGGAGACAACGTTTCGAGCGTTATCGACAAGATGATTCGTCTTGCCGCCAAGACCACAGAGCACTACGCAAGCGATATTGTGTTCTGGTGCAATAAGCTGTACGATGCCATCGAGACCCACAATGCCATGACTTGCACACTCAACTTCCGCGAAGACGGCGTTGACTTGTATGAGCAGGCGCGGCTTGAGAATCCGGACACGCTCAGAGCCATCCTCTCTGGCGGAATCCAGCAGTGGATGTTGACGGTAGATTGGGAGGACAACATCCCTGTCACAGAGCTCCTGCGTGTTCGCATCAGCGAGCGGAATTGAACAAAATTTTTGGAGGAGGATTTAGGAATGCCGAAAATCGAACTTTTCTATGGCTATGTCACAAGTGAGAACGGCGATGTTTACCACGCTTTTGAGGCTCTCGACCCCGAGCGCGACTCCGCAGAGGATGATGCGGTCGTTAGCGACCTCGCTGCCCTGCTGGACACAACATCGGATGCCCCGGATTTCAATTGGGACTCGATGTACATTGAACTACCCGCCTCTTTGGTCAAGGCAATTCAGGATGGTGCCGCGAAGTAAATTTGCGGACACTTGATAGAAAAAGTTAAACTTTAGGAGGAATCTCACATGTATAGACCTAGCTCTTCTTATTTCGTGACCATCTCCGGCGATGAGTCTACTGTTGCCGCCGCCGCTGCCGCGATGGAGACCCGCTCCATCAGTCCGGATTATCTGACTTGCGGCTGCACTGAGCCCGACGCTCGTCATTATGAGGTCTTGGAAGGGTCTATGGACCGGTGGAACGACGTTGACGAAGTCCTCGCGACTCTCGCGAGGGACTTCCCTACCCTGACCATCAACGCCAAGGAGAACTGTGAGGAACCGTGTTTCCCGTCCCGAGAGATGCGGTTCCGCGGCGAGGACATGGAAGTCCGGTATGGCCGTATTCTCGCCCCGGATGAGTACGATGCCAAGACTATTGGGGCCGCCATGAAGCTTCTGCGGGGAAATGGCATGAACGAGGCTGCCGATTTGGTCCTTTCCCTGGTGGATGCCCGGGAGGAGGAGTGGTAATGTCAAAATACAAAATCGGCATCACCGAACGTGGCGACGCTGGCCTGGACCTTTCCTGGGTCGGCAAGCTGGATGCGGTGGACGGCGCCGTCGTTATCACGAAGTGCCTCTCCCCCGCCTGCTATGACGCACTCCTGGCGAACAAGGAGAAGTTGATTCTCCATGCTACGCTCACCGGGCACGGACACTCGGTCCTTGAGCCTGCTGTTCCCCCTCCCTATGAGGAATTTGACGCACTCATGGCGCTTGTAGACGCCGGCTTTCCCAAGGAGAAGGTCGTCATTCGGGTGGACCCCATCATCCCCACAGAAAAAGGGCTCAGAGTGGCTGGCAGCGTCATTCGGACGTGCATGCGTAAGGGCTTCTCCCGCTATCGGGTAAGCCTCATCGATATGTATCAGCATGCCCGGGACAGGTTTGCGGCAAATGGGCTTCCCTGCCCATACGGCCCGTCTGGTTTCGCTCCCAATCAGGAGCAGATTGCTGCTGCAAACAAAATGCTGCATGACGCCAAAATATACTGGACAGCCGAGTTTGGCCGTCCTCTGGCAGGCTTGCGAATTGAGTCCTGCGCGGAGCCCGGCCTCACCGAGGCCATCCCCTGCGGATGTATCTCCTCATATGACCTGGCCCTCCTGAGTCTGGAGGATGAGAATGCCGATGTAACAGGTCTCCAGCGGAAGAATTGCCTGTGCTATTCCGGGAAAACAGAGCTTCTCTCCAACCGGAAACAGTGCGAACACGGATGTCTTTATTGCTATTGGCATTGACAGAAAGGCCGCCCTCTTCAGAGGGCGGCTTTTGCTATTTGAATTCTTTTGATTTGCATATAATAAGATAGAAATAGGGGTACTTTCCCCTGGAGATAATCCCCCAAAGGAGGCGAGTATTTTTGAGTTACCGTATCGGCATTGCGGAGTTTGCGGAAACAAAACTTTCATGGACAGACAAAATGGACAGCGCCGATGGCGTGGTTGCCATCGTCCGGACAATCACCCCGGAATTTCGCAGTAAGGCCGCCGAACATAAAGAAAAACTCATCATCCACATCATCTGCCCCAGCGATTTAGCTGGGATTCACCCCCTCTGCGAACAGGCGTCCGGTCTGGTAGCAGATGGATTCCCCAAGCAGCGCGTCGTTATCCGCATGGACATTCCTCTTACGCCGGACGATGGCATTAACCAGGCCTACTCCGCCATGGAGGCTTTCATGGCCACCGGATTCTCCCGGTTTCGCATCAACGCCGCTGGAGCCAAGTCCCTTTTGCGGGATGGAGCGTCTATGACCGTGCAGCTGGCCAAAATCGATGAGATGCTCAGGAAGGTTCGGAAGAGCTGGGCTTATCTGGGGAAACCGGCGGGCGACCTCCGCCTGGAGTCCGAAAAGGAGTCCAGTCTGAAAGAGACAACGAAATGCGGCTGTCCTTCCCGGTATGACCTGATGCTTCTGGGTTTGACACCCGCCGAGCCTCCGCCTCCCCCCTCTCTTGGCTCCAGATGCGCCATGAAAGGGAAAGCGGCTTGGGGCGGTGTCCGGAATGGCGGCCATGCGGTTGGTTCCTTCTTCGGGAGATGCCAGAAGAAGGTTCGAAGAAAGTTTATTACCGGGTGCATGCGTTTTGCCGGGTTTGTCGATGGTACTTGTACGGCGATTTGCTCTCTCTGCCTGCGAGTCTGCAGAGCCTGTTATCGGGGCCTATGTGCCGTGACTGGCAAGGTTCGGCAGGGCATTTCCTCCTTTTTTGCCGCCGTGGCAAAGAAGTGGAGGTGGGTTCTCGGGGTACTTTTGTCATTGTCTCTGTTCTACGGCGTCGCAGTCTTCTCTCACATTCCCTTTGTGGAGGAATGGCGGACGCTGTACATCGAGACGGCTATGTCCACCATGAACCACCAATGGCTGGCCACGAAATTTATTCCCGGGAGCGTTATCAATGAGGTGATGGAGAAAGCCCGAAAACAAATGGATGACAATGTGGTGGACTCCTCTACCCTGCCAGAGCTTGAACCTGTTATTGAAGAGCAGCCCCTCTCCCTCCAGGAGGCGGCCCGGCTTGTGTTCACGGAACACTTCCCCGAGGTCGACATGAGCACCATGCCGGAGGGCATCGACTATCTCAACGACATCCAGATGTCGGACATTATTGATATGGGAATCAAGACAACGGCTGGGGACGCTATCTGGGCTATTGACACAGCGAACAACCTGCTGATTGTACAGGTTGCCGGGGATGGCTACGTTGGCAAACTGGCCATCATCAAGGACAGCAGTCAGGTCGAGCTGGCAGTCAACACCCGCACCAGCCGCGGCTCGACCGTTACGGAGCTGTGTGAGGAATCCGGCGCCGTCCTGGGCATCAATGGCAACGCCTTTGAGGACCCCAACGGCAGAGGCAGCGGAGTGACACCCGTCGGTCTCATTATCCATGAGGGTAAGCAACTCCATAAACCATTCGGAGCATATAACTACCAGACTGCCGGATATGATTGGAATGACAACTTCGTGGTTGGGAAGAACGTGGATACCAGCAAGTTGCGGGAGGCCCTGCAGTTCTATCCCGTCACCGTTCTGGACGGAGAAAAGCATGTAGATGGTTCTCTTGGTATGGGCATCCAGCCCCGGGCCTCTATCGGACAGACCGAGGATGGCTCTACCCTGATGCTCATTATTGACGGGCGCCGGGTCGGATACAGCCTGGGCATTACCGTTTCGGGATGCGCTGATATCCTGCTCCGGTACAACTGTCAGAACGCTATCAACCTGGATGGCGGTTCGAGTGCGTCTATGAGTTACATGGGCGAGATGATTACCAGAACCAGTAGCCCACAGAATGGCGGCCGATGGCTACCTTCAGCTTGGGTGGTTATGCCCCCGGATAAAGAGTAACAACAAGCAACCCCTCCCGAACGGGAGGGGTTCTCGCTATTTGATGTGTGCTCGAATCCAAGCAAGCAAATCGCATTCCTTAGCCGTTCCTTCTGCAATCGAAATGAACATATCGGACAGTTCTCCCGGCCGCAACACCAGATTGTACCCATTCCATTTTAGCAGAAGCTGCGTAGCAAGGGCACCAATCCGTTTGTTGCCGTCCAGGAACACATGGTTGCTGGCCAGGCCAAAACCCAAGCGGGCAATCTTGTCGATGCCGTCGGGGAAAAGGTCATCCCCATCGAAGGTCTGGAACGGAGCTGCCAGAGCAGCCTCAAGACCAGCCTGGTCACGCAAACCGTCCAGTCCACCGGTGGACTGAATGACTTTGGAATGTAGTTTGACAACGTCGTCTGCGGTCAACCAAATCATTCCGCCATCCTCGCATAATCCGTCCCAAACTCCTCCAGAATTTGGCCGGCATCCGCAAGCATTTGCTCCCGGGAGATGAGCTTGCTTTCTACTGGAGCCTGAATCGTTACGGCAAAAGGCATCCCTTTTGCCCGGACAAAGGCCCTTGCAAACAGGTTGAAGGCTGTGGATGTAGTCATCCCCAACTCCCGACAGATGCTTGACATCTGTTCTTTCACATCCGCATCCAAGCGAAATGTCATGTTGCTGTCCATATAAACACCTCCTGCACTACATATATAGCACATATCATGTGCATATGTCAATGAATTAAGGAAACAAAATTGCCCTTGCTTCCTCAATGGCCTGGGTCATCTCCTGCCACTTTGTAAAAGAGAGCTGAATCTTTCCATTAGTGGAGATTTGCACGTTTTCGTGGTGGTCAACGCCATCTCGCCGTTCCTTGTACACAATGATGAGCATTTGGGTTCCGTTGACGGTTTTGCGGATTTCCACCCGCTCGTTGGCACCCTTAACGTGCTTCGCCTTCCACTTCTCCATGTCTGCCTCGGACATGTTCGGGACATACGTTCCGGCAATATCTGCGCTGGAGGAGTACATTTTCGTATGGGTCTTGAAGTCACGGGCTTTTGCGGGCTTCTCAAAAGACAAAATTGGCATAGCTATCTCCTCTCTAAATTTCCGCATACGAGATATTTGATTACATTATATGCGGATAGGAACAAAACAATTCTGGGCTGCCGAAAGGCAGCCCAGAAAGTCGTGTATCGACGAAGTATGTTGTCATCATAATCTTCGATGACCATCAACAGGTTTTTGCACGCTCTAAACCCCACTAATTGTGTCAATGCTGGGAGCCGAATTTGGGATGCTGTTGGGTCTTGGGGTTTGAATGGGTGGAATCGTAGGCAGTACCGGCTCCGGAGCAGGAGTGGGAGTTATCACTGTGGGTGTGCTGGGAGTAACCGAGGGACTGGAGGTGTGGCTGGGAGTGGTTGAAGGACTGGAGGTGTGCCCAGAAGAAGTTCCGCCAGAGACATGGGAAGAGTGCGACACATGAGATTCATGCGAGCTGTGAGAATAGTGGCCTGTGTTCGAATGGGAACTGTGAGAGGAATGCGAAGAATGTGACCTGTGTGAGGAATGAGACCGGTGTTTTGCGAAAACATCCTGTGTCAGAGCCATGGCGAGCAGAATCATCATAGAACCGACAGCCAAAATTTTGTTCCGTGGGATATTTCCTTCCTGGTCCGCAAGGAAATTTTCAATTCCGCGTCTTACCTTCGGAAACATCTCGTTGGTTTTCCCTTTTTCGTCTGCCATTACAATCAACTCCTTACCATGCTCACACGTGTTCCGTTTTCCCATGTAGTTGTATATGTATTCCCTGAAACATCCTGATACACGCAAGTCCCGTTTGGCACATCATTGACAAAAGCTCCACTGAGTCTTCCGCCAGCGGCAAAGGAGTATGTGCCTTGACCGTTCATTTTATCGTTCGCCCATTGCCCGGAGTAAGAATCTCCATTTGCCCAGGCATAATTTCCGGAGCCAGACTTCAAGTTTTGTGAAACTGCGCCCGAGTATGTATCACCGTTTCCATAGGTGATATAGCATTGACCAGAAAACTTGTTTCCGACCATTTGACCAAAGTAATCCGTCCCATCGTTGGAGAGGAATCTCACCCAGCTTGTGGCCGAGATTTTGCCGTCTTTTACGTCATACTCATATGTTCCTTCAGCCGTGGTAATCTGGTATTTCCCATTTTCCGGTAAGTCCGCAGGCAATTGTGATTGTGCTGGAAATGCTGTACTTCCAGCAGTTACAAGGTCACGGTATAGGAACATGATAATCTGCGAGCGGGTACAGGTGGCAGAAGGCCGAAACTCTCCGCCCGCGAAGCCGTTTGTAATGCCCTGTTCCACCGCCCACGATATGGCTTTGGAATTCACCGAAACGTCGTTAAAAGTCGCGCTGCTATGCGGTTCTGGACTGCCGGCAGCCCTCCATAGATAATTTACAGTAGCCAGTCGCGTGCAGGGAGCTCCCGCGTCAAATGCTGTCCCGTCAAGAATCCCCTTTTCGTAAGCCCAAAGGACCGCGTCATAATAGTAATTGGCTGGGGAGATGTTCGGGAATGGATTCGCTGATGCAGAGGGTTGTTTGCCCAATGCTCGCCAAAGATAGGTAATAATCTGGCCATTATTACAAGTCGCCTGGGGAGCGAAAACACCCTCGCTAACTCCGTTTGTGATGCCATTCTCAACTGCCCAAGTAATCGCAGTATAGGACGCATCGGTTGTCTTCACATCGTTGAATGTGACGGCATTTGCGGGAACCACCATCCAGGTGGAAAAGCATACGCACAGAGTAATTACGAACGCAAGCGTTCGCTTTTTCGCAATTCCTTTGAAAGTCATGTTTCCATCCCTCCTTGTGCCCAATTTTGAAGGATTTGAAGTTCTTGCTGGTCGTTTTTCTGAAGAATTCCAAACAGAATATCCAACATTCCTTTGTAAATTTGGCATCGATAGTTCTGGGAATTTGTTGGGAAAATGTCCCCATCCAGCGCGAGATTGATAACCGGGCATTGCCCACAATAGGGTTGATAGGTACAGTCGCAGCACTCGGGAATACATTCTAAGACAGAAGCAGCACAAGTAGCTTTGCAGGCCGGAGAGGTGATAAAAGTCTCGTAAGAGTCTGCTACTGTCCCCAATTGAAAGGAGAAATCCCCCATTTCTGCAAGCATCCGGCCCTCGTCGCAGGTGTAGACAGACCCGTCATAATAAAAGGCCATTTGACCAACTGAGGCACCGCAGGGAGACCGCAGCTCCATATAGTTCAGGCCTTCTCCGAAGAGGATTTTAGAGAGCATGATGCTGGCGTGCCCTTCAGATATAAATTGTCCACCCTTGTTTATTTCCAGAAGGCATGTTATGCACTCTTGGTAGAAAGCCAAAAACATATCCGGTGAGTACCCGATATTGTCCCACTGCACATGAGCCATACCAAGCGGTGTCAGTGGACGAATGAATACGGAAGTCATCCCGAAATTCAAGTAGGTATCAATTAACGTCCTGACCTGTGATAGAGATTGCCTGGTCGTGGTTTGTATTGCGCTCAAAGAGATACCTGCGGCATGAGCTCTCTGGATGCCGGATGCTGCTGCATCAAATGAACCTGCTCCATTTCGGAATGGACGGTTTTGATTGTGCAGTTCCTTCGCTCCATCAATGGATGTGGATAGGGCGATGTCATGTTCCTTAATAAAACCGGCAATCTCATCATTGAGGAGAGAAAGATTGCTGACCAAAGAAAAAGCCACATGCTTGCCTGATACCTTTGCTTTTTCCTCGGCATAGAGAACTGTATGTTTGATGACCTCGAAATTTCCCAATGGCTCCCCACCCTGAAATTCTATTGTAAGCGTATCAACAGGGGAAGAAAGCGCAATATCAACTGCCTTTTCCGCTGTTTCCTTGGACATAAAGCCGGGAGAGGATTCTGTATCTCGGGCTTGACAGTATATACAGTTTGCATTGCACCAGGTCGTTACGACCAGAATGAACAGGGATGTGCCTGCAAATAGATATTTCTTCCCAAAACGGAGTGAAGACGCGCCCCTCTGGAGCAGTACCTCAATATTTTCGTCAAAAAGGAAGCATTTGTCCTTTAACTCCTGGTATCGGCTGTCATCCGGGCAGATTGTTCCATCGGCCAAGCGCGAAAAGTCATTCTGAGATAAGAAGCAATAGTGGCCAAAGTCATTGGTAATAAGCACCTGGTCACCGAAGGACTTGAAGTTGGAATAGTTAAGCATGCTGCCTTACTTCCCCCTCCCTTTTACCGGCGTCAGCACCATTTTCTCCAGAGCCAAGGTTGACCGGAAGACTCCGCCGCACAGCTCACGGACTTCGCACTCCTGGCAGCTATCGTAATATCGGATTTTATAACTGGAAATGCTTTTAGCGCACAAAGACCAGTAGCCGGGCTCCACTTTGCACAAGGGGAAGTTGTACAGGGAAACGTCGATACCAGCACTCATGAGGGTTTGGATAGCCTGCTTCGATGCCTTGAAGCTCTCCGCGTAATCAACCCAGACCAACTCCCGATTTCTGGCCGCCGCTCCCATCATCTCGGTTGCCATGATGTTGACCCGGTTAATCCCCCTCAGTTCCGAGCCGATAAAGCTGGCCAATTGGTCCATATAAGCAAGATTGAGTTTGCTGACGACGATTCGAAGTTCGATATTGCACCCGTAAGACAAAAGCCCTTTTAACCCGTACACTGTCTGAGCAAAGCTGCCAGGAGTTTGCGTGATGGGGTCGTGGGTTTCCGCGCTATACCCATATAGCGGAATACCAAAGTAAAGATTTTGAGGAGCGTTCTCCATAAACTGGTTCAAATACCACTGACTGGAAAACGCCCGACCATTGGTCAGGAATAGATAGTGTGTAAAATCCTCGAAGTGACCACGGATTTTTTGCAAGATGCGGAACATGTCCTTCCGGATAAGGGTCGGTTCCCCGCCAGTAATAACCAAATGCCGGATATCCGTAGGCATGTACTCCAGATAGTCGCACAGGCGATTTACTGAGATAGTGTCGCGTTGCCGCCTGGATGGTATACTGCAGGGGCACATGATGCAGTTTGAGTTACACTGGTTCGTAACGAAGAGAGTTGCCCCATCCGGGCAGTCTTCATAAACAATGCGAAACCGGTCATCTGCATAGAATTCAATCACATCGAATTCGTTGAGTTGGGACAGGGTATCCATCGCCTTCTCGCTCAACTTTAACCTGTATTTTGTGCTATTGAAAAAAATCGTAAATGAATCATGGTCAATAAACAGGATATTTTTGCCGTCATCGGCCAATTCTTTGCTGGCATTACTGGATTTCGACACCGCAGCAAGAATTCCCTGCCCAAAATCCACCTACAACACCCCCATTCTGATTATGAGGAATACGAAAACGCCGCATGTCATGAAAATGGCAAATGGTATTTTTCTGACGATTGTTATCTCTGGCAGCCCGTATCGGGATTCTTTCCAGCGAAGAATACTGTCAACTTCCGCAGCAGTTAGCCGGCTCCTCATATCTTCTGTCGTGCTCCGCGGCAGGCCCTGCACTTTGGAGGTACTCATAGAGGCTACCGACGCAACGGAAAGAATCATGCCTGGAGACACCGATTCTGTAGGAATGGATTTATAATTATATTCCTCGGATATGGAGCGAAAGAATAGAACAATCGCTACATACAGATAAATTCTGAAATTTGGTGGGTAGAAGCCGTAGCGCAGGCCATAAATGATAAATATTGAAACGCTGAATAACGCAACCGCAGCGATGACCGGCAGTTTGAAAAACAGGGGGTATTTGTAGACAATAATTGCAATGAATAGGCCAACCATTGAAATCAAGCTCGCGTTTTTACCTACGAAATCCGGGAACAGGAATGCCAATAAATAATTCACTCCGATGATATAAGCTGAAACATAAACATAGTCCCGCAAAAAATGCAAGATATTGCGGCCCATAGGAAAATGAATCCTGTCTCTGTTTTTTAATCGTAAAACGATAGACTCCAGCACAATATAAATGAAAGAGATAGAAAAGGTGAAAACGATGACGAAAAAGGCCGGGGCAATTCCTGTGGTGGCATCATAAAAGCGTGCTGGAATCGCAAAAACAATGAGGAATAGCAGTTTGCTGTCGCCTGCGGCCCATAGATTAAAGGCATACATAACGATGGAAAGGATGACCAATACCACAAAATCAAGAAAAAACATCCACAGATATTGCTGCCCGAAGAAACAGTAATATGTGAAATTCAAACCACAGCAAAGAACCCCAGAACCCAAGAGGACTTTGTTTTTTATGATTCCATCCCGAATATCCGTGACAGAGCAATATAAACAAGTTGCAGAAAGAACAATTAGCAGTAGGGCTTCCGTAATATACATTTTTTGTTTATCACCCCAGGGTCACCTGGTTCATCAGGTCGATTATATAATTCGAGAACTCCTTTATAGTGGTTTCCCTGTCATAGGAACACCGGGAAAAAGTGCAGACGATGTACCCATCTGAATGCGATACCCTAATGTGTGCCAAGGCCCTGTAATCCTGAACAGCCTGCTCAACACATTGTCTCTGATACAAGCCCTCGTGAAGTAAAAGGTCAGCCTTCATGGTCTAAAAACCAGTCCTTAAAAATATTGTTCTCATCCTGCGCAGCTGGCGGTGGGGGCAATTCCGAGACAGATGCGTGGGCGCAGCCTCCCTGGATATCGTCCTCAATGATGGTTGAGGAAAAGGCTCGGCCCAATAGAAGTTCTCGTACATGCTTTGTTTGCTCAACAACTATCTCTCTCGTCACCTGAGCCAGGAGCTCATTTGAAAAAAGCCCCTCAATATCCGGGTTCTCCGGTCCTGCCTTTGTGGTGATATCCACAAGATAATTAGCATCATCCATGTCCAGGTGAATATAAAAACTATCCGTGAAGTGGTATGATGCTTTCAAAAGGGCCGTTTTTGTATACAAATCCCGGTTATAACGTAACATCATATGTAACTCCTGCCCTGTTTAGATTCGACAGCGTTAAGCCCTCCGTGTCGCCTGTGGATTATTTCCAGCAACATTTATTACGGTGGTTTCTCACACTGTCGATTTTGAAAGTATTATATCACGATGGGCTTGGCTAGTCCATACATATTTGCGCAAAGCAGCCCCACCATAAAGGTGGGGCTGCTACTTAGACTTCAATGAGCCGAATGTTATAGGAAGACGTTTGGGCGTAGGCGGCCGCTTTCGCGAGCACCTCTTCCCTCTTGCCCTCATAGACACCAAGAAAAACCTCCGCCTCGGGCAGGTCTTCCCATAGTTCATCGTTTAGCGGGTCCGTAACTACACTGGTGCAAAATTGCACATCCCGAACCGCGCCGGATTCAATTACGGCAATAAATTTCTTTTCCATGAATATCTCCTTCCTAAAAATACAATAGTTAAACTATTTCTGCGCTCTTATCTGAAAGCAGCTTTATGATTTCTTGTGTACTCCGGTATGGGACCACTCGACACTGGATTACCCGTATGGGCATTTTATCGGCAAAGAACGCATCTTTGACTGCTTTCGCTTCCGTGTCGGTCCAGGGCTTCCTGTACAAGGACTCCTTCCAGGCATAATCCATCAAGGAAGACTCCAGGATGTTCCCGGTGCCAGTAGGCCAGGGGTGTACCTTATCTTTCAGGTCCTCCTCACGGACGAACTTCACGGCTTTGCAGATGCGTTCGTTCTCATCATCCAAAATGATGGAGTATGGGTCCAGCCATTTCAACTGAACATTCACCGGCTCCGTTTGTTGCAGGAGCCGCAATTCCCCGGTTTCACCCACGTCTGGGACCTCTTCCCTGCTGGGAATATGAACGGGAAGGTTCCCATTGAATTTGCAGATAAGGACAGGGTATGCCTCGCCGCCAGCTTCCGCATAACTGAACGCATCTTCGTTTGCGGCCAGACAGCGCCGAAAGCGCCCAAGCAGGCCAAGCGCGGAGAAACAATCCTCCAGCTTGGCACAAACAGGGAGCCGGCAGATAGCAGTGTCCTCATCAGGCATCCTGGTGACAGGAACGTATGGGAGGAACGGCCGAAACCGCCCCTCCCCCATTCGGAACGACTCCATGCATTCCCACGCAGAATCGTATTCCGTGTCGATGTTGGCAACAACGTGCCAGAAATACTTCCCTGCCATATCAGTCCTTGAACATTGCCGTGGGCATGATGTCCACATTGGCCCGATGCACATACACCAGCTTCCCGTCAATGCTGACGAGGGTGGTTTTGGGAAGGTTCGAGGGGATAGATACGTTGCATTTATCTCCCTGGAACAGCCCAATCGGGGTGCCGGTCTGCGAGGAAACCAGGACGACCTGGCTCTTGCCGAAAAGGTTCTTGTAGCTGTTAACAAAACGGTCGGCGGCAATCAACCCAAGACTTCCGTCCCGGTTGGTTTCGATGGTTTCGGGAATCTGGAAGTCCGTAATCATATCCACGCCGTTCTGGGCGAACACGAGGGTGCTGCCGACATGCATCCAGTCGTAGCCGTCAACCGTGATGTCGATATAGGACGTGGGCTCTCCCGCGGAGTCGACTTCGGCGCTCATGGCAATTTTGTTGCCGGAGACCTGCAGGACTTGATTGCCGAAGTTGTCGTACTCGAAAACCTGGTAATCGTTGCCCACAAGCTCCCCTTTAAGTTCACCGATAATCCGGTCCAACACAGCGGTTCCGCAGCCGCAGAGGCCAATTGCCATGCACAGGGCGATGGCGCTGATAGCAAATCTCTTTTTCATTGTAGTATTCCTTCCTGAAATTTTGATTTCTGTGGTGTTTAGAATTCGAACGCACCTTCATATGGAGCACCGCAGATGACGCCCTCGATGCCGGACTCCTCTGCGAACTTGGTGAGGGCATCCTCAATCATGCCGGCGGTATCAACGTCCTTGGAGGCTTGCTTGACCTCCTGCAGGATGCGTACAAAAAGGGCGGACTCAGCCTGATTAAGCCTTTGATGAAACAGGACGAACTCGGTAGCGTCCCCGCCGCAGCCATCCACGTTCTCCTCAGTCACACGATAGATATAATTTGCCATTCAATATTCCTCCTAATAAAAGTTGACTCATGGTATGCAGATGTATGGAAAACCATTCCGGGCAAGAAAAGGGGCCCCGAAATGGGCCCCTGTGGTTAGGCTTCTATTCGCGCCTCCTTGCCTCCCTAAACACAATATATTAAGCCATTGACTTAAGTTCTTGCACCAAAGCCTCTGCGACTTTAATCAGGTCAGAGTCGATTTTGTATTTCTCCTTCTGCCCTCTCATGATACTTGCGTCCGTTCTGCAAGCCTGAATCATGTTAAACAACTTGTTCACACAAATGCTGGCGGCATCGTGTGGAAAATTCGGCCGGTCAAAATCCATCGCTTTTCCTCCTCGCAAAATCAAAATGTTTCGTATTTATCTACCATGGCCGCGACATCCGTAGCAAATTCCTCCTCAGTCTTGCCGAGGTAGGAAAGGATGCTGCGAACACGGGCCTGACTATCCTGGTTGATGTCCTCCGGCCAATTTCCTGCGCAGGAAATGTATGCGACCATGAACTCATATGGCTCAGCTCCTTTCGCAAGGCAGTTCTCGCAGTAGGATAGGCTGACCGGTCCCATGGATGAGGCGGCAACCGCCACCTGTGTTTCCTTTCCGCAAACGTCACACTTCCCGAGGTGCGCATGTTTTTTGAAATTAGACATATTGTAGAGTCTCCCCTCTGATTATGTTTTTCGTTGTAACGGTAATTGGTAAATATTATGCAAACCATTTCATCTTCATCACATAGAGGCTCCGTGCATGTGATGCTTTTCTCACAAAAGTAGACCTGCGATATGCAGACGCGTGGGTAAACGCTCCAAATAAGAAAAGAGACCCCGAAGTGGGGTCTCTTGTGGTTAGGCCACTTCCGGTTCAGCAATCTCTCCAACATCGTCGGCGTCCTCAGCCTTGCGAGAAGCCAGATATTCCTTCCGTTCTTTCTCCCGGGCAGCCTCGCCGCTGCGAACAAGGTCGGCAGCCATCGCGAACTCCCACACGCGGATGAACCGGTTGACCTGGCTCATCATTCTGAACATATCCGCATCGGATACCTGGATAAAGACCTCCTTGACGTCCTTCATGCTGGAGGCGTCATAGGTGGTGGCGCCAGTGGGCTGGACCCGAACTTTCGCCCTCGCATTGGTAATCTTAACGGTCCAGGAATAATTTCCCAGCTGGCCGTCCTTCCGGTATGTCGTGTGGAAGATATTCAGCCGCTGGACAGGGGCATAGCCCTGTGCGTCTTTCTTCTGGGCATGTACGCGGTCCTGCGAGTGGTTGAAGTCCGTGTGGGTTGCCATCGTCATGCAGGCGGGCCGGGCAGGCTCCTCGGCGGCAGCCATGACTTTATCGCGGGTCTTTCCAAGCAGGTTTCCAAGACCAGAAGCAATAGCAGTCAGGCCGGGAACCTTCTCTGCCTTCTCAATGCGGTTCAGCACACTCAGAATGTTGTTGAGGGCGTTGAACTGCATATCGGCGGTCTTCAGCAGCTTTTTGTTCGCGGCGCGGAGTTCCTGAAAAATCAGCAGGTTGTCATCGATGACAATGGTGCCAACATTCCGCTTACACACCTCGAAAATCTGCTCACAGACATCCGGGGCAATGTTGGCGAACAGGGTGGTAGAGTTACCGCTGCCAGCACTGTAATCGCAGACCGCAATTTTGATGACACTGATAGGGGCGTGGTCCTTGCCTCCCTTGCCATGAATCATGGCGTAATTATCGGGGCGGGCGGGAACGAGACCGTCGCGGAAGTCGATAACCTTGTTCCGCCCGTTCGTTTTTGCAATAATACCATAAGACATATGCGAAAATCCTCCTTGAAGGTTGTTGTACTTTAACTGGGTTGGATTATTGTATGCAAATCTCAGAAATGCGATTCTGGACAAAAAGAGACCCCGCAGCTGATGCCGCAGGGTCTGGTTTGAGGGATTATTCCTTGATGGCGGTGAAGAAACCTTTGATTTGGCAAAAGAATGGCGCTTGGTTTTGCCTGGGCACTCCCCTGCCCGACACAGAGTCTGGTAGCCCCCGAAACCATGTCGGGCAAGAGGTGGTTGCCCCTACCATGGCCGCCCTCTTATTGCCAAATCAAAGGTGTTCCATGATATACCGCAGCAGTCCATTGGCCCATTCCTCGTCCTCCTCCAGCCGCAGGGAGCGATGTACTTCCTCCAGAATTCCTCGCTCCGCCAGAACAAACATCTCGGCCAACAGCTCGTTTTCCTTGAGCGTATATCGGGCCTCCCGAGCGGCGATTTCTGCCAAGCATATCTCACCGTCTGCCCAGCGGAGACTGCAAAACGAAACAACAAGGAAGTCCATCCAAACCTCACGGGAATCATGTGTTTTCGACAGGCGGCGGAACCTGGCGGCAAACTCTTTCCCAGCAGTTAATCTCGTTCGCAATATGCCACCTCGATTACTTCCTTGTTTATTTTGCTCTTGCCCACCGCAAGGGGGTCCGTCAGAATAATGGGTTCTGGGGCGGGCAGGAGGGCAATCGGCTGCATATCCTCCATCAACACGTCGATGGGAGGATAGCTGTCCAGCACATTCCCAACCTTGGAACGTTTCCGCTTCGAGTTATCGGCCGTAGAGAGGTCAAAAAACAAGGTGTCCGGTTTCTCATCGAACCGAAGAGCCGAGCAGCGGTAAGTTCCGGTAGTCCATTTCATCTTTTGGCGGATGCCCCGGGCAAGGCCGACATCCCGGATGTGGATGGGGGCGTTTTTCAAGACAGCCCCCGTTTTCTTACTGAGCTGCTCCATATAGAACGGGATAGCATGCTTCTCCCCTTTATTACAAGGGATTACAATCATCTTTGAGGCGTCAGACGAAATGTAAATCCGTACAAAAGCCGGGTAACCCATCTCGACCGCCGCGATGGCGTTGAAGTCTATTTTTGTGGGGCAAATCCTTACCTCGGCGTTGGTAACAGCCCGGATTCCACTCACAACCACCCGAAAATCACGGAGGTCAAAATTTCCAAAGTCCATTCTCAAATCTCCTTTCAATACTGAAATAGGTGCATGTTTTCCCACGGCCCCAACTTGGCGGTGTCCTCGTCCAACCTCTGGTTGAGGGGGATGGACCCGAGTATGCGCTGCGCCGCTGTCCATTCAGCTGGGGAAACAGCAGCCGGAAGGACGCCTCGAAGTACATAAATGGGTTCTTGTCCTACATTTTTTACGGCCTTGTGGTCAAGGACATCTTCAACAATGGTCTTTTGCATAATGATGTCCCCACAGTATTTCTCATTCGACAATATATAGCGAATGGATGTGGTGTTCCATCTAAGGCGTCCTTCCGGCGACGGAATCCCCAAAATAAACAGCCGTTCCTGAATCTCTGAGAGACTGCAGCCTTCCAGGAGCCACTTGTACATCATCTGAACGTTTTCGATATCCTTGTTATGAGGCAATGCGTTGCGGATGCCATTCGGCTCAAGGGCCACCGCTGAGTCCAGCTTGTGACGGTCAAATCCATACAGGCGTGTAATGCGCGGAATTTTCCGTTCAAAGCGGCTGCGGATTGCCCACTTCATGCTAAGAGACTTTGCGTCGCTTTCCCCCTGGGCCAAGGCTGCCATAAAGGTCAGGTATAGCTCGCTGTTTTGGGACAGCGTGTTCAGCCCCTCGGTCTCGAAATACACCGCCACAGGCGGGTCGAGCTTCTTCAGCTCGCGGCAAATCCGCACGCAGTCCGCTGTATTTCTTGCAAAGCGGGAAACCTGCTTGGTAATAATGTAGGTGACAGCGCCGTTCTTGCAGTCCGCAATGAGCCGGTTGAACGCCTTTCGACGCTTCGTTGAGGTCGCCGAAATTCCGTGGTCGGCGTAGATATCGACCAGCTCCCAGCCGGGGTGCCGCTCTACATACTCCGTGTAGTGCAGTCTCTGCTGTTCGTAGCTGGTTTCCTGCTGTTCCGACAGCGTGCTGACACGGCAATAGGGGCCCACCTTCTGTATTTGGGACTTTTGCCGCTCCTCGATTTCTTTATCGCGGGGGATGATTTCAAATTTGACCTCTCCATCTGGGGTACAAGAAGCGGAGATATGAGGTTCGTTTTCATTCATGGCGGCCTCCTCATTTGACTTCGTGGACAGTTACCGCTGGTACGGCGTCTTCACTTTGTTTGTTGATGTGGATACTTTCCAACCAGCGTATCTCTTGGCGCCGGTTCTCCCCGCTCCCGACCCAATAACGGTGTGGGTGCCTCCGGCGGGTGTG
>CAJTFN010000017.1 GCA_910575815.1 Oscillospiraceae bacterium
AGGACAAGCGCAACCGGCACATCTACCTCCCCCAGCCGAAAAAGAGCAAACCCGGCTCCACCACCCGGCGCGCCCGGTGGGACTTCCCCAGCCCCTACACTATGCGGCTTCGCATTGTCCGGTTTCAACTGGACAACGGCAATTTTGAAACGCTGGCAACCTCACTTCCCCGGTCATTCACCGTTGACGATTTGAAAGAGATTTACCACCGGCGTTGGGGGATTGAAACCAGTTTCCGGGACTTAAAGTACAGTGCGGGGCTTGTGAACCTTCACGGCAAACGGGATGACTTTGTGGAGCAGGAAATCTACGCGGCTCTTACTGCCTTTAACTTCACCAGCCGCATTGTGCAGGAAACTGTTGTTCAGCAACCGACCGATGGCCTGTATGCCTATGCTGTAAACTTCAAAATGGCGCTCACTCTCTGTAAAGAATTTCTCAATGGTCCGGACATAACCGGGAAAGATGTCATGCAGAAAATCAGCCGCCACACCGTTCCAATCCGGCCGGGACGGCAGGACGAGCGAAACCTTCGGGCGAAGGGCTTCGGCTGGTTCACATACCGCATTGCGGCCTAAAAAATGGGGGGCGGGGGTTGATTCTACCGCCCCCCCACCTCTGTTTATTTTTGAAAAAGCCCGAAATCGGCCCCGAAAGGGCCGGTTTTTCCAAAAAATGCGCCGTGATAATTTAACGGCAGAAAATCTGTGTTTAAGATTACCGCTCTTTTAAAAATCTCAACATGTCCCGGAAATGTAGCAGAAAACGGCTGGAGTGCTTCTTTTCCTGCATAAATCACGCTTGCCCTAAAAATACAACTTGCCCCAGAAATGCCATAAAACCAGTTTTTGCACCTCCCCATTTTTTGAAGAAAATTGCCCCAGAACCAGCCGATAAGTTAAGGAAAAATCCAAATTTCAACATGTCTTGTCCATGATGTAGAAATGAGCGGTTTTGGTCAAAAACCGCAAGAACCTCAAAATACTGCTGAAAAAATCAACAAGTCGGGGGAATGTCGATAAAAAAGCGGGAAAGTCCGTTTTTGCAGACTTTTCCGAAAACACCCTTGCAATTTCTTCCGTCATAGGTTAAAATAGTTGCGGAGACATAAATAGCGGCAGAGCATAGCGGGTTGCCGCCCGCTATGCTCCGATGAAGAGTGGAGTAAGCACTCAACACCATAGTCTATCCAGACTACACCGTATCTCCCATTATACTGTCATATCGCCCAATTTGCAACAGGAAATGGGTTTGGTGTTTCGCTTTGATTGATTTCAGTCAGGCGGTGTTGAGTTATACGCTCAACACCGCTTTTTATGTTTCCAACAGACCCCAGGGCGGGGGCGCGTCCCCCCGCCCGCCCTTCGGGGTTTTGTTGGAAATTTTATTTTGAGAGGAAGAAAGTCAGATGAAGAAGAAAATCGTATCCTTAATCCTAACTTTGGCACTATGCCTTGGCCTAACTGTCCCAGCTTTTGCGGAGGAAAGTATACACACGGTTTACCTGAACGGCTATGGCTATGATACCTCTGACGGCCTTACAGGGGTCAAGGAGGGAAGCATGGTGCAAGCGCAGGTGGATTTGACTGTCAAGGGAACGTTGAAGCAAGTCGATACTGGTTTGATCCGTGATTTCACTGATAGCGGAGATTTTACTTATCCGGTCTATGAGGCACCAGCCTCCGGGGTGGTAGTGACCGTATGGAACTATGATTGGTTCCATGAGCTCTACTCTTGGATTGAGAGCGCTGTCATCAGTAAGGTTTCCTATGATATGACAAGCAAGAGCTACACTGTCCTACAAGAAAATGCCGTCCAATGGAATGAATCCCCATTAGAGGTGGAGGAGTCAGAGTTCCAGAACGTTCCAGAAGGGACTTGGGTACATTTGACCGAACCGGGAACCTACCTGATAGACATCCGCTGTGCCGTTATTGCGGGCGGCTGTATCGCTGTGGTCATCATCCCGCCTTCTGAAAGCGAAACGCCTGTAAAGACCGATTTTACCGATGTGAATGCAAGCGACTACTTCGCTGACGCAGTACAGTGGGCCGTAGAGAAAAATATCACCAGCGGCACCAGCAAGACCACGTTCTCCCCCGGCGCAACTTGCAGTAAAGCGCAGATCTTGACCTTTCTGTGGCGCGCTAACGGCTCACCGGAGCCGACAGCAGCGAATCCGTTTACAGATATTAAACCCGTCGATTACTTCTATAAGGCGGCTCTGTGGGCCGCTGAAAAGGGGCTTGTGTCCGGTTCCACCTTTGGCGCAAACACCGATTGTACCCGAGCCATGACTGTGGAATATATGTGGAAAGCGGCGGGAAGCCCCGCACCTGCTGGCAAAGCCGATTTTGATGACGTTCCTGCCAATGCAGACTATGCGCAAGCTGTGGCTTGGGCAGTTGAGAAGAACATCACAAGCGGAACCGGTGACGGTAATTTCTCTCCCGCCACAACCTGTACCCGTGGGCAAATTGTTACGTTTCTGTATCGCGCTATGGGAAAATAAATCCGGGCGGCTTATGCTGTCTTGACAACATATAGGCGATGAAAAAACGCCCACCCCCTTTTTAAGAAGCAAAAGGGGGTGGGCGTTTTTTTCAGGTGCGGGAAATCCTTAATTTAATGACATTGGTCTCCCCGGCGCTCTTAGGCGACAAAGCACAGCGAATGGTACTTCATCAATTGTGGCAAATTGAGTTTACCATGATTCGCAGCCGATTGCAAGTAAAATCTGTCGTCCGAAAAGAGGTGAAACAAGGAGCGTTTCCTTTACTGTGTGTTGACGATAGATATTTTATTTGCAAAGGAGTACGATTTAATGCATATTTCCGCCCATTTGGGCCTTCCACCTGGTCATTCGCATTTTCCCTTTGTCGACATTACAACCCGCAGCGATACCAGACTGTTTCTTGACCCCTGCCTGATTGAACGAAGTCAAGATGATTTCAGCAGATATGCTGCCGCACTTATATCCGATTTCGAAGATAAACTGTATTGGGATATGCGGCATGGACATTGGGGCTGTACCGCTGTCTTTGACGAAGCGCATGAAATCAATGACACCAAGCTTGGATATGGCACAGGCTATAACGGGAAAGGTAAGACACCACACGGTATGCGGGACAGTCTGAGCGGTCTGTGTAAGTTGGCGAACAACATCCCATCCATTTCCCGGATACAAGATATATCCATTTTTGTTGAAGACTTTGCAGAGGACTGCATGAGTGATCTTTTGACAAATATTTTGAGACTTCCTCTCAGCCAGTTCACTGCCGAACTTATGCGCACTTATGATAAAACGCCCACTAGCAAGCATATAATTAAGTCCTGGGATTTACATGCTCACTCTTGGGTCGAAACTGAGCAGCCATATTGGACGGTCACCGGACAAAAAATTCTGCTCGTCCCAAAATGGTGGGTGCGAAAAAACTTTCTCTTTAAAGCTCATCAATACCTATATGGTGTTATCATCGAGCGGATGAAGATGGAACCAGGATATGAGAACCTTACCAAAATAGACGTCTGGAAAAACATGGAGCGTGATTTCGAGCACTGGGAATATGCCAAAGTCATCGAGTACACGCAAAGACATCCAGATGCCTTAAGCGACTATCATACCCGTATACCGAAGTATTATAACCGCTCTGCTGGTTGTATGGACGATAACGACCTTGACCAGGCTGTCTATGGTCGTTTAATTTCGGAAATTGCATAAGCCACAAGAGGAGGAATAACCATGGCTGTACATCATGGCGGTAAAGTTGGAAAAGCCGCTAAAACATTGCGTTAATAGTGGTAAGGAACTCACGCAAGGAGACTGTTGGCTGACAATTCGTAGTGCAAAAGCGCAAGATGGGTTATGGATTTATAAATTATCCACAGCCCATCTTTGTGCTTATTAGAAGTTTACCAAGCAAGTGTGTGCCATCGGTCCCGTCTGCCTGGCTCTCTGCGCCGCGCGGTGGCTGGAATATAGTGGATTCAGAGTACGAATAGCCGCCGTATCACGTTTCTCCGTGATACGGCGGCTTTGAGTCTATAGCGGCAGAATATGGTCCAGGCCGGTACTGCGCCCCTGCTCTTTTTGCCGGGATTCGATTTGCCGGATGAAATAAGTCTATCCAGCGAGCGGGGCATTTTATTTCGATGCTGGCTCCTCTTTTCCTTTCTGAGCCTTGGCGGCCTTTCTCTTGTGTTTGCCGGCAATCAGCACGAGTGCTGCCAAGGCAGCCAAACCGCCCACGACAGCGGGGATCAGCCACAGGGCGCTCCGAGTAGATTGGATACAGAAAGTGCCCTGGGTTCCGGTCATGGTCAGCAATAGATACTGTCCGTTTTGGACGGCTTCCACCTGTTGCCACTGGCCGTTCTGATACTGCCAGACATGGGTACCGCTGTCAGGGCTTAACAGCCGCAAAGGAACGGAATCCTCTGGCTCCGCTCCAGCGAGAACGACGTCCCACACGACGGCCTGCTCCCCCGCCTCCTGGGGCGGAACCTGGACGCTGTCTGTCACATGGAGAACGGCGTCCCCGGTAAACTGTCCCTCCGCCAGGGCCAGGGCCAGCTTTCCGGACAGCTCCCGGCTGGCCACCACAGTAACCCAAGGGGTATAGACCGCGTTCACGGTCAGGTCGGAGCGCAGGCCGGAGACATCAAACTCCGGCCAGACGCCGTAATTGCCCTCCAGCTCTGGCACAGGGGGCAGGTCGAGCCTGGACAGGTCCTCCCCGTAGAGGAATGGAATCTGCGCCACCGTTTTTTCCTCCGCCACCAGAGTCAGCGTAAAGGCGGTGAACTCTGGCGGAATATCGGGCAGCTGGCTCAGCGCGTTAAAGGGGATGGGCTCGGCCCGCCCCGCGTAGCTGACGCCGTCCACCCCGGCGGTGCAGGTGTCTACAAAGAGATTGCCGGACAGCGCCCCATCCGTCTCTATGCCGCCGGCAATGGCTCCCAGATACTCCGTGCCTTCCTCGATTGTGACGATGGCACGGCAGTCCCGCAGACGGCTGGCCCAGCCGGCAATGCCGCCGACGTAATTCTCTCCGGACAGGGTGCTCTTGACATGGCAGCTGCGGATGGAGGCGTCCGCATAGCCGGCCACACCCCCCACATAGTTCCCGCCGGTGCTGGCTACCGGGCCGTAATTCTGGCACTCCAAGGCAGTACCCAGGTCCATGCGCCCCGCCAGACCGCCCACGCAGTCCTTCTTGCCGGTGACGGCCCCACGATTGACGCAGTTCATCAGCACCGCCTTGGTCTCGTAGCTGCTGCCAAAGGAGAACCGGCCGGTCGTGTCGTCCTCCGGGTCCAGGTCGAATTCAATGGCCACGGCACCGGCAATGCCGCCCACGTTGCGGTCTCCCTCCACGGTTCCCAGGTTGGAGCAGTCCGCCACCTTGCCCTCCCGGGTGGCGGGGATGTCCTCATCGGAGGTGTCCTGAATGATGCCCTCCAGGCCGCCTTCAGCGGTGTCCCTGGCGTCATCCATTGCGTCCAGCAGAAGGGTGAATACCGCGTTAAACTGCCGGTTGATGGCCCGCAGGTCGGCGGTCAGGGTGCCGTTCCCGGTCTGAAGGGCGCTGTTCAGCCCGTCCATCTCCTCCAGCAGGCCGCTCATGGCATCATAAAGGCTGTCGCCGGCCTGCCGGAAGTCCTCCCCCAGGGGGGTGAACTCCGCAGGACCGTCCTCGGTGAGCGTATCCACCGCATCGCCAATGGTATCCAGCGCCCGGCGCAGCAGCCGCCCGATGACGGCGGAGGTGTCAGAGGCCTCCTCCAGTGTATCCAGGGCGTCTCCCAGCTGGCTGGACAGAGCGCCGGAGCGGCTCAGGGCCTGCTGGAGCTGAGACAGGGCATCATCCAGATCATCCCCCACTCCCCGCAGGGCGCGGAATGCCTGACGCAGCTCCTCCCGCGCCGCCAGAAGAGAGCTGACGGAGATGGAGCCGCTTCCCAAATCCAGAAAGCCTTGAAAGGCGTCCAGCGCGCGTTCCAGCCGGCTTACCGCCGTGGTCAGCCCGGAGGCGGATTGCCGCAGCTTCTCCACCGCGAGACGCAGGTCCCGCGCGGCCCGATCGCCGGTGTCCACCGCGCCGCCCAGAGAATCCAAAGCGTCCCCCAGCTGGCGGGACAGGCGCTCCAGCCGCCCGCCCACGTCGGACAGATCGTCCAGGGCGGGAGAAATTTTGTCCAGCGCGCCGGTGATGTCGGCGGTCAGGGTGTTGATGGTGCCGATGTTCTCGTCGGTAAAATCGGAAACCCGGTCCAGCAGCTCCTTGGTGCTGTCCTTGGCGCTGCCGGCGTAGTCTCCCATGGCGCTGAGCTGGGCGGAGACGCTGTCTCCGGTGCGCTCCGCGTCGTCCAGCGCGCGGTTAATCAGGTTTTCCAGGGTGTTCAGCTCCTGGCGCAGCTGCTCCAGCGTGTCCCGGCCAGGGTCCACAAGCACATAGGGCTCCGCCTGGCCCACAATGCCGCCCACGTCCTTCCGTCCGTAGACGGTGCCGCTGTTGGTACAGCCGGACAGATAGCCGTCCTGCCGCCCGGCGATGCCGCCGGTGTTGTACCCCACATGGGGGTAGCCCACCGTGCCGCGATTGACGCAGCTCTGCACCACGCCGCTGGAATAGCCCACGATGCCACCGGTATCAAAGCAGCCGTCCAGCAGGTGGTAGGTTTCGTCGTCCGCCGCGGCCCGCTCCTTCAGGATGGCAGCCGTATCCGCGTCCATCAGGTCCACATTGGTTTCCTTCCGGGTCAGATTCACTCCGGCGCTGCTTTCACATTTGAGCAGCAACCCCAAATTCCGGCCCGCAATGCCGCCGGTGATATTCTTGCCGCTGACAGAACCGGAGACGGAACAACCGGTAATCTCACCGGTGATGCTGTTGTATCCGGCGATGCCGCCCACGGTGGCATCCCCCTGAACCACGCCGTGAAAGGCACAGCTTTGCAGGGTTCCTGCGTTGTTGCCCACGATGCCTCCCACGGTGGAGCGGGTACCCCCGGGGGCCACCGTACCCTTGACGGTCAAGTCCCGTACCAGCCCGCCGGGCTGGATATAGCGGAACAACCCCTGGGTGGAACCGGCGGAGGTGAGACACAGCCCGGAGATGGTGTGTCCCTGGCCTAAAAAGGTGCCGCCGAAAGTGGGAATGGGGGTGAAATCCACCCCGCTCAGGTCCAGGTCGGCGGTGAGGGTAACAGTCTTGCCCTGGGACCAGGTGTCCAGAGCGCAGTTTTTCCCGAAACGCTGGAGGTCCGCTACGTTAGAGATGGTGACAGTGCTTTCCTCCGTGGCCCAGGCGGGCAGGACCAGCGAGGTCAGAATCCAGACCGCCAGAAGGATGGGGAACAGCCGGTCGACACGTTTACGCATGAGAATCCGCCCCCTTTCCCGCAGGGATTGCCGCTGGTTGGGGCGGCTCCTCCGGCCGGACAGCCCCCGTTGCCACCGCCGCATTGATGCTGCCATGGAGGATGCCGCTGAAATCGGCGTCCACCATGCCGGAGATGTATCCCCGGACGTGGCCGTCCACCAGCAGACTGCCGGTGTGGGTCTGGACGGGATGCCGGGTCTTCAGGGTAAAGGCAGTCTTTTCAATGATGGTGTCGCCCAGCAGCAGAATCTGGGGAAGGATACCCATCACCAGGAAGATGGAGATTAACGTGCCCCGGCCCAGACACACGCCGATGGAGGCGATGGAGGCTGTGGTGGACAGCAGGCCGATGGCCACGCCGGCGGAGGCCAAAATAGTGCCTGAGGTAATAATGGTGGGGAAAGCCTCATTCAGCGACTCGATAACCGCATCCTTGAGGGACATGGTCTGTTTCAGCTCCACATAGCGGTTGGCGATGACAATGGCGTAGTCAATATTTGCGCCCATCTGGATGGAGCTGACCACCAGATAGCTGAGGAAGAACAGGGGTTCCTTCTGTAAGTAAGGGAAGGAGAAGTTGATCCAGACACTGCCCTGGATGACCAGGATCAACAGCACCGGAAGCCCGGCGGATTTGAAGGTAAACACCAGCACCAGAATGACGAATACGATGGTCAAAATGCTGATGAGCATGTTGTCGTTGCCGAAGGAGGCGGACAGGTCAAAATCGCTGGTGGAGTTGCCCACCAGGAGGG
This sequence comes from Oscillospiraceae bacterium, assembly GCA_910575815.1. GTDB lineage: Bacteria > Bacillota > Clostridia > Oscillospirales > Oscillospiraceae > Oscillibacter. The sequence continues at coordinate 8,141 of CAJTFN010000017.1, forward strand.
AATTTTCCGGGTAGTAACGGCCCACAATTTCATGCAGAGTGTCCAGAAAAGTGAAGGTCTCCTCCCCCTCCTCGGGCAGGTTGAGCTGTAAGACCAGACGGCTGTAGTTCTCCCCCTTCAATTGCAGCTGGGCGTCGGTCAGCTGGACGTGGAGGTCCTCAATGGTCTCAGTCATGTCCGCGTCCAGAGAGATGTAGCCCTCGTCCATCATGTCATAGACATACAGGAACATATCAATCAAGGGTACGCCGTAGCTGTCCAGGCCGGAAACTACCTGTCCGTAGTCCTCCTGGTCCACGGCGTAGGCGGAGTAGAGCAGCCGGGCCACCTCAATATCCAGATCGGTCAGCTCGGCAAACTGCCGGGGTGTCAGCCGGTCTGTGAGGACATAGCCGTCCATGGCATCCACATTGGCCAGGCCCAGCACCGTGTCCGTCTCGGGCATACGATCCAGTTCCCGGAGCAGCCGGCCCTCCTGCTCATAGTCCCCCTTGGGCACGATAACCGCCAGGGTGTTCACCCGGCCAAAGGTTTCGTTCACCCGCTGCTGGGCAATCTGGGCGTCGCTCTGGCGGAAGGTGGTCAGCTCGGTCTGCCCGTAGGCGTAGGGGCAGCGGTTGGCGAACACAAAACCGCCAATCAGAAGCACCACAAACAGGGGCGGCATGACAAAACGGGTTTTCACCGCCAGCCGGCCCCAGGCGGTGATTTTGGGCACAAAATTCCGGTGGTGGGTGCGGTCGATCAAACTGCTGAAGCTGAGCAGCAGCCCGGGCATCAGGGTAAACACGGCCAGCAGGCTGAGCACAATGGACTTCATCAGCACCAGGCCCAAATCCTGACCAATCCCGAACTGCATGAAGCACATGGCCCCCAGGCCGGACAGGGTGGTCATGGAGGAGCCGGCAATCTCCGGAATGGCCTTGCTCAGGGCGGCCACCACCGCCTCCCGGGCCTCCAGCTGCTCCCGCTCCTCGGTGTACCGGTGGCAGAGGATGATGGCGTAGTCAATGGCCAGGGCCAGCTGGAGGACCACCGCCACCGAGTTGGAGACAAAGGATATTTCGCCAAAGATAAAGTTGGTGCCCTTGTTCATCAGTGCCGCCATGCCAAAGGTCATAAGTAGCACCGGGATCTCCATATAGGTGTGGGAGGTGAACAGCAGCACCACCAGGATGATGACCACGGCAATCACCATGACCACCTGCATCTCGGCGTTCAGACTTTCAGAGGCGGAGTCGCCGGTGTCGCCGGTGATATAGACGTCATACCCGTCCAGAAGGGCTTTGACACCATCCAATCCCTCCAGACTCACCGGGTCAGTGGCGGTCCCGTCGTAGGTGATGGAAAACAGGGCGGAGCCGTTGGTGTAGTGGTCCCTGGAACCGTTGAACTCCACCGATTTTACACCTTCCATCATCTCTATCTGCTCCGCCAAGCTCTCCGCCTGACGGTAGGAGATATTGTCCACCATAATGCGGCTGGTGCCAAAGGTGACAAACTCCGCCTCCATCACGGTCAACCCTTGCCGGGTCTCGGTGGTGTCAGACAAGTAGCTGGTCAGATCGTCGTTCACCGCCACCCAGCCGCTGGAAAAGACGCAGAAAATAGCTGCTCCGATGTACAACAGGTAAAAGGCTTTGCGTTTGTCCACAATAAAAGCCGCAATCCGTTCCATCGGGCTTTGCTTTTCCGAAACTTCTACTGTGTGCCTGCTCAACCTGAACGCTCCTTTCAAACTCTATGATAGACAATGATACTTTGTTTTTCTTGGAAATGCAAGTGGTCAACAGAAAGATAATGTTGTCACTTCCATCGTCCCCTTTTTACATTGAATTATATGTATTATACATGATTGAATAAGTAAAATCAATACATAGAAATATATGTATGATACGTTCCTTGAAAAAGGTGGGACTGACATTGAAAAGCGTGATGGAATTGTTTCGGGAACTGCGGGAAGATCACGATTACTCTCAAAGTGATATAGCAGCCGTTTTGGGAATTTCTCAGCAGCATTATTCCAAGTATGAGACGGGAGAATATGAATTTCCGCTGCGGCATTTTATCACGCTGGCAAAATACTATAGTGTGTCTGCTGATTATCTAATCGGGCGGTGTTCCTATGATGAAAAGAAGCCTTTGGAGATGGTATATGTCACTCGTGATTGTACTTGTGAGAAGCTGGTGCAGGATATACTTTCTTTAAGCGAACATGGAAGAGAAGCTGTTGTGGAGTATATAGAGTTACAGCGGTTGAAGGAAAGGCAGAAAAAGTGATGCTTTCTTTGGGGGGTTGGTTTGCGGCCCGTGCGGACAACCTTACGCTCAAAGGTGACTGAAAAGGGAGCGGGGGATGATGGTGATCTTCGCCACCGGGGCGGAGTGGGTCTGGAGCGCCGCCACCAAGGCGCGGCCGATTTCGTGGTAAGAGACAATCATCCGCTCGTGGTCGGAGAGGATTTTGTTCTTCTTCTGATACCCGGTAATGACCACCTCGATGCTCTCTTGGAGGTCCTCCCGGGTGGCGAGCCTCCGTCCCTGGCGTACGGCCCGCAGGGCGGCCTCGTTGACCATGTTGGCCAACTTCGCACCGGAGGCCCCGGAGGCGGCACAGGCGATGGTGTTAAAGTCCACATTCTCCGCCAGCTTCACCTTGGCGGCGTGAACCTTTAGGATGGCCTCGCGGCCCTGAAGGTCGGGAAGAAGCTGAGGATGGGGTTCATCTCCTTTGGCCTCACCTTGTCGAACACGCAGCCGCTCTCCCACAGGCGATCCACCAGGCTGGGGTCATGGAAGGTGATCTGGCGTACAGGCCAGGCTCCTCGGAGGTGTCAACGAAGTAGATGACGTCCTGCTCCACCTGGGCCACGGCTACCTTCAGCATGGTGAGGAAGGTGCCGTAGTCCACCTGCGTGATCTCTTGGCGCATCAGGCGGGGAAACAGCAGGGTATTCAGCAGGATCATGCCCTTGACGGCGAGTCAAATTCGATTGCAAATCAAGAGGACATTTGTCAAGGATATTTTCACCCTAAAAACGCAATGTTTCCTTTCCCATGATACCAGCGTTATTCAATACTACCCCACATAAAGGCAGAGGACAGCACCTTGTAGATGCTGTCCTCTGTGTAGTTAGCCAAACCCTAAGCAGAAGGCACAAATCTCACATTTCCCCTATGGCGAACAAAATCTCAATAATGGTCCCGCGTCCATTCCCGCTATGCAATTTGATTTCTGCGTGATGATACTGCGCGATATGCTTGACAATCGACAGCCCCAGCCCGGTGCCACCGGAAGCCTTGGAGCGACTTTTATCCACTCGGAAAAACCGTTCAAATACTCGCGCCTGATACTCCGGGGGGATGCCAATCCCGGTGTCTTTCACGGAAACCGTTATGCCAGTATCGCCTGCTGAAACAGAAAGCTCCACTCTGCCGCCGTCAATGTTGTATTTGATGGCATTGTCTATCAGATTATAGAGCATTTCATATAGGAAGCTCCGCACTCCGTCTACCATCAGATTTTCGCCTGAAACGGACAGGCCGATATGCCGCTCCTCCGCCCGCTCCCGCAAAGCGGATACCGCACTGTCCGCCAGTTCCAATAGGTTCACCTGTTCCTTTGCCGGTGCGATCCCCTCGTCCAACTGCGACAAGTGAATGATGTCCTCCACCAGCGTTACCAGCCGTGCCGCCTCTGTGCGGATAACGCCGACAAACTGCGGAACATCCTCCTGCTTGACAAGGCCGTTCTCTAACAACTCGGCGCTGCCCATGATGGATTGCAAGGGGGTTTTCAGTTCGTGGGACACGTTGGCGGTAAACTCCCGGCGGCTGCGTTCTGCGGCGGCCTGCTCCGTAACATCAAAGGCCAGCAGCACCGTTCCCGCCGCAGCACCATCCGCCGTGATCTGACTGATGTCAAATTGGTACTCCCGGTCATTTCGCACAGCGCGGACTTCGCTATGTCCTCTCTCCAGTGCGGTCTGAACAGCAAGATTGATTGTATGGTCACGGTCTATCACAAGAAATTCCTGTCCAACGCAGGCACTGTCCGCATGAAAAATTGTCCTCGCGGCGGGATTGATGCTTAAAACGACACCTTTCCCATCCAGCAGAACAAGCCCCTCGCCCATGTTTTCTGTAATCTGCTCAAATTCCTCGGTTTTTCGCCCCAATTCCCGGAGCTGTGCCTCGATCTGCCGGTGCTGCTGGTGGATACGTCCCAGGAGAGGAGATAATTCCTCATAGGCATCGTTTTCCAGCGGCCTGTCCAGGTCCAGACGGTCGAGCGGCGCGACAATGCTTTTCGCCATCCGATGGGCCAGCAGGGCGGAGAGAATGGCCGCTATGATTGCAGTCAGCAAAATCGGCTGAAGCATCCCCATCGCCAGGGCAAACACCGTCAGCTGGCTGATGGAAATACGCAGGACAGTTCCGTCCGACAGCCGCTGTGCGCAGTACAGTGTCCGCTCGGTCAGCGTTTGCGAATAGCGGACGCCCTCGCTTTCCCCCTCGGCCAACGCCTCTCGTATCTCCACCCGGTCAGAGTGGTTTTCCATCTCCGCCGCCGGGACATGGGTATCGAACAACACCTTGCCGTCAGCAGCGATCCAGGTCAGGCGGCAGTCCGCTACGGACGCAAACCGATAGGGAGAGGCCAACTGCTCCAAATAGCCGCTTCCACCTGCTTCCACCCCATAAGAGGCCAAACGAAGTTCATCCCGCAGCTGTTTCTCTTGGACGTTTCTGTAATAGTCATACAGACAGCCCATGATAATCACCAGGCTTGCCAGGAGAACGGAAACCGCCGCCAGCAGGATAGAACGGAAGATTTTCTTTGTCATGCCTTTGCCTCCAGCCGGTAGCCGATATGCCGCACCGTTTCGATCATCCCGCCATAGTCTCCCAGCTTCTGCCGGAGCGTCTTGATGTGCATATCAACCGTCCGGGTTTCCCCGGTGTAATCCACGCCCCAAATGTCGGATAAAAGCTGTTCCCTGGTGAACGCAACGCCGGGGCGGGAGAGGAACAGGCGAAGCAGTTCAAATTCTTTGTAGGTGAGCAAAATACGCGCTCCGTCTGCGGTAACTGTCCGTTCTTCCAGATCCATCGTCAGACCACCGGCTGTCAACTGCTTTGCCGGAGATGCTGGCTGGCAGCGGCGCAGGACGGCTTTTACCCGCGACACCATTTCCATCATACCGAAGGGTTTCACCAGGTAATCGTCCGCGCCCAGATCCAGGCTTTGGATTTTATCGTATTCCGCGCCCTTGGCGGTGGCCATGATGACGGGAATATCCGCAAGATGTACCGTCGCCTTCATCCGCCGTAGCAACTCCACGCCGTCCATTCCCGGCAGCATGACATCCAGAATGACAAGCTCCGGCCGCTCTGTTTCCAGCGCCGCCAGGAACGCTCCGCCGTCCTCAAAGCCCCTGGCCTCAAAGCCGGTGGAGCGCAGGGTGTAAAGCTCAATATCCCGAATGCTGGCATCGTCCTCTACACACCAAATCATAGCGCTTCTCCTTTGTGTTCCCCGGTCACGGCAAAAATCACCCATTCCGCGATATTGACCGCATGATCTCCAATACGCTCCAGATATTTGTCGATCATCAGCAAATCAAGAGCGTGTTCGCCGCAGTCGGGGTTTGCCGCGATGTTCCCGATCAGCACCTGTTTTACCCGGTCAAAGCATTGATCCACAATGTCATCATGGGCAATCACCAGCTTGGCGCGGACAGTATCTTTCTGGACGTAGGAATCCACGCTTTCCGTGACCATCTTGATGACCTCCGCCGCCATTTCCCGGATATGGCCCACATCCTCCGGCACATACCCCTGGGCCAGCATTGCCAGAATGATCTCCGCGATGTCGGCAGCCTGATCTCCGATGCGCTCCATATCCGTGATGATCTTCATGGCGGCGGAGATCTGCCGCAGGTCCCGGGCCACCGGCTGCTGCTGGAGCAGCAGCTTCAGGCACAGCGTTTCAATGTCCCGCTCCATCTGGTCAATCTCGCCCTCCAACGGCTTGACCTGTTCCGCCAGTGTGCGGTCACCGTTCTCCAACGCCTTCGCCGCCTTTGAGATGGCCTCCTCGCACAGCGCCCCCATCTGGATGAGTTCCGTATTCAAAAGGGCAAGCTGTTCATCAAACTTACTTCGCACTTACCCAAACCTCCCTGTGATGTAGTCCTCCGTGCGCCGGTCCTCCGGCTGGGAGAACAGTCTTTCCGTATCGCCGCACTCGATCAGCTCCCCCAGCAGGAAGAACGCTGTGCGGTCGGAAATGCGCACCGCCTGCTGCATATTGTGGGTCACGATAACAATAGTGTACCGCTCTTTCAGCCCCATTGCAAGCTCCTCAATTTTTGAGGTGGAAATGGGGTCCAGGGCGCTGGTGGGTTCGTCCATCAGCAGCACCTTGGGCTCCACGGCCAAGGCGCGGGCGATGCAAAGCCGCTGCTGCTGGCCCCCGGACAGGCCCAGGGCGTTCTTTTTCAGCCGGTCTTTCACCTCGTCCCAAATGGCCGCCCCCCGGAGGGACTGCTCCACAAGTTCATCCAGCTTGGCTTTGTTTTTGACGCCGTGCGTGCGGGGGCCGTAGGCGATGTTATCATAGATGCTCATGGGGAAGGGGTTGGGCTTCTGGAACACCATGCCGATTTCCTTACGTAGAGCGTTCACATCCAGGCCGGGAGCGAAAATGTCCGTATCCAGATACCGCACCTCTCCGGTGATCTTCACGCCGGGGATCAGGTCATTCATGCGGTTCAGCGTTTTCAGAAAAGTGGACTTTCCGCAGCCGGAAGGGCCGATCAGGGCGGTGATGTTGTTCTCTGGAATCTGGATATTGATATTTTTCAATGCCTGGGCGCTGCCGTACCACAGGCATAGATTTTTTGCGGTAATTGCGTTGTTCATAGCGCCCTCCTTTTCTTGAAGCAGCGGCCCACTAGGGCGGCAGTCAGGTTGACCGCCAGCGTCAGGAGCATCAGGATCGCGGCGATGGCAAAGGCCACGCCAAACTCCCCCTGCTCCTTTGCATAGACATACAGCGCCACGGTGAGAGTGGCCCCCGGACTGGCGAGGCCGGTAAAAAAGCCGTTCAGCGCATGGGCAAAGCCCGCTGTGAACAGCAGCGCCGCCGATTCCCCCAAAATGCGCCCCACCGACAGGATGCAGCCGGTGATGATGCCGCCCGCACATCCGGGCAGCACCACCGTGCGGATGACCCGCCACTTTCCGGCCCCCAGGCCAAAGGCCCCCTCGCGGTAGCTCTGGGGCACAGTTCTCAGGCTCTCCTGGGTCGTTCGCATGATGGTGGGCAGGTTCATGATAACCAGCGTCAGCGCACCCGCCAGCAGAGAGGTTCCCAACACGCCGGTAAACACCAGCATCCCCACAAGGCCGTAGATGATGGACGGGATGCCGGAGAGGGTTTCCGCCGCGTACTCGATGACAGACACCAGACGCTTACTTGCGGCGTACTCGGTCAGATAGACTGCCGCCCCTGCCCCCAAAGGCAGGACGATCAGCAGGGCGGCAAGGATGATGTAGATGGTGTTCAAAATGTCCGGCAGGATACCGATGGTGTCCGACAGGTAGCTGGGTTTGGTGGTCAGCAGCTCCCAGGACAGGTTGGGGAGGCCCGCAGCCAGCACATAGCCTATGAGGAACAACGCCAGAGCGCACACCAGCAGCACCGACAGGGCGCACAGCAGCCCCATTACACCGATATAGGCCCTCCGGGATGGGGAGATTGGTCTGTCCAGCATAATCAGCCCTCCTTTTGCCCCTTGAGGAAGAAATTCAACACGGCGTTGATCAGCATGATGAACAGAAACAGCACCAGGGCGATGGAGAACAGCGCCTGCCTCTGTAGGCCGCTGGAATAGGACATTTCGCTGGATACCGCCGTGGTAAGAAATCGGACGCTTTCAAACAGTGAGGGCATATTTGCCGCGTTGCCGGATACCATCATCACCGCCATAGCCTCCCCGATGGCCCGGCCTACTCCCAGCACCACCGCCGCCGCGATGCCGCTTCGCGCCGCAGGGACGGATACCCGAAAATAGGTTTCTATTGAGGTCGCGCCGAGGGCCAGGGATGCGTCCTCGTACTCTTTCGGTACTGCCTCCAGCGCGGTAATGGATACTTTGATGACGGAGGGCAGAATCATGACCGACAGGACGATGATTGCCGCCAGCAGGCTGGCCCCGTCCGGCACATGGAACAGCGCCCGGGTACCCGGCACAAGCACCAGCATCCCCACCAGACCGTAGACCACAGATGGAATACCCGCCAGGAGGCTGACAGCGGCCTCAACGATGGATTTTACTTGGGTTGGAGCCAGCTTCGCCAGATAAACCGCCGCGAAAAATCCTACCGGGACACCGAACAGGATAGCGCCCGCTGTGCCGTAAATGCTGGTGAGAATGAACGGGAGGATGCCGTATGAGGGCTGTGCGGCGGTAGATTCCCAGGTGTCACCCAGTAGAAAGGGCACAAGCCCGATCTGCCGGATGGCAGGGATGCCGGAGACCACCAAATATACGGTAATCAGCAAGACACAGCCTACCGTAACCAATCCCAGCATCAGAAATATCCCGTGGACTGCGGTTTCCAGCAGTTGCTTTCTACTGCGCATAGTCAATTTGCCGCCACAGCGCCCGCGCCAGAGATCAGCTCCGCCGCATCAGGGGAGGTTGCGAAGTCGAAGAACTTTTGCGCTTGCTCCGAAAGGGGCGTGTCCGTCTTGGTGACCAGGACAAAGGGCCGCTGAATGACATAGCTGCCGTCCTTCACCGCATCCTCTGTGGGTGTTACGCCGCCTACTGTGACGGCCCGCACGGTGTCCTTGACGGAGGCGAGGGAGGCGTAGCCGATGGCATCCGGGTTCTGGGACACGGCGGTAATCACATCGCCGGTGGAGGTCAGCTCCTGGCGGTACTGGCAGTTGTCTGCTGTGCCGGTGATGGATTCAAAGCCGTCCCTGGTTCCGCTGCCGGCTTCCCGGCCAATGAGAACGATCTCTGCGTCCTGCCCGCCGACATCCTTCCAGTTGGTGATCTCGCCGGTATATATTTTGGCGATGGTATCCACGTCAAGGTCGGAGATAGGGCTATCAGGGTTGACGATCACCGCGATACCGTCATAGGCCAGCACCGTCCCGGTCAGCCCCTGGGCGGATTCCTCCGCCTTCAGGTCGCGGCTGCTGAGGCCAATGTCACAGCGCCCCTCCAAAACCGCCTGGATGCCAGAGCCGGAGCCGGTGGGGTTGTAGGTGAAGGTCACACGGTCGTTCTGCGCCTCAAACGCCTCACCCAACGCACCGATCACCTCCTCCATAGAGGTAGAGCCATCAGTGGTGACGGTGCCGGACGTTTTCTGTGAACATCCCGCCATAACCGACAGGGCTAGCACAGCAACCAGCATAAGACTTGCAAATTTTTTCATGTTCAAATTCTCTCCTTTCAACTTTTGGGGTACGAGAAAAGAATACTGCTGGTGTGTAAAATTCAAAAGAGAGGTATTGTAAAATGAATGTAAAATCGGGTATCACCATTGTAGCAAGCAGTGTCTTTGTTCCCACAAAGACTCGAAACTGCGGTTTCCGGCGATGCCGGAAACCGCAGTTTCTGCTTGTTGGGGTCGTACCCCAAACCCCGTGAACAGCCCCGTGACCGGGGCTGGCTGCGCGTTCGTTTCACGAACGCTGTTGTCCTTGCTGCGCAGGAAAAGACGGAGCCTGCGCCCCTTTGCAGAGCGAAAAAGCGGCAGTCCTGTCCTTGCCACCATCATCGGATAGCGGCAAGACTGGCAAGGGTCTGTCTGGATAATTCCCAAATCTCGTCCAGGCGTTTCTGCAAATCCTCAATGTCCGCCGCATAGATGCTCCCGGTTTCGTTTGACCGTTTCGCGTACTGGTTCAGATTATTCGTGCATCGTTGGAGCATGGAAACAAGCTGGCGCACATCCTGCAAATCCAGCCTGATGCAGATTCCGTCCAGCGCCATCTTGCGGACATAGGCGCTCATGTTCAGAACGCCAGCGTCCTCCATTTTGAGTTTTATCCGCTCCTTGTCCTCCGGCGAGATGCGGATTTTCAATTCTTCGGTTCGTTTGCTCATTGTTTTTTGGTTCCTCCCATCGCAAATAAGATCAACCGTTTTTGATTTTCGGCATCGTATCACAAATCAGATTTTCAAGAAGGTGTCGGACACAGGAGACAAATTCCCGTGTCCGGCGCATATTCCGTATTTCCGTTACGGTTAGTGGTAGTGTTCAAATTGACCACCACCAGCATCCGTAACACTTTTCGGCTTTTTGTTACGGTTAGAGCAAGTGTTCAATTTGGACACTTGCCTTATCCGTAACGCTCTGGCGATACGCCCGCTGGCGGCAGGCGTTGCAGCAGTAGACTGCATCCGACCGCTTGGGGGTGAAGACTTTTCCGCAGCCTTTGCAGACTCGATTCTGCCGTTTTTCCAATCGCCGCTGTTTCAAATCTTTCTGATAACCCCGGTTCCCGCACAGACCATAATAGCAATATTTCTTGCTTTCGATCAACGTGTAGAAATCCCGTCCGCAACCCTTACAGACGATTTTCCGTACAATGGAATTTGGTCTTATCCCGGCGAGTTTTTCTTCATACCACTGTCTCAGCGTTTCCTGATTTTCGTATTCCCAATCACAGTTCCACATAGGATTTTCCCTTCCTCCCATGAAACAGGGCGGGCCCAAAATATCTGACCCGCCCCATCCCATGTTTATACGGTTTCTGCTCCCTGCTCCTCGGCCCGCTTCTGCCGATACCGCATTTTGCTGTGCGCTTTCCTCTGGCAAGCCTCACAGCAGTATTTCACATCGTTCCTGGTCGTGGTGAACGCTTTCCCGCAGTTTTCGCAAACACAGTCCCGTTTTCTTCTTTCCGCCACCTCCTGCCGGTAGAATTTTGCCCGGCAGTTCGGGCCGCAGAACAGAGTATTTGACCGCATGGATTCAAACTCTTCCTCACAACATTTGCAGACCAGCTTGAACAGCTGGCCGACAGCATGTTCGCCGGCCTTGATCTTCTGATAGCGTTCCCGGCTCTTGACCCGATGCCTGTGTAGGGATGCCTGCCGCTTTTCTTCCTCCGGCGTCAGCTCCGGGGCAGGGAGGTCGAACCGACCGATAAATTTCAGATAGATGTCCACTTGTTGCGTCCGGTCATCGTCTATCTTTTCCGGGGCGTGGACGATGATTTTCTCGATAAACTCGTTTATCATCGGCGTAGTCAGTTCCGAAAAATCTGTGTACTTTTTCGCCAAGGCGAGGAACCGTTCTACATTGGCGGTGTCCTGCTCGAAGCTGTCCAGCGCCGATTCCGCCTCTGTGACGGACTGGCGGAGCGCCGTCTGCTCCTGTTCATATCCGGCAAGGAGAGTGTCAAATCGCTCCTCGCCGATGCGCCCCACTGCGTAGGATTCGTATAGCTTTTTGATGATGGTGTCCAGTTCCTCACAGCGCCGCTTATCCATATTCAATTTGCGCTTCAAATCTTTTGCCGCCTGCGCCTGCCGAACTTCGGACGCCGCCCGCACCTTTTGAATAAACTCGGCCTCGTTGGAAATGGCGTAGGCACTTGCGGAGCGGATAGTTTCCAGAATCAGCGTCCGCAGTGCTTTGGTGGAGATGTGGTGATTGCTGCAAGCCGTGTCATGGGACTGACGAGCCAGAGTGTAGGTAGAGCAATCGAACCAGTCCGACGGATAAGGCTTGGCGGCGGTTCCCCGTGAGCGGTGGTTATACAGCTTCGCGCCGCAGTCGGCGCAGTAGAGAAGCCCGGTCAGGGGATTGGCCTCGCCGATGGTATCGTGGCGGCGGGGCGTCTTTCGCAGCTTCTGGGCCAGCTCCCAGGTCTCCTTATCCACGATGGCCTCATGGGTGTTTTCAAAAACCAGCCAGTCCTCCGGCGAATGGACAATGGCCCGTTTGTCCTTGTAGGATTCCTTATGGGTGCGGAAGTTGACTGTATGCCCCATATACTCTGGCTTGGAGAGGATTTGCCCCACCGCAAAGCCGTTCCAGCTATAAGGCCGGGGGATGTCCTCTCTGCTTTTCCAGACACCCCGCCCCTGCCTTGCAAAGTATGCGGCAGGCGTCTCGACCTTCGCCTCGCAGAGCATCGTGGCGATCTCATAGGGGCCGTGGCCCTCAATGGTAAGCTGGAAGATACGCCGCACGACCGCCGCCGCTTCCTCGTCAATCAGCCAGTGGTATTTGTCGTTGGGGTCTTTCTTGTAGCCGTAGATGGCACAGTTGGTGGTGGGCTTGCCGGACTCGCCCTTGACCCGAATAGCGGTGCGCTGCTTGCGGCTCAAGTCCCGCAGATACCATTCGCTCATGATGTTCCTTGTGTGGGGGAAAAAGATGCAGGCCCGAAACCGTTGCAGCACAATAATTTCAGGCGCTTTTGGACATAAGCAAAGAGCGCAGGATCGGAGTCGGCGTTTGCCTCTCCGGTCCTGCGCTCTTTCCTCATGCTTTCACTCAGCACAGCCCTTCACTGATCACCTCATCAACATCCCTGATCTTGACCTGAATGGTGCCGGCGTCCACCACCGTGATCCGCTCTATAAACTTGTGGGTAATCGTATCATCGTATTCCGTGAAGCACAGCGGCTGCTGGTCCAGCCATTCCTCCATCTCCCGCTGACGGGAGGTCCGGAGGCTCCTCTGGCTTTCGTCCTTTTCAAGAGCCTGCATCCGCTCCAGAATTTCCTGCTTCTCCTCCGCCACAGCCCTGAGCTGGTCATTCAACTCCAGGTTATCCATATCCTCCAGCACCTTGTCCAGCAGCACGGCCTGTTCCGCCGTCAGAGCGTCCAGCCGCTGCTTCAGTTCCAGGAGGCTTACCCCATCCGCCCTGTCGTGGCTCTGGGCCAGTCCCGCCAGCTCCAGGACCCCGGCCTTTACCTCGGCCCGGATGGCGCCGTACTCGTTCAGAGCGGCCACAATGGCCCTATGGAGTCTGTCCTCGTCCAGCGAGGGCGAGTCATGGCAATATTTCTTCCCAAATTCCAGACGGGAGACACACCGCCAGACAATCCGCTTTTTGCCGTTCCTGGCCCAGGTACAGCGCTTGTAGGGCGTCCCGCACTCTCCGCAGGTCAGCAGTTCGCTGAGAGCGTACTTGGAGGAATACTTCCCCTGCTCCGTCTTGCCGGTCTTCTGCATCACCTTCCGTTTGCTGGCCCGGCGGGCCATCTCCGCCTTCACCTGATAAAACATATCCCTGGAGATAATCGCCGGATGATTATTTTCCACATAAACCATGGGAAACTCGCCGGTGTTCCGCACGATTTTTTTGCTGATGCAGTCGGTGGTGTAGGTCTTTTGCAGCAGGGCGTCTCCGATGTAGCGTTCGTTGATGAGAATATTGCGAATCGTCTGCCAGGACCACTGCTTCACCCCGGTGGCGGTGGGAACGTGGTCCTGCTCCAGTTCCCTCTGAATCCCAAAGATGCTGGCCCCGTCCAGATAGCGGCGGTAAATGCGCCGCACCACCTCCGCCTCCTCCGGGTCAATCTCCGGCTCACCGTCCGCTCCCCGACGATAGCCCAGCAGACGTGTATACTGGAAGGGCACGTTGCCAGCCTCCCGGCTTTTCAGAATGCCCCAGATCACATTGTTGCGGATGGACTCGCTCTCCGCCTGGGCGAAGCCGCTGAACAGCGTGATCATAAATTCTCCGGCTTCCGTGAGCGTATTGATGTTCTCCTTTTCAAAGTGGACCCCGATGCCCCGGCCCCGCAGCATACGGACGGTGGCCAGACAGTCCACCGTATTCCGCGCGAAGCGGGAGAGGGATTTGGTCAGGATCAGGTCAATGCGTCCCCGCTTGCAGGCGGCGATCATGCGGTTGAACTCCGCCCGCTTTTTCATGCTGGTGCCGGTGATGCCTCTGTCAGCAAAAATTCCTGCAAATTCCCAATCGGGATTCTCCCCGATTTTCTGGGTGTAATACTCCTTCTGGGAGGTGTAGCTGGTGAGCTGCTCCTCGCTGTCGGTGGAGACCCGGCAGTAAGCGGCGACCCGCAGCTTCCTCCCAGAGGGGCCTCCGGTGGGCGTTTTCTCCTTGGTAGCGGGGATGAGACGTATTCGTTTTTCTCGTACAGCCTGTTCCATAATTTGTCCTTTCCCGGTCGGTTTACACTATCCCTTGAAGGTCGCCGTCACCGCGTTGTCCGCGAAGATGGCGATATATTGAATGGCCTTTTCGCCATGGATATCGATTAAATTGGCCTCCTGTGGGAAGCAGTCGTACCGGGCGGAAACACCTTGGAGAATCATTTTTACGATTTCCTCCGGCTGATCCGGGCGCTCCAGCCCCCGGTTGATGGCGTTGGTCAGACGGACTGCCTCAGCAGACGGCTCATAGACCACAGCGGACTGTTCCGAAGGCGTATACGCTGCTGTCTGCCGCTCCACTTCTGCCAGAAAATCAAAATCTTTGATTTCCGTCCTAATTCCACAGCCCTCACATTGGAGGTACAGCGTATCATTTCGCTTTTGTCCGCTGTGCCGCCGCTTTAAGGGACTGCCGCACTCGCCGCAACGCAGCTTCTCCCGGTATCGAAGGGCTGGGCGGTCTGATCTGCGAACGGTCTTTTTCCGTTTTTGAATGATTTCCTGCGCCGTTTGGAAGGTCCCGGCGTCAATGAGGACGGGGTAGCCGTCGGCGCCCGTATAGCGAGGATTTTTCAGAATGAAGCCCACCCGGTGCATGGTCCACTGCGGGCGTTCCTGGCTGTAGAGGACACTGTCGGCGTTCAGAATATCCGCAATTTTCCACTGATACGTCCCCTCCAGGTAGGTGGAGAATATCCGTTTCACCACCTCGGCCTCTTGGGGCTGGATGATCAGTTTTCCGTCCTGAATCTGATAGCCGTATAAAATCTTCCGGTTCATTTCGTATCCTCCTGAACCCGCTCCGCCAGTTCCATACCGCCCCGGAGGTGGAAGTGGATACGGGTCCGAGACTCCGCCGTGACCTTCTCCACCAGCTCAGCGAACAGGGCTTCATCGAAGCCCTCCAAGCGGTCCGGTCCGCTATGGATTTTATTGACTGTCTGGCGGAAGGTGTCCAGCGCTTCCTCCAGGTCATCCTCCTTCAGCAGACGGCGGCGCTCCTTCCGAAGCTCCGCCAGCCGGCCATCGAGCTCCCGCAGCTTGGCAGCTCCGGCGGAGGCGTCGAGAACGCCCTTGCTCTGGAGGGCGCTGACCTTATAGCTCTGGTCGGACGCCTCGGCGATAGCCTTGTTCACCGCCAGCATGGCGGGATTGTTCCGCTGGCGGGCCTCGTTCAGAGCGTCCAGCTGGCCCAAGGCGGGCTTGAGGATGACGCCGTCGTGGAGCCGGAGCTTGTTGTACATCCGTGCGAAGGCGGCGTGGATGGCCTCCTCCGGGATAGGCCCCACGGAGCAGGAGGCGGCGTTTCTCAGGTGGTTCCGGCAGCTCCACGTGGCAGTGCCCTTCCGGGTAGTTCTCCGGTAGAGGGCCTCCCCGCAAGCTGCGCAGTACATTTTCCGGGACAGCGGGTAGACGCCATCGGGGCGGTCCCGGCGCTTCTTTTTCCTCTGCCGGAGAGCCTGAACCTTCTCAAACGTCTCTCGGCTGATGATAGCGGGATGGGAGCCCTCGACGTAGATCTGGTCCACCTCGCCGTGGTTGATCTTTTGCGTGAAGGGAAAGCCGGTTTTATAGGTTTTCTGGCAGAGCGTGTCGCCGATGTATTTTTCGTTCGATAACCAGTAGTAAATCTGGCGGGTGGTCCAGTGGACGTTTCCCTTCCGGTCCTGAATGCCCCGGCTGATGAGATCGTTCACGATCCAGCCCACGCTGTGGCCGCTGAGGTAGGCGTCGAATACCCAGCGCACCAGCTCCGCCTCTGACCGGATGATCTCCATGCTTCCGCTGCCCTTGAGGCGGTAGCCGTAGGGCGGCTTGGTGGTGATGAACTGACCCAGCTCCATTCTTCTCCGGAAGCCCTGGTGTCCGTTTTCGGAGATGGAGACGGACTCCTGCTGGGCCAGAGCGCCGAAAACGCTCACCAGGAATTCCGTGGTGAGCGTTTCCGTGTCGATATTCTCTTTTTCGAATTGGACGGTAACGCCGAGGGACATCAGCTCCCGCAGAGAGGCGAGGCAGTCTTTCGTGTTCCGGGAGAAGCGGGAGAGGGACTTCACCAGGACCTTGTCGATCTTACCCTTCCGACAGTCGGAGAGCATCCGGTTGAAGTCCTCCCGCTTGTCCGTTTTCGTGCCGCTGACCGCTTCGTCGGCGTAGACATCTACAAGCACCCAGCCCTCGTGGTCATTGATGAGGTCGGTGTAATTGCGGATTTGGGAGGCGTAAGAGAGCGCCTGCTCAGCGTGGTCCGTGCTGACCCGGCAGTAAGCGGCAACCCGCAGAATGGTGGGTTCCTTTTCCCTGGGTGGGATGATTTTCACGTTTCCTGCCATGGGCTTCGGCCTCCTTTCCGTTTTGGCAACGCCAACACTACCACACCACGCCGGAGATATCCAGAACTATTCCCGAACAGCTTGTGCCAGAAGGGATTCCGTGTTGATGCTCTCTTTGACAAAGTGGACGGTCACGCCAGCGGCGGCCAGTTCCCGCAGGATCGCCAGACCGTCGGGGAGGTTCCGGGCAAACCGGGAGACGGACATGGTTACGATCTTGTCGAGCTTTCCCTTCCGGCAGTCCTCCAGCATACGGTTGAAAGCGGTCCGAGAGTCCCGTATCTGGCTGTCAGGAATTTCCGCATCCGCATATGTATCCGCCAGGGTCCAGTTCTCATGAGCGAGGATTTCATCCTTGCAGAGTCTGCCCTGCGCTTCGTGGCTGCCGCCCCGGCAGTATATGGCGGCGCGTGAGACTGTTCTTACTGCATTTGCCATGTCAAATCCTTCTTTCCTGTTTGGTACTGCAGACACTACCACACCTTTTGGGGAATATCCAGAACTATTCCCACACAGCCGAGGGGCGGTATTTCTCTACAGCGAGGCGCTTGGCGGTGGTCAATTCCTCCGCCGTCAGGAAGCCCGCCTGGGCCATGTCCTCCAGGGTGCGGGTGACCAGTATGTGCTGGATTTCGCTCTTGACGTTCATCATCCGCCGCCCTCCCGGAAATAATCCGATCCCTTGACGCTGTGGATGAATGCCTCCACCTCCTGGAGGCTGTCGGTGATCCGCATATCCGGCAGAGCGGTCTTCACATCCTCGAAGTAACGCTGTCCAGGGACAGACCGCTCGTCCAGGATGGCCACGACGCAGGTGTCCGTTTCAGTGCGGATGGCCCTGCCGAAGCCCTGCTTCAGCTTGATCTGCATCTCCGGCACGACGATGGCCCGGATAAAGGAGTGGAGGTTTGGAAAGCTCTCCCGCTCCTTCTCTTTCAGAGCGTCCGGGCGGGCGAAGGGTAGACGGGGGATTACCAACAGGGACACGCAGTCGCCCGGGAAGTCGAAGCCCTCCCAGGCCGCGCCGGCGGCCAGCAGGACGCTTCCGGGACTGGCCTTGAACTGCTCTGTGGTGCGGCCTGCGTTCCGGCCCAGGGTGAACAGGGGCCAGAGAAGGTCCTTTGCCGTCAGCCGTTCTTTTACGGCGGACATGGCGGCATAGGAGGTGAAGAGCACCAGGGCATGGCCGCAGGCTGCTTCCAGCAGCAGGGCAATCTCGTCGGCAAGTTTGTCATAGTATACTTCGTCCCTCTGTCCAGGAGGAAACCGCGGCACATACAGCAGGCAGTTTTCCCGGTAATCGAACGGGGAGAGCGAGACAGACTCCGTTACCCGTCTGTCCTCCAGCAACCCGGCTTCCTCCCGGAAGCGGCGAAAATCGCTGCCCACAGCGAGAGTGCCGGAGGTGAGGATGATGGGCCTGGGCTGGTTCCAGAGGGTGCTCTGGAGCTGGGCGGTCAGGTCCGCTACCGTAGCGCAGAGCATGACGGTATTGCGGGCGTCCTCCGCCAGATAGAATACCATGTCGGGGTGGCCCTCGCTGAACAGGGCCACCATTGAGGCCAGCTTTTCAAGCCTCCTGCGGGTAGCGGGGGTGAGCAGGGGATTGACCTGCTTCCGGACTACCGTCAGGGCCCGGTTCGGGGCCACCAGCAGCCGGGCGTATTCGGAAAATCGTCGGTCCGGGTTGTGGGGGCGTTCCAGCTTCCGAAGGAAGAGGCGGGAGGTATCCGCCAGGGCGTCCGCCGCCAGCAGGTATTTCTCCCGCCGCAGATCGTGGATGAGGTCCTGGATGTCCTCGGCCCGGAGGGTGACGCCGAACATCTGCCGGGCCGTTTCCGGCAGCTTGTGAGCCTCGTCGATGATAATGGCGAGACTGTCCGGCAGGATGGGCTGGCGGCCCGTACCACGGTGGATGGCGTCCGCCAGCAGGAGGTTGTGGTTGCAGATCTGGAAGGGATATTGACCGCCGTCGCAGCTATCCAAAAATGTGCGATACCGGCAGTCCTTCTGTCCGCAGTCGCAGACCTGGGGGACGCACACCCGCTCCCGGTCATAACCGCTGAGGCGGGGTGCTTCGTCCAGATCCAGCTTCTCCCGCAGGGAGAGCAGGGCGTTTCCGGCCCTCCAATTCTTCTTGCGGAGGTCCAGCTGACACAGCCGCCGTTCCAGGCGCTGGTCGCAGACGTAGTGGGATTTGCCCTTGCGAATCACGGCCTGAACGGGTTCCGCAATCATACCGTCTGCCGCCAGACCAGCGGATAGAAAAGGCAGATATTCATCCCGCACGGCCTTTTGCAAAGCAATGCTCGAAGTAGAAATAAGGATAGGCTGGGTGGGCCGCAGGTCGTGGAACACAATTCCTGCCACGAGGTAGGCGTAGGTTTTGCCGATGCCGGTTCCGGCGTCGCAGAGGGCAATCCCTCCATCCTGCATTGCTTCCAGCATCCGGTGGCTCAGGGCGATTTGCTCCGGGCGCTCCGGCATCCCCTGGACGGGGAGCAAATCTTTGAAAATATGGTCGATGTCCTTATGGGCATCT
This sequence comes from Oscillospiraceae bacterium, assembly GCA_910575815.1. GTDB lineage: Bacteria > Bacillota > Clostridia > Oscillospirales > Oscillospiraceae > Oscillibacter. Next base: position 27,197 of record CAJTFN010000017.1, read on the forward strand.
TGCCTGTTGTGATGATTCATCCGTAAAGTTCCTTCAACAATTTCGTTTTCTTCTGTCGCTTCCACCGTATTCGCAGCTCGCGCCCCGGTGGATCGGGAACAGTACGGGTCGGGTCCGGCAAGATCCGCGCGGGCGTGTACCAGGGGTCTCTACTGCTTTCAACCCCAGGGCAGCCCCACGGCCTGGATCTCAGGCCGCGCATAGGTGTCTCATTGTGTACCCGGGCAGGGTCAACGCTGACGGCCTTGCCAAAGGCCATCCCAGCGGGTGGCATTCTCGCTCGCCGGAGGTCCCTCGCGACCCCTGCTGGGGCGGCGAGGGACCTCCGGAATCGTGGCGTGCGCTGCTGGACGCTCGTCTGTCCGGGTGGTTCCCCGTACTGCTGATATTCGGTTTTCAAAGAGCAGAGAGAGGCTGTCGTGATGTTTCCCTCTCACTCCTATCCCGAAAAACCAGTGGGGTGGATAAAACTTTTCAAGAAAATATTTTCTTGTACAGCTTTTCCAGCAGCTTGTCTCGACGGTAAATAATGGTCCGGTGGTAAACGCCGAGTCTTTTGGCGTATTCCCGGACAGACTCGCCGTCAAAAAAGAGGGCTTGGATGAGTTCCCGTTCCTCTGCGCTCAACGAACTAAGCGCCAAAGCAAGGCGCTCTTTATGTACGGTAGCCTCTGCGCACTCTTCCCTCTGTATGGCGGACTCTTCAGCGGAAATTTCGTGCTGCGTTGCATACAAGTCGATGGGAACATCATGGGCGGTTAGCAGTTCCAAGGAAACCTGTGGGTGTTCTTCCTGCTGTTCATCCAGATACCGTTCCCGGCGATCCATCTGGGAATAGGCGAGGAATACTTCCTCCGTAACCTCCACATCTACGCCATCGACTGTGATGATATTGGCGACAACATTGCCGCTTTCATCTTTGACGCGCCGGTAATTCCGGCTTTTCTGCCATTTTTGCATTTCTATGATCTCCAATCTCAGAATTTGCGGGGACCTGAGATTGGGGATCACGGATACTTTGCTATATAGGGACTCCACCTCGCGAGCGCGGATGGGAAACGGCGCTTTCCGGCGGAAGGTAAGATTTTTTTGCTTTTCCCCGTGTAACTTGAGGGAAAAGCCGGTTTGTTGTAAAAAACAGCGGATTTGTTCGACAGTTTTCTGCAAAATTCTCTAAAATTTGATGGGGAACTTTGCAGAAAAATGTCGAAAAAAAGGAGAGGTGCGAATAGCCCTAGAGCTATACGCACCTCCATGAATAAATGAAATTGTGATCTCTGCTTGTGCTGTCTAGTAAATAACCCAGGCGGCACAATAAAGTGATTTTTCATGCCGCATCGCCCGCTGATCCCCACAGAAAAGGAGACAGGGGAATCATGATCCCTTGTCTCCTTATAAGTGAGATTCCGACAGTATTTGGGGCGGACAGAGCCGTGCTTGCGAACGAATCATGATCCCTTTTATTGTTATGCGGTGTCCCGCTTATTTTTCGCTAATTTTGCCCCCACCGTTTGCCTTTGGTGCCAAAGTTCTCAATAATGTAATCACGGCGAATGCCCGTTTCCTTGTTTTGATCATCGAGTTTCCGGTGGTATTCGGAGTTTATGCCCCCCATACGGTTTTTCAGCGAGCAGAGTCTCTTATGCTGCTTACACAGCTCCGAGTGCCGCTGCATCATCCTTTGGCGCTCTGGCTCTCTGCTAAGGGGAATGCTCTTGTTCAGTCTCTCGATTTCCACAGAGTATGAATCCACTTTTGCTTTGACGGCCACAAAGCTGTCCTTCACTTTTAGCTGCTCTTGTTTTATGCGGTTTGCAAGCGTAAAGGGGGCATAATGCAGAGCGATACAGTAATAAAAATCCTGTCTCCTCTGCTGCCTACTCCAGCACGCGGAAATAATACGCTCCGCCTATTCCGCTTTTGCAATAAATCCCTGCAGCCAGGGCCAAAGCATTTGAAATTTTGAAAACAGGGCAAATACCCCAATATAGCGAACAATATGTTGGAAAAAGTTCTTCAATGATTCCATAATGGGATGGGACACAGAAAAAGTGAAAATCCAAGGTTCTGAAAACTTATCAAATACCGAGTTTTTCAGAACTATTTTGAACTGATTTTATGGGAATTTCAAATGCTGTTGCCCTGTCCCTGCAGCGAGGACTCCTTCTGCTCAGATAGAACCGTGCTATAATGAAGTGTTTGACGTTCCAGCTCAGAGAGAAGCCTGTCCAGCCTGTCAAAATCCGCCTTCAAGCTGTTGGGGACCGCACGATATACTTCCTTTTTATAGGCTGGACCATCGGAAAGTTGAACGCCATCGCCGCTGGCCGAGAATAAAATGCGAATGATCTGCCTGACCAAAAAAGTCGCCGCTAAAAACGCGAGAAGTATAAGGCAATAGCACATTCCTTTTGGCTATAAGGCCAGATTTTTAAAAGAGGGTCGACCTTGCTTTCTCTTTTAAGCATCACTCTATGTACGTTTTGCCAGCTTAAAGAAAGTATACCCAGCATAGAGTCCCGCGCCCAGAGTCAGGGCTTCTTCATCCACATCAAAGCCGCCGTTATGGTTCGGCAGCAATGTATGGGGATGGGCGGCGTTTCCTGTTCCCAAATACGCATACGCGCCAGGGGTATGAATCTGAAACTCCGCGAAATTATCGCCCCCCAGGGACAGTTCCCGATCTGTAACAGTCCTGCCTTCACCCAGCAGTGCCTCCACAGCTTTCGCCGCCTCCAGGCACACCTGGGGATCGTTGATTAAAGGCGGGGCAAAATCTGTCCATTGGATCTCCGTAGTCCCGCCATAGAGGTCCGAGATGCCGGAGACAGTTCTGGAAACCAGCTCCCGTATCCTCTCCCGGCTCTCTTGAGAGACCGACCGGGTCGTCCCCTCCAGCTCGGCGGTTTCCGCCAGAGCGTTATAGGCGGTTCCCGACACCAGCTTTCCAACGCCAATGATAACCGGCTCCACCGGCGAGGTAAGCCGCGTGACCAGGGATTGGAGCGCGACCACAGTGTGGCTGGCGATATAGAGAGCGTCGGCCCCCAGCTGCGGGGTGGACACATGGGCGGACTTTCCTAGGATCATGATTCGGAAGTGGTCTACAGCGGCATTGTTCAGCCCCGACTTTAATCCGATGGTCCCGCTGGGCAGGTCCGAGGCCGTGTGGATGCCGAACACTCGGTCTGCCCCGTCCAATACGCCCGCCTCCACAAAAGGCCGTGCCCCTTGCCCAATTTCCTCGGCGGGCTGGAAGACAAGCCGCACCTCTCCGCCGAAGTCCGCCCGGCGCTCCGACAGCAGCTTAGCCGCAGCCAGCAGGCAGGCGGTGTGGGCATCGTGACCGCAGGCGTGCATGATGCCGGGAGTCTGGGAGCAGTACTCTACCGGATTGGTTTCCTGAATGGGCAGAGCGTCGATGTCGGCGCGCAGGACGATCGCGCCCGTTCCCAGGCCGTCTCCGCGCAAAATGCCCAGAACACCGGTCTCTCCCACCCGCCGATGGGGAATTCTGAAACGCTCCAATTCTTCTTCGATCCGCTTCGCGGTACGAAATTCACACAGGCCCAGCTCGGGATGCCGGTGAAAGTCCCGCCGCAGCTCAACCAGGTAGGACCTCTCCCGTTCCAGTGCCTTTTTCAGATTCCGCATATACACTCAACTCCTTTTCCCTTTGGCGGAATTTTCTCCCGCAGAGACTCCAGCCGGTTCAGGGCCTCCAGCAGAGTCTCATCCCGCTTGGCGAAGTGGAAGCGGAGTAGGTGGTTCACCGGCTCCCGGAAGAAGCTGGACCCGGGGACGGCTCCCACGCCCACCTTTTCCGCCAGGTCCTCGCAGAACTGGAGGTCGCTGTCATAGCCGAACTCGGAGATGTCCAGCAGGACGTAGTAGGCCCCCTCCGGCGTGTTGTGGGCGATCTTCAAATCGTCCAGCCCTCTCAGGAACAGGTCCCGCTTGTGGGTGTACTCCGCCAGGAGGCCATCGTAATAGTCCTGGCCGAAGTTCAATCCGGGGATGACCGCCTCCTGGAGGGGGGCCGCCGCGCCCACGGTGAGGAAGTCGTGGACCTTTTTGATCCGGTCCGTGATCTCCGGCGGGGCGATGGTGTACCCCATCCGCCAGCCGGTGATGGAGTAGGTCTTGGAGAGCGACGAACAGGAGATGGTCCGCTGCCGCATCCTGGGCAAAGCGGCGAAGTAGGTGTGCCGGTGGGGGGCGTAGACGATGTGCTCATAAACCTCGTCAGTTATGACATAGGCGTCGTATTCCTCCGCCAGGGCGGCAATGACCGCCAGCTCCTCCCGGGTGAAGACCCGCCCGCAGGGGTTGGAGGGGTTGCAGAGAATCAGGGCCTTGGGTTTCTGGCGGAAGGCGTCCTCCAGGACCTCCGGGTCAAAGCGGAAGTCCGGCGGCGTCAGGGGCACGTAGATGGGCTCCGCGCCGCAGAGGATGGTGTCCGCCCCGTAGTTCTCGTAGAAGGGCGAGAAGACCGCCACCTTGTCCCCGGGGTTCGCCACCGTCATCATGGCGGCCATCATGGCCTCCGTGCTGCCGCAGGTGACGGTAATCTCGCGGTCGGGGCTGATGGGGAAGCCCATGTACCGGGACTGCTTTGCCGCCAGGGCCTCCCGGAGGTTCTGGGCCCCCCAGGTGATAGAATACTGGTGGAAGTCCTCCTGGCTGACCTCTGCCAGCCGGTCCAGGATAGCCCGGGGCGGCTCAAAGTCCGGGAAGCCCTGGGAGAGGTTCACCGCGCCGTACTGATTCGAAATGCGGGTCATGCGGCGGATTACCGAGTCGGTAAAACCGGCGGTGCGCTCAGACAGGCTCTGCATGGTCGTGCCCTCCAATGTAGGATTTTTGGTCGTTCAGGATGTGCAGGGGATCCAGGGCATCCTTGATCTGATTCATAACAATGAGGTTTTCCTTGACGGACTCCCGGAGGAAATAGCGCCGCTTGGAGACACCGATGCCGTGCTCCCCGGAGGCCACGCCTCCCAGCTCATAAGCCTTGTGGTAGGCCTGGTCCATGGCGGCGTGGAGGTCCCGCTCCCAGGTCTCGTCATCCCGGTCCCCCCGGACCACGCACAGGTGGACGTTGCCGTCTCCGGCGTGGCCGAAGCTGACCATCCGCACGCCGGAGGCGGCCTCCAGCTCGTTGACGAAGGCGATGAAGTCCGCCGTGCGGCTGATGGGCACCACGATGTCCACGGGCTCCTGCTCGCTGACGGCCTCCACGGCTTTCACCAGAGCCCCCCGGACTTTCCAGACGTCCGCCGCCCGGGCAGGGTCCTCCAGCACCACATAGTCTATCGCCCCGTTGGCCAGGGCCAGAGTGCGGACCCGCTCCAGGTTGGCCTTTACCTCGCTCTTCCGCCCGTCGAAGGTCAGGAGGATATAGCTTCCCGCCTGGGGACAGGGGTACTTCACGCCGGAGAACTCCTCGCCCAGGGCCACCACCTTCCGCTCCATGAACTCCACCGCCGTGGGATTCGCGTCCGCCTGGAGGATGGTCAGGACGCCGCAGATACCCGTGCCCAGGTCCCCATAGGGCACCAGGACGCTGACGGAGGTTTCCGGCTTGGGCAGAAGGCGGAGGAGGCATTTTGTGATGACCGCCAGAGTACCCTCGGAGCCGATGAGCAGGTGCTTGAGACTCAGGCCGCTGGCGTCCTTCACCTGCTTGCCCCCCGCTTCAATCACCGTGCCGTCGCACAGGACGGCCTCCAGGCCCCGGACATAGTCCCGGGTGACGCCGTACTTCACCGCCCGCATCCCCCCGGCATTGGTGCTGATATTGCCGCCGATGCTGGAGGCCTTCTCGCCGGGGTCCGGCGGGTAGAAAAGCCCCTCGCCCTCCACATAAGCCTGAAGGTTCTGAAGTAGGATGCCCGGCTCCACGGTAACGGTGAGGGTATCCCGGTCCAGCTCCAGAATCCGGTTCATCCGGGAGAGGTCCAGGATGATCCCGCCCTGGAGGGGCACGGTGGACCCCACCAGATTGGTGCCCGCCCCCCGGGGGGTGACGGGAATGTGATGCGCATGGGCGTACCCCAGGATGCCGCTGACCTCCTCCGTGGAGAGGGGGAACACCAAGGCCTCCGCCTGGCCGTGGAGGCGGCCCAGGGCATCGGTGAGGTACGCCGGTGGTATACTGTCAAAGACCAGGCGGGATGCGTCGCCGATGATGTCCCGCAGGGCCTGCCGTTCGATCTGCATAGTCAATTCCTCCTGTTTAAGAGGAGCCCCTCCCCGCTTGGAAAGGGGCTCCCCGGATGTCCGGTTACTGAGCCAGCAGGTCCTGGTCCCAGCCGACTTTAATGAAGTACCCGCCGTAGTCCTCGTTGAAGACCTTTTCCGTGGCCTCGCTCTGGAAGGCTTTGACCACCTTCTGATAGGTCTCCACCTTGGCGGAGTCGCCGAGGTCCGCAGTCCGGGCGGCAATCAGGTTCCAATACTCCTCCACGTCCAGCACGCTGTCCTTGTAAATCGCCTCGTCGGTCTTCAGGCCGAAGTCCAGGGCGTAGTTTCCATTCACCACGGCGGCGGCCACGTCCGGCAGGGCCGAGGGAATGACGTTGGCTTTCAGCTCCTCAATGGTGATTCCCATATTGTAGGTCTCGATATCCTCCAAGGTGGGATTGAATCCCGCCGCGTCGCTGATTTTAATAAGGCCCGCTGCCTCCAGGACTTTTAGGGCCCGGCCGCCGTTGGTCAGGTCGTCGGGGATGGCCACCACATCGCCGTCCTTTAGCTCCTCCACGGAGGAGACCTTCTGAGAATAGAGGTTCAGCGGGATGATAAAGGTGTTGCCGATGGTTTGAATCTCATAGCCATAGCTTTCAATCTCGCTTTGGAGGTAAATGCGGTGCTGGAAGGCGTTCAGGTCGATGTCTCCGTTGGCTAGGGCGTTGTTGGGGGTCACGTAGTCGGAGAACTGGACGAATTCCAGATTGATGTTCTCCGCTTTCAGCGCTTCCTGGGCAGACTTCCACAGGTCTTCGTAAATCGCGCCCACAACGCCCAGGGTCACTGTAACGGGCTCGGCGGGAGCGTTGGAGCCTCCGGACCCGCCAGAGCTGCCGGGGGCCCCATCAGAGGCGCCTCCTCCGCAGGCGGCCAGGGTCAGAAGCAGCAGGGCAGCGAAAAGCGCGATGGTTAAAGTTTTCTTGATGTTCATGATGATTTCCTCCAAAAAGCAATTTTTGTTATAGTGTCAGGGACAGGCGGAAATTGTCCCGCATGGTTTCGCAAGAGGCATTGAACCGCTCTTGTTCCTCTGGAGTAAGCGCCAATTCGATGATATCAGCAACGCCGTTCCGGTTCAGCATGGCCGGGACGCTGGCGTACACGTCCCGCTGGCCGTATTCTCCCTCCAGAAGCACGGATACCGGGAGAATTCGGTTTTCGTCGTGGAAAATAGCCCGGACCACCTCGGCAATGGACGCGCCGATGCCGAATTCCGTGGAGCCCTTTCCACCGAGAATCATCCATCCCCCGGCCCGCCCGGCGGCGGCAATGGCCTCCAGGTCCAGTTTGCCATACGTGTCCGGCTGCTCTTCCCGGAGCTGAGACAGGGGCTTTCCCGCGATGCTGACGGCGGACCAGGGGACCATCTGGCTCTCGCCGTGTTCCCCCAGGACATAGGCAATGACGGACTTCCGGTCAATACCCACTGCTTCGGAGATCGCCCGCCGGAGCCGGGCGGAATCCAGTGTGGTACTGGTGGAGAGGACCTGCCGGGGAAGCCAGTTCAGCTGGTGCTGGAGGTAGTGGGCAATCACGTCGGCGGGATTGGAAATACTTAAAATCATTCCGGCAAAGCCGGACATTCGGATGCCCTCCGTCACGTCCTTCATGACTTCGATGGTTTGCCGCAGAGTGTCCATGCGGGTCTGGCCCTTGCTCATGTCCGGCAGGGGCCCGGCGGCGACAATCAGCAGCTGGGCGTCCTCCGCGTCGGCATAGCCTCCCGCCCGGACAAGGGCGTGGCTGGGCAGGTATGCCGTGGCGTCGGACAGGTCCAGCGCCTGGGCCTCCGCCTTTTTGCGGTCAATGTCGATGTAGACGATTTCCTCCGCCAGTCCTTGGGACAGCAGGGCATAGCCCGCGTGGGAGCCTACGTGTCCCGCTCCAATGATGACAACCTTTCGCCTTTGCAGTTCCATGTACATCCTCCTTAGTGGGTGGTCTTCCTGACCACCCGGCCGCCGATAAATTCGATGATACAGACGATGACCACCAGCAACACCACCGTCACGTTGGTCACGTCGGCCCAGTTCCGGTCGTGGCCGTAGCGGACGGCAAAGTCCCCCAGGCCCCCGGCCCCTACCACGCCGGCCATAGCCGTCAAATTCAAAAGGCTCACCAGGGTGATGGTGGTGCCCCTTGCGATGGCGGCTACGCTCTCCCGGAGGTAGACTCGGAAGATAATCTCCCAAGGGCTGGAGCCCATGGAGAGAGCTGCCTCAATGAGTCCATGGTCCAGCTCCGCCAGAGCGCTCTCCACCTGCCGGGAGAAGAAGGGCACGGACCCGAAGACCAGGGGCACGATGGCCCCCCGGACGTACAGCGTCGTCCCCATCAGGGTCCGAGACAGGGGCATCACCCAGGTCAGCAGGATGATGAAGGGGATGGACCGGAACAGACTGACGGCCTTGTCCACGATCTGGTACAGCGGGCGGTTTTCCAGGATGTTTCCCGGCTTCGTCACCGTCAGCAGCACCCCCAGAAGCATCCCCAGCAGGAAGGAAACTGCCCCGGACCACAACACCATCAGCAGCGTATCCGCCAGGGCCTCCCACAAATCGGGAAGCCGCTCCATCACATGAGGCAGCCAATTAACCAGCGTCTCGCGCATCCTTCAGCACCTCCACTCCCACGTTTTTTTCAATCAGGTATTCCACCGCCGCTGTCACCCTTTCCCGCTCCCCGCCGATGATGGCCACCGTGCCGCCGATGGGTGCCCCCTGAATGATCTCGATGTCGGCGAAAATAATGTTCAGAGACACGTCAAACCGCCGGGACGCCTCGGAGATCACGGGCTCCGAGGGGCTCCGCTCCACGTAGCTCAGCCGGACAATCAGTTCCCCGGGCTTGAGACGCACGACGGGGGAATCCTGGGCAATCAGCTCCTCGATCTTCTGGAGATTGGAGGTGGTGCGGATGAAGCTCCGGGTGACGGGCTCCCTGGGCCTGGCGAAGATGGAGAACGCCTCCCCCTGCTCCACCACCCGGCCCCGCTCCATGACGGCCACCCGGCCGCAGATCTCCTTGACCACCGCCATCTCGTGAGTGATGATGACCACGGTGATGCCCAGGGTCTCGTTCAGGTGTCTGATGAGGGAAAGGATGGCCTTGGTGGTCTGGGGGTCCAGGGCGGAGGTGGCCTCGTCGCAGAGGAGGACCTTGGGGTCGTTGGCCAGGGCCCGGGCGATGGCCACCCGCTGCTTCTGCCCGCCGGAGAGCTGCCGGGGATAGGCGTCCGCCTTGTCCCCGATCTCCACCAAGTCCAGGAGCCTCTGGACCTTCTCCCGGATATCCGCCTTGCTGAGGCCGCTGCCCCGGAGCGGGTAGGCCACGTTGCCGAACACCGTCCGGGAGGGCATGAGGTTGAAGTGCTGGAAGATCATGCCGGTCTTCTTCCGGGCCTGCCGGAGCTCCTTCGTCGCCAGGGCGGTCAGCTCCTGTCCGTCCACCGTCACGGTCCCGGCAGTGGGCCGCTCCAGCAGGTTCATACACCGGACCAGGGTGGATTTTCCCGCCCCGGAGAAGCCGATGATGCCAAAGATTTCCCCCTTCTCGATGGAAAGGGACACATCCCGGACGGCATGGACCTGCCGCTGGCCGTTGCCAAAATCCTTGGAAATGTGGTTGAGTTCTATCAAGCGAATCCCTCCTTTAAGACGCAAAAAAGCGGGGAGCTCACGGCTCCCCGCTTTGGCCGGCAGTCGTTAAACCGGCGCGGCGCGTCAGGTCAAACGATTCCTCGGTACTTCAGGCAGGCGGCAAGTGAGCGCAAAGAACGCTGGACATTCATCATGCCCATGCACATGCCGGCCTGCATTCGGAAACCACGAATACGCATTGCGCGCGCCTCCTTTAACATACTTGGTTGATTGGTATATTAGCACTTGAAAACGCTTTTGTCAACGAAAAACCAGGAAAGGGGGAAAATCTGTCGGACTTTCCAAAAGTCCGCAGTGCCGGGCCGGAATTTTTAGAAGCCCTCAATCCTGGAACAGCGGCGTGGAGAGGTAACGGTCTCCCGTATCGGGCAGCAGGGCCACGATGGTCTTGCCCCTGTTCTCGGGCCGCTTGGCCAGCTGGATGGCCGCCCAGACCGCCGCGCCGGAGGAGATACCCACCAGGACGCCCTCCTTCCGGCCCACCAGCTTCCCGGCGGCGAAGGCGTCCTCGTTCTCCACGGCAATGACCTCGTCATAGACGCCGGTGTCCAGCACCTCCGGGACGAAGCCCGCGCCGATGCCTTGGATTTTGTGGCTCCCGGCGGTCCCCTTGCTCAGCACCGGAGAGGCGGCGGGCTCCACAGCCACGACCTTCACGGCGGGATTCCGCTCCTTCAGGTAGGCTCCCACGCCGGTGACGGTGCCGCCGGTGCCAACGCCCGCCACGAAGACATCCACCTTCCCCTCGGTGTCCTCCCAGATCTCCGGGCCGGTGGAGGCCCTGTGGGCGGCAGGGTTGGCGGGGTTCACGAACTGTCCGGGAATGAAGCCGCCGGGAATCTCCTTGGCCAGCTCGCCGGCCTTGGCGATGGCGCCCTTCATGCCCCTGGCCCCTTCGGTGAGGACCAGCTCCGCGCCGTAGGCCTTCATCAGCTGGCGGCGCTCCACGCTCATGGTCTCGGGCATGACAATGATAATGCGGTAGCCCCGGGCGGCGGCCACGGCGGCCAGGCCGATGCCGGTGTTGCCGGAGGTGGGTTCGATGATGACGGAGCCGGGTTTCAAAAGGCCCCGGGCCTCGGCGTCGTCGATCATGGCCTTGGCGATCCGGTCCTTGACGGACCCGGCGGGGTTGAAATATTCCAGCTTCGCCAGGACCCGGGCCTCCAGCCCCTCTTCCTTCTCGATATGGACCAGCTCCAGCAGGGGCGTTTTGCCGATCAGCTGATCGGTGGATGTGTATATCTTGCTCATAGCGGTTTCCTCCTCGTAATCTCAATCTCATAATAATGTGGCGTTTGTCTCGCTCCGTCAGCTATGATTGATACAACATCGAAATTCAGGATATGGATTCATTTATATGCCAACCTTTCGAGTGGGTTTATATGTATTATAGAAGGAAAGATATTCCTTGTCAATCGTCATTGTGCAAAATCTTACTTGAAACCCAACTAACCATGTTGTATAATAGGTATATTCTATTAAAAGGAGCGTCGCCATATGCTGATTTCAACGAAAGGCCGTTATGCCTTGCGGGTTATGGCCGACCTGGCTGAGCATCCGTCGGAGGGGTATATTCCCTTGAAAGAAATCGCACAGCGGCAGGAAATTTCGGAAAAATATCTGGAAGCCATCATCAAAATCCTGGTCAAGGCCCGGCTACTCACCGGCGTGCGAGGCAAGGGAGGCGGCTACAAGCTGACCCGAGGGCCGGAACAATACACGATAGGCGAGGTTTTGCGGCTGACGGAGGAAACGCTTGCCCCTGTTGCCTGTCTGGAAGAAGCCGCAGATGTCTGCCCAAGGGCCCCGAATTGCCGTACTCTGCCGGTCTGGAAGGGGTTGAATCGGGTTATCAACGAATATCTGGATCACATCACTGTGGCGGATATCATACATTCGCGTGATGCCGGGAACGATTATGTAATATAAAGAGGTCGCCGGGTCCTGTAATTCTGCGGGACCCGGCGGCCCTTATGGTCAGCTCTTTTCAATAGAAAGCTGTTCCAGGAGAAAGCTCTCGACTGTCTTAGCGACGGTTTCCCGGCAGTCGGAAAAGAAGTGGTCCGCTGGATAACTGACCATGTGGAACATGACGCCGCCTCGATTTTGGACGGCCCGTTCCAGAGGGGCGCAGTGGAGTTCCGGAGGCGTGTGAACATCCAGACTTCCGGCAATGCACAGGACCGGTTTCCTTGACAGCGGTTCCGCCAAGCCTTCCAGACAAAATTCCCGGCTGTGTGTGACCGCCTCTTCCAGCAGGGCCTCTCCGCTGGTGCCGTTCAGCCATAGGGCGCTGTCCTCCAGCACCTGGCGGATCGTTCCGGCGGCGCGGGGATTTTCAGCGGCAATTTGAGGAAGTCGCCCGATATCGCAGGGCATCAGCAGGACTCCGGCACGGATTTCCGTCCGGCAGGCCGTCAAATGGGCGCAGACGAAGCCGCCCAGACTGTGCCCCACAGCATAGATGCGATGTTTGTCAATTCCGTGGGCCTCATCCGCCAGGAGCCAGTCCAACGCCGTGTTGGCATCCTCCAGATCATGAGTCAGGGAGTAATCCCCGTCGCTGCCCCAGCTACCGCTGTAGTGAAACACCAGCACATGGAAGCCTGCCCGGCGGAGGAAATGGGCAAGATCAAAATTCCGCTCGCAGCCGGGGATTCCGTGGAACAGCAGGACGACGGGATGCGGCCCCGCCCCTCCGGCGGTGTAAAGGACAGAAAGCAGCCGCCCCCGTCTGCCGGGAATCAGGGTGCCGTGAATATCCGGACGATAGTCGGAGCGCTCACAATGGGTTTCCATACATTGTGTGCTGTCATTCATCTGATTGTCCCCCCGCATTCAGGTTTTCTCTGTACCAATCCTTCCCGTAGAGAATCCGGGTTACCAACATGGAGGCGACCGTATCCCCGCAGGAGTTGATGAGGGTACACCCGGCGTCAAAGAGCTGGGTCATCATCAGAAGCACCGGCAGGGCCGCGGCGGGGAAACCGAAGGCGGAAATCACCATGGTTTCCATGGCCGCGCCGCCGCCGGGAACGGAGGACACCGCCACGGAACCGGCCACCGCAATCACCAGAGCAAAGGCAAAGTCCCCGACGCTGTTCAGCGGGTGGCCAAACAGGGCGCAGCAAAGGACGATCTCATAGATGGTGGCGATACAGGCCCCGTCCATGTGGCAGGTAGCGCCCACCGGCACCACCACGGAGCTGACCTCCCGGGGAATGCCCAGTTTGTCGCAGGCATCCAGCTGCAAGGGCAGGGCCGCGGCGGAGGAGCGGGTGCCCAGGGCTGTCAGGGCCGGGGTGAGGATGTTTTTGAAGTAGTTCCTCACACCCCAGGGGCCTGCCGCCAGGAAGGCGTAAAGGGCCAGAAACACGAAGAAGTAGACAATGGCTGCCGGATAGTAAATGAGCAGGCCCCGGGCGTAGCTTTTCAGAAGGTCCGCACCGTAGGTCCCGGTGAGGTTGGCAAAGTAGGCCAGCAGACCCAGGGGAGCCAACTTCATCAAAAGCTCTACCATCTTGTAGAACACCAGGGACAGATGGCCCAGCCACTCCGCCACGGGGCGGCCCTTTTCTCCCAGCAAGGACACCGTGACGCCGAAGAACACCGTAAAGACGATGAGGGCCAGGATATGGCTCCGGGAGATCACCAGGGGAAAATCGCTGACGGTGAAGGTGTTGACGATCTGGTCCCCCACGCTCATGACGGCGGTTCCCGCTTCTGCCTCCGCCCCACCCAGCTGAATGGAGGTGTCTACGCCGAAGATCCCTGTGACGGCAAACATATAAATTCCTGCGACGGCGGCGGTGACCACGAATACACCGATGGTCAGGGCCAGCATCTTCCCCACCCGTCTGGTGTCACTGACCCCGGCGATGGAGCTGGAGATGGAGAAGAAGATCAGCGGCACCAGCAGAACGAACAGCAGGTTCAACCAGATTTGTCCGATGGGGTAGAGAAAGGCCGCCTTTTCTTCCAGGGAAAGGCCCAGGACAGCACCCAGGGCTACACAAGCAATGAGGATCAGAGGTCCTCGATAAGATGCTCTATGGGGCATAGTGAATGCGCTCCCTTCAAATCATGTATTCTACCGTTTTTTCCTCTGTCAGCTTTGTGTTCTCATTGAACAGCAGGACGGCCTCCCGTTCCTCCGGAGGGGGAAGGGCATAGACGCCGGTTCCCTCAAAATAGCGGACCGGTACGATCCGGTTATAGGACGCCGGATGGGCTTCATCCATTTGCAGGGCCGGGTCGTCAAAGGGGCTTGGCCGGTAGTAGGGGTCAAAAAAGTAAACCATATCCCCCCGCACATCTGTCAGCAGCACATAGTGCCAGCCATCGAGATCCACCCGGACCACGGCGGCCCCTCTCCGGCACAGGGTATCCAGCAGCCTTCCGTTCTGGGAGAAATTCACCTCTTGCCCGGAGAGGTATTGGCTGAAAACCGGCAGGTGCCCCGCTTGGCCGAAGCCGCTCAGCCAGCTGCTGAGGAACATCATGGCCATGCAGGAGGTGCCGCATTTCCCGCAGGTCCCGTCCGGGCCGAAGCAGTCCAGACAGTACAATGTGACGCTCCGGATGATCTCCGGCGGGATCTCCTCCCGACGAAAGAGATAGCTGACGGCATTGAGCATGGAGGTGGGGCCGCAGTCGTATCCCGTCATCTGGTAACGAAGAGGATTATCCATTCAGCGTGCCTCCTTCCGGTATCGTATCCGTTGTATCCTTTGGATAGTGTCCGGCTAGTCTGAGGGAAGAATTTCTCCGCCGCCCAGCACCGTGTCTCCGTCATAAAGCACCGCCGCCTGGCCCGGGGCAGGAGATCGCTGGGGTTCGTCAAATACCACGCGCACCCGGCCTTTTCCGGCGGGATAGGCCGTGGCGGGCAGCTCCTTTTGGGTGCTCCTCAGCTTGACGCCGCAGGAAAACGGCCGCTCCTGAGCCGTCCCGGAAATCCAATGAAACGTTCCCGCTTCAATCCAGGCCCGGAGCAGCGCCTTTTTTCCGCCCAGGGTAACGGTGTTGTCTTCTGCGGAGACGCCGCAGACATAAAGACGCTCCGGCGCGGAGATTCCCAGGCCCCGCCGCTGACCGACGGTGTAGTGAATCACGCCCCGGTGGGTTCCTAGGACCCTCCCGGCGGTATCCACAAAATCTCCGGGGACGGCGGCTCTGCCGGAAATCCGCTCCACGGCGGCGGCATAGTCCCCATCCGGGGCAAAGCAGATATCCTGGCTATCCCGTTTTCCCGCATTGGCGAGTCCAGCTTTCCAGGCAATTTTGCGGACTTTGGACTTTTGGAGCCCTCCCAGAGGGAACAGGGTATGGGCAAGCTGGTCCTGGGTCATGCCGTAGAGAAAATAACTCTGGTCCTTTGACTGATCCAGCGCTTTTTTCAGGACATACTGCCCGTCCCGTTTTTCGATCCTGGCGTAGTGGCCGGTGGCGAGATAATCACAGCCAAGCACTTTAGCCCGCTCCAGGAGCCGCCCGAATTTCAGGTACCGGTTGCAGTCAACGCAGGGATTGGGCGTTAGACCGCCTTCGTAACCGGCGGCGAACTTCTCCATCACCGCCGCCCGGAATGCGTCCTTGAAGTTGAACACATAGTAGGGTATCCCCAGCCGGAAGGCCGCCGCCCGGGCATCCTCCACGTCCTCCAGGGAGCAGCAGGTCCGGCGGCTGAGCCCCGCGTCTTCGCTGTCAAAGAGCTTCATGGTACAGCCCGCGCAGTCATAGCCCTGCCGTTTCAGCAAAAGAGCGGCGGCGGAGGAATCCACGCCGCCGCTCATGGCCACCAAAACCTTACCGCCCACAGCCTTCACAGTGGGCGCAGTCCGGAAACTGGGCCGGGTCATAGGCCACGCCTTGCCGGTCGTAGTAGTCCTTCAGCGCCGCCTTGATGGCCTCCTCCGCCAGGACGGAGCAGTGGAGCTTGTGGGCCGGGAGGCCGTCCAGGGCCTCGGACACCGCCTTGTTGGTCAGGGCCATGGCCTCGGACACCGGCTTGCCCTTGATAAGCTCCGTGGCCATGGAGCTGGAGGCGATGGCGCTTCCGCAGCCGAAGGTCTCGAACTTCACGTCCTCGATGACGCCGTCCCGGATTTTCAGGTAGATTTTCATGATGTCGCCGCATTTGGCGTTGCCCACTTCTCCCACGCCGTCGGCGTTTTCGATGGTCCCCACGTTCCGGGGGTTGCGGAAATGGTCCATTACTTTCTCGCTGTATAATGCCATGATTTCAATCCTCCTCAGATGATATGGGTTGCCTTGCCGTTCTCCAGGTCCCGCCACACCGGGGACATGCTCCGCAGATACGAAACCGCGTCCTGGACGGCTTCGATTAGATACTCCACTTCTTCCTCCGTCGTCTCTTCGCCGATGGTCAGCCGCAAAGAGCCGTGGGCGATCTCGTGGGGCCGCCCGATGGCCAGTAGCACGTGGCTGGGGTCCAGGGACCCGGAGGTACAGGCGGACCCGGAGGAGGCGCAGATGCCCTTGTCGTCCAGCAGAAGCAGCAGGGATTCGCCCTCAATGCCCTCAAAGCAAAAATTCACGTTCCCTGGGAGCCGCTTTGCCGGGTCGCCGTTCAGGACGCTGTGGGGAATCTCCGCAAGGCCCGCGATGAGCCTGTCCCGCAGGGCGGAGATACGGACGGCGTTCTCCGTCAGATGGGCGCAGGACTCCTCCAGCGCCGCCGCCATGCCCACGATGGCGGGGAGGTTTTCCGTCCCGGCCCGCCGGCCCCGCTCCTGGGCCCCGCCCTCAATGAGGTTCGTCAGGGCCACGCCCCGGCGGGCGTACAGGGCGCCGATGCCCTTGGGCCCGTGGAACTTGTGGGCGGAGAGGGAGAGAAGGTCAATGTTCTGCGGCCCCACGTCGATGGGCAGGTGCCCCGCCGCCTGGACCGCGTCGGTGTGGAACAGCACCCCCGCCTCCCGGCAGACTGCGCCGATCTCCGAGACGGGCTGGACGGTGCCGATCTCGTTGTTGGCGTACATGACGCTTACCAGGCAGGTGTCGGGCCGGATGGCCGCCCGGACCTGCTCCGGCGTCACCAGGCCGTTTTCGTAGACGTCCAGCAGGGTGACGGCAAAGCCTTCGCCCTCCAGCCTTTTCAGGGTGTGGAGCACTGCGTGGTGCTCGAAGGCGGTGGAGACGATGTGGCGCTTGCCCTTCCGGGCCCCCAGGGCGGCGGCGGAACGAATGGCCTGGTTGTCCGCCTCGCTGCCGCCGGAGGTGAAGGTGAGCTCCCTTGCCTCGCAGCCAAGACAGGCGGCGATTCGCCCCCGGGCGTCCTCCAGGGCCTCCCTGGCCCTCTGGCCGAAGGTGTAGAGGCTGGAGGGGTTGCCGTAGATCTCGTCCATATAGGGCAGCATAGCGTCCACAGCGGTCCGGCTCATCTTCGTTGTGGCCGCGTTATCGGCATAGATTTTCATAGGGAATCCTCCGTTTTGATTACCTAGTATCTTTATTGGTAATTGGATTATAGCATAATTACCCAGCTTGTCAATAGGTAATTTGAGTTTTTGAACACTGCCGGAAAAGATACCGGTATTTTCAATATTATTCCGTTAGAACGTGCGCCCGCCGGTGCGCTGAAAACGGCGGTCTTGAAATCTGTTGTTTTTCAAAACCGCCGCTTGGTGCTTGTTTTTGGGTGGCGCGCCATTAACACCGCTGATCGGACATAAGCTGGGTATCCTGGTGCCCGGCATATTACAGCAAACCGTTGATCTCCTCCCTGGACGGCATGACTCGCAGGGCTCCCTTCCGGGTCGTAACGAGCGCCGCAGCGGCGTTGGCAAAGGAGAGCATCTCGCGCAGCTCCTCTTCCCTCAGCCCGGACAGCCCGTGATCGAGAATGTAGTTCAGAACGCAGGCGCAGAAGGTATCCCCGGCACCGGTGGTCTCGATCGTGTTTTTCAATTTCCGCGCGGGGACAAACACCCGGAGCCCTTCATAATAGGAATAGCTACCCTCCGCGCCGGCGATGACATTCAGCAGACGAATGTTGGGAAACGCCTGCCGCAGGACCGCCGCGCCCCGGTCAAAATCCGTTGTCCCGGTCATAAATTCCAGCTCATTATCGGCAATCTTCAGGATATCGCACTTGGACAGGCCGCATTCGATCTGGCCCCGTGCGTTGTCCATAGTATCCCACAGTGGAGACCGGAGATTGGGGTCAAAGGAAATGATTGCTCCATTCTTTTTCGCACAGTCGACTGCCTGATAGGTTGCCCGGCGCACCCCCTCATGGGTCATAGACAGGGTAAGCCTTTTTAAGCTCCCAAGAAGCAAAATTCAATCTTTTTGAATATGCAGAGGAAGTTTAACGTATAATTAAAACTATTGACATCGTTAAATCCCATGTGTTATGCTCGTAGCAATAGAAAGAGGGGTGAGAAACATGTTGATTCCAAGAACGGAATATTTGAATTTTTTGATTGACTGGAAGGAACAGCAGATCATTAAGGTGATAACCGGCATCCGGCGGTGCGGGAAATCCACTTTATTTGAGCTGTTCCAAGAACATTTGCTGTCTTGCGGCGTGGCCCCGGAGCAGATCATTGCCATCAACTTTGAGGATGTGGATAATGAGCCGCTGTGCGGCTATAAAGAGCTGTATGAACACGTCAAAAGCCGGATGCTTCCTGGAAAGATGAATTACATCTTCCTAGACGAGATCCAACACGTCGCACACTACGAAAAAGCGGTGGACAGCTTGTTTCTCCAAAAGAACGCCGACGTCTATATCACCGGCTCCAACGCTTACTTTATGTCCGGGGAGTTGGCGACCTTACTCTCCGGCCGCTATGTGGAGCTGAAAATGCTCCCGCTTTCCTTTGCGGAGTATGTCAGCGCTTTCCCAGATACCATGAATCGGGAGGAACTGTACCGGAGGTATGTCTATAACAGTTCTTTCCCCTATACCGTCGAACTGAAGTCCAGAAAGCAGGTCCACACCTATCTGGACGGCCTCTACAATACGGTTGTCCTCAATGACATTGTGGAGCGTAGGCGCGTTCAGAACCCGGCCATGCTGAAAAGCGTCATCCGGTTCCTATTTGACAATATTGGAAACACCTGCTCGGCTAAGAGAATCGCGGATGCCATGACCAGCGCCGGACGGAAAATTGCCAGCCGTACTGTGGAAAACTACCTGGAGGGCATCACGGATAGTCTGCTGATGTATAGGTAAGCCGGTTCGATATCAAGGGCAAGGAATACCTGCGGCTTCTGGATAAGTATTATCTGGCGGATATCGGGCTGCGCTACTACCTGCTGGGCACCCGAAATGTAGATCAGGGTCATATCCTTGAAAACGTGGTCTTTCTTGAACTGCTGCGCCGGGGCTATCAGGTATATATCGGCAAGGCCGGGTCCGCTGAGGTGGACTTTGTGGCGCAGGACTGTGACGGTAACACCGAATACTACCAGGCGGCCTTGACGGTGCGGGAGAAAGCGACACTGGCGCGAGAGCTGGCGCCGCTAGATTCCATCCCGGACCACAATCCCAAGTATCTGCTGGTGATGGACAATGACCCTCCGGTTTCCCACAATGGAATCCGGCAGAAATACGTGCTGGACTGGCTGATAGAAAAATGAGGAGGGCAATAAAACTGGGGAAAACCGATCTTATTCAGCGGTTCAAATCGCCTTTGCCGGTGGTGATGCCCTTGAGCTCCATCTGTCGGACGGCCACGCCCTCATGGACAGTAGGCAGCAGATCAAGCCCCTGCCGCTCAAAGGTTTGATAGGACATTCCCAGCTCCCTGGCCGCGCTTTTGGAGGAAATGCCGTCCTCCTGCCACAGCCGGGAAAATTCCGGAAAGTCTTCCGGAAGCTCGATCCGTTCCCGTCCGAACTGGACGCCCCGCTCCTTCGCCGCGGCAATGCCCTCCGCCTGCCGCTGGCGGATGCTCTCCCGCTCGGTCTGGGCCACGTAGCTGAGAAGCTGGAGCACAATGTCGGCGATCAGGGTTCCGGTGAGGTCCCGCCCCTGCCGGGTATCCAGCAAGGGCATGTCCCGCACCACAATGGCGGCTTCCCGCCCCTTGGTGATAGCGGCCCATTGTTCCAAAATCTCTGTGTAATTCCGGCCCAGGCGGTCGATGCTCTTGACGGCCCAGGGCATAAGCCGCCCACCAGCGCATGGTATCGCGGCCTGTTAAAATCACGCCCGGACAGCTTCTCAATGACGATATTTTCCTCATCTATGCCAAATTCCCGCATTGCCGCCAGCTGGCGGGCCTCGTTTTGGACCTGGGTGGATACGCGGACGTAGCCGTAGGTTTTGCAGTTCATGTGCCGGCCCCCTTTTTGTAAAACATGGAAAGCGCTCTTTCATAATTATAACAAAAAACAGATGAATAAAACATCCGGGGCAGCCTGGGCAGCGTCCCTTATACTATCATGGGCAGACAGGGCGCCGCGCTGCGGGCTCGTATTGAGTCCGTCGAATCCTCCGCCAGATCGCGGCTGACCAGGGAAGCGTAATACTGCCCTATGGTGACCGGGGCATTGTAGAGGGCGGCGAGAGTGTACGCTTTGATGTTCCCAACTTCAGAAAGCGGGAACGGACCACTGCCGTCGGGAAATCCTGCCCGCAAATGCGGACGTTTTCTCCTGTGGAGCAGCAAGCCTCCACCATTAGTTCCACATAACCGTTAAAAATGTCGCTGTCGCAGGGATGATCCCAGACCAGTCCCTCATAGTCAATGTTTTCCCGGATTTCTTCCCGGACCCATCGCATCTCATCCATCAGATTCCTGCCCTTGGGGTCCCCGCCGCAAACCAGCGAAGCGTTTGCGGTGGGGAGAGCCGGAGCAGCGCAGCGAGTGAGCTTTGCCGCTTGCGGCGAAGCGAGGGACGCGGAGCTTGCGACGGCGAGGGGCTGGGGGAGGATATGATTGGTTTCAATCAGCTCCGTTTCTTTCTCCTCAGTCTCATTAGGCGCCTGATCCGGGCAGTCCAGACTGCCTCCTGCGGGCACTCTGGACTGCCCGGTTTGGGCACTACAGACGGCCTCCTCCGGCACGGAAAAAAGAGCCTGATTGGAGGCTTCCTCCCGCTGGACAGCGGAGACCTTTTCTTCGCTCCGAGCCGGTTCCGAAGCCTCATTGGTTTCGTTTTGCGGAGCGGCATCATTCTTGCAGCTGGAAAAATTCTTAACATAGATCATGGCGGGCTTCCCCAGGCCCTGGCGCTTGCGCTCGATGAGCCCGAAGCGCTCCAGCTCCCGCATGAAGGCGGTGGCCCGGTTGTGCCCGCAACGGAGGAACTTCTGCACATCCTTCTGGACGAAATAGATGAATACCCGGCCCAGGCTGTCCAGCCAGCCGTTTTTGACGGACAGCCCCACCCGGTCCAGCATTAGGCTGTAGAGCGTCGCCGCTTCCAAGGAGAGGTCGCCGTCAAAAAGGGCCTTGGGCATGCGGTAAAACCGGGACGGGCCCGCCTCGTTTCCGTAAAAGTAATCCAGATTGAACTGCATAACATTAACCTCCAAAATGTAAAAAGGCCCCGGCGACTTTGGTCGCCGGGGCTGTGTCAGGTTGAATAGAATTTAGGTCTTGCAATCGTAGTAAAGCCACTTTTCCCGGTCACCACCACATTGTTTGCTCCGCTGGCACAGTGGATGACCTGGACATTGCCCGCAGAGTCAAAGCCGCAGACGATGCCCACATGGGTATCCTCCGGGTAGAAGACCAGATCGCCGGGGACAGCCTCCGTCCATGAGATGGGATCGCAGTAGGTATGCTGCATATGCGCCCCGCCTCCGTGGCCTATGACGTAGGTCCCGCCAGAAATGTTATAAAATACCCAATCGACGAATCCAGAGCAGTCCAGCCCATAGGGCCGTACAGTTCCGGTGCTGGGGCTGCCAGCGGCCCAGACCTCCTTGGGGGTTCCCCAACGGGAGTCCCAGCCAAGGACAAGGCTTTTGCCTCCCCAGAAATAATTCACTTTCCCAAGAAGCTGATAGGCTGTCAAAATGACCTGCCGCCGTTCCTCGCTGAGATCGTCGGGCAGACTGTCCAGAATTTCCTGTACTTGTTCCACGGAGAGCGTGAGGTCTTGGGTGCTGCCAATCAGGGTTTGGAACAGCTCTTGGTATTCCGGCTTCAGCAGTTCCTCCAACAGCTCTTTCCACTCATCGGTGAAGCCGTACTCCACCGCCATCTCCTGGGGCGTTTTCACGACGGCGGTGATATGGAGAACAATTTCCGTTTCGTCTTCCCCTTTCGGCACGGTCTCCGTAAAGCTGGAAATCTGATTCATGTCCCAGAAGACTTCCCGCAGGAGAGCGAGATTTTCCGCCGTCAGCCCATCCAGGCCGTTGGGGGAACTGCCATCCGCCGAGGCCCGCACAGCGTAGACCGCCAAAACATTGCACCAGTTATCCAGGACTGCGGCCACGGCGTCGTTGTCCAGGTCGAGGATGTCGTGGGGCGTTTCCTCCTTGATCTGCTCAATCCGGGCAGTAAATTCCCCGTTGATCTGGGCCACCGCCTGGGGGATGCCGCTGCCATTCCCCTCCGCATTGGAGAAGAACAGTCCGAAGGGCGAGGCAATCAGGAGACCCACCATGCAGAGGACCAGCACCACCGCCACCACGGCCCAGCCCCCAGCGGCGAGGGCGGCGATCAGCTCCTGGGCCGCCGCAATGGCCGCTTTGATGGCCGCAAGGCTGGCTTTCGCCGCCTCCTTGGCGGTGGCCGCTCCGGCCTTTGCCGTGGCGCGAGCGGCCTTCACGGCCCGCTGGGGGGCCTTGGCCGCGGCCTGGGCAGACTTCCGTGCCGCCTTGGCGGAATGATCCGCCGCCTTCACCGCCTGCCGGGAGTTTTTGATCCCGGCCCTGGACGCCTTAACGGCTTCTTTCTCTTTGGAAGCTACCCCTTTCGCCGCCCTCGTGACGGGCTTCTCCGCCCTGGGAGTGGCAAAGCTGGAAATATCCCGGCCTTGGAGCGGCGGAGCGGACGCTTGAATGTCAGGCGGCGACGGTTGAAGGGAGCCCCCTGTGGTATTGCCATGGAAAGTGCCCCTTTTGCCGCTGGCCTGGGGCTCGGAAGCGGCTTTCATCTTGGCCCGCCGAGCCTTTGTCCGCCGCACCGCCTCCTTACGTCCCTGCTCCCGAACAAACCTCCGTCCGCCTTGGATATGATCCTGTGCGGACGGTTCGGCAGGGACGGTTGTCTGCTGATGAAGATAGGCGCCCTTTGTTTTAATATCCGGGTCCCGCTGGCCAACGCTGCTTCCCCCGCCTGCACGCTCCGGCGAAAAAGGCATTTGCGCTCCCCTTGTCTGTGAAGCGGGAGCCTCCTGGCACAGGCTGGGCCTGGGAGACTCCCTGTGCCGGAAAATTTGGCGGATCTCCAGGATTTTGGAGCGAGGGACGCTTTGGGCGGCAGGGGATTCCACAGGCGTCAAAGCTGTATCCCTATGTATGAAAGCACCCTGCCGGGCATATTCCCGTGTTTTGATTTGCGGCGGTTCTGTACGCGCATGGGTTATTTGTTCAGAAAAAGGATGGGAAGGAGGCTGGCGTCCGTCAGAGGGCCTCAGCGGGCCATCTGCTCTCCGCACAGCCGCCTCCTTGGTCTTGATCCGCACACGATCCGTCTCACGTTCCGGCTTGGGCAGGTCCGCCGGAGCGGGCGTATCCGGCGGTCGTTCAGTCTCTGGAAAATCGGTGTCAGGAACAGGCTCTGCTGCCTGGCCTCTGCTGAACCTCATCTTTTTCAGCAGCTTTTCTACGCTACGTTCTGCCCGGCGACTCCCGTCCCAGGCGGCGTCCTCGATCTGGTCGCCGCCATAATCATCCCTCTGGCCTCGCTGGCTGGCCTCTCGGAACTGGCCACGGAGGCGCTCCGTCCCATCGTCCAGCCCACGGCGCAAAAGCTGCTTGGGGGCGGATACCGTCCGCTCCTTCAGACCTTTTTTTCCTGGCTTCTTCTCTTTGATTTTATCGATTTACTCTCACCTCCCAAACGAGAAAAAGGACCGCGTCTGCGGCCCTTCTCTGCAAAATCATGTTGCGTCCAACTGCTCCATAAATTTAGTGGACATCAATTTGTACAGCCGGGTATTTTTCGGAAAGCTGTTCATAAAGGGCACGATGGTACTGCCGCATTTGATAAGTCCCCGGCCAGAATCGACGTTCGTAATGTAGCTCAACTGGTTATCCGAAATGTTCAAAAGCTGGGCCAGCTCCGCCCGATCTGTCGCCGCCTGATTCAGCATGACCAGGAATTCGCTGTTGGCCAGCATCGTCCGAGCGGTGTGAGACTGGAGCAGATCGTCCAGGTTCTGCGTGATCCCGGTACAGCAGGCCCCGTACTTTCGGACCCGCTTCCAGAGGGTAAAGAGGAAGTTTGCGCTGTATTCGTGCTGGAAAAGGAGGTAGATTTCGTCGACGTAGACCCAAGTGTTCCGCCCAAGCTGGCGGTTTCGGATTACCCGGTTGAACACGCTGTCCAGCACCACCAGCATTCCAACAGGCAAAAGCTGTTTGCCCAGATCCCGGATATCATAGCAGAGAATCCGGGAGTTGGTGTCCACGTTGGAGGGCTTGGCGAAGGTGTTGAGGCTGCCTTCGGTGAACAGTTCGATTGCCAGCGCCACGTCGCGGGCCTCCGCCTCCGTTTGCCGGAGCAGCTCGGCGTGGAAGTCCTGGAGAGTAGGGGCAGCGCCCTGGTAGCCGCTTCGGATGTAATCGTGGTACACCCCAGCGGTGCAGCGGTCGATGATGGACTTCTCCTTCGCCGAGAGCTTCCCGGAGCCGACGAGCTGCTCACAGAGGGAAAGCAAAAACTCGGATTTCAGCACCACCGGGTTCTCTCCGTCGCCGTAGCCCTGTTCCATGTCCATGGCGTTGATGTGGTTCCGGGAGGTGGCGGAGATATTGATCACCTCGCCGCCCAGGCCCTCGATCAACGGGCCATATTCGGACTCGGGGTCTATGACGATGATGTCGTCCTCCGTGGAGAGGGCGACCCCGGCGATCTCTTCCTTGGCGGTGAAGGACTTGCCGGAGCCGGAGACGCCCAGGACGAAGCCGTTTCCGTTCAGCAGCTCCTTCCGGTTGGCGACGATGAGGTTTTTGCTGATGACATTCTGTCCGTAGTACACGCCGCCCTGGTCCCGAATCTCCTGGGCCTTGAAGGGCATGAGGACGGCCAGGGCCTCCGTGGTCAGGGTCCGCAGAGCGTCGATCCGCCGAAGGCCCAGAGGCAGGGCAGTGGTGAGCCCGTCGGCCTGCTGCCAGTTCAGCGTGGCCAGCTGGCAGAGGTGCTTCCTGGCGGCGGATTGGAGGGTTTCCGTGTCGCTGTCCAGCTCCTCCTTGCTGTCGGCCAGATGCACCAGAGTCACCACGGCGAACATCATTCGCTGGTCGCGGGTGGTGAGGTCGTCCAGCATCTCCCTGGTTTCTTTTCTCTGCTGCTCCAGATCATAGGGTACCACGGCGGAGAAATTGTTGTTGTTATTCTGCCGCCGCTGCCAGTTGGTCACGTTGGTTTCCACGCCGAGCAGCCGGTTCTGCATTTCCCGGACGGCCTCGTCGGTGGGGACGGGAATCACGTCAATGGAGAGCATCATGGTTCGGTTCAGGGCCGTCAGCTCGGAGATCATGCTGTCCTTGATGTAGCTGGCGTACTCCTTGAGGAACAGCACCCGCCCGAACTTATTGCCCATGACAAAGTGGTCCTTTTTGAACTCCAGGCTGTCCGGGCAGATGCTATCCTTGAAGCTGTGGCCCTTTCGCATCAGGTCCCGAAGGTCCAGGCGGTATTCCGCCTCCTCGCCGGTGCGGTAGAAGTCATGGAGGACCCGGAGCCGTTCCACAGCGTCCATCTCCTCGCTGTGGGCGTCCAGGTGGCTGAGGCGGGTGGTCACGTCCGCCGTCACCCGGTCAAAGAAGGCGCGGGCCTCCTCAACGTTTTTCCGGTGTACGGAGAGGGTGACGTAGCGTTCCTGGACCACGCTGTTGGAACTGTCAGTGACCTTATCCATGAGCATGGAATTGTACTCCGCACGGTAGCCGTCGAGGTAATCGTCCTGCCGGGGGATGAGGATTTCCTGCTCAAAGTTCTGCCGGTTCAGGCGCTTGTTGTTGATGGTGATCTTGGTGGTGGAGCCCGTGTCCAGGGCGTTCAGAAGCTCCGAATAGCCCAGGAACATGGACGTTTTGTCCTCTTTCGAGGCGATTGCGTAGTTGATATCCGTGAAGCGGATGGTTTTGGAGAACTTGCTCCCAAACTGAAAAACCCCATCCAGCCAGAGGCGGCGGATGGGAATGGCGTCCTGCACGGACTTGGGGAGGACGAAGCCCTCCTTGCACCCGCAAGGGGTATGCGGCATCCGTAAGGCGGCAAAGCCGCCAACGGCTGCCCTATCCTGCTTCAGGGTGTTTTGTAGGGTTTTAATCAAGCCGTAGAGCCTCCTTGATGGTAGAATTTTCGAGGGCCTTCGCGCAGAGGTTTTCCGCTTTGAAAACGAGCCGTTTGGGGTATAAAAATTCCGAGCGGATAAAAGCGAGGATGAAGTGTTCCAGGGTCATGCCGTTGTAAGTGAAAAAGCCGCCGAGGGCGAAGGGGAACGCTGCCAGAACGCAGATCCAGCCGATCTCGCCGCTGCCCTCGTCGGAAGAAATTCCGTTCTGCTCCGTCCCCGCCTCCGGCGAGGACTGCGCCCACTCCATTCCTTCCTCCTCTCCCCACAAAATCTGCCGATTTTGCGGGGACCCCAGGTTCCGAAGGCCGAAGTAGACGGCCACGGCCACGATCACGGCCAGCAGAGCGAACAGGAGCTGGCGCAGGGACAGCCCGAAGAACAGACTTTCCTGGTAGTCCCGGACTTCTTTGTTGATGCGTACTTCTATGGTGTATCACCGTTCCTTCCGTTTTGGGGTACGTTTTTTCTGCTGATGCTGTTGAGACTGGCGCAGATACTTCTCGGTGCCCTCCGGGTCAAACTCCCGGAGCTTCTCCATATCAAAGGCGATCCTCGGGTAAGTACAGAAGCCGAAGCGCCCCTCCTGGCCCGGAAGGACCTTCCCCAGCTTGTTTTTCAAGACAAAATCCAAGAGTCCGGCGTTTTCGTCGAAGTCCTTGATAAACGCCTCGTTCGCTTGGAGTGGGACCTCGGGCAGGTTGACCGTCAGGAACGCATACGGTTCCCAATATCCATTCTCTTTGCAGAGCAGGTCGATTGCCAGCCGTTTGTTGACGGCGTAGGAGCATACGGTTACGGTGAGTTCACGGTCCCCATAGGGACTGTGAAAAGGCGCGCTTTTGATGTCCATCTTATTCCTTTCCCGCTGCCGGACGCAGCGTAAATAAATCGGCGGACAGACCCTTGCAAGGCCCGTCCGCCTATGGTAACATACCGCTCGTCAGGGCGAAATCCATTCCGTTCCATTTCCGCCTGACGGCGAAAATTCCACTTCATTTCTTTGCCCTTCCTCTCCCCACCGCAACCGCTGCGCTGGGTTGCGGCGGGGACCCCTAAAAGGAGGGCTTGCGATATGGCGTTTATGATATTGGGGATTGGGTCCGCTCTGCTGCCGCTTCTGCTTCGTCTGGCCCTGAAACTCCGGCTGGGCGTTCCGTTGCTCTATAGTCTCCTGATGCTCACCATCTTCCACAGCTGGTATCAAGCCCATGCCGCCCTGGCGGACGGTATCCTGTTTGCCATGGTGGGCCTTGTGGCCCTGTCCTGGCTGGTCACCCTGGCCCGGCGCCTTTGGGAGCTGCTGGAGGAGCTGCGATGCGAGTTGTCTGCCGCCAGAGCCTTTGCCGGACGGGTCCGTCAGGCTAGATTAGAGGGAAGAACCGCCGTCAGCGCCGAGGGCCTGTTTTAACCGAGGCCCATCAGCTCCCGGATCAGCCGGTCGCTCATTTTGATGGCTCCTACCAGAACCAGCATGTTAAACAAAATTTCGCCCACATAGTTCCACACGATGGTCGCCGCCGCGAGGCTGGGGTCCGACAGCGCCGGAGGCGCGGATGCGAAGGCGGAGAAAATCACACAGGCCAAAACGATGACACAGCCCTCCAGGCAGATGGCGGCATAGCTTTTCAGAAAGGCTATGCCGATGCTGCTGGAGGGCTGTCCCGCAAAACTGGCCAGGGGAATCGGCGCGATAGCGGTGGCCATATAGAGCTTAAAAAAGCGACTGTAAACGGTCAAAATCATGACCAGAGACAGCACCCAAATGAACAGGGACCCCAGCAGGGTAACTGCCCACAAGGGGATGCTGTCCAGGAAGCTCACGTCCTCGATGATGGTGACCATCTCGTCCGGCAGCTCCGAGGCGGAGAGCCCCGTCATGCCGGAGGCACCCATGATGGTGTTTACCATCCCCTGGCCCACGGTGAACAGGGCTGTCATCAGCTCCATGCCGTGGGACACCGCCGCCTGGGCCAGGGCGAAGCGGACGAAGCATTTCAGAACTTGCTCCGGCTTCCGCAATTCCGTAAAACTCCCGCAGGTCTTCACCACGCCCATCACGAAGAAGATCACCAGCAGAGCATAGCCGATGGCCTTGAGACCGTCGTTGATTCCCACGATCACCGTCCAGACGCCTCCGCCCTTGAACTCCTCCGGCCCGGTGGAGAGCAGGGTCCAGATTTCCGCCAGTTTCCCGTTCCAGGTTCCCAGGGCGGAGTTCAGGTTGTCCACGATCCAATTGCCGCTGCCCATTACCGCCCCTTATCCTTTCCCCGCCCGTTTCGCTTTTTCAGAGCGGCCAAACGTTCCCGGACGGTCCGTCGGCCCTCGGCGTCTCTCCGGGAAACCGGCGAGAACAGGTCGGTACAGTCGATCTCCCCGGATTCAATTTTTTCAAAAATCTGCCTGCCGTTTTCCCCCTTTTCCAGGCAGAGGGCCGCCTGCATCATCTCGCCGGGATACAGACAGCACCGTTCAAGGCCCAAGTTTACCAAAGCCGCAGCCGTCTCCAGTCCGCACTCCTTCCGCACGGCCTTGAGGCCCGAATAGATCACATCCAGCCACTTCTCCACGGCTTCGGTTTTGTTTGCGGTCTGTTTGAACCGGACGAATTGCTCCGAGTCCACGCACTCCACAGCGAAGTCCCGCCACCAGGGAACGGCCTCCGGCTTACAGCCGGGGGCCAGTTCCTTAACACGGATTAAAAAGTTTTCATAGGTCATAGAATCTCCTCACTTCCCACTGTTATCCGGTGATTAAAGTGAGAATTTCCTTTGTAAAAGTTATCACAATGCCGCCCGCGATGGTGAGGATGCCGTTGGAGCGCTGGGAGGGGTCGTGGGACTGGAAGGACAGACCCACCTGGAGGATGCCGTAGCCCAGCAGGATCAAGCCCACGGCGCGGATGAGGGAGAAAATGAAATCAGACAATTTTTGCACGACGGCCAGGGGATCGTCGGCGGCGAGGGCGGGGACAGCCAGGGCGGTCACAGCCAGCAGGAAGCAGGCGGCGAGGGCGTAGAGCTGCTTGGCCCGGCGTTCAAGTTTTGTCTGCTCTCTGGTCAGGGAATGCTTGAGGGTCTTGGGATTCTTCATAGTTAGGATTCTCCTTTTCATGTTCAAAAGTAGCGGCTCCCAGGTCAAACAGCGGTTTGCCTGGGAGCCAGTTTTTGGGCTTCTTTTGGTGGTGGATGTAGGGCGGCCCGCCTCCGTCAACAGTGTGGCGGATGGCGGGGTGCTGGGTCAGCTCGTACTTCAGGTCCATGACCGGCTTGGCGCCCCGGATGAAGAGGATAGCGTAGCGGTTGTCCAGCATCCGCACTTCATCCGGCGTTAAAAGTTCGCGGCCGCTTTGCTGAAAATTAGTGGAATAGGAGCCGGATTTCCCCTTGGTCTGGCCATGGGTCCGGGTGTCAATTGTGGCTTTGCCGAGGGCCTTGGAAATGTACTCATGGGTGCTGGATTCATTGCCCCCAAGGTACAAAATGGTATCTGAATTGCCCGGAATTGTTTCCCACGAGTCCTTATACAATTCTTTGATTTGTGCCATATTCTGGATAATTGTACTCGCCGAAATGTTGCGGGAGCGCATGGTCGCCAGCTCACGGGTGAAGCCCGGCAAGGGCATGGCGGCGAACTCGTCCAGCACGAAGTGGACGTGGCAGGGCAGGGCTCCATGGTGGATTTGGTCAGCACTGTAGTAAAGGGCTTGGAATGCCTGGGCGTAGAGAAGACTCACCAGAAAATTCAGACTGTTGTCGTTGTCGGGTATGACGGCGTACAAAGCGCATTTCTTTTCTCCCAGCGTATAAAGGTCCATATCATCCCTCTACGGAAGGGCGGTCACTCGTCGTCCTCGTAACCACGGCTTTTTTGTGTGAAGAGGAGCTGCTTCTGGTACCGGGCGAGGCGCGTTGCGACGGAGAATCTTTTTTTGACGCGGCCGCCTCCTGACAGCTCTTGCCCCGCTCCGGCCCCTTGGGGGCCTTCTGGGAGCCCTCCCGCTCCGGGTGGTCCGCGGTCTTGGCCTTTTCCTCCCGTCGCTTCTGGGGGCCTTCACGCTCCTTACGCGGGGGCTGCTGTTCCCGCTGGGGCGCAGGCTGTTCCGGGGACAAATAGCCCACCCGCTCAAAGATCATATTGGCCCTGTCCAGCTCCGTCACCGGAAGGATCACGTCGATGAGCTTCCCCTTGTCATCCTTGTCATGGATGGCAGAGAACAGGATTTTCTGTTTCTTCGCCAGCTTGGCAAACTGGCGATACTGCTCCGGGGACATAGGGAACTGACGGAGATCCCGCGTTTCCCGCAGCATCTTCCCCAGATTGATTTTCCCGGAAATGGTCTTGTTGTTCTTCGCCAGCGCCATGGACAGCGCCAGCACGTTTTTGAGGGCCGAGCCGCCCAGCCGGACGCTGACCTCTCCGAACGAGAGCATCATGCGCACCAGCTGGTCGGCGGCCTCACCGCCTCCGATGTTCATCGTGGCTTACCTCCTTCAATTCAAGATGTTCAATGGATTGCTTCATTTTCGGGGCCCGTTCCATCACCTCCTTGCATAAGGCCAGCTTCCTTCGCTCCGCCCGGATGGAGCGGTTGAGCTCCGCCAGCTGGCGGTACAGCTCCGCTTTTTCCGCCGTCAGCCGCTCACGAGGGACGCCGCAGCCATCCAGCAGGGCGGAAGCCTCGGCGTACCGGGCGGCCTCTGCCTCCATGCCGGAGAGGCCCTCGTCATAGAGCCGCCTGGCCTCCTCCAGGGCCTCCACATCGGCCAGGGCGTCGTACAGAGAACGGCGCTTTTTCTTCCGCACGTTGAGAATGGTCCGCTGCTTCATGAGGCCGATCAGCGTATCCTCCGTGCGGGTCTGGAACGCTGCCATGTCCTCCTGGGTGGCAATACCGTTTTCCCGAAGGAAGGCGAACTGCTCCCGGCAGCGCTCGAACCGAATGACCTCCTTCCGAAGCTGGGGCGTCATTCTGGGCGGATACTGCCGCTTTTCGATCTTGCCGAGAACGTATAAGTAATGGACGTACAGCGCCAGGAAGCCCGTATATTTCGGATGCTTCTTGTAGGGCCGGTAGGGGACACGATAGGCAGACGGCAACCGCTGTCCGGCCTCGATTGCGGAGAGATTGCCCTGGATAGCGGCGAGGATGCCATCCTCCGTGAACATAGGATTCTTCCGGCCTGGGATCATGAATCGGTCCTGCCCCCGGAGCCGGAAGCCCAGGCGGTTCCCGTGGTTGATCTCCCAGCCCATGTGCTCCATGAGCATAAAGAAGTGGCCCAGGTCGTTAGCGTCCTCGATGGCCGTCCGCAGGTCCGCCTCCAGCATGGAGCGGAAGGTGGGCTGGCCCTTGCTCTGCCGCAGCCATTCGATATAGCTGACGGCCTTGGAGGAAGCCCCCTCCATGATGACCGACAGGCCGTGCTCCCGGCAGAGGCGGTCCGAGGTGGCGCGAATTTGGCTGTAGTAGCTTCGGGCGTTGCTGTGATATTTTCTGCCGGTTTCCGCGTTTACGGAGTTAAAAATGGTATGGGCGTGGATGTGCTCCCTGTCCACATGGACGGCGATCACCGCCTCAAAGCCCGGCAGGTGTTCTTCCGCAAACTCCCTGGCGATCTCCAGGGCAAGCTCCGGCGTGACCTCGCCGGGCTTAAAGGATTGAATCACATGGTAATATTGGACGCCCTCCTTCTTTCCATAAGCCTGCTTGGTATCCAGCATCTCCCGAACCTCCCGGCCTGGGTCGCAGTTCAGGTGGATGGTGAGGAGAGCGTCCGTTTTTTCTTCGTTGAGGATGTATCCGACACCGTCCGCCAGCGGCCCCTTCCGGGCCAGAATTTTTGTGACGGCGATTTGTGCCGCCTCCCTTCGCAGAAAATAAGAGCCGCCTCTTTTTGAGGCGGCTCTCAGATGAACCGTTATTCCATGCCGAACTCTTTGCACAGGTTTTCAAATCTAGCCTTTTCCTTCTCCTTCACGGCTTTGGAGAGGTCATTCATGCAGTGGTGGACCACGTCGGCGTCTTTGAGCAGTTCCTCCATGGGGCCGTCTGTTGTCAGCTTATCGTCGTGGTGGTAAATGGCGGAGCAGATGACCTCCGTTTCCTCCGGCGAGGTCAGGCCCAGGCCCTCCAGAATCTCCCTGGCCAGCGCCGCGCCTTGGTGGGCGTGGTCCTCGTAGCTGCCGTTTTTGTAGGCCCAGAGGTCGTGGAGCATCGCCGCCATGGAGGCAAGCTCCGGGTCCAGCCTTCGCTTTTTCGCCAGCATCGTGGCCGCTAAGGACACGCCGTAGAGGTGGGCCACAGCGCTGGTCCGGGTTTTCGGATCAGGAATCATCTCCAATTCATAGTTTACGTGGGTCCGCAGATCGCTCAGCCGTCCCATAATTTAGTCCTCCTCTAAAAGCAGTTTCAAAGCCGCCTCCGCCTGCCTGCGCCGAAGCCCCCGGTTTTCCGGGACCGGGACCCAGCGGGCCCGGACCTCCGGGACAAAGCAGTCGTGGTCGTCCAGAATCACATAGCGTGTGCCCGGATGCCCCGCCAGCCAGGCCAGGATTTCCTCCCCCTTGTTTCCGCTGGGAAGCCGGGGAGCCGCGTCGACGATGGGCGTCCCGTTCCGGGCGAGGCAGTCGTATAGGTTCCCGATGAAAGCCCGGCAGAGCGGGTCGTCCACCTCCAGGGCGTCCCGCCAGGAGGAGCAGAGA
The DNA here is from genome assembly GCA_910575815.1 of Oscillospiraceae bacterium. Lineage (GTDB taxonomy): Bacteria > Bacillota > Clostridia > Oscillospirales > Oscillospiraceae > Oscillibacter. The sequence continues at coordinate 60,277 of CAJTFN010000017.1, forward strand.
ACGATCTCCGCCCTGGTCCGCCGCACCAGCCGGCGCAGCCAAAAGAGGGCCAGCGGGTCAAAAACCTGCCGCTCCAGGGGGAGCCGCAGCAGGGCGCTGAGGTGAGTGCTCAGCGTCGTGCAGATCACGCCGTCGATGTCCAGGAACAGGGCTGTCATAGGTACATGGCTCGGAGGAGCGCTCGTCCGGTTTCTGTACGAAAAACCCGCTCCAGCGTGTTTTCCACGTTCTCCCTGGAGTACCCGCTCTCGTCGACGTTGACGAGATAGTCCGCCTCGATTAGAATTTGATGGTCCGGGCCGTCAATGCCCTGGAGGGTGTGGTGATGGCCCACCAGCCAAGCGATGCGGTCCACGGCGGATTGGGGGAGGCCGCTGTCTGAGAGGAAGTCCCGGACCAGGGCGGGACCCTCCAACTCCTGATACTTTCCGTTTGTATTGCCGTACTTCTCCCGGCAGAGGGGGCAGGCGATGTCGTGGACAATGGCGGCGATTTCCAGAATATCCTGGGATGCCTTGTCCAGGCCCTCGCACTCGCCGATGGTTTTGGCGAAGGCCCAGACCTTCATAAAATGGTTCACGTCGTGCCGGTTTCCGTTGGAGTACGCTACCATTTTCCGGGCAATTTCCGCAGTGGTCATTGGAGTCACTCTCCCTGTACGTTTTGACCATTATATCCCATCCGGCTGCCGGAGGCAAGCGATTCCTTCTGGGCTGCCCGGTACATCAATTCATAGACCTGATCCAGCAGGAACAACCCCCGCCTGGCATCCTCGGCCCTGGCGATCCCAGCATTGACGCTCCGGGCGATTTGATTGATATTCACGCCGATTTTATGGACCTCCCAACGGAGGTCCTTGAGTTCCTGGGAGGGCTTTACCGGGAGCGGCATTCTTTCCATGAGGCGGACGAGGTAGGCCCGCTTGCTGAGGCCGCAGGCGTCGGCCTGTTCCGTCAGCAGCTGATACTGCGCCGGGGTCAACTCTATGTGCAGGTGATGCCGACCCTTTTTATCTGCTTTGCTCACAGCACCTCCTTTTCTTTTTTGGAGGAACAGCAGAGCGTTCCTCCCGAACCTCTTGCTCGAATACTTTTTCCAAATCGAACACATTGCCATAGGGAATGCCCTTCCGGCTGAACGGCTTCATGGGCATGGGAATCTGGGCTTGCAGTTCCTTCAGCTTTTCCCAATATTCAGGGAGGAACTGATAAATCGCTTTCAGCTCTTTTCGGTTCTTATTCTTGCAGCACCAGCAGGAAACCCGATCTAAGAGCCTGTTTAAAATCTCCCCGCGCATGTCTTGGCGGCGTATTTTCCGCCCTGACTGCGTTAAAAATCCTTGCCATCCGTCAGGATGCCTGCGGATTTTTGCCTTGCAGGGCAAAAAATCCACTCGCCAATCCATACACGTCGAGATATTAAACAGACTCTAAAATGTCATACAGCCGGACACCGTTTTCCTCCCAGAAAAAACCCCGTTCATAGCAGAAGGCCAAACAGTCCGTCTCCGTCATCCCCGCCTCAGCCAAAGGGGAGCACTTGGGCGGTTCCAGTTTCGCCAGCCGCTCCGGCTCGTCCGCTGCGATGCCCACATAGTGGACCTCCGCATCCAGGGCCACACCATCCAGGGAGCGTGTTTTGAGCTTAGTCCCCCAGCGGCAGGGCCCTCCGCACCAGCCGTAACCCAAATGAAAGCCATTCTTTTTGGAGTTCACTGGCCTCTCCAGCATATTGTATAAAAAAGAGGCGTCCGGCCTCACCTCTGTGAACCGGACGCCTCTCTGCTCCAGGACCGGCCTGATTCGGTCCCGGATATCGTAGATTGCCTGAAATTCCATTTCCGAGTTGTAAAAAATCACTTCATCCAATGGCATTTTCTTTTCCAGTAATAACAGCAGCATGGCTAGTGAGTCTTTTCCAAAACTCACGCTGGCGTAAAATGCCACCCTGCGTTTGCACCTCCCTTCTCCGGCTCGAAGCCGATAAATTTCCGCATTGACGGCCCAGCGCCCCGATGGTATAATTTCAGCCGTTGTCATCTCTCCGCTGAAAAGAGGCGCGTTTATGATGGAAGCGATTGCGGCAAATTTTACCCGTCCCCGTATGGGACGCAGACTGGCTGTCCTCACCGTCAGCCTGATTGTGATCGGGGTCTGCGTGGCGGTGTTCAAGACCGTCGGGTTCGGCACGGACCCCTGCTCGACATTTACTCTGGGCGTTTCCGCCCGGACGGGCATTTCCTTTGGAACCTGTCAACTGGCATTTAACCTGCTGATGTTCCTCCCCGTGATCCGCTTTGACCTCTCCCGCATCGGTATAGGCACCGTTGCCAACATGGTGGGCATCGGGTACATGGCGGACTTCACCATGTGGCTGATGGCCCCCCACATTCCGCCGGAGGGCCTGTCCATGGCGGCCAGAATTGCGCTGTTCACTGTCAGCATGGTGGCGTTTCTGATTGCCGCCGCGTTTTACATGGTGGTGGACCTGGGCGTCGCGCCTTACGACGCGATTCCGCAATTGATTGCGGCCCGCACGAACCGACTGAGCGCCCGTGCGATCCGCATGCTGTGGGACATCTCGATTTTGTCCCTTGGTTTCCTGCTGGGGTCCACGGTGGGCCTTACGACGCTGATCACCGGCTTCTGCCTGGGTCCCGCCATCGCCTTTGTGTCCAGCCGGGTGAGGGGCTGGTTCGAGTAATTCCGGCCTAGGGCCGGGAACCATCCGCCCGCAGGCGGCATAGGGGTCAGGGGTTTGTCCCCTGCAAGCGCGCAAAATGTACATTTGCGCTATGCTTGCGACCTCGCCGCCTGGGGCGGCGAGGTCTTGCCCCGCCTCCGGCGGGGCCGTTTTCAAGCGGAACAGATGATTGGAATGGCCGCAGGCGGCCCTTTTGCTCTCAAAGGGGAACCAATCACCGCTCCGGCTCCGAGCGTGGCTGCCGGAGCTTCAGATCATAGTGGTCCACCGGCACGTCCCGCAGGTCCAGAGCCGATTTATCCAGTACGTCTGCCGCGTAGCGGGCGTAATTGTAGCCCTCGCTCTCCACCAAAATGCCGCCCCGATGATTTTTGACGCACACTAAAAGGCAATGATACACGCCGTCAACCTCACGCATCAGGTTCCTGTTTTCGATAATAAAGGGCATGTCATCCAGCATATGCGTGGAAAAATGCCGGAATTGCTTCTCGGTCAGCTCAACAACCTTGACAACCTCGACGCGAATGGGCTTGTCCTTTGTTATGTTCTGCAAATCCCGCAGACGATTGGCCTTGAAATGAAAATGGGTATAGATCGTGGATACCGCCATCTTATCCTCCTTTTCCAGAGCGAGGGTGTTACATATAACCCCCTTGGCAGACAGGGCTGGGTGCTAGTACATAACACCCAGCCCCCTGACGTTACCGCTCTTTTGATGATTTGCGCCGCACTTTTTCCGGCGCTTCTTCTTTGAGCCCATATGCGGCAATGTCCTGGATGATCGCATTGGCCTCTGCCTGTACAGCCTCGTTCCCATCCATCGCTATGCCGGACACAGCCAGCGCGATCTCCCTGGCGCCGCCGGTTCCTCCTTTTTGAAGCATCCGGGCAAAAACGGCAACCGTACCCTCTCGGGATGTTTCGTCCGCAAAGTCCTCGGGGATGCACTGCCGGCCCAGGTCATAGATTCGCGCGGCGATGCTGCCAGCCGTGACAGCGGGGAAGTATGGGTTGTCCCACTCCTCAAAGGAAACCGGCGCACAGCCCGGAGGCTGCACCAGATCGAAGCCGATTTCCTTGGACACCCAGCCCAGGATTTCCGACACAACCGGGTCCTCCCGCAGACGGTCCATCTGAGTAAAATCGGTGACGAGGTAGTTCCGTCCCTGACGCACATAGAGGATGTCAGCGGCACTGAGGCCATCGGCACTCTCAATACCCAGGGCGAGGTGGGCGGGAGGCCGTCCATCCGGACCGAGTCCTACAGCTTCACTGTTATAGTCCTGGGGCCGCAACTCCAAGAAACGGGCTTTTGCTTCTTCCAGAGAGGCAAAGCGTTCTATGGGGGTGTACTTTTCAGATTTGACGGACCAGGTATTAAGGTCTTGAACAAGATACAGCCGCCAGTCATTCTCAGGCTCCGGGCCGGCTTCTCCAGGCTGCCGGTCGGGCAAGGGCCGGATGCACTCCAGGTGCTTCGCCTCCCAAATGGCGTCGTGATTAAGCTGCCTCTGCCAGACAGCGGCCTTTGGAGACCAGCGGAAGCCCTTGCCCTTCAGCGCGGCCCTGACCTCGGCGGACGGCTTTTCATCAAAATGAATTTGCAGGCGATTCGCCTCCCGGTTCATCTCCACTTTGCCGCCCTCAAAGGCCCAGCCCTCATACTCTGTCTCCGCTCTCCGCGTCAGCTCCTCGATCCGCTTCTTCGTCTGCCGGATCGAGGCGTTATTATTGGTGAGGCGGAAACTCGGATAAGGCACGGGGTCTTTCCTCCAGTCCCGTGCCATGGAAGCCTTCAGCTTCTCGGCCTCCACAGCATCCAGACCCGGACAGCCGTCCAAGGTCTTGTGCTTACGGTAGTAGGCGTTCACGGCCTTCATGGACTCCTGGTCCCGCTCCAGGTTCTCCAGCTTGGCTTTCAGCTTCTGGACCACCTCGGGATCGTCGGAGCTGATGCCGCCCCGGCCTGTGCCGCGGATTTTGTCCAGGATGCCCTGGATCTCCTGCCACTCCTGTAAGGCCGCATTCTCCGCCTGATTCTGCTTCTCCTTTTTGCGCACAGGGAAATTGCCCCCTCCGGCCACCAGAATGGACGGGACTCGGGTGGCGATGGCATTTCGCCGGTTGATATTCTCCGCCAGTCTCCGGGCGTAGAGGTCCAGCAGGTGGTCGATCTTCTCGTGATGGATGGGGTCTACCTTTCGCTTCTGCTCCTCTGCGATCCGGGCGGCCTCGTCCACGGACCTCCGGTACTCCGCCGTGGCGCTGCCCTCCTTGTAGTCGAAGTAGTTGGTCATCTCCTTGGCCCGGCGGGCCAGCTCCTCATTGATGGAATAATATTGGATGATCATTCGCCTCCTTCGCACACAGCGAAGCCGGGGAACGCAAAACACGTTCCCCGGCTATCGTTCCATATTCTTCTTTTTTCTGGACGACTTTTGCTGAGAGGGATGCTTGATACCTCCTCTTTGTTTTGTAGCCCACATCATACCGTACTTTTTTGACCATATCCAGAAGAATCGGCAGACAGCCGCGCCTTACGCTGCCTGCTCCAGCTCCCTCTCGATCCGCTCTCTGGCAAGGCGGGCGTATTCATCCGTGACCTCGATGCCGGTGGCGGTGTAGCCCTCCAGCACGGCGGCCAGGACGGTGGTGCCGGACCCGGCGAAGGGGTCCAGGATGTGGCCTCCCGGCTCCGTGATCTTCACGATGTCCCGCATGAGCTGGAGGGGCTTCTCCGTCAGATGGATGCGGTTCTGGGGATTGCCGTACTTGAACACGCCGGGGAGGCAGGGGACCGGGCGGCTGATGGGCATATCACCGTTGGACCCCCAGACGATGTACTCGGCCTGCTGGCGGAAGCGGCCCTTCTGGGGCCGGGAGTTGCCCTTGTCCCAGACGGCGGTGCCGCGCCAGATCCAGCCCGCCCACTGGAGAGCGTCGGAGGCGGCGGGGAGCTGCCGCCAGTCGATGAACATACACACCGGCGCTCCGGGCTTGCACAGCTTCCGTGCGTCCGCCAGCCATGCCGCCGCCCAGCGGGTCCAGGAGCGCTGGTCCTTGGCGTCCCCCTCGAAGGGCGGGGGCGCGGCGTCGCCCATGCTGGAATACTTTTTGATGGTAGATTTATTTTTCTCGCCCTGGGTCCGTCCCCCGGAGGCGTAGGGCGGGTCGGTGATGACGGCGTCGAAGGTTCCGGGGGAGAACTCTCCCAGCAGCTTCAGTGCGTCGCCGTGAAGAATTGTCCATTTATCGTTCATAGGCAGATTTTCCTTTCTTTTTATGAGATTTTTTAGGTTCAATAGAGGGCGTGGACAGCTCCGTGTCCACATATTCGCTGATGATATTGAGGGCTTTGTCATAGTCCTTGCAGGAGGTGATGCGATCCACCATCTCCTTGTTTTCGGCGTTCATTCCCGCCATCTGCAGCAAGAAGGAGGCCCGGCCCATAATGGAGAAAATGTTGCCGTCATGGCCCATCAGCTCCATCTTCGGCTTCCGGGGAGGTCGCTGCTCCGCTTGGATGAAGCCGCCCAGGCGATTGGGGACGTAATCTGAAAGCCACGTACCCCCGAACTGCTCATGGGTCTGAATGCGCCACATGGCCAGTTTGCCCATGTCCAGCTTGACCCCCTCAAAGGGGAACAGCAGGTTCGTCTGACCGTCGTGCTGGAAAACAGAAACCATTTCAAATTTGTTTCCGTCCAGCAGGATACCGGCCTCGGCGAGCTGGCCATTGATACCGTCCAGCCACTCCCGGAGGTCTCCGCCACATCCCTGGAGGATGAGGCCCTCCTGATTGTTCATTGTTCGCAGATCGTCCGCAGTAATCTGCCGGATTGCGTTATCGCTCATGTACGTTTTTCCCCTTTCCTGATCTGGTTTTCCTTTTTGGAGTGTGCGGTGGTTCAATTTCTACATAATTGGAGAGGACCGTCAAAGCGTCTTGCGGGTTCTTGGCGCTGAACACCAGAAACGCCATCGCCGCCGCTTCCTGCTGCTGTCCGGCCTCCTTCAGCGTCTTGATGGCGCGGCGCAGGACAGAGTAAACATCCTCGCCCGGATAGGCAAGCGGAATCTTGGGCTTTGCGGGGTTATCCGGCGTGACAGGAGAAGGGAGCGCCTTCTCCGAAGGTTGGGCAAGCTGCTCTTTTTTGTACAGCTCCCTGTCCCGGATTTCCCACAGCATATGGCCCATTTCGCCCTTGTGGCTGTATCCTGTGATCTCGGATTCCCAACAGCCCCGCACAACCTCCAGCGGGTCATCGAATTGGAGCAGAAATTCCATGTCATCGTCATCACAGGCGTTCAGCAGCTCCCCGCAGAGCTGCTGGGCGGCGGTAATCTCCGGGGCCAGTTTAATGATCTCATCAAAGGGTTTTTCCCGAAGCTGGGCGAGATAGTCCCGGTAGTTTTGGTCCAATCTCGCCTGCAAAAGCTCACTTCGATCTTGACTCATCTGTCACGGCCCGCCTTTCGAACAGGCTGCTTGCGGGGCCAGACTTGCCGGACAGGTTCCTGTTCATAAACGACAGGAATTCCCCGCTCCTGGGCGCGGTGGATTTCCGCCCGCATCCCCTCGGTGATTGTGGAGCCGTAGACATTGAGCTGCTGGCAGGACTCCACCAGCTGCAGGCCCATCTCCCGCGCCGCCTCGTCCTGAACGGAACAGGCCGGATCGGCGTTGGAAGGAAGCGTAATGTGGGGGCAGACGGGGATGCTGCCGGATTGAAATACCTCCTGAGCCTTCTGCCGGGCGAACTCAATGTTGCCGATCACATCCCCCCGGAGCGGGACGCAGATGTACACCAGCTTTGGGCTGCTGTGAACAGGCTGAGGCGGCCTCTCCCGGAACGGCTCCAGATACTGCCGGACCTGCCGGACAAGCTGTTCCCGGTCCGCCTGGGTGGGGACCCAGGCATACCACTCCGTCTGGCCGTTGTAGGTCCAAATATGCGGTATAACGCCGTTTGCAAAATTAGGGTTTCTGGGAACGGGCTTCCTGCCCCAGATATCCCGGAATCTCAGAAGCAGGGTATCCACGGATCCGCCGGAGCGGTTCAGCACCGTGAGCTTCATCGCGTCGTAATGATCCATGACCCCAGTGGTGACGAACTCCGCCCGGACCCGCAGCTCTTTCCCCAGCGTTCCCAGGCAAATCTTGCCCGTGAAATTTGGGTCCGAAATGGTCTGTCCATCCCCAAATAATTTCCGCAGTTCTCCCTCAAAGAAATTCATCGGTCCATCCCCTTCCTCTTGGGCTGTTTCTCCCGTTTCTCAGCGCTCCGACAAGGTTTCAGCTCATCCCTGGAAGGTCCCGGAATGATGGAGCGGCTCTGCCCGTCAAGGATCAGCGCATCTTGTGTGTTGTTGCGGATTTTTTCCTCCCAGAGGATCACCGCGGTTCCGGTAACCACCACAGCGCCCGCCACCGTGCCGTAGACGACGGATTGCCCGCTGAGCTTTGGGAATTTCCCTTTGTCCTTAGCGTCAAGGAGCATGGCGGTGCCGGCTGCCCTGGCAGACTCACTGAGAACCGCGCCCCGAATGTACGCAGCGTCCTCCGCCCTGGCGTGGCCGGACAACGTGCTCCGCTGCGTTACATACGCCTGGTCACAGGCGACGGCTTCATCCCGCAGGCAGGAATCCTTGTCCACAGAGGCGCTCCCGGCGGCGATGGCGTCGCCGAAGATCCAGGAGGCGTCCTCCTGCTCCTGGGAAAGGTTGTGCTCCCCCTCCACGAAGCCGCCCAGGTCCCCGGCCCGCACCTCAATGCCCACGTCCCGCAGGGCGCGGATGCGGTGGAGGAAGGGGTACTTCTCATGGGCGATGTCCGTGATCTCATATTTTTTACTGCTCGTTTACATCAACTCCTCTGTAAAAATTGTGCTTTGGGTCAGCCCCAAACAGTACTATTTTTATGGTGAAAAGGCTATCACGATATTCAACAAAGAAACAGGTGGAAACCCGGCGAAAGCGACAGGGGGCAGACTACCTGTCCTTTGGCTTTTCCCTCCTTTTGGAGCCCTTTTCCCGGCGAAGCGGCTTGCTCTGGCGGAACGCCTCCGCAAACCGCCGTTCCGCCAGCTCCCGCCAGAGGGGGTTGTATTCTACCTGAACACGGTTTTTCTCCACTTCAAAGGTGATTTGGGCGGCGACGGCGGGACAGGTTTTGAATATGGCAGTCATGGCCTGGGTCATCTCCGGGTCGTTTCCCATAAACAGCCGGTGGGAGGAATCGTCCGCCTTGGCGGGGCAGGTACTCTTGTCGTTCCACAGCAGCGAGACAGCATTGATCACAGGGACAGCGTGTTCCCTGGCAAAGTTTCTGGCCCGCAGCAGGGCCATTTCCGGATGGAAGCAGCCGAAGTCCACGGTGTAGAAGGTTTTCAATTTATTACCCTCCCGGACCGTAAGCAGGGCCAGAGGGCTGTTCTCGGCTGCTGACCGGGGCGTATGGAAGTACATCAAGCAGCCCTGATCCGCCAGCGCGGCGATTTGCTGGGCGATAGAACCGTTCTGCATATGAACAGCGGCGGCAACCATTTCGGAGGGCAGGAGTGTGGCACAGGAGATGGAGTCATATACGGCCTGCACCGCCTCCGGGCTGAAATTGTTCGCAAGGAAGCCGAAGGCCGTGACCATCTTCTCTAAAAAGCTGTGGGAGAACTCGTCGCACATATCCAGCCCGTAGGCGTACCACGCCTCCGTGGCTTTGGCGTTCGGGCGGGGGACAGCTAACCGGATCAGCTGTTCAAATTCTTCCTTTTTCATGAGGCTATCGCTTCCTTTTTATATCCTTTTACCATTGCAGGTGTTCCACCGCCCCGCAGCGGCGGCAGGACAGAGTGCTGGTTCCGTTTTCCGGGTCCGCTGTTTCCTTCCAAAGATGTCCCTTTTTTTCGCAAATCATGATTGTTTCCAGACACCTCCAGGCTTCCGCAGTGGCCTCTTCTCGGAGCTGCTCCATGGGTGGGACCGGAAGCCCCTGCGCCCGATAGTCATGGATCAGATCACCAAGATCCATCTCAAAATCCTCCGATTGCAGGTACTGTTCCAGCCGCTTTTCCAGATCCATAGTTGCTAACACCCCTTTCGTAGCTGAATTGTTTTGTGATGTTGCTAGCAGCAACGATACCGTTTTTTCTCCGTGAATGCTATCACGATACCCAACAAGAATGGGCGGTGAAAACCGGGCAACACCAACAACGTCCGGCTATGCCGCCATGTCCTCCTGCCGGAAGATGACGTCGATATCCGAGAAGCGCTGGGTGCGGTTGAACTTCTCAGTTGTCTTGCCGGGGATGGCCTGGAGGGCCAGCATCCTGGCCCACAGGTCCAGGTGGTGGTCGTAGAGGTGCCGCAGCTCCGGCAGCTTGGCATTGGGGCAGAACCAGCACCCGCCCCGGTCCGTGAAGGCGTAAACAGGCGAAAGGAGCCCTGCGGATTTGCAGAGCTCCCAAGCGTCTTTTTCTGTAAAGCCGTACTTTTCCAACAGCGAAATCTGCCTGCCGCCCTTCAGCCGCAGCAGCCGGTCCTGCTCATCCTGAGCGATGCCAACATACGGCACGGTATTGGACGGCAGGGTTTTCCGGTACCGCTCAATGGGCCGGGCCTTGCAGTCTCGTTGGACTGCGCACTTCCCGCACAGGGGGAAGGAGCGGACCATGCCCTTTCGCTGCCCTCGGGTGACACGTCCGGTGAACAGTTCTACATAGGTTTTGGGAGAGCGGAGGACCACCACCTTGACGCCCATACACTCCAGGGCGGGGATGGCGGTTTCGTAGATGAAGTCCCGGTGCTCCGGCACCTCGCCGGAGATGTCCTTGTCAAACATGACTTCGCAGTATACCGCCTCGTCCAGCGGCTCCCCATGGGCCTTGGCCAGCAGCACGGTTGCCATGGAATCCTTCCCGAAGGAACAGGAGGCAATAAATTTGGGCCGTTCCATATCAGCGCTCCTGCGTGGGCGGCTTCCGCTTCCGAACCGGCGGATTCAGGAACCGCTTTGCCTCCTGGAAGCCTGCCGTGTCCACATAATAGGCTTTTTCCTCCCCGCCCCGGTTCAGCACGATTACATCGCTCATAGACAGAGACCGCATCCGCTGCCCGAAGGGACGATTGTCCTGATTGTGCTTGAGGTATAAATCATCCAAAGTGACCTTGGGAGCCAGCGTGCCCCGGTAGGCCCGCTGGTAATGGGACATCCGCAGCTTGACTTTCGCCTGCGCGTAGGGCATGAAGGCATAGGGCGCCGCTCTGGTGTCCTTGATCTGGTAGATGGTGTAGGTGTCGCAGACGTCGCCCTTTTTGGGATGCTCGGGAGCATAAACAGTCCCGTTCCGCTCCTGGATCCCAGCGAACTGGCAGATGTGGAAGGTTTCACCGCCGATCCGGGCGTGGGTGGCGTCAATGTACCGGCAGGGGAGGATTCTCCGGTCGTCTCCGAAGGTGGTGAGGATGATGTTTTCGCCGTCCGGTACATGGAACAGGGTGTTGTAATCGCTGTCGATGAAGCGGACCAGCCCGCCGTCCGCCTTATTCGGGAAAGCCAAAACACCAAATACATTGACAGGGGTATCGCCGTTCATCGTGCCTCCCTTTCACAGGCTTCCGCCAAGGCGGTGGTCCGGTCCGTCTGTTCCCATGGAGCGTCCTGGTGGGTGAAATGCCCGTAATTGCAGAAGGAAGCGAAGATAGGCTGATTCAGGCCGAGGGCCCGGATGATACCGCCGGGAGTCAGGTCGAACACCTGCCGGACCGCCTGTTCCAGAACCGCCTCCGGGTATTGCCCGGTCTCATGGAGGTCAATGTCCACGGCTACCGGCTCCGCCCTGCCGATGGCATAGGCGAGGCCAACGGTGCAGCGTTCCGCCAGACCGGCGGCGACGATGTTCTTGGCGATATACCGGGCCATATAGGTCCCGCTCCGGTCCACCTTGCTGGCGTCCTTCCCGGACAGCGCCCCGCCTCCATGGGGGACGAGGCCGCCGTAGGTGTCCACCATCAGCTTCCGGCCCGTCAGGCCCGTGTCCGCCTCAAAGCCGCCCAGGACGAAACGCCCGGAGGGATTGATGAGGACCTCCGTCTCATGGTCGGGGTAGAGCTCCCGCAGGGCGGGGACGATCAAGGAGCGGGTGAGTTCCTTCCGCAGCTCCTCCGGGTCCTTTTCCTCGTCGTGCTGGCAGGAGAGGACCACGGCGGCGATCCGGGCGGGCTTGCCTTTGTGATATTCCACGGACACCTGGGCCTTGCCGTCCGGGCCGAGGCCCTGGATGGTCCCCAACTTGCGAGCGTTGGTGAGCGTCAGCGTCAGCCGGTGGGCCAGGACCACGGGCAGGGGGAGGAGCTGGGGCGTCTCCGAACAGGCGAAGCCGTACATGATCCCCTGGTCGCCAGCCCCCATCTCACTGGAGCCGCTCACGGCGCCGGCGATGTCGCCGCTCTGATCATGGGTGATAACCTCCACCTCGAAATCGCGGGAATAGCCGGTTTCCCGCACTGTTTGGCAGACGATGGCGGGGATGTCCGGCAGCTGCCGGGCGGTGATTTCCCCGGCTACGGTGATCTTGCCCGCCGTGGCCATGACCTCACAGGCCACACGGGCGGCGGGATCGTGTTTCAAACAGGCGTCCAGGACGCGGTCAGCGATGGCATCGCAGAGCTTGTCCGGGTGGCCTTCGATGACCGACTCGGCGGTCAGGATGTACTTATCTCTCATGAGTCTTTCCTCTTTTCTTTTTTTGTTCTGTGGGTTTTTCGGGGGAATCAGGCACTTCCAACGGAATGGCAAGCAGATGGGGATGATCAAACATCTCCTTGTAAGAACGAAGCTGGAAATCGGTCAGAGAAACGAAGTTTTCGCCGCCCACTCCGGCAATTAGAAAGGTCCCGCAGAGAACGTCATACGGATCGCCATAGCAGTCGCAGAGGAGACGGTTGGGAGGCAAATTCAGGTTTTTGCCCTCGGCGTTGCAGATAATGGCAGCAGACTCCGTACAAGGAGAAACCATTTCAATTTTCCCGCCGACGATTCCCTGCAAGGACTTGTAATCATGGGGGACCTCCCGCACCTCGCAGGGCTTCATCGGCTCAACCACAAGGACCTTAATCGTTTGTTTGCTCATTCTTTCTTCCCTGGGCGGCAGAGCTGCCGCCCTCTCCAGCTTGTCTGTTTGATAGCAGTAAATGTAAAAGTTGTAATTTCCCCGCAGGGGCAGGAAGCGCAGATAGTAGCGGCGCTTAGGGGTATCCACCCGGAAGCCGTAATAATCTTTGCCGGATTCAGGGCTCATTTGGGCCTGCTTATGCTTCCAGCAGAAGCTCTGCATGGCGCTGAGGTTTTTGAGGGGCCCGTTTTTCCGCAGAGCATTGACCACACTGTCCAGCTCATCCTTGAAATCCTGGTCCACCAGTTCCTCCTGGTGGTCCCACCATGTGGTCCAGAACTCCGTTCCCTGGGCAAAATCTCCCCGCAGGTGACCGATGCAAGCCTGTTCCTCATCGCTGCCGGAGAAGGACAGCAATTCCTCGTCCCTGCCAATCTCCTGGAGCGAATAACTTTCACTGTTTATAGCTTTTCTCCTTTCTCGGGTATTTGTCCCACGTTTTTTGTGATATAATCAAATCAAATTTTCTGGTAATCTCCATGCGCGAAGCAAATCAAGATTTCACAATATTTACCTTGGAGGTCTGTCATGAATCCATCTGTCAGCATCATTGTTCCAGTCTACAACGCCGAAGCCTGCCTTCGCCGCTGTGTGGAGAGCGTTTTGAATCAAGAGTACGCCGATTTTGAGCTGCTTCTGGCCGATGACGGTAGCCGGGACGGCTCCGGCAGGATCTGCGACGAATACGCCGCCGCAGACAGCCGGGTCCGGGTATTTCACAAAGAAAATTCGGGCGTTTCTGATAGCCGGAACTTGTGTCTTGACCAAGCGCGGGGCAGGTATCTCCAGTTCCTGGACGCCGACGACTGGATCACCGCCAATGCCACCAAGCTGTTGGTCCAGGCCATGGAGGAGCATTTGTGCGATCTGGTGATCTCCGACTTCTACCGGGTGGTGGGGGAGCGGGTTTCTCCCAAGGGGGACATCGACGAGGTACAGGTCCTCAGCAGAGAGGAATATGCCGCCCACATGATGGAAAACCCCGCAAATTATTATTACGGCGTTTTATGGAACAAGCTCTACCGCCGGGAGATCGTAGAGCAGCACCACCTGCGGATGGACCCGGCTATCAGCTGGTGCGAAGACTTCATGTTCAACCTGGAATATATCCGCCGGGCCGAGACATTTTTTGCCTTGCAGGTGCCTGTTTATTACTATGTCAAGACGAAGGGCTCCCTCTGCACCCAGGGAATCAGCATCTCCAAAACGATTCAGATGAAGCTGACGGTATTTGAGTATTACAACCAGTTCTACAAAACGGTGTTGGACGAGGAGGAGTACGAAAAGCAGCGCTTAAAAATCTACCGCTTTCTGATCGACGCAGCTGAGGACGGCACAGTGCCTCCGGTTTCCAAGCGCCTGGGAAGCGAACGGGTCCGAGTGTCCCCTGATGCTTTGGAGGGGCAGGGCTTTCTGTTTGACACCTTCCGAGAGCGGAAGCTGTTGGACTATTACCTGGAGCCCGCCGCACAGAAAAACGACCTCTCCCTGCCGGAAGCCCGTCTGCTGCTGTACCTCCGGCAGTCCGGGCCCGCTGCCAGGAAGGATTTGGCGGATTTTGCCGGGCTGCCCCGAGGCGGCTTGTCCATGCTGCTGAATCGGCTGGAGGGAAAAGGGCTGATTTCCGTGACGGAACTCCGGGGCGCAAAGGGGAAACGGGGCAGAGAAAGCCGCCTGGAAATTACGTTTCCTCCCTCCGCCAGCGCAGTTCTGGAGGATGTGGCAAATATTTGGGAAGATTTCACATCCGCGAGGTTTTCCGGGTTCAGCCCGGAGGAGCGGGAGTTGTACGAACGATTTGCTGGGCGGGTCCAGGAGAATATTCGAGGTATACTGCAATAAAAGCCTTCTCTTTCCCGGAAAATTCGATCAGCGCTCATGGCCCTTCGCCTCCTTCTTTTTGGGAGGCGTCTGCGGCTTGGATTCCCGCGACAGCTCTATGTTCAGCTTCCGAATCATCTGCACCGTATTGCGGAACGCCATGTAGCGCTTGATCTGCTCAGGATCATTCGTGACCGTGCGGACCGTCTCCCAGCAGGGGCTTCCATGGAGGCTCTTATCCTCCTGCACCACCAGGGCCGGGAACTCCCCGTCCTCCATCACGACGCGGCAACCCCTCTGGTCCTCGTCGCGGCTGTAGAGGCCATAGGCGACGCCAATGGCCTTCAGCGCTTCCAGCGCGTCCACAGTAGTGTACACGCTGCCGGTGGAGATATGAATTTCGCCGGTTAATGAAACTTTTTTACCGTTCATGCGGTTTTCCTCCTTTCGGCGGTCTGCCGCGTCTGATAAACCCGGCGTTGATTCGTTCCGTTTCCGCGTGGATTTCCTGCACAGTGTGCTCCCACGCTTCTTTTAGAAAAGTCACCGGCAGGCCGTTCTGACGGTAGCCCTCCAGGATGACGGCGTAGTAGGACTCGGAGGGCATCATCGGCTCCCGGAACCGCTCGTCCATGATATAGGCCATGGCGGACAGGGAGCGGCCCTTGTTGTCTCGAACGGACACCGTCCGCTTGTCGTAAAAACGGGGATAGCCCTCGTAATTGTCCAGAGACCGCTCACATTCTGGCGTAATGCTCCACAACAGGCCATGGACGGTCCCGCCCTCCTTGGGAGCGATGGAGGCAAAGCCATTTCGACGAAACAGCAGTTCATAGCCCTCCAGCATTACCGGCCCCACCACCGTGGCGTCCGGGCAGCGGCAGGCCATCTGTTCCAGCGTAGCCGTGATCCACGCCAATGGCCAGGGTATCGCTCATCGGGATTCACCTCGTTTCCGCTGTTTCTGCCGTTTCTGCTCCAGCTTCTGCTTCCGCTCCTTACACCAGGGAGCCATCGCCACTTCATCTTCCGTCAGCATAAAGCCGCCCTTGCTCCGCCAGACTCGAACGGAGAGCTCCCCATGAGAAGGAGAAGCAGGGCACTGGAGCGCTTTATTCCCAAGGCCCTCGTCGAAAAGGCTCCGACAGTATTCCTTCAATGCCAGAAGCTCTATAGCCTCCAGATCGCCGTTCAGGCGGCAGACAGCTGTACCGAAAAATTTCCCTTCCACATCCTCCACCCCAAGGCTCAGGGAGGATACCTTGCCGGCCAAATCCCGGAAAGCCTCCAGGGTTGAGAAGTCCGCTTGGAACAGACTGGTCAGGTCCGTTTTGGGCGGGTCCGCTGCGAGGGCCGTCCGGATAGCGCTGTGGTATTCAGAGAAACGTTCCCTGACAGCGTCGCTCATAAAGTCCGGGTCGGGCATCTCCATTGTGCTGTCCTCCCGGCCCAGATCGGTCACATCCACACGCAGAGAGGTATACAGCTTCAGTTCCTTGTTTTGATCGCTTATCTTACATCACCTCGTTCCTTCTTGACTTTTTTACTTTTCTGAGCGGTGGCGCGGGCCTTTTGAATATTGGGGTTATTCAAGTTCCAGGTTCCGATATCCACCTTTTGTTTTTGAAACATTTCTTCCGGCATATACTTGCGGCACAGGCGGGGCAGGTAGGCGGGGACATCGGCGGCGTCATAGGGATATCCGATTCCGTCGCCATACACGACCTCCTGTTCCAGCTCCGATTTCAGCGCCTGAAACCCAGCGGGATCAAAAACCTCGTATGTGCTCCGGCCCGTGAGTTCCTCGTAGGCCCGCTCTCCCATATGGGGGAGGCAGTCAAAGCGCTGGTCCTGATAGTCCGGCGCGTCAACCAGGGAGTCCGGGTCTTTCAGCGCGGCCATGTACACACCCTTGCCCTGGGCCACCAGCCATGTGCGGAAGTCCATAAAGCCGTCGTCCGTGCAGCCGCCGCGCTCCATGACGGAGGCGGCGGTCCACAGGCCGTACTGATCGGCCAAGCTGCTGTAGGCGTGGGCAAAGTCATCGAACCTCTTGGCCTGCTCCGGCCCCAGGTCCATCAGCTGCTCCATCAGCCACTCGCCGGGGCCGCTTGGATGTTCCTTCGCCTGGGCGATCAGCATCCAGAAGGTATCCTTTGTGATTTCGCAAATTGTGGGATGGCTCATCTGGCGTCACCGCCTTTCTTTTTGCTGGTTCGTGTTTTCTTCTTTGGGGGAGCCGCTATCCGTGCCTTTTGGATGGCTGGATCGTCATGGTTCCACAGATGACCCCGGCAGATGCAGGCCCGCAGTTCCTCCGGGGTCAGGTGCTGGGCGGTCAGACGGGGGAGATAAGCCGCCACCTCAGACCACTCGTGGGGGTATTCGATTCCTGCGCCGTACACGATATCCTTTTTTAGTGTCGCTGCCATGTGCTGTTGATCAGCCGGACGGATATCATCGAAGGCCATGCGATCTGTCAGCCGTGCGTATGCTGTGCTGCCGACATAGGGAAGATCCGCAAACCGGCAATCATCCTCTACGCAGGCAGGTACATCCGCCAGAGAGTCTGGGTCCTTTAAGGCGGCCAGATAGGTCTCTCTGCCCTGGAAGATGAGCCATGCGCGAAAATCTTCGAATCCATCGCTGTAACAACCGTCCTCATGGATAAGGGTCGCCGCGTTCCACAGACCATATTGATCCGCCAAGTCCATATAGCCGTGTATGATGCTGTGAAAATTCAGCGCTTGTTCCGGTCCCATGGACAGCAGGCGTTCCGTCAGCCAGTATGCCGCCGCTCTCTGGTTTCCGCCACAGGCTGCCTTTGCCTGGTCCAGCAGTGTCCAGAAGGTATCGGGGGTGATCTCAGTGGCAAGGGGAAGGGTGCGCCCTTTTGCGGCAGCAGTCCGCTGGTGTTCTGCCTGCTGCATCTGCTCTCTGGTCAGTAGGGGTGCGGCGGCGTCCTGCCAGAAGTGGATGTACAGGCCCAGACTGACACCCTCACGGGGACAGTGGGCATAGCCCTCGCCCCAGCCGTGTTTCCACTGGTCACGGCAGTGCCATTCCAAATCGTCTATTTCCTCTGGGTCAAGCACGCCGCTGCTCCGACAGGTATAAACGCCATACAGTGTCCCGTCGACTGCCTCCACCGTGCGGGTGATGGAAATGATCTTTTCACATATTTCAGACCAATCCTGTTCGGGCGCGATAAATGCATTTCGGGCGTCCTCCTGGGGCTGAATCGCCCTGAAGGCGTTCATGATGATTCTGGCATATTCGCTCCGGCAATCATTGCTTACCGCCTGAAAGGGAATGGCGCGGCCGGGAGCGTCCCGGTCAATGATGTCCACCTGCAGGGGGCTGTACAGCCTCAGTTCTACGGTTTCACTCATCTGCTGTCCTCTCCTCTCTGGGGCCGGGGACGGACGTGGGCCTTTGCAGTCTCCAGTTCCTCTTTGGTGCAGATGTAGAAGCCGTCGGGCTTCCAGAAGCTGACGTACAATTCGCCGTCCTCCGTTTTGCGGGATCGCTGTTCATAGCTCTCGCCCCAACCGTCCGCATACTGCGAAACACAGTATTCTTTTAATTCCTCCAATTCGCCGGAGCTGAGGCCGTCTCTTATTTGGCAGACAGCCACGGCGTATAAGCTGCCGAGGACCTCCTCCGCATCCATTTGAACGGAAATAACCTTTTCATCCACAGACTTATCGCCGTCAAAGTAAGTCATGAGGCCCCGCTCCTCCTCATCCGGCAGGCGCTCATCCTCAATGCCCTGGCGGATGGCATCCTGATAGCCGGTCAGCTCATAGCCCGACAAAATCAGCGGCTCAAAGCCGGTTTCTGTTTCTTCCTCGGGGTCTTCCTCATACAGTACCGCGCTGAGAGGACTATAGAGCTTCAATTCCGTTATTTCCTCCGTAGACAACACCTTGCTTTGCTTCATTTTTTCATCGGCATGTTCTGGAGCGAGAAGCTCCTCAAAGCCCATGCGGTCCAAAACCGACCGATACAGCTTCTCCTCAAATGCCAGATACTCCGGCGCGGAGGTATCCACCTCCCGCAGGATGGCCTCCTCATAGCAGGTCCCGGTCACGATCTCCCACTCCACGGCGCCGAACCGGGCGGCGGTCAGCCAGCGCAGAAGCTGGCGGCCATCCATCTGCTCAAACAGGCCGCGGCTGTCCTCGTAGGCGAAATAGCTGTACAGGTCGATGCCCGTCATCTTTTTCGCCGCGCGGAACAGTGTGAAGCCCTGGGGGTCCAGGCTGGGGGAGACCGTCTCATAAAACCGGATCATCTCCGCCAGGGAAGACAGCTTTGGGCAGTAGGCGTCCAAAGCGGCTTGCAGAGCTTCCGCCTTTTTCTCAGAAAACCGGAGCCGACTCCGGACCTCGCTGCAATCGCCGCCGAGGCGATGGCACTCCAGTTCGCTCTTTTCCAGAACCTTTTGTGCTCGATCCAACTCCCTCTGTGTGGTTTCCAGGCGGGCACAGGCAGCGGGATACTCCCGGATCGCCTGGAGCATATCTCTCGGACCCATTGTCAGCCCGCCTTTCGGAACCGTGCGAGGAATCGGTCCAGCACACGAATGCGTCCGCCCACCTTCATGGAGGACACCTCCAGGCCGTTCATCTGGCTTTGGATA
>CAJTFN010000018.1 GCA_910575815.1 Oscillospiraceae bacterium
TTTTATTGTATGCGGGGCTCGGAATTCTATTTGCCGAAATTCCTGGGCCTCGCCAGCTTGAATTTATTATATGCACCCGCCCCGGAAACCATTCTGGTCTGGACGCATGCAAACTTATTATATGCGGGAATCCGGCTGATGATTCCAACCCGTGTCGGGCCTGGCGCGGCTCAAAGCAAAGAAAGGGCAACCTCTGCTTGTTAAACCAAAAACAGAAATCGGAGCCGCCGAAGCGGCTCCGAAGTCTGGAATTGGGGAAGGCTCAGCCGACAAGTGTAGCGACAACGCACAGCTTCTGGCTGGAGTCACCAGCTTTGCAGGTGTACATGGTAATCTTGTTTGTGCCATCCTGCAGGAGGCCGCTGGTGTTATAGGTAGAGCAATAGGAAATGCTCGTCACGCGGTAGGTAGCGGTGCCATAGGCGGTCGTGTAGGTCACGGTATCGCCGTAGTTGACATCCTTCAAGGTGCGGAAGTGAGCCCAGCTGCCCCGGTTGTGGCCGGCAACAGCGATGTTGCCCATCCAGCCGGAGGTGCAGTCAAAGTGGGCCAGGCCACGCCGCATGTTGGCGGTGCTGGTTCCCTCATAAACATACTGGCTGATGCCAACACTGGGAATCTGGAGCTGGCCAATGGCGCCGCCCTTGGTGATAGCGGGCATGGCATGCATGGCGGTGGCGTTCGTGGTGGCGCTGGCATAGATAGAAGCCAGGGTCTCCGCACCGGTGGGCAGAGCGCCGGAGGACACCATCGTGGTATCAAAGGCAACAAAGCCGGGGACGTTGCTCCACTGGGTCGTGGGCGCATAAGCGTTGGGGAACACGGTGTTCTGGGCGATAGCGATGTCTGTCGCACTACCCCAGGCATCGGGATACTCGCCCACGGGCAGGTCCAGGACGGACAGAGGGCTGCTGTTGGGGACGACAGACTCATCCGTGCCGATTGTGCCATCGGCGCCGACAATGATGGTGCCGGAATCCATGGCTCCTTCGGGGCCCGCAACGGTGGCCTGATAGAAATTCTGGCCGGGAACCTCGCTGGAGAAATCATACTCCAGGGCGGAAGCGGGTATGCTCATGAGGCTCGACACAATCGTGGCGGCGAGCAGCAGGCGCCCAATCTTAGTCTTCATTTTCATAGTTGTAGAAAATCCTCCTTCAAAATACAC
The DNA here is from genome assembly GCA_910575815.1 of Oscillospiraceae bacterium. GTDB lineage: Bacteria > Bacillota > Clostridia > Oscillospirales > Oscillospiraceae > Oscillibacter. The sequence continues at coordinate 1,169 of CAJTFN010000018.1, forward strand.
AAATTTTTGGGAAATTTGGCCTTCCAAACCAATTCACATTTTTCATATGCAGAAAAATCTTTGGCTATTTGTCAAAAATCTTCCGTTCCAGAAAGCGGGACATGGGGCCCGGTTGGTTGCACCTGAGCGGATGGCTATCCCGCCTGGAATACGCTATGCCTAAGTCCTATGCGGAAACTTTGGTCCCTATTTGTCAAAAAAAGAGCGTCCCCGGAAAGGGGACGCTCACATGATTGAATCCGTTACAGTGCGAAGGTATCAATGGGACCGGAGTCCACAATCTCCAGGTCGACAGAGAACACGTATTTATCTGTGTCGTTGATGGGTTCGACCTGGTGCTTGCAGGCCACTTGGCCGTCCGCCATGACGCTGATGATTTTGCCGCGGAATTTTTTCGCCAGAGGGGCGGACATTTCGCAGAGGAAATGCCGGGAAGAAGGTGCTTTCAAAGTGTCCAGCTCAAAGGTGGGGGACTTTTTCTTGAGGCGCACCTTCTGGATAGTCTCGTAATTGCCGGTGTCGAAGTCCTGGGCTTGCACGACCAGCTTCTTGCTGGCGAGATAGCCTTTGCGAATGGCGTACGGGATAACCAGGGCGGCCGCGATAACAGCGGCGAGAATCAGCAACCCGCCAAAAATCCGGGCAACAATGATGCCGGCGCCGGGGCCCTTGGCCTCGGGCTCCACCAGATTGCCAAAATCATCCACAATGTAACCCTCGGGAATTTCCACGCCCTTGTAAGTGACAGTGTAGCGGATGTTGTCCGTGTTTTCAAACTGCGCAGTCCCCTGATAGGTGGCGACCACCTTCCAGGCAGTATCAACCATGCGGGAAGATGTCTTGGAATAGACCGCCGTGGCAACATAGCTCGAAGGAATGGACGAACCTTCGTAGTAGCCGGCTTCCGCCCATGTCAGGCTGGTGCGCTTCATGCCGTTCATGGTTTCGGGAATCAGTGACGGGTCGTTGTAGTCGGTAGCGTAGGTTTTTGTGACTTTTTGGGTGCTGCTCTTGGACTGCTGGTCAGTCACCTCAACAGAAATGGACTGTGGATTCAGGTAAAGAGTTCCCACGTAGTTGCCCTCGGAATACTCAATACTGAAGGGCAGCTTATCGATATTGTCGGCGAGCTCCTTGGAGTCAGTAGCGGTCTCGAAAACCTTCGTGACGTCCTTTTCTTTCGTATCGGTAAAGGAGTTCTTAACAATGGAGTCCATGGAGTAAAGGTAACCGGATTGCGCGAAGTTGGACTTGACTAAATCGTTGGGGTCCACAGACGCGGAGACCTCAAAAATCTCCACGATGGTCATCTCCCCATTGATGTTGTTCGCGCTCCGTTCAATAGGGATAAGGTCCGAGGACGTCACCGATTCGGTGATGTCCACGCCTGCGCTGCCTTCCGGTTCCGCCGCGCTGCAGGGGACAATAGCGGCCATGAGCAGCAGGGCAATCAACGGAAAAGCAGCAAGTTTCTTCCTGATATTGCTGACTTTCCTACTGGTTTTGCACAAGATGATTCCTCCTTTGTAGGGAGCATGGCCTTGCCCCCAGTTTTGTTTTGGACGATGCGCTCGAAAATCGCCGTCTGAAGTTATGCTATGCAAAATTGCGGGATTTAATTAGCCAGAGAAAACGCCGTCACAAATGCAGCATAACTCGTTATACTCCTCTGGCGTGAGTTTATTTTCGACGTAGCGCTTGTAAATCTGTTCTTCGAGCTTGTCTTGGGTAATGGATTCGTCGCCATCCTCAGCTTTTCGAATCTTGGCCATCAGTAAATCATATGCGGGCGACATCAGCCCACCCCCTTTCGAATTATGGAACCAATTGCGGTTCTCAAGCCTATGATATGCGAACTTTCCGCTGCGGATTTTCCAAAAAAGAGAGCCGCCCCCGCAAAAGCGAGGGCGGCGTTTTATCAAGCGCTGATGTGAGAGAAGTTGGAGCGCAGATAATCCAAAGTTTCAGGTGTAACTCGGATTTTCGGGGCGATAGGGTACGTCCTTCCATTTGCGAGAAGAACCACGCCGGAGTTCCCGGGGTTTTTCTTCACGAAATCAAGGAGTCGCTCCTGTTCCGCCTTGTTTCGGATTGTCACCGTGACAGAATTGGACTTTTCCGCAAGGATTTCATCCTCTCCCATCAGGTCGTTAACAATAATCTGCTTCCCGTGGTCCTCGTCAACAGCGAACTCCCCGATGGCCTTCACAACGGCCCCTTCTACGAGGCGGTGCTTGTTGGCGGCTACCCGGCTGGGGAACAGGACGCACCGGATGCTGTTGAACTGGTCCTCCAGGGAGAAGAGATACATCTCCTCCTCCTTCTTGGTATAAATCAGCTTCATATCACTGATGAGGCCCAATGCCATCACCTGGCGCTGTGGGGTCTCCAGAACAGCAAGGTCGGAAATCGGGGTGTAGGAGCCCGGGTTCTTTACTTTTGACAGAATGGCGTTGACAGGATGGTTACTCAAATAGAAGCCAATGGCGCGGAGTTCCTTTTCCATGAGGATTTTCTCGTCGTATTCCGGGACCTCGGGCGGTTGAATGCGCCGCTGCTCCTCCGTGAACAGAGAAATCTGGTTCAAGGCCCGGTCTTTGGCCTCACTTTTGAAATTCTTCTCCAGCTTGGGAATCATCTCCGTCATCTGGCGGCGGTTCATCCCAAAACAGTCCAAGGCACCGGAGTTAATCAGGGACTCAAGGGCTTTCTTGTTCAGCTTGTCGGATGTGCTCATGCGCTCGTAGAACTCCTGATAATTCTGGAACTCACCCGTCTGGCGAACTTGGGCAATCGCCCGGCTCAGTTTATTCAGGCCACTGAGGGCATGGAACCCCAGCCGGATGCAGTCTCCTTCCACGGTACATTTGTCCATAGACTTGTTGATGTCCGGAGGAAGGAGCTTAATGCCCCGGCGGGCAGCGATGGCCAGATAGTTTTTCACCTTGTCGCTGATATCCTCAAAGGCATTCAGCATAGCGCAGAAGAACTCAGCAGGCCAGTGGCAGGCCATGTAGGCTGTGATGGAGGCAATCCAGGCGTAACAGGCAGCGTGGGAACGGTTGAATGCGTATTTTCCAAATTTCTCCATCTTTGACCAGATTTCCTCAGCAACTTCGGGTGCGATTCCATTTCCAACGCAGCCTGGGATAAACCGGTCGGCTTTTCCGTTACTAAACTCGTCTTTATTTCCATAGACGAAGCGAGCGTGTTCTTTAGCGAGAACATCCGTTTTCTTTTTGGCGCAGCCCTTACGAAGAAGGTCTGCGGCACCCATTGAGTACCCTGCGAGAACTTGCGCGATGTGCATCAGCTGTTCCTGGTAAACCATGACTCCATAGGTAGAAGACAGGATATCCTCCTCCTGCTTGCAGTCATAGTGAATGTTGGAGCTGTCCATCATGCCCTTGATGTAATCCGGAATGTAGTCCATGGGACCGGGTCGGTAAAGGGCCACGGCGGCGATAAGCCGCTCGAAGCACTCCCCCATTCGCTCATCCGGCAGGGTGTTGATGTCGCCAAGCATCTGGCGAATGACGTCGGTCATGCCGGCGGATTCCAACTGGAACACTCCCCCGGTAAGCCCCTTCGCAAGCATCCGGTAGGTATCCCGGTCATCCAGCGGCAGGTCTTGGTACTTCATGTCGATGCCGCGGGTCCGCTTTACAGTATCCATGACCTCGTGGATGGCGCTCAGGTTTTTCAGGCCCAGCAGGTCCATCTTGAGGAGAGACAGTAGTTCCACCTCAGTCATAACGACCTGGGAGGTAAGGCTTTTCTCCCCTCCCTCACCTTTTTCCATCGAGGTCGGGAGGAAGTTTTCGACCTTGCCAGGAGCGACAACGAGTCCGCAAGCATGCTGCGAGGCATGGCGCTTGCAGCCCTCCAGGGTTTTGGCTACGTCAATGACCCGGGCTACATCAGGCTCTTCATTGTACCGCCGGCGCAGCTCGGGATTCATTTCAAATGCACTGGAAAGCGTGATTTTCGGTGCGTTGGGAACCAGCTTTGCCAGGTTGTTTGCCCAGGCGGGAGGATACCCCATAACCCGGGCCACGTCCTTAATGACCATCTTGGCGGCCATCGTACCAAATGTCACGATGCGGCAAACGGACTCGGCTCCATACTTTTTAGTAATGTAGTCGATGACCTTCTGCCGGCCGACGTGCTCAATGTCAGTATCAATCCTTGCTACCCTGTCTTTCGACATATTTACATAGGGAGTAGACTATATCTTGTTCTACCGAACGTCAGGTGGCTAATCTGACGCCAGCCTTCCAAAGGCTGCCTTTCACGGTTTAGATACCCCTCAACTTCGGTTCATCGGGGCAGCGCCCCTCCCCTACTCCGCCCACGCGGATAGTCGTTGAAGCTTCCCCTGTTCGGGGCTTGCCTGCTGATTGGAGATTTGGGTCTTCGCGAGCACTTAGGGTTTCCCCATATGCCATCCCTGTCACTTTTTTCTGCTTTCGCCGCCTTCACGCCCGGATATCTTTCATCCCCACGTTGTAGCGAACAGGGCTCTTACTCCGTCCCAGACAGTTCAAAGGGTCAAACACCCACCATTTCTGATAGGTTCGACTGTGTTAGCGCATTTTTTTTCGATGTATAGAACGTGCTTGCGGTCTAAGTAGACCGTGGCATCTTTGTACAACTCATTTAGGATTTTTAGGACTCACAAAGGAGAACTGACCGTCAGACTGAAGGTGTTTTTCTTGCTGAGGCTTAACTTTATATATGGCTGCGATTTTTGCGGCAGATAATTTTTGAGTTGTATAAAGTTCGTCCAAAACATCTCTCTCGATAGGATTTTCCATGGGCTTCCCCATAGCCATCCCTCCTCAAAAGAATGTATTTGTGAAAATGCGCATTTTCAATCCGGCCAGGAGACCCGCTCCGGGTTCAAAAATCTCTCAAACAAGAGATTAAACCGGATGGGGTCCATGTCTGTGATGCCCATGCAGAACGCAAGCAGGCTGCCAGCAGCGGAGCCGCGGCCCGGGCCAATGTAAACACTGACGCTTCTCGCGTAGTTGATGAAATCCCAGACGATAAGAAAATAGGTTTCGAAGCCCATCTTCTCAATAACGCTCATTTCATAATCGTACCTTTCAAGGTACACGGGGTCCTCGTGCTCGGGCCTCCCCTGGAACCGCTTGTCAAATCCCGTTTTGCAGATGTGTTTGAAATATTCCAGCGGGGTAGCGAATGGGGCAGGGATTTCGTAGTTGGGCAGGTTGACGTCGCCCATTTTGACGGTGACATCGCACTTATCCGCGATGCGGAGTGTATTGTCCAGGGCCTCGGGGAGGTCGCTGAACAGCTTCTCCATCTCCTCGGAGGAGTGCAGGTGGTATCCGGTACCCTCGTACCGGCGGTGGGGCATGTCAATGGTCAAATCCTGTTTCAGGCACATCATGACCTCGTGGGCGTAGGCATCCTCCTTGCGGAGGTAGTGCGAATCCGTCGTGGCCACAATTGGAATGTTCAGCTCCTGTGCCAGGCCCAGCAGCTGCGGGTTGACCAGCTCCTCATCCTTGATGCCGTGACGCTGGATTTCAATATAGAAATCCTCTCCGAAAATTTTCAGGAGCTGCTTTGCGGCATAATAGGCACTCTCCCGGTCTCCGTTTGCAAAGGATTTGGGAATAAGGCCACCCAAGCAGGCGGTGGTGCAGATGATGCCTTCGTGGTACTGCTTCAGCATCTCCCAAGTGACGTGGGGTTTGCGGTAGAAGTGCTCAAAGCTCTCGGAGGAAAGCTTGATGAGGTTCTTATACCCCACATCGTTCTTCGCCAGCAGGATAAGGTGATTTCCGCTCAGCTCGCCCCGGAGGTTCTCCTGGTATGCCTCCATACCGATAATGGGCTTCTTCCCCGCCCCCTTCATGGCATTGTAATACTCCACGAACCCGTAGAGATTGCCATGGTCGGTCAGGGCTCCGGCGTACTCGGTATGTTTCACCATATCGGGAACTTTCAGAATGCCGTCGCGGAGAGAGTTGTCACTGTGCCGGTGCAGGTCCGCGAATCGGACCACGCTGACGGTATCTTCATCATTGGCGATGCACTTGTAGTGGTCCAGGCCCAGACCAGCGTCAGGAATGGGCACCTTCTCCTCCAAAAGTGTGTTGCCATCCCAGAGGGACCAGGTATCCACCTTCTTGAGGTCCAGTCGCTTTCCCGGCTCCAACCCTTTCGTTTTGATTTTGACCTTCATGCTAATACTCCTTTCTGGCTAGTTCTCCAGCTGTTGTTTGCCGGTATACTATGCAGATTCGGAGAAAAGCATTATGGGGTTTGGCAAAAGGAAAGCCTGGCAGGATAGAGGCTGGCCGCTCTCTGCCCGACATAGCATGGGCGAAATTCTACATTTGCCACGGTGTCAAATGCGCTGTCTCTCGAACTATGCCGGGCCGTAGGTGACCCCTCCTACCATGGCCGCTTCTCTTGCCAAATCAAAAACCGCGAGCAGTCCCAACGCGGAAAAATCCCCCAGGCCGGATTCCCGGTCTGGGGGCGACGTATATCTTTCAGGAGGCAGCGGGGCCCAGGTTCCGCTCTTTCATGGCCAGGGTCAGCTTCGCGATGGCAATCTTCTGGATTTTGGATACTTTCGCCTGGCTGGCGCCCAGCTCTGTCGCGGTCACAGACTGGGGCTGCCCTGCCATGAACCGCCGGAGCACCAGCTGCTCTTCCCAGGACATCTCTTCCTGGATGATTCTCATCGCGGCATCGAACACCTCCTTATTGCCGATGGTGTCTCCGATGTCCTCGGTGACCGGGTGGAAAGGGTCATTCTCGGCCAGGTTCCGCTCCAGCCAGTTCTCGCTCCGGCCGGTATCCGGGTCCTGGAGTCCGTCCAGGGAGACAACGGCGGCGGTGCGGGACTTGGCAGCGTTCTTGCGAAGGTGCATCTTGACCTCGTTCTTGGCGCACTCGTAGCAGTAGGTCGTCATTTTTACCCGCTGGGAGGGGTCATAGGACATGATGCCCTTGTAAAATCCAATGGAGGCAACCTGGAAGAGGTCGTCATACTCATCGCAGCCCTTGTAGGACCGGAGGACGGCGTGGATAAGGGATTTGTTTTCGGAAATGAAGTCGTTGGCTTCGTCCCGGGTCATGGGGTGGTACGCGGGACGGGCAGAAGTGACGGCGGTGGAAGCGGAACTGGCAGGAGCGGCAGTTTCGGTGGTGTTCGTATCGATGGTGGTGTTCATGAATGGAACCTCCCTTTTCCAAGAAAAATATATTCTAGCAAGGACCATGGCACGTGCGGCCCATGGATTCGTCCGCCAGAAGCAGGTGCGGACATTGAGTGGAGAAATGTATGAGGGCCATATTGGTGGGATGGCGGGAGGCCTACCTTTGCAGCCGGGGCTATTGGCTACATTTCGGCGGGCACCGCTCTGTTGACCGCCCGGTTCCTTGTTGATAGTGCTATTCTAACGCATTAGGGCTTGTCCGTCTATTGGCAAAAATCAATAAATCTAGCTCTGAAAATCGTACAAGTGTTCCATAATTTTGTAAGATATTGCAATGTGATTCTGGCGAGGCTGGAAACGCCTGGGCAACAATGGTATGAAAGTAAAAATACTTTACATACATAAGTGTGGTAAAAAGCACGCCCACCAAAACGGTGAGCGTGTTTTTTGCGGATTAAGACTTCTTTACAAGGGTTGCAAAGAGCTTGTAAAACTCATCGCACACGTCGATGGGATTGCAAGAGATGAAGCTCTCATACATATATGAGAAATCTCCCGCGCTCTGGGCGCGGAACTTGGCATCCCCGAACATGATGGGGATTACCCGGATGCCCTTCCGCCGGGCCTCCTTCACAGCGTTCCTTACATCTTCAATGCCAGCCCTCGCGCCGCCATTGTAGTCGGAGGGGAGGCCATCGGAGAGGATGATAAGAACCTTCATCGACTCCCGGCGCTTCTCCAGTTCCTTCGTAGCCACGCGGATGCTGTATCCGTCCTTGTTACCGCAGCCGATTCCCACGTTGTTGATGGAATTATACAGCCGCGTTCCGTTGGTTTTCTCGTCAAACTGTTTCAATGTGGCGTGCCGGATTCTGTTGAGGGACACATCAAACAGGCTGATTTTCAGGGCAGCCAGGTTCCGGAGGGCATACTCGATAATCGCGGCGGCGAACCGGGAGAGCGTAGACTTGGAGAAGGCAAAGCGCCCGCCATACATTATACCCCCAATTCTTCCCATCGACCCGGAGTTGTCCAACAGGAGATAGGCAGCCATGTCAGCCTTGATGGGCCTCCCTTTCTTATAAAAGAGATGGGGGTCCCTGAGCCTGGCCTTGTAGAGGCAGCGGGTGTCCAAGACGCCAGTCCGGGTCCCGCGCCGCTCGGAGTGCTTCTGCTGGAGAATCTTCATGATATCCTTCTCCAGCCGTTTGGCCTGGGCCAGGAGTTCCGGCGGCAGAGGCGTTGTGGGGACACAGGGGAAAGATTCTTCAAAAAGCCGCTGGCGCTCTCCCTCATACATATCCTCGACCGCCTTCATAGGCCGTTGGCTGGCGGAGGGCTTGAGAGATTCCTTATCGAACTTCATGTCGTCTAAGACGCCCTGCCGAAGTTGAGACAGTTCCTCCGGGGAAACGGTCAAGGGCAGGTAACCCTCGGAGCCCGTCTCGGAGAAATCATCAGTCCAATCTTCGCCCCGGTCCGTCAGGAGTCGCTCTGGCGGCTGGTTGCCACTTTTGCCGCTCCTGCTCTTGCCATCCTTGTTGCCCTTGGGGTCTCTCCCACTGCTCCCATCGTCATTCTCGCCATCCTTGCTGCTGGGCTTGGAGCCCTTTTTGTCACCTTTGCCGGGCTTACCTCCATCCTTGCCAGGCTCGGAACCGCCCTCGTCCGGGGCACCTCCACCCTCACCGGACTTGGAATCAGTTCCCTCTCCATCACCAGAGCTATCCTTATTTTTGCCAGGGTCAGAACCCATGCTGGAGCTGCCGGAGGAGGGGCTGGGGTTGAATTCATGCTCGTTGTTGGACGTGAATTCGTCGCCGTCAGGCGCCATGCTGCCAGCTGCTTCCTGGGCCTCCTTGTTCTTGAGGAGTTCCAGAAGGTAGTCGGATGCCTGCCAGAGGAGTTTCCGACAAAGGTCAGCACAGTCCTTGGCGGTCACCGCGACCACGGCGGCGTCAATGTAGCCCTGAATAGCGCGGAACTCCTTCTCCAGACGGGAGCCCTTGTAGACCGCCGCGTTGGGCAGGTGCCGCCCGGTCTTGGTGTACGACAGGATTTCATTATGGAAATCCGCATACTCCTGACCCGGGGTGTCCGCAGTTTTCTCAACAGCGGCGCTTGCGCGAATCGCGCTGTTGAGCATCAGCAGAGGAATCCGATAACCGGGCAGCTTATGAACGATAATGTTCTCAATTCTCCCGTCCTCCAGGATGTTCAGCATTGTCTTGGCAACGTCCATGGCTGTCTTTTCGGGTAGGCCACGGGGCACCATGTAATCCGCGAAATCTTTCTTGATGGCCTTCATTTCCTCAAAACTGGAAGAGTTGATGTGCTGGACTTCGTGAGCCTCCAGCGCCTTGAAAATGGTTGCCCAGTCCAAGACCCCGTAGGAAAGGTCGAAGAACATATCGGGAAGACCCAAGGTGATAGATTTCCCATCGGTACGAGATGAATCGCCGCCCACGTACAACGAGATGCCGTCGGAGGGCAGGTCCGTCAAAAACCCGATGAGCCGTTGCAGAATGGTGACGATGCCACCAGACACGAACTCCTGATATTCCTTTCCCCGCGCATCTCTGAGAAGCTTCAGGCGCAGGGCCTCTTCTTTTTGAGACATTTGCATACCTCCTCGTATAAACACGGGGAGGAAGGACATGCCCTCCCCCCCCCTCGCTTGATTTAGTTTCAGGCCGGGCAGACCGCGTTGATGAAGTTGCGGATAACCTCGCGCTCTTCCTTGTCACCGGGGCGGCCAGCGATGTTGTCAAGCAGCGTCTGCCGGAGAGACAGATACTCCATGGACTCAATCGCGTCGATGTAGCCGCGGGTGGTGATGGCGCTGGACGAGCAGCGGCCAGACTTCACAGCGTCCAAAATTTTCTGATACACTGTCCCGCAGGTTGTCAAAACGGCCTCGTCCGCGTCAGGGAACAAGTCCTTGAGCAGAGCCTTGATGTTAGCCTGCTGGTCCAGGAACAGCGGAACAAACCGGTCCGCCGTAGCGTCGTTCAGCTCTCCTGTGCCAACGTACTCCTCGTTCATGGTGGCCCAGATATGAGACCGGGGATGGACCCTGACCAGGCCGTAGCCAGGAACCTCAACGCTCTTGGCGTCGTCGGCCAGGGAGTGGAGGATAAGGGCGACCTCGGGTTTCACCGCATTGACCTCATCCAGAACCACATCGCCGCCGTCCTGGAGAGACTTGATGAACGCGCTCAGCTCGAACGACGTTCCCTTCTCATCCAGTGTGGTGGCGCCCATCAGGTCAAGCTTATCCATGTCCGCATTGCCTTGAATACGGCAAAGCGGCTGATAGAGGGCCCAGCAGACGGAGGAAATCAAGGTGTTCTTTCCAGTGCCCTTCTCGCCCACCAGGCGGATATTCTTGCCCTTGAGGTAATAGCCAAAGGCCCGGGATAGCGTGGAATCTCCCCCCGCCTGGAAGTAGAGCCGCTTAGGGCGCTCCACAGACTTCCCTTCGTCCAGGGGACGCAGAGCGTGGAGAATGCCACGGATAATCTTATCCGGAACATTCTGACTCAGCAGGTAGGTGACCCGTTCCTTCACATCCCGAACCTGCATGACGCAAGCCTGGACAACCTCGTCCATGGCGTCGTTATACTGCTCCAAAGATGCGGTGTCCAGTTTGACCGACACCGTGTACTTGCGCTGACTGCTGGCAGAAACCGGAGTCAGTGGCAGGGACGGCACGGCCTGGAGCGCAATTATCAGCGCGTCCGGCGGGTTATCAACCTGGCCGGCAGACGCGGGAGACGTGTTCCCTAAAGAGTCGCGCCGGTAGACATAGGCGCACATGGACCCATCCAGGCCGGACTGAACTGCCTTGAGCACCAGGTCCCCCTCCTTGTAGGAAGCGAAGTTCTTAATGACCATCGCCTTCTCGGAGTGGTAGGTGTTCTGCCCGATGATATCCAGCGTCAGGACGTTCTCGGGACCGTCCTCCCCGGCTTCCCAGACGGGGAGGAAGTACAACTCGGCGACCCAGCACGTCTGCGTGATGCTTTCGTTCTTGGTTTCGCGGTTATACGAGGAAATCAGCCGGGCGTTGATGCCGGCAACCTTCGGCCGTGCAAGGAAGCTGGAGACCGTTGTGGCGCCAGTGCATCCCTCGGGAACGGTGGCGGCGCTGTTGGCAACATAGCCAATGAACACCTCCCCCAGCATTGCCTTGACCGCATTAGGGTCTTTGGTGTTGCTGGGCTCCCGCTCCAGGGACACGATGGTCCCCGGGGCGAGATTCTCGGAGTTCTTGTCGTTGATACTCGTAACAATAGACACTCTCATGGTTCCTCTCATGATTCTTACGCTCCCTTCTTTTCCTCGAACATTTTCCGTGCCTCCAGCATGTCGGTCAGCTGCTCTTCGGTGTAGCAGCACTTGGACATGTCCAGGCTGATGCCGGTGGTCCGGGCGTACTGGACGGTATCCAAGAGGCAGTCCTCAACGCAGTCGGCGACGTCGGCGTCGTTCAGGTCGCCAACGTTCTCCAGCCGGGAGGCCAGAGACTCCAGCATGGGGTTCGCAAACACGTTGATTTTCTTTGCCCGGACCGCGATGCGGCTTAAGGCATTGGTACTGCGGCCATGGATTTTGCCTACATTGGTGTAGGTTGTCATAATGCTGCAGCACAGAGAGAAAATCTCGCCGATTCCCATCTCAATTCCCTTGATGGCGTTTGCCACCACATCGTCCTTCCAGGTGGCGTTCAGCGCGTCCTGGAGGTCGGGGGCCAAGCCTTCGGTCGTGACGCCGGTTGTGGGGAAAGCCCGGACTTCCAGCGTCAAGTCGGCGTAAGCGCGGTAATCGCTCTCAGAGGGAATTGCGGACAGGATGCTGGCAATCAGCTTTTCCCGGTCGCGCTTAAGCATCTTTTTCCTGCACCGGGCCTCCACCATCTCGCGGACACCCTTCTTGAAGTCCTCCGTGATGGCGGACCATCCCTGGGCTACCTCCTCCACGGCGTCGAAATACTGCTTCCGCACCTCCTCGAAATCTGCGCGCAGTTCATCGTAGGACGCCAGCGGGACGTAGTTCCCGTTGACAGACGCCTTCTCCACCAAAGAGCGGGCCCTGCCCTCCAGGCTGGAGAGAAGAGTCTCCTTATCTTTGGGAATCATCGTCAGGCGCCCCATGTTGATGTGCTCCGCAAAGAACTCCTGGGAGTCATCCTTCCACTTCTCGGGGTGGATGCCCAGCAGCTTGGGCGGCAGTCCGATGTGACCGCGCTTACGGCTGCAATGGACGTTGACCAGGACGCCGTTCTCCGCGGTGTACCGGGCCAGGGCGCGGGCGTTCAGCTCGATGCCCTTGCCGGACAGACCCTCCAGCAGCCGCTTCTCATTGAGTTTGCACATAGTCATTCTCCTTTTTGATAAAATTCTCCTTAGATGGTTTGTCGAGATGGTATGCAAATGCGGAAAAACATATTCCCGACGGAGAGGGGGACCTGATTTGACAAAAGAGAATGGGCTGTGGGTTCGGGTTGGACTGCGTGAGGCCCGACGCGGCCAGGAAAATTGCCGGGCGGGGTCTCACTCGTTATAAAAACCGGGTGGTTTTTATAACGGCGGACTCTCCTGTGTTATAACGAATTCTCAAACTGCTTGGAAATGGGAATTTGCGTGGCATGTTATGCTGCGGGCCCCCTATGCTGACGGCCCTGCAAGAGGCGGGGCGGATTCTACCTGGCTATGACGGGCCACGGGCGGCCATCACGAATCCACGGCCATCTTCTTTTGACAAATCAAAAAGGGCCCGCTCAAACGAGCAGGCCCTGTGGGTTAGTTGTCAAATATGAAGTTAAGTTTGAGGAGCTTCCCGGACTCCCCATTCTGAATAGTCCCTTTCAGTTTGGCTGTGCCAGATTTGCCAGAGCTCCACACGAATTTCTTCGGAGCGGTCTCGCCGCCGTGTACCAGGGTTTTTACATCCTCGGCGCTAATGGGGGCGGAACAAATCTCCTTCCCCACCGTCAGTTGGCAGCCGTTGTCGCGATTGGTGCATAGATAGTAGTTCTTTGCCAGAAAGACCTTGCCTTCCCGGCAGAGCGGGCAGTCACACAGGCCATCAATAGTTTTCATGTTGTCCTTGCTGTACGGCCCCGTTTTGGGGTCTGCGTCAGAGAAGGCAGGAGCCACTCTCCCATCCTTGATAGTCAGGGGGATTTTGAAGACCCTTTTATCCTTTGTGGTCAGGGTTTTCTCCTTGGTTGTTTTCCCCGCAAGCATGGCCTTCATGTCCGCAATCGAAATTGAAGTTCCCATGAAAGACTCTCGGGACACGATGAATGTACAGGGGGTGGGGTCTTTTTTGTAGTTGACACAGCGGTAATACTTCTTCCCGACGATGACAGGCTTGCCGCAGATGGGGCAGGTGCCAATCGTCTCGGAATCGTAGGCCGACAAATCAGCTTTTACATTCTGCAGAATGTCTGCGGTTTCTTCCCGGATATAGTCCAGCATCGCCTTCTTGAACTCGGCGTTGTTCCCCTTTTCCTCCAGGGTCCGCAGCCGCTCCTCCCATTTCGCCGTCAGCGCGGGAGAAGAGATGTCGCGGTCTTTGATGATGTCAATCAGGGACATACCGAAATCTGTTGGGATGAAACGGGATTTTTCGATAGTTACCAGCCCTGTGTCCTCCAGCTTCTTGAGAATGCTGGACCGAGTGGCGCCGGTGCCAAGCCCGGCGGTCTCTTTCAGTATGGCCCGCTGCTCCGCCGCCGAAACGAATTTGCCAGCGTGGGCCATGGCGTCAAGAAGCGTTTCATCCGTATAGCGGTCGGGCGGCTTGGTTTCACCCGTTTTGATAGCGGGTTTCCCCACATTCACGGTGTCGCCCTTTACCAAGGGCGGCAGGACGACATCCTTGGATTTGTCCTGGTACAGCATAGAGAATCCCTTGTCGATGACAACCCGCCCATTTGCCTTGATAGTGACGCCGTTGCTGTTGACAAAGACCGTTGTGGCTGCCGTGGTATAGGGCGGCAGGAAAATCGACAGGAATCGTTTTGCCACCAGGAGGTACAGTTTCCGCTGGTCATCGCTCAGTTTGCTGGGGTCAAACACAGCGGTTGTGGGGATGATGGCATGGTGGTCCGTCAACTTGCTGTTATCCACGTACGTCTTCCCCTTTGTCGTGTTTGCGATTGCTGCTGGGGTTGCCAGGGCAAGACCGGCTTTCAGCTCAGGGAACGCCTCCAGGGGCTTAAGCAGTTTCGGAATTTCCGGCACCAGAGAGGTTGGGATGACTCTGCACTCAGTACGGGGATACGAGATGTACCCGGCCTCATACAGCTCTTGAGCAATCGAGTCCGTCTTTGTGCTTCGCCATTTGTAATACTTGCTGGCGTCCTTTTGTAGCTCCAGCGTGGAGTACAGCGTGGGGGCCTTGATGGATTTTTTCTCAGATTCAACAGCGGCTACGCTGCCAGTCGACCCAAGCTTTTTCATTACCCCTTCCGCATCCTCCTGTTTGGAGAACCGCGGCAGCTTATTTTCCGGTGGCACAAGAACAACGCCCGGGAACTTCTCCCCGCCCTTATCCATAACCACAGTGATGCCATAGAATTTCTCTGGTTTGAAGTTCCGGATTTCGTTCTCTCTGTCAACCACGATTTTTAGGGTGGGAGTCACAACGCGCCCGATGTTGACCTTCTTCCCGGTCTTGAGAGCAACGGCACGGCTGAAATTCATACCGGCCAGCCAGTCGAATTCCGCCCGGAATTTCGAAGAAGACCGCAGGTTGACCAGTTCCGCCTCTGAGTAGTCGCGAAGCCCATGGAGAGCTTTTCGCAGGTCCGCTTCCACTGTGGTGGAGGACCAGAGCCTCTTCACCGGCAGCTTCACCCCGTTGGCTTCATAGAAAGACCAGAAAATGAGCTCGCCTTCCCGACCGGCGTCACAGGCGTTAACCACAAAATCATAGTGGCCCGCACTGATTTTCTCGATTATTTTGCGAATGGACTCTCCATCGCTGGGCACATATTTGAACGGCTCCGGAATAATGGGCAGGTCTTCTGTCTTCCATTTCTTCCAGTCCGGATTATAGTCGGCGGGCTGAGCCAGAGCCATTAGATGCCCATGGAAAGCCGCAAAGTCCAAGTCGAAGCCAAAACTTGCGGGCGGTTCAGATTTATAGGCCGACTGAATCGCCCGCATTAGGGACGGTTTTTCGGCCAAGACTAAACCCTTCAATGAGATATCTCCTTTCTTGAGAGCAGAGTACCTAAATTGGTCTGGCATATAGTATGCAAGTCTCCTAAAAAATATTTCGCGGGGCTGGGTGATGGAAATCTCAGCTCCCGCATATAATAGTTCAAAATCTAATAGTCGCAAAAATGTGCTTGCATGTGTTTTAATTATATGCTATAATTAAAACATGGATATGAGTTACAGACGTTGCGGCAGAACCACTTCAAAGATAAACTACCACCTTGTATTCTGCACACACTACCGGAGGAGGATATTTGAGGTAGCTGGCGTAGAGACCAGGACTCAGGAGTTGGCCCGCCAAATTTGTGAGCAAAATGACTTCATCTTGTTGGGGATTGACTGCCAGGCAGACTATTGCCACTTATATATAAATGTACCGCCCACCACCAGCGCCGGGGAGGCGGTTCGTATTTTCAAAAACGGCATTGCCGGGGCGCTGTTAAAAGAATTTCCCGCCTTTGGGAAAATGCGGAATCTGTGGACGTGGGACTATTTCGCCACAACCTCTCCGCGCCTCAATAAGGCGGAAGTCGAAAACTTTCTCAGAATGCAAAAAACTCGTTCGTAAGGAGGCTCGGCATGAACGGATTAGCGTTGTTAGAGGAAGCGGATGTGCGAGTCCGCAAAATCCGGTATCACTCCGAGGATACCTGCCGCACGGTATTCACCGCTGTGGTTCTTGAGTGGAGGCCGAGACTCAAGGTCTGGGCGGAAACCAAGAAGGAAATCACCTGCGTGGGCCAGTTTTATGGCCTTGTCGAAAGCGACCACCTGCACGTCCATGTTGAGGAATACGATGACCCGAAACATGGTGTGCAGTACCAGATATACAAGTCGAACCGGGTTCAGCCCGGAACCGAAATCGAGATGCGGAAGTTCCTGATTTCCGTCAAAGGCGTCGGAGCCGTGTTTGCCGATATGCTAATGAAGGAGTTTGGGATGGATGTATTTACCGCCATCATGGATGACCCCAGCTGTATGAACCGCCTGGGGCTGAACAAGACGGCAAAGGAGAGCCTCTACCAGGCTATCGTGGAGAACTCCGTATACGAGGAACTACTGATGTTCCTCCAGCTGAACGGAATCTCCCCTGCCCATACTGCTGAGATTTATCGGAACTACGGAGCGAGCGCCGTTTCCAAAATTCGTGACAACCCCTATGCCCTGTACCTGGACGGGGTGGTGGATTTCCGGACGGCCGACAAGCTGAATCTGTCCCTGGGACAGAACGCGAATCCCGCCTTCCGGGCGGCGGCTGGCGTGCTGGCCTGCATCCGGGAGTCCTCCGAAAAGGATGGAGACGTCTATGTAAAGCGCATTGAGCTGGATAACCTTGTGGCGGCCTTCCTGGGCAGAGCAGACGGCGCCTATGCGGAACTGTCTGAACCGGAGGTTCAGGATGCTCTGGACACCCTTGCCCGGGACGGATACCTTGTTGTAGACAGCGTGTCCCTCCCTGAGCCTGCCATATACCTAAAGAGTGGCTACTATGCTGAAACCCGGGCGGCGGAACGGCTGGCCATTTTGATGACCGCTCCCAAGCGGTTCAATACCACGGAGGCGGATGCCACGAAGGCTTTGTCTGCGGCGGAGAGTGAAGTTCGGCTTACTTTAGCGGCGAAACAAAAGCAAGCCGTGCTGACGGCCCTGACCTCCCCGGTAAGCATTCTGACGGGTGGCCCGGGAACAGGCAAAACTCAGACGCTCACCATGATTATTAAAGCCATCAAGAACATCGACCCGTCCGCAGACATTCGGCTCTGCGCCCCTACTGGGAAAGCCTCTATTCGGATGCACGAGCTGACGGGAGAACGGGCTGAGACGATTCATCGCCTGGTTGGATACCCTCAGGCAATCCTGGAGGAAAATGAGCTGGTCTGCGACTTCGTAATTGCGGATGAGTTTTCCATGTGCGACATCCAGCTCTGCTCTTGGCTGTTCAATTGCGTATGTTCTGGGGCCCGGGTCGTTATCGTGGGAGACCATGAGCAGCTCCCCAGTGTTGGCCCGGGGCTTGTGCTGCGGGACATGATTACTTCTGGAGCTATCCCGGTATCTCAATTGAAAGAGGTGTTCCGGCAGTCCGGAAAGAGTCTCATTGTTGAGAACGCTCACGCCATCATCAACCACCCGAATGGCTGCATTTCCATGAAGTTTTCCCAGGAAAAGGGCGGGGATTTCTATATGATTGAGGCCGATACTCAACGGCAAATCCTCAAAACGGTTAAGCAATGTGTCAACAAGCTGGTGCGGGATGGCGTCCCGGTTGATAATATGGAGGTTCTCTCCCCCATTCACGGCGGCCTGCTGGGAACGAACAACCTGAATATGGTTTTGCAGGACTTGCTGAACTTCGGGGCCCTTGCATACTCAACCAGGAATTATGAACTCCGGAAAGGCGATAAAGTTATCCAGACCAAGAATAACTATGACTTGTCTGTGTTCAACGGGGAAACTGGCATCGTTAAGGAGATTGAGTTCAGTGTGGAGCGGGCCCTGCTGGTTGAATTCCCTGACCGCCGGGTTTGGTATGACGCCGAGCAGGTGGAAGAGTTGGAGCTGGCTTATGCCATTACCACACACAAATCTCAGGGGAGCGAGTTCGACACCGTGATTATCCCTGTCCACGAGACCATTCTTTACAACTTTAACCGGAATCTCTTCTATACCGCCATCACGAGAGCGAAAAAGCGGGTTATCTTAGTCGGAACGAAGTCTGCCATGGAAATCGTGCTTCGAAAGCAGGGGTCCGTGAAACGTCACTCAAATCTGGTCGCAAGACTGCGGAAATGCATCGGAACAGCGACCGCCGCATAAAGAAAGGAGAAAATAGTGAGCACCGAATATAGATTTGTAAAAGAGCAGAAGCGCAAAGAGGCGGAGCAGCTCTCCGCCATTCTGCAGATTATCAGCGATAACTGCAAGAGCGCCCTGGCTGACGCCCGGGAGACCATGTCGGAAATGACGGAGGACATCGACTCTATCGGGTTTGAGCTCGATGCGGCGATTCGGAGATGTGCTCCAGATAGCTATGACGAGAATGAAATCATCGGAATCTCCACCGCCAAGCAATTTAGCTGGCGCACAGACAATGGGTTTTGCGGCGTCAGCGATGTGGAGAAATTTCTGACTGGACATCCGGGGTGGCACATCGAGGATGAGTACGGGACACCCATCCCGCTGGGAGAATTTCGAAAAATTGTCCAAAAGTAATTGGATACCATATTTTTGCGACAAAAGAAAACGGGCCTGGACTTCCAGGACCGATACGCAAAGAGGGCCCAGGAAATCCTGGGCCCTCTTGCTTGGTGTGGGTCAAATGAACAGGTTTACTCCGCTGTCGAGGTCAAAGACCTCCTCGCCTGTGCAGGCGAGCACAGGAACGAGCATGCATGCGCCGACAGGGTATCCATGCAGGGTGTCGAGGGAGCTGACCATCACGTAGTCATCCCCAACAATCACCGTACGGACGATGCCCTCGTCGTCACGGGTATACTTCCGGACAGCGTTCTCCGGCGCTTCCACAGAAGAATATCCAGCCGCAGCGGCGACAGCATCCATGTCATCCAGCATCATCTCGTCCACATCCGCAGCCTCACAGGCGTAGATGGGGGTACCGATACTCGCCTCATTGGTGGTGTCCAGACGGCCAGGCTGGGGAATCTCCGCGGCGATGGCAGTGGTGTTCATAAAGGTGAGGAGCAGACACAGGACGGTGCAGATACCAAAGATTTTCTTGTTGATGAACTTCATGATGATTTCTCCTTTTGGTTTTGGAATTTCTCCTAAATAGAAATTGGTTTGTTCTATGCAAAGTACAAGAAAAATATTCCTGGGAAAGTTGGATTTGACAAAAGGAGATTCTGCGGTGGGTCTGGGCGGCTTGTTCGAGGCCCGACACAGCTTGGTTAGTCGGCCTTAATAGGAATTTTGTGTTTTGCATACTATATATTGTTGCCCAAAAGCAGCAAACACACTATCTCAAAGGAGGCGGCTGTATCCCCATGCTGAAACTAACCAATCCTGGCATCGTTGTTTCGGAAGATGGGAATTACAAGTATAAAGGTGTTGAGCTAACCCCGATGGTATTTGCCGACATTTTGATTACGCTTTTCGATGGGAAAATTTTCAGGAGAGATGAAGCAATTGTCACCGTCAAGACGTTCCATCGTGACCACGGTGGACTGCTGGGCAAGAAGGACTATGTTTCCGCTTTCAAACATTGCTGTCAGCGGCAAATCCCCTCCTACCTGGAGAATGTAGGATATGCCACCTGGAAACTCAATTATCAGGAATCCTCCTGTGAGGTTGTCATCAAAACAGAGTCCGCTCCCGAAGAAGCTGCGGAACCCGATATTGCGGCCGACAAAGTGCTGGGGTCCGGCAGCGGGGCTGTGTATGTGTACTACTTTGATATATACAGAAAACTGGCGAATCTTGAAGGAGAGGTCAGCTGGCCATGCAAGGTTGGAATGACCGACCGGGACGCTATCTCCCGGGTGATTTCCCAGGCTGGCACGGCCTACCCGGAACTGCCTCACGTTGCGTTAGTGCTGAAAACAGATACCCCTCGGGAGTTGGAGGCAGCTCTTCACGCTGCCCTGAAGTTCAAGAAACGGCATATGGCGGATGCTCCCGGGAAAGAGTGGTTTCAGACCACGCCGGAAGAAGTGGAGGGTTTATACGAGGGATTAACAGCGTGAGAAAAGACGTGGCGTTGGCCACGTCTTTTGTTTTGTGCGCTACTCCTCTGGCATCTCCGTTTCCAGGATATCTCTGCAGGCGGAGGAAATCCGGCCCAGCAGGAGCAGGACGCAGGCAGTCACAGTCTTCTCCCTCAAATGCCCGCGGCCAGCACGACCAAGACAAAATATGCGGAAAGGAAACTTAGGAATAGTATCGCATCACAAAATCGCGTCTTAGGCACGGGAAAGCACCTCCTCCGAAGATATATTGGTATTATATGCTTGCTGGAGGGAGGATATTAGGAAAACAAGAGGGCGAAGCTTTCGCTACGCCCTGCATGAATCAACTCTCTTCTTCCTGCATTTCTTTTCTTCTCTTTAGGCAGAAGTATGCGTTCGGAATGGCATTGAAAATTCCCACTGCAAAGGCGGACCAACCATGGAAGGGTGGGCTCTCCGCAGAAAACAGTACCTCGATGAGGCCAACGATGGAACAAAACAACCAGATGATGGTGCAATCCCGGTGCATTCGAAATTGGCGGCGGGCGACATTATAATTCCCCATGAAAATTTCCTCCACAAAAGATTTGCCTTGTTATATGCGGGCGTATGGGAAATTATCATGATTCAGTGTCGGGCCCCAAATAACCCGCCTAATCCTCAGCGTCTTTTCTTGGCAAATCAAAAGAGGCGCGGCAAACGCCGTGCCCCTTAGAATGGTTAGCCCGTCAGCTTCATCCGCAGGTCAATATACTCGTTGGAAAACTTTCCCTTTGCCGTCACGTATGGGGTGGCGGAGTACGCGGAATCCATATAGCCTTTCGAGTCGAGGGAAATTTTGCATACCCGGCTGTTGTGAACGCGCAGGAAGTCGCCAATATCCCGCAGAGACGTCTTGTTGGAAGAGGAATACTGGTTAACCACAAACAGCGCGTTGCGTATCAGTGCGCCGTTCCGCCGTCGCGCCAGGTCAGTAATCATGTGGGCTGTCGACGCGACGCTGTGGGGGTCCTGAGTCATGGTCAGCACAAGCTGGTTGACCTGGTACGAACTGCTGATGAACATATCCAGGGCCAGCGGGTAGTCCGGTTGGATATCAACGATGACATAGCTGTAACATTCCTGAATGGTCAGGTAGTACATCAGGTCCTTGATTTCCCGCTCACCCAGGTTGGGAGCCTTTCCAGCCTTGCTTTTTAGCAGGAAGTCGTTACTGAACAGCAGAAAGTGCAGGGGCCCGGGAAGCCGGTTATAGACCTTCGCCATGGAACGCTTATTTGTCTTGACCCCATGAGGCTTGATGATACACTGGGATGCCAGCTTCGTGTTGTTCTGCTGGAGGGCCAGAGCTGCGGTATCAAGTCCCCGAATGATATTGGTGAACTCAAAGAACTCATTTACCATGGGGAAGCTCCGGTTCATCTCGATGTAGAGGGTTTTATAGCCACAGTTTGCCAGGGCGATAGCTGTGTTCAGGGCCACCGTAGTGTTCCCCGCCCCATGCTTCGTGCCCATAAAGGCGATGACCCTCCCCTCCCCCGTCGGTGTGGGTTTATATTCTTCGTCTGGAATGTCCACGAAATCAACATCCAGGGCGGAGTCGACCGCGCCGGAGATGTCTCGTGGCATGGACATGGACAGGTTCTGCAGCTCCTCAGACTTGGCTTTCAGTGCGGCCTCAATGGTATCCTTTTCCGCTGTGACAGCTCGAAGCTTCTCTTCCAGGGCGGCCCGCAGGGACTCTTTCTCGGCAATTTTCCCTTGCAGATATTCCCGTTCCGTAAGCCACTTTCGAGTCTGTTCTTCGTACCAGTCGGGAGGCTTGGTAGCCTGGAGGGAGACAAGCTGGGCCTGATAGCTTTGCAGAGCCTTGTCGGCTTCCTCGTGCGTCTTTTGCAGCTGGGCGTTCAGGTTTTCAATCAGAAGGCCGGCGTCATCCAGCTGTTTTTTCAGACTTTCTTCCGATGCCATCTTTTCTCTCAGGTTTTTCGTCAAGGTCCCGATGGTTTGGTTCTGCCGGTCGATGTCCGACTGCAGAGCAGCGGCGGCAGCGTACACCTGCGTATCCACCATCTGTTTGACTTCCACTTGAGCCTGCCGCCGGGCCTCTTCCAACATGGCGCCCCGCATGGTCTCAATGTCCACGGAAGGGGTGTTGACCTGAACGGGGGCAACTACTGCCGGAGTTTGGACTGGGGCTGCCGGAGTCGCCACTGGGGGCTCCTCAATACCAGCGAGTTTGTCAATCAGGCCGCCGAACAGCCCCTTTTTCTGTTGAACCGGCGGAGCGGCTGGGGCGGGTGGTGGCGGCGGGTCGGGAAGCAATTCGTCCATGATTTGCTCCTGGAAATACTTCGCCACATGGGAGAAATTCCGGGGATGGGCGATATAGTCCGCCATTTCCGACAGCGTGGGCCGGTCGCTCACGATAATATCATAGATGCCCAAACATGCCAGGTGCCCCAGGAATTTGTCGGTTACAGGCCGGGCGTGGCCAAGGAACACGATGCGGGTGTCCGCGAACTCGATACGAAGTTCCTTCATCAGCTCAAAAATGTCGGTGCTTCCTTTCAGCTCCTCCCGGAAGAAAAGAATGTCGGCTGGTGACTCTCTCAAAGAGGCGGCAATCGCCTCGCGGTACGCGACTGCGCCCGTGGGGACAATCTCATGCTGTCGCAGAAGATTTTCCAATTGCGCTTCCGCCTCTTTGTGATTGATGGCAAACAAAATCTTTTTCACGAAAACCACCTCCTAGAATTATTTGATTTTCTCAAAAACTTCGGTTTTTAAGGAATAATCACTAAAATGGTGAAACCGGCCAAGTTGGTCGATTTGAAACAGAGCCTTTGGAAATCTTCTTTCCCGTAGTCGCTTTTTAGTTGTAAAGTAAACATTGACAACTCCCAGAGCGTTAACTGCCATCAGGTCTCGCAGGGCAGTTTTTTCGTCCGGCATCAGAACCAGCAGTGGGATTTCCCTCTTGAGCTTTGGCCGCAGCAAGGATGCCGTAGCCGGGAAAGACGCCGTCCGCATCAGCACGGAGACGGCCCCCGTGGTATAATCCTCCAGGAAGAAATGTTGGGGCCGCCCATCCTGAATTATGACTTTGCCATCCTCGTCCAGCTTGCGCATATAGAGGTAAGACTCTCCGCAGATTTCCCGGACAGAATCCGGATAAGAGAGCGTGAAGCCCAGCTCTGGCGGCAGGGCCGGAGGCAGCGCCGCCCGGGAGAGAGCCAGATTTTCCGCCACCTCGACCATCTCGCTGGATGGCCCAATGTAGCATTCAAGCTCCTTGCCAAACAAATCGAAGATGGTTTTCGAGAGGGATTTGAGAACGGACTTCCGCCGTGTGGCCAGGCCGCCGGGCCTGAGATTTTCCGTGGCAAATAAGACCACGATTTTCTTGGGCCGTTTCAGGTAGTGCTCCTTCGCGGTCAGGTAGTTGCGATAGTGGGTCCACTTATTGCAGAGTTCTGTCATGCGCTCGTGGGCCATATCCATTTCGAGAAATAGGTCACAGTCGGGTAGAATAAAGATACCGTCTGGCTGGGCGTAGGTACAGGAGTCAATGAACTTGTTGTCCTGGTACTCGAAATCCACCTTGTCGGCGATTTTCTCCTCAATCGCGAGAGCCAGCTCGTTCAGGTGCATCTGGTGGTTCAGCAGGATTTCCGGCATCTTCAGGTCAGCCGCCCGCTGAATTTCCCGTTTCTTCTTCCCCTTTTCGTTCAGGGTGTATACGGGTATGCCGTATAGTTCCCGAAGTGTCTGGATTCCGCGCGCAGAGAGGAAAACGGCAGGATATTCTCCCGCCTCGTATTCAACGATGTCGAGGAGTTCATGAGTATTGAACTCCCGCAGTCGGGCCAGGGTAAACCCATCGGGTTCGCCTGGATAGAAATATCTCTGGAGAAGCGGCTCATTTAAGCACCGATGCCGGTAGATAGCCATCAGCGCCTTTTTATCAGCCGCAGTTATTATGGCCAGGGTCTCCGGCCGTGCTTTTATGGGCATCTTCAATCAGTCCTTTCAAACATATTCTATGCAAAGCGGCGGGAGAATATCAGCAAAAAGCAAGGACCTGGCGGCGAAGCCAGGCCCTCGTTGGGTTCAGTCGAGATAGTTCCAGAAAAAAGAAATTACAGTGAACGCCCCGCCGAACAGCGTCAGGGCAGCGCCAGACCAGAGAACACCCATGATGGCCTGCCGCCGCTGGAACGCCATGCCACCAGAAGTCGACAGCTTGGTGACGTTGATGAGGAAGAAGACCAGGCACACAATTGCGCAGAGGGCTGTAATAGTTTGACCAATCAGCTTTCCTTTGCTGACGATTTTTGTGGCCGCAGCCTCCGGGGTTGCCCCATTGGTCGCGCCGCCCATATCAGGGTATTGGCCAGGATTGATGGTGATGCCGCTCCCGCTGACGTCGATTTGAATGTGAGAGTCTCCCCCGCTCCCTCCCTCAGAGGCATAGGCTGGGGTGCAGCTGAAGGCAACCATCAGGACAACCAGGAACGTAAACCCAAATTTTTTTAGGTATCGCATGTGATACACCTCCTATTGAGTCTGAGAAGGAAATTGGGCGGCGGTTTCCCGCCGCCCGTTAGTTGGGTTGAAGTTGTTGCTTAGACAGCTGCTCCGGAAAGCAGGTTCCAGAAGAAGCTGACCGCGACCCAGGCGCCGCCGAACAGAGTGAGGGCGATGCCGGAGAACAGAATGCCGGAAATTGCAACCCGGCGAGTCTGGGGGTTGCCAGCAGACATAGCCAGCTTGGAAACCCAGAACAGGAAGGACACGAACGAAATAACGGTCAGGATGCTGGTGATGGCCTGGGCAACCTTCTTGGACGTCTGGACGGCGGTACCCATATCCACGTCGGTATTGTCGAGGTCTCCGCCAACAGAGGTGCCATCATCAGAGATGGTGTCCCAGAGGCTGTCGACGGTTTTTCCGCCGCCGCCACCACTGTTGTTACCTCCAGTCTGACTGGCCATAACAGCAGTGGGAGCCAACGCGAACCCGCCGCCAGCAGGACTCAGGATGCCGCTCGCCATGGAGAAAACCATCAGAAGGGCCACCATGAGGGCAGACACCCGAGCTTGCAGATTTTTGATACAGTTCATGATGTTGAAAAATCTCCTTTCGAGTTTTAGTTCGGCGACGGGCGGCAATCCCACGTCGAACATTCCAATCCTATGCAAAGCAGAGAAATTCAATTACGCACAGGTCGGTTATTCTTATGTTATGCGAAAGCAGGAATCCTATTTGGCAAACTTTTGATTTGGACAAAAGAAAACAAATGTGACGAATTTAACTAGATTTTTTCGCAAGAATACTTGACGAATTATACAAGGTCCTGTATAATACAAGATATAGGGTTGGGCCAGAAAATCTGGTGCAAATGTTGGAATAACCCGCGTGTATTCCGCATATAATAACACCTAAAGGAGGCGGTCCCATGGCCAGGCCGAAAGCGACCTTTACATTTCGGGCCCCGGAGCGGTTTTCGTCTCTTGACGACCTGCATCGACAAGGATTCGCTCTGGAGAGCGAGAAGGAAAACTGTGCCCTGGAACAGCCATGGACCGCAGTTGCTAAAATCCGGAGAATTAGCCTTGCGGAATTGGGACGAAAGACGGGGCTTGCCAGACAATCTCTTTCCTCCTTTTCTGCCGGGACTTGCCGGCCGGACATTCAGTCTGCCCTTCTGATATGCGAAGCTCTGAACATCCCGGTTGAACAGGGCTTCCGTCTGGCGGGCAGCGTGATTTATAGCCCGTGCTACGAGTATAATGCGCCTTTGGTGGTCAACCTCCGCACACTGGAGGTTGTCAGAAGAACGGAAAAGAATGATTCCGATAAATTTGAGCGGTTGTATTTCAAAATCCAAAGAAAGAAGGTGAACGCGGACAGCGTATAGCCCGCGGTGAATATGTTCAAGAACAAGAAAAAGGAGGAAAAGGCCCAGGAGCTGTGCCCGGAAGAGGCCAGCCTGTGGACCAAACTCCATAACGGGCCCTATTTGCAGACACATCCAAAGATGCTGGTGGGGTACTTTTTTTACAGCATAGTTACCCAGTACGTCATGTTTCTGGGTGCCATTCTGGCGTGCATGTATATCTCAACGTCCATTTTGGGAGCGGTGGGGGTGTTAGCGGGATGATAAAGTATAAATTCAATAACACGCACTGCCCCACAACGCTTGCCCTGTCGCCTCGTTTGAAGGCGGTGCATCCAGCCTGCCTGGACATTCTGTACGAGCGCGGCATTCGGACCGTGGAGGCGATGGAACAGTTTCTCTTCCCTTCCCTGACAGAATCCATCCGGGCCTGTCCTCCTTTCCTTGATGTGGAGCCCGCTCTGGAAATCCTGGAACATGCAGTCCGCAACAAGGAGCCCATCGCTGTCTATCAGGACTACGATGTGGACGGATGCACAGCGGGGGCGATTGCAGCAGAATGTTTGATGGCCCTGGGTGCGGAGGTCCATCGTTACTGCAATGAACGGGCTGTTGACGGATTTGGCATCTGCGCCAACGGCGTTGATAACCTGATGGCTCAGTACCCGAACACAAGGGTGCTGCTCACGGTGGATAACGGCATCAGCGGCATCGCTGGCGTGGCTCGGGCGAAGGAACTGGGCCTGAAAGTGGTGGTTACAGACCATCATGAGCCAGGCGAGGTCCTCCCTGCTGCTGATGCGGTGATTGACCCAAAGAGAGTGGACGAACCGGATGCGCAGTATAAGGACAACTGCGGCGCAGGCGTCATCTGGCGCATCATGCTGGAGCTGTATATACGAATGGGCGTCGCCGTGGAACCGGTGATGAAGGCGGTCGACCTGGCGGCACTAGGCACGGTTGCAGACGTGGTGCCGCTGACGGGCCAGAACCGGGCCATCGTCCAGGAGGGCCTGCGGCTGATGAACGAGGGGCGGCGGCCCTTCTTCCGGATTGTCTCCGAACTGCTGGAGCTGAAAACGATTGATGCCCAATACAGTGTAGCCTTTCGTATTGCCCCTATGATTAACGCAGTTTCCCGCATGGATGAGGACGTTTCCGTTGTTGGAAGACTCCTGCTCAGCGAGGACGAAGCGTTCCTGCGGGAGGGGATTATTCGGCTGGACGAAATCAATCAGGAAAGAAAGGATGAAACTGCCCGGGAAGTCGAGGTGGCGGAGGCTTCCATCCCGGAGGGATTTGATGAGGCTGCCATTATTGTCCGGGACGCCGGGTTTCGGGAAGGGATTGTTGGTATCACTGCTGGCCGGCTGATGCAAGAGTACAACCGCCCTGTCATCGTGCTTACCCAGGACCGGAGTGGAAACTGGAAGGGCTCCTGCCGCAGCCCAGAGGGATTCTCCATGAAGGCTGCGCTGGATAAGTGCGCTAAGTGGCTGGTTTCTTACGGCGGGCATGCCCGGGCGGCCGGCGTTACGGTGCGAGCGGCTGATTTCGAGGTGTTTGAGAAGGAGCTCACACGGATTGCGAACGAGGCGTACCCAGACCGGGATTTCACCAAAACGGTCACCATTGATGTGGTATTCCCCTCTTCTGCGTACACGGAACAGATGGTGCGTGAGCTGCGGATTCTTGAGCCGTATGGAGAGGGATTCCCTCAGCCCTTGTTCGGCCTGGTGGCGGATGTGTCCGACGTTCGCTACATGGGTGCGGAGAAGCAGCATGTGAAGTATCTGGATAAGACGGGGCTCTCGATTGTCCAGTGGAATCATGGTGAGGAAGCTCGGGCCCGGGGCCGTTTCCCCAGAAAGTTTGTGGGGCATCCGCAGCTCAATGACTGGAAGGGAAACATCAGTGTGCAGTTTATCTCCGCATAACGATACAAACCTCTCCCCGATTTGGGGAGGGGTTTTGTTTTGGCAAGAAGAGAGCCTGCCTGGGCCGGGATGACTGTGTCCTGCCCGACACGGAAAAGATGGCTCACCCAAACTATGTCGGGCCAAATGCGGCATACGCAACCACATAGCTTCTCTTGTTGGCAAACCAAAGGCTTTTCTCAAGGGTGAGAGAGCTTCTTGTGGCTTGGAATCCATTTTTGATAATTCGCATACAATGCACCAAATCCATGAGTAGGAGAACTCATTTTATTAGGAGGTACATTGTATGGCTATTGCCGAAGCGAAAACCTGCCCCCGGAAGGCGTTCCTGCACAATAAGGTTCCTTCCGGAGTCATCAAGGCATCTGTACTGCGGAGAATCATGAGGGATGTGCTCTTGGGCACTGACTTCTCAGTGAAGATTCCCGTTTTGGAGAAGAAGGTGGATGATGCTTTTGAGACCGCCGCTGCTGCTGGGAAGATGTTCGATTTCGAGTGCGCTTCCGAGTGTGCCCGAATGAAGCAGCTCCTCCGCCGCTATATCGCCTTTGAGGGCATGCAGCAGAGCAACACCATTCTGGCCCAGGACTTTGCCAACACGGTCACGGTGCTGAAGAAACCCCACCAAATCACGGCCCACAGGCTGATTGACCGGGGTGAGGCTCTGGAGTGCGTTCGGTACATCTACAAGGCGCCCCAGCTCCGGTATAATACAAGCAAGCAGGAGCTCAGGGCAAGTTTGAATCCGGACCTACTGGCTCTGCAGCTTTGCGGAGAAGCGGAGGCGGCAAAGCTGGGTATTAAGAAGCCCGTATTTGGAGCTTACTATTACATGAAGGGTACAAAGGACCGCTCGGCGGCGCCAGTTCCCTTCTTCGAGGATTCTAAGGGAGCGAATATCATCAACCACCACTTTGTTGGGGCCGATATCAATCTCATTGAACAGCTCTATGAGGGAGTCAAGGAGGAGGCCGGAACCTGCGCGGAGGATAGTCGGAACTGTTATGACTGCATGTTCAAGGACCTCTGCCGCACGGAGTTTGTCAAGCGCAGCCAGACGGAGATGCCCAGCGTGGAGGAGACCCCGTTGAATGACATTCGTTTGACGAGGGCTCAGCAGAAGTTTGTGGGCTTCGACCACGGCGAGTGCCGGGTCAACGCGGTTGCCGGTTCCGGTAAGACCGCCAGTGTGACACTGCGTACCCTCCGTCTTTTGGAGGATGGATGTGCTCCGGAGAATATCCTGATGGTTACCTTTACAGAAAAGGGCGCGGAGGAGATGCGTTCCCGCCTGCGCCGGTATGCGAAAGGCACCGCTTATGACGGTCTGGACCTCGACACGGACAAAATCGTGGTGTCTACCTTCAATGGGTTCGGCCAGAATCTGCTGGAGCAGCACTACGCGAAACTGGGCTTTACGAAGGCCCCCTCCCTGGTGGATGAGGTGGTAAAGAAGGACATTCTGGTGGAGCTGCTCAGTAAACACAACACGCTCCCGTTTGATTACCGGAACCCTTTCCTCAACCTGCCTAATGCTCGGGGAGCGGTTGTTCAGGCTGGCGAAATCATCGACGCCATGAAAGCGAACCATGTGGAGACCGTCCCAGAGGCGGAGGCTATGCTTGGCAGCAACGACCTGAAAGCCAAAGCTGCGGAACTCCTGGAGATTTACCGGGAATACAACCGGCAGCTGGTGGAAAGGAATATGATTGACTTTGAGGACCAGCTGCGCCTGCTGCTTGCCCTCAAGTCTCATGGCGTTTTCGAGACCTTCACTTTCCGGCACATTATCATCGATGAATTTCAAGACTCGAACCCGGTGCAAATCGAGTTGATTCTGGAAATGGCTAAGGCTGATAAGAACCTGGAAAGCATCGTCGTGGTCGGCGACGAGATGCAGGCTATCTATGGCTTCCGCAACGCCACACCGGAAAATCTGGTGAACTTCGGGACCTATTTCCCCGGGATGATTGACATCCCCTTCGAAGAAAACTTCCGGTCCCAGTCCCCTATTATCGCCATGGCAAACCACATTCTGGATAAGGAGGCGCGGATTGCTCGTGTTATCCGGGCCACCCGGAAAGAGCGCGGCCTCGACCCCGTGGTCATGTCCGTGGATGACGTGGACAAAGAGAGGGACCTTTTCGCCCGGCAGGCTGAAAAGCTTATCCGGGATGGTACGGACCCCAAAGATATTGCCATCCTCTGCCGGACCAAGACGGAGCTGTTGGCTATGCAGAAGGCGCTGGATGACCGGGGCATTCCCACTATCCTGCGCGTCCCGGAAATCGTGGCAGATGCCCCGTATGTCAAGGCTATCATCGCGGTTTCTTCCTTTCTGCTGAACCACGAGAATCTGGTTGACCTTGCTCTTTACCGCAAGAGCCTTGGCCAGGACCCCTTTGATACCGCCGCTCTGGAGGCGGATGCGAAGGCCCTGGGTGAGGCGTATGACGCCCTGCAAACGGAGGAGGACAGAATCCTCTTCTTCACAGAGCTCATTAAGGATGCCAAGGAGGACTATGTGGCGGAGTCTTTTGCCGATGAGGTCCTCCAAAAGGGTTTCCACACCGCCAAACAAATCATGGAGTTTTGCGTCAAGTACCGGGATTACGGCGTTAAGGAGACCAAATCCACCGCTCGTGAGGACGTAGACGCCGTTACCCTCATCACCGTTCACTCCGCCAAAGGCCTGGAGTGGCCCGTGGTCCTCCTCTCCCTGCGGAAGTTCCGCCCGGCCAGTGAGGAGGAGCATCGCCTGCTCTATGTGGCAGTTACCCGGGCAAAGGAAAAGCTGCTTATCACGCATACCGAGAAGCAGGAGACTTTGACGGCCCTGCTGGCATAAAGAAGGCCCACCCCTCAATTTGAGGGGTGGGTTTTTTGTTTAGGTTCTGCCAGGTTCACGCCGGTCTTGGCCGGGCTCTCTGCCGCCTTCCTTGCCGGGAGGCGTTTCTCTTTCGGATACGGGAGGCTGATTACCAGGCCCTCCGCTCGAAGGGGGTGTCTTAGTGTCCGGGGGTGTGAAGCCAGCCCCTTGGCTGGACACCGGGGCCCCGCCCAAAGGCTGGGCTACCGGAGCCTCAACAGGAGGCGTCGGAGGAGGCATAGGCCCAGCTACGGGAGGCACCTGGACTGGCGCCGAGCCGCCGAACCGATTCTGGTTGATTGTCCGGAGCGTGGGAGATTGTGGGGCACTTCCCTCAAGCAGCGTAGAGCTGGGTACCGAGAATGTGGTCAGGCCGCTGCTCTCCGTTGCGGAACTCGTATCCAGAGAGGGATACTTCTCCGTGAATGGTTTGAACTGTTCAGTAGGGATGTTAACCTGAGTTGTGCCGCTTCCGCTGTCTGGAACGATAGACCCTCCGAAGCTCTTAACAGACTCGGAGAAGCCGCGGGCCATGGAGTTGTTCAGATGCTGGGTGGCATCTGGCACCAGATTAGGCGCGGCCTGAGCATCGGGAGCGGAAACTGTCAACCCCTTGCCGCCCATAGAGGCGGGTTTGGTGTCGATGCCGAAGTTCGCCTTGAGCGCGTCGGGCCGGACTGTCATTTCAACACCTGAAATCTCCTCCTGCCCGGTTTCCTTGTTCATTTGGG
Source organism: Oscillospiraceae bacterium (assembly GCA_910575815.1). Taxonomy (GTDB): domain Bacteria; phylum Bacillota; class Clostridia; order Oscillospirales; family Oscillospiraceae; genus Oscillibacter. The sequence continues at coordinate 32,732 of CAJTFN010000018.1, forward strand.
TCTTGTAGTGGATGGACTCGATGCCGGCCTCCTGTAGGACCTGCTTCTCCACTTCGGTGCCATGCTCGTAGAGGGCAGCAAGTTCGCGGGCCCGGTTCGCGTCACTGGCGCTCATGTTTCTGAGGTTGTAAGACAGTTTCGTTGTTCCAGCTGCTTTATCAGAAGAAACTCGAACGCCGGCCTGGCCAAGGTTTTCCCTGGGAATCTGATACTCCGTTGTGCCATCCTCAGCCACATCCTTTTCGGCAAGGCCGCTCTCATACGCGTTCTTGGCATCGAGGTTATCGCCCTCGTAGGCATCGCTGCTGGGGAGATAGGCATCGGTGGAACAGTTGGGGTTCGCGGAGGGGGGAATGGGGAAACCACTTGGAACGCCGTTCTCATTGGGTGCCTGACCGTCATTAGGCTGGGTGCCTTCTGCGGACTGGCCTCCTTCAGGGACGCTGCTCTTTGCCGCACCAGGATGGAGCGTTCGGTCTGCGGACCCAGCCACGTTACGGCTAATTTGCGTGATGATGCCGCCGCCTGGCCCGGGAGAAACACCGAACACACGGCGGTTAAACTGGCTGGTTGCTCCTCCAAGAGCGCCGAGGCCAACGGCGGCGGCAGTCAGGCCGAGCCCCTTTGCCATAGCTCCTTTGGAGGTTTTTTGCTTTCCGGAGTCCTTCCCATCTGCTGGAGCTGCTTCCTTGCCATCTCCAACCTGCTGGGCTTCTGTGTTGCTATTTTCGGCTTCCTCAGCCCTCCGACCGTTCTGAATGCCGGCAACAACGCTGTTGGAACCAGCGGACGAGTCGGTGTCAGCACCTGCGGAGACAGGGGTGTTGTTTTGTCTATCTGGTTGCTGAGAAGCCGCCTTCTGTTCTTTCTGCCCCTGTTGCTTTCGTTGCTGTTCCTGTTCTTGCTGGCCTTGTTGCTGCCCATTCTGCTGTTGTTCCCTCTTATCGTTGAACTCCCTCTGGTTTTTGGGGGCGTCCGTAGAGGCTGCGGGAGCAGGATTTCCACCTTCGCCGCCGGAGTGTCCACCGCCGCTTCCGGGAGAACCCATCGCGCCGTACAGAGCCCCGGCGCCTCCAAGAACAGCACCGCCAGCGGTGGCAACCGCGGCAGTTCCTGCCCTGCCAAGCTGGCGCATAGTACTCGCCCTGCCTTTGTCGGCAAGTTGATGCGCGAAGCTGCCGGCGCTGCCGAAGAAGAGGCCCCGAATCATGTGAGTCAGGGGTATCATGGCGTATGCCAGGACGATAGCGTCAAAAGTCCGGCCTGTGGACGGAAGCAGCAGGATGAAGGACATCATCATCGCCTGCAGGGGCTGGATGAACAGGTTCGCGGCGAATTCCCGAGCCCATGTTTCGGCCAGCATCCGCTTTTTCTCGCTCATCCCCACAAAAGAAATAAAGACGGGGCCCGTAATAATCAGGATTGCGATGGTCAGAGCCCGTATGCCGTAGAAGAAATTGAAGTAGATAACAGCGCCAAGGTAGATGATGCGGGTAATAATGGCGCCCAGTGCTCCGGAGCCGGATGTCAAAATAGCAAAGCGGTCTGATGCAGTTGCATCTCCCAGGGCATCCTTGAAGATTCCGGTCAGGTTGGACGAAATCCCAATTGAGAGCTGGATGACAAGGGGCAAAAGACCAAGGGCGATTGCCACGAAGAACAGCGATTCAATTTGGGAAATTGCACTGGCCCGGGCAATCGGATTGACCGTGGAGAGGGCTTTTCTGCCGACATTCACGATGATGGAATACAGCAGAACGCCAATTGCCGCAATTTCAGCAAGAAAGAAGAACGTCCAAATAAGGGGCTGCCAGGTTGAGGGGAAAATACCGCCAACATAACCACCAGAACCGCGAGAGCCTGCGTTAAAGATGAGCTGGTCAAAGTCCCAGAGGCCCAGGGCGTTGGCGACGAAGTTGCAGATTCCACCAAGTAAATCAGAAAGCCCTTTTTCTATGGCTCCCGGCGTGGTATTGTAAACTGTATCAGCGGTGACCTGGTACTTCTCTTCGCTGGTATAGTTCAGGAATGCTTCTACTGCGAAGGTTCCCCAATGGACATACTGCGCATCTTGGCCGCGTGGGACAGATACCAACCCAAGCCCGCCTGGAGCATCGACGTACCCTTTAAGCATTCGGAACTGGTATGTCCGGGATTCGCCATTCTTGGTGATGGTAACGTAATCGTTTCCAGTTACCGTGCTATCCACAAAGGAATTGATGTCACCCGAGCTTTGGGTAATACTGGCTCCATTGACGGTTCCGCTAGGGACAGCATTAAGAAACGCTTTCATATTGGACCTGTAGCTTTCAACTTTTGCGTCAAGGTCGTCGCCAGATGGCGTGTAGGAGCCGGAAGCATCGCCATAGACGAATTTGAACGCAGCATTTAGGTCGAACAGCAGAGAGTTCAGAACCAGGCCAGCCCGAGCGCTATCCCGGTCGGTAGACTCTGTGTGCGTGAATATCTTATCAACCTTAGATGCTCCGGGGAAAGTGAGAACCAGGTTCTGTTCCTTACTTCCTCCTCCGCCATTGGGGTCTTTATCGAGAAGGCTGGCCGCCGCAGCCGGAGTATTCGTCCCGGCAAGGCTGTTCAACACATCTCCGCCAACGCGGCTATACTCATGAGGGGCGCTTGTGCCTAATATACCACCGGATTTGATGTCAACCACACCACCCAGGATATCCCAGTTAGAAACATCGATGGTGGTCTGAATGTAGGTCTGATGGTAGGCGGCTTCTGCAGGGACTGCGAAAAACGGTTTCGCAATCGTGCTGAGGCAGACAACCAGAACGGTGACCCACGCAGCTGCTTGGCGGATAAACTTGTGAATTGTTTGGGACAAAGGGGGTCACTCCTTTCTAAAAGTGGCGTTTAGGGGAAGTGCGGCGGACCGGAAGCCCGCCGCACAGCCTATGATGTCAGAGAGAGCGGTCGGCGATTGTGTGCCGCTCAATCAGGTACTTTTCGTAGTCGGTCGAGTATGCGAAACCAACCGTTCCCTCGGACGCCATCTTAAGAAGGAAGTGCCCCTTCCGGGGAGACAGCAGGTAGCTCCGCTCACCATTGGACAGCTTGAACTTATCCTGCAGGGCGTCAATGTCGGTGGACGCCTGCTTCAAGAAGATGTTGACGACAGCGTTGGTCAGTACAGCCTCGCCCTGGGGGCAGGACACGAACTCTTTGAAGTTCTGGCTGGCGCAGAGCAGGGCGCAATTCCGCTTCCGGGCCCGGCGGGCGCAGGTCTGGAGGAAGTCGGCGGTGTACTGATAACCGCTCATGTTGGGGTTCGTCAGCATCCACGCCTCGTCACAGACGATTCGCTTCTTGATTTTGGGGTTCTTCTTTGCGAACTTTTCCCAGGCCCAGGAAAGGGCGATATACATGCCGATGGGACGAAGGACATTTTCCTCCAGGCCCTTGACGTCAAAGCAGATAACCGGGGAGTCCTTGTAGTTGGCAACCGATTCGTCGGTTTCGCAGTCGAACATGCCATACACGCCGTCCTTGGTGAACATTCGCAGAGCGTTGGCAATGGAGTTCAGGGTCTCGTTGCCCGGGACCTTGGCCACCTCCCCCAGTTTCCGGTGAAAATCGCTGAATGTGGGCATCCGACGCTTTTGTCCGTGGTGGACGAACTCGCCTTTCTCGTTCAGGATGACATCCTCTGTGTACAGGGAGGCGTAGTCTTCGGTGAAGCCGAAGTCCTCATAGATGCTGGTGAGAGCGAAGGAAACCAGAGACCGCTGTTCCTGAGTAAGGTCGCCGGTCATAACGCCGATAAGGTTCAGTAGGTCGGCAACCTTTTCCTTGATATTCACGACGCGGCGGCCGGTGGGCTTACCATCACCATCGACTTCCTCCTCGTCCTCCAGGTCGAAGGGATTGGGAATTGTCCGGCTGCCCGGAGCTACCTTGATGATGGTCCCGCCCATGGCCTTCGCGATGTTCCCATACTCTCCCTCTGGGTCGATGATAACGGACCGAACTCCCTGGAGGGCAGACCGCATGGTCAGCAGGGACACGAGGAACGTCTTGCCGGAGCCAGCCTGCCCGATGATGGTGGTGTTGCCGTTGGACAGGATTTTCCGGTCATAGAAGTCCACATAGATGGGAGTCTGCGTCTGGAGGTTAACCCCCAAGAACGTGCCGCTGGGATGGGAAATCTCTGCGTTATAGAACGGGAAACAGGCGGTTAGCCCCTCAGAAGAGAAGTTGCGGAAGTTTTTCGGGAGCCACGTCTTTCCAAACGGCAGACCGGATTTATAACCCTGGTCCTGGCGCAGATGGAGGGGCATCAGTTTGATTTTCTGACCGCGCAGGGAGTTCTCCAGCATCTGGGTCTCCTTGTCCAGCTGGTCCAGAGTGTTGGCATAGAGGTTCACGACCATCTGGACGCCGAACATGCTGATGTAGTTCTGCTCGATTTTCTCACGCTCCCGGTACAGCTCGACCACCTGGTTCCGCAGGCGGGTGACGTTCCGGTTACTGCCCTTCTCGGACTCCAGGTCCAACTGGGCCTCAAACTGCGTAATTTTGTCGGTCAGTTCGTCCATAGCAGCGCGTTCGTCCATGGGGTTAATGTGGATGGCCATGTCCAAGTCGCCATCGTAGTTATACAGGCTGTCGGCCCAGCGGACGGCAATGTCCTTGGGGAATCCGGACAGCAGGAAGCTCCGGACGTATTTCGAGCCGACACCCAGATAATCAAAGGCCTCGCGCCGGAATGAAGCGGGCGCAATCAGGTCTTTGATAGTGGGAACACCGTTCTCCAAGGGGCCCGCAACCGTCGCGGGAGCCTTGTCTACCGTTACTTGAGGGGCGGCGTCGCCCTTTTTCTTTTTGAAATTGATTGTCATGTCAAACCTCCTCGGAAAAATAACCGGCATACTTCTCCCGCAGTGCCTGGAGCTGCTCCAAGACCGCGTGTCCGTTTTTCTCTTCATCGATACCGCTCTGCCGGATTTGATTGATGCTCTCCCCCAGGATAAGGTCCAGAAGACCTACTTTCGGGAAATTCTTGAATTTGTCCTCCGCCCCGTCAACGAACAGGGAGAATGCATCGCCGGAAGAAATTGCCTCAGAATAGCTGAAATTGTCGCGGTTGTAACAGCTGTAAATCAGCTCAATCAGCTCGGGCGTGCCCAGCCGCTGTGTGCGGACACCAACGGCGTCCAAACCCTGGGAGATGGCGTTGCACCGCGTCTGGAGCTCCTTGGCGGCGTAAACAGCTTTCTCACCGTCAGAAAGTTGACCCAGCTGGGAGGCGTCATCGTAGGTAATGATGATGTACCGCTTCTTCTGCTGGTTGTTTCCAATACGGGTGTTGAGGGTCTCCATGTCCTTGATGTACTGCTCCGCATAAGTGGCCATGCCGGGGAATTCCACCAGAGTCTGCTCGACATCCTTTTTCAAAGACTCGATGCGGCGGGAGTTATCAATCTCTTTGGTTTGCAGGAAAATAGTCGCGGGGAAAGACAAGCTGTTGATGAATCGCTGGAAGGACATCTCGATTTGGTCCCGCTCCCCTTCTGTTTTCAGGTCATAGTTCAGGGAGGTACACTCCATGACGGCCCGATAGCAGTAGTTTGGCAGAATGATAATACCGTTCTGGACGTCATCGAACGGCAGGAAGTCCTGGGCGATGCCGGAAGAGCCATCCTCGGATTTGTCTCCCTGCATGGGGTCCAGCTTTTTGACAAGAAATATCATCAGCCCGACCATGCCGCCGACGAGCAGCAGCAGGAAAAGAATCAGCAATGCAATTTTCATACTCTAAACTCAACCTCCTTGAGCTCCTGTTCTCTCGCATAGTCTTCGGGGCGGTCCAGCCGATAAGTCAAGGTGTTGACCATATACCGGTTTTTCCTCTCGAATTTGAACCGCCACATCAGGTACTGAGTCAATGTCAGCTCTCCTTTTTTGAAGAAAGCGAACGGGAGAGCGACGCCAAGGCCGGGAATCAGGGCGATGATGCCAGCAAGTACCGCTGGAATCAGGCGGGACAGCCCGATAAACACAACGCCGAAGATAATCAGCCCAAGGACAAGCCAGCCGGCCTGCCCAAATGTCAGGATACCGCCGACTGCCTTTTCCTTTTCGCTGGTATCGGCGGAGATTCTGTAAAGTCTAGCCATAAGGCACCCCTTTCTGTGAGAAATTTCGTTTTTTATTATATGCGAATTAGCCCCATACAATTTGTCTGACGGAAATGGAAAACGGGCGGCGGCTGATAGCCGCTGCCCGTATTATAGGAGGAGAAAACCGCATCAGACTGATTGTTCCTTTCCTCCCCGCCAAACAGGCCCCGAATAGCGTTCTTGATGCGGGAAAGGGCCCCATCGGCGTATTCTTCCACCTGGTTATAGTCCAGGATTGGGTCCTTGCTATCCTGTTCTTTGTAAAGGTGGTACCCATCCGTGATTTGCTGTTCTAATTCAGGTGTGAATATGGAGGCGAATTTGGAGACGTAAACGTCCCCGTCACCCCACAGGACAGCGCAGAGAATGGGGAGGATGATTGCGAGGCCCAGTAAGGTGATGCCCACTCGGAAGAGACGGGTAACCACCGCCGCCAGCCCCGCAATCGCCAGGAAAACAATGAGGATAATGATGAGTTTGTCGTTCATAGGGGTCCTCCCGTCAACTTACGCCTTCACGAAGGAAGCAAACGCATTCATGATTTGGACGGGGCTCGTGGCGAAGGTGTAGCAGAGGCCGCAGATGAACAGGCCAACCAAGCCGCCCACCAGGAGCTTCTTGTTGCCAACGGCGCCGGCTACCATCAGGATAACGCAGAGGATGAACCCGACCACGCAGACAGGTTTCAGGAAGTGAGCGCACAGCTCAACCACCTGGCCGCCCTTCCGGTCAACCCAGGAGATGGCGTCGTCGACAGTAACCTCGTCGGCGTTTTGCCGAACCCAGCTGTCGCCGTTCTCGCTCTCGTCCCAGATAATATGGGAATTGCCGCCGGTCGTGGCGGTGCCCCCACCAACAGGCTCAGATGCAAGCGCGGGGACGATATTGAACATACAGAGGATGGCAGCGAACAGAAATGCAATCAGATTTTTCTTCATGATGTGTTCCTCTCGGGGCATTGCTGCCCCTCTCCTTTCGGTTTATTTCGCCCCGGAGAGGCGATGTTTGGATAATATGCAGAGATAGAAAAAATTATTACGAGTGGGTTTGGCAAAAGGAGGAACGAGCTTGGAAACGCATGGTGACATAAGGCCCGACACAGTGCGATGGTCCACAGTACGGTGTCGGGCAAATGCGAACCACTTCCTTGGCCAGAGCATCTTTTCTTGCTAAACAAAAGAGGAAATCCTGCCAATCCTGGCGGGCCTAGCGTGATGATTTCCTCTGATTTAGCAAGTCGTTCCACTGGCAAAGAATGGGCCGGCTGCCCAGGAGGGTTTCTATTGTTTTGCTTCGACAGAGATGGTATAATGAAAAATCATAGGGGGGTGGATGTGATGAAGAAGGGAAAGGTAACAGCAAAGGATGTTGCAGCCCGTGCGGGCGTATCTCCAACCACGGTCTCTATGATTTTAAGCGGTAAGAATAGCAGCAAATTTCCAGAAAAGACCATTCATAAAGTAATAGAGGCATGTAATGAATTGGGATATACTCGAATGGGTTCTACAGCTTCAGCGTATGATGACAACGTTCTAGTGGCAATTGCACCAACCTATTCTAATTTGTACTATGTTCATATGGTAGATGCCATGCAGCATCGAGCAAAAGAGTTAGGGTATTCTTTATTGACATTCAATACCTTCCGGGAAATGTCTCAAGAGACCCGAATTATTCAGATATGCAATCAATTTCCCTTCGCGGGCGTCTTCTTTCTATACCCATTAGAAAATATCTTGTTAATGCAGCAAGTAGAGTGGCTAAAACCTGTAATGCACATTTATGATAAAGGTATTCTCAACGATGCGGACATTTTGGAGGTAGATGGAGCCCGTGTAGGCAGCCTTATTGCAGAATACTTGATTGACCTCGGCCATGAGAAAATTGCATTTCTTTCATCGACATTTAACACGAAGCAGGTAACGAGAATTCGAAGGTTGGATAGTCTTCGAGCAGTATATGAAAAAAGCGGATTCGATTCCTCCCGAAGTGTTCTAGCGTGTACGCCTGAGACGGAGCTGCCAGAAATCAAGGTCCCGCCGGAAGGTTATGAATTGGGATATATGCTCACAAAAAAGATACTTGAGAGAAATGAAAATGTAACCGCGTTTGTTGCCATTAACGACATGATGGCGGTAGGGGCGATGGATGCCATCATAGATGCCGGGTATAAAATTCCTGCCGATTTTTCTGTTTGTGGCTGTGATAATACCAGTATTTCCAAATACCGCGGCATTTCGTTGACATCTGTAGAAAGCTACGCGAAACAGACAGGACAAAAGGCAGTCGACATTTTGGTTCGGAAAATTGAAGGCAAAGTAAGTCATTTTGACTTTGAGGATAGACCAGACGGCATCACAAGAATTGAGTATTATCCGAAACTTATCATACGTAAAAGCACTGGGCCCCGAGCCAAAAAGTCCCCTTCCCTACTTCCGAAAGTGAACGAATAATCATATATTTCCAATCAAGCCCGGGAACTTTACTAAGTTCTCGGGACTTTTTTTGTGCAGGATAGAGAAATCTTTAGGCAATGTGCAGGAAGAAAGTGAACAGTTTAGTAAATGATTTACTTGTTTTGTTTTTCAGTATATGTTTTTCAGGAACAAAGAAAAATACAATACGGCGAGAATCTATTCAGAACATATAACAAAAAAACTTAGGTAGTAAAATCTTTCACAACAATTTACTAAAATAGTTACTATTTTTCAAAAACATCCAATATAATCGGGCTTTGAAAATTACTTTTGATTTATTTTGCACAAAAGGTATAATGGTTATATCAGACAATTGGCAGTTATCTTAGATAATTCAGATTATGTCTTTTGTGGGAGAATTCTTTTATGAAAATGCCAAAGATACCTGAGGACCTGAGTTTCTACTTAAACCAACGCTTCGTATGCGACTGCGGAAAGGAGCACTATGCCCCTCTGCGTGCTGTCCGTGTGGGTAGTGGTGTATTGGATGAATTGCCTAGCATCATTAGATTGATGGGCTACCAAAGCTTATACTTAATCAGTGACCCCGTTACCTATCAAATTGCGGGAGAGCGGTGTGTCCATATACTGGAGAATGCAGGGATTCCTCATAAGATTACGAAGCTTACACATCTTGGATTTGATGAAGCGACCTTGGGAGAACTTACAATTCAGATGCCGAAGGACTGTGATTTGGTCATCGCGGTAGGAACTGGGGCAATCAACGACGTCACTCGCTATTTCAGTTTTAAGCTGAATAGACCCTTTTTCACCATTGCAACTGCAGCGCCTATGGATGGTTTTGCTTCCAGCATAGCCGCCATCCAGACCAATCATTTAAAAACAACGTATGAGGCGCAAACCCCCACCGCCATTATTGGAGACACGGATATACTGAAGAACGCACCATATCCGATGATTGCAGCAGGACTTGGTGATTTGCTTGGTAAGTTCACCTGCCTCTGCGATTGGAAATTGTCCAGAGTTATCAACGGTGAACATTACTGCGAAAATATTGTTGAAATGGTGGAGGTTTGCGTACGAAAAGTGTTGTCATCTGCAGAGGGAGCAAAGGACCGGAACCCAGAGACTCTTGGGGCTATTATGGAAGGTTTGGTACTGACAGGAGTTGCTATGAGCTTATATGGCAATTCCCGCCCTGCATCCGGTTGTGAACACCATATGTCCCACTATTGGGAAATGATGTTCGAGCAGGCGGGGAAACGTCCGGCTCCTCACGGTATCCAGGTAGGGGTTGGAACTGTCCTTATTTTAAAGCTGGTAGAGGCGTTGCGGACTTATGAAGTGGATTTTGCGGCAGCCCGGGTATTTGCGCAACAGTATGACCAATCGTCCTGGGAGGCCGAGATTCGAGAAGCATATGGTCCGGCAGCCCATGGTGTAATTGAAATGGAACTGTCTTCGGGAAAAAATGCGGTAGACAGTCATTTGGTCAGAATCGATGTTATGGAGCAGCATTGGGATGAGATTCTGGCTATGTTGTCTGCGCTTCCCTCCTCGAATCATGTGATGAGCTTGTTAAGTTCCCTGGAAGCTCCCTGCCTGCCGAATCAGATTGGGATAGATGCTATAATGCTAAAGAATACATTTCTTTATTGCAAGGAGGTTCGCAATCGCTATACAATTCTGCAAATGATATGGGATTTGGGTTTATTAGACCATCTTTCCAATAAAGTCATTGAGAATTTACCAGACAGTTTCGTGGAAGCAAATTCCGAACCTAAAATCGGGTGAATCCCTATGCCCCCAAACAGAGGGCGTAGTTATTCAATAAAACTCAAGAAAAGAGAGGTACATGGTATGAAAAAGTATTTTGCTCTTGCGATGGCTCTATTTATGGTGCTAAGCCTTGTTGCCTGTGGCGGAGGGACAAAAGTCCCGGACACTGACTCTACCTCCCCGGATTCTGGTTCCGCATCCTCGGTTGCACCCGAAGAAAAGAAAGGTGACCCTATCGTAATCAGCGTTTCTCACTCCTATACAGAATTGGACCAGGTTAGCGTCGAGCTGAACACGGCCGCAAAAAACGTCGCTGAGCGGACCGGTGGTATGGTAACCTTGAATCTGTACCCCAACAATACTTTTGGAAACCTTGTTGACGGTGTGGAAGCGGTTATGAGCGATTCTCCGTTACTGCTGATGACTGCGTTCAGCCAGTGGGAGGACATCTATTATGACTCCAGTGCTTTGCAATGCGGTTTTGTATTTGAAACAGGCGAGGAATTCCTGAAGGTGATGGATACCGACCTGTTCGCGAAAATTGTGGCGGAGATGGATAAGGTAAACATTCATCCTCTGAACTGTAGTTTTGTGGGCGGCATGCGTCATGTCATTGGAAAGAAACCTTACACAACTCCGGCCGAAATCAAGGGCCTCAAGCTGCGTGTTCCCAATTCCACAACCTATCTGGAGTGTTTCCAGACCATGGGAGCAAGCCCGATGGGATTGGCTGCTTCTGAGCAGATGAGTGCTTTGTCCGCCGGAACCGTCGATGCACTGGACCAGTCCATCAGCCTGATGTATAGCACAAAGAGCTACGAGATGGTGAACCAGGTTACTCTACTTGCACAGCAACCTCTGGCTGACGCTCTGTTCTGCAGCGCCAATTGGTGGAATACAATTCCTTCTGAGTATCAGGAAATCATTGAGGATGAGCTGCATCAGGCCGGGCTGCGTTACAATGAATACTCCATTCAAAATGAAGGGACCATGCGTCAGGAGATGGAGGCAGCCGGAGTCCAGTTCCATGAAGCAGACAGGCAGGCGTTCCTGGACATGGGCTGCAAGGATTTGGTCATGAAATATAGCATCGGCCAGGAGCTGCTGGACACGCTGGCTGAGATTCGTGCGGCCAAATAAATGCCCAAACGGCTGAAAACAGATTTGATTCGGATGCCGTAGCGTAGCCCGAGGAAACCTGTTTTTTCTTCGGGCTATGCTTTGGTTTTAACAGAAATCGTCATATTGATTTGTGAGGGCCTATGAAGCGTATAATTGCATATATTAGGGACGGAAAATTTGAGGAAATAATAGGGTGCTTGGCAATTATTGTGGTAATTGCCCCTGTAATTGCCAATATTGTGAATCGCTCCGTGTTCAATTTCTATTCAACTAATTTGGAGGCCATTGCACTGATGGCATATGTCTGGATTGGGTATGGCTTTTTCGGGTATATGTACAAGAAGAACTCTCATGTAGACATGAAGTTTATTGTGAACAAAATGTCTCCTTCTGTTAGGGCCTTCTTTGACCTGCTTAGGGATGTCTTCATCTTCCTGTTTTCTGCGTACATGGTCTACTGGGGGCTGAAGCTTTGCAAGACTAACCTCACGAGATATGCCATGGGCACAAGAATTCCCCTCGCGTTTGGGTATGCAGGCATTGCTTTTGGTTTTTTCAGTGGCGCGATTCGAAGCGCCTGGGCTATCATTGGTCGAATTTTAAAAAAAGGATAAACAAATGAGTGAATTTCTTGTTTGGACGCCGCTGATTCTGGTTTTTGCGCTTTTAGCATTCCGCATCCCTGTATCTATGGCATTTATCAGTGGCGCTGTTTTTTACTTTGGATTCGTGGCAACTGAAATGCCGCTGAATATGGTCCTCTCCAAGATGGTTTCCGCTGGCATGAATATGAACCTGATGGCTATTCCCTTCTTTATCACCGCTGGTTTGTTAATGAACTATACCGGCATTACTTCCCGCATGATGAAATTTGCCGATTTATGTGTGGGTCATATGTGGGGTGGGCTTGCTCAGGTGAATGTCTTGCTTTCTACCTTGATGGGCGGCTTATGCGGCTCCTCTAACGCGGATGCCGCGATGCAATGTAAAATGCTTGTTCCGGAAATGGAAGAACGCGGTTTCAATCGTGCGTTTTCTGCTGCGGTTACAGCCTCCTCCGCCCTAATTTCTCCTATGATTCCGCCAGGAGTCATGCTCATCCTTTATGCGTCTATTACAGAAAATTCTGTATTGGATATGTTCATGGCAGGGTACCTACCAGGATTTCTGATGTGCATTGCTCTGATGGTTGCAGTTCACTATGTTTCCCATCGCGATGGCTACAAACCGAGTCGAAACAAGAGGGCTTCCATTGGGGAAGTTTTTCGCGGCTTAATCGAATGCTTTTGGGCGATTCTCATGATTATTGTTCTGATTGTGGGGCTTCGAATGGGAATCGTCACCGCCACAGAGGGCGGTGCCGTGTTGTGCGTGCTTTGCATGTTTGTCGGAATGGTTATTTACAAAGAACTCCATCTAAAGGACCTTGTAGTGGTTGCGCGGGAAGCCTTCTCCTCTGTCGCTAACGTGTTTGGCATCATTATTTCAGCGACTGTATTTGGCCTTTATCTGACATATGCGCAAATTCCTCAGCAAATTACGAGACTGATTTTGGAGTTCAATACTGGACGCATCATGTTTTTGCTGATTGTGAACATTATGCTCTTAGTGATGGGCATGCTAGTGGACAGTTCTGCAGTTTTGATGATTGCGGTGCCACTCCTTTACCCGGTTGCGACACAGCTGGCCATCCACCCGATTCACTTCGGCATTGTATGCATTTTGAATCTCTCCATTGGGGCTTTGACACCGCCATTCGGCGCGACGATGTATCAATGTTGCAATTTGTGCGAAATTGAAATGCCGGAATTCCTAAAACAAGGGAAAGAACTCATAATTGCTCTTATGGTCGCGCTCCTCCTGGTTACATTTATCCCGGGCATCTCTACGATGCTGCCTACATTGCTGAAATAGCAGTTTTGCTGGAATCGAGGCCAATATGAAACAATCATATTTCCCTGACGTTGGAATATGGCTGAAAGGAAATATTCATAGCCACTCCACAGTGTCGGATGGCATGTTCACGCCGGCGGAGTTGTCGGAACTATACCGGTCGCATGGATATGATTTCCTATCTATTACAGACCACAATATTTTAGACTCTCACAGTGACCTCCAAACAAATGGGTTGATTCTTTTGACCGGTGTTGAGCATGATATTGCCTATGGTCCAGACAAATGCACTCATATAGTTGGGCTTTCCCCCGCCGGAAAGAAAGAAACCAGTTACATATGCAAGCAATATTCTGCTGAGGAAATTACAGAGCAGCAGCTTGCGGATTATATGCTGGCTGATGGTCAGTTTGTCAACCTGGCTCACCCGCTTTGGTCTTGCATGGAGTTTGCTGAAATCGAACGGCTGAACGGTCTGCATTCTATCGAAGTGTTTAACAATGGAATGGAGCACCTTTGTCATGGTGGAAACTCCGAAATATTCTGGGAAATGCTTCTGCGGCATGGAAAACGCATTTTTGCAACAGCGGTGGATGATGTTCATGTGTCAGGTGACCTGTTTGGTGGCTGGGTTTGTGTAAAAGTAGCGAATCGAAGCCAGGAGGATATTTTGGCAGCATTGGTTGATGGGGCCTTTTATGCCTCTAGTGGTCCAACTATCTATGATTTTGGCATAGATAGAGGTTCAGTTTATATCTCCTGCTCCCCATGCAGAGCAATCCATTTTGTTTCTTATCCATCTAAAGGAAAATCTTTTTTTTCTGAGAGTGATTTGCCGCTCGTGTCCTCCTCTCACACTCTGGAAGGCCGTGAAGCATACGTTCGGGCAGTATGTGTAGACGATAAAGGGTATTCGGCCTGGACAAATCCTATTTTCTTTGACAATCGGCAATGAAAAACATTTTGTGCTATGGAGATTCTAATACATGGGGCTTCATACCTGGCAGTGGCAAACGGTATACGGAGGACATCCGTTGGACAGGGCTCCTACAGCGAGGGTTAGGGCATGGCTATCAGGTTATTGAGGCAGGAGTCAATGGGAGAACAACCTCTTTTGATGACCCCTTCTGCAACTACCTGAATGGCTGGAGAAGTCTGCCATATTCCCTCCTGTCCGCAAAGCCAGTTGACCTGCTGATTATCAGTCTTGGCACAAACGATTTGAAATTCACGGATGCTCGCGGTTCATCAAAAGGAATTGAGGCCATCATCAATCTCGCGCTATCCTTGGACACGATATTTTCTGGGATGGACCAAGGAGGTATCTTTAATGCAGTTCCAAAAATCCTCGTCATATTCCCGATTTCATTGCATCCTGAGATAAATACACGCAGTCCGCCATCATCCATGGCAAGCAAATATGGCGAATCGCTTAAATTTCGGGATTTTTATCAGCCTGTTTGTGAGAAAAAGCATGTAAATAGTTTAGATGGAGCCCTATTTGCGACAGCATCTCCGGTCGACTGCACCCATATGGACGCTGAAGGGCATCGCGCCTTGGGTATGGCCGTTCTCGTCAAGGTGAAAGAACTATTGGACCACAGTACAGAAAGGTAGGAAATAATAATGAGGAAGAATTTTCGAGTTTTTACAATCTGTCTGCTTATTGCTTGTGCGCTGCTTTCGGTAACAGCATACGCGGCCTACTACAACACATACACCAAGCTGGCCACAATTCCTAATGGCGAGGGGTGCAATAGGGCCCAAGGGTTTGCTGCGGGTTCATCGTACATTTACTCCGCAAAATGCAATGACAACGAATCCAAGCAGGTCATTTACCGGACAAGAATCAGTGATGGAACAACAACCCTGATGACCAATGGGGATACCGGTGGAAAATACATTGCATCACTGGGGCATGCAAATGACATGGATACCTGCACAATTGACGGAAAGTACCACCTTTTTGTTGCCACTATGAAAACAGGAGCGGAAAGCTTGGTGAAGCTGCAATATTCCGGGACCACCTACACACAGCTGGGGGGGTTCGAATTGCGCTGCGACGGTGTACCGGTCTCTGTCTGTGGCGTGAAGAAATACGCCAAGGATGATAACTACATCTATTTCCTCTTTTTTGCCTCGAATGGCAATCAGCAAAATGTTACTTTTTACCGTGGACAAATCCCCATGACTGCAGACGGCGGTACAATCAATGTCACAAAAGCCTTTGACATTGATATCACGAATGCAACGGTAAACGGCAGTAAAGTTACGAATCTGAACTCTTTTTTGAGACAAGGGATTGGATATATTGCGAGCACAGACCAGTTGCTGGTTCCTTTGACAAACAAGAACGTAAGCATTATTCTGGTCTACAATAATGTTTCGACTGCGACCGGAACCCTTTCTGCAGACCCGAATCTTTCTTTCCGCATTACATCTTCTACCTTCCCCACTCTGTTTGAAATCGAGGGGTGTGATGAAACAAATGGGAAACTATATTTCAACTGTAACAGAAAGAAAGACTCCAAGGATATTGACAATGACGCGATTTGCAGCTTCAACGACTTTACAATCTATTGATATGAGCGTATTTTGACACCTTGTAATTCCTCGCTCGACAAAGAAGAGACCGTCTATTGACGGTCAGAAGAGACCGTCTATTGACGGTCTCTTCTTTGAGATGACCACTTCCATTTTATAGGGACTCTTCTTTTGGACAGGGACACGGCAGGATGGTCAGATGCCTCTTAATGCGCATGTACGTGGGCCAGGAGCAGTATGTTATCCTGCTTTCCACCTCTCCATGGCGCATCCCTCGTACATTCAAGGTCAGAGAGTCTCCCCCGCTGTATCCCCAAATCCCGGCAGTCCGCCGCGGCGCCTGGGACCCATACACTACCAGCGTAGCAGGGATGCCCTTTTCCAACACTTTTATCAGTTCTCTTACCGAGTGGCAAATCTTCATGGTAAATCTGGTGCAGAAATCCGCACCAGCCCTCCTTTCGGGGAATTTTGGGTGGGTATTGTTTTTATTATATGCAAAGAGAGGGCCCGCCATTTGGCGGACCCTCTCCAGGCTTAGGGTATCAATACCCAGTCGTGGGCAGTTTGTTCGGCAGAGGATACTGCCAGGTGTAGTTATTCACCACAGTCGTAGACTGAGAGGTGGAGCTCACCCAGCCATTGGCGATGTTACCGGAGCCAGCGGAAGAACCGCTGTCGGCGGAAGCAGCGCCGGAACTACCACTACCGGACGTGAACACGGAGTTGGACGCCTGACCCTGGCAGCCCGCCTCGGCGCGGTTAATCAGCTGGAAGCCGTTGACCACGATGGGCAGAGTGCGAACGTACAGGACGGGAGCCATGGACTCCTTCATGCCAGCCGCCGCCACGGGGAACACCATGCGGATGTCGGTGACATACTCGCTGGCGCCCAGGCCCATAGCCAGAGAGCTCAGGTCGTAGGAATACTGAGACTTGCTGTTCAGGCCGGTGGCGAGCGTGCGGTAGTCGCTCATGTTGGTCTTGTACTCGATGTAGTACGTAGTAGCGACTCCGGTCCAGGTGCCGGTGTAGAACGTGCCAGCCCGGGCGCCATCCGTAGGCACCTTGATGTGCAGGAAGAAGTTGCTGACAGCGACGGAGCTCTTGTTGCACACGTTGGTGTAGAAGAACTTCGCGTTGGCATTCACACCCACACGGGTCGGGCCATGGGCCTCAACAGAGGTGGCAAAGTTGCCGCTCTTGTTGTAGACCGTAATCTTGATGTTGTCGTTTTTGTTGGTCACATTGACGGTCACCCGCTGGTCGTTCAGCATATATCCGGCGGGAGCCTGGGTCTGCTGAATGTAATAGGTGCCGATGTTCAGAGCGCCGGAGTGAGCTTCGCCATAGCTATCGCCGTAGATGGTAGCCACGATGTTGCCGCTCATATCGGTAATCGTGTATACCGCACCAGACAGGCGGGAGTCCTTGAAGATGCCCATCAGGACGTTATCGCTGTTGGAGAGCGTGGTGATAGTCAGCTGACCCTGCTTTCCAGTGATGGGCCAAACGATGTCGGTAGTGCTCTTGAGCTCCACTTCAATCGTCTTGGGGATGGAATCGAGGATATATCCCTCGGGAACAGACAGCATCGTCACCTTGTAGCGGCCGGAAGCAAGGATGGTATCCAGATGGATGAAACCTTCGTTGTCGGTGGTGTACTGGCCGATGTAGTTGTTGCGAGAATCCACGATTTCCACCTTGACATTGTAGACAGGGGACTTGGTGGTTGTGTCAATAACCTTGATGCGGATGTGGGACTGCATGGTGACCTCCAGCTCCAGGGTGGTCTGGACATTACCCTTAACCACAATGTTGTGGGGTTTGGGGTCCATGACGTAGCCATCGGGAACGCTGGTCTGATAGACGATGTACTCGCCGGGCTCCAGGGAGACATTTACAACACCAAATGCGTTGGTAGTATAATTGCCAACCAAGGTTCCGGTCAGAGTGGTAATCTTCAAGGCCACATCCTTCACCGCGGCGTGGGACTGGGACTCAGTGACGGAAACCGTCAGGCCGGTGACCACGTTCAGCTCGAAGGTCTCCAGAACGGTGACATTCGTCTTCACAGTGATGGTCCGGGGAGTCGTATCCAGCAGGTAGCCATCAGGCACGGTCATAACGTTGATAACATACTGACCGGGCTCCATGACGCCCAGCTGTACGAGACCATTGGACCCGGTGGTGAACTGGCCGACAAAATCGCCATTGACCTTGGTTACATTGAACGTGACGCCGGAGACAACCTCGCCGGTGGTCGCAACGACCGCCTTGAGGGTGACCTCGGAATTCACAACGTGGTAGAAGGTCAGGGTATCGTTGGAGTTTTTGGAGATAGTGACTTTCTGTGTCGCGGTATCAATCTGATAGCCCTCGGGCCCCTTGATTTCCTTCACCAGATAGGTGCCGACGGCCAGATTGGTCACGGTCATGATGCCGGTGATATCGGTGGTCACGGTCTGAACCAGCTTGCCGTTCTCCTCGTAAATCTCGAAGACAGCGCCAGCCAGAGGATTGTTGGTGTTGCGGTCAAGAGCACGGATGGTGAGGCCAGAAATGCGGTTGTTGGTGAACTTCACATAGGTGACATTCACGCCGACCTTCAATTCGGCCCACTGGTAGTTGCCCTCCAGAATGTATCCATCGGGGGCCTCAACCTGGGTCACCATGTACTTACCAGCGGCAAGGCCGGTAACCTTTGCGGTGCCGCCCTCGTCGGTGACGACAGTCGTGGTGTACGCGCCGTCAATACTCTCAATCTTGAAGCGGGAGCCAGCCAGGGGAGCCTTGTTTTCAGCGTCCACCAGCTCAATAACGAGCGTGGTGTGGACCTTCTGCTCGAAGACAACTGTGGTCAGCTCATTGTAGGAAACCGTCACAACCTTGGTGGTCTCAACGGCGGTGTAGCCATCTGGAGTAGCCATCTGCTTGATGGTGTACTTGCCGGCGGCCAGGGTGTCGGTGGTCAGGTAGCCGGAAGCGTCCGTGGTACCATGGAACACCTGCTTGTTGTTTTCGTCATAAATCTCGAATGTGACATTGGCCAGCTTCTCATGAGTGCCCTGAACAACCGCCTCAATGGCGATGCCGGACAGCTTGTAGTTGGCGAAGGTCAGGTTCAGGGAACGGCCGGAAGTGACCTCGATAGTCTGGCTCTCGGTGCAGATGCGGTAACCCTCGGGGGCGTGGGTCTGCTTAACGAGGTAGTTACCAGCCTCCAGGTGCCCCACCTGCACGGTGCCATCAGCGCCAGCGGTGAAGGTGCCCTTCCAGTTGGTGTTCAGGTTCGTCACCTCGTACTGAGCGCCGCCAATGGGGTCGCGGGTAGTCACGTCAACGGTGGCGATGGACACAACGTCCTTGGTGTAATGAGGGAACGTTACATAGGTGGCGGCGTCGCCAGTCACCGTAACGCGCATCTGGAAAGAGGTGGTCAGGGTGAAACCGTCGGGCTCGTTCATCTGTTTCACGATGTAGTCACCGGGCTCCAGAGGAGAGGTGGTGGCCAGACCGGCGGTATCCGTCACAAAATTCGCGACTTCCTTGCCGGTAACACCGTCGAGGACGGTGTACTGCACGCCAACGAGGGGCATGTAATCGGAATCGCAGGCGTAAATAACGATGACGGGCTTCTTGCTCTGGGTAAAGGTCATGACGGAAGTCTTGTTGTTCTCCACCATGACGGTCTGGAAGTTAGTATCGGCAACATAGCCCTCAGGAGCGTAATACTCCTGAACAATGTACTTACCGGGGGTCAGGGTCTTTGTCAGAGCCACACCGTCCAGTCCGGTGGTAATCAGCTCAATGACGACGCCGTTCTCATTGCGGACCTGGAACATTGCGCCAACCAGCGGGTCGCCGGTCACGCTGTCCAGAGCATTGACAATGATGGAAGAATGGCGGTCGAAGAAGAACGTGGCCTGACCAGCCTTCTGCTTGGTCACGACAACGGTCTGGGCGGCAGTCACCAGGGTGTAGCCGTCGGGAACGTTTACGCACTTAATGACGTAAGTGCCGGGAGTCAGGTTCTCAAAGATAACCTGGCCGTTGCCGTCGGCAGAAGAAGACATGATGAAATTGTTGTTGGTGTCACGCAGTTCATAAGTAGCCGCGGGAACGCCGATGGTGGTCTTGGAAATGTAGCCGTTGACCACGATAAAGGGCTTATCGCGATTGATGAAAGTCAGTTCCGCCATGCGGCCAGCCGTAATGCGGACGGTCTGGGTGGCATTGGTCATGACGTAACCGGCGGGGGCCGTGTTCTGCTCGACAACATAGTAGCCATCGTCCAGGTTGGGAATAATAACCTCACCATTGACTCCGGTCTTGTAGGTGCCGACCTTGGTGCCATTCTGGTGACGGACGGTGAAGTCGCCTACCAGCGGGTTGCCGGACTCGTCCTGAAGGTAAATGCAGAGGCTGGCAGAAATCGTGGCTGTGAAAGTCTCAATGACATCCGTATTTGCGGAAACAGTGATAGACATTGTGGTGGAATCCATCACATAGCCACGAGGAGCACCATTCACAACGGCGGTGTAGTTGCCATTTTCAAGGCCGGCGAAGGTCACACGCCCCTCTTCGTTTGTCTTCTGAGGCCCAGCGACAAGTTTGTTGCCCTGAGAGTAAAGACTTACATCAGCGCCGGCCAGAGGAAGACCCGTCTGAGAATCCTTGACAAAAATTGTCACAGTCCCCGGGCGGTCGCCGTAGAAGGTGCGAATGATATCGCCATCCTTGCCAACCTCGACCTTGAAATCAGAAGTATTCAGGTTCTTCACATATCCATCGGGAACAAAGGTCTGACGCAGGGTGTAGGTGCCAGCCTTCAAGTTGGGATAGGTAACGATACCGCTGTCATCTGTCTTGAGCTCAGAGGCAATCAGGTCACCATTCGCATTGTACAGAGAGAAAATGGCACCGGGAATCCCCTTGTGAGTTTCCCGCTCCACATAGTGGATGATGAGGTTGGGCTGCTCAGAGGAGTCAAACATCAGGATGTAGTCGCCGCTGTCAGCCTGCTGGACGTGCAGAGCCTGCGGATTCCGTCCAACGGACACAGGGTCAACGCCAGTGGGATGGTAAACCTCAGTTACGGTATAGTCGCCAGGAGCGATAAAGGGCAGATACGCGGTGCCGGTAGAGTCGGTGGTAAGGGTGGCGATAATGCCGCCGTTCGTATCTTTCACTTCAAATTTCGCATCCTTGACTGGGTTTACGCCGTTTGTCATGCGCTTGATGGTCAGGCTGCGCTGTGCGTAGTTCTGGAAGGTGACCTCATGCATGCTCTTGTCGGAGCCGTACCAGTTCACGATGGGAGCATTATTGGTCTTATAACCCTCAGCTACGCCGACCTGGGTAATCCGGTACCAACCGGGCTCCAGGTCGCCCCAAGTAACGGTACCCTGGGGGCTGGTGGTCTGCTTAATTCCATAACTCTCGTAGCGGCCAGAAGTTACCCGCTCCAGTTTGAAGCTGCAGCCGGGGATTTTCTTGGAGGGCTGTCGGGCATCTTCTGCCGTAACCGTAATGGCAGTTTTTGCGCCGCTGGAAGGATTATCCCCGGATTCCACCGCAAAAGCGGCGGTGGGGAGCATCCCAAGCAGCATGATAACAGTCATCATACCAGAGAGCCATTTAGTGAATCTCTTCATGTGGGTGTTGTACCTCCTTTTTAGGTTCTAAACTCGCCGTGTTTATCCGGCGCGTCTATTGTATGCAGGTTTACAGGAAGCGATTAGCCAGACCGGCTGGGCATTGAAATGGCCGCGTCGGCGTTTTCGCCCCATGTCAGAGTGTCCACCGCCCGAACCAGGAACTCCTTGTTCGAGACGGGTTCCGCAGTTTTGCGGATGACATTCCGAATAGCGCAGTCGACCTGGCCCACCGTTACCCCCGCCTCAAGGCCAATTGCCTCATAGACAGAGTTGATTCGTCCATAGTTTACCTTTCCATCCAGGGAAAGCCGGATGCCCAGCATCAGGTATCTAAACCCGACGTTGGCATGGCGAATCCCCTGGGCTTCCAGATAGTCGCTGATTGCCTTATTGGAAATGCTGCTCATTGAAATTGTTACACCTCCTCCCTTCATGACAGCTGAGTCTCGTATGGAGCCTAGCCGCATTGATTTATGATATGCAATTGGTTGGAAGACAATTCGCGGAAAATACAATGGTTTTTGCCGCAAACTGATTTATGATATGCAGGGATTGAGAAAACAATTCTCTTTTCTGTGTCGGGCACAAGCTGGTCTCCCCTGCCCTGCTAGGTTTTTCTTGCCAAAACGAAAAAGAAGGCCAGAGGGGAAATCCCTCTGGCCTTCTTGTGAGACGAACTCAGATATTGTACCACGTCTCAGAGCCGACATTGCCGGCGCATTGATGGGTATTGGCAGCTTCCAGGATATCGTAGTAGGCCCAGTAGCCCACGGGGATGTCCGAGAAGGTGTGCAGACGCTGGACGTTGCTGTCAATGAAGGACTTGTCGGCAGTACGGCCCAGCACGCGGTTTACCATAACGGCAATTTCCGCGCGGGAAATAACCTGATTGGGACGGAAGTTGCCATCGGTGTAGCCATTGGCCCACCGCTTGGAGGCGGCATAGCCGATGGAGTTATAGTTCACATGGCTGGCAGAGACGTCAGGGAACACATAACCGTAGTTCCCGCTGGGGGTCACGCCGGAGAATCGGCAGGCCAGCTCAGTAAACTCACCGCGGGTGATGGGGGCGTCGGGCCGGAAACCGTTGGTAGTCCCGCTCACGCCAGCCAGGATTCCCTGGTCATAGGCGAAGGAAATGTAGGGAGCATACCAGGCGGTGGTAGGCACATCGGTGTACACAGCGCGGACACCATATCCCTTCACGGTCGCGTCCGTCACGCCATAGAAGGCGCGGGTCAGCATGACGACCGCCTGAGCACGGCTCGTAGTCTTATAGGGATTAAACAGACCACCAGCATAGCCATTCAGGTAAGCAGCATGGGTGGTGTAGGTGGGAGTGACAGGAAGAGTGGGAGTGACAGGAATGGAAGGCGCAGGGTCAACCGCCGGAGCCTTGTAATCCGTCACAGCCTTGATTTCCATGTTGGCAGTGATGTTGCGCAGGTCAACGGTGACCTTACCGTTTTTGTTCCAGGTGATATTGTGCTTTGTGCCGTTGATGGTCACGGATTTCTCACCAGACTCGACCTTGTAATCGCGGTTGCCGCGGGAAATGGTCAGGTACTGAATTTCCCAGTTCTTCACAGGGGAGAAAGTGACGCTGGCGCTCCGGCCGGAGTTCACGTAGGTGTACTGCTTGGAAGCGGTGGCGCCGCTGTCGGAAGAAGCGGTCACGGTGTAGTCCAGCTTATCCACAGCCCCAGTGATGGCTTTCACGGTCAGGTCAGCAGTGATGTCCTTGAGCCGGATGGTCACAGTGCCGTTGGCTTCCTTCTCAATGGGGCAGCGAACGCCGTTGATGGAGATGTAGCCAGCGGAAACCTTAGCGGTGGTGGTAGAACCGTTCCGAGTGACAGAAATCTTCTCAATGGTCTCGTTGTTCACAGGATAGAAGCTGACTTCCTCAGTATCTCCATCCTCCACGCTGAAGCTGGACTTGCCGTCGAACTTCGCGCCGGAATCCGTCTTGAGGGTCACGGTATGGTAAGCATCGCGGCTGTTGACCGTAATCCGCATGTTGCTGGACATGTAGACGCTAAAGCGAACAACATCGCCGTCAAACGTCACATAGCTGTACCGGCCATCCAGATAGAACCGGTACGTATCGCGGTTGATGACAACCTTATCGGTAGCGGTCTCGATGGTCACATGGTCAATGGTCACGTCGTCGTCCTTGGTGGCGAAGCGGATATCATGGTTCCGGCCAGTGGAGACCAGGGACAGGTGGGGATAGTTGCAGTCAATGTCCCGGCTGGCGTCAATCATCAGATAGCCCTTGTTGGCCACGGAAGCGGCCTGGATACTGACGTTGTTGCTCATGGCGGGGACGGACAGGGTGACCTTGCCGTTCCAGGAACGCTCCACATTATAAATATGGCCGTTCACATTCACAGAACGGGAGGTGGCGCCCAGCTCACGGGTCACATTGCCATCGGTGATGGTAATGACATCGACCATGAAGCCGGCCGCAGGGGTGAACGTAATGTTCTTGGAAGTGCCGGCATCCACGGAGCAGGTTTCCACATCAGACGTGATGCCAGAGCCAGTGGTGATGTCCAGGGTCAGCTTGGCGGCTTTTTCGGCGGTCAGAGCGGTGATGTACAGGTCACCGGCGGCATGGGCCGCGGAAACCGTCACGGAACCATCAGCGTTCTTGGCAATTTTGAGGTCAGTGCCATCCACGCTTACAGCGTCCTTGCTCACAGGGATGATGTTTTGACCGCTGAGGCTGTTGCGGATGTTCAGGGACTGAATGACCAGGCCCGCGTTGGGGTTGAAGGTCACAGCCCAGGACTCGTTGCCATTCACAATCTGGCTGTCCTTGGAAATCGTGCAGGTGGGGTCGCCGGTGGAGCCCAGGTTGTCCTTATAGCCCGCCGGGCCAGAATTCGCAATCACGCTGTAAGAACGGGCCACAGCTGTCACGGAAACCGCGATGTCGTCTTGGAGATTGGGAGCTGTCAGGGATACGATGCGGCTGCCACTTTCAGTAAGACTATATACGGTGCCGTTCGGCAGCGTTCCGCTCATGGTGACGGGGCGGATGCTGGAGGTCGCGGTATAGTCGCCGCTGGTCACGGTCACCTCAACATCGGTACCCGTACCGATGTCCAGGATGGCCGCGTCCTTGACGTTATACCCAACCGGAAAGTCCTCAAGGTATGCCTGGCTCTCATTGTACTCCGCCCGGATGGTTCGCTCCCCCGTTTCGGCCGCGCTCGCAGGCGCAACCATGAGGGAGGTCACCATAGACAGACACAGCAACGCAGAGAGAATTTTAGACATGCAATGTTTCATAGTTAGACAAATCCTCCTTTTTCATGAAAAGTTGTTGGAGTGTATCCCTGAGTTTCATTGTATGCATGTTCCAAAAATCCTATTCTCCCATCCGAAAGACCTATGTTTGTAAAATAATTGCGGCCCCTGCTCGGGCAAAGAAGCACCCCCGCCGCCGGATGACCGGAGACGGGGGTGTATGCGGAGAGGAATCAGAACCTGATGGCTTTGCGGACCTCCCTTTTCTTGATAAGGATATACCGGCGGCCCAAGCGGTTCGTCAGCTTCAGCAGGGAGTAGGCCAGGGTCAATAAGGCGAGAGTGACAAACAGGCAGGCCACTGGGCCCAGGCACTCCATGAGGCTGTCTGCGCAGAAGCAAACAAAGAAAAAGATGGCACCGGCGAGGACGTTGATGGCTTTGGTGATGTTGAACCGCATGATGAGCTCTCTTTTATTTAATAGTATACCGGGTGTGAATGTTGTTTCGTGATATGCAGGGCGCAAGAAAATAATTCTGCGCTTGATTTCACAAAGAAGAACTGGCGGTGGGTTTTGGGCGGCTGCGTGAGGCCCGACACAGTAAGAGTTGTTTCACTCAGCCTTGCGGGAATGAAGTTTCCTCCAACTGCATAGTATGTGCCCAACGAACCCATGGAAGAAATTTTTCTTAGGAGGAATCTATCGTGAACAAGAAGCTTAGCATTGCAATCGACGGCCCTGCCGGAGCCGGAAAGACCACCCAGGCCAAAGCCCTCGCGAAGGCCCTCGGCTACGTTTATGTGGACACGGGCGCCATGTACCGCGCTCTCGCCGTCTACATGCAGGACGAGGAGCTGAAGGACGTGCCCGAAATCCTGCCCGAGGTCAATCTCCAGTCCACCTGGGATGAGAAGGGAAACCAACGAATGTCCATCAACGGCGTGGACGTGACCGACCGCCTTCGCACGCCGGAAATCTCCCGGCTGGCCTCCGACATCTCGGCCATCCCCGAGGTGCGTGATTTCCTGCTGGAAACCCAGCGCGAAATTGCTCGGGAGAACAACGTGGTTATGGAGGGCCGGGATATCGGTACGGTTATTTTGCCGGACGCCACGCTGAAGGTTTTTCTGACAGCCAGCCTGGACGAGCGGGCCTGGCGCCGCAGCAGGCAGCTGGAGCCCGGAACCTACCTCCTCCCCTCTGTAAAGAAAGACATCGAGAGGCGGGACCGAAACGACAGCTCCCGGGATGCCGCCCCACTCGCGCAGGCGGAGGACGCCATCCTGGTGGACTGCACCCACATGAACATCAAGGAGACAACCCAGGCCGTTCTGCGGCTTTGGGACGAGGCCCTGGCCCGGAAGGCGGATTAGCGATGCCGGGCAGCTGTTTAGCCCGGGAACGCAAACAGTGCATTTCTTTTGTCAAACCAGAAATCCCCCAGCTCATAGCGAGCCGGGGGATTTTTCTAGCCATACAGTGAAGAAAAGTAGTCCTTTCTGTCCTCATTTAGCGCAAGATAGGTCAGCGGCCTTTCACAGGGCTCCATCGGTGAATAAGTGGCGGGGTCAATGGAGTGGCCCAACGCACATTGCGGGGAGCTGCGTCCCGAAACCACCAGCGCTTTGCACTTTCGGCATGTATTTTCCACGAAACATCTCCTTTCGAAACAGCGAGGGCCCCGGCAATGCCAGGGCCCTCTTTTTGCCACCGCGGCAAAACCGGGTGGGATAATTGATTCATTCCTCCGCCAGGATGGTCAGGGTAGTCGGGCTGCTCACCGTCAGACCATCCATTTCCACGGTTCGGGGAGCCTTCTCAAGGGTAGTATCCCCTTCCGTTTCGACAGCGGGCTCATCGTAAGGGCTGGTCTGGTAGGACATATCGCCGGACAGCTGAACGTTCAGCTGATACTGCGGAATCTCCGCGCCGTCATCCAGCTTGAGGGTTACCTTCTCGATGTAATTTTCACCCTCGTCGATGCCATAGATGACTGTGTCGGAGACGGGGACTCGCAGAGGTTCGCCCTCGCCGTCAGGCTGAACCTCATAGTACGCCTCGCCATCAGCGTAGACGGTCTTATGATACAGTCCCTCGACTGTTTCCTCCTCCCGGTATTTGAGCGGAGCGAGGGCCTTGTGAAACTCCGTCTCCGTCTCCACCTTGGCAGGCGGTATCAGTGAGGCATCACCATCGTCGGTCAGACCGCCGGGACTGTCTTTGCCGCCGCATCCAACGAGGGCCAGGATGAAAATCAGGGAAAGCGTCAGGGCAAACAAACATTTCTTCTTCATAATAAAAGTCCTTTCTTTTAGGCCGTCTGGGCCTTTTTTTGTCCCAAAATAGTGTCCTTGAGCTTCTGGTCCGTCTCGATGCTGACGAGGCGACCTTTTTCGGCGCGGAGAATATCCCCCACCGCGCAGCCGACACGGGCAGCCATTTCCTCCGCCGTGAGGTGGTTCTTCTCCATGTACCGGGCAATCTGCTCGGAGGGGAGCATCCGCTGTTTGTCGCGATAGGCGCTGGCCGCCTTATCCAGGATAAGCATCTCCAGCTCGTCGTTGTAGCGTTCCTCCCCGCAGGCAATGCAGACCTCGGCGCGATAGGGAATGTGGATGTCCATGCCGCGGATGTTGATGGTCCGCGTTCTGTTTACGACCGCAAAGCTGCTGTTGCGGCCGCAGGCGTCACAAAAAGGCATAATGAAAACCTCCTTAAAAAATGAACCTCCTTTTTGGATTTGCGCACATTTTATGCAAACACCTGAAAAGCTATTCCGCCGCCGCCGTAATTGAATTTGAAGAGTCTGCATAAAATCTTTCAACATTTACTTTGGGAGGTTTTTCTCAGGGTTTTCATACATGAGACACCAGCCTTCATGGCTGCCTCCAAATAGACATGGGTTCCGGCCCTTTGCTCCAGTTTCCAGGCCGGACCCTTACGGGACGGTCTGTGTTTATACACGCATCGCCCTGTAAGACCTCACCGATTGGGAGGCATGGACAAGGAGAAACACCATGAAGGATTTGCTGAGCTATGGTTTTGACATTTGCTCGAACGAGGAGTTCGAGGCTTTTCTGAAAAGCGGCGGCAAGGGATTGCTGGGAAAAGTCCAAGTTACATACGGCAACATCAACGACGACGACCTCCGGCAGGAGCTTTGCATCACGGCTGCCCACGCCATTGCTAGATACGATGCCCTGCGCATTGACGTGAAGATGACCACTTTCGTTTGGGAGTGCTGTCAACGGAGGGTCTACGAGCTTCACCGCAGTCAGAACGCTGGGAAGCGGAAACAGTCCACGGAGCCCATCTCCTTTGAGAGGCTCATGAAGCAGGGTGCGTTTGACGGCGAGGAACCATCTGACGGCGGCGCGCCTCGGTATCGGACCTTTGCCTACGACCCGGGCCGCGACATCGAGAGGCAGGAAGCAAAGATTCTGGCCCGGGAAATCCTTGATGAGGTGGGCCTAACAGGCACCCAGCGGCAGGTTATCTCGCAGTCGATGAACGGCGTTCCGCAGTCTGTTATCGCGAAACAGCTGGGATTTTCCCAGTCGAAGATTTCCAAGATTTACAACGAGGCCCTGGATATGCTGCGGCAGGCCGAGTCCCTCAAGGGTGCCATTTAAGAAGGAGGAGAGCACATGAAAGTCAGCAACTATCAGTTCCGGCTGAAGTATCACACGGAAAACCGGAGTACCGTCCGGGCCCGCCGTCTGGAGTACATCCGCGAGTATGGATACAAGGGCGAGGAGGTCTCCCCCGAAGACATGGCCGCGCTGGAGTACCTGGATGCCATCGAGTGTCACATGCGCGAACTGGCGGCCCGAATTGACGAAGGCTGGAAAACGGCTCCCGTAAAGGAAGCTCTCTCCCTCCCTTCCGACGCTGCGTCCCTGGATAAGGTCGAGGACGCGTTGGTCCCGCTGATGCAGCTTCATGACAGGATGCTGCTTTTGGCGGATTTCGCGGAGGCTAAGCTGGATGCCATCCTGGGAAAGGCTGACACCTCCTTCGTCTGCGAGTGGGCGGAAGCCCTTCTCGGTATGGTGTACCGCCACAAGGGCCGGTACGGGCGGCTGAAGAAAAGCTGTCCGGTGTGATTGAGGCGAAGCTGAAAATTCAGTAAAGGAGCGTATTGGATGGAAAAACACCACTTTTCCCTCCTTCCCGCTCAGGAAGGAGGGCGATAACCTAATATTTGAAAAGGAGAATACATCATGGTCAACAACGGTGTTTACAATAAGGCTATCTACTGGCCGAAGGAAGTTCGCAAGATGGTCAAGCGTACCTTAGAGCGGGAATGTACCATCTACCCGACCCAACATATGTATGACCGGCTGGAGAACTATGACCTGCCCATGGACATCTGGCATGAGTTCATGGACGGCGAGGTCATCGAGTGCGAGGTCAAGGATATGGTCCTGACCAAAATCGTCACCCGTACCCCCAGCTCCCGCTGGGCTGGCGAGACGAATTGTGCGGCTATCGTTCTGGAGGAGCGGTATGGCAAGCTGATTGCCAGAGTCACCACGGTTTGGATTAACAACAGCGATGATAACCACGCGACCATTCAGAGAGACCGCTGCGTCACAACTTTTGTGCGCGCAAACTAAAAGAAAGACGCCGGAAAATCCGGCGTCTTTTCTTTATGTCCTGATGGCCATTTCGTTGATTTCCATGACCAGCTCCTCCACCCGGTCCTGGTTGGACTCAGTGGGCAGGCTGGTGTTTTCCTTTGCGTATTCCACCCGCTTTTCCAAATCGGAGAGGATTTCGAAAAACTCCGGCCGGAAGGAACCGTCCTCCTGCATATATTCACCCTGGCGAATGCCCATAAGAAGGGGTAAATCGGCCTCACGGCAGGTAATGATTTCTTCCTTTTCCAAGATATCCAGACACGTCAGAAGCAGCCGGATAAGGTGCATGGCATGCTTATTCAGGTGGACTTCGTCTTTCTTCCGGTTCCGATGATTGATATCAAAGGAATTGATGGCTTTGGACAGGTCGGTCAGCACTCCGGCAAGGTCCCGGGCCGGATAATGAGAGAGATTGATGTCTGCAAAAACCTCTTTCTCGAACCCCTCCCTGCTGCTCGGTGCGGTATACAGGTGGACGCTTCCCAGCTCCATAGGCGAGAACTTGTGCGAGAAGTCCGCGGCTGTTCGCTCCATAGATTTGAGGATGTATCCCTCTCGCTCTGATTGGGCCGGGGCATTCCTGGCCAGATAATTCTCCAGGCGGCGGAGCTGCTGAGAAGCATATCCGCCGAAGGTATTAGCAGCCCTTCGGGACAAAAAGAGCTTCCGATTGTTCCGCAAAAGATGCCCGGCTTCCGTTAACACCAGGTAGTGTTCCGGCTTGCACCCCAGCATCTCAATGGTATTCGGATTGCAGGCCAGCAGCAAAGACGCCATTTTGCGGAAGCCGTACACAGTGGTATCGGTTTTCCGGTCTTCTGCCTGCTCGAAATGAGACAGGCCCAGCAAGTCTGTTCGCCGGTCCAGGGCAACGCCCCGAACGTCAACGTCGGATGTCTCGATGTTGGTGCCATAAGCGTGGCTCCCACCCAGGGCAAGCAGCATAATTCTGCCGTTGAGATGCTCGTTTTCACGGAGAAAATCGTAGTCTGGGCCAGCTACAAGCTTTCTGATGTTTTCCAAATTCACAATATATACCTCCTGCAAAGTTTGCGGGATTATATGCGAATCAGACATTTCTCATTCTGTGTCGGGCCCAGAGGGGCTGATTTCCACCCCCGTGTTCTCTTCTTGTTAAGCCAAAAATGTGATAGGTTCCAGCGCATTTGCATACAATAGTCCGAAAACTTCACCGAGAGGAGAATTTATCTATGTTAGAAGAGCTGCTGGCCGCGCTGGATGACGACCAAAGGGCGGCCGTAACCGCTCCTTTGTCCAATGTGCTATGTATCGCGAACGCGGGAAGCGGCAAGACCCGCGTTCTTGTCCACCGCATTGCCTACTGGATTCTCAAGGGCCAGCCGGAGGACTCCTTCCTGATGCTGACCTTTACGAATAAAGCCGCCAACGAAATGATGGGCCGTATCAAAAACCTGCTGGGAAAAGAACAGGTCAAAATTACTGGCGGCACATTCCACTCCGTCGCTGTGCGGCTGCTGCGGAGATATGGAGGCGCTGTCGGGCTCCGCCATAACTTCCAGATTCTCGACAGCACAGACGCCGCAGGGCTGATTGGCGTTTGCCGGGAAAAGGTCTGCGCCGACTTCGACCTGAGCCGGAAGGAGTTTCCTCCAAAAGAGAAAATCGCGTCCTTCTACTCTTACTGCCGAAACTGCTCCATTACCTTGGAAGAACGGAACGAGCAGATTTCGGAGTTTTCCGAAGGAACTCTCCGCCTGATTGCAGATACCCTGGTTCCTGACTATGAGGCCTGGAAGAAAAAAATGAACGCGGTCGACTTTGACGACCTGTTGATATATTTCGATGAGCTGCTGGGTAACAAGAGTATCCTGCGTATGATTCACAACGATTTCCCCAACGTGTTCGTAGACGAGTATCAGGACATCAACTCCCTGCAGAACAGCATCATCCACAAGTTGGCCCAGGGCGTGAATCATCTGACCGTGGTGGGTGATGAGGCCCAGTGTATCTATGGGTTCCGGGGCAGCGAGGTCGAATTCATACAGCGGTTCCAGGATGACTACGGGAACGCTGGGGTCTTCCCCATCCGCAACAACTACCGCTCCACAGACGGCGTAGTGGACCTTGCTCTGTCCGTCATCAACCAGAGCCCGGACTATGCAGACAAGAAAAAGGTTATGCTGGCGAACAAACACGGCGCAGTCAGGCCGGAGCTATTCGTTCTTAATGATGACGACAGTCAGGTGCGGCATATCTACGCCGAAATCGAGCGGACCCACAAGTCCGGTACTCCGTACAGTGAAATGGCCATTTTGTTTCGTACGGGCTTCCTGGCAAAGAAAGTTGAGGCGGAGTTGACCGCCAGGGGCATTCCTGTCTGCATGAACTGCGGGATTTCCTTCTACGAACGGGCGCATATCCACACTTTGCTGGATTACCTGAAACTTCTGGCAAATCCTGGGAACGAAATTGCGTTCTGGGGCCTCTTTGAGACAGTGGACGGCATCGGTTCCAAAACAGCAAAGAAGATGTTCGAGGCGTTCGACAAGGGTGGGTGCGACTTTGACAAACTGTCCGAACTCAAAGGCCCAAAGCGGGCCGTAAGCAGTATGACAAGCCTGATTTCCGCCATCCTGGAGGGCCGCTATCAGCGGGACATCGTGGACCGAATCGATGTCTTCATGAACACTTATTATAAGTACGCTATGATGCGGCTGTTCAAGGAGGACTACGAAAAGCGCATGGGTGACATCAAAATCCTCAAGAAGGCCGTCGAGCCCTTTGAACATGTCGAGGACTTCCTGGAGAACATTACTCTGAGCGCCGTGGAGGACACCGGCCAGGGAGACCGGGTGCTTGTCACGACTGTCCACAAGGCCAAGGGCTTGGAGTGGGATAAGGTGATTTTGCCGTATATGAATGACGGCGTATACCCCCATTACAAGTGCGAGGAGCGCGAGGAAGAGCGGCGCTTGCTATACGTCGCCATCACGCGGGCTCGGGAAAGTCTGACACTGATGAGCGTCCAGTGGTCCCCCTTCCTTCCCCGCGAGGGCCATGGTGAGTTATCTCCGTTTCTGGAGAAAGCGGACATCGAGGCACGATACACCGAGCCAGAGGAATACCGCCAGCCCCAATGGGCAGGCTTTTCGGACAAGGAATACCGGCGTCCACAGTGGGGTGGTTTCTGACGATGGGCCTCTGCGTCTGCAGAGGCTCATTTTTTGCGCAGAATTGCATTGTGTGAATTTGCATAAGATTTCGGCAACAATCTATTCAAGGAGAATATCGTTTCGAGAGGAGAATTTATTATGGCTAAAATTGGCGCGCACTCGCTTATCCTGGAGGTCACCCGGCGGTGCAATATGTGCTGCGACCATTGCCTGCGCGGTGATGCCCAGAACCTCGATATGGAGAAACAAACGGTCGATGCCCTGTTGGAACAGGTCGGTTCCATCGGAACCATTACCTTCTCCGGCGGTGAACCGTCCCTGAACATCCCGCTTATCCGCTATTTCTTCGAGCGAGCGCGAGAATTCGGGGTCATGCCGTACGAATTCTATGTGGTCACCAACGGCAAGGAGAACCAGATGGACCTGGCGACAACGCTGTTGGAGGTTTATCCCGAGATGGAGGAGCCTGAGTGGTGTGGAGTATCTCTCTCTGTGGACCAGTTCCATGAGGACCTGAACCAATTCCCCATTGTAAAAGGGTTGGCATTTTACTCTGCCCAGAAGGAACATAAGGATTTCTGGGACGAGAAGTGGATTCTCCGGAGAGGCCGGGCATACGAGAATGGCCTTGGGAGCGCTGATTCCACGAAGGAATTCTGTATTGAGGATGATGGACAGGACGGCATCATGGTGGAGGAACTGTATGTCAGCGCAGAAGGGTGTATCTATCCCGACTGTAACCTGTCCTACGAGGAGATGCGGGATTGCTACGAGGAGGTTCCCGTTGAGAATGCGACCATTTATCTCAAAGGGCTTCTGGACAAGGAGGCTGCCGAAGTAGCCTGACAGCAAACGAAGCCCCTGCGCAAGCAGGGGCCTCTCTTTTGCCCGGAATCACATTTCTTAAATTCGCATAAAACAAAACAATTTCAAAAGGAGGATTTTGTATGATTTCGGTTAAAGATTTCGCAGAGGCTTTGCAGCAGCTTGCTGCAGAACATGGCGAGGAGGAGATTGTTTCTATTGGTGCCGCCAGAGGTCAAATTGATGGTCTGGAGAATCCGTTTGTCATCCATACCCGCAGCGATGACATGTATTACCTGCCCTCGGAGGCTATCCGGCATAGGTTCACCATTGAAAAGACGCTTTCTCACCAGGCGGTGAAGAAGCTCCGCAAATGGCTGGACCCGGATACACCCAGCGACCAGCTGCCGAAAAACGCTTTTACTATCGTTCGTGCGGTATTCAGTGATAACCGCGACATGGAAGTCCGTTATTGCACGTCCTACAGCGGCTCATCCTGGGTGGAGGCTGTCCTGGTCACCAAAGGCACTGGCTATCCCCTTACACGCACGGACGCCCGGTTCGGCTTCCTGGGCGAGTGGACCATCCAGCATGGGAATACCCTGTACACCCTGGTCCTTTCGGAAGGTGAGACATGAAAAACAAGCTACCACAGGTTCTTTGGGTGCTGTTGGCTGCGGCGGTTCTGCTTGGCGGCGCTGCCCTGAACATCTGGTACTACACCACGATTTTGAGCAGCGATTTGCCCGGTATCGTAAAATTTTTGCTGCTCTGAGGAGGGAAACATGTTCGATATTTCGAAGTCATTGTTCCAGATTGGCAATAAAAACACCAATGGCAGCGAGGCTGCTTTGACAAAAGACGCCGTGGCGGAGCTTCTGGGAACTACACCGGAAGCCCTTGCCGCATTTGAGGCATCCTATCAGGCCAACGTGCTCGATGCGGAAGTCGACACTGGGAGCCTGTTTGACATAAGTGCAAAACAGGCTGCCGCCGTGCTGCCCCAGGAAGACCTTAACGAGACCGCAAAGAAACCATTGAACGGGTCTTTGCGGATG
This sequence comes from Oscillospiraceae bacterium, assembly GCA_910575815.1. Lineage (GTDB taxonomy): Bacteria > Bacillota > Clostridia > Oscillospirales > Oscillospiraceae > Oscillibacter. The sequence continues at coordinate 67,228 of CAJTFN010000018.1, forward strand.
CGAAAGAAAAGCATGCCATGCGGTATACTCACTACCGTGGTCTGGCCCAGGTTTCCAACTGGGTGAGGCTTAAATTTGCTGCCATGAACCTCAAAAAGCTGGCAAGGTGGAAAACCAGAAAACGCTTTGCTCCCGCCTCCACTGCCGCTTCGTACATTTTATCCCTCATTAACTTTGTGGCCTGTCTGGTAACGAAGCAAGACAGGCCTTTTTTCGACAGACTGAGACCCTCCCATATGGGAGGGTCTTTCACGCAGTTTCTCCCTAAGCCTCCTCAGAAATCACTTGTGAAAGCTGTCACGGTAGGCATCGCTGCAAAAGCGGCCTTCGGAGCAGATGTCTGCGAACTGCGTGGGCTCGCCACACACGAGACAGGGCATCTCCTCATCCCCGCGAATCAGACCGTCCTGCTGAAGGATTTTGGCGGTGCCGCCTGCATACTTTTCGATGTACTTCATGAAAACTCCCCCTTAAAAATTTGCTTGATGATATTGATATGCAATTTTGAAAAACTATTCCTCTAATGGGGGCAAAAACACGATGCTGACGGGAGAATGAAATTTGGAGAAACTGCATACAATATTGATTGATTCGGGAAGGCAAGCACCACGATGAACTTCGGGATTGCGCTTGGGGCGTGGCCCCTTGAAGCCGACCAAAGAATTGGTGGCCTCGGGACTGGGAGGGCAAGCGGCTCGGTGTACTCCGGCATGCGCTTGGAGGCTCTATTGCCCCATGAAGCCCGCAATCGGACCTGTGGCCATGATATACAACGAAGCAGTCGCCCTTTTGGGGCGGCTGCTTTCTTGGTATACAGGAATCCTTTCCGGCGGATTTGCATATCACCATAGCAAATCCACCAAGGATAACAAACTGAAAGGGGAAATTCACCATGGGAACTAGCATCCACATGCACATCGAGGTCAAGCACAACGACACCTGGCACCACTATGCCGCGCCGCACATGTTCCGTAACCGCGATTTTTTTGATTTGGTTGCCGGGGCATATGGCGGGCAACCTATTGTGCCTCCTCGTGGGCTGCCTGAAAATCTGTCTTTTGTGACGCGGCACGATTTTGAGCAGGACTCCAAGGGATACCGCCTCCATCATACCGGATGGCTCGGTGCCGACGAGCTCGTAAAACTCCAGGAGCGAATCAACGAGGTGTTCCATGTGTCTAATGTCACCTCGATGGAATACGACCTGGAAAGCGGTATCTTCCACACGTTCATAAACGGGAATTCCCTGGCTCAGCACCAGGGCTGGAATGACCTTCGGTTCATCTTTTGGTTTGATGGCTGAAAGGAGCGGAAAATTGTGTTGAATAAGGAAAGCACAGCCATGCTGTGCTGCGGCAACTTGCCAAATTGAAAGGAGACAACAAAATGCTTCACACTGTTCCTAGAATTGATGACCCGGAAAGCATGTTCGGCTATACCAGAAGTGGAACCTCTCAGGACTATATTCTCCTGGGCCCGCCCTCCCCCATCAGGGGTCCGACCTTTGAGAAGTACGGTGATTCCTGCGTAGGCGCCTATGTTGTTCGGGTTATGTCGCAGGAGGACATCCCCTATGGTCCTGTCTGCCTCGCCATCTGGCCGGACAGCGAGTTATTTGGCCAAGGCTCTCCTGCCTGCGCCGTCATTGAGATGGGCCAACTGATTTCCAAGAATGACTCCGCGCTCAAGAAGACCTGGGTACGCTTGGGGGTTTCCCTGTACCTGAAGGACGAGGAAGTGGAACCTATCATGGAAGGCGATGCTGAGACGTTGCGGGAAGTCCTGCGGGATGGCCGTGGCGTTCCTGATGGCGACAGCTATGTCCCGAGTGTTACCGTGGAGAAATTCAACAAGGAATACGGCACCGAATATGACGGCGAGCCGGAGTTCTGTCTGTAAAAAGGGGGGAGTTCGAAATGTTTTTCATCTGTTGGGAAAAGAATGGTCAGCGTGGCTGGGAAAAATGCCGCCAGGCCGAGGACATCGCGGATGTCTTTGTGAAGGACGATTTAGAGACGGCGGGTAAGGTGTTCTGCCTCTCCGGCGGCTATAACGCCACTGTCCTGAGTTATGAGGATATGCTGGCGGCGGCGCAGGGCAAGCTGCCAATCAAGGGCTCCCTTGTCCACACACCCCGCTTCCTGTCTGTGATGCTGAGTGAAGTCTTTGCGAGCCGTGAAGATGCTATGGCCGCCGGGTTCACCGAGCCGACGCACTATAAGTCGGACTATTTCGACGTGTTGGGCAAGAGTCTGGGATATAATCGCATGACCTTTGCTGCGGCGTCGAAACCCAAGAAAACATAACCAATCCACGAGGGGCAGCTACGGCTGCCTCTCTTTTTCGTGATAGAATTTTCTGAATCCGCATAGTATACCCCTACAAATTAAAGGAGGTATTTTATGGCTAACAAATCCTATCCCATCGCCAAGGGTATTATGCTCCGCACCCCCAGCGGTGGGTTCCAGTGCGTCGCCGGCATCATCGTGGAGGCGAAAAGCCAGAAACAGCGCGATGTGATTGCCCAGGAGCTCGATGACTCCATGGGCATGCTTGCCTGTATCCTTGATTCCGAATATGGACGGACAAACACCCAGGAGGCTTTGGATGCCTGGTGCGCGTCCATTGAGAAGGACCATGGCGTTATCTGCCGGGGCGTGACCGGGGCCGGCTTCTGCGGCTATCAATACACGACAAACAGCAGGCTTTTTAAGGAGGGTATGGCTTATGTTTGATTTTCCTCACAACCCGGCTCTCAAGACCGGCTGCATCGCTTTCGCCATCGAGCCCAACGCTTACGGCCAACAACAATTGGTGAAAGAGGCAAACAAGAACGACAGTCCCTTTGACGCTGCCCTGAAGCAGCAACTGGGGGTCACCACGTTCAATTTGGCCGGCCAGAACAATCCCCTGCGGGATAAGCGGTATCTCATCCTGGCCTGTTTCGAAAATGCTCCCGGCTTCGAGAAGAAGGTCTTCGACGCGATGAACGAAATCTTCTGCGATATCGCCGCCGGGGTAGAGAACGATTGGACGCTGACCGAGGCGGCCCAGAAGATGCAGGAGCTGATGAGGGAGCGCACGGATGTGAAATGTCAGTGCATCCCCATGGAAACCGTGGATGTTTTTTGACGCAGCGGGGCAGGGCAGAATCGCCCTGCCCCTATCTATAGGATTAAGGATTCTTAATTTCGCATACCATATTCCAACCCACAATTAGCGCAAAAGATACGAAAGGAGATTTCAAGATGGATAAGTTCCCACAGCCGGAAAAGAGCAGCGGATACAAGCTCGCAGAGGATGGGCAGATTCTGGAGACAACAGGCCATCTTCTTGAAGTTGGTGACCGGGTGCTGATGAATATCCTTGCTATCGGGGAGGGAGACCTGGATGGCATCGAGGTTACCACATCAGGGTTCAATTATTGGCGCTATATGTGCCAGCACCCCGATGAGGTATATACCGTTACAGGGTTCGATTTCTCCGAAGATACGGAAGTGAGCTACACACTCTCTGGCGCCATGGAGGGTAACAACTGGTTTTCGAATGAATTGATTCTTCTGCCGGCTCCGAAGAGCAGGTTTGAAGAAATCAAGAGCATGACTTTCCAGGAAATGGCCCAAAACCTGATTCCCATGATTGTCTATGACCTCTGCGAAGACGGCGTTCCTGGTCCAGAGGCTGTTGAGAAGTGGCTTTCTGAGAGCATGAGCCCGCAGTCAACCGGTCAATCGAACACCTGAGCAAGCAAAAGCAGACTGGCATTGACCAGTCTGCTTTTCTTTCTGGGAATCACAGCTTGATAGATTTGAGTTGTGTCTCCAGGCCTGGGAAGTCGACCCTGTACACGGACAACTTATGAGAGCCGCATACCGGACAGCTATACCGCCGCTGGCCTTCCTGCATGATACCCTTGAGAATTTTCGAAAGTTTCTTCCGCCGGGTGCCATCCCAGCCGCAGTCCTCGCAGACGACATGGTATGTTGTGCCAAAGGCCTTTTTCTGTGTGATGTACTTGGCATACTCCTCGTCCCGACATAGCCGTCCAACATGATACCCATGCTTCTCCAGACACCTCGCTGCAGCCTTGAAGCCATCGCCGTGGTTGAAACAGCCGGGGACCGTATGGATGACCTCGTGGGCGATGGTATCCCAGATGGAGTCCGCCCCGCTTTTCTTGAAGTAGTTGACGGAAAAATCCATCTCAAAAGTTGCTCTGAATCGGTGGGTCCTGCCGCAGGATTTGGTGAGCCGGGGGTTAAAAGCGATGGACCGGACCAACCCGGGCTTGTATCCCTCCTGGGTTAGAAGCCTGCGGACCTTCTCAACTTCGCGTCGGACGTCCTCAATCGTCCAAATCTGCCCAGTGTATTCGTTCCGAACAGAGGGGATAGCTGCGATTTTCCCCTCGGAATTAAGCGATTTTGCCATTGTGTCCTCTAGCCTCCTGTTAAGTTTTGTTGCCGGGATGGTATGCGGGAGCATCAAAATCAATCACGCCCCAGGAATGTGAACCTATCTGTGTCGGGCAGGCGATGGCTACGGCAGGTCCCACAGAACTCTTCTCTTGTCAAATCAAAAGAATGCGGACCCCCTTATAAGGAGGCCCGCTTTTTCTGTCTTGCTTTTTTCTCTGCTTCCAGTTCCGTCACAACACCGAAGAAATACTTGGCGAAGACCTTCTCCGGTACGGGCAGCTTAAGATTCTTGGATTCCGCGAGGGCAGCCAGCCGGCGCGGAGTGATTCGCACACCGTCCGCCTCCAGAACCTCTGCGGTATTGCGGACCCCGATGCACTGGCTGTACCAGCGGTTACAGAAGGTCCTGACACTGGCCCTCTCCGTATCCCTGACGGGTTTCTTGGAGGCCGTCTTTTTGGAGTCGGCGTAGGTTTTGATACGCCCCTTGGTGACTGCCTTCACGACCGCGTTCAGGAATGCTGTCCGGTTGGGAACACGGACCTCATACGCCTGGTTGGTGCGGACGTTCCAGAGGATACCCCGCTCCAGCCCCAGAGAGACTACGTACATGGCACACTGGAGGAAGTGGGTGTGGCCTAGCTCAGAGACGAACTTCAGCTCGTAAACCGTGTTGTCCTTGACAGCGTCGGCAAATCCCTCCGCTTTGAAGACCTCGCTTCCATCCTTGAAGAACGGGAGAGAGCACGAAACCTGGACGCTGGCATCCCGGGGAAGCCGGGTAGCAAGCCGTGCCTCGATTTCGTCCTGTTTTTCGGGAGCCACGATGGGAAGGATTACCTGGTGCCAATAACGGTTCTGCCCTGTTTCCAGAGAAACCAGGTATAAGACCTTTTTCTCAACAGGCCACTTCTTGAAGCCGGGGATTTTAAGGTATTCCCGTTCTTTGTTCATTCGGAAGAAAAACTCGATGGCCTTGTCGATATCATAGCCCGTGAAGTAGTCGGCCTCCTGGAAAATACCAACACAGGGAGACAGGTCAATCATGGCGTCCTTGATGGGCACATCAATAGAGGAACCCATGGGGCTGATTTCCCTGACCGACAGCTTTTTGTAGGCAGCCTCGACATCCTCAATGTACTTAAAGTCGAACATCCCGGAGATATCCATGTCCTGATAGGGAATATCCCACTTCTCGTCTTCCTTCAAGGTCTCTGTCGACAGGGCATTCCGGGAGCTCGCAATGATGAGCTTTTTCTTGGCCCGGGATGCAGCCACACAGAAGATGTTGCGAATGATTTCGTATCGGGCGTCCGGTTTCATCATGCGGGACATCCAGTAGTTCTCTGTCCAATCAAACAGAACGCAGATATCCCGCTCCATGCCCTTGCAGCCGTCATAGGTCGTGAAAATTGCCGCGTCGGGAGTAGGCTGGGTTGCCCCGCCATCCTGCTCGGAAATCTTGGCCCAGACTGTCCGCTTGTTGTACTTTGCGCTACAGTCTGCCTCCAGCTGGTTCAGCATCTCATTCCGTTTGCCAGAGTTAGACCCCAGGCAAAGGACCTGACTTGGGTCGCATTTGCAGAGGAAATCGAAAATCTCCTCAAAGTCCATTGTCAGAACTTCACAATTGGGGTTGACCCCGACGATTTTCTTCTGCCAGACATCTCCAAGAGTCGCTGCCAGCTTCTTGTTTAACCGGAAGCATTGGGTAAACTCCATACGGGAGTGCCTCCCCAGAAACTCGTTGACGAAGGCGGCGGCATTCAATCTGGTTTTGTCATAGATTTTCTGCTCCATGTCGCCAACCGCAATAATCTGCATCTGGGGGTTGCATTTTTTCAAGTGCCGAAGCATGATGGCGACCTCTTCTTCAATGTCCTGGTACTCGTCCAAAACAAGGAGGTCAAAGGGGCCGGAATCCGGGCTTCGCTTGTTGTATTCCTGGATGATGTCGGAGATGTTGGGATAAACACCCAGTTTGGCCAGCTCCGCATAGCAGAAGCCATGATAGTTGGTCACCATCACGTTTCTTCGCTTGATTTTGGACTTGGCATCCAATTTTAACAGCTTGTTGTACGTCATGTACAGAATCCGCTTGGTGGCCGGCAGCTCGTTGCAGAGCACCTGGATAGCCGTTGTCTTGCCGGAGCCAATACAGGCATCCACCAGGATATTCTCCCCCGCCAAGGCCTTCTGAACGAAAAGCTGCTGCTCGGGCGACAGGTCTTTGTAGGTTAGCATGTTTGCCATTCCTCCTTGTTTATTTCCCTGAATAAATTGTTGTGGGCATGATATGCGAATTGTGAAAAAGAGATTCCAGGCTTTGGTTTAACAAGAAGAATGGTGGGTAGGTAGGGAGTGTTTCCCGCCGTCCGACACTGATTTTGGGAATTTCTTTCGGAAATGGCATAAATCCGGACAGGCCCGGATAAAATGGAGGTATCACTACATTGGAGGCTGATACGTATGGCAAAGCAGAAGCAGGGCAGTTATCTGGAGGAGCTCCAGAAAATCGAGTTGGAAATGAACGCTCTGGAGCGCAAGAAAAAGGCCCTCCTTTCCAAGAAGAAAGACGAGGATATGAAGGCTCTGGCGGCATTTCTGGAGCAGAACAGTATTTCCGCCGAAGACGCTATGGAGATGCTTTCCCCTGTTGCGGCGGCGGCAACCAAAAAGGACAAAGAAGTATGAGAAAGGGGCTCCCTGGATTGGGGAGCCCTCTTGTCATTATTATACCCCCTCCCCTTCTGTGTTAGAAAACCACTCCGCAATGTCCATGGTCCGGACCGTATCGGCATAATACCGCTCTTTCCGGCCCAGCGAGGAGAAAATCACCAAGCCGCCATAGACGCCAGCAGAATGTGATTGTCTCCCATAGAGGGGTCTTCGCTGTTCAGGTCTTTCAGAAGAGCCTCCCGGGATGCAAAACGATGGACAAGGCGCTCGCCGTCTTCATTTCTACTCTCGATATAGATTTCAGTCATTGTAAAATCTCCTTTTTTACTGATTGTCCCCAGGGCGTTTGCTCTCGGCGCATGTGCGAGCAATCTCCTCCGTCCGGTCCACGCCATCGCCGTATAGCAGGGCGTGGACACCCTTGGAGTAGTTGCTGTCAAACCAGTGCCAGATGGTTTCCCTGCCCGTTCGGGCCGGGAAATGAAGAAAAGACTCCTCCATCTCCTCGGTTTCGGGGTCCATGGGAATATCCGCAAAAGCATTCCATACCTCCAGTACAGCAGCGTCCTTCTCGGACGGGGCCTGAATTGTATCCAAAATGCCGGGAACCTCCTGGCTATCCAGATACAGGGCCTGCTTGACCTGTTCCAAGGGGGTATGAGGCACAGGGGTACCCTTGCCGCCCCAGCTTCCCTTTCTGGACATGAAATTCGCAACCAATTGTTCCGCTGCAATGTTGACCGTGGGCTCCTTATAGGTGAGCATGACAGCGCCTTGCCACTCAAACCAGCCCAAGCCGGAACTGCTATCGCTGGGCGAGGTCGCGGGGAGCCCAACCAAACCGGGAACAAATCCGTCAACCACAACGCCGCTTTCGTAGAGACAGTCCCGAATGCTCTGCTCCATCTCGGCGGTCAGGTTGCCGGAGATGACACATTTATAGTGTTTCACACGGCAGCCGGTATTGTAGGACAGGTACTCAATGATTGTATTCATTAAAATCCGCTCTTTCCTGGTCAAAAGACCAATTTACAACATCCGGATTATATCGCTGGCAAAACTGCCGAACGATTGAACGTGTGTAAGAACTTCCTCAAATCCGGCACTGTGGCCTTGCTCATAGGCCAGAGAAAAAACCGCCTGGGCTTGGGACTTATTGAGGTCGTACTCGGACTCGATGAAGGAAAGAACCTCATCTACCAGAGTTCCAAGGGTGCGGTTCATCAGCAACTCTGCCGTCCCACGGTCCATAAGGGGCACCGTTTCGATGGAGGGGGTATATTCCTCCATGTCGGTCTTTTCCGGGATGCCAAGGATGGATGCATAGGAATGCGACATGAAGAGTGGGCTGGCCACAAAGCCTGCGATAAGCATGATGGCTGCCAGGATTAACGCGCAAGTGGAAAATATGTTTCCCAGCTTTTCTTTTCGTCCCAGAGAAAGTCCAGGGCATATGAAGCTAAGGGCCACAACCACAAGTGCCCAAGAGGATATGGAGCAGATGGTGAGGGCCGGCAGGACCAGGAAAACAGCCAGGACGGTGGCGATTGCCAGGATTGTGAAATATACCAACATATTTGAAAATCTCCTTTCTTTATTGTGAATAAGAGCAAATGAATTTTGCGTAGTCCTCGTAGCTGCCGAACGACACCGGATTCCCGGTTCGAACATCCACGCAGCCATACTTCGCCAGTTTGTATGAGTTCACAGCGGCCACGATGTACAGCTCGTGTTCAACCCCGCCAGGCATAACGCCAGCATCCTTTTCCATCAGCTGGAAAAGACTCATCAGCTCCCGGGTCCTATCAATGGAGGCCCCGGAATCCAACCCATCAAGCAAAATGAACAGCGGGGTATTATTCTCTACGGATTTCTTGACCAACTGGCCAATTTTCCCAACGGTTTTCCCGAAGTTGAGAGCAACCTGCTCCCCCTCGGAAGAACAGATAGATGTTGCGAAATACTCCAGGCTGCCAGTGTCGAGGTATTGCTGCCTCGCTCTGTCCCCGCCATCCTTCGTGTTGGAGTAGTGGAACACATCATATCCACGCTCTTTCGCAATTTCATCCAACTGCAGCAACAGCGTGGTTTTCCCGGCTCCATTGGGTCCAACAAGTGCCGTGTATCCGGGCCGCAAAAGCAGATTGAAGCCGGAGTGGATACCGTACCAATCCGGAATTTTACAGCGGAATCCCGTCTTCCCCATCAGTTCACCTCCACCGGGATGACCCGGCTCCGGCGAACGAAGGCCAGCACGTTGCCTTCGCCGTCAATCGTGTCGATGGTTACGAGCACCTTCTTTGCATACTTTCTGGGCTCTTCCTCAACGGTAGCGAGAGAGTCTACTCGGACGTTGTAGTCCGCAATCCACAAATCCGCAGAGTCCCCGGAGAGCCGGACCTTGGAACCCTTCTGAAGTTTTCCCATACCAAATACCTCCTATAAAATGTTGATTTGTTTGTTTTCCTGTAAGAGTCCCAACTTCGTGGTTGAGAAATTGGGGTTCTGGTTAGGATGATACTCGATTGCAAACACGGGCCGGTTTTGGGAGCAGGCATAACGGACACATTCTGCTGTACCGCCGCTGGAGTGCTCCCAATCAAGACTCCGACCAGCCAGAAAAGCGATAACGAGGTCGCTGTTTTGGACCATGGCGTGATTTCTCTTGTGAAGGGCTTTCACAGCAGCCCTTGAGTCATCCGGGGCCGGGTTCGGGCTAACGATTCTAGTAATGTTCGCATGGCGTCGCATGAGAGGGTATTCCTTTCGCCCGAACATCCCATCAGGGCTCCAGCGGGAAGGTTGGTTCTCGAATGGGATATACAGGATGTTGGTGATATCAAGCTCGGGATGCAGCCGTTTGGCTTTTTCTACGGACCAAAAGGCCAGCTGGTCGAACCCCTGTGCCCCGCCAGAGATGAAGTTTGTGCCGGGGGTTTTCCGTGCAAACTTCAAAATGACATCCAGTGTGAAATCAACGATTTGGGCATACAGAGGCCGGGCCGGCTCATCGTAGCCATGGAGTTGGGAGGGGCGTGGACCAGTGAAACAAATAGTCATTCCCCCTCCTCCACAAGCTGCGTAACATTGATGGTGTATCTGATTCCGTCGATGCCCACAAAAGTGAGGGAATCATCGGTGGGGCCATCCAGAACCTCGCCCATCCCGTAAAGGGAGTTTTCAATGGTGTCTAAAATATCCTGCATAGATTTATTCTCCTTTCAAAAGTTTGAATCGTTATATGCTGTCCGTCCGAAAAGTATTTCAGGCTGCTTCCAGCAGCGTGGCAATACGCTCCGTGGCAATCTCGGCCCAGGGTCGGCCAAAGTAGGGACTCCCCTCCTTCTTACAGGCCCCATTGTCCATCCCGATATACCGCCGGCCTTCCAGAGCGGCGGCCGCCGGAATACTGCCGGAGCCGCAGCAGTTGTCCAGAACCAAATCCCCAGGCTGAGTGTAGGTTCGGATTGCGTATCGGCACAGGGCCAGCGGCTTCTGCGTAGGATGCAGGGCAGACTTCTGGGTGTCGGACGCGAACCGCCACACGCTGGTAGGAAACCGTTCTGTGGCACCACCCCCGGAAATCCCCCGCTTTGTGGCCCCATAGTTGGACCCGTCGCTGGAATGTTTTGTGAAGGAATGAACAGGTGTGTGTCCAGTAGACTTCTGGGGGTTGTACACGGGCAGAGCCTTGTAGAACACCATAATATCCTCATGGCTCCGCAGGGGCATCCGGTTCGCGTTCAGGAAGCCGGTCGGCTTTGTCTTCTGCCAGACAATATTGTACCGGAACAGTTTCTGGTTGGACATAATCATAGCAGCGGTGAAGGCGCCCTGCCCGAACAGGAGAATCGCGCCGTGAGGCTTAATGATGCGCTCATACTGCGGCCAGAGCTGTTCCGGCGGGATAATGGTATCCCAGGGGTTCTGGGTGGTGCCGTAGGGCAGGTCACAGAAAATCATGTCTACCGATTCGTCTTCAATTTGAGACAATCCATCCAGGCAGTTAATGTTATAAATACGGCTGTATTCCATACAAATTCCTCCTATTTTTGATGGGGTATTATATGCGAAGTGGCAAAAAATCATCGCAGAATCAAATCCCATTGGCATGCATATAAGAAATCAAATCTTTTGAGGAGGAATTTTCATGGATATCGAGGAGAGAGCGATTCGGATTGCGCAATACATCGTGGAAAACGACGCTACTATCCGGGCGGCGGCGCGGAAGTTCGGCGTTGGGAAGACCACCGTGCATGACGACGTGACGAAGCGGCTGCCGGAGTTCCATCCGCTGCTGGCGGCCCAAGCCCGGGAGGTGCTGGCTGTCAACAAAGCCGACCGGCACAACCGCGGCGGAGTGGCGACGAAGAAGAAATACACTCAGGCGGCATAAAAGAAAGCACCCGGATTCGAAAGAATCCGGGTACTGCTTTTGGGTCAGATGATGCCCAGCCATTCTCCCATGCAGGTCAGCGATGCGCTTTCAATCTGCACGTCGGCCAGGTTGTCTCCTACAACCTTTCGCACAAAGCTCCTCAGCTGGTCAATCGTAGAGACAACCCCCATCCCCATCTCGGTAGCCATCTCATTTGCCGCCTGTAAAATAGCCATAACATTCTCCTCCTTGTGCCGTTCTCCTTGTTTTGTACTTGGGGGAATCCTATGCAAGTAGAGAAAATCTTATTCCGCTCTTGGGTTTAGCAAGCAGAGATTGGCCTTTCTTTGTGCTGGTCTGAGCCGCGCCAGGCCCGACACGGTTTGGAATCATCAGTCGGGTCCCAGCATATAATAAGTTTGGATGCGTCCAGACCAGAATGGTTTCCGGGGCGGGTGCATATAATAAATTCAAGCTGGCGAGGCCCAGGAATTTCGGCAAATAGAATTCCGAGCCCCGCATACAATAAAA
>CAJTFN010000019.1 GCA_910575815.1 Oscillospiraceae bacterium
TTTCAAAAAATGGTTTTCTTTTGCCCCTTGGTATGCGCAATAGCGCTACGAATTGTCTGGGCGATAATTATGGTTTCATTTTAATAATGCAATACTGCGGCTGTCAAGTGGTCTACGGCATTGTTCACGATTTTTTCATAATCAGCTAAACGGCGCAACCCAATTGGCCGGATTGCGTTAAGGGCCAGATACGCCGTATCTGGCCCTTAAATCGCTTAATTTAATGACATTGGGACAATGGGTAAGCCTTGCCAAGGGCGGGGGATGCAGATTGTCTGAAATAGGGTTCATTTTTGAAAGGCGGGCGGCCGGTGGCTGTCTGCCCTTTTGTGTGGCAGGACGATAATGGAAGAATATGGGAAGGGATTTCCTGGGTAGGAGGGTGGTTTCGGGAGAGGGGGCCATCGGTAACATGGCGGTTGCGGGGGGGACGGCGGACAAATTGTCCGCCCTACAGGGTGTTCTATCGATAAAAGAGCCGATGAAGCATAGCGGTTGAGGGGGACGAGGTATTGGGAGCATGGCGGTTGCGGGAGCCGGGCCGCCGAGCACCCGCAAGGGGTACGCCGCCGCCGTAAGCGGCAAAGTCGCCAACGGCGGACGCAGGGCGGCGGCCCCTACGGGTGTTCTATCGATAGAAGAACCGATGAGGAAAGAAGGAATCCAGGCCGATTCTCCTACCGGGCCAGCGACAGCGGAAAGAGAAATACGCCAAGTCGAGAACCACCAGCTCCCGTTTGACTACGCCGCGGGGAAGTCATTCCTGGCTTCGGCCAGTCATTCAGGCGCGCCCCCGCGTCGTCCCCCCGTACTTCTTTTTCTCTTTTGGACCGTGCACGGCCCGTTTTCTCTTTTTCTTCTGGTAAGAAAAAGAGAAAATGGGGGGTGCAAAGGACCAGCCATCTTCATGGCTGAAATCCTCCCCCCTGGAGGGCGAGTTAGGGTTGGAAAACGAAGAGGATAATGGTTAAGTTTACATAAAATTGTTCAAAATTTGTGCAAAATGCCAAAGGCTTTGTGAAAAAAATACGGATTGCCACCAGATATGTACCGAAAATCAAAAAAACACCCCCCATCGTCGCTAGATGTTGCGCCGGTGGGGGACTTTTGTTCCCCGAAAACTGGTTCGAAAAAACTAGAACGAACGTTTTATTTTCTAGCTTTTGGGCGAAAAATGGAGGATTTTAGAGAAATTACCCCGTTTCTCGTCGAAAAAAAATCCTTGCTTTTCAGGTCAGATTTCCGTATACTAAAAAGCATCGGTGGGGATAAGTGGGTAAATAAAGCAGAGAAGTGGTACGAAACCCCACCAAGTCCCAAAAAGAGGGGAAAGGGGGCGGCGTGATGGCGCGTCTGTTGGGCAAGTCCAATAACAGCATCGACGCCAAGGGCCGCCTGGTGATTCCCTCTGCCATGCGGGAGGCCTTGGGTGATGTTTTCTATATCACCATCGGCGCCGAGCACTGCCTGACCATTTACCCCCAGGCCAAGTGGGAGCAGATGTCCGACGAGATGGACGAGCTGCCCTACACGGAGGCAAGGGCTTTGACTTTACTCTACGCCAACGCCGTGGAGTGTGAGCCCGACGGACAGGGACGGGTGCTGATTCCCGCCAGCCTGCGGAACTACGCGGGACTGAAAAAGGCCTGTACCATCGTGGGACTGAATACGTTTGCGGAGATTTGGGACGAGGAGTCCTGGACGGAGCGGGAGCAGAAGATGCTGGGCGAAATGGACATGGCCGCGGCCATGGACGCGCTGGCCCGGGCCCGCCGGAATCGGGGGTGAGACCCTGTGGAATATCAACACACACCGGTGATGCTGGACGCCTGCATCCGGGCGCTGAACATTCAACCCGGCGGCACCTATGTGGACGGCACCTTGGGCCGGGCGGGACACTCCCGGGAGATCGCCCGGCGCCTGACCACCGGCCGCCTCCTCTGCATCGACCGGGACAGAGCCGCCATCGAGGCGGCGGCGCAGCGGCTGGCTCCCTGGATGGACCGGGTGACCCTGGTTCACAGCAACTTCGACCAGCTGGGCGAGGTGCTGGCGGACGTGGGGGACGTGGACGGGATGCTCTTTGACTTGGGAGTGTCTTCGCCGCAGCTGGACGACCCAGAAAGAGGATTCTCCTATATGCACGACGCCCCGCTGGATATGCGGATGGACCGTTCCGCGCCCTTGACGGCCCGGGAGGTGGTCAACGTCTGGAGCTTTGAGGAGCTCCGGCGCATTTTATACGACTTCGGCGAGGAGCGCTACGCTCCCGCCATTGCCAGGGCCATGGTGAAGACCCGGGAGACGAGGCCCATTGAAACCACCCTGGAGCTGGTGGACGTCATCAAGTCCGCCATGCCCCCCGCAGCTCTGCGGGAGAAGCAGCACCCGGCGAAGCGGAGCTTTCAGGCTATCCGCATCGCCGTGAACGGTGAGCTGGAGGCCCTGCCCCCCATGCTCCGGGCGGCGGTGGACAAGCTCCGCCCCGGCGGCAGATTGGCGGTTATTACGTTCCACTCCCTGGAGGACCGGATAGTCAAGCGGACCTTGCGGGAGCTGGCGCAGGGCTGTACGTGCCCGCCGGATTTCCCGGTCTGTGTCTGCGGGAAAAAGCCCCAGGTCCGGCTGGGAAAGCCGGAGACCCCTTCGGCAAAAGAGGTGGAACAAAATCCCCGGGCCAGAAGCGCCCGGCTCCGGACGGCGGAGAAACTGGAAGCGTCCTAAAGATTAAGCGCCGGACAGGCCCTGGGCCTGTGACCCTGCCGGGAGGCAGATTCATTCATGAAAGGAGGCGGCCTCATGGCGGCGGCGGCACGGGAAACGCGGTATCGCGGAAGACAGGCGGTGAACGGCAGCCTGGCCTATGATCTGGACTACGCGGTTCGGGAACGGGAGCTGCGCCACGCGGGCGAGGCCGTCCGAAAGCAGGAGAAGGTCCGCTCCGCGCCAAGGGTTTTGGTGCGGGAGCGGGAGTACGTATCGAAATTGGCGGTGTTGGGCGTGGCGGCCATCATGGGCCTGGCGCTGGTGGTGCTGATGAACTACGTGGAGCTGACGCTGCTGTCCTCGGAGACCGTGAAGCTGCAAAGCCAGCTGGCGGAGCTGGAGACGGAGCACGTCCACCTGACCGCCCAGTACCAGCAGATGTTCGACATGGCGTCGGTGAAAGAGGCGGCGGAGGCCGCCGGCATGGGCAAGCCCAGCAGCACCCAGATGGACCGCCTGGACCTGTCCGAGGGCGATTCCGCCGTGGCCTATCAGCGGAAGGAGCCCAATCTGTTCCAGCGTATTCTCTCGTCCCTCCACGGGGGCGTCTACGCGGTGGTGGAATATTTCGATTGACCGCCGCACTATACTGAACCGATGAAATCGTTGGCCTCTCCGGAATTCCGTCTCAGGGTGGTGTTCACACGGGGACCTTCCCCCTCCGGCGGATTTTTGACGCGAGGCTCCGGGATCAGAAGCCCGGGTACACCGGCGGGAGCAGGAAGCGCGTCTTCTTGCTCCCTGTTTTCAAAGGCCCGTGGAAAGCGGACCGGATTCGTTTCCTGATTTGGGAGGAAAAAGCATGGCGAACCATTCCCCGAAGCAACCCTTTGCCCACCGAAAAAGTGAGGCCGCCCGCCGGGCCAATCAGGTCATCCGGGGGCGGACGCTGCTGATGATGCTGATCCTGGGAGTCGGCACTTTTTTGCTGCTGTTTTGGAGGCTCTATGACCTCCAGATCAACCAGCATGAGGAGATGCAGGCCCGGGCGGTGAATCAGCAGACCCGGGAAACCAAGGTCAATGCCTCCCGGGGGACCATCTACGACCGGAACCGCAACATCCTGGCCAGCTCCACCACGGCGGAGAACATCTTCCTGGACCCCTTGCGGATCGCCGCCTTTATCAAGGCCCAGGAGAAGGCACAGGACGAGGCCGAGGAGAAGGCCCGGGAAAAGGGGGAGACCTATACCCGCCGGCCCATTTTGGATGAGAGCTACATTGCCCGGGGCCTGGCCCGGATTCTGGAGATGGACCAGGAGAAAATCGAAAAGAGGATGGAAAACACCAAGTCCCAGTATGAGATCCTCCGCCAGAAGGCGGATAAGGAGACCGCCGACGAGGTCCGCCGCTTTGTCAACGGCGAGATCGACGCGGACGGCAACGAGGTCCCGAAGGACCAGCGGCGCTCCATTACCGGCGTGTTCCTCCGGGCGGACTCCAAGCGCTACTATCCTTACAGCGCCATGGCGGCCAACGTGCTGGGCTTTGTCAACGCGGACAACGTGGGCAGCGTGGGACTGGAGTGCAAATACGAAGACGATCTCTCTGGCACCGCCGGCATGACCATCTCCGCCCAGGACAACCGCAACCAGCCCCTGCTGTTTCTTCAGAATGATCAGTATTTTGACGCGGAGAACGGCAGCGACTTGCAGCTGACCCTGGACATCAACGTCCAGATCGCCCTGGAGAAGGGCATGGAGTCCATGCTCAGCAAGTTTGATGCAGCCAACGGCGGAGCCGGCATCGTCATGGACGTGAACACCGGGGCCATTCTCGGCATGGCCTCCTATCCTAACTACGATTCCAACCAGTCCGGCGTCCTCTACGAGGGGAACGAGAAGCTGAAGGCCAAGCTGGACCAACAGCTGACGGAGCTGGAAAAAAAGCGGGAGGACTACGAAAGCGAGAAGGAGTACGAGGAGGCCGTCAGCAAGCTCAAAAACGACACCCTCCAGAGCCAGTGGCGGAACAAATGCATCGATTCCACCTACGAACCCGGCTCCACCTTCAAGCCCATCACTCTGGCGGCGGCGCTGGAGGAGGGGGTCATCAACATGAACACCACCTTCGATTGCTCCGGCTCCGTCATGGTTAAGGGCTGGGATAAGCCCTTTAACTGCTCCCGGGCCGCTCCCGGCCACGGACACCAGATTTTGAAGGAGGCGGTGGGGAACTCCTGCAACCCGGCCTTCATCCGAATCGGCCAGGCGGTGGGGACCAGCAAGTATTACGAGTACCTGAAGGCCTTCGGCCTGATGGAGAAGACCAATGTGGACATGATCGGTGAGGCTCAGGGTATCTTTGACAATGAGAAGAACTTCAACACCAACCTCGTCTCCCTGGCCTCCTATTCCTTCGGCCAGACCTTCAACGTCACGCCCCTGGAGCTGATCCGGGCCCAGGCGGCCTGCATCAACGGCGGCTATCTCTACGAGCCCTACATCGTGGAGCAGGTGCTGGACGGGGAGGGGAACGTCCTCCGGCAGCATGAGACGAAATGCATCCGGCAGGTGGTCAGCGAGGAGACCTCCGCCAAGGTCCGGGAGTGCCTGGAATACGTGGTGGCTTCCGGTACCGGGCGGAACGGGCAGGTGAACGGCTACCGCATCGGCGGCAAGACCGGCACCGCCGACAAGACCGGCACCAGAACCGCCGCCAACCCCAAGGGCGACATCGTGGTGTCCTTCATGTGCTTTGCCCCGGCGGATGACCCGGAGTATATCATGCTCATCACTATGGACACTCCCAGCCGTACCACGGGGACCTTCCCCTCCGGCGGAAATATGGTGGCCCCCACGGCCAGCCAGATTATGAGCGAGATTCTGCCCGTCTTGGGCGTGGAGCCGGATTACACCGCCGATCAGCTGGCGGGGGCCGACGCCGCCGTGCCCAATGTGGTGGGCCAGGATCTGGAGACTGCCAAGGCGAGGCTGGAAAACGCGGGTTTTGCCTTCCGTACCGTAGGCAGCGGCGCCGAGGTCACCGCCCAGACTCCCGAGGGTGGCGCCATTGTCCCCAACAACGCCTCCATTGTCCTGTACCTGGGGGAGGAGAAAAACAACGATCTCCGCACCGTGCCCGGCGTCCTGGGGCTGACTGCCGCCGAGGCCAATCAGGCCTTGACCAACGCGGGACTTATCATGCGGGTAGCGGGTACCACCAGCACCGGCTCCGGCAATGTCCGGGCCATCTCCCAGGACCGGGAGGAGAACACCCAGCTGCCCCCCGGCAGCGTCGTCACCGTACGCTTCGGCGACAGCTCCGTACGGGACTGACGGTCCCCGGGCGGGGGAGCCCTTCGGTGAATGCGGGGCATTGGCTCCGGAGGAAGGGGGACCGGCAGAGATGCGAGGACAGTATTTGCGTGGTTTTTGACAGGATATACCGTATACATTGCGTTTTATTCCGTCTATAATAATCCGGAACGTTGAGGGCGGAATGGAGGTTTACCGATTATGAAGCTTGAAACATTGCTGGAGGGGGTTCCGGTTCTGGACGCCACGGCGGATTTGAACCAGGAGGTCACCGGCGTCAGCTACGACTCCCGACAGGTAAAGCCCGGGGAGCTGTTTGTGGCCATGGCCGGCTTTGCCGCCGACGGGCACCGTTTTATTCCCCAGGCCATGGCGGCGGGGGCAGCGGCGGTGCTCTGCCAGGAACCGCCGGAAGTCGGCGTGCCTTTTGTGCGGACAGGGAATTCCCGCCGGGCCCTGGCGGTGGTAGGGGCCAACTTCTTTGGCCATCCCTCCCGGGGAATGACGATGGTGGGAATCACAGGCACCAACGGGAAAACCACCACGACCTATCTGCTGAAAGCCATCTTGGAGGCCCGGGGCGAAAAGGTGGGATTGATCGGCACCAACCAGAATATGATTGGGCAGGAGGTTCTGCCCACGGAGCGGACCACCCCGGAGTCCTTCGAGCTCCAGGGGCTCTTTGCCCGGATGCGGGACGGGGGCTGCACGTCCGTGGTGATGGAGGTCTCCTCCCACGCCCTGGCCCTGGACCGGGTATACGGCGTGGACTACGCCGTGGGGGTCTTTACGAATCTGACCCAGGACCACCTGGATTTTCACAAGACCATGGAGGCCTACTGCGATACAAAGGCGCTGCTGTTCCGGAATTGCGGCGCCGGCGTGGTCAACGCGGCGGACCCGTGGACGCCCCGGCTCCTGCGGGACGCGACCTGTGACGTCATGACCTTTTCCAGCTCCGGCCAGGCGGACCTCCGGGCGGAGGAACCGGTGCTGGCGGCGGATCATGTGGCCTTCACCGCTGTATACGGGGAGGAGCGGGTCCCGGTGCGGGTGAATATCCCCGGACGCTTTATGATTGACAACACCCTGGATGTGCTGGGGGCGGCCCTGGCCCTGGGGATTCCCCTGGAGGAGAGCGCCGCCGTCCTGGCCCGGGTGCCCCATGTGAAGGGCCGGGTGGAGGTGGTTCCCACACCGGGGAAGGACTATACCGTCCTCATCGACTATGCCCACAGCCCGGACAGCCTGGAGAACGTGCTGTCAACGGTCAAGGGCTTTGCCAAGGGGCGGACCGTGGCCCTGTTTGGCTGCGGAGGGGACCGGGACCGGACCAAACGGCCGAAGATGGGCCGGGTGGCCGCGGCCACGGCGGACTTTGTAGTCGTCACCACCGACAATCCCCGGACGGAGCGCCCGGCGGACATCATCGCCGATATTCTGCCGGGCGTGGAAGACGCCGGAACGCCTTATCAAGTGGTGGAGGACCGGGTGGAGGCCATCCGCTGGGCCATGGACCATGCCGGGGCGGGGGACGTAATCGTCCTGTGCGGCAAGGGCCACGAGACCTACCAGGAGGTAGGGCACGAGAAGCGCCATATGGACGAACGGGAGATCGTGGCGGAGTATTGCCAAGGGAGCTGAAATCCCGGCCGCGGGAATTCGGCGGCGATGTCCGTAAGTTAAGTAAAAAGCCCGCCCGGAGCTGCCGGGAGGGGAGAGAGGGAGAGATATGATCGTTACGCTGCTGCTGGCCGCGGGTGTCAGCTTTCTGCTGACCCTGGTGCTGGGCAAATTTGTCATTGCGGAGCTGCGCAAGCTCCACGCCGGACAGGAAATCCGGAAAGAGGGGCCCTCCTGGCACGCCGGGAAGGCCGGCACGCCCACCATGGGCGGCATCATGTTCATCATCGGCTCCGGAGTCACCGCCTTTCTCATGGGCTGGGAGGCCATGCTGCGGGGACAGTTCGAGCATTTGTATGTGTATCTGTTTGCGCTGATTTTTGGCCTGATCGGCTTTGTGGACGACTACCGAAAGGTCCGCCAGCACCAGAACGAGGGCCTGACGGCGAAGCAGAAATTCCTGCTCCAGCTGGCAGCCGCTGTGGTGTTCCTCAGCCTGATGCGCTATGAGGGACTGCTGACAAACACGCTGTATGTTCCCTTTGTGAACATCACCGTGGAGGTCAACTGGATTCTCTACCTGATTTTTGCCGCCTTTGTCATTGTGGGCTGCGTCAACGCGGTGAATCTCACCGACGGGATCGACGGCCAGTCCTCCAGCGTGACCTTTGTGGTGATGGTCTTTTTCACTGCCGCCGCGGTCCTGTGGCGGCTGACGCCCCTGGCCCTGTTCCCGGCGTCCCTGGCGGGGGGCCTGGCGGCCTTTTTCTGCTACAACCACCACCCGGCCAAGGTCTTCATGGGAGACACCGGCAGCCTCTTTATGGGCGGCGCGGTGGCGGCCCTGGCCTTCGCCATGGATATGCCGCTGATTCTCATTCTGGTGGGCATCATCTACATTCTGGAGACGCTCTCCGACATCATTCAGGTGACCTACTTCAAGGCCACCCATGGCAAACGCTTTTTCAAAATGGCGCCGCTGCACCACCATCTGGAGCTCTCCGGCTGGAGCGAGGCAAAGCTGGTGACGGTATTTTCCAGCGTCACCGCCGTCTGCTGCCTTCTGGCCTGGTTTGGCATCCAGGGCCGGTATTGACTCGCCGCCCGGCGGCGGATGAACGCCTGAGAAGCGGTCTGTTCTCCAGGGAAGAGACCGGGAGGAATCAAGGGGAAGGAGGGAGCCTATGGCTGGAAATCAGGGGTCCGCGGCGCGGAGGGAACCGCCCCGCCGCCGCCCGGAGCCGCAGCGGCGGCCGGTAAAGCGAAAGCCCGCCCAGAGCCAGCAGCGGCCTCAGAGCCGCCGGCCCTCTCAGGCCCGTCAAAGCGTGGTTGTGCCCTTCCCCGCCCCCCAGCGGCGGCCCCGCCGCCGTCCCATGAGCCGGGAGGAGGCCCAGCGGCGTCAGGAGATCCGCCTGCGCCAACAGGCCAAGGAGGAGGAGAGCCGGGAGCTGGCCAAGGGGCCGATCGATTTGCCCTTCTGCCTGCTGGTGCTGCTGCTGACGGCCATCGGGCTGGTGATGCTGCTGTCCGCCAGTTTCCCCTCGGCCTACTATACCACCAAGAAGAACGACCCCACTTACTACTTCGTCCGGCAGGCCATCTTCGCCGTCATGGGCGTGGCCGCCATGCTGCTGATCAGCAAGATCAACTATCAGCGCTTCCGGGGCATTGGAAAGACGCTTCTGTATGTATCCATCGTCCTTTTGATTTTGGTCATCATTCCGGGCAACCCCCTGGCGGTTACCCGGAACAACGCCACCCGGTGGCTGGGCATCGGAGAACTGCTGACCATCCAGCCCTCGGAAATCGCCAAGATGGCCATCGTCATCTACTTCTCCGAGAGCATCTCCAAAAAGAAGGACCAAATGCGCTCCTTCCGCTACGGTATCCTGCCCTATGCCCTGATTTTGGTTCTCACGGCGGGACTGGTGGCCGTGGAGCCCCATCTCTCCGGCGCGGTTCTGATTCTGGGCGTGGGCGCGGCGCTGATGCTGGTGGGCGGTATCAACTGGGCCTGGGTGCTTGGCGCTATGGGCGCGGCGGCCGCTTTCCTATACTTTGCGTTATTTGTGGTGGGGTACAACACCTCTCGTATTCAATTTTGGCTGAATCCCTGGGCGGACGCGCAGAACAAGGGCTATCAGCTCTCCCAGAGCCTCATCACCATCGGCTCCGGGGGCCTTCTGGGTGTGGGCCTTGGAAAGAGCGGGCAGAAGTTCCTGTTCCTTCCGGAGGAGCACAACGACTTCATTTTCGCCATCATCTGTGAGGAGCTGGGTCTGATTGGGGCCACCATCATTATGCTGCTCTTCGCGGCGCTGATTCTTCGGGGGTATTGGATTGCCCTCCACACCCGGCACCGTTTCGGAAGCCTGATGGTCATCGGGGTGACGACGCTGGTGGCCATGCAGACCTTTCTGAATATCGCCGTGGTGACGGGGCTTTTGCCCACCACGGGCATCTCACTGCCCTTCTTCAGCTACGGCGGCACGGCGCTGTGTATTCAGCTGGCGGAGATGGGGCTCGTGCTGTCGGTGTCCCGGCAGATGCGGCCGACAAAGGCCGGCTAGGCCGGTCTTTCGCAAAGAGGGGACTTCATCCTCTTTCGATGCGTCCGCCGGAGGCGGAACGTCGGGAATCAGGGGTGCCTTGGCCCCTTCCTCGTAAAAGTTCCCGGTGCGGGACGCCGTGAATTTATGCACGGGTGTCCGGGGGATTTGAATTTGCTTTTGTAGGGGGGATTGAAGTTGGCGAGACCTTTGGAGCGGGTGCTCTTTACCTGCGGGGGAACCGCGGGGCATGTGAATCCCGCCATTGCCTTGGCCCAGTTAACATTGGAGCGAAATCCCCAGGCGCGGATTCTGTTCGTCGGCGCGGAGCGGGGATTGGAAAAAGACCTGGTTCCAAAGGCGGGGTATGATTTTACGACGGTGCATATTTCCAGCTTTCACCGCTCCTTTAAGCCTGCAGAAATTAAGCACAACCTGATTTCCGTGGGGAACCTGCTCCGGGCGCCCGGGGAGGCCCGGGCCATTCTTCGGGCCTTTCGGCCTGAGGCTGTGGTGGGGACCGGAGGCTATGCCAGCTACCCCTTGGTGAAGGCCGCCGCCCGGGCGGGGATTCCCACGGCGGTACATGAGTCCAATATGGTTCCGGGGTTGACCACCCAAATGCTGGAAAATTATTCCGGACGGATTATGGTGGGCTTCGAGTCCTGCCGGAAGCACTACCGGAGGCCGGAAAAAGTGGTGGTCACGGGCACGCCGGTGCGGAGCGACTTCTTCGCCATGACGAAGGCGGAGGCGAAGAAACGCTTGGGCGTGGACGATGGCCGGCCACTGCTGGTCTCTTTCTGGGGGTCCCTGGGGGCTTCGGGCATGAACCGCCAGATGGCGGACTTCCTGACCCTGGAGGCCGGAAGGGAGCCTTTCCACCATATCCACGGCGCGGGAAAGCAGGATTATCCCATGGTGCTGGAGGCCCTGCGGGAAAAGGGCGTCCGGCTGGAGGATCATCCGGCCCTTCGGGTTCGGGAGTATATTTACGACATGGCCCCGGTGATGCGGGCGGCGGACCTGGTGATCTGCCGGGCGGGAGCTTCCACCATCAGCGAGCTCACCGCCCTGGGAACGCCAGCTTTGATGGTTCCCTCCCCTTATGTCACAAACAACCACCAGGAGAAGAACGCCCGGGCCCTGGAGGAGGCCGGCGGGGTCGCGGTACTGACGGAGATGGAGTGTTCCGGGCAGACCCTCTTTCAGGCGGCCTGTGCCATTCTCCACGATGAGGCCCGCCGGAGAAAGATGGAGGAGGCCATGGCCGCCCTGGGCATCCGGGACGCGGCGGAGCGGATTTATCAGACCGTGTTGGAGCTGCAAAAGTAACCAGAGGAGTCTTCCGCCCATAGGATGGAGCGTTACACCATTCTTTGAGCGGAGGGGACGGAAATGAGTCAGTTGATCATCAGAGGCGGAAGCCGCCTGGAGGGCGAGACGGACATTCAGGGAGCAAAAAACAGCGTACTGCCCATTTTGGCGGCCACGCTGCTAACAGCGGACCAGGTGGAGCTGCGGGGCTGCCCCCGGCTGCGGGACGTGGACGCCTCGGCGCGCATTTTGCGGGCCCTGGGCTGCGAGGCCCGCTGGGAGGGGGAGAACACCCTCCTGGTGGATACCCGGCAGGTACAAGGCTGTGCCGTCTCGGACCAGCTGTGCAGGGAAATGCGGTCCTCCGCCATCTTTCTGGGGGCCATTTTGGCCCGGTGCGGACAGGCGGAGCTCAGCTACCCCGGCGGCTGCGAGCTGGGGCCAAGACCCATCGACCTCCATCTCTCCGGCCTGCGGGAGCTGGGGGCGGAAATCAGCGACGCCGGAGGTGTCCTCCGCTGCCGGGCCTCCCGGCTTTGCGGGCGGGAGATTGTGCTGAGCCTGCCCTCGGTGGGGGCCACAGAGAACCTGATGCTGACGGCTTGCGGCGCGTCCGGGATCACAACCATTGCCAACGCCGCCCGGGAGCCGGAGATCGTGGACCTTCAGGATTTCCTCACCGCCTGCGGCGCCAGAGTTTTTGGCGCGGGAACCTCCACGGTCACCGTGGAGGGCGGGAGGCCACTCCATGGCTGTACTTACACCGTCATGCCGGATCGGATTGTGGCGGCTACTTATCTCTGCGCCGCGGCCTCCGCCGGAGGCGAGGTGTTCCTCCGCCGCGCCAGGGAGGAGCATTTATCCACCGTCACCGCCGTTCTGCGGGAGGCAGGGTGCCGGGTGTGCTCCGGCAGGGGCGGCATTGCCTGTACCCGGGAGGGAGGACTGTCGGCGGTCCGGCCGGTGCGGACAGCGCCCTATCCCGGTTTCCCGACAGACGCCCAGGCCATTCTCATGGCGGCGCTGCTGAAAAGCCGGGGGGCCACGGTGTTCGAGGAGAACATGTTTGAAAACCGCTACCGTCACGTAGACGAGCTGACCCGGATGGGAGCCAGCATCCGGGTCTCCGGCCGGGCGGCGGTGGTGTCCGGCGTACGGAGCCTCCGGGGCGCGCCGGTGCGCTGCACAGACCTTCGGGGCGGGGCGGCGCTGTGTGTGGCGGCCCTGGCGGCGGAGGGAGAGACCCTGGTGTCCGAGTTGTGCCATATTGACCGGGGCTACGAGGACTTGGTGCGGGACCTCCGGGCGCTGGGGGCGAACATTGCCCGGGAGGAGGCGGAGCTTCCGGCGTAGAGAGAATCGAAAGACTCCGGCCGGTGGGGAAGCGGAGGCGCTTTCCCCCGGACCGGCGAAGTTAGAACCCATCCATTTGCGAAAAGCGCGGGCTGTGTTTTCTTCGAAGGGGCACGGCCCTCCGGATGTGCGTTGGCGCATAGGCGCGGAGAAGGGTGCCCGGAATGAGGACGCCTGGGCGGCCTCCCGCAGCGGCGTCCGTTGCGGCTTTCATAAATTGTTTTTCATTTTGGAAATGTTTCGACGATAAAAGACGGAATTGGAGCGGGACCATGGCGAGACGGAAACATTCTAAGCGGCGCAGAGGCAGGGGAGGTTTCGGCTTCCTCTATAAGCTGTTGTCCGTGCTGCTGATCTGCGCCGCCATTCTCGTGGCCATGACCCTCTTTTTCCGGGTGGACGAGATCGTTGTCACCGGGCAGAAGCGCTATACGGCGGAGGAGATCCGGGCGGCCTCCGGCGTGGAGCTGGGCTCCAACCTCTATGTGCTGAACAAGTACGACATCGTCCGGGCCATTCTGGGGCAGCTGCCCTACATTGAGGACATCCGCATCAACCGCAAATTGCCGGATACGCTGCTTATTGAGGTCCACGAGAGCGGGCGGCCCTTCGCCCTGGTGCAGGAGGGCAGCGCGTGGCTGGTCAGCAGCGGCGGCAAAATTGTGGAACAGCTGCCGGAGAAAGAGACGGGGCAGTATGGGCGTATCTCCGGCTGCGAGCTGCTGGCCCCCTCGGTGGGAACGAACATTGCCCTGGCCACGGAGTACGCCGCCCAGGAGACCAGCCTTCTGGCGCTGCTGGAGGCGCTGGACGCCGCGGGGCTGACGGAGAATGTGGACGGCATCCGGATGGACGACCTCTCCTGTATAAACATGGACTACATCGGCCGCTTCACGGTGCGCATGGACTATGGGGCGGATTACGACTTCGAGCTGAAAAAGCTGACAAAGACTCTGGAGAGCGACAAAATTCAAAGCAACATGACCGGCACCATCGATTTGCGGCTGGACAGCGAGCGAATTTATCTCATACAGAATGTGCGCTGAGCCGGGTTTTTTTCAGAATTTGCGTCGAAACGCAACAAGGCACTTGACCAAAGCGAAAAAGTGGCATACAATAAGGAAAAGCCTTGCAGGTGAAAGAAATTGGAAAACATCCCCGGGAAACACCCTGGGAGGCGTTGATAATAAATTGCGATCCTTTCCGGCGGGAGAGGAGCTTCCCCGAGGGTCCGGGGGAGCCGTACAAATGATAGCAGGAGGCAGGCACTATGGCATTTGGTTTGGAAACCAGTCCCGATACGGTGGTCAACATCAAGGTGATCGGCGTCGGCGGCGCGGGGAATAACGTGGTGAACCGCATGGTCAGCTCTGGGACGAAGGGCGTGGACTTTGTGGCCGTGAACACGGACAAGCAGGCGCTGAACATCTCCAGCGCCGCCTATAAGATTCAGATCGGCGAGAAGCTGACCCACGGGCAGGGCGCGGGCTCCGACCCGGAGGTGGGCCGCAAGTCCGCCGAGGAGAGCCGGAACCAGATCGCCAAGGCGCTGGAGGAGACGGATATGGTTTTCATCACCGCCGGCATGGGCGGCGGCACCGGCACCGGCGCGGCTCCCATTGTGGCGGAGCTGGCCAAGGAGCTGGAGATTCTGACGGTGGGCGTGGTGACCAAGCCCTTCGGCTTCGAGGGACGCCGCCGTATGCAGCAGGCGGAGGGCGGCATTGAGGAGCTTCGGACCAAGGTGGACTCCCTGGTCATCATCCCGAATGAGCGCCTGAAGCACGCCACGGATCAGAAGATTACATTTGCCAACGCGTTCGAAATCGCCGACGACGTGCTGCGCCAGGCGGTACAGTCCATCTCCGACCTGATTCGGGACACCGGCTTCATCAACCTGGACTTCGCCGACGTCACCGCCGTCATGAAGGACGCGGGTCTCGCCCACATGGGCGTGGGCCGGGCCGCCGGGAAGGGCAAGGCGGAGGAAGCGGCCAAGATGGCCATCTCCAGCCCCCTGCTGGAGACCAGCATCAACGGCGCCCGGGGCATCCTGATCAACGTGGCCGGGTCTCCGGACATCGGCCTGGAGGAAATCGAACAGGCCGCCGGGCTGGTTCAGGCCGCCGTACATCCCGACGCCAACGTCATCTTCGGCGCGACGTTTGACGAGACGCTGGACGATGAAATCCGTGTGACAGTTATTGCGACTGGATTTGAAAAGGAGCCGGGCCAGCTGCCCAAGATGGCGGAGGAGGCGGCCAAGACCGAGGAGGATTCCCCGGCGGCGGAGCTGAAGCCTCTGAGCGAGGAGGATCTGCCTAAGCCGGACAAGCCCGAGGACGATCCCTTTGAGGACATTTTCAAAATTTTTAATAAACGGGATTGACCGCCGGGAACGCTGGCCGGTAAAACTGAAAATTTCTGGAGGACCCTGGAGGCGATTGCCTCCGGGGTCTTTTTCGCGCCCTGGGAATCTGGAACAGGCAAGCGCCGCCATGGAGAGGCTGCCGCTTTTTGCTTGTGGTGAATTCGCGGTTTCCGCAAATGATATAGCCAGCGCGGTTGAAAAGGCAAAATTGCGCCGTTTCAGCCGGCGGGCCGAAAGCCTGCCGCCGTGGAAAGCACGGGCGCGTTCGAAAGGAAGGCGTGGTCGCCTTGCGGCGCCGCGGGACGGGAATGGGAACGCCGGCGGCGTTTTTTGGAAGGCGGGCTTTTCGGGCCCGCCGGGAGTTTGGAACGGCGCTTCGCGGGTTCGTGGCGCCGGGAGTGATTGAAAGGGGTGATTTTTTTGTATGGACCTTCAAAATACGCAAAGCGGGCGTTTGGCGCCGGGATGGCGCTGGCGCTGGCGTGCCTGCTGTGGGCCAGCCCTGTGAGGGCGGCGGAGCCCCGCATGCTGGTCCCGGTGGGACACACGGTAGGCGTGAAGCTGTTTTCCCGGGGGATACTGGTGGTGAAGCTCACCGACGGCGGCACGCCGGCCAGGGAGTGCGGACTCCGTACCGGCGACGTGATCGTCAAATGCGGAGGGGACACGGTAACCTCCACGGAGCAGTTTCAGTCGCTGCTGCAAAAGAGCGGCGGCGAGGCCGCGGACCTGCAAATTGACCGGAATGGCGGCAGTGTGACTTTGTCGGTGGAGCCCTCCCGGAATGACGAGGGGGTTTTCTGCATTGGCGCTTGGGTCAGGGACAGCATGGCGGGAATTGGTACGATGACTTACTATGACCCGGCCAGTGGGGCCTTTGGCGCTCTGGGCCACGGCATCACGGATACGGACACGGCGCAGCTGATGCCCTTCTCCAACGGCTCCATCTTGCCCTCCACCGTCAAAGCGGTGAAAAGAGGGGAGGCGGGCTCCGCCGGGGAGCTGCGGGGAGATTTTGACCTGACCCGGGATTTGGGGCCGCTGTACGCGAATACCGGCAGCGGTGTGTTT
Organism: Oscillospiraceae bacterium; assembly: GCA_910575815.1. Classification (GTDB taxonomy): domain Bacteria; phylum Bacillota; class Clostridia; order Oscillospirales; family Oscillospiraceae; genus Oscillibacter. The sequence goes on from CAJTFN010000019.1 coordinate 16,307, forward strand.
GGAACGCTGGAAACGGTTCCGGAGGGCCAGGCTGTGCCTTTGGGGATGGCCTTGCCGGGGGAAGCGGTGATTCTGGCCAATGTCCAGGGAGACGAAGTACGGGAGTACGGCATCGAAATTTTGAGAGTGGCCTCCGGCGCGGCGGATGGCAGGGATCTGGTGTTGGAGGTTACGGATCCGGCGCTGCTGGAGATTACGGGAGGAATTGTACAGGGAATGTCGGGTTCCCCGATTCTCCAAAATGGCCGGATTGTGGGAGCGGTAACCCATGTGCTGCTCAATGATCCTACCAAAGGTTATGGAATTTTGATCGATCATATGCTGGAAGCCGCTGGTAATGGCGTAAGCTAATTTCCTGTGATAAAAGCGCCCACTTGGGCTGGTGTATCCAGTGGGCGCTTTCCTCTTATCCCCTTGACGGATAGATAAGATATGTGATGTCAACAATGGGAGCCGCGGGAGTCCGCTCCCATAAGTGACGCGATACGGAACGCACCATCCGCTTTTTACAGTTTTCCCCAGACACTGTCCGAAGAATTTTTTTATCTATTGAAAATTCCCTAAAAGCCTTCGCCTCCAGTCCTTCCAAAGCGGAAATAGAGGCTTGATTTTCCCGTAATTATCATTTAGAATAGGCTCCGTAGGGCCATGGCCCTAGGGGGTGGATTCAAACGCCCTTCCGTAGCATAACAGGGAGGCAGTCACATGAAAAAACATATCTTAGTAGTCGATGACGACAACATGAATCTGGCGAGGACGAAGATCATTTTAGGAAAGGACTACCATGTGATTCTGGCGGATTCGGGGATTGAAGCGCTGATGAAACTGAAGAATGAGAAGGCCGATATGGTTCTTCTGGATATTGATATGCCGGGAATGAACGGGATTGAGACCTTTGAGCGCATGAAAGAGTTTGCCCCGGATATCCCTGTGATCTTCCTGACGGCGTCGGGCCTGGAGGAGGACGTGCACAACGCCATCAAGCTGGGAGCGGCCAACTATCTGAAAAAGCCCTACCATCCCCAGGAGCTGATCAAACGGGTCACACAGGAGTTTGAAAAAGCATGAGGGCGGAGGAACAGACGAGCCGGCACCTGCTGCTTGCGGTAATTACCACGGTGTTCAGCGGGATGCTGAGCCTGGTTGCCATCGTCTTGGGCTGGGAATTCTGGGTGATTCCCATGATGATGGCCGGGGGCGTCAGCGTGTGGCTGATGCACATTGGAAGGCTTGGGTCGAACCGGCTTTATGAGAACCTATGTGCTGGACTGATGCTTACCGAATTCTTCTTCTTCGGCGTGCATGAATCCAGTCTTTTTGATCTCCCCGCCGTAGCCTGCGTTCTGACGCTGGTGCTGTTCATGCTGAATAAAAAGCGGATTCTCTATACGTTGACGTTCCTATACATACTAGCCCTGCTGTATCACGGTCTGGTTTTCCACACCATTTCCTATCAGATGGGGGGCCTGGAGGCCTTCCGTCTGGCGCTGGATACCTTCATGGTTTTTGGCGGTGTGGCCCTGGCGTCCTACTGGGTCAACCAGCGGAACGCACAGCGGAAGTGGTATGAACAGGTGTTCAAGGAATTGGAATCTGCGGGAAAGCAAAACGCCGTCTTTCTGTCCAACGTGTCCCACGAGCTCCGTACGCCCATCAACATGGTCATCGGAATCAGTGAGGTAGCCCTGGGAAAGAAGCTCTCCCCGGACATCCGGTCGGACATGACGTCCATCAAATTGGCGGGAAAGCGCCTGTCCAGCCAGATTAACAATATGCTGGACTACACGGAAATTGTGGAAGGTACCCTGACGCCCGCCAAGAAAGAGTACATGATTACCTCGGTGCTGAACGACGTCATCACCATGACAGCCCTGCAAAGCAACCGCCAGCATCTGGAGCTGGTCTTTGACATCGACCCGAAGATTCCGGCGGGGTTGGTGGGAGACGCGGAGAAGATTTCCCATGTGCTGAAAATCCTGGTGGAAAACGCCATCAAGTTCACGGAAGAGGGCGGCATCAACGTCCGGATTAACTACCGCCGGGAGAGCTACGGCATCAACCTGATTGTCGACATCCGGGACACCGGCATCGGAATGACGGACTCCCAGCTGACGCAGATGTACGACCTCTTTTATCAGGCGGACTCCGGTAGCAGCCGTCTGGCGGGCGGCCTGGGGCTGGGGCTTCCCATCGCCCAGGGACTGCTGAACGCCATGGGCGGTTTTTTGCATTTTTCCAGCGGCGAGCAGCAGGGCCTCTCGGCCCATATGGTCATCCCCCAGGGCGTTGTGGACGAGCGGCCCTGTATCGTGCTGAACCACCCGGACCAGCTCTGCATCGTCTGCTACTTCAAGCCGGAAAAGTACAGCTGCGATGACGTCCGGGAATATTACGACGGATTGATTCTCAACCTGGTGGAAGGGCTTGGCATCAAGGGGTTTCAGGCGCACAATTTTGAGGGCTTCCAGAAAATCTGCCGCAGCCATAAGCTGACCCATGCGTTTATCGTTCAGGCGGAATATGAGGAAAACCCGGCGTATTATGAGGAGCTGGCGGAGACCCTCCGGGTGGTGATCATCGCGGAGCGGGAATTCAACCTGAGGCACGACAGCCGGCTGCTGATGATTCACAAGCCCTTTTCCGCTCTCTCGGTTGCGAACTTGCTGAACGGGGAGACAGGAGAACGGGGATTCGCGGAGGATCAGGCCGCGGGGCGGAAGCCCTTTACCTGCGTAGGCGTTCGGGCTCTGGCGGTGGACGACGAGGAGATGAACCTCGTGGTAGCCAAGGGGGTCCTGGGAAGCTATGGAATCGAAGTGGATACCTGCCTGAGCGGAAGAGAAGCGGTGGCGCAGTGCGGCAACGTTTCCTATGACATCATTTTCCTGGATCACATGATGCCGGGATTTGACGGCGTGGAGACCTTGAAGAAGATCCGGGAGCTGCGCGGCGGACTGTATCAGGATCTGCCGGTGATCGCGTTGACCGCCAATACCGTCAGCGGCGCCCGGGAGATGTTCCGCAACGAGGGTTTTACCGAGTTTGTCCCAAAGCCCATTGAGCGCACCGTTTTGGAGCGGGTGCTGCGGAAGGTGCTGCCCAAGAGCTGCATCCAGTACAGCGCAAGGCCCCTGGGGAAGGACGCGCCTGTGGAAGAGGTTCCCCCGGAGGAAGAAGCGCCAGAGGTGGAGGCGCCGTCCCTGAAGACTGGCGCGGAGGAATCGTTGGAGCCATTGGAGACGGCAATGCCGTCGGAGACCGGGGAGAGCGCCCTTGCCTATGACCGTCTGGCCCAGGCTGGCGTGAACACGGAGCTGGGGTTGGATTACTGCGCCGGGGACGAGAGCTTTTTCCGGGAGATGCTGCGGATGTTCTGCGCCCAGGGGACGGAGAAGCGGACGGAGATCGCCTCCCTGTACGAAAGTGCCAATTGGGCGGACTACGCGGTTAAGGTCCACGCGCTGAAAAGCACCTCCCTGACCATCGGCGCGGAGGCTCTTTCCGCCCAGGCAAAAGAGCTGGAGATGGCGGGGAAGCGAGGGGACGCGGACTTCATCCACGCCCATCACGCTGCATTGCTGCGGAATCATGAGGAGCTCTGCGCGCGGATTGCCGAGGGACTCTGAGGGATAGAAGGGAAATCGCCGGAACGGGGGCTTGGAGCTTCCGCCACTGGGGGGGATTTCGCACGAAGAAGTCCGCCACGCGGAAAGGCGCTCAGCCGTTTCCTTTGCCCGGTCTCTCCCTATAAAATCCGCGGGTTCTGCGGGCCGTTCTATGGCGCCCGTATGCACCTGGGCGAAAGCGTTCCGGAGTCCCTGGGTTCTTCCTGAAAATGTCGTGTTCTGAGGAGTGGAAGACTTCATGATAAAAAAATGGTTTGCGGTTATCACCGATCACAGAATCAGCCTCCGCGAGCGGATGTTCCGCATTGTGACAGGCGTCTGCATGATCGCGATTGCGTTTACCCTGCCTATGGGCAGGAGTATCTGGAACATTCTGCTGCTGTTGGCAAGCCTGATTATCATGGCGGTGATTGTCAAGGTCAGCATCCAAAAAAGGCGCGTCCACATGGGCGCGACGCTCATTGCCATGCTGCTGCTTACGCTGTTTCCCATCACCTTTTTCTCTGCGGGAGGCTTTTACAGCGGCGTTCCGGAGTGGTTTGTGCTCTGCTTTATCTACGTCTGTATCACCCTGCAGGGCAGGCGCAGAGTCATTTTTTTCGGCCTCTGCATGGCGGAGACCATGCTTTGTTATGGCACCGCCTTTTATGTCCCGGCCCTGGCGGCGTCCAATATTCATCACAATGCCCTGTTTGATTCTGCGTTCTCCATGATTATGGTGGGTCTTCTCACCAGCGTTTTGCTCATGTTCCTGAACCGAATGTACGAGGAGGAGAACGCCCTCTCCCAGCGGCAAAAAAAGGAAATTGAAGAGCTGAACCGGGCGGAGAACCACTTTTTCTCCAGCATGAGTCATGAGATCCGTACGCCCATCAACACGATCATCGGCCTGAACGAGATCATTCTGCGGGAGGACATTTCCGAGGAAGTGGCGGAGAACGCGCGGAACATTCAGGGAGCCAGCAAGATGCTGCTCTCCCTGATCAATGACATTCTGGACATCTCCAAGATCAAATCCGGAAAGATGGAAATCGTCAACGTCTCCTATGAGACCGGCGCGCTTTTATCGGAGATTGTCAATATGATCTGGATCAAGGCAAAGGACAAGGGGCTGGAGTTCAAACTCCATGTGGACTCCTCCATTCCCAGCATGCTCTGCGGAGACGAGGTGCGCATCAAACAGGTTTTGATCAACCTCTTGAACAACGCGGTGAAATACACCAGCGAAGGCTCCGTTACCCTCTCCGTCCGGTGTGAGCGTCAGGCGGTCAACCGGGTGCGGGTTTGGTATTCCGTGGAGGATACGGGACAGGGCGTGAAGAAGGAGAACATTCCCTATATCTTCAACGCCTTCCGGCGGGTGGATGAAGAGCGGAACCGCTACATCGAGGGAACCGGGCTGGGGCTGAGCATCGTCCAGCAGCTGGTGGAGCTGATGGGCGGCGAGATCAGCGTGAACAGCGTCTACACCAAGGGTTCCGAGTTTGTCGTTGTGCTGGACCAGGATATTGTGGACGAGCAGGAGCTGGGGACCTTCACCCTGGATTCCCGGGCGCGGGCCCGTGAGGGCGAGGTCTACCAGCAGAGCTTCGAAGCGCCGGACGCCCACATTCTGGTGGTGGATGACAACGACATGAACCTGATGGTGGTGAAAAAGCTGCTGTCGGAGACCAGGATTCAGATCGACACCGCGTCCAGCGGGGCCGAGTGCCTGCGTCTGGCCCAGAACCACCATTACGACTGCATCCTCATGGACCATCTCATGCCGGAGATGGACGGAATCGAGTGCCTCCATGCCCTGCGGGTGCAGCCGGGCGGCCTGTGTCAGGATGTGCCCGTTGTGGCCCTGACGGCCAACGCCGGCAGCGACAACCAGCTTCTTTACCGGAAAGAGGGGTTCAGCGGATATCTGGCCAAGCCCGTCAGCGGCGCGCTGCTGGAGGCGGCGGTGCTGAGTATTTTGCCAAAGGGTCTGGTGCGTCTGAACGAGGAGGTCCAGCAGGCGGAGATTGAGAAGGACATTCTCATCTTCGAACAGGCGCAAAGGCGCTCCATCCTGGTCACTACGGACAGCGTGTGCGACCTGCCGGAGTCCCTCCGGAAGGAGTTCGGCATTTCCGTGTGTCCCTACTATGTCTGCACGGAGGAGGGGCGGTTCCTGGATGAGAAGGAGCTGAGACCCGACGAGCTGCTGATGCACATTGCCGGGGGCCGGAAGGGAAGCTCTCAGCCGCCGGAGGTGGAGGATTACGAGCGATTTTTCGCGGAGAAGCTGACGGAGGCCCAGAATATCATTCACATCAGTATGGCGAGGTATGTCAGCGATGGCTACCAGAACGCCGTGGAGGCGGCGAAGTCCTTTGAGAATGTCACGGTGATTGACTCCGGGCATCTCTCCAGCAGCATGGGCCTGTCGGTGTTGTGCGCGGCCTATATGGCGGAGCACCACGCCACCAGAGCGGAAATCGTGGAAGTGGTGAGACGGGTGGAGCGGCTGATCTCTTCGGCCTTTATCATCAACAGTACCCATATGATGTGCCAGGCCGGTCTGATCTCCAAACGGATACAGATTCTTTGCGACGCGTTGCTGCTGCACCCGGTTCTGGTGCTGAAAAAGAGCCGGATGACGGTGGGTAGTATGGAGATGGGCAATTTTATGCACGTGGCGAAGCGGTATATCAAGAAGACGCTCCAGAATACCGGAAACATAGACCGGCGGGTGTTGTTCATCACCTATTCCGGAATGGATGAGAAGACGCTCCAGTATATTCAAAATCTGGTGCGGCAGTATTGCCCCTTCGAGCGGGTTTATATACAGAAAGCGTCCTCCGCCATTGCGAGTAACTGCGGGCCGGGGTCCTTTGGACTGCTGTTTATAAGGAAGGACGACGCCGGAGTTCCCTTTTTCCAGATGACTGACCGGGATAGGGTGGCGTAGAGGCTTTCGAGACGGGAAATGGTTGAACCCCACGGAAATTCTCTGAATTTCCGTGGGGTTCATTTCTGTTTGCAGGGGGCTGCATACGGGTGAGACGTGGATGTGCAGCGGCTTTAATGCGCCAAAAGAGGCTATCCGCCCATCCGGATAGCCTCTTTTTAATTGCCGGTTTCTCTTAAAAAATCGAGAGCGAAAGCGCTTGCCGCCGCTTTTCGGGCGCCCGTTAGCTCACGGTAAACCGCTTTGAAACAGCGGAAACGGCATAGCGGGCATAAATCTCCGGCCGCTCCTCCTTTAGCGCCCGGGTGTCCAGCCGGGTGCTGGATACCGCCTTCCAGGAGACCTTATAGTGAGGAGTCTCCACCTGCTCCACGCCCCGACTTTCCAGCTCCGCCTTCACTTCGGCCTCCAGGGCCTCCGCCTCCTTTTTCAGGGTGTCCATCCCCCGGCGGCAGCGCCGGAGCTGGGCCAGCTTCTCGTCCATCTGCAAGTTGTCCATAGTGTCCTCCCATCGTTTCAGCCTGGTACACCCTATGAGACGGACCGGTGATTTATACCACTCCGGGGATTACAAATGATGGTCCCGGAGGAGGCGCTTTGCCTGCTCCCACAGTTCGTCGCTGACGGTCTGCACCACCGCCACCTTTCGCACCAGCTCGGGAAGGGCCCGGGTGAGCTCCGCTTCCACAAGGGTCTCGTTGGTCAGGTCTGCGGAGGGGCACCCAGCGCACTGGCCCAGAAGCTTCACGTACAGCACGCCGTCCTCCAGGCGGTCTACAGAGATTTCTCCTCCGTGGGCCCGGAGGGCCGGGCGGACCTTCTCGTCCAGAATGATCTCAATGCGTTTCAAATCCTCAGTCATGGCGCGCCTCCTGCGCCGCCTTGGCGGCGGCAATTTCTTCTCGTATGCGGTGGCGGGTGTCGTCAAAGAGAAGCTCCCGGTTGTGACGGAAATAGGCGTCGCAGCCGAAGGTCTCCACAAACCAGCTGGTGTCGGGATAAGCGGTGAGCTCCGTAACGAAGATGACCAGCTCCTGGCCCTGCCCGAAGGTCTCTTCCAGAAACGCGAAGGCATGGTCCAGCTGGGCCTTGGTTTCCTGAGCCAGGGCGCTTCGTTTCTCCACCTCTCCGCCAAACCATCCCCGGATGGCCTCCATGGCCGCCTCTCCGGAAGTCAAACCCTCCTCTGTAAGGCGGCGGCAATAGTCCTCCAGAGCGTTGATCTCCAGTTGTGCCAGAATCTGGCGGGATTTATCCAGCTGTCCCGCGTCCCGGCTTCGCTTCAAGTCCTCCCGGCGGCCAAGGGCCAGGGACTCCAGGGTCTCCCGGGGCGGCTTCCCGGCGGCCAGGGCCCCTTTGAATTCCGTCAGGGCGGCGTGGAGGTATTCGCAGAGGGTGTCCTGCCGGCGGGTTTCCCGGGCGGCCTCAGAGAGGCGGGAGAGAACCAGCCCCATGACGGACAGCTTTTCGTCGAAGGGGGCGACCCGGAGTTCCCGGAGGGTGATGGGCCGCCAGGACCCGCTTAGAATTTCGTCCACGTGGTAAATCTTCTGGTATTTATGATAGAGCTCCAGATAGTTGGCGAAGTCCCGGGCGATGCGGGGGAGCTGAATGTACTGCCCCACGACCTCCCGGTCCGCCCGGAGCCCCAGGGTCTCGTAGACCGTCAGCAATTCGCTGAGATCCTCCCAGCCCCGGGCGGTGGCGAACTGGATGCCTTCCGCCGTGGTTTCCACCCGGTAAAAGTTTTCCTTTTTGATGTCCAGATAGGACACCACCGCGCCGTGGAGGCCCTTTTGCCGGGCGTACTCCTTCCAGACAGCGAAGTCCTCCCGGACGTCGATGCGCTTCACCCGGTCCAGGGTCACCACGTCGAAGTCCCGAACGGAGCGGTTATACTCCGGCGGGTTCCCGGCGGCGGCGATGAGCCAGCCCTCCGGCAGGCGCTGGTTGCCAAAGGTTTTGCACTGGAGAAATTGAAGCATCATGGGAGCCAGGGTTTCGGAGACGCAGTTGATTTCGTCCAGGAAAAGGATGCCCTCTTGGAGTCCGGTTTTTTCCATCAGGTCATAGACGGAGGCCAGGATTTCGCTCATGGTATACTCGGTGACGGAGTAGGGCTTTCCACCAAAGCTGCGCTTTTCGATGAAGGGCAGGCCCACGGCGCTTTGGCGGGTGTGGTGGGTGATGGTGTAGGCCACCAGGCCTACGCCGGTTTCGGCGGCGACCTGTTCCATGATCTGGGTTTTGCCCACGCCTGGCGGGCCCATTAACAGAATGGGTCGCTGGCGGACTGGGGGAATGAGATAATTTCCCAAGGGGTCCTTGGCCAGGTAGGCTTTCAGGGTGTTGGTGATTTCCTGTTTGGCTTGTTTGATATTCATAGCAGATGGTCCTTCCTGGTCCCCCGGCGGGGGACGGGACTGGTTCTCACCCTTGCGGGCGGGGGGGATTTCAGCCATGAAGATGGCTGGTGCTTTGCACCCCCCATTTTCTCTTTTTCTTGCCAGAAGAAAACGAGAAAACGGGCCGTGCACGGTCCAAAAGAGAAAAAGAAGTACGGGGCTGCGATACGGGGGCGCGCCTGAATGACTGGCCGAAGCCAGGAATGACTTCTCACGCGGCGTAGTGCAACGGGAGCTGGTGCTGCTGGACTTGGCGTATTTCTATTTTCGCTGTCGCTGGCCTGGTAGGTAAATCGGCCTGGATTTCATTTTCTTCATCGGCTCTTTTCTATCGGAAGATCAATGTAGGGGCCGCTGCTCTCGGTGGGCCGTGCTTCCATTTATTCTTTCCATTCCACCAGCTCTGCCAAGGGCTTCCGAGGTCGGGACGGCGGAGTTTCGGCGGCATATCCCAAGGCTATCGCCGCGGCTAGGGTTCCTTGGCTGCCCAGCCACCCGCACAAGGCGTCGTAGGCAAAATATACGTCGCAAATCCAGAGACTGCCCAGGCCCAGCGCCGTGGCTTGGAGCATCATATTTTCCAGGCAGGCCCCCAGAGACTGGGCGTTGCAGAGTTCAAAGATCCGCTGGTCGGTTGTCAGTATCTGTCTGGGATCCAGACCCAGCGGGTTTGTGACGAAGATGACGGCCGGAGCTTGCCGCATGATGGCCAGGGTTCGCTTCGCTCCGCCGAGGTATTGGGCGCTCTCCGGCAGAAGAGGACGGCGGATTTCCTCCTCCAGTCCTTGGTTCATGGCGGCCAGGGCCTCTTCCTTCGCCGCTCCGAAAGTGGCGGTGAAGTGCCAGGGCTGGCGGTTCTTTGAGGAAGGGGCCAATGCCCCCGCCTGCAAGACGAGTTCGATATCCGCCCTGGAAACCGGCTTGGGCAGGTAGGCGCGGACACTGCGCCGGGTCATGATTTCATGCAGCATGGCGTCTCCTCTTAGAGCCTGTTTAAAATCTCCAGGTATGCCGGATGGGCGGGGATTTTCCCGCCAGACAAGGAAATTTTGCGCGGGAATCCTGACGGATTTCAAGGAAAATTGACGCAGTATGGTGGGAAAAGACCTGTCCAGACAGCGTGCATGGAGATTTTAAACAGGTTCTTAGAGCTCCGGCAGCTCGCTCAGGTCGATTTCCTCCGGTAGCTGTTCCACAGCCCGGTCCAGGTCCGGGGCCTCCAGCACCAGCCGGATGGCCCAGGGAGGCATTTTTACCGACAAAGGCGGCTCGCCCAAAAGGATGAACGCGGTTTCATAGGGCGTTCGCTTCTCCGGGTATACGCCCATGCCGTCGGTGAAATAGAGCAGTCCGCGAAGGCTGGCGAAAGCTCCCGCCTCCTGGAGCTTGGCCACGTGCTGAAAGACCGGGCGGAAATCCGTGGCGCTGCCGCCGGTGAGCTGAAAGTTCTCCATATAGGCCCGCAAGTCCTCCAGGTCTTGAATCGCGTCGTCGGCGCGAATCCGGTCGTCGCACTGGAGAATTCGAATGTTGACCTTCCGGGTAAAGGTCCCGGCGCTGCGCAAAATGGCGTAGGTACAGACCAGAAACTGCCGGACGCGTTCCCCGGAGGTGGACATGGAGGTATCGATGGCGATGACGAAATCCTCAATGCGCTTTTCCTCCCGGGTTTCCGGTGGTTCCACCAGGGGCATGTTCCCATAGAGCCGGAGGCCGTAGGAGTAGAAGCCGTAGTCAAAGGCGTCTCCGTCTACCGCCGCCACTTCCTTCGGCGCGGCGAAGCGCCGGAGAAAGGCCCGGTAGTCCACGTCGTCCCGGACGGCCACCCGGACCTGCTCCAGGACGGCCTCGCCGCCGGTTCCCTGATCGGACAGCACCGTTTCCAGGCCCGTCTGGGTCTTGGAGGACAGGTCCTGCCATTTTTGGTCCTGGCGTTGGCTCTGTTCCTGGTCGTCCTGCTGCTCCGGATCCCAGAGGCCGTGATCGTCCACCAGGAAGGCCCGCTGGAGCTGGGCGGCTTCATAGGACGGCAGGTCCTGCCGCAGGAGGTGACGGTAGATGCCCTCCGCCGTCAGCACCGGCATGCTCCGCCGGCACTGGCCGTAGAATTTCTGCTTCTGAGGAATTGGGCCGCTGTTTAAACAGGGATAGTCCAGCTCGTCCAAAATGCTCTCTACCGCCGTGTCACAGGCCAGATCCCACAGTTCCGGGACCTTTCCGCGCTTTTTCGCCAGATGCCGGAGCATACAGTGGAGGATGACGTGGAGATAGGCGCGGCAGGGCCACACCCGGCTTCGGAGATAGCGGTCCGCCAGCCAGGGACCGTCGTAGAACAGCGTCTCCCCGTCGGTGGCCAGGGACAGCGTCACGCCTCCGCCCGGGGCGAAGACCAGGGCGCAGAGGGCCGTGTCCAGATAGGGCAGGCTCATATACAGCTCGTTCCGGGAGGCGAAGAGGATGTCCCGGCCGATTTCAGCAAAGTCCTTTTGTTCCATACATTGTAGTCCTTTTACAGCGCGAAGGATTTTTCCCATCCGGCGGGAAAACGCCGGTTTCGCTCCTCCAGCAATACCGCCAGAGCCGCGGTCTTTCCTCGCTCCCGGGCCAGGGCGCAGGCGGCGGCCAGGGACTCCCGGTCCGGCTGGGTCTCGGCCACGAGAAGGGAGATGGCCTCTTCCTCTTCCAGAAGCAGGGAAAGGGCTTCCCCGGCATGGCTTTGCAGGAAAGCGCGGTAGCCCGCTGCCGCCGTCTCTCCCAGCTCCACGGGCCAGCGGAGGCGGAACCAGGCCAGCCGGATGGCGGCGGCCTCGTCGTGCTCCATGCCGAGAAAATCCCGCCAGAGGGTGTCGTACTCCTTGAGAGACAGGCGTTTTTGCCGGAAGCAATGGTGATAGGGATAGCCCGCGCCGGAAATGAAATAGTCAAAGTGATGGGCGGAGATGTTCTCCTCGTAGAGTTCCACAAACTCTGGAAACAACAGCCGGAAGACGGAGCCGTCCGTCTCGGTGACGGTCACGTCCAGCTCCCGGTATAGCTCTCCGGCCAGGTACGCCAGGGAAGGCCCCTGCTCCGGCTCCGTCCGGGTGAGAAAGAAGGTATCCAGAAGACGGCAGTTCATCAAGGCCCCGCTGCCCCAATGGGTTACGCCGTCATGGAGGCGCAGGGTTTTCAGGGCAGAGCAGTTCAAAAACGCGTAATTTCCCACTCGCTCCAGCGATGCGGGCAGCGTCAGCTCCTCCATCCGGCGGTTGTCCCACTCTCTCTGGCCGGGGACGCCGCAGGTGATCGTCAGGCGTTCCCCCTCGATCTCCCGGCCTTCCGGAGCCAGGGCGTGGTTGTCCAGCGCCGTCACCGGCAGGCCGAAAAGCCGGTCCGGCAGCACCGCCCGCGCGTCGCAGGTTTCCGCCCGAAGGAGGACGACGCCGCCCTCCTCCCGGCGAAGGGTCAACCGCCAATTGCTCATGCCGCTGATGGTTTCCATGCCATACCCCCGTGAAAATCAGGAATGAGAGCCGCCTCCCAGATGAACGGCAGAGAAGGCCCCGGATCCGCGCCGGCGTTCAGCGCATGTTCAAACAGGGCCTGCTATAGGGCGCCGATGAGAATTCTCAATAAGCTTCTCCTCCATTATCCATGATCTGCTCTCCGTTGTCAATTATCCATCCCTACCGGGGAAAAAATTTTTCCCCGGGTCTTGACAAACTGTTTATTCTGTGTATACTGTATATTAACAGTGAAACGGAGGGCCATCCATGGAAATCATCATCCGCAACACCGTCAACCAGCCCATCTATGAGCAGATCTACTCCCAGCTCAAGGCCCAGATCATCGCCGGGGTGCTGACGCCGGGGGATGCTCTGCCCTCCATCCGGGCCTTGGCAAAAGACCTGAAAATATCCGTCATCACCACCAAGCGGGCCTATGACGAGCTGGAGGCCGAGGGCTTCCTGTACACCGTGGCCGGAAAGGGCTGCTTTGTGGCGGAGAAAAATCTGGACCTGATTCGGGAGCAGCAGCTCCGGGAGCTGGAAAACCACCTGACCGCCGCCGTGGAACTGGCGAGGAGCTGCGGGCTGACGGTGGAGGAGCTGACCGGCATGCTGCGCATCCTACTGGAGGAGGAACACGTATGAACGCGATTGAATTGACCCATGTGCACAAGTCCTTTGGCGAGTTTGCCATTCAGGACTTGAATCTTATCGTGCCCAGCGGCACCATCTGCGGCCTGGTGGGGGAGAACGGCGCGGGCAAATCCACCACCATTCGCCTGCTGATGAACGCCCTCCGCCCTGACGGCGGGACCGCCAGGGTTTTGGGGGTGGATGCGTCCTCCCCGGAGTTCCGGGCCGTGAAGGAGGACGTGGGCGTCGTTTTGGACGAGGCGTATTACCCGGAAACCCTTACCGTCGGCCAGGTGGGGAAGGTGATGGCGGGGACCTACAAGCGCTGGGACCAGGGGACCTACGACGGCTACCTCCGCCGCTTCGACCTGCCGGGGAAGAAGCCCTTTAAGGACTTTTCCCGGGGCATGAAGATGAAGCTGGCCATCGCCGTGGCCCTGAGCCACCAGCCAAAGCTGCTGATTCTGGACGAGGCGACCTCCGGCCTGGACCCCATCGTCCGGGACGAGGTGCTGGAGATTTTCAACGAGTTCACCCGGGAGGAGGACCACTCCATTTTGATCTCCTCCCATATCCTCAGCGATTTGGAGAAGCTCTGTGATTACATTGCCTTCCTGCACAGGGGGCGGCTCCTCTTTTGCAACGAGAAGGACCAGCTTCTGGAGACCTACGGCGTCTTTGCCGGGACGGCAGAGCAGCTGGAAAGCCTCCGGGAGGAGGCCGTCCTGGGCCGGGAGGCCAGCGGCTACGGCGGGGTCCGGGCCCTGGTCCGGCGGGAGGAGGTCCCGGCGGGCCTGGAGCTGGAGCGGGCGACGGTGGAGGATATCATCCTCTTTATGGTGAAAGGAGCGAAATGATGAAAGCGCTGGTACAGAAGGATTTCTATGTGATCTGGAAGCAGATGAGAATTTATGTCCTGGTGTTGGTGCTGCTGTCCATGGTGAACAGTGCGTTCAATATGGTGTTCCTGGTGGTCTGGTGCTCCATGCTGCCCTATACGGCCATAGCCTATGACGAGCGGAGCCATTGGAATCAGCTGGCGGCCATGATGCCCTATTCCAAGCGGGATATCGTGCTGAGCAAGTACGTGCTGGGCTGGATTTGCATGGCGGCGGTGGGGGTGTTCTGCCTGGCGGTGCAGGCGGCGGTGGGGATTGTTTCGGGAAGCGCGCCCAGTGTTCCCACCCTGCTGGCGAGCCTTTGCGTGGGAATCATCTCCCTGGATATCACCTTACCGGCGGTGCTGCGCTTCGGCGTGGAGAGGGGAAGGATGATTTTCATGGTGTTGATCTTCGGCGTGATGATCTCCATAGGGGTTCTTGTGGACATGGTGGATGAACTCCCCAGCCTGTCCGTTCCCCTGGCGGTGCTGCTTCCCCTAGGGGCGGCGGTGGGAACGGCGCTTTCCATCCCGCTGTCCATGAAGCTCTACAAGGAGAATTGAAAGGAGAGGTACGCAATGCCCCATGTACCAAATAATCTGCTGCTGCTTCTCCTGCTGCTGCCGCTGCTGGACCGGCTCTGGAAACTGTGGAGGGACCGAAAGTAAATGAAGAACACAAAACGCTGTCCCGTCTGCGGCTCCGCGGACGTCATCCGGGTTCCGGACGATGCCCACCGCTACCTTGCGAACAGCATCTGCATTACGGGAAGGCTGACCGTGAAGCGGATTCCCGTGGCCCGCTATGTCTGCCATGACTGCGGATACCTGGAGAACTGGGTGGAGAACCAGCACGAGCGGGATATGATCAAGCGGACTTGGGGGTGAATTCGGACGCACGGGCCCGCCTCTCGCAAACAAAAACCATTCATAGAAGAGTCAAAACCTCCGGCTTAGCCGGAGGTTTTGATTTTCTTTCCATTATGTGCTTTGCAGGCTCCGCTGGAGCAGCCGCATGAGCTCCTCCGCGTGGGCGTAAGACTGCTTGCTCAAGTCCTCGAAGAGCTTTGCAAGGCAGGGATCGATGGAGTCCTCGGCGGAGCGGGCGTAGTTAAAGCCGCTGCACGCCGCGCTGTGGTAGCGCTCCCGAAGGGCGGGACACCAGCGGCCTACGTAAATGCGTTCACTGCTGACGCTGGGGCGGTAACTCCGGCCGGTGATGAGGTAATAGGCCGCCATCAGCCGCCGGGACTGGTCCTGGAGGTCTGAGGCGATGTCCCGTAACGACTGCCGGGCCCAGGAGGGCGCCTGCCGGACCAGGGCCAGGAAATAGCGCCGGTCCGACAGGGCTGCTTCCATGTAGCCGGTGAGAACCTCCAGCATCTCCGCCGCCTCGGTACCCATGCAGCAGGGATTGCGCTCCGCCCCGGGGAGCTGGCTCTCCTGCCGGAGGCTCAGGCTGTTGTTTGCCGGGACGGGGACGGCGGGGGACTCCGGCGCAGGGGCGATGGCCGGCGATGAAGGCGTCGGCGCTGCTGTGGGGGGTGAGGTCTCCGACCGTATCGCCATGTCGGGATAGGGCTCCAAATCCGGGGCCACCCGCTGCCAGAGGCGGTCATACTGGCGAAAATCGTAGACTTCCGGGGTTTGGGTTGTGTGTTCCATGAGGGGTCCCTCCTTTTTCTCCCAGTGTATGCGGAAGGAAAAAAATCGGTTACAGTTGCACTTGCAACAGATAAGTGGGGCGGGTTTGGGTAAAATAGAGAGGAAAATCCAGAACGCGCATTGCATTTTTTTGTCGTGTCTGGTAAAATGCAGTCGGACACAGCATCACCGATCAAAGGAGGATTTCCCATGCTGGAACTGCGGCATCTCAGCTACGCCGTCCGGGAGGACGGAGGCGAGCTGGGTATTTTGAACGATATTTCCCTTACCGTCGGCGACGGGCGGCTGGTGGTGTTCACCGGCCCCAACGGCGGCGGAAAAACCACTCTGGCCAAGAGCATCATGGGTCTGGTGAAACCCACCGCCGGGCAAATACTCTGGAACGGGCAGGATATTACGGCGATGGGCATCACGGACCGGGCTAAGCTTGGCATCAGCTACGGCTTCCAGCAGCCTCCCCGGTTCAAGGGCCTGACGGTCCGTGACCTGCTGACTCTGGCCAGCGGAGACGAGAAACTCTCCAAGGACCGCTGCTGCCAGTACCTCACCCGGGTGGGCCTCTGCGCCAACGACTATCTGGACCGGGAGGTGGACGCCTCTCTCTCCGGCGGCGAGGTGAAGCGCATTGAAATCGCCAGTATCCTGGCCCGGAACGCCGCGCTGATGATTTTTGACGAGCCGGAGGCGGGCATTGACCTGTGGTCCTTCGCCCGGCTGACGGAGACCTTCGAGCAGCTCCATGCCGCCGGCGGGGCCACCATGATTATTATCTCCCACCAGGAGCGCATCATTTCCCTGGCGGACGAGGTCATCGTGGTGGGGGACGGACGGCTTCGCCACCGGGGGACCCCGGAGGCGATTCTGCCCCGGATTTTGGCGGACACCCTGGCTGGGTGCCCGGTACTGACAAAGGAGGCGATGGCCCAATGATGGACACGGCAATTGACCGCGGTCTGCTGGAAAAGATCGCGGATCTCATCGGCAAGCCCGTGGGGGCCTTTAATATTCGCAAGGACTCCGGCTGCGACGGCCGCCAGTCCACGGAGCATATTGAGATTACCCCGAAGGAGGACAAGCCCGGCATTGATATCCGCGTCAAGCCCGGCACAGTGGGGGAGACCTGTTATATTCCCGTTATCATCACGAAGTCCGGACTTCGGGAGATGGTCTACAACGACTTCTTCATCGGCGAGGGCTGCGATGTGAACATCGTGGCGGGCTGCGGGATTCACAACTGCGGCGGGGAGGAGTCCCGCCACGACGGTGTACACACCTTCTATGTGGGCAAGGGCTCCCGGGTTACCTATACTGAAAAGCACTATGGCGAGGGAGACGGCACCGGCGGCCGGATTATGAATCCGGAGACCGTGGTCTATCTGGAGGAGGGGGCCTCCATCCAGATGGAAACCGTTCAGATTCGCGGGATTGACTCCACCAAGCGCTCCACGAAGATCGTCTGCGGCAAGGGCGCCGAGGCCGTGGTGACAGAGCGGCTGCTGACCCACGGGGAGCAGCGGGCGGAGAGCGACATGGAGATCGTTCTGGAGGGAGAGGACTCCAAGGGGCGGGTGATCTCCCGCTCTGTGGCCCAGGATCGTTCCGAGCAGGTGTTTTACCCCCGGATGGTGGGCAACGCGCCCTGCTTCGGCCATGTCCAGTGCGATTCCATTATTATGGGAGAGGCCAAGATCAAGTCCATTCCCGCCATTACCGCCAACTGCACCGAGGCGCAGCTGGTTCACGAGGCGGCCATCGGTAAGATCGCCGGGGACCAGCTTTTGAAGCTGGAGACCTTGGGACTGACCGAGGAGGAGGCCGAGGACTGCATCCTCAAGGGCTTCCTGGCGTAAGGCTGTTCGTTTTGCGGAATTTGGGGACCCTGAACGGTTTTGCCGTTTGGGGTCCCTGTGCGTTTTTGGGGGGCTTTTGCCGGGTGAAGGGGGAGACTTGGGGTCACTCCTGGATATCGTAAAGGGAGTCCAGCACCAGCCAGGTCTGGGAGAAGGGCCGCATAAGATTCCAAAACCCCGCTCCCCGGAAGCCGTACCCGGCGATGAGACGGAGCTTGGCATCCAGGCTTCTGGCGTCCTCGAACCAGACCTCGTGCACGGTTCCCCCGGCGTCGGTGTAGTGGAAAAAGGGCGCTTGGGCGGTCTCGTCGTATTCGATGCTTACGCCGTACTGGACCGCCAGTTCGATGGCCCGCTGGTTGGAGAGGGACTGGGCCTTTGTGGAGCCCTGGACGAAGGGGAGGGGCCAATCGTAGCCGTAGTTGGGGACTCCCAGGAAGATTTTCTTCGCCGGAATTTCTGTCACTGCGTAATCCAGCACCGCCCGGACGTTGGGGAGAGGGGCGACGGCCATGGGCGGGCCGTATGTGTAGCCCCACTCATAGGTCATCAGCAGCACCCCATCCACCGCCGCCGCCACAGCGGCATAGTCATGTCCCTCATACAGCAACCCCCGCTGTTGGGTGTTGGTCTTCGGAGCCAGCGCGGCCCAGAGGAACCGCCCCTGGGCTGCCAGAAGCTGCCGCAGACGGGCCAAAAAGGCGGCGTAGGCTTCCGCCAGCTGGCCCGGCAAGTATTCAAAGTCCACATCTAGTCCCGCGAAGTTCTTCCGCAGAACGGTTTGCAGCACCTCTGCCGCCAGACGGCCCTGGGCCTCGAAATCCGTCAGGATGAACATGGCCCGCCCGGTGTCGAACTGCCCGGACTCCGTCAGCGTGGATAGGTGCATCACCGGCTGGGTCCCCCGGGCACTGGCCGCCTCCAGCATCGCTTCGTCGTCCAGGGGCAAAAGGCCACCTCCTGCGGAGATTCCGTAGGTGAAGGGTGCCATAGCGGAGAGATAGGGCAGCTGCTCCGCCAGAAGGGAGGGCTCGATGAAGGGATAGGCGTAGCCGTTGAACACGCCCGCGCCCAGCTTCTCCTCAAAATAGGAGATCACCAGCAGCTGTCCTTCCTGGAGCATCTCGCCGCCGCCCAATTCCCAGTTGTTCCGCCACAGCTGCCGGACCGAGGTTCCGTAGCTGGCGGCAATGGAAGTCAATGTCTCCCCGGCCGCCACGGCATGGACTTCCCGAGGGAAACGCACCACCAGCGTCTGCCCCACCGCCAGGGCCAGGTTCCCGGGCAGAGCGTTGTCCGCGGCCAAGCGCCTGGGAGACACGCCGTATCCGGCGGCAATGGAGTCCACGGACTCTCCCGGACGCACCACATGAATCGTCATCGTCACTCATCTCCTTTGGAAAAGACCTATGCGCTTCCGGCTGTCCTCTATGCATATCCGCCGCCGTCTCCGCCATATACATGGGACAAACGGACAGGAGGCTTTGGCGATGTGCAAACGGACTCGATACCTGACTCCCGGCCTGGTGTTTCAATCGGTGCTGATCGGCGGCGGCTACGGTACCGGGGCGGAGATTGCCCGGTATTTTGGCCGCTACGGACTGCTTGGAGGCGTGCTGGCCCTGGGGGCCACGGCGACGGCTTGGGCTTTGCTCTGCGCCGTTACCTTTGAATTTGTCCGGGTTTTCCGCACCTATGACTACGGTTCCATGATGAAACGCCTTCTGGGCCCGGTGGGGTTTCTCTACGATCTGGTCTTTGACGCCATGCTCCTTCTGGTGCTGGGGGTGGTCAACGCCACCGCCGCCGCCACCCTCCACACCCTGACGGGGCTGCCCCCTTGGACCGGCGTGGCTCTGCTCTCCGGCGGCGTCATCTTCCTGGTTCTCAAGGGCACGGAGGCGATGGAGCGGGCCCTGTCCCTGTGGGCCTACGTGCTTTACGCTGTCTACATCCTCTTTTTCGCCGCCGTCTTTCTCCGCTTCGGGGACCTTATTTCCGCCGAGCTCCGCAAGGCCCAGGCCGCTCCCGGCTGGCTGCTGGGCGGCTTGCGCTATGCCGCCTACAATCTGATTTGTGTCTCCATGGTTCTCTATACCCTCCGGGATCTCCGGACCCGCCGGGAGGCCGTGACCTGCGGAATTCTGGCGGGATTTCTGGGCGCGGCTCCCGCCCTGCCGCTGCTACTGGCCATGGGCTGCGACTTACCGGCGGCTCTGGCCTCCGAGACGCCGGTAACGGCGATCTTTCAGCGCCTCCAAACGCCCTGGCTCTACGCGCTCTTTGAAATCGTCCTCTTCGGCACCTTGATCGAAACCGCCGCCGGCTTCATCAAGGCGCTGGAAGACCGGCTGGAGCGCGCCCTGTTCCGGAAGCGCTCCTTCCAGCTGGTCCGGCCCCTGATCACCGGGGCGGTGACGGCCCTGGGCATCTGCGTTTCCACCTTCGGCCTGACGGAGCTTATCGACAAGGGCTACGGCGCTATCTGCTACGGCGCCCTGCTCCTCTTTGCCCTCCCCATGCTGACGGTGGGGGTCCGGCGGCTTCGGCGGCCGGGAGGCTCGGCCATTTTCGACGGCTTTTAAACCCGCCCTTCCAAAATCCATCCCCTTTTTTTGGCAGCCTCCCCCAGGGATTTGTCCGGGTCCAGGCTTGTAATCCCAGCCGCGGTATGGTATACTGTTTTAAATTTCGCAAATGAGGTGAATGAAATGGCTTTTTTTGGAGGGCAACCTAAGACGACTCCCGTGATGGAATCCCAGACCGACAACGAACGGAAGGAGAGCGCCGACATTCCCGAGCTCCCTGAACCCCGGAGCAGCACGGTCATTGCCAAGGATCTGATTGTCACCGGCAAGCTCAGCGGCGAGGGCGTGGTTCAGATCGAGGGCGTTGTGGAAGGCGAGGTCAACCTGAAGGGCTATGTCATCGTGACGGCCACCGGCAAAGTGAAGGGCCCTGTGGAGGCCGACGTTATCCGGATCGCCGGACAGGTGGAGGGCAATCTGGTGTCCCACGACCACGTTCAGCTGGAGCGGACCGGCACCATCAACGGCGACGTGACCACCGTCTCCTTCGTCATTGAAAACGGCGGCCGCCTCAACGGACGGACCACCATGGTTTCGGAGCAGGCGTCCACGCCCCATGTGGATGGCCTGGAGCCCTCGAAGCCCCTGGAGGACGACGAGGAAGAGGACGCCTGACCGCCCCGTTGCCCCGTTCCTTCGGAAGGAAGGGCCGCGGGGAACCCAGGAGCGAGGAAGGATTCGCGTGATTTTTGACGGACGCGGGGACCAGGACCGAAAGAAAAATACGGTTCGGGAACCTTGACAGAATCTGGAACAGGCGTGAAGAGGATTTCATGTGGGGCCGGGACGCAAATCCCGGCCTCATGTTTTTCCCGTTTCAGGGCAAACTGGGGCTACTTGATTTGTTCACACATTTCCTGTAAAATACTGTGTAAAGAGAAAGAAAGGAGGGCGTCTTTTATGCCCTTTACATTCCAATTCGGGGGGCCGAATGCTTTTGGTGGAGGCTTTAACCCCGAGAGCTTCCAGGGCGGAGGCCCCGGTTCCCGTCCCCGAAAAGCCCGAAAGGCCCGCCGCGCCGTGGGGAACGCGTTCACCCGGACCCTGCTCAATCTGGCGGTGACGCTGGTCTTCGGCCTGGTCTATTTCTATCTGGAGCTTCCTGCCTTGAACCTCCACGCCGAGGAATTTTATGTCTTTGCCTTCCTCCTTTGTGCGGTGTATTGCGTCTGTGCCGTCTTCACCTCCGGCTTTCAGGGGGACGGCAGCGTGAAAGGCTATTTCCACTTCGTCCGCAAGCAGTGCACCGTTCCTTTTCTGGCGGTAGTGGTCCTTGTCGCCGCTATGGCCCTGGGCGCCCTCAGCAGCTGGGTGGTCCTCCGGGCGGGGAGTTATTCCAAGCTTCTTACCCTCCAGGCCGGGGATTTCACCGCCGAGGTGGAGGAGATTTCCTATGACCAGATTCCCATGCTGGACGCGGACTCCGCCTCCCAGCTGGGCACCCGGAAGCTGGGTGAACTGGCGGACATGGTGTCCCAGTTTGAAATCCTGCCCACCTATACCCAGATCAACTACCAGGGCCGCCCGGTTCGAGTGACCTCCCTGCGCTACGGGGACCTGATCAAGTGGTTTACCAACCGGGGTGACGGCCTGCCCGCCTATCTCATCATCGACATGGTCAGTCAGGACGTGGAGGTGGTCCGTCTGCCAGAGGGGATGAAATACACCGTGGCGGAGCACTTTGGCCGGAACCTATACCGGCATCTTCGGTTCCACTATCCCACCATGATGTTTGACGAGCCGGTTTTTGAGATCGACGAGGAGGGGACGCCCTACTGGGTTTGCTCCCGGATCGTGCGCACCATCGGCCTCTTCGGCGGCGTGGATGTGAAGGGCGCCGTGCTGGTGAACGCCATCACCGGCGAGAGCGAGTATTACGAGCAGGTCCCCAATTGGGTGGACCGGGTGTACTCCTATGACATCATCATGCAGCAGTACGACTTCTATGGCATGTATCACAACGGCTTTTTGAACTCCATGTTCGGCCAGCGGGACGTGACGGTGACCACCAGCGGCTGGAACTATATCGCCATCGACGACGACGTGTATATGTATACCGGCGTCACCTCCGTCACCTCGGACCAGTCGAATATCGGCTTCATCCTCTCCAACCAGCGGACCAAGGAGACGAAGTTCTATCCCTGTGCCGGCGCCACGGAGCAGTCCGCCCAGGTGTCCGCCCAGAGCCGGGTCCAGCAGATGAGTTATCAGGCCACCTTCCCCTTGCTGCTGAACATCGCGGGCCAGCCCACCTACTTCATGTCCTTGAAGGGCAACGACGGCCTGGTGAAGATGTACGCCATGGTCAACGTCCAGCAGTACCAGCTGGTGGAGACCGGGCAGACGGTAGCGGAGTGCGAGAAGAACTACCGCCAGGCCCTGGCCCATGCGGGGCTGATCGCCGCGGGTGAGCAGAAGCCCGGCGGCGAGGCCCAGGAACAGGAGGGCGTCATAGCCGAGATTCGCACCGCCGTTACCGGCGGCGACACCCACTTCTATGTCCGCATGGAGGATAGCCTGGGGTATCTGGACTTCAACGCGGCGGAGGTGCCTCTGGCGGTGCTGCTGAACGTCCGGGACCACATCCGCTACACCTACGTGCTGGAGGGCGCGGAGTTCCCCGCCCACGGCATTGTTCCCGCCACGGGCTTTGAGTACGTGGATTGGGACAATTAGAGTGAAGAGATTCTTCGAATAAGCGGAGCGGAAGAACGAGAGGAACCCGTCAGGGTTCCTCTCGTTTTACACTTGGTACGGATTTAGGGGGATGGCAGGTGGGCATGGAGCTGGAATCATGGTGGTTGCGTAATGCGCTAGGGTGTGGTATACTGGGGACAAGAAAAGGGGGAGGGAGTATGGAACCCATCAACTATCTCTGGAAGGACCGCAAGCGCTTTTTCGGCATGCCTCTGTCCTTCACCCAGTACCGTCTCAGCGAAGATCGCTTGTTCTGTGAGACGGGCGTTCTCAATGTGAAGTCCGACGAGGTGCTGCTTTACCGGGTCCGGGACCTGCGGCTGACCATGAGCCTGGGCCAGCGGATTTTCGGCGTGGGGACGGTGTGCGTTGTGTCTTCGGACAAGAGCATCCCGCACTTGGATTTGAAAAATGTGAAGGATCCCCGGATGGTGAAAGAGCTGATCCATAGAAACGTGGAGGCGGCGAAGGATCAGCGCCGCATGCGGGCAACGGAATTGCTGGGCGGAGAGGACGACCTGGTTGGCCAGGACCATGACGAAGATTTGGACGAAGAGGGAGTCTGAATCCGTGAAAGATTCAAAAAGGGCGGGAAACAATGGTTTCCCGCCCTTTTTTCGTTGCGATAAACAGGGGTCACATTGGCAAACGCGGAGAAAAAGAAGGAAGATTTTTACCGGAAAACACTGTCAGGTCAAGTTCTCCCAGCATAGCCTGAGCATGTGAAAAAACGTTAGGGAGGACGATCATTATGGCACAAACAACCAGTTTTTTTGTGGGCGCGAACAGCGGAGAAGGATTCCGGAATCTGTTTTCGGAATTGGTGGACCTGGAGGACACATACGATCTGATGGTATTAAAAGGCGGTCCCGGCGTGGGAAAAAACACGTTTATGCGGGAGATCGGACGGGCCATGGAAGAGGCCGGCGCGGCGGTGGAGTATCTGTGGTGCTCCGGTGACCCGGATTCCCTGGATGGGGTGGTGATTCCGGAGCTCCGATGTGCGGTGGCAGATGGAACACCGCCCCACGGGAGTGTGACAAAAGGACGGTTTGGAATTTCCTCCGCGCCCGGCAGTCCGGGCGTATTTTTATACACAAACAGGGCACAGCCCGCGCTTCTCTATATCACATGAATAAAGAGGCGCGGGCTATGCCCTGTTAATAAGACGTGAGAAAGTCATTAAGCTATTGCGCGCTTAATGGCAGTGTTGCAATATCTCTCGTCACCGCCAGTACTGTTGCCGGCATAAACGCAAGCCTTGGCGTAATAATAGCGGCCAACTGTTCCCTGATGGGTAATCACATCTTTGTAAAAAACACTTCCGGAGCCCATCATTATCGGATAGTCAGAGCTTTCATAAGTCGCGACCCAGTGAAATCTTTGCCCGTCCGTAGATTCATACACAGAAATTGTCTTCGCGCCGATTTCCGGCATATATCCAACACCTGTCACATCAACAGTAATAACCATATCGCCATTGGAATCGGGTGTTAATACTGCCCGATATCCATCAAGATACGCGCTAGACTGTACAGCAGCGGAGGCCATTGTGCAGAGAAGCCCGAGAGTCATAATCAATACTAAAATACTGCTCAGAAATCTTTTACCAAAATACTTCACAAAAATCACTCCCTATATATGGAATCAACTATGTCCATTATTTCTTGTTCTGTGATATTGCCAGTTATCCTACACTCAAAATCTCCATTTTGCCAAACTGCCTTTTGTCGCCCCAAATCAGATGTCAGCCTATGCTCAACTCCTTCTACAAAATAGGAATCAACAACTTCATTTTCCTTTTCCAGTGTATTAAACTCCTGCACAGCTACTTCATTATATCGAATTTGGAGAACCCCTTCGTCACTCTTATAATCTACATGAATTAAAATGCCGGCTTTTTGATTAGAGGCCCATACCTTTGCTAGCTCAAACCTCTCTGGAATCTCCTTAGGCACAATAGGCGCATCAATTCCGAAAGCCTCCATGGCTTCCTCCAGGCTCTCGTATGTTGCCTCCTCTCCCTCTGCCAAAGGACGGATCGTCACGCTGGCATAGGGGACGGAGCCGCCATCCAGACGGAAAATCTCCGCCGTCCAGCGGGCGATGGCCGAGAACACATCTACGCCGAAAGCTTGGACCGTTACAGTGCTAAAGAGAAGGACTAATACGGCCGCGAAGGGCAGCGCTCTGGCAAATGGTCTTATCGAATGCCGCTTGCTTGAACCCGCAGAAGCAGCTTCCGCCGAATCCCCGGCGTTCGTCTCGTCGATGACAGAGGCGTACCGCCGGTGGAACCGCTCCAAGCCCTCCTCCGGATCAGTGGACAGCGACGCGGGCAGCGGGCAGACCGCCTCCATCTGCTCCAACAGGGCGTCCAGTGCCTCACTGTCGATCTCCCCGTCGTCTGATGGATACAGCAGGTCCGCCAATTGGTCCTGCAGTCGCTCAATCTGGCTCTCAGCCGGATGCCCCTGGATTCGCTCCGAACGCGCTCCGGCCCCACTGAAAGCCGGGTCTTTCCGGATCTCGGACATCGATTCACCTCCTATCTGTTATATTTGTCGAACAATGTCGAATGTAACAGGTTTTTTAAAATTTATAAATTTTTATTTTGGAGCAGAAGCTGTTTACATCGCTGTCTCGCCCGATGCAGCCGCATACGGCTGGCCTCCGGCTTGCAGCCCAGCCGGGCGGCGATTTCATCATGGGACAATCCCACTTCGATGTGGAGATATAAAATTTGCCGCTCGCCCTCGCTGAGTTCCGGAGGCAGCAGCGACAAAAAGTCTGGCAGAGGCTCATCAGCTTTGGATTCGTACTCAGGAAGAAGCGGAATTTCTCGGGTATACCGCGCGCGGTTTCGCTCGTTGTCCGCGATATTTCGCACGGTTTTGGTCAGCCATCCGGAAATATTGGGGTGAGTCCGCAGTTGTTTTTGCTTAATCAGAAGAGCGGAAAACGCATTCTGGACAATATCCTCCACCAGGTCGTCATCCCACAGGATGTAATAGGCCACCTTTACCAGCCTGGAATAATTGGCGGTATAGATTGGGTCGAACCAAGCATCCAAATCGTTCACGAGCATTCCCTCCTCTCCTGAAATTTGATGATACGCAGTATGTCATTCCTCCGGCCGTTCTCCACAGGTCCGGAGGATTTTTTCGGCCCAGGCAATATAGGCTTCGGACCGGCCCTCCAGCTGCATCAGAATAGTTTCCAGTCTGGAGCGGTCTGCCGGCTCCCGCATCAGCGCATCGTAGCTGACCTGGAATTCCTCTACCAGGGCGTCCAGTACCTTGACGCTGACACCCTTCTCTCCCCGTTCTATCCGGGAGACAAATGCGGTGCTGATGTTGATCTTTTCAGCCAATTGCGCCTGCGTCATTCCGGCGTTTTTTCGAAGACGCTGAATGTTCCTCCCTACCAGCACCGCCCGCGGATCCTTTTTCATGCCTCCACTCCTTTTTCCCTATGGTTAAATTATATTGTCCATAAGTAGAAATGGAAACAGCCCAATGGGTTCAAAAATATTTACCAGTGGTAAATATCAACGTATTATATCACAAAAAACACCGTAGTTCCAGGCGTTTGAGATGATTTTTCTTAATAATGGAAAATCCTGTTACATTTTACATGCTCAAACAAATAGAAAATCGTAGGAAGGTATTTCGTCTTTTGCCGGGGCTTTTCTCCACCGCCGGGTAGTCCGGCGGCATACCGCCCCGTAATTTGACGGTGGCGCTCAGGTATCCGCCTTTTTTCGACAATTTTATACAATCCTGAGGTATACCTCGTGGCGGCTCAGACAGGCTTCCGGCAGAATTTTAACAGAATTCTGTGATAGGGAGGTTCTTTCTATGTTACGCCAACAATATAAATGTCTTCTCCGCCGCTTTCTCTCAGGGGAAATACGGAAGTACCGCCTACAATGCGAATGGACGCAGGAGCAGATTTCGGAGCACCTGTGCATGGCGCCCCGGTCTTATGCATATCTGGAACACGGCATATGTGGCTGTTCCGGTCTGACGGTGGTGCTTTTTCTGCTGCTGTTGAAAGATGAGGAGGTCCTTCAGCTGCTGCAAAGCGCCAGAAAAGAGCTGAAGGAGGCAGAGAATCATGACGCAGCATGAACTGGATTCCACAGAAATCTATGATCTACTATACCAGCTGGGGCTTGCCGCGACAACCACAGCCTTTTTTCACCTGGCCTACACGGTTCGGCTGGCGGCCTGCCAGTCCCAGCGGCTGCTTGCCCCGGCGTGGCTGTATCCGGAAACGGCTCGGCATTACCGGACGAATCCAAAAACCATAGAGTGGAATATCCGGTATCTCAGTGTAGAAGCCTGGAAAAAGGCGCCGGAGCGGCTGTCTCAAATGGCGGGTGTCACGCTGTGCGGCGCGCCGCCGCCTGCCCGCTTCCTGTCCATCCTGGCGGAAAGCTTGAAAGGCGGTCACGTCGCATAGCGGTCGTTTGGCTGGTATGGTGGCATTAAGGGGTTCTTGATAGCATGTCTCGGGCAAGACAAGTGGAATAAATTCAAAAGAGCAGATGCATATGTTGCATCTGCTCTTATTTCGAAAAACAGCGGGCCGGACTCGCACAGGGAATATCGGTTCTGCCGGGGAATACCTATTCATACTTAAAAGCGGCAGGGCATAGGCTTTATGGGAGGTATGGTTGATGAAAGATTCATATTGGACATTAATTGAGATACAAAAAGGTTCCTCCGTATCCTATACTGGTACTAGCGATATTATTCAGCAAGCCGTCACCGCTTGGCTCTCGATACAACTCAGCACCCCCTACAAATGATGCCTGCGCCGAACTTTCGGTGCAGGCATTTAAAATAAACTCTTGTACTGCAACGGCTCCTATGCCGTTGTAGTGCCGGGCAGTTATGCCTTCAGGGAGGTGTAACAAGATTCTATGCGCGATCTATGTACGCTTGAGTAAAGAGGATGAAGACAAGCATCAAACTGAGTCTGAAAGCATCCAAAATCAGAAGTCCTTGTTGACTGCCTACGCCGTGGACCACGGCTGGGATATCTATTCCGTCTACTGCGACGAGGACTACTCCGGCGCAGACCGCCTCCGCCCGGACTTTAACCGGATGCTTTCCGCGGCAAAGCGGAAGGAGTTCCAAATCATTCTCTGCAAATCCCAGTCCCGTTTTACCCGGGATATGGAGCTGGTGGAAAAGTACATTCACGGCCTGTTTCCCATCTGGGGCATCCGCTTCATCGCCGTGGCGGACAACGCCGACACAGAGGTCAAGGGCAACAAAAAGGCCCGCCAGATCAATGGTCTGGTGAACGAGTGGTACTTGGAGGACCTCTCTGAAAACGTCCGCATGGTCTTCGACCTGAAACGCCGGGAGGGACAGTATATCGGTGGATTTCCCATCTACGGCTATAAAAAGGACCCTGCCAACAAAAATTACATCATCATTGACCCTGAGGCCGCCGAGGTGGTTCGTCAAATCTTCCGATGGTCCTTGGAGGGTCATGGCAAACAAAACATCGCCCATATGCTCAACGAAAGCGGCGTCCCAAGCCCATCCCGTTACAAGGCCGATCACGGCTGGACCTGCAAAACCCCCGCAAAAAACGGCTATGCCCTCTGGAACAAGACCACCATCTGGCGTATCCTTCACAATGAGATGTACACCGGCACGATGATTCAAGGCCGCCGAAAAAAAGCCAGCTACAAGTCCAAGGTACTCATCGCCCTCCCCGAAGACCAGTGGTATCGGGTCGAGGGCACTCATGAACCCATCATTGACCAAAAAACCTTTATCGCTGTCCAACAAAGCCTGTCTCTCCGCACGAAAACCGACGGCAGGGGAGAGGTCCATCTGTTATCCGGACTGGTAAAGTGCATGGACTGCAGTAGCACCATGAGCAAAGTCACCGACTGCCGCCAAGGCCGTCCCCGGGTTTCCTACCTCCGCTGTAAGCTCTACGCCGAAAGCGGCAAGGCAAGACTCTGCACGCGTCATTCTATCCGCCTCGATAAGCTGGAGGAGCTGGTGTCGGATCGCATCCGTTACTACGTTCAGGCCTATTACAAGTTAGATCCCCAGGACCTTCATCCCAAACGCGACACCCGCCGGGAGGCCTTGGAACAGGAGTATAAGACTCTGACCGCCCAACTGGAAAAGCGCAGTTTAACCCTGAAAACCCTCTACTTAGATAAAGTCTCCGGTCTTCTTACCGACGACCAGTTCGCCGCCCTGAACCAGTCCTTTCTGGAAGAAGAAACCCGCCTGGAACAACGCCTCGAAAAAGTTGAAAACGGCTTGTCGGACTACGAAAAGCCCCAACAGCCAGCAGACCTGATAAAACGGGCCAAAGAGCTCCTGAAGCTGGAAACCGTTCCCCGAGAGCTGGTAGTTGCGCTAATTGAAAAAATCGAAATCGGCGAACGCAACCCCAACACCGGCGAGCAGCAAATCCGCGTAACCTGGAAGTTCTAACTGCTACCGTACCGTCGGCGAAACGCTTCGCTGTCGCCTGTCCTTCATTGCAGGCCACCAACCGCGCTCCGCGCGGATTACGGAGGAGGAGAGCGCGGGGCTCTGCCCCTGCACCCCGCCACCTTTTGAAAAAGGTGGACGAAAACTTTATCTGCGTCCTATTCGTTTTCGGTTTTCCGCTGCCGCACCGGTTTTGAAAACAATTTTTCCTGTACAAGAGCGAGAAGAATACCGGATATTCCTGCAATCAATTTCGCGGCGAAATAAGCGAGTAGTCCCCGGCTACTCTCTGCTTTGACGGCAAAGATAAGCTGTCCTCCAAACATGTAAGCTCCGCTTACAGCAAAGGCGGCATTGATGCGTTTTCCCCGAGGACTCATCTGCGTCCACAGCGGCGACATGGCAATGCTGCTGATGCTGTTCAGCAACATTCCGCAAAAGGAGACGGACTCCAGATGAAATACATTTGCAATCCACTCGGCCTTTAGGTATCTCTGTATAAGAGTGGAAAGGATGGTCCCGCCAATTACCATCGTCAGCATTTTGACAAAAGTTATCATGCTGTCTGCCAGATGACTTAAAACGGCATCGGGATTTATTTGCAGTAGGATAACAATAGCTGCAAATAGGAGAATACAGAGATTTTGCAGAAAGCGCCCGAATAGCCGGAGAACTTGCTGTGTGAAGTTCGGCCTTTTGAAAAATCCAAAGGTAATGAGCGCGCAGATTATCCAGATCGGCAGACAGTTGAAGAGCATATTGGAAAGAGAAATGCCTAATATCATTCCTCCGGTAAGAACGCCGAGAGGCGCGGTGATGATTCCTGCGATAAATCCCTGGATTAATGTGTCCTGAGAGTCATGAATAGCCGCGCCGAATATGGGGAGCTGGAAGCTAATGAACTGCCCGATGCAGCCGGAGAGAATCAGGCTGCAGAAGAGAAACCACTCCTTTTCAGGAGCTAGTGCCTGACAGAGGTGATATCCGCCCAGATCCGGGGACAGCAGACTGCCGATAATAGCGGCGGGGAGATATGACGGACTTGTGGATAATACACTGGTCAGGCTGTTTAAAAAAACAGCTCCTCCGCAGCAAATACCGATATAAGGGAGCATTGTGGAGGACATCGAAAGAACGGCTGTGTCTACATGTTCGGCCAATCTCCATCGCCCGGTTATTTTATCGATCAGTCCCAGTACACTAAAAAGTGAAAAGAGAAAAATCATGAAACTCATATACGTCGCCTCCCGCGTATCATGATTCCAGGGTTTGTTTACATAAGGTCAAACACACGGTTTTTGAGAAAATTTTCTATGCAGACGGAGAGATTGCCAGATAATCCGCGTATTTGTCTAGTTGGAACAGGTCCTGGTGAACTTGTCGGCCGTCATGCTTCTGGCCGGATGGTGAGGGAACAACAGCCCTGTCGGTTCCGAACAATGGAGAAGGATTGTTCGGATTGGACAGGGCCGTTTTTTCCAACTCTTTTTGTGTTTGGATACTGTGGCTTTTTTAAGGACGGGTACAGCCTTTAAATGAACTGCTCAACCTCTTTGGACAGTTGGGCAATCACGTCCTGACCATAGGTCTCAACGCCCCAAGTGCCCCATAAGTCCTTAATGGCCTTGGACATGATGGCGCTCATCTCCTCGTCGGTGGGAATAAAGACCTCAATGCCGAGAGCCTGTAGATCTGAGATGGCCTGCTCATCCTGAATCTGAAGGGCATCCAGGGCTTCCTCAATCATCTCATTCATGGCGGTAGAGATGATTTCCTGATACTCAGCCGGCAGGGAGTCAAATAGATCCTTGTTCATGATGCAGACGTAAGCGTCGGTGGAGGTTCGCAGGTCCAGGAAGTAATGAATCAGATCTGCCATCACGGAATAGTTGGAATAGGCGCCGCCGCCGACCCAGCCATCGCAAACGCCGGTCTGCATCGCGCTGTACAGGTCGGCATAGGGGATAGTGGTGCTAGGATACTTCATGATTTCGGAAACTGCGATTTTCTGAGACTCCAGACCCGGGACGCGGATCAAGGTTTTATGCGGATATTCGATATCAAAGAGGTGATCGATGTCATCTCCCTTCATATTGACGATTCCGAAGCCCGTGAAACCATTGGTCCAGAAGCCGAAGTTGTGCACTCCATAGCCCGCCTGAAACTCCTTGTATTTGTCATACAGCCAGCTGCCTTCACCAAAGACCGTCCTGAATTGGTCAAGGTTGGTGCAGAGATAAGGCAGATAGGGAATCCCTCCGAAGGAATCGTAGGTATCTGCGGGAGGAATGAGGCCCATTTCGATAGAGCCGTTCATAATCTCATCATAGACCTGAATGTAGTCACCCAACTGAGAGGCTGGGAACACATTGACTTTGACGTCGCCCTTGGTCTGTTCAAAGATTTTGTCTGCGGCATTTTGCATTGCGATGGTATCTATGGTATCGGTGCCGCCGATTCCAGCGAAGGAAAAAGTATAGGTTGGGTTGCCGCTCTTAGCGTCGGCAGAGCTGGACTCAGAGGGGGAATTGGACGCAGAGCTGTCGCTTTTGGGGCCACTGGTATCATTTTTCGAACCGCCGCAAGCAACCAGGGACAGGACCAGTGCGAATGACAAAATGATACTGAGGAACTTTTTCATAGAGACAACCTCCTTTATGAATTGGGGATTTTCAAGAAATATACAATCGATAAGTTTTCCTGTCGAGATCGCTGCCTACATCTTAAAAAAGATGCAGCTCTTTTAATTTCTCTATCATACCATAATCTGTCATATCGAAAGAGAGGGGGGTGATCGGCACATAACCCTTTTTTATATAGAAGAGATCTGTACCCTCTTCCGCTCCGTCCAATAGGTTGTTGCCATGCATCCAATAGAATGTACGGCCCTTAGGGTCTTTCATTTCCATGAAGCAATCGTTGTACCAGCGCCAGCCCTGTGCCGCGAGAACATATCCTTGGACATCCTCAAACGGTAGTTCCGGATAGTTGATAGATAGAGCGGTCAACGGTTTGAAGCCGCCTTTTTTCCACCGCTCAATTATATCGATGAGACATTTAGACGCTTCGTGGGAATTGCATTGCTCGCTGTTTTGGGACATGGCGATACTTGGAACGCCATGCAGATATCCTTCAACCGCCACAGCGACGGTGCCGGAGTAAAGGACCTCTGTTGCCATATTCGGGGAAGGGTTAATGCCGCCGACCACAAGATCTGGTTTGGCGGGCAACAGCTTCGCAAAGGCAAATTTGACGCAGTCTGCGGGGGTTCCGGAAAATGCCCAAGCCTTTGCGGCATAGGGGATGGCTGTTTCCCTCATCCAGAGGGGGTTATGGGGGGAGAGCCCGTGCCCTCCGGAACTGGATTCTTTCTCAGGAACGCATACGTATACATTCCCTATTTTGGATAGCGCCTCGACGGTGATGGACAGGGCCGGAGCGTTGACGCCATCGTCATTTGATAAAAGGATATCCATTATTTTACGGTTTTGAGATATTTTTTGCCGAGAATGTCTGCGCCCTTGATGGCGGCGACGAGGTTTTTCATATTCACCTCAAAGGGCTCAAGGGAAACCAAGGTCGACTTCAGGGATTTGTCGGCAATGGCCTCGATATTTTCCTCCGTCAGCGCCACGTTGAACTGCTCTAGCGTGACGGGGAGGCCGACGCTTACCATGAACCGCATGATTTTGTCAATCTCATCTGTGGGCCTGTTTTCAAGGACCATCTCGACAACGATACCGAAGGCCACCTTTTCGCCATGGAAGAACGGCGCGGTTTCAGGGAGAATGGTCAGCCCGGAGTGTACGCCATGGGCCGTGACACAGCCGGTATTTTCAAAGCCAAGGCCAGAGAGCAGAGTGTTCGCCTCGATGACGTCCTCCACCGCGGAGGTGAGGACCCCACGCTTCACACACTCAAGGGCAAATTCCCCCCGCTCCAGCAGAATCTCATAGCACAGATCCGCGATGGCCGCCGCCAGGCGCGTGGGCTTGTATCCGGAGCCGATGTGATTAGGCGTATCGGAGTCAAGAATCGCATGGGCCTCGAAATAAGTTGCGAGCGCGTCGCCCATGCCTGCGATAAACAGCCTGGGAGGAGCGGATAGAATGATGTCCGTATCCAGGAGCACCAGCTCAGCGTGCTTTTTAAAAAAGATGGACCCCATGTGAACGCCCTCGTCGGAATACATGACGGAGAGTGCGGAAGTGGGTGCGTCAGAAGAGGCGGAGGTAGGGCAGATGACCTTTGGCAAAGCAAGCTGCTCCGCCACCATTTTGGCGGTGTCCATAGTCTTGCCGCCGCCGACGCCTACAATAACCTCAGATTGAAATGCCTTTGAAATGTCCATGACCCTGTTGATTTCTTTCCAACAGCACTCGCCTTCACCAGCTATGCACTTGACTTTGGACTCGGTTTTGCCGAAAGATTCTTCGAGCTTTGCGGAAATTGCTTCAAAGAGGGAGGCGTCGATCAGGACAAGCACACGGCTGCCATAATCAGCTGTATATTTCACGAGATTATTCAGTTCTCCAGGGCCTTGGATATATTGCAGAGGCCCCCCAAATCCCCGGGACAAGGTTTTTTCCATAATGTACACGCTTCCTTCATAAGTATATTTTTGAGAGATTTCTTACAGGCTGTTGCAATAAGCGTCAATTCGGTCGATGCGATCCGCCACCGTGCCGCCACCGAACTTGCCTTCTTCGAAGAGGGCGCCGCCAACGGTGATACCCCAGGGCTGCATTTTTTTGATAAAGTCCAGTTTGCCAAAGTCGCTGACGGAACCGGTCATCATGAAGGTAATGCCACCTTCATCAAACTTCTTTTTTAAGGCAACGGCCAGCTCCTCGGGGTTGCCGTCGGTCCATCTGTAGGCCGACATACGGATGCCGGGAGAGCCGGTACTGATAATTTCCATGGCGGATTTGGTAATATCCTCAATGGTGCCGACCAGCTTCATGGAATCATCTCGCTTTCCAAACGCGGGGAAGTGAAGGATACCCGCGGCCTTCAGCTTGTCGGATACGGATTTAAAGTAGAATCCCAAATTACCGTCGATATGGTACTTGATTGCCAGATCCGCCCACTTGTTTGCTGTTTCCTCATCGGTGGTAAGGGGCTCGATGACAACGTGCTTGCCCGCGGCGAGCATGGCCTGAATCAGGGCCTCCCCCTCTTCCAATGTTACGCCTTCGTCCTTGAAGCCCCAATATTTTGCCGCCGCGTGCTTATTGGCCTCGAAAACCTCAAGGGCGTGGGGGACGGTAACGTCATTGTGGGTCAGCATTGCAACACATCTGATCATTTTGGTTCTCCTTTCATCTCGTTGACATGGTGTATTTCTGTCTTTGAAACTTCTATTCCAAAAAACGGAAACGAGTTTGTGTGGAATTCCAAGGTCAATCCGTCTCATATTTGTGGTAGGTGTTTACAAGGTCGTCATGGATCTCCACATACAAGGGGAAAAGCCTGCGGTATTTCTCAACATGATGAGGATTCGGCTTGGTGACGCTGTCAATGACGGCGGCCTTTTGAATGGCCTCCTGGTGAGAGCCGAAGACCCCCAGAGCGACGCCGGTCAGCATAGCGGCGCCCAGCGAGGAGTCGTCCCGCTTGTACTTCACAATATCCCGGTCAAATACATTCGCAAGGATGCTTCTCCAAAGGGGGGATTTTGAGCCTCCGCCAACAAAAGAAATCCGATCAATGTGGCCAAATTCTTCCATGCCCTCAAAGCACTGACGCAGGGAGAACGTTACGCCTTCCAGCAGAGCGCGGGTAAAGTGGCCTCTTTGATGCATTGAGGAAAAACCGGTGAAAGAGGCGCGGAGTTTTGGGTCCCAATACGGGGCTCTCTCGCCGGACATGTAAGGGTGGAAGAAGAGTCCGTCTGCGCCGGGGGAAATTGCTTCCGCTTCCTTGTCCAGGAGTTGGTAGGTATTCGGGCCGCCAGCCCGCTCTTCCATAAGCTCTTTGCCGCAGAAGGTATCCCTGTACCAGCGGAATGCCTGGGCAGCGGAGACGGTTCCCCTGCCGTAGTACCATAGGTTGTCTACAACATGGGAGTAGATGAACGTATCCAGAAACGGTTTGCCGTATTCACGAAATACGTTTAGGCCGCCGGCGGTGGCCATTTTCAGCACGCAGTCGCCGGGCTTTAGCCCTCCCACAGAATAGCTTTCCAGAGAAGTGTCGGAGGCACCCATTACCACGGGAATCCCTTCCTTCAGACCGGTCAGCGCAGCCGCTTCCGCCGTCACATAGCCAGAAGTGTCGGTGGGTTTTTTGATTTCGGGAAGAACAGACATCGGCAGTCCCGTTAGCCTCACAATATCCTCGGACCATGTCATGCGCCGGTTGTCAAACAGCATGGAGCCCTGTGCCTGGATGTGCGTTGTGGAAATTGCTCCCGTCAGCTGATACCGCACATAGTCGTCAATGAACAGGAGACGGTCGATTCTGTCGAACACTTCCGGCTCATTTTTCCTCACCCACATCAGCTGAGGAAGGGTCCATGTTGGGCTGGGAGTGGAAAATGTAGTATCTTTGATGAGGTCCAGATAGTTGGCTTTCAGGAAGCCAGCCTCTTCATAGGACCGCTGATCCTGCCACATAATGGTGGGACGGAGAATGGCTCCGCTCTTATCCAGAAGCACCGCGTTGTGCGCGGACGCATCGACAGCTAGGCCGATAATATCCTCGGTCCGGAATTTTCCGCTTTCCGACGCAAGCTTTAAGGAGTTTTTCATAGCACAGAACCAGTCCGTTGGGTCTTGCTCAACCCATCCGAAGTGGGGATGATGGGAGGGATATTCGGTGTAGCCATCCGCAATAAAGTTGCCTTCCACATCGAGGACAGTTGCCTTGCAGCCGCCGGTTCCAATATCTATGCCTAGAAGATATTTGCTCATTTGAACCTCCTATTTATCATGAAAGATAGCGTGTGATCCGTCAAAGACGATCGTAGGCTGCCTCCGTGCGAGCGAAGCGCCCTGCGTTTTTACTGAAATGAAGTGGACAAAATAGAATTTGCTGTGAGTGCTCTTGAAATTTTTAATTGGCTCCTATATAATGTGGATATTAACTGAAATGAAGGAGGCTGCCTGACATGCCGTGCATCAGATGCTCTGTGAACCAAACTCTTACCGACGACAACAAGAAAAATCTGTATGATGGATTTATCGACGCGATTCAGCTGATTCCCGGAAAAACGCCTGATTCCCTCATGGTGATTCTGGAGGATGACAAGGATATCTATTTCCACCAGAGTGATGAGATCAAAAGCGCTTTTGTTGAGGTGAATATGCTTTTGCGAAAAGACCCGTCGGAGCACTTCCCCTCTATGAGCAGGAAAATCTGCGGACTCCTGGAGGAGGAATTGAGCATATCTGGAAGCAATGTGTATATTCGCTATCTGGCTACGCCCGATTGGGGCTGGAACGGAACGAACTTTTGAAAAGAGCGCTCCTCCTGTTCATCTCTGTTGTGAATGTCTAAGCTTCCTTCCTCCCGATGCTGGCTGGATTCAGTTCCCGTCGGCCTTGGGGGGAAGATTTTTTTGGAGAGAGCATGCCCGAACCTGTCAGCCCATCAGAAGGTTGGGGAGCCAGGTGGAGAAGGCGGGCCAATAGGTTGTGACAAGGAGGGTTGGCACATAGGCGAACAAAATCAGGAACAGCATGGGCTTGATTTCTTTTGCTGTGGAGGTCTTAAACACCCGGGAGGAGAGATAGAGAAACGGAGCGGTAGGCGGCGTAATGCAGCCCATGCCGAGATTCACGCCCATGACGGCCGCAAAATGATAGGGAGACAGGCCGATGGAGGTGGCGATGGGGAACAGAATCGGGGCGGCCAGTAAAATGCCGGAGGTATCATCCATAATCATTCCCAGAATGATCATAAAGAGATTTAGCATCAGGAGGATGATGTATTTATTGTTGGAGACAGAGATGAGTGCGTCCGCCACGGTCTGGGGAATCTGAAGCTGGGTGAGGATACGGCTGAGCATGGAGATGATGGCCACCATGCACATGATCACACCGGTGGAAACAGCAGTTTCCTTAATAACCGGCAGGAGCTCTTTGAGTTTGAATCCCTTGTAAATGAAGATGGATACCGGGATTGCATAGAGAACTGCGATGCCGGCGGATTCGGTAGCAGTCATAGCGCCGGAGTAGATGCCGCCGAGGATGATGACCGGCATGAAGAGAGCAGGTAGCGCATGGACGGTTCTTCGACCGGTATCCCGCAGCTTTTCATGGGGAGGCATTTTGGCCTCGTAGATAATGTTCTGGTCTTTCCGCAGAAGAATCCAGGAGCCGATGCACAGGAGGATGGTGAGCATGATCCCGGGAACGACGGTTGAAAGGAAGCAGGACAAAACCGAGATATTCATGGTCCACGCAATGAGAATCTGCGCGCCGGAGGGGGGGATGAGAAGGCCGAGAGGGGAGGCGCAGCAGGCGATGGCCGCCATGGTGGGAGTGGGGTACTGCTTTGCTTTTGCGCGGGGCGCAATGATGGAGCCAACGCAGGAAAGCGTGGCGGCTCCGGAACCGCAGATAGAGCCGAAAATCGCAGAGGTGACGCAGGTGACCAGAGCGAGACCACCTTTAATCCGTCCGAAAAACGCATCGACGAAGTCGATCAGCGCCCCGCCGATTTTGCCTTTTTCCATAATGCCGCCGGCAAGCACAAACATAGGGATTGCCAGCAGTGTGACGGATTGAATTTTGCCGAATGAGGTGGTAAGAAGTGCCACGGGGTTAAAGTCATAGATACCTTGCAGAACGGCTGTCGCGGCGCCAAAGCTGAACGGAACGGAGACGCCTACGACCAGTAGGACAAAAAGAATCAAAAAGATGATTAAAACGATCATACAAGTTCCTCCCCGTGCTGATAATCTTCGGGCCTAGACAGGATTGCGGCGATGAAATGGAAGAGAGAATAAAGAAAGCAGAGAAAGAGACCGATGGAAATCGCGGAGGTGGTGAGCAGGGTTGGTATCTTCAATGCGGTGGTATAGCCAAAATTCTGGATATTGAAGACAAGGTATTTTCCTACACCCCAATAAGCGAGAATACCGGCGGTGACCGTGGTGAATCCCTTGACGAAAATATTTTTCATACGAAGGATTTTTGGATTTGTAACAAACAAGTCCAACATGTCCGCGGTGATATGGGAGTCTTCAAGACTTCCATAGGCGGCGCCGATCCAGTAGAGCCAAAGAGCGAAGAGCGTGATAATTTCATCGCTGCCATAGATGTCGCTGTGCAGGATGTACCGCACAAACACACAAATTCCAATCATAACTGTTAGGATGACGCTGCTGGCGACCAGGATAAAAGACATCGTTTTATCCAAGGCGCGCCACAAAAAAGAGTCCTTAATTTTGTTCATTTTCATCCTCCTTTTCTCATGTGGTTTTTTTGTGAAATGCTGCCAATGCATTGGATTGCTGATCTCGACGGACCTCAAGGTATCCTTTGTTCGAAGCGGACGGTACCCTCTCTTGGATAAGTTTCTGTTGTTTTTCTAGAAATCTTGATGTAATATAAAAAGCAATCTTAATCTGTATGGAGGGGCGTATGGACACTATTTTGGATGCGTTAGGGAAAAAAATACGTCTTTACCGCAAGGCAAATGGCATGAGTCTGGAAGAGTTGGCGTCCAAAGTTTATAAAAGCAAGGCCAGCATTTCCAAGTATGAGCTTGGTCAAACAAGCATGGACGTCCTCACTCTGTCGGAGATTGCGGCCGCGCTGGGTGTGGCGCCGTTCCAACTGCTGGAGACAGATGTCCAGCAACAGACTCCCTCGCCGTCGGCAAACCACCCATTTGGGAAAATAAACCAACTGTATATGTACCACATGGTGAACCAGCATCTATATCTGTCGTTGTTGAAGTTTGGCCATGTGGATGAGACCGAGCGGGTAAATGTGACGTTGTACCACAAAGTAGACAATGAAAATAATGTCGAGCGGTGCACGACGATTTACCACGGGCATATGTACAGCTGTGATGTGGTTATCAGCTTTTTTCTAAGCAATTACCATAATATTGTGGAGAATATGCTCTTAAATGTGTCTGTCCCAACCAACAATACGACCATTATGACTGGGATGGCATGCGGGCTGGATGATTTCCTGGCACCGAAGGCCATAAAGATTGTTTTATCTCAGAAACCGCTGAAAAAGAGCCCGGGACTTTATCAAGCGGTTTCTTTGACAGCTGAGAACCTTAAAACGGCAAGAAAGGTGAATAGCTTGATTTTTGAACGGCAAACAGATCTTTATCTTTGAGTATTATATTAAAGGAAAATATTTTTCGATGCAATTGAGCGTCAAACTCTGTCGGTGGAAATTAAGCCAGTTTCTTCTCACGAAAAAAGAAAAAAGCGATTATTTAAGCGGTTAGCTGTATCATTGAAAAAATACTTTGCGAAATCTCATAAAAGCGTCAATTTTCTTGAAACATGACCTTTTTCTCCCTCTGGCGTTGGTCGCAGTTCAATGTTGACTAGAAGTATATGGAATATGAAGATGGCCTACACACGGGTGGTTATTAGGGATACCGCACGTGGTGTGAGAACATCCCTGCTGTAGGATGCTGGACTCATGCGAGGCGGAAGCTGGACGAAGCTCGGAGTGTTTTTCCGCTGGATAAACTAAGGAGGGCAGCGCTGGGTTTGGGATAAAGGAATTCTCGGAGTGGGTGATATCTTTTTCCCATAAAACAATGAATTTTGGGAGAGGTGCAAAAGCATCTCTCCTTTTTCAATACGCTTGTAATACTCAAGTCTGATTCATGCCTTAAACCAGTATGAAACGCTGTAGCCGTGACCATTTGGACTGCCATAGAGATTCCTTTTCAATTTCTGAAAAAATGATTGAAAGGAGTTATTTGTTATGGAAAACAACAGAGCTATTATTGCGGAGATCAGCGAAGATATTGGCTCAGTCTCTACGGTATTATTTGTAAGCGAGGGCAAAACGGAATTTAAAGCCCTATGGACACAATAAAGATGAACCCGGACTTTGTCCCTTCAAGTGGGGAGATTTCTATTGAAGACCCATTCTCGCAAACCCCAGATCAACTGAAAGCTATGGTGGAGGAATTGGCTAGAAGTCCCCTAAAGTCCCTGATATCTGAAAACAGCTTGTTCTGGCGGAAGGCGAGGAACCTGTTAAGGGTTCTACCCAGGCAGAATTGGCAGGTATGTTGGACAATTTACATGCCTTTCAATAGGAGAAAACCACCGGCTGAGCCGGTGGTTCTAAAAAAGCTTTATCTAAGCCCGCCTGGAACAACGCCTTGAAAAAGTTGAAAACGACTTGTTGGGCTACGAAAAGCCCCAACAGCCAGCAGATCTGATAAATCGTGCCAAAGAACTCCTAAAGCTGGAAACGGTTCCCCGAGAGCTGGTAGTTGCCCTAGTTGAAAAAATCGAAATCGGCGAACGCAATCCCGATACCGGCGAGCAGCAAGTCCGCATAACCTGGAGGTTCTAACCTCTACCGAACCCTCGGCGAAACGCTCCGCTGTCGCCTGTCCTTCATTGTAGACCACCAACCGCGCTCCGCGCGGATTACGGGAGACGAGAGCGCGGGGCTCTGCCCCTGCACCCCGCCACCTTTTGAAAAAAGGTGGACGAAAACTTTATCTGCGTCCTACCGTTACTCACACCCACGCCATCGAACCCAAATATCCCGCCGCCGTCGATCGCTGCATCGACTTAGGCCGCTTCTACGACCTCACCGCCGCCAAATCCGCCGCAGAAGAGGTCAAAGCCCATACCAAAGCCTATAAAGCTGCCTACATACGAGCTTACCACAGCCTTAAAGCTGCCCGCCAGATTGAATTGGACGCGGTAGCCTCCGCTGGGCACGCCTTCGACCACCAGCGCTTAGACCGCCGGGTCAAGGGGATCATCGCTCGGGAGCTCCGAAGCCGGGGGGATCAGCGGGGCCGTACCCTCCGCCGTTTCCTAGGCAGTATTACCCATAAAGGCTACGTCTGGCGCTTCGACAGCGTGGATATCCTGTGCCCGAAGGTTTATGAATTCTCCGACACCTGGGAATTGGCGGGCCCGGCTCTGGCCAGGCTCCACGCGGCGGCGGTGGAACGGGGTTGGGATACCATTGCCTGTCTCTCGCCGGAAGCCCCGGAGCGCATAGAGCATTTGCTGATTCCCGGCTTGGGGCTGGCGTTCATCACCTCTTGCCCTGGAATGGACTACGGAAAAAAGCCCTACCGCCGTCTGCGTCTGGACGCTATGGCGGAGACAGAAGGACGCTCCCGCCTCCGTTTTCAGACCCGTATGGTGGCCCTGCTTCGGGAGGAGGCGGTGGATGCGCTCAAGGAGGCCAAGCGGAACCACGACGCTCTGGAGGCGGTTTACAACCCCTATGTGGATTTTGATGGTGTCCGCGCCCTGGCGGCCTTGGAGGCGGGTCGGCTCCTGAGTTACCTCCACTGAGGGACAGAACGCTGTAGCTTTTCTGGACGGAGTATATGGCTGCCGGATAAGATATTTCGTTCACGTCGAAATAGAAGCAGGAGAAACAGATTTTTCCTGCTTCTATTTTGTTAAGTATTTTATAAATAATCTATATGGATAATTATAAAATAATCTAAATAAGAAAATAGAAAGGAAAACGATGTTTAGTGTAAGTTGGGAGAGGTCCTAAAACCCATAGAATTCTGAAAAGAAATGCCTAATATTATAGTTAAATTAATAAAGTTATTTTATATCTAGTATACATAGAAAACAACGAAATTAATAGGAAAATCCTAAATTCTATACCAAATAAAGGGTTGAATTACACTCCCGATGAGGATGCCCTGACCTCTTATAGATATCATAATGACACTCTACCGGATCCCGGCATTGACACCGGCAGGAATTTAAGCTAAAATAAGGCCAACAAAACAGCAGGGGAGCTTGCGCAGCAGGCTGAGAGGAAGGTAGCCCTTCGACCCTAGAACCTGACGCGGATAATGCCGCCGGAGGAAGCCGCTGAACACTATGCTTTTCAGGGGACACCGGCTGTCCCCTGCTTTTTTTGTGCTTCTGAGAGAGAAAGGATGTGAGGCGGCACCGCGGTTGGACCGCGGCGGGCTGAGGGGGAGCGCCCTGGGCCTTGCAGAACAGCGATGGGAAGCCGTGTTCCGGCGTGAGAGGAGGCCAGTAAGCCTCGACCGATCATTTCCCAACAGGCGGTCTGCCTGTCCACTACCGGGGAAAGCGACGCTGTAAGAGGCTGTTTTCTCTTGAATACAAAGGAGCTGCGATGTTTGAAGAAATTTTTGAAAATGTTCGGAAAAGTGTCCCCCTGATTCACAGCATTACGAATTACGTCGCAGTCAACGACTGCGCCAATATGCTCTTGGCCTGCGGCGCTTCCCCCATTATGGCGGACGAATTGGAAGATGCGCTGGAGATTACGGCGATCTGCGGAGGCCTGAACCTCAACCTGGGTACTTTGAATCGCCGGACCATCCCGGCCATGTTCGCGGCGGGGAAGCGGGCCGGCGAATTGGGGCATCCTGTGATTCTGGATCCGGTGGGGGCCGGAGCCTCGGCCCTGCGGACGGACACGGCGCTCCGGCTTTTGCAGGAGGTGAAGTGCACCGTCATCCGGGGGAACATCTCGGAAATCAAAACCTTAGCCCTTGGCAGCGGTACTACCCGTGGTGTGGACGCCGACACGGCGGACCGGGTTACTGGGGAGGTCCCGGCTTTCGTCAGGGACTTGGCCCGGCGCACCGGCGCAATAATTGCGGTTACCGGCGCCGTCGACCTTGTGACGGACGGGGAACGGGCTTTTTACATCTATAACGGCAGCCCCATGATGAGCACGGTTACCGGCACCGGCTGCCAGCTCTCCGCCCTGACGGCGGCGTTTGTGGCCGCGAATCCGCAGCAGCCTTTGGAGGCGAGCGCTGCTGCCGTGTGTGCCATGGGACTGTGCGGAGAGATTGCCCACAGCCGTCTTACCGCACAGGATGGCAACGCCTCCTATTGCCGGTACATCATCGACGCCATGTATCGCCTGACCCCGGCGGCGCTGGAGAAAGGGGCTCGCTATGAAGTGCGATAGGCGGTATATGCGCCTCTACGCGGTCACCGACCGGGCTTGGACCGGGGAGCGAACCTTATACCAGCAGGTGGAAGCCGCACTGAAGGGCGGCGTGACCTGCGTTCAGCTTCGGGAAAAGGACCTGGACGAGGCGGCGTTTTTCCAGGAGGCGACGGATCTCTGTGCCCTGTGCCGCCGGTATGGGATTCCCTTCATCGTCAACGATAATGTGGACATTGCCCTTGCCTGTGGCGCGGATGGGGTTCATGTGGGTCAGGAGGATATGGAGGCCGGTCAGGTTCGCCGCCGGATGGGAGAGGGGATGCTTTTAGGCGTTTCCGTTCACACGGTGGAAGAGGCGCGCCGGGCCCTTCGGGACGGCGCGGATTATCTGGG
This sequence comes from Oscillospiraceae bacterium, assembly GCA_910575815.1. GTDB lineage: Bacteria > Bacillota > Clostridia > Oscillospirales > Oscillospiraceae > Oscillibacter. The sequence continues at coordinate 60,036 of CAJTFN010000019.1, forward strand.
CCTGGGAGCGGTCTTTCCCACCAGCACCAAAACCGACGCGGACCGGATGCCCATGGAGACACTCCGGGCCATTTGTGCGGCCGTTGATGTGCCCGTTGTAGCCATCGGCGGCATCCATCGGAATAACATGCTTCAGCTGTCCGGCAGCGGTGTGGACGGCGTGGCGCTGGTGTCCGCCATTTTCTCCATGCCGGATATCGAGGCGGCCTGCCGGGAGCTGCGGGAACTGGCGGAAACGATGGCGGGTGTTTGACGCCTCGCGATTTGACGGCGGATGTGGAGGCTGCCCCCTTTTGGCGGCGTGATGTGCGCTTTGGGAGTGGCTTCCGGCTTGCCGGAAAGGACCGAGCTTTGCGAAAAAAACCGTCTTCCCCACGGAGTGCGAGGGGAAGACGGTTTTTCTAAAAAGAGGGGCGGCGCGTCTCTTTTTCCATCAGTCGAGCTCTACGACATCCAGCACTGCCCGTTCTACGCAAAGCGCGCCGGGGGCGTCCAGCACCAGAGACAGTTCCGCCTCACTGCCGCCGCATGCGCGGGGATACAGCATGGCGGCGTAACGCAGCGTCTGTGGGCTGCCTGTAAAGGACTCCATAGAGAAGCGGAAGGGCAGGGGCTCCGTAAACATGCCGCAGGGCGTCTGCTTGAGAAGGATGGCCGCTTCTTCCGCCGGATGCATCGCGCAGACATTCAGTGTGTATTGGACTGCGTAGGCTTTTTTCGGGCTTAGCCGTATCTGGGTGGGAGACTGTTCGTCCCAGTGAATACCCCGGCCCTGCCGGACCCGCTGCCGCCAGGGAAGACGGCAGCCCCGGTTCCACAAGAGCCCCTCCCGCTGAACGGCCAGCTGGAGGGTGTTTTTTATGCGTCTCACCGGCGCGCCGGGCTCCGGTTTGCAGGGCGGCGGACAGGGAGGAAGGGGTTTATCGGGCGGGCCCGGTGGCGGAGGACAGGGCGGAAAGGGCTCGCAGGGCGGGCCCGATGGCGGGCAGGGCGGAAGAGGACGGGGGGGCGGGGGACAAGCGTCCAGCACCCGTTCCAGCTTGCTTTTCAGCAGCATCTGGTTCTGCGTTACCGCCTCCAAAAGAGTTGTGACGCTTCGGTTGACCTCAAGAACCTCCTGAGGCCCGGCACAGGGCTTCGTTCCGGGTAGAGTCCCGAGGATATATTGCAGCTTTTCCCCTTCGGCGTTGAGAATATGGCTCAGGGCAAGCTCCTCCATGGCGATGGAAGCGACGATCATCGTCAGGGCGTCCTCCCGCGTCATATCCGCTCCGTTGGGGGGAAAGGAAGGCATAGACATATTGAAAAACTCCAAATCGATGTGCGGCAGGATTCCCATGCCGCCGTCCTATCCTATGCGGCCTGAAACCCTCTGGTTCCCAGGGGGACCAGCTATGGAATGACCAGAATGTTTCACCGGCTTCATCATAAGGCAGGAACCAGGTCAACGCCTTTTCGCCTGTGCCGTTTCTGACGGACGCTCCCGCTGCTGAACCGTCCGTCAGGTGAGAGAGGGAGGAACACCTCCATCAATTGACCGGCGGCGAGGCCTTGGCCTCGCCGCCGGTATCATGGATAGCAGATTTGGGTACGGTTTCTCTCCGGCCAAAAAAGCTGCTTTCGTCAATTTAAGAAATCCTTCAATTTTTTGCTCCGGGAGGGATGGCGGAGCTTACGGAGGGCCTTGGCCTCAATCTGCCGGATGCGCTCCCGGGTGACGTTGAACTCCTTGCCCACTTCTTCCAGGGTCCGCGTCCGCCCGTCCTCAATGCCGAAGCGGAGCTTCAGGACCTTTTCCTCCCGGGGGGTCAGCGTGGATAACACGTCCATCAGCTGTTCTTTCAGCAGCGTGAAGGACGCCGCCTCGCTGGGCTCCGACGCGCCCTCGTCGGGAATGAAGTCCCCCAGGTGGGAGTCCTCCTCCTCTCCGATGGGGGTTTCCAGGGAGACGGGCTCCTGGGCGATTTTCATGATCTCCCGAACCTTGTCTACCGGCATGTTCATCTCCGCCGCGATCTCGTTGGGGGAGGGGTCGTGGCCCAGTTCCTGGAGGAGTTGCCGGCTGACCCGGATGACCTTATTGATGGTCTCCACCATATGGACGGGGATGCGGATGGTCCGGGCCTGATCGGCAATGGCCCGGGTAATGGCCTGCCGGATCCACCAGGTGGCGTAGGTGGAGAACTTGAATCCCTTGGTGCAGTCAAACTTTTCCACCGCCTTAATGAGGCCCAGGTTGCCCTCCTGGATCAGGTCCAGGAACAGCATTCCCCGGCCCACATAGCGCTTGGCGATGGAGACCACCAGACGGAGGTTGGCCTCCGCCAGCTTCTGCTTGGCGGTTTCTCCCGCGCGATACTGCTTCCGCAGGGCGGCCTCCAGATTGGGATCGACCTCCTCGCCCTCCTCCCGGCGCCGGCGGAGCTCCGCCAGCTTTTCCGCCGCCTCGTTTCCGGCGGACATGGCCTGGGCCAGAGTGACTTCCTCCTCCGGCGTCAGCAGGGCCACCTTGCCGATCTCCTTCAGGTACATTCGCACCGGGTCGTCGATGGAGAAGCTGTTAACCAGGGTGTTGGGATCCACCAGCTCCTCTTCCTCCATGCCGGCGATTTCCTCGGCGGCGGGGCCCTCTTCCGGCAGCTCCGGCAGCAGATCCTCCTCGGCGCTGATGTCGATGTTCAAGGCCTCCAGAGAGTCGTAGAGCTGGTCCATCTGCTCGCCTTCCAGATTCAGGTCATCCACGGCCTCCATAAGCTCGGCGGACTCCAGCTTGCCCTTTTTCTTGCTCTTGGCCAGCAGCTCCCGCAGCTTCTCGTTTCCAATGAGCCAGGAGGCGGCGGGAAGGGCGGCCACCTGCTTGTCGTCCAGCCGGAGAATCCCGGCCTTCTTGGCCTCCTCGTCGGTCATGATGGGAGGGGGGGCGTTCTCCTGGGCCTTGGGGTCCGGGCCGGCGGCCAGAATGGCGTCCGCCTGGCGCTCCAGCTCTTCCTGAGTCAGTTCCTGTTTATTAGACATTCCGTTTTTCTCCCTTGTTTTTATATTTTTCTACAACTGCCAGTAGCGGGTCCGTCTTGTTACTGGAGCGCCGTTCTGTTTGGATATTGCGTATGTAATCCGCAAGCATCGCGTCTCGATTCATCTCAAATTTGTTGTCCGACTGGAGGGCGAAGGCCAGATAGTTCATCTCCTCCTGGTCAAGCTGGCTGGCGATGGAGGCAATTTTGGGGCGGCGGCCCTCGCAGTGCTCCTTCCACAGAAGGGAAAAGACTTTTCGGTAGAGGGGAAAGGAAAAATCGTCCTCCTCCAGAGGAAAGCTGTCAGTAAAGAGGCTGTCGTCCAAAGTCAGCAGGCGAATCACCCCCAGCTCTGAAACGGCGGAACGGGTGTTTTCAATGCGCATCTGCCGGTTTTTCGGTTGCATTTCCGCCACCGGGTTCAGGTCTCGCCGCAGCTGCTGCTTTGCCGCCGCCCGGGTCTTCCGCTTCAGCAGACGGGCGACGTCGCTGCGCAGGGACTCCACGGGCACAGAGGCCAGGCCGGCGGCCTTGGCCGTGTAAATATCCCGCTGCGCCGAGCCGGGGAGGGTGGCCAGCAGCTGGCAGACCTCCTCGCTGTAGGCCACCCGCTGCTCGTCGCTGCTGAGATCATATTTTCCAGCGATCTGAGCCATGCGGAATTCCACGCTGTTTTCGCTGCCGCCCAGCAGCCGTTCGAAGGCGGCGGGGCCCTGGTTTTTGATAAAGTCGTCGGCGTCCTGCTTCACCAGCTGGCCGTCCTCCGTCTGCCGCCGGGGGAGCTGAAGGACCTTGACGGACAGCTCCGCGCCGTTCAGCAATTGCAGGGCCCGCTCCGTGGCCACCTTCCCGGCGTTGTCGTTGTCATAGCACAGCACCAGCTCCTTGGTGAACCGGGAGAGAAGACGGACCTGCTCCGGCGTCAGGGCGGTGCCCATGGAGGCCACGGCGTTGTCAAAGCCCGCCTGATGCAAGGTGACGATGTCCAGATTTCCCTCGCAGAGGATGATGTTGGGCCGCTTGGACTTCTTCGCCAGATTCAGCCCGTAGAGCACACGGCGCTTGCTGTACACCGGGGTCTCGGAGGAGTTCATATACTTGGGCTCGGACTGGTCCAGCACCCGGCTGCCAAAGGCCACCACATCCCCCCGGGTGTCGATCACCGGGAGCATCAGACGGTTTCGGAACTTGTCGTAAAACCCGCCCCGCCGGTTGTCCACAATCAATCCCGCTGCCAGAAGCTCCGATTTGGTGTAGCCCTTGGCGGTCATGGCGTTTAACAGGGTGTCCCACGCGTCGGGGGAGGCCCCCATGCCGAAGTTGACGGCCGTGGCCTTCCGGATTTTCCGCCGGTCCAGATAGGCCTGGACGGCCTGTCCCTCCGGCTGTTGGAGGAGACGGTAGTAAAACCGGGCGGCGTCCCGGTTCAGGTCCAGAAGCCGCTGGCGCCGGCGGACGGCCTCCCGGTCCTCCTCTTCCTCCGGTACCTCCAGCCCCGCCCGCTTCGCCAGGAAACGCACCGCCTCGGGGAAGGGGAGATTCTCTTCCTCCATGATGAAGTTGATCACGCCGCCGCCCCGTTTGCAGCCGAAGCAGTAATAGATCTGCTTGTCCGGCGAGACGGAAAAGGATCCGGTTTTCTCGCTGTGGAAGGGACAGAGCCCGAAGAGGTTCGAACCCCTGCGGGTCAGCTGCACGTAGCTCCCCACCACATCCACGATGTCGCTCCTGGCGGTGAGCTCGTCCAAAAAGCTCTGTGGAAAAGCCACGCTGCGTCCCTCCTTTCGGTCAGTTTAGCCAAAATCCGCTGCCGTCATACCGAAAAAGTGAGATCTCCGGTATCCGTGTCATTTCTATATACGCCGCCGCCGCCTGTTTTCCTCTTTTTTTCCGGATAATTTTTGAAAACTTTTCGTCTGGGGCTTTACAGGCCGGGTGGAAACACTTATACTAAAATAAATTATGAGGCCTCCGGACCGCCGGTTCGGGCGGGCTTGGAACTTGGGAAGGGAGGAACCGCTGTGCCCATTGAACTGTGGACGGCCCGAATGGAGCGGCCGTTGTCGGACCGGGAGCGGGAGGCCATGCTGCCGCTGCTGCCTCCGGAGCGCCGGGAGCGGCTCATGCGGATGCGGGAGGTGGAAAAGCAGCGGGAGCCCCTCTGCGCCTATTTGATTCTCTGTCTGGCCCTGCGGCAGAAGTATGGGTGGAAGAGCCTTCCGCCCATCGCCCTGGCCTCCTTGGGGAAGCCCTATTTTCCCGATCACCCGGAGGTACATTTTAACATCAGCCACTCCGGCGGCGCGGTGCTGGTGGGCCTGTCGGACCAGGAGGTGGGCGTGGACATTGAGCGGATCCGCCCGGTGGGGCAGCGGATGATGGTCCGCCTGGCCCACGTGACCACGGAGGAGGCCTTTTTCCAGAGCTGGGTCCGCCGGGAGGCCCGGGCCAAGCGCAGCGGAAACGGCGTGGGCACCATTATGCGCTCCGAGTCTCCTCTTCAGCCGGGGGAGTATTACTATGAGCTGGATACCTTTCCCGGCTATGCCGCGGGGGTGGCCACCCGCAGCCGGGAGCTGCCGGGGAAGCTTCACCGCTACTCGCTGGACGACATGTTTTAAAGTGGAGCGAATAAGCTTCGAAAATCGGACTGGCAGGGGCGGGGCGCTGTCCCGGCACGTATTCCCGCGGGCTCTGCGCAGGCGGATAGAGAAACGTGCCTGTGCCGGATTTTCTTCGAATGAACTGCGCGGCGGGACACCCCTCCTTGAAGGACGTATCCTGCCGCGTTTCTCTGTGGTTTTTCACACTCCGGATTTACGCCGGATTGGAAAGAGACGCTTTGGCAAGGCGTTCTGCACATCCGGCATCTCCGATGTCAAACCGAAATTCAGAAAGGCCGGCGGACAGGGAAGGAATTCCCTGTTTTTTTTACTTCCGGCGCAACCAAAGCCCTCTGGATTCCGACTAAATAGGTGAAAGCGGCGTTCAAGGGAGGAATCACCCATGGAGGACAAGGACATCATCGCCCTGTATTGGGCGCGGTCGGAGGAGGCCATTCGCCGGACAGCGGAGAAGTACGGCGCATATTGTGGCCAGATTATTCGCCGGGTCCTGGGAGACGGCCGGGACGCGGAGGAGTGCCTCAGCGACACCTGGCTGGGGGCATGGAACGCCATGCCGCCTCAGAAACCGTCGCGTCTGCCGCCCTTTCTGGGCCGCATCGCCCGGAACACGGCCCTGGACCGGTACGACTACAACAGAGCCCAGCGCCGAAGCGGCGGTTTCGAGGCAGTGCTGGAGGAGCTGGCGGACTGCGTAGGGGGGAGGCCTCTGGAAGAGGACTTTAATCTGCGCCGGTTGGGGGAGGACATTTCCGGCTTTCTGGAGACCGCGTCCCCGGCAGCCCGTCTGGTGTTTCTGCGGCGGTATTGGTACTGCGACACCGTAGCGGACATCGCTGCCGGGACGGGGTTCAGCCCGTCGAAGGTGAAATCCCTGCTCCACCGGACCCGGCAGGGACTCCGGGAGCATCTGAGAAAGGAGGGCTACGACCCGTGACGAGAGAAGAGCTGTTCCGCGCCGTGGGAGAGGTCCGGGAGGACCAAATCGAGGCGGCGGAAACCGTAAAGAGACAGACGCATCCCTGGCGGCGGCTGGGGGCGCTGGCGGCGTGCCTGGCGCTGGTGGTGACCGTGTCCGCAGCGCCTGGACTGCGGGAGACAAACGATTATTGGAGATGGACAGCCATTGTCAAGAGCTTCAATCCCGCCATTGAAGTGAGCGAGGACCCAGACAGCTGGAAGGCGATCGTTCAGCCGTTGAATCCCGGGGAGGCGGATTCCGGCGGCGGAGCGGCAGAGGGACAGGACGGTTCCGAGTATTGGATAGACAATCCGAACCGGCATACCCATCCCGATTACTCCTCCGGCGTGGAGATCGGAGAGATGAACGGCCCCGGAACCGGCGATACGATGATCGGCATGTCGGCGTGTCTCGCCTGGCTGTCGCCGGAGGAGATTTTCGCTCAGGATACGGTGATTTTCCGGGGAACCGTCCGGGAGCTGCACTATTTTATGGTAGAACCGGACGCCGGGCCCATGGAGCGGTATTATACCCGCGCCCTCGTGGAAGTCACGGACTCCATCCGAGGCGGTCTGGCGGCGGGGGAGACCTACAGCCTTCTCTGGCTGGGGGCCAGAGGCTACATGTCCACCTCCATCTCCGGGGCCTTGGAGGACCTGGACGTGGGCAGCGATGCCATATTCATGCCCATCCGAACGGGCCAGGACACCGGCTGGAGGGAGGGAGACTGCTATTTCTGCTACGCCGACCTTGCGGAGCTCTACCTGAGTGAAGGAAGCCGCTATGTTTTCGCGGATACGGCGGAGGGCCTGGCCTTTGACCGGGGCACCTACCCGGCTCTGGCGGAGGCGGAGACTCTGGATGACGTGGCGGCGTATATCCGGGAGACTCTGGAGGAGGATTATTCGCGGCAAACGGAAGTGCTTCCGCCGGAAGGGAACCTGGATACGGGAGAGTTTGTGTTTGTGGAGGAAGAGGCTGAGGAGGGGCCCTGAATAGCGGCCAAAAACAGGCGCCGGTCCGTAAATGAGCCCTCCGCAGGAGCGCCGCCGCCGGGGAGCGGGGAAAGAACGTTCCATCGGTCTTTGCGGGAGACCTGCGCGTCGGTAAAAATAGCTCTCCGTTTTGGAGGATGGGAAACGGCCCCGTCTGCCTCTGGCAGACGGGGCCGCTGAGTGCGCGGAAAAACGACGGCCTTTCTCCTTGTTCAACATCCGCGGATTTCGGACGAAACCGAAGGTCAGCCCGGAGGCCAGGTCATATCCCGCCCGGACAGGACATGGAAGTGCAGGTGGAACACGCTCTGGCCCGCCTGCTCGCCGATGTTGGAGACCACCCGGTAGCTCTCCAGGCCCAGCTCTTTGGAAAGCTTCGCAATGACCTCGAAGATGTGGGCCACCACGGCGCTGTTGTCCCCCGTTACCTCGGAGACAGACCCGATGTGGGTTTTGGGAATCACCAGGAAGTGCGTGGGGGCTTGGGGAGCGATGTCATGGAAAGCATAGCAGATCTCGTCCTCGTAAACCTTGGAGCTGGGAATTTCTCCGGAGACGATTTTGCAAAATAGGCAATCGGACATGGAAAAACCTCCTTTTATAAAATGGGGTCAGACAAATTGATTCCGCTCCGGGCTGTAGTGGTAGTCCAGTCCCGCCAGGGTGGCTTCCAGAGCCTCCCGGTCCGCGTCCAGAGCGGCGCAGAGCTCAGTAAGACCGGCATACTCGTCCCGGAGCTTGGTGTTGACGAAGCTCAGCAAAATCACAGGGTCTTTGGGAATCATGACGGCTCGCCTCCCCTCCTTATGGAAAATACGCAAGTCGATTCAAAAGGCCTATGGGACTCCGGAGCGGAGACGCCCCTAGGATTCTCCAAACCCAAGGTCTCATAATACGCGTCAGAGAAGGATAGCCCGGCGGGGTCAAAGGCTGCTTGCAGGGCCTTGACCTCCTCAAAAGGCTCCCGGGGTTCCAGGCCGAAGGCCTCCGCGATAGCGGACAGGGACGCGTCTCCGCTGCCCTCCGACTGGCGAAGGTCCTCCTCCAAAAACGACCGGAAGGCCGGACCGTCCATCTGATAAATCTGGGAGAGGGGATTTGCGTTCCGGCAGTACAGGATGTAGGACAAAAAGTCCCGGAAGTTCCCGGCCACCGGCAGGACAAAGGACCCCTCGCCCGCCATGGGATCCACGCAGAAGACCCTCTCGTCTCCCGGCAGAAGGACGAAGTGGACGCCGCCGCAGCCAAGGGAGCCCACCGTCTCCGCGCCCTCCGGGGTGCAAAAGGAAGCCGCGTCTCCCTCCTCCAGACCCAGTGCGCCGCAAGAGAGACCAAGGGCGGAAAAACGGAGAATGTCTTCCCGGCTGCTCATTGCTCCGTCACCACGGCAAAGAAGCGCAGATCCTCGCCGCCCTCGGGGCTGTCGTTCATCAGGCTGTGAGCGTGGCCCTTGGGGCAGTAGTGGCAGCTGCCGGGCTCCAGGGCTTCACAGCCGCCGTCGTAAAGGATTTTGCCTTTTCCGGAGAGAATATAGATGATCTCGCTGCCGGTTTCGTGGGTGTGCATGCCGATGGAGGCCCCGGGAATCAGGCGGCCCCGCATGATCTTGTTCAGGGAGTCGGTGTACATTCTGGCGCGGACTTCCTTTTCGCCGCCCCGCATGTGAGGGATGACCTGGGGCTCCATTTTGTCAAATTCAATCAGCATGTGGCTCTCCTTTTTAATAAGTAGTTGGTGTACGTCCATTTTTGCGGGAAGGGGGCTCTCTCATCCAAGGGCCCCTGGCCCGCGCCGCCTTTGAAACGGCGGCCAAAAGGTTTATTGCAGCTTTCCGGCCACGAAATCGTCCACCATGGCCAGGGCGTCGTCCAGCTTCAGCACATCCGTGCCGCCGCCCATGGCGCTGTCCGGCTTGCCGCCGCCCTTGCCTCCGCAGACGGGGGCGATGGCTTTGATGATATCCCCGGCCTTGACGCCCCGGGCCACGGCGTCCTTGCCGCAGACCGCCAGGAAGGTGATCTTGCCCTCGCTGACCGTGGCCAGCACGCCCACCACGCCGGGCTCCTTGTCCCGGAGGAAGTCGCCCATCTTCCGCAGGGCGGCCGCGTCCAGGCCGTCCTTTTGGGCGGTGAGGACCTTCAGGCCCCCCACGTCCTTGGCGCTCATGAGGAAGTTCCGGGCCTCGCCCAGGGAGGCCTCGGCCTTGAACTTGTCCAGGGCCTGACGGAGTTCCTTCGCTTCGGCCAGCTGCTGTTCAATGCGGTTTTCCAGCTCGCCGGGGGTGGTTTTCAGCATTTGGGCCGCGTGGAACAGCATCTGCTGGTTCCGGTTCACGGTCTCCAGAGTCAGCCGGCCTACGGTGGCCTCAATGCGCCGGACGCCGGCAGCCACGGAGCCTTCGGACTTGATGCGGAAGGGCCCGGCTTTGGCGGTGTTGTCCAGGTGGGTGCCGCCGCAGAACTCCATGGAGAAACCGCCCATTTCCACCACCCGGACCATGTCGCCGTACTTCTCGCCGAACATGGCCACGGCACCCTTGCGCTTGGCCTCTTCAATGGGCAGGATCTCCGTCACCACCGGCAGGCCCTCCAGGATGGCGTCGTTCACCAGCCGGTCAATCTCACTGAGCTGCTCCGGAGTGATGGCCTCGAAATGGGTGAAGTCAAAGCGGATGCGGTCCGGCTCCACCAGGGAGCCCGCCTGGTGCACGTGGTCCCCCAGCACCTTTTTCAGGGCCGCGTCCAGCAGGTGGGTGGCGCTGTGAGCCCGGCGGATGGCCTTCCGGCGCTCCGGATCGATCTGGGCGCAGACGGTGTCGCCCACTTTCAGCGTGCCCTCCGTCATCCGGCCGGAGTGGAGGAACTTGCCGCCCTTGTTCTTCTGTACGTCGGAGACCTCAAAGCCCGTCTTATCGGCCAGGATCAGGCCGTGGTCCGCCACCTGACCGCCCATTTCGGCGTAGAAGGGGGATTTGTCCAGGACGACGGCGGCCTCCACGCCGGAGACGATTTCGTCCACCAGTTCCCCCGCAGCCACGATGGCCACTACTTTGGCGTCTGAGATGCGGTCGTTCTCATAGCCCACGAACTCTGTGGCGGGCACGTCGCTGCCGAACTCGATGCCGGCCCAGCCCAGGTCGCCCAGGGCCTCCCGGGCCTTTCTCGCCCGGACCCGCTGCGCTTCCATCAGCTGGTCGAAGCCGTCCCGGTCCACGGTCATGCCTTCTTCCTCCACCATCTCCACGGTGAGGTCGATGGGGAAGCCGAAGGTGTCGTAGAGCTTGAAGGCGTCCGCGCCGGAGAAGACGGTCTCTTCCCGCTGCTTGTGGGCGGACAGAAGATCGTTGTAAATCCGGAGGCCCCCGTCGATGGTCTTGGCGAAGTTCTCCTCCTCGGTGCGGATAACCTTGGTGATATAGCCCTGCTTCTCCCGGAGGTCGGGATAGGCGGACTCGTTCTCGTGGACCACCGTGTCCACCACGTCGAAGAGGAAGGGCTTCTCCACGCCCAGCAGCCGCCCGTGGCGGGCCGCCCGGCGGAGGAGGCGGCGGAGGACATAGCCCCGGCCCTCGTTGCTGGGCAGCACGCCGTCGCAGATCATCATGACGGAAGAGCGGATATGGTCCGTGATGACCCGGAGGCTGACGTCGGTGTTGTGGCTCTCCCCGTAGTGGGCATGGGTGATTTCAGAGACCTTGTTGGTGATGTTCATCACTGTGTCCACGTCGAAGAGGGAGCCCACGTTCTGGCACACGCAGGCCAGCCGCTCCAGGCCCATGCCGGTGTCGATGTTCTTGTTCTTCATCTCCTCGTAGTGGCCCTCGCCGTCGTTGACGAACTGGGAAAAGACGTTGTTCCAGACCTCGATATAGCGGTCGCAGTCGCAGCCCACCGTGCAGCCGGGCTTTCCGCAGCCATGCTCCTCGCCCCGGTCATAATAAACCTCGGAGCAGGGACCGCAGGGGCCCGCGCCGTGTTCCCAGAAGTTGTCCTCCTTGCCGAAGCGGAAAATCCGCTCAGCGGGGATGCCGATGTCCTTGTTCCAGATTTCAAAAGCCTCGTCGTCGTCCAGATAGATGGAGGGATAGAGACGGTCCTCCTCCAGTCCCACGACCTTGGTCAGGAATTCCCAGCAATAGGGAATGGCGTCCTTTTTAAAATAGTCGCCGAAGGAGAAGTTGCCCAGCATCTCGAAGTAGGTGCCGTGGCGGTCGGTTTTGCCGATGTTCTCAATGTCGCCGGTGCGGATGCACTTCTGGCAGGTGCAGACCCGGTTCCGGGGGGGCTCCTCCTCCCGGGTAAACCAGGTTTTCATGGGAGCCATGCCGCTGTTGATAAGGAGCAGGCTGGCGTCGTTGGCGGGAGGGATGAGGGAAAAGCTGGGCAGGCGGAGATGGCCCTTGCTCTCAAAGTAGCTGAGGAACATCTCCCGCAGCTCGTTCAGGCCATGATAGGGATGGGACATGGGTAATTACCTCCTAAAATTATACGGTTTCATTATTCGATGACGATTTTATAGTCGGAACCATCGCCCTCCGGGTCGTCCTCCTGGCAGGGCACGGCGTAAAACCGCTTGCCAATGAGGCTCCGGAGGTTCCGGATGTCCCCGATTTCCCAGGAGCCGAATTCCTGATAGCAGGTGCGGGCGCTGTCCCGGTTCAGGGCGTCGTAGAAATCGGTGACGGACACGGAATAGTCGTCCAGGATGCTTTCAAAGGGAATTTGCGTAATGTCCTGTGGACAGCCGCCCTCCTCGCCGTAGCAGTCCGGTTCCATCTCAAAGGACAGCGAAGTGACATAGATTTCCTCATGGCCAAATCCCGGCTGCCAATAGGGATTTTTTCCCAAGTAAATTCCCTCTTCGACTAATTTGTACTCCGGACCGGCGTATTTCTCCGAGGCGTAGTTTTGAAAATTCCTCACATTATCATCTCCCTTCTGCATAAAAAACGCCCCTGACAGCGTCAGGGGCGAAGATTTCTTCGCGGTACCACCCTAATTATCCCCCGCCACAGGGGGACATCTTAAGCCATCCGGTAACGGGGATGGGCCGTTCCGCTCTTCGCGGACCGCTCCAAAGTGGCGGCCATGCGGCGTGGACGAGGGGCTTGCACCGTCCCCCTCTCGCTGAGGAACCGTCTCGCAGGGCTGGCTTTTTCACGGCGTTTCGCCTTTTGAACAGTGCTATTATAACGGATTCACGGCGTTTGTCAATGGAGAAATGAGAAATTTCCCGTTCCAACGAATAAAACGAGGGTTTGCCCTTGCAGGCGGAGAGGATTTCAGCCCTTTGTGGACGGGACGGCGCATTCCGTTGTCCACAGGGGCGGGCTTTTCACCGGATTCTTCGTTGTCGGAGCGTTTTCCTATCGCCGGGGACCTACCTGCTTCCCGGTGAGTATGCAGATTCCGGTATCGCTGCATTTCCCACAGCCAATGCAGTGAGAGGGCCCTTGGATATGCTTGTGAATGACGTATTGCAGCCAGGCGCTGCCCGCTACCACTACGATTAAAATAAGCCAGCCCAACCAAGACATCGTCTTCCCTCCTGTAATGATTTCGGTGAACCGGCGATCCGCCGGAAGTGAGGAAACCCGCCGGCCCCGTGGCTTTGCCCTTCCGGACAAAAGAAGCTGTGGCCTCCTGCGGAAAACATGGCAATTCCCACCGTCTATTATTTTTGATCATATCACGGGAACCGGCCCTCTGTCAGTGGCATCCGCAACAGACGCAGTCCCAGTAAAGGCAGCAATTCCTCCGCCGGGCCCGGGAGGGCGGGGAGCGGAAGCTCCTGGGGGACGATGAGGTTTCCTTCCGGCCCAGGGAGGGCCCGTTGGACGCAGAGCACCGGCTCCGCCAAGCTGGAGAGGGTGAGGCTGTCCCGGGGCGAAAGGCCGTAGGACACCACCGCCTCCGCCCGGACCTGGCCGGGCAGGGGACAGCAGTCCCCTGGCGCCAAGAGCACCCGGCAGAAAATTTCTCCGCCCTTCGGGCACTTCGCCAGAGTCCGGCAGCCCTCCGGAGTCAGGGCCAGCAGGGGCCAGATATGCTCCGCCAGCTCCTCCTGCCGTTGGACCCCCTGGGTTCCCGGCGGCAGAAAACGCGCCCACGCGAAGGGACAGTTGTAAATTGCGGCGTCCATCCCATTCCCCCTTTTCCTTTGACGAACATTTGGCCTTGTTTTGAAAACCGGCGAGGCGCCGGATTCGGGCGGGTATTCCTGCCGTGCGAAGCGGTTTCCCAGGAAAAGCTCGAATAATGTCTGGAAAATCGATGAAGCCTCAGCGGGAGGCGCTGCCCCGAGACAGCGGCTTGCGGCTTTGAAACAATCTCTAGTGTATACGCCGGACGGGATTCCATGCAAAATTTTCTCGTCTTTTTCCCGGGGATGTGGTATAATGAAAATGATATATAAAAGGGCTCCGGTTTTGTTCCGGGCCATATATTTTGAATCTAAAGCAGCCCCCAAAATCATGAGAAACGTTCAGCGGTCCAGGAATCGCAGGGCCGCGTTGCCGTCCTTGACGGGCGTCAGCCCGCCTGCGTCCTCCGCCTTGCCCTGCGCTCTCTGCCCTTGCTTCTTTTTTCTCATGATTTCTGGGAACTGCTCTAGGAGGAACCGGAGGTGGGGAAACTTGAATTTCTGGGGACATTTGAAAACCGTGAACAGGCACCGTGCCCTAGTGCGGAAGCACTGCTTCCGCCTGGGACTCTACTGGCAGGGACTGACCCACGATTTGTCGAAATACTCCCCGGTGGAGTTCTGGCCGGGGGTCAAATACTTTCAGGGAGACCACAGTCCCAACGACCAGCAGCGGCGGGAGGAGGGCTACAGCGCCGCCTGGCTTCACCATAAGGGCCGGAACCGGCATCATTTCGAGTATTGGACCGACTACCAGCGGGACGGCAGCGGAATTGGCGGCGTGGAGATGCCGCCGAAGTACGTGGCGGAGATGTTCTGTGACCGGCTAGCCGCCAGCAAGGTCTATCAGGGGGAGAATTTTGACCCCAGCCATCCCTATCGCTTTTTTGAGCGGGGGAAGGGGCGGCGCTTGCTGCTCCACCCGAACACAGCGGCGCTGTTGGAGAAGATTTTAATTGTCCTCCGAGACCAAGGAGAGGACGTGGCCTTTGCCTACGTCCGCCGGGAGGTGCTGGGAAAGAAGTAGGAGGAACTTTCTGCTCACTTCAGCTTTCCCAAAATCACAGTCTGAAAGAGTACGGAAAGGAAAAGAGCTACGAGAGAAACCTATCAGGGGTTTCTCTTGCTTTCAATCAAAAGTTTTTCCGGGCTTCGAAGAAGACCGGAAAAACTTGCTCAGGCTGGCGAAAAATTTTTTCACCAGCCTGAGAGCTACGAGAGGAACCCATCAGGGAGTTCCCTCGTTTGTGATCCAAAGTTTTCACTTGATGCGCGAGCCAAAGAATGACAGCAGCTTCAAAAGAGGCTTCCAGAGGTTCGGATGATGCTCCAGGAGGAACGCCTCCACCTCCGCCTGAGCCAGACCGTCCCCCCAGAGGAGAACATGCTTGCCCATTGCGTCATAGCCCACGGCGGTTTCTCCGACAGCGGCGACACCCACGGAGATATTACCGCCCAGGGCCGCTACGCCCCCGGCGTACCAGAGGCCAATGGCCACCGGGCCGAAGGCCATGAGACCGATAGCCACAGGCCCCAGGGCCGCCAGGCCAAAGGCCAGAGCCCCCAGGGCCAGGGCTCCCACACTGAAAGCTCCGATGCTGAGAACGCCCACGCTGAGGGCTCCCAGGGCCACTACGCCCACGGCGATGTTTCCGATGGCGATGATCCCCTTGGCGGTTTTCTGATGGTGGAGCATGTGGGGATAGAAAGACAGGCAGACGGAAACCAGGGGCAGGCCGAAAAGTTTGGTTTTGCTCTCCCAGGCCCAGGACCGGAAATACCGGGAGATTTCCTCCACCTGCTGCTCTAATTTGGTTGTTGAGGGCGGGGGATCCGGGGTGAAGCGCTCCAGCTCCTCCAGCCGGTCCTTTACCAGATAGTCTACACTGACGGAGAACAGGTCCGACAGGGCGATGAGCTTCGAAAGCTCCGGAACCGCCGCGCCGCCCTCCCACTTACTGACGGACTGCCGTGTAACGCCCAGCCGGTCCGCCAGCTGCTCCTGAGACAGCCCCTCCCGGCGGCGAAGCTCCAGCAGTTTTTCAGAGAATGTCTTCATAATATCAATTCCTTCCGCTTTCTTTTGGGTTGGCCTTATGCTAGACTTCCTTATTGGAAAATGCAAGAACGCGGCAAGTGGAACTTTGTCAACCGCTGGTTGCTGCCCTTGCGCCGCAAGGGTTTCCTGGTTTTAGCTTGCGGTTGGCTCCGCCGAATGGTTTTTCCACAAAGAATACGGGCCACCGAATACGGAGGGGGACCTTGGTTTTCATTATTATAGCCGAGTTTGGTGGAAAGTCAATCTTTTGCGTTTGCCCCCACTGAACCGGGCTTCCTCAGTCTTGCTTAGAACGGGGTTGTGGAGAGTTTGCACAAAGGTTGTCGAACTTTTTTTGAAATATCGGAAAAATTTCAGAGGGATTCTGCCGTTCCGCTCTTGTTTATTTTCATGCAGAATGTTACACTAGGTATAACGCCCCCGAGGAACCGAACCCTATCGATTGAGAAGACAAAAGGAGGATGTTTTATGAACGCCTATCTTTCCAGCGTAATCGACCACGTCAAGACCCGTCACGCCAACGAGCCGGAATTCGTCCAGACGGTGGAGGAGGTCCTCTCCTCCCTGGAACCCGTCATCGAAAAGCACCCGGAGTATGAAAAAGCGGACCTGCTGACCCGCATGGTGGAGCCCGAGCGGATGTTCACCTTCCGGGTCTGCTGGATGGCGGACGACGGGACGTGGCACACCAACATCGGCTACCGCTGCCAGTTCAACGGCGCC
>CAJTFN010000020.1 GCA_910575815.1 Oscillospiraceae bacterium
AATTCTTTCCCAGACCAGCGTTCCTGCGGTGGTCTTGTTGTTGTGCCTTTTTTACCCCCTTTTACCCCCTTCTTCCTTCTTCACTTTTCTGTAAATTTTCTATTGACTTTTCCTTTGCAGACTTCCGGTGCTTTGTCTTACGCATGAGCAGCCTCCTTCTGGATGCCGTACACGTCATCGACATAGTAGGCCCCGGTGAAGAAGTTGAAGATGGCCGTACACCGAACACCGTTGACCTCGGCTAGATAGCGGTTATCGCCGATGCACTCAATGATCTCCGCCTCGCCCAACACATGGCGGTCGTGCTCATGATCTTTCAGACTGTGGATATAAGCCTTGACTTTCATAATCCACCTCCATAAAATAGTAATGAGCTGGAGCCGATGAACACCGGCCCCAGCCATAATCTCAGCCAATGGCAACTCTGGCCCGGCAGCAGAAGTCCTCCATGCAGCTCACAGCAATACCCCTCGGTATCTTCAGGAACCGTGCAGCCTCGTGGAGAGCAAAGCCATCAATCAGGAGGTTGATGATCCTGGCCTCCCTCGGAATAGCCACGTTCACCACCTGTTCCAGAAGGGCCTTGCCCTCAACCCGCCGCTCGGTATCCTGCCTGGGGTCTGTAAGTTCAACATCATCCAGACCCACAGTGACGCCGCAACGCTTGGCACGGGAATGATATTCACCTTCCTGGAGAACGGCGTCCTTCATGGCCCGGAACGCCATAGCTTTGAAGTTCACCCCCATTGGGGGGTTACGGATGTACTGCTGCACAGCGGAGAGATAGCCGAAGATCACGACATCATAGAACTCGTCCATCGGGAGACGCCTGTAACGGAGAAAGTCGATCACCAGGTTGTGGTGCTGCTCCGCAAAGTCCCGTTCTTCCTGTGTCATAGGCCGCAAAGCCCTCATTATTCTCAGCTCCTTCATGATGGTTTTTATTGATACATGGGATAATTCTCAGCAGGGGATGTCTGCCACCCCGACCAGCCATAAACTGTCCGCAGTAATCAAATGGTGTTCCCAGGTGAGATGCAGGTGTCGGGCGATCAATTTCTCAGCCAGCACGATTCCAATGCCGCCGACATCTGTGCCACCCTCATCAGGCAGAGCATCTTCCCAGTCCTCCGGTGCGGCCTGTGTAGCCTGCAAGAGCTGGCAGAGCTTCGGGAGGGGGAGACGGCAGTTTATAAATGTCACATCCCAAAATGAGCCGTCTACCACATTGACCCTGCACTGGACTTGAAGCCCTAGGACTTCCTTGATTTCTTCCGCAACAATGCCGCCGACCTCGGGCCACCTCAACTCGACAGCACGTTTCTCAGATATGTCCCTCATATCTGGATGACCTCCTATAAAGAAGCAGCGGGGCAGTTACCCACCCCACCGCTCCGCTAACTGTTCATACGCTTAAATTCCTGCTCAGACAGGACAGTGATTCCCAGTGCCAGAGCCTTGACCAGCTTATTGCCGGGCCGCTCTCCCAGGATCAGATAGTCAGTCCTCTTGCTTACCTTGGATACAGGCTTGGCCCCCAGTTCCACCAATCGGGCCTTGATAGCAGCACGGGTGTAGTTCTCCAGCTTACCCGTGACAGCTACTGACTTTCCGATGAAAGGGTTATCAGGATTCATGTTCCCACCTCTCAATCAACTTCCAGCGGCAGGCAAACGATACGGCCATCCATACCCCAAAACATTTCCGGAGTGCAGAACCGTTCCTGATACTGCTCGATCTGCTCCGGTGTCAAGTCGGTAAAATGGTCACTGTCCGCTGGAGCACCGCAGAGGAAGAACGTGCCGAATACAATATCGTATAACTTTTCATCCTCACCACGCAGGCCACGGTTCGCCGGGAGATTCATCAGTCGGCCCTCGTCATTGCAGACCAGCGCAATAGGATCATCGAAAGGATAAATAGGCTGAATATAGCCCCCTACGATTTCCTGCATGGCTTTCAAAGAATCGTCGATCTCCCGTACTTCCGGTCTGCGCTCCGGTTTAACTACTAACACACGCATAGCAGCACTCCCTTCCTTCATGTGTCTTGTTCAAATTGGTAAAAGTCCTCGTCACAGGTAAAGCACTGGAACATGTAACCGGGTGACAGGCTCCTGAACAACGGACTGCCACATTTACAGCAAGTGCCGCAGCTCTCCATGATGGTCATGTGCCGTAGTTCTTCCGGCCCAACGCCAGCGACGGTCAGGGACGACAGGGCTTGTTCCTCGCTGTCGAACATACGCACATCGCCGTTATCATCCAGCAGAACTTCCAGTTCGGGGTTGATGGTGATACCGTCTACCGGACGGGTGACAACGTATTTCATGCTCCCACCTCAAACTTCCCACGCAGCCATCGGACAGCCTGACGCTTCCGGGAAAATTCCTCCGTCCATGCGTCTCCTGTGGTGTTGTCTACCGCCACCCACTTACGGCCTTCCTTCGCCAGAAAGAGGCCGCAGGGGGTACGGTGCTCAATGACCTGTCCAAGAACCCCCGAGCCAACACGCTGGATTTTAAGTTTCTTTTCCATCTGCATCACCTCCAATGGCTGTGTTCCGGTCCTGACACATCAGGTAGTTTGCGGTTGGCTCCCAGTCAGAGACTACGATCTCCATGTGCTTATCACACAGGAAGTCACCATCACCAATGTACTGGCAACAGTCACAGACACCAGGATCACAGAACCTCTTGGGCGTGGGCCTGTCGTGTACCTTTTTATGTTTTCTACTCATGGCTCGCTCCCTTGGGGATAGCGGCAAACTCCATGTGGTACATATCCAGGGATTTACCCAAGATGATGTGATCGCCCTTGTAATAGGTCGGCTCACAGAACCCAGCAGCACGGGCCTCAACCTCGTTCTCAAAGATAGCTTTGATCCGAACCGTGCAGAAGCGAGGCGTATAGACTGAATCGCCAATCTTCATGTTCAATGACCTTCCTTTCTATTCAAATGCCGTTCCAGCAGGGTACAGTAGCCGTATACCCGGTCGATGGTCAAGTCCACCCATTCACCACAGGCTGTTTGATCTCCAGACACAGGCTCCAAGTGAATCTTCCCATCCTCATGGGATTCATGAACTCGGATGCAGGTGTCACCGAAGAAGTAGCAGACAGTCCCATCGTCCTGCTCCATCCGGGTCACATTGGGAATTGTCGTTGCATCCCGCATCTGCTCCAAGATGTAGCAGTCCTCGACCTTCCAGCCATCGGCGTTCCCTTCCTCAGCCATATACCAGTCCAGCCGGACCCCCTGATCGGAGGTCTTGTCCAAGCAGTAGGCAAAGATGGAGTTGCTGAACATACGAGGACGGAACCCTTTGTTGTCGCTGTTGAAACGATAGGTACGGCTCAACAACGGATACTGCGTGGCAAAGCTGTCCTCCGTGAAGATGATGTGTGCTGTCAAATCATCCCTGGGAGAAGTGGCTTTCAGTTCCCGGAAGACCCGTTTCAGTTCGCTATAGTTCATGATGATTCCTCCAAAAGTAAATGACCCGGCATCCCTACCGCAAGGCAGGGACACCGGGCCATCATGGCGTATCTTAGCTGGCCTGGGCCAGCTCCGGCACCATCTGAGCAGCGTTCACGATCTCCATGAACTGCTGGCCAAACGTCTTTGCCTGAGCCGCTTCCTCCGGGCTGAGAGTGCTGACGGTCTGGAAGTTGAACAGGGCGTAGGGCTTACCCTGCTTGCTGGTTGCCTTCTCCAAGGTAATTTTCGTGACCACGCTGGAAAGCGGCGTCAGGGTACTCAACAGCCGAGTGGAGTATTTCAGGAACCGTCCTTTGCTGGTCACGGGGACACGCACCAGCAGAGGAATGATGCTGTTGGGCCGCAGCAGGAACAGCAGAACCGATTCCTTACACGCCTTGGCGTTGCTGTCTCCGTCCTTGGAACCGAAATCGTTATAGGGGCAGTGAGCGCAGGCTTTCCCATCGTGGGAAATGATGCTATTCTGGCTCATGCAGACGGGCGGCGTACCCTCCACCGGATCGGGCGTATCCCAATAGGCCCTCGGCGTGGTGTAGTCCAGAATGATACCAGACAGCTCCATTGCAGCTTCGTTCCCGGCCAATCCCGGCACCTCAAATACAGTGGAACCGCCGGAGGGCGACTTCACGATGTCAAAGAGATCCAGCGTCAACGGCTGGCTCTTCAAGTTGGCCCGGATGATTTCAAGGGCGTTGTTCGTCAGGGCCAGATAGGTGGAATCCACCTGGGCCAGAGAGGTTTCCGGCGCAGAGGTAACGGTGATGGTCTGATTTCCGGCAGGCTGCTGCAACTCCTGCACCTTGCCGCTCATGCGGCCTTTCAGTTTCGTATTATCCATAATGAACCTCCCAAATTTAACTCGCCGCCTTGATCGTAAAGCGGCGGTAGGATGACTTATTGGCGTACTTCTTATAGAGAGCGGGATGCTCGGCCTTCAAGGTCTTGCTGTCAAGCCGCTCCTGGGACACGCTCTTCCAGGTGACAATCCGATCACCAGTAGTCCCAACCTCATTCTCGCCCATCATCTCCTTCAGAAGATTCTCGGCCTTCTGCTTCCGCTCGGTGACGATCTCCAACTGCTCACAGGCTTCATCATACTGGGCCAGCAGATCAGCGGCAGTGTCGGGCAAAGTGATGTGAGACTTGGGGATGCTGTCATGGAAGCGGTCAGCAAGGAACTTGGCAGAGGCAGTGGAGCCATCCAGCGGCGGAACGGTAAGCTCCTCTACATGATGCCAGAAGTTGGATTCCAGCTCAATGAGCATAGAAATCAATTCCTCGTCGCGCTCCACGAACTTCCACTTGAAAGTGTTGCCGCCAATCAAAACGGCGATGTAGGTTCCGGCATACCCGGTGACGGCCATGTAGTGCTGCACTTGGAGCATATACTCGTCTGGGATGGTGTCCTCCCACTCGCTGGCCTTATACGCCGAAGCGGTCTTGGCCTCGAAGATGCACTTCCCAACATCCGGGACATCACAGATGCCGTCCAGGTTCGCCAGCATGAAGGGATGTTCCTCGCTCTGGAGCAGCTGCATGGTGTGGATCACCTCGATCCCGGTGCGCTTGGTGAACTCAGCCCGGACGAAGGGTTCCAACTGCGTCCCCCAATAGGCAGCTTCCCCGGCCTCCTGGCTGGGCATCTGATCTGTTTTCTCCATCCACAGCTCCACAGGGGACTTGTAGCGGTTGATCCCGCAGACCACGGATGCGTCCGAACCTCCGATTCCCTGCTTTCGGTATTCCAACCAGTCAGCGTAGGGCATATCCTCGGTGGACACTAAGATTTTTGCAGGCATTTTGATAACCTCGCTTTCTTTGAATAGGATAAGGAGCGCACAGCCTGTAGCCATGCGCTCCCTATTTGCTAGAATTTCACGCTGCCGCCAGCGCCAGCTTGTACGCCTTGTCGATCATGGGATTGCCCTCGACAGTCCGCAGGAACAGGTTCTCGTTGTAGTTCTTAGTCCTACGGATGGGATCAGCATGGGTGGCGAAGTCGCTGATGGCATTGACGAAACGGTAGCCGTTCTTCCCCACATGGGAGAGATCGGGAGCATCCCAATACCGAGCCTTCATGTCCTCCAACAGACGAAGATTGTTTTTGCGCTGCACATCGGGCATATCCAGGGTAACGGGGAAGAACTCCTGCATGAAGTCCATGACCTTCTTATCGGTCAGCCTGATTCTGGACAGGGTATCAATGCCACGGCCCAACTCGCCCATGTACTTCTCAGCCAGTCCCAAGGTTTCCTCGGCCTCATGGACACGAAGCATGACATTCTCGGTGTGCTTGGTCGTCCAGATACGCTTTGCGCTGTTAAGGGCCAGATTAAGGGTGTTCTGACACACAACCCGGATGGGGGTCATGGCAACCTTGATACCACTGCTGCCGTCGTGGGAGTTCATCACCACCAGATAGGGAGCGATCTCGTCCCCGGCGATGATATAGCGGTGGGGCATACGGGCCAGCATCCAGACCTTGCGGCCACCCTGCAAGGCCCCGGCAGTCTCGTAGGTCACACCAGCACCCAGCAAATCATCGGTGAACTGGAAAGCATCCTCGTTCTGCACCACCTTGTAGCGGTCGGACACGATACCAAGGGCTTCGTTGTCGGTGCTGCGGAGATTGACCTTGTAGCCGGAGATCAGGGAGCCGTTCTCGGTGTAGACATCCTTCTGGATGACCTCCCAATCCAGGCCAGCGTAGATCAGGGCATCAGCGGAGGTGGGAGCCTCCTGGACTTCCGTACCCAGGCCATGCCAGGGCTTTTCACGGACGTAGAACATGGTTTCAACATTAGCGGGCATAATCGTACCTCCAAAGATAGATTTGATTTGGTGGGCTGCACTCAGCCCATGCCGGACAGAGAAATAGAGAGCCTCCCACACGGGAAGCCCTCTACTCCGAGTATGTGTCAGGGTCATCGTTGAACTTCGCAGGTTCCTCCTTTCCATCGGTGCTCTGTGCCGCCGTCAGCAGGACAGAGAGGGCGAGCAGGATTGCTTTGAGAATCTTTTTCTTGGACAATGCAGATCACTCCATTTCCTATTGATGTCGTTGATAGAATATATCGTTGAGGGCGAACATCATACGATGAAAACAAGGACACCCAACACAGGCGTCCTTGTGATTCATGTATCCAATATCTACAGCTTTACCTTTTCCCATGCTCAGAGGTCGAGCTATCTCCCAACGCTTGCTTCTGGAATCTCTCAAACGTCTGATAGCCATCCTCTTTGCACTGAGGACAGGGGTTGACTACTGTATGTACCAAGCCCAGCTTGTACGGACACTTGGCACATGGGGAGTGGGGCTGTTTCACAGGGTTCATTTTTTCATCTAAGCTCCTTCAGTAATACGATTATAAGTTCTGCATACGTAAAGGGAGAGAGCTGTGAAGCCCTCTCCCTTTTAGCTGATGGTCGTGTCAATCCTGCCAAATTCTCATACTGCTGGCCACAGCGTCAGGTGTAACGAGTTCCACAACGACACCCATGCCATCTCTGAAATTCTCATATCTCATACGATACACATCGGTGTAATCAGCAGGTTCCCACCCTTCTTCGGTGGGAGTTCCGAGAACGACCAACAGACCTTCTCTATTTTTATCCAGTGTCTCTGCGTTAATGACGCATTTGCTGGGGCCAAGATCAATGTTGGTGACCACTCCATCGGCATCAAAGTTGAAAGTTATACCATCATAGGTGCAGTAATTGACCCCTGCACCCGCTTCATATTCTAATGGCGTCCCCCAATCATTCATGATGGCTTCTACAGAGGTTCCAAGGAGGCTGCATATAGAATCAAACCCATAGGTTCCACCAGCCGGTGCTGTCACATTGTTATCAGTATCGGTACCGTTTGGTCCAGTTATACTTCCAGTACCATCACCGGGCCTGATAACATAGGAAAGTACGACCTTACCGCCACCATCATTGATATTGAGAACCAAGGATTTATCTGATTCCATTACGCT
The DNA here is from genome assembly GCA_910575815.1 of Oscillospiraceae bacterium. Taxonomy (GTDB): domain Bacteria; phylum Bacillota; class Clostridia; order Oscillospirales; family Oscillospiraceae; genus Oscillibacter. Next base: position 7,482 of record CAJTFN010000020.1, read on the forward strand.
GGTTGGAACCATGAATACAAGTGCTCCATCCATGGGGGCCGTTAATGGATTGATGTCTACCACATCGCCTACTGTAGTATGGTGTTCAAATTCATATGCTTCATCGAAGACGAGGGTGTTCCACGCAGTAAGTAGACTCCCTTTCTCTGTACCAATGTTCTTCACTGTAACATCGGCCCACAGGAAAACATTACCCTCGTCAGGGTAGATATAGCCTCCCAACAGCGTGTTCTCAAGTTTATCCGTAAAGGCAGCATAGTTGAGTGTCACTTCAATATTCCCATACTCGTTATCATAGGACTGTGTTTCATCAATCGTTATTGGGTCTGACAGGAAGTCGAGATCACCCTGGGAATCCACTCCCTTTGATGAAGAATCTCCACCAGATGCTGAATCACCATAGATGGTTTCAAGGAGGCCCCAGAAGACGAGATTGCTTTGCGGAGTACCATCAACTTCACAGGCGTTATACTGGAATGATCCTTCCTTCTCATCTACGATAATAAACTGTACGGCAAGCTCCGCTTCTTCACCAGAATAGAGCGCCCCACCTTTAACATTGACGAATCGAACATTGTCATCTGACAGGCCCGACTCCCATTTGGGATCACTCAGGAAACCATCAAATGCCTCACCTACAGTCATCTGCGGGTATCCGTCGAGTGTGCCACTTTTGACTAGTTGAACATACTTATCGCCTGTCCCGCCTGATGATAAAGTGGAAAATCCGACTACGACTAACAAGATTACAGCAACTACCAATTCAATGATCTTGGACAGGCCCAAGGGATGTTTGGCTCCAATGGCCGATAAGATGATGCCGATTGCTACTCCAGCGACAAGGATAGCTGGGCTAATGGGAAGATGCAAGAACAGTAGTAGCAACGCCCCCCACATAAGGACACGGCCAATGATTGCAACTTTACGCAGACCGCTTGCTTTGGGGGTACGTTTGGTGTTCTCTGCAATCGGCGGGACCTCTGCATCGGCCTGTTGCGGCTCGACAATGGGTGTGGCGGTATTCATGGGCTGTTGATCGTCATCCGTATGTACGGCCTTCGTACCGCACTTGGGGCAGAAGGCCGCTCCCTCAACCATTTGCGCACCGCACTTGTGACAGAACATTTCTATTTTCCTCCTAATTGTTGTTGAGTGTACTTCATTCGGGTTCCTCTTCATCCCGACGTTTTCGCAGCATACCTTCTATGAACTTCACTGTGTACCCGGCAGCTCTGGCGATCTTGGCACGTTCCCGCCGGTCTGTGGTCTGTTTGGCTAAGTCAGCAACAAACTCTGGACGGTACAGCCGCATGGGACAGTCGATCTTGTCACCACGGAAATACTTGAACAGCTTGAGCATACCATCACGGCCGATCAGCTCATAGAGTTCCAGGTATATATCATTCAGAGCCTCGCCCTCATTGCCGTCAACACCAAAGGCGTTATAGACATCTTCTTCATTGAGGTTATCCAGATCAATGTCAATCAAAGTCCCATCCTCCTTTCCCGGCAAGAGTATACTGTTCATAGTTTATCATCGTCCGCTGCCTAAAATCCAGTCGTCAAAAGGTGCTATTGAAGTGTAGTTAAAAGGTTCCTGCTGTGTTTTCAAAATCGAATATTCGCTTTTAGAACAAGCTGATTCCACTGAGCTGCGAGCTCATCCCCGTGCCGCCGAGATGAGAATATATAGCTACGGCTACCGCTCATCCGACTTTACCCTCAGTGACTTCGAGCGTGATTGGGTTGAGAATGATAATCCTTCTGCCGAGCTTCCGGGCATATCGAATAGTTGCCGCAGTACCACCCCGTCGCTCCCCATTGTAGACAGCCAACAGTGTCCCAGCAGCCCCCACTAGCCGATGGTTCCGGTCGAGCATACACCCATCGTAATACTCACGGCTCACATACTCTATCGAATCAGCTTGCTTCAAGATCAAGTGATACCGCTCCTGTGCTGAATCACTCCACTTGTCTGCCTGTCCTTCATGGGGCAGGAGCATGTGGAGCCTCAGCGCAGGATTCCTTTTTCTCAGCCTCAGGACAATCAACGCCGCCCAGCAGTCTACTCCATCTGCGCCGCCACTGTAGAAATCTGTTATCCCAGCCTCAGCCAGCTTTGTGATCTGCTCCATCAGCACGGCCTTCAATGCCACGCATCGACTGTCAGCTTCGTTATACTTCCACAGGAGCTTGTGTGGACGATGGCCCGTGAAGGCACAGGAACTATCCAACATAGGACTTCACCTCCGCAAAGAGTTACGCCTAATTATACTCTATACGTCGAGTTCTGTCCATAGCGTTCTGGATTTAACACGTCTAGTTCGCTCATAATATGGATGAAACATCGACGTAGGAGGGATAGCAGTGGACTTCAAGCAGGGAGGACAGGCCATACAGCGTATCCGTAAGGAGCGGGGCATGACCCAGGAGCAGCTTGCGGAGATGACGGACGTTGCCTCCAACTCGATCTCACGGATTGAACGTGGATTACTGATACCTGCCCTGCCTACCTTGATCGACATTTGTAATGCCCTTGGGACTGGTGCTGACTCCATCTTGGCGGCATACATCGCGGCAGACACGCCTATTCGATGGACACCCCTGGCGGAGAAGCTGGGAGGGCTGGATTTGGAGAGGCAGCACAAGATTGAAGCTATCCTTGATTGCCTCATTGAGACAATTTAGCATTAGAATGGTGTCTGAGCATAATGAAAAACAGGGAGCGTAAATACGCGCCCCCTGTTTCTTTTTTTATGATATTTTTTCAGGATACAACCTATACTCTGAATCGTCCTGTCGAATCTGCATTTTATAGACAGGAATATTTTTGTCAACAGCAATATGGCGAAGAATTTTCTCGTAAATTGGACTGATTTTTCGTCCAAGATATACTGCTGTAGGCTTCTTTTTTGCCCAGGAGAACTCTTGTTGATTAAAATCAGAAGAATTGCAATTACAAGTCAATCTCCATTCACGCTCATGCCCCCATGCACTGGCCTTATGTACTAATACTTTGGTTGGCATAAACAAATCTGGGCAAGGCACGATATTTTGTAGATAACTATAGAATGAAGTCGCATTTTTGTCTGCTAATATCTTAAAAATAGCTCTTTGTTGAAAAAGCCATGTAGCGTATCTTGTCGCGTTGAAACAGGTATCACCATATATTACTGGTGCTAACAGGCAACTTTTATAAGAAGGGCATAGATTTCCTGTTAAACATGAATTGCATATTGTGTAGCCGCCATTGCGGAAGTCATAAGACAACGCAAATCCACGCCCCGAATCGGCATAATAGCCCCACATCGCTGCGGATTCTATTGCTTCTGAAAAACAGGCAAATTTAATCGTTTTTTGAACTATTTCATGAACTGCAATATCGTTTGCATCTATCTGTTCTACAAAGAAATCATATAATTGGTTCAGCGATGTACTCATGGTCGATTCGTCCATTTGGGCTATATTTTTGCGAAGTGCCTCAAGCATTTCGGATGACAGTAGATTTTGAATGTGAACAGGCACTTCCGCCCCTTCACCAATGTCCCAAAAAGCTGTTCTAAATTGATCGTTTTCTAAAAATGATTTGAGTTCCGATTTAATATTCTCTTTGTTAAAATGAAGCAGTGCATCAAAATCATCGTTCATCTTGTACCCAGGAGAAAACCACAACTGGTCTTGGTCAAAGGCGGAAATACTTCTTTCATCACACCGGCGGAAACGATATAATCTCTCTGGTGTTTCAACTTGAAGAAAATCAGTGAGTGGTTGATAACATTTGAACATTTCCTCCGGCGATAAGGTCGCAGGAACAACAATACCATGTATCATCTCGCTATATGTTTGCATATCCATATTTTTGATTTCAGATCCTTTTCAAAAATCCTTTTTGTGTTCAATCTGCTGTATTTGGCATCATAGTGTCTGCAAGTATTGTACGACCAGTGCGGCCGTAACATTTGCACCCCCAGCCACCAAGAAATCTCGCAAGCCAGACAGTGCGGCATGGATAATTCCAGGTTTCTTTTGAGCCGCAATTTTAGTCTCAGCTTCGGAAATCAGTTCCATTGCACTTTCTCGATCTTCATCAGAAAGTTGTTCCTGTTCAATGGAATCCCTAACTTTTTTCATTAAGTCAGAAGCCTGCCCATAGTTAAAGGCAATAGAGTTATGGTCCCCTGACACTACTTGGGACTGGCTGACATCTCCATTCACAACTGTGCCATAGTAATTATTGATTTGCTGTGGTATTTCTCTTGCCATATTTGTTTCCTCCTGACTGAATCGCATATCTTCTCCCAAAATTCCTGTAGCTTCTAATTTGATGGTCCACTCCAGCAAGCAATTTTTTACTTGTTCCATTATGCTTTTAAGATAATGGGCACTAACAGAAAGAACAATTTGCATTGCAACTGGCATATTGGAGTTTGTCACTATCCAATTTACTGCTTCTGCGGGTAATTGCATCTGGAAAGCCCCTGATGACCTATTACTTAATTCAATAATTTCAGATATTGGCATAGAGAGTGTGTTTGAACAAAAAAATTGTTCTGTTTTGCTGTTTGGAAGTTGAACAGGAATCCAACCATTATAAGGATTTCTGGCCTTTAAACTACCCTTAACAGTGCGATATTGGGGTGGGCGTAGATGATTCCCATCATACCCATTAAGTTCAGACATAATCCATAAATCAAACTCTGCCAATTTCAGCTTTGCAGCAATCAAATGTGCCTTTCGTAAGGAGTTCAAAATATCGCAGTCAGGTTTTAATACCTCCTGCTGCAAATCTAACACTAAACTGCTCATCACTTCACCTCAGTTCACCCGGGCCTGTCCATTCATCAGCATGGGCAGGAGCCAGTCACGGAGTTTTGTTAGTTCCTGATTCTCTAATCGTACTTGTTTCAGCTTATCCATAATTGGACGGTATCGTTCTGAAAATGTTGAAAGTAACGAATCTGTATTAGGTACAGCAAATTGATACATCAAACTAACATCTGGCTGAATCCGTTTTCTGCTTCCAGTTGATGAAATTGCCTTTGAAACCATATGGCGATAAAATCCATCTGAATTTACAAGTGCAAAACAAAAAGGTCGGAGATAATCATTGTGGGGGATATAAACCATAAACTCAGTGGAACATATCGTATTTTCGGAAATGCAAAACGGGTCCCAGACACGTTTGAATTGAGGATTTAGCTTTGAAACAAGGATTGAATTTTTGCGTACCCGATATTTCCCACTTTGAATAGTGTCCGCTTGCTCAAAAGCTGGATAGAAATTATCATCATAGGCAGGTATGCTATAGTGTTCCATTATTTCGGTTCCCAAGGTTGCTGGATTCACTGATGAGTTTTCAACCGAAATAAAATCACTTAAAGCGACACACCTCCACCCCTTCGGAATCTCCCGTTTCAACTGCTCATTCCAGACCATCTCGCCGCCGGAGGTGCGGTAGGGCCTGCCGTTCCCGTCTGGGAAATCGAACTGCAAAAACCAGTAGTCGTAGAGGGTTTTTGCCATGGATTCCAGTTCGGAACAAATTCTCTTGTTGATTTCTATTTTACTGTCGATAGATTTCAGGACGTTTACAATATCATCCTGTATCGGGCGCGAAGGTACAGGAATTATGACTTCTTCAAATAAGCTCTTGCTCAAAATGGGTGTTCTTGTGACCGAAGCAATCGAAAACAAATAGTCCTTTTTTCTTAGAAGCCAATAATATATATAGTACGGATTATACTCAGACTTAAAATCAGTTATAGAGTTTATTTGCTGATTAGTTGCACATTTTTCGCAACAAATAGCAACATTGCCCATGTCCCAGCCAATACAACCAACCAATACGCTTGTCCCTTCAAGGGAATTGGTTTTTATACTTTCAAGTCCCAAATCCGTAATGTGCTTTTCGGATGTTTGGATATTATAGCCGTCATGAAGTTCTACAGGGGTAATGAACATATATCCATCACCGTAATATTCTCTGCACTGTGTTGAAGGCGTTTTTCCCGTAATAACTCTTCCTATTTTTTTGATAGGTGTATTTATATACTTAACTTTACTCATACTTCACTCGCCCCAACTGTTTCTTGATTTCGTCTTCCAGTTGACGGCTCCCTAAAAACAATGCGTTCAGCCGCATAGCAAAACCGTTCATTTTTTGATTAAATTCCTCCTGTGTCAGCTCCACATATTCAATCTTCACCTCAAAATACTGACCCGCAGAGAAAGATAACTTCTTTTGTTCAATGTCCTCATAACTGACCGCCGCGCAGAAATCATCTACTGGTTGTCCGGCGTTGAAGGTGTCAACGATAAGGGCCATATCCTCCTCGCTGAGTACAGTTTTCTGATTTTTACCGTCTACCTTTTCCTTCGTTCCCAGCTTGGAGGCATCCATCAAAATCACTTTGCCGTCCTTATTCTCCTTATCCAGAAAGAGTACGGAGACATTGGTACCGGTGTTAGCAAATACGTTAGAAGGCATAGAAACCACGCCCCGGAGCATACGTTGACGCACTAAATGCTCCCGAACTTTTTTCTGGATTCCAGAACCGGCGGTCAAAAACCCTGTGGGAACAACAACAGCGGCTTTTGCCGTATCATCCATGGAGTAAATAATGTGCTGCAAGAACATCAGGTATATATCCATGCTGCTCTTTTTCTTTTGAGGGATCTTCGGTACACCAGCAAAGAACCGTTCTTTGTGGTTCTCTCCTGCCAGCGTCTCCCGATTATCGCTGAAATCCATGTTGAACGGCGGATTACTGACGATATAGTTGAATTTGGCTAATCCGTTTTTCCGGGCGTTCAGGTGCCGGGGAGCGATCAAAGTATCATCATGTACCACGTTGCCCAAGGAGTGGACAAGGTTATTCAGAATCAGATTCAGGCGCAGAAACTCGTTGGATTTGGCAGAGATATCCTGGGTATAGATGGTACAATTCTTCTCGCCGATCTGGTGGGCTAGAGCCAGTACCAGCGTACCGGAACCGGCGGCTGGGTCATACACCGTTACATTGCTGACCTCACTCTGTACCATAATTCTTGCTATGATGGTAGCGATGGTATGGGGTGTATAGTATTCAGCATACTTGCCGGAATCCTTGTTATAGTCGTTGATAAGATACTCAAAGATTTGTGCAAAGAAGTCATATTTCTGCTCAAACACCTCGGCAAAGTTAAACTCTACCAGCTTATTGATGATGGCACGACAGAACAGGGGCTTTTTTGCGCTCTCAATGACATACTGGGAGATAGGCTCAAACAGCTTTATTTTTTCCTCGCCGCCAGTCTGAACGGAGAAAATATCCAGATTAAAGTTAGCAATGTCCACCAATGTATCATCAAAAAGTTCATGGAATGGATAGGAGGAACCATCTGCTTTGCGCATGGTATCGTCATTCTGGTGATTGAATAGGTAGGAGATATAGTGCGTCCTTTTCAGCTTGGCCGTATCGCCACCCAGCATCATCAAAAGCATCTCATACTGATCGTCGGGCATTGCGTTAAGGGCTTCCTCAATATGATCTGCTCTTGCTAAGGAAGGCTCTGCCCTCTGTGCCTCATAGATGAATTTGTCGCTGAGATACTTATACAGGAATACCTGTGTGATGATCTTGTATTCTCCGGGAGAACCACCTAGGCCAAAATTGGCACAAATGGTTTTCAAATCATCGATCATCCTTTTGGTTCGGATGGTAATTGATTCGGTTTGCATTATGCTGTCCATGTCCTTTCTGCGAAGTATTCACTGGAAATACAGGATTCCATAAACTTAACCTGGCTGGCTGTGGGCTGTACTCCGTTGCTACGGCAGCTTTGAATTATTTCCGGCATAATCTCACTGCTAAAGTATTTGTGGTTATCCATCATGCGCTGATTTTTCAACACCTTCTGGTCTACAGCCACCTTTATCCCTATGAGAACATCGAAAATCACAGGGTCACTTCCAATCGGAGGCGGATTAGCCTTGATGCGTTTATGGGTGCGCATATACTTCACATCATTTTTATACTTGGCGCAAAGCATCTGATCCCGAAGGTTCTGCTGTGCTGCGGCCTTACGGATGCGCTCCAACTCCTGAATGTTCTGCTTCATCTCATCTGCGGTCAATTCTTCAATATTTTTCTTCTTGAAAATTCGTTTGAGTTCTTCCAGCAGTGAGATATACTCCGGATCTTTCGTGTCAAGATTACGCTCCAGTTCTTGGCGGGTTTTCTCCAGAATGTCCTGAAATTGATCGGCAATAACCAACTCACTTTCAGAAACCTTGCGGAAATGAAACTCGATCTGATCTAAGGCCAGGTTCAAAAGGCCGGAAACATCCTCTCCATCCCGCATATTCTGTTTGAGATTCACTATGGCAATGCGATTGTTGACTTCCGTAGATAGAGCATGAAGATTCTCCATCGTGAATTTCTGAGCCAGTTCCTCATAGCCAAACAACTGCATGATGTTTATCAGCTCTTTATAGGTGTCCAAGGCTTGACGCAGAGCAAGCAGCTCTTGTTTATCATCCAATGCGGTGATCTGCAGAGAAAACAGCTCTGCATTGTCCGTGGCATACATAAACAGCTTGTCCTGAATTGTCCGGATATCCTGCTCGATTTCCTCCTGGGACTTGAAAATGTCCCGGTATCGCTCAAACTCATCTCCCAGTTCAGCCTGTAGTTCTTTGAAATATGCCTGATTGGTCTTGTCAAACTCCGCGCGGATATCTGCAAAGTCCACCACATATCCGTAGCGGAAGGATTTGTAGGGACGGTTTACACGGGTCAGCGTCTGCAAAAGGTTATGTTCTTTAATGAGCCGCCCTAAATATTGCTTCTTTAGACGAGGGGCATCAAAGCCAGTAAGCAGCATATTAAAGACTACCAGCAGATCAATTTTCCCCTTCTTGAAGTCCTCCTGATATCCCCGGCGGGTTTCCTTATCGTCCACATCATGGAGAATCAGTACATGGCTGATTTCCGTTATGTTATTCAAAGTTTCATCCACTGTGCGGGCCTGAGCGGAGGAGTCGCAGACGATCATACCACCGATGGACGAATCCCCCAGCGCAATGCGGCTGTGTTTGAAATCCTCCACGATGTAGTCCACCAGAGCGGCCACATATTTCGGGTGCGCATAGATGTCCTTCTTTTTGAAAGAGCCTTCCTGCATTTTCAGTTCTTCCAGAATCGACTGGAGTTTCACCCTATACTTAGTCTTGATTCCCTCACGGATGAGTTTCAGCGTATATCCATCTACAATAGACCGATTGTAATAATATTTGTGGATGTATTCGCCAAAAACATCTTTTGTGTTGTATCCTTCGCCAATCAGGGGCGTTCCGGTAAGTGCGATCATAACAGCCTCACGGTCAGATGCCATGAGATTTGCAAGGAAAGAACCTTTGGGGTTATAGCTGCGATGGGCTTCATCGAGGAAATACACACGCTGCACATTCACATCGTAATCCGCCCTGCGGACGATGGACTCAGTTGAGAACTTTTGAATATTTACGACTGTGATCGTGTCCTCGCCAGTGTTGCTGGCTGTGCCAATAGTACGGATATTTTGGATAAAATCATCCTTGGAATTTACCTTCTCCACATGGAGGCCACGGGCGGCAAATTCCTCGCCAGCCTGTGTCAACAAATCCAGGCGGTCTACAACAAAATAGAACTTCGTAACCTTGCCTTGCTTCTGGTAATAGTCCCGCAGATAGCGTACATTGTGGAAGGCCAGGGCAGTTTTACCGCTGCCCTGGGTGTGCCATATAATGCCATGCTTGATGCCAGCGTCCAATTTCTGCTCAATAGCCATCGTTGCGAAAAACTGTGGATATCTCATAACATGCTTTTCCAGAGTCTTGATACCATCCTTATTGGTGCGCTCCACATAAGCAAAGCCATACTTGAGCAGCTTCAAAAACCGATTGTGAGAAAAAAGCGATGTCAGAATTCGGTTCGTCGGTGTCAGTCCATTTAGATTAGTGCAATACCCACTTGTCCCTTTAATGGAAACCAGATTGTTATCAGATAGGATGAAATCTTCCTTTTGTCCATCAATTTCTTGGATGGCAGTGTGTAACTGTGGTTCCTCTTCACGGAAACGATTGAAGAAAAGTTTTTGATAGCTGCTGGAAGCATAAAAGGCCCCTTCGATTGGCTCTGGATCTGCGTCATCATACTCCATGTTGTTGGAGAACACCATCAACTGTGTGATATTCACGAATCTCCGGAACACTTCTTTGGAAAAGCGGGTGTTGATACGGTTGTGCTCCGCAATGATCCCATCCCGGTTGTTGGGCTTCTTGACTTCAACAAAAGCGAGAGGTAGTCCGTTAATCAGCAATGTGATGTCGGGCCGAAACTCATCCTCGCCGTTTCGGTAGGTCAATTCAGTGACAATATGGTATGTATTTCGGCTGTCATCCTCCAAGTCGATAATACGCAGGCCGTTGATGCCGTCCAGAAGAATTTTATAAAATGCCCGGCCCAAATCGTCGTTGGACAGCTTGATCGTAAGCTCCTCCAGGAGCCGGTCAACTTCCTGTTCTGACAGATTACATCCATTGATTCGGTTTATCCCGGCCCAAAACAGTGATTTGAAAATGTTTGTTTCAGAACAAATTCCACCGTTATACCGCTTTAACGAAAGATAGTCATACTTCAAACGAGTCAGATGCACTAATGCGGGAATCTTTACACGGGAATTTTCATTGTGGATCACCTGACTCGCCTCCTTTGGCCGGAACGATTTCCATAATGTCGCCTATATCACAATGCAGTGCAGTACATATCTTGGCCAGAGATTCAGTTGAAACATTCTCATTCCGCCCCAGTTTGGCAATCAGCGCAGGGCTTACCCCAGCGGCCTGCTGCAAATCCTTCTTCTTCATATCCAAGTCGATCAATAGTTTCCAGAGTTTTTTGTAGCTGACCACCATCTCTATCACCATCCAAGCAACATTAAAATGTGATGAAGCTATTGTATCACACTTCGCCTAAAATAGCAATATAAATACACGATTATGAATTTTATCTATCAAATGAAATAGGGGCAGATACAAAAATCCTCTTGAAATCTGGACAATCGTAAGCTATAATAGAAAAGCAAGGTCAAGGATACTATGTCGTAGGGCAATGTGATTTATCCTGTGCAGGGCACTAAACATCAGCCTCCGACATAGAAAAATAAGACCTTGCGTCTCACGGCGCAGGGTCTTATTTTTGTCCTTCGGACTATCCTTTCCCTGCCTAATACAAGGATTTTTGGAACATTCTGCGCTATATCACCATGGAGTAGGGATAGCCGGCCTGGGGGCCGGGTGGATAAACGACTTTGCCCCTTACAGAATAAATCACATTGCCCTACGACATCGATAAGATCAACCATCAAAACCTCCGGCTAAGCCGGAGGTTTTGACTTAAGAAAAAAACCATCCCGGAGACCGCAAAAGCAGGCTCCGGGATGATTTCAAAGTTCCACAATGGTCGCAGTATGCCCCGTAAAGGGAAGCAACTTCTCCAGCACATCCGCCGTTTTCAGCTTCAAACTGCTGGTACAGATGCAGGGATGGCAGCTCAGATACTCCGCCTCATAGACCTCCCGCTCCATCAGCAGCCGAACCTGGTGATGCTTGTCGTTCATCAGGCCCAGAATGGTAGCAGACCCCGGCGTACAGCCCAAAAGCTCCCAAAGGGCTTCTTCCGGCGCGAAGGACAGCCGGGCAGAGCCGATTTGGTGGGAGAGGCCTTTGGTGTGGAAGGGCTTATCCGGCCCCATGCACAAAAGATAAAACTGTGTTTTTTGCCGGTTGCAGAGAAAGAGGTTTTTGCAGATGGGCACGCCCAGCACCGCGCTGACAGCGGCGCACTTCTCCATGGTGTCGGCGGGATCGCTGGACACCCGGTCATAATCCATGCCCAGCTCCTCCAGCAGGGCAAAGGCCGCCGCCTCCTGAGGAAGCAGCTCCCCCTCCGGCCGGATGTTGTGAAACAAAGGTGAAAGTTCCATGATGGCAAATCCTCCATTGGCCGTCGTGGCCGAATTTCTTGGCCAAGCAAACGCCGTTTATCCTAGAGCAGCACCCAAAAATAAAGAGAAAAGTTCAGCGGTCCGGGAATCGCAGGGCCGCATTGCCGTTCTTGACGGGCGTCAGCCCGCCTGCGTCCTCCGCCTTGCCCTGCGCTCCCTGCCTTCGCTTCCTTGTTTCTCATGATTTCTGGGAACTGCTCTAGGTAAAATAAAGCGGCAGAATAATGATACCCTTCCGTTGCTGTCGCTCCGGCCCAAATGGCCACCGGACTGCCGAAGCGCGCGAAGGTTCTTTGGGTTACTTTTCTTCCAAGAAAAGTAACTTCTCGGCGGCGCGGTAGATGTCTCCGGCGCCGACGGTTAAAATCAGGTCTCCCGGTCTGGCCAGACGGCGGATGGCCTCCGCCGTTTTCTCCAGGGTGGAGCAGTAGACGGAGCCGGGCACCTGACGGCTCAGGTCCGCCGAGGAGATGCCCAGGGTGTTTTGTTCCCTGGCGGCGTAAATTTCCGCCAGGACCACCACATCCGGCAGCTTCAGCTCCTCCACAAAGCGGTCGAAGAGCTTGGCGGTTCGGGAGTAGGTGTGAGGCTGGAAGGCCACAATGAGCCGCCGGTATCCCAGGCCCTTGGCGGTGGTCAGCAGGGCATGGAGCTCGTCGGGGTGGTGGGCATAGTCGTCGTAAATCTCCGCGCCGTTGAAGGTCCCCTTGTACTCAAAGCGCCGTCCCGCCCCGGTAAAGGCGCCCAGGCCCTTCTCCACGGCCTCCCCCGGAATACCGAGCACATAGGCCGCCGAAGCGGCCGCCAAGGCGTTGGAGACGTTGTGCCGCCCGTAGACCCGCAGCTCCGCATGGGCGTAAAACGACCCGCGCACATGGATATCGAAGACCGGACGGCCCGTGTCCTCCCGTAGGTTCACGGCGGTGCACTCCGCCCCCGGCTCCAGGCCGAAGGTGAAAGCGTTCAGCCCCTGGGCCACATCCCGGGCTCCGGCGTTGTCCGCGTTGATGATGACGTGACCGCCGGAGGGCACCAGCTCCACAAAGCGGCGGAAGGAGGCCTTGATGTCCTCCAAATCCTTGAAAAAATCCAGATGGTCCGCCTCCACGTTCAGCACCACGGCCACCGTGGGGAAAAAGCTCAAAAAGCTGTTGCAGTATTCGCAGGACTCCAGGATGATGGTGTCCCCCTGGCCCACCCGGTAGCCGGAGTGAAGCAGGGGCAGGGTGCCGCCGATCATAACCGTGGGGTCCGCCTCCGCGGCCATGAAGATGTGGGTGCACATGGAGCTGGTGGTGGTCTTCCCGTGGGTTCCGGAGACGCAGAGGGCGTTGGGATAGTGCTGCATGATGGCCCCCCAGGCCTGGGCCCGCTCATAGACCGGGATGCCGCGGGCAATGGCCCCGGCGATCTCGGGGTTGCCGTCGTGGACGGCGGCGGTGCGGATGACCAGATCGCAGTCGCCGAGGTTGTCGGCATTGTGGCCCACGGCGACGGGGATGCCCAGGGAGCGGAGGTGTTTCACGGTGTCGCTGTCCGAGACGTCGGAGCCCTGGATGACGAGACCCTTGTCCCGGAGGACCTCCGCCAGGGGGCACATGGAGACGCCGCCGATGCCCACCAGATGGGCCCGCGCGCCGGGGACAAAGAAATCGCTGATGGGTTTTTTATTTTGCATCATGGAAACCAGCTTCCTTTCCAGAAGACGTCGTTAAAAATTGTATCCTGATAGACTACTTATTATAATATAGAACCGGCGGAAATGCAACGGAGAAAGAGGGACGGAAGGGGCCCGCCGCAGATTTTACCGTCGCCGCGGTTGGAAAGATTTTCACCCCAGGTGCGGATCAACGCCCCTGAAACGCGCCTGAACCGGCGGCGGAGCGGGCTTCTGCCGGGAAAAAATTGAATTGCTTCAGGACCTATGGTACAATGCAAGGGAGGAAATACTCTGGGAATAAGGACACAGGCAAGAGGAAGCCGCTCCTTCCCTGGAGGGGCGGGAGAAGCTCCGAAAGACGGATGCTTCGGAGCTGGACGGCCAGCTGGTCCGCCCGCCTGCGCGGGCCGCTCCGGCGGTCCCCGGTCAATGAGAGGCCGGTCATCTCCCTGACCCGTTGGCCCGCTTCACCGATGGGCAAGTCCGTCGGTGTGGAGCTTGCGCTCCGTGATGTCCTTCTCAAAGGCCCGAAGGCGGCGCTCCATTTGGAGCACGCCCAGGAGCGCCGTCCCTCCAGCCTGATGCCAGCCGTTTTCGAATGGTTTCCTGGCTGGCGCACAAAATGAGATGCCAGGGATCATACTCCTGGGACAGTGTGCCGATGATTTCGCTGCGGTAAGCCCGATTGACGACGGTCATGGGGATGATGAGACGGCCGGGGTGCTGTTCCGCCAGGGAGCGGAGTATGGCGACTGTGAGGGCGCGCCACAGGGGGAAGGTCCTGAAAGTCGTTGGGGGCATGGCCGGCGGGAGATTTGCCCGGAGAAAATACCCGGCGTTTTCCGAATCGTAGACATGGGGCCCCGGCAGACGGCGCCGAAGGGCGTAGGCCAGTTGGGTTTTCCTGGCGCCAAACGCGCCGTTGAGTCGGATCATCATGGAGGCACCTGCTTATCTGAGAGGATGTTCCTCTCATTTTAGAGCAGTTTCCAGAAATCATGAGAAACAAGGAAGCGAGGGCAGGGAGCGCAGGGCAAGGCGAAGGACGCAGACGGGCTGACGCACGTCTGGGACGGCAACGCGGCCCTGCGATTCCTGGACCGCTGAACGTTTCTCGTGATTTTTGGGGCGCTGCTTTAGAACATAGAGCCGCGAAAAGCAAGGGAGGGCGGAGGAATGGAGATACCCGGATATGTACAAGCAGTTTTGGAGGCCCTGGAAGCGGCGGGCCACGAGGCCTGGTGCGTGGGAGGCTGCGTCCGGGACGCCCTGCTGGGCCGGGAGCCGGGGGACTGGGACGTGACCACCTCCGCCCGTCCGGAAGAGACCCTGGCGGTCTTCCCCACCCAAGGGGAGCCCACGGGTTTGAAGCACGGCACCGTCACCGTGAAAACCCCGGGCGGCCCGGTGGAGGTCACCACCTACCGGATTGACGGGACCTATCGCGATCACCGGCGGCCCGATTCCGTTATATTTACGGCCTCTCTGGAAGCGGATCTGTCCCGCCGGGATTTTACCGTAAACGCCATGGCGGCAAATCTCCGGGGGGCGTTCCGGGACCCCTTCGGGGGCCGGGAGGATCTTCGGCAGGGTATCCTGCGCTGTGTGGGGGACCCGGACCGCCGGTTTCAGGAGGACGCCTTGCGCATCCTTCGGGGACTCCGCTTCTCGGCATCCCTGGGATTTTCCCTGGAGCCCGGAACCGCGGCGGCCCTTCGGCGAAACCGGAAGCTGCTGGGGGAGGTGGCCCCGGAGCGCATTCAGGTGGAGTTCTTCAAGCTCCTGCCGGGAAAGGCGGCGGCGCAGGTGCTGCGGACATATCCAGAGGTCTTCGGAGTCTTCTGGCCGGAGCTTTTGGCCATGGTGGGCTTTGACCAGCGAAACCGCCATCACTGCTACGACGTGTGGGAGCACACGCTTCACGCCCTGGCCGCCGCGCCGGAGGACCCGGTGCTGCGTTGTACAATGCTGCTCCACGACGTGGGGAAGCCCGCCAGCTTCACGCTGGACAAGCAGGGCGTGGGTCATTTCTACGGACACCCCGCCGTAAGCCGCGAGCTGGCGGAGGGGATGCTCCGGCGGCTGCGGTGCGGAACGGACTTCCGGGAGACCGTGGTCCGGCTGGTGGAGTGGCACGACAGGGACATTCCCCGGACGGACAAGGCCATCCGCCGGGCCCTGCGGATTCTGGGGGAGGAGGATTTGCGCCGCCTGATTCAGGTGAAACGGGCGGACAACCGGGGGCAGGCCCCGGAGTATTGGGGACGGCAGGAAGAGCTGGACAAAGCGGAGTCGATTTTGGACAGGCTTCTGGCGGAGGACGCCTGCTTTTCCCTGAAGCAGCTGGCGGTGAAGGGTGGGGACCTGCTGGCCCTGGGCCTTGCCGGTCCCGCGGTGGGGGAGACGCTGGAGGCGCTTTTGGAAAGGGTGATAGACGGAGCTCTGCCCAATGAGCGAGGGGCTCTGCTGAAGTATGTTCAAAGAATCCGGACGGCAAAGGGAGGGAAGAAGGGAACATGAAGGATTTTGTAAGAGAGGATTTGCGGTTCTCCCTCTGCGGGCTGAACTGCGGATTATGCCCTATGCAGCTGGACGGGCACTGCCCCGGCTGCGGCGGGGGAGCGGGGAACCAGTCTTGTAAAATCGCCCGGTGCAGCCTGGAGCACGGGAGCCCGGCCTACTGCTTCGCGTGCGGGGAGTTCCCCTGCGGGAGGTACGAGGGAATCGACGAGTATGACTCCTTCATCACGCACCGGCGCCGGCTGGCGGATCTGGAAACGGCCCGGACGGAAGGGCTGGAGGCGTACCGGGCCGGACAGGCGGAGCGGCGGGAGCGGTTGGAGTTTCTGTTGGACAACTGCAACGACGGGCGGCGGAAGACGCTTTTTTATCTGGCGGCGAACCTGCTGCCCCTTCCGGACCTTCGGAGAATTTGCCGGGAGGCGGAGGGCATGCTGGAGGTTCCCCTGAAAGAGCGGGGAGCCCGGGTTGCCGCCCTGCTGCAAGAGGCCGCGGAGAGGGCGGATGTTACGCTGAAGCTGCGGAAGAAACCGAAAAAAGCCTGAAACGCGGCGCTGGAATTTCCGGCGCCGCGTTTCCTTATACGATCTCCAGCAGCTCCCGCAGATCGCGGATCTCATAATCCACCCGGAGGTGCTCCGGCCGGGGCTTTCCGGAGGGGTTGACCCAGCAGCAGGGGAGACCGGCG
The DNA here is from genome assembly GCA_910575815.1 of Oscillospiraceae bacterium. Lineage (GTDB taxonomy): Bacteria > Bacillota > Clostridia > Oscillospirales > Oscillospiraceae > Oscillibacter. Next base: position 24,377 of record CAJTFN010000020.1, read on the forward strand.
TTGTTGGCTCCCTGAATGTCCGTGGACAGGGAGTCCCCGATGACCAGGGCGTTTTTTTCCGTCAGGCCCGGGAGCTGCTGCCGCACATAATCGAAGTACGCCCGGCTGGGCTTGGCGGCTCCGGCCTCTTCGGAGATGAAGGCCGCCTGAAAGAGCTCCGCGAAAACGCTCCCCCGGAGGCGGCTCCGCTGGACGGAGGCCACGGCGTTGGTGATGATGTACATCCGATGTCCCCGGGTCTTCAGCTCCCGGCAGACCGCCTCGGCGTGAGGCAGGGGATACACCCCTTCCCCCAAGGCGGCCAGATAGTCCCGGTTGCACGCTGCCGGGTCCCGATCCAGATGCAAAGTCCGGAAGAAACGGACATAGCGCTCCAGGGTGACAAACTCCTTGCTGACCTCACCGCGGTCAAAGGCGGCCCAGAGCTCCAGGTTGATTTCGTGGTAGAGCCGGTAGATCTCCGGCGTGTAGGGAACGTCGTGTTTCCGGCAAATGGCTTCAAAAGCCCGGGAGGAGGCCTTGGGAAAGTCGAAGAGGGTATCGTCGGCATCGAAGAGCAAATACTCGTAGTGCATATCGGTATAAAATCCTTTCGGCAGATGTCAAAGCCATTGTATCACGTCTGCCGGGAAAAGACAATCACCCATTGCGCCCACCGGCCATACCATGGAACGAGGGGGGAGTGTAGATGAAGAAAACCTTTGGCATCGTCGGCGGAGACCGCCGCCAGGCGGAGCTGGCCCGGCTTTTGGCCGGAGACGGCAACGCGGTTTGTACGTATGGCCTGGAGCGTTGGAAGCCTGTGGGGGCGGACACGCTGGACCGGGCCGCCTCTGCGGATGTGGTGATCCTGCCCTTGCCGCTTTGCAAGGGGGACGGGGTTTTGAACTGCGAGGAGGGGGCGGTGCCCACTCTGGACCTGTTCCGCCGTCTCCGGCCCCGGCAGCGTATTCTGGCGGGACAGGTGCGGCCCCAGCAGCGCCGGGAGGCGGAGAGCCTGGGACTGACGGTGGAGGACTATTTTCTCCGGGAGGAACTGGCGGTGGCCAACGCCGCCGCCACCGCCGAGGGGGCGGTGCAGACCGCCATGGAGCATCTGGACCGGACGCTTCTAGGTATGGACTGCCTGGTGCTGGGCTTTGGGCGCATTGGGAAGCTGCTGAGTCACCGCCTGCATGGCCTGGGAGCCAGGGTCACGGCTACGGCTAGACGGCCGGAGGATCTGGCTTGGATTCGGGCTTACGGCTACCGGGCGCTGGAGACCGGGAAGCTGGACGGCCGTTTAAGCGCTTTTGGCGCGGTGTTTAACACCATCCCCTCCCCCGTCCTGGGGGCCTCGCTGCTGAGCCAGCTGCCTGTGGACTGCCTTTTGATGGATCTGGCCTCTGTCCGGGGCATCGAGGCGGCGGAGAACGGACCGGAGATTCTCTGGGCCCGGTCCTTGCCGGGGCGGCTGACGCCCCGGTCGGCGGCGGCGGCCATTCGGGACGCGGTGTATTACATCTTATTGGAAGAATGAGGTGACCTGTATGCGCAAGGAACGGGTCGGTTTCGCGGTCTGCGGGTCTTTCTGTACCCATGAACGGGTGCTGAAGGCCCTGGAGGCCCTGACGGGGATTTACGAGACGGTGATTCCCATCGTCTCGGAGATTTCCGCCTTTACGGATACCCGCTTCGGTAAGTCCGAGGACCTGCTGGAGCGGCTGGAGGACCTGACGGGAAACGACGTGCTGTTGGATATCCCGTCGGTGGAGCCCATCGGGCCCAAGGGTTTGCTGGATGTACTGGTGATTGCCCCGGCCACAGGGAACACCATTGCCAAGCTGGCGGCGGGTATCGCCGATACGCCGGTGACCATGGCGGCCAAGTCCCATTTGCGGAACGGCCGGCCGGTAGTGGTGGCGGTGTCCAGCAACGACGGCCTGGCGGCGGGAGCGAAGAATATTGGCGAGCTGCTGGTTCGGCGGAATTACTATTTTGTGCCTTTTAGGCAGGATAACGCAGTACAGAAGCCCAGTTCTCTGGTGGCGGATTTTGAGAAGCTGCCGGAGACGGTGGACGCCGCTCTCCGGGGGGAGCAGCTTCAGCCGCTTTTGCTGGGGTGAGAGAAGAAAAAGGGGAGAGGCGGCTGCCTCTCCCCTTTCGTCCGGCGGGAAGTTACAGGGACTTTTCGTAGGACTCGATCATCTTCTTGAACGTGTGACCCGTACGACCAGCGTGCCGCTGGATCCCCTGGGCGCTGCGCGCCGCGCCCGCCCGGAGGCTTTGCAGATACTTTTCGGTGGACTCTCCGGTAAATATCTTGATTTGCAACTTTAGCCGCCCATCCTCGGGAGTAACAAAGATTTTGTCAATGTAGCGGTCTACAAATTCCTTGTTAATGATACCTTGGGCAGCGTCCCTCTTAGCGTTTTGAAGCACCCGGCGTATGGTGTCGATATGCTTCTTAAACTCTGCCTTGGAAAGCTGCTGTTGCTCCAAGTCGTATATTTGCCGCTCGGCTTCGTCCATCTCCCTGTCACACTCTTTATTCATAGCGAGAAAATCCCGGTCGGAGAGCTGGCCCGTAGCGTTGTACCCCAACAGTTTACTTTTCTTCTTCTGGGCCAGCTCGATTTGTTGCCGTAGGGCGGTGATTTGCTTTGCCGTGTCCTCGCCGTCCCCCAGGGACTTATACATTTCAATGTATTCCTCAATGAGAGCGTCGGCGTCCGCTTCTGTCTCTTGAAACACCTCAAAGAGTAGCGGCTTTAATTCTTCCTCGTAGATCGGGAAGGAAGCGCAGGAATCCGCCCCATTTTTGATTTTTCCGGAACAGACCCATTTACTATTTTTCTTCCCGGTCTTGTCCACCGAATCCCGGCGATAGTAGGCCGTCCCGCAGTCGGTACAAAACAGTTTGCCCGTCAGGAGGTTAGCATGGTTACAGATACCTTGACGGCCCTTCACGTCCTCGCTGCGCTTCTGTAAAACCTTGTTGGCCTGTTCCCAAAGGTCCTCGTCTACTATGGCGGGAACAATCTCGCCTGTTTCGTCCTTGAACATAACCCATTCTTCCGGGGGTAAAAACTTCTGCTTTTTGGTAAATAGGTCAATCACTTTTACCTTGTTCCCTACATAATAGCCCTTGTACTTGGGATTGGAAATCATTCCCGACATGGTGGTATGGGCAATCTTTTTGCCGTTGTGGTTGCGGTAGCCCTTTTCCCAAAACAAGGTTTCTATCTGCTTCATACTGTATTCTCCGGTGGCGTACAGCTCGAACAGCTCACGGACCATGGGGGCCTCGTCCTCGTCGATCACAAGCCGCCCCCCGTCCTTGACGTATCCAAAGATACGGCTGTTGCCCAGCACCACATTTTTCTTGATGGCCTGGGCGTGGCCGAACTTTACCCGGCTGGAAAGCTTGCGCAGTTCGTCCTGGGCGATTCCGGACATGATAGTCAGCCGCAGCTCGCTGTCCTCGTCGAAGGTGTTGATGTTGTCGTTTTGGAAGAATACCCCTACCCCAGCACTGAGCAGCTCCCGGGTGTAGAGGATGGAGTCCAGGGTGTTTCGGGCGAAACGGGTGATCTCCTTGGTGATGATGAGGTCGAACAGCCCCGCCTTACCGTCCTCCACCATGCGGTGGAAGTCCTCCCGCTTCTTGGTGGTGGCGGCGGACAGGCCCTCGTCTACATAGCCTGGCACATACTCCCAGGCGGAATTTTTGCGGATGAACTCCTCGTAGTAGCTCACCTGGTTGCCCAAGGAGTTGAGCTGTTCATCGCTCTCGGAGGATACCCGGGCGTAGAAGGTCACCCGAAGAGGGATATCGTAGACGGACTTGGTACGCAGGGCTTGCCGAATGCTGTGTATGTCCATAGCTCGTCTCCTTTTCATTTCGTTTTATCATTTTCTGTTTTGCAGTATATCACATAGTATGAAGCAAAGCAAGGGGGGCTGCGAATAAATCGCAGTCCCCCCCTTGCTCGATCAGGTCATAGTTATCTTCCAGCTGTCAATTTTCAGCGCCATCCTGTTGCGTTCCCGCTCCGTGATGGCCCCCTTCTCATACAGCACCTTGTTGTAGTAGGACAGCCAGATCTTCGCCGCTGTCTCTTTTCTGCGCTGTTCATTGGACTTTTGCTCCGACATGACCGTCCCTCCCTTCTCTGAAATAATTTCCGTATTTTACCTGATTTATACCCTTGACAATAGGCCGCTCCTTTCTTCCCGCACCAGCGGGATAACAAAAAGCAGACCATCATCACATGGTCTGCTGCCAGGTTTGCTCCTCTTCATGGTCGTCCTCTTTGTGACCGAGGGCGATTTTCTTTTCCCGCTCTCTGCGGAGTGTCTTGCTGTCGGCGTGCTTGTGTGCAGTTGTGGCGTCGCTTACGGGAACAGGGTTGTCAGACCGTTCCAGAGCGTGGCCCAACCGTACCACAGTGCCAGCAATCCCACCAGCACCGTCGGAATCAATAGCCACTCCGGTGAGGGGCGGGGAAGTCGGATCGTTGGCAGGGAAAAGTGCCGCTCTCTCTTCTTCCCAGCCTGTTCCAACAGGCGGTGTATCTCCCTTGCCTCTCGAATCAATTCCACCATCTGTTCCTGTGTCGCCCAGGGATTGGGCCTTGCGGCTATCTCCTCCAGCAGAAGCATCTGCTCCGCCAGGAGTTCTCCCATTGCCGTCAGTGCAGCGGTCAACCTCTGCCACTCCCCCGCTGTGGGATGCAGTGTCTCTGCTGGCGGCTTCTGCATATTCCGCCGGCGCAGCTCCTCCATGGATAACTGCCTGTCGGATTCTGAACTCAAGCTCTATCCTCTCCTTCAAATATTTTTCGTCGTGGAGCCGGTCGTCCCGGCATCTCATACCGCCGGGAGTGGTGTAGGTGATGCTCTTCCGGCTGTCTGTCCAGCGTACGTCGTATCCCTCGCTGCGCATTAACGTGATGAACTCCTCCCGGCTGCGGGCGTACCGCATACATGCGTCGATGGTGTTCATCAGCCGGAACTTCCAGCTCTCTCCTCTGGCTGCGGTGTGGTACTCCGCGCCGGACATGGACTTGACCCGCTTCTTCCGTGGTTGGAATACCGGCAGGCCGAACTCCATGCACACTTGATCGTTGCGTTGGCGCAGTTGAGTCAGTTCCGGTTCGCTGATGTGCAGCTTTTTCCCATCCTCGAAGCTGACGCTGTTGATGAGGAAGTGGGAGTGGATGTGGTCACGGTCAACGTGGGTACAGACCAGCACCTCACGGCCCCGGAACCACTCTGCCAGCTTCAGCGCGGCGGCGTGCGCGGTCACGGGATTTACTTCTTCGTCCGCTGGGAAGGACTGCACCATGTGATAGAACATCGTGCCACCCTCTTTGTGGTATAGCAGCTTGGTTCGCAGGAAATCATCATACACACTCTCCGGCCGGCAGTTGACGCCGCTGACCAGCTGGCGGCCCTCCCACAGTGTTTTCTTCTCCTGCTGTGTGTACCTCATCACCGCTCCCATACAGGCGCGGCTCTGGCCCTTGGGGTAGTTGGTGAAGTGGATGATGGCTATCTGCTCCACCTCCCCCGCTCCTGAATCTCCCGCAGAGCGGTGCTGACATTTGCCAGCTCCTGCGTCAATCCATCCATGTTGGAAATCTCAACTCGACCCATGTTGGCCAAAACCGTCAGCCGATTCAGGTTATTGCCGATAGCCCGGAGCTGCTTGGTGACCTCTTTCAGGTCCTCGATTACTACCACCTGACGCCCCAGACAGCAGCGAGTGACGTAGTCGCTCTGAGATAAGCGGGCCTGTCTTGCTTTGTTCTTGATGGTATCCAAATCGCTGGACGCGATCCGGATACTGAATGTGGTGTCTTTGTTCATCGTTCCTCCGTTCTAAAAGTGGGTCCGGGCTTCTGTCCGGAAACTGCGTTTGGCAGGGCGACGGCGAAAGCCGGCGTCCAGACAAACGCGATGCTGGCTTTCTCCTAAAGGAGAAAAATTTTCCTTTTCCCATCTCGCCGCACAAGAAGGCAACCGGGCAGCGCCCTTAACACGTTACCCCCTTACCCTCTTGACCAGGATCCGATAGTCTGGCGTACCAGCGTTCGCCTCTACGGACAGAGACTACCCCCTGGTTCTGCTTGGCGATCTTCAGCGTCCGTTCCGAAATACCAAAAGCAGTGGACCGCCTGACCAGTTCCTCTGAGGCAACCTCGCCATCCTTCAGCAGCTCCAACAGCAGACGCTCCGCCTGTTCCGTCTTAGTAATGCTGGGACCACTGCCGGAGAGCAGTTCGTTGGCGGTGGTATCGCAGAACCCGCTCCAGGAAAAACCTGTATCTGAATGCAGAGAGAACAAAATGGATTTGCCCTCCGGAGCCAGGCTGCTTTTGTCGTGGACCACTACCCGGACTTGCTCATCATCCTTAGAGCGGCCTACCAGCAACACGCTCCGCGCCGCCGCCCGGAAGTCGATGGATCCCAGCCCACGGTATGCGGACTTGACACCCTGCATTTTGTTCATGTGCCCCACCAGTACGATGGCGCATCCGGTCTGCTCCGCCAGCTGCCCCAGCCGTTTGAAGATGGGGCGCACCTCGTTGGCCCGGTGCATATCCACGCCGTCTCCCAGGTACGCCTGGATGGGGTCGAGGACGAACAGTCCCGCATCCGTTTCTTGGATGGCCTGGGCAAGACGTCGGTCACTCAGCGTCAGCTCCCGCTCACTCTCGTCAATGACCAGCACTTTGGAACAATCCGCTCCCAGCGCTGTGAGCCGGGGTTTGACCGTATCCGCCAGGCCGTCTTCCGCCGTCTGATAGATGATGTTCATGGGCGGTCTACTTTCCGTACAGCCAGGCATTGGCAGTCCCCGTGTAAGCAGAGCCGCCAGCGCCAACATGAAGGTGGTCTTGCCCTCTCCGGGGTCACCCTGGATAATCGTGATCTTGCCTCTGGGGAGATACGGATACCAGAGCCACCGCACCTCCTCCGCCGGAATGTCGCTCATGGTGAGCAGTTTCAGCTTGTTCAAATTTGCTCCTCCTCTGTTTATTTGTTTTGGCCACACACCATACCTGTTCCTGCGCCAGGGCCTTTCCTGCCGCGTAGTGTTCTCTCCTGGTACGCTCGTCCGTGTCTGCGGAGTTGTGGCGATACTTGGGCCGGAGACATATCCTCTCTGGTGGCGGGTATTCAGTTGTCGAGGTTCGTCCGGACTTTCTTTTTCCTCGCTGTCATGCTACAATAATTTCAGCCGTCTTTACATCATGAAGTGACTTTGGGGAGGGAGCGGTATGGCAGACAAAAAATCCCCCGGCCTCTGGATCGAGACCGGGGTTGACGGAAAATTTTGTGTTGTGATGTCCGGAGCGTATGGACCAGAGAAGCACCTTCCTTTGATCACTCCCGCGGAGGACCTGGTTGCCGCAGCGGAGATGGACTACACAGCCTACCGCCGGGAAATCCAGCGGCTGTATGAGGAACATCCGCTCTTTGCAGAACGGCTGGATGTACCGGAATCGGATTTGGAGGACTTGACCGCTGAGGCGCTGCTGCTCCCCTCCACGCTCCGGGAAATCGACCCACTCAGCTTTTTTGTACTGGGGAGCTTGCTGGATCAGGCGCTGCGGATGCAGGATGATGGTTCGCCCATCTTTCTCCTCCGGGCCGGACAGCGCCTGCTCCAGGTTTTGGAACTTCCCATCCGCACACAGATCCGGCTTCGCAACATCATGGAGATGACCTTCGACGGGACGGAGCGGGCCACCCAGCAGGAGCGGTTTGCGAAACTGCATAACGCGTATCCTGAGATTGCCGCATTCTGTGACCCCGCCCATCTGGACGGGTACGGGGATACTCCTCTGCAACTTTGTGTTGGTTCTGTGTTCCAGCTTCGCCTGATCGAACTTCTGCTGTACTTTCGGCAGGAGAAACAGCGCATTGCCCGGTGTGATTACTGCTGGAATTATTTCATCCCCAGAACTCAGGCGGCAACCCGCTACTGTGACCGAATCTTTGACGGTCAAAGCTGTAAAAAGCGGGGGGCCAACCTCAAACGCAAAAAAGGTCCGGAGCAGGACGATGCCCTCAAACTGTTCAAGCAGCTGCGGGACCGGATGTATGCCAGAATGCTGCGCTATCAGGACGCGCCGGAGAATCAGCGGGACCGGCTGATTCCTATGACAGTGATACAGTACGATGTGTGGGAGAAAAACGCCCGTCAAGCACGCCGGGATTATATGGCCGGAAAAATTGAGGCCAGAGAATTTCTGCGCCGTATCGACACCACTCACGAGCTGACCAGCTATGATACGCTCAAGCAGGAGCTGCCGCCAGAGGAAAGCATTTGGCAAAAACGGGTAGCTGCCGATCTGGACTTTGACCCTGAGCGGCAATACCCCTCATCGCTAATGCTCCTTGATCTCAGTAAGCCGAGTGACGATCCACAGTGGCAGTATTTGACTGCGGAGGAACTAATCCGGAAGGATCAGGAGGGACACCAGAGTTTGAAAGATCAATACAGCAAATAGCCGGAATACGTTTCACCGAATCAGATCTGTGATTAAGTATAAAGACCTGGGGTTTTGATCAATGTGATCCAGCCCCAGGTCTTTAAATTGTTACATTCACACTGCGGCATTGGAGTTGATCCTGTCGATCACCGCTTTGATTCCCAGCCACAGGGACAGGTCGGTGAACACCTCCACCACGCTGCCCTGGTCGGTGAAGGGTGGTTCCTGAAAAACGGACAGGTCTTTCATCATACCGTTGCGCACAATGTACTCCACGATCTGGTTGACAAAGTAAATCTGCCGGCTGTCCAGATTTGCGTTATTGAGGTAATCCGCAAGGGCCTCTTTCGCCGCTCTCATGTCCAGGCCCACGATCTCCCGGACGAACTCCCCCAAGGGCTTGGCGCCGACCTCCGCTTCATAGTCCTCTCTGGAGCCCACCTCGCTCCAGAGGATACGCTCCAGCGCTCCAACGTCCTCCTGGGTCAGTGGGACGTTTCCTTTCAGCTTGGCAATCACCACCTCGTCCTGGTGCTGGCGGACATAGAACTCCGCTTTGGCTTTGTAGTTCTGTAAATCATTGTTCTCCAGCTCTGACTTCTTCCAGTCCATGGACAAAACTTCATCGTCAAAATTAGTGGTATAATGAGCCAGTTCCACGGGATGTACTTGATCAGATCCCGCAGTCTCTCCCGGATGTGTTCAAACTCATAGATCTCCGCATCGTCCAGTTAGTTGGTATGGAGGATCTTGTCAATCAGCGGAGCCTGCTTCTGAATCGCCGGGATGTTGGCTACACTATGTATAACGCAAAGCTAACTGTTTATCTCGTTCGATCAATGCGCCATCTTGAATGGCAGCAGCCTCTGGCTGACCGCCAGCACCAGCGTAGTGAAGGGAAATGCTTTCAAACGTCACAATGCTGGAAAGTTTTTCCTCATTGTCTGCCGCTGATGCCAGCGCGGGGAGGAAGCCCATCAGCATAGACAAACACAAAAGGAGCGCGGCAAGCCGTGCTCCTGAATTGTTTTCAGACTTTGGTTTTCTTTGGAGCCGCTTGCCGCCGCGATTATGGCGATAGAACATACTCATTTTCTACTCTCCTTTATGTTTTCACGAATGTTTAGGAACGTCCCCTTTTTTGGCGCTGGGCTGCAAAAATATTCCGTGTTATTTGTTCCTGATCGACTTCGGTCAATTCCAAAAATCGGCACCCGTACTCGAATTTTCCCTCGTCCTTTTCTATAACGCGCACGATTTGGCTGAACATGGCCGATTCCGGCCTGTCCTCCAACAGCCTGACCTTCAGCAGAAATTTGTCTCCCTTGTGGTATCTGTACTCCGAGCTGACGCTGGCCCCGCCCACACTGATGTTCAGCAGCTTGCAGGGCTTTTCTCCCATTGCCAATCCGCTGAACATGGTGGCGGTGGCGTCAAGGTTTGTGGTCAGGCGGAAAAAGGCACGGTCATTTCCCACGCGGACGATGGTCAGCTCCTCCACTTGCCATATATGCTTGGGGCCGGGTGTAATTATGCCCTCCATATAGACCGCTTTGCGCTCATAGTCGCTATATCCTCTGATCCTGGCATGGATGGTTTCAACATCCTTGACAATCGCGGCCTCCGAATATTGGTGCAGCTCCGCCTTGTCCCCATGCAGGCCCATCAGCTTTGCCACAAAGAGTATCTGTCCTGCATCTGTCGTTACTTCGACCCGCATCCCGGAATAAATGTCCAGCGATTCTTCCTCAGCAGCCTTTTCGTTTTTCTGGGCCGGTGTTTCTTCTGCCCGCTTTCTCCAAATGTCAAATAATTTCATGCGTCCCCTCCTGCCTCATATTATCAGTTTTGTTGAAGAACACAGAGCTTTTCCCACATCGGGCGCATCCGTTCATCGGCCCAAACGACCCGGTTCCGGCCGTTTTTCTTTGCATCGTACAGCATGGTGTCCGCGATTTTTAAGTAAAAATCATAGGTGCTTTCCGAATCAGGAACAATCGTGACCCCTCCGACACTGACCGTGACCCATTCAGCCACAGACGGATCATGGGGGATGTGCAGGTTTTCTACTGCCTGTCGGATTTTCTTCAAGTGTTCAAAAATCTGCTGCGAACTGTCGCCCAGGGACAATGCCACAAATTCCTCGCCGCCATAGCGGGCAAGAAAATCCGTACTGCGTTTCAAATAGGACGCCGCTGTCTGAGCAACGGAAGCGATCACCTTATCTCCGGCAGGATGGCCAAAGGTATCGTTATACACTTTGAAGCGGTCAATATCAAACATACAGATGGAGAACGGAACGTGCAGGCGGATCGCTTCTCTCCATTTTGTCGCGCTGTATTGTTCATACCGACGCCGGTTGGCAATTCCTGTCAGTTGGTCGGTCATGGATTGCTGCTCAATCTGTCTGCGATATTTGTAGAGTTTGATATGTGTGTTGACCCTTGCCTTAACGATCAGGGGAATGTATGGCTTTGTAATATAATCCACGGCTCCTAAAACAAGTCCACGCTGCTCATTCGTCACATCTGCAAGGCTGGTAATCAAGATGACCGGGATGCTTTGAGTCACGATTTGCTCCTGCAACATTTTCAGCAGCGTAAAACCATCCATTCCAGGCATCACGACATCCAGCAGAATGAGGGAAAAATCCCCCTCGCTCACTAAACGCAGCCCGTCCTCCGCAGTTTGTGCGACGGTAATATCATACTCATCTTCTATAATTGACTTTAGCTGTGCTGCCTGCACAATGCTGTCGTCCACGATCAATATTTTTTCCATACTCATATCCCTCACTATATTTAACTCAAGCTGCCTATTAACAACTTAATTTTTGTTATGTTGTATTAGAGTGAAGCCCAACCGCCCCAATTTCACTGTAAGGACGCAGAGAATCTGAAAAAAGTGCAAGAAAAGACAGGCGAGATAAATATAGAGAGCATCCCGTCAGTTTCTTCATGCCTAAGTTGTAAAAGGACTTGTCAGAAAGCCGTTTTTCCTGTATAATGCGATATGTATATTGACCTGTTGCGGTCTAAACAACAACATAACAAAAATTATGTTGTAAGGATCAGACCCAGCCGCTCCATCTGTCGGGCGTGAACAAAACCGCTCTCTGCGGTATAAATGCGGGTGGTGCTGACATTGGAATGGCCCAGAATATCCGCCAGCCGGGACAAATCCTTTTCCAGCGAGTAATACGTCCGGGCGAACAGATGCCGCAGGTTGTGGGGGAACACCTTGTCTGGCTCAACCCCGGCGCTTTCACACAGAGCCTTCATATCCCGCCAGATATTGGAGCGGTCAAGGGGTTTGCCCGTCCGCGTCACAAACACCGATCCGTCGGTGATTTTTTGTTTTTTCAGATACTTTTTCAGCAGCCCGCACAGCTTCCCAGGCAGAAAGACAGTTCGCCGTTTTCCCTTGTTCGTGACCACAGTACGGCCCAGGTTCACAGCGTCCACGGTGATAAATCGGAGTTCTGATACCCGGATGCCTGTGGCGCAAATTGTTTGAAGGAGCAGGGACAGCCGTTCATTTCCCTGCCGCTGGGCCGCGTTCACCAAACGGACATATTCAGCGCGGGTCATTTCCCGGCTTTCATCACAGAAAAGGGGACGCTGTACTTTCAGCGGCCTGACAGACAGCTTCGGCCAGTCCATGAACTGGAAAAAACTGTTGACCGCTGCCAGCATGGAATTGACTGTGGCTGGGGTATAGGTATCAGCCAGATGCTCTTTCCACGCAATCACGGCCACCTTTGTGACGGCTTTCCCATTCAGAAACAACATGAAATCGTTAAGGTCATGAACATATTTCTTTACAGTGTTCTTGGCTCGCTCTTGTTCCTGGAGGTGCGCCGCATATTGGGAAATGTGGTCGGCGGTAATTGTGAAAGCTGCTTCCTGGCTGAACATGGCAATAATCTCCTTTGTATTCGATGCAGATAGTTTTCCGAATAGAAAGAAGGTTATTCCAAAGTTAGTGAATGTTCACCCCCCTTAGCGCCAAAAAAATTTGAGAACCGAGCGTGCCTTTAACTGGTATGATAGTGAACGTTCATTATCAAACTACTAAAAATGAACCGCCTCCAGCGGCACATTTTCATTTTCGTCTTGATTTTTTAGGCTTCTCCGGTTTCAAATAGCCGCTCAGTCCAGTGGTTAACAACTGAAACACAGTGTCCTCGGTTTCCTGATTGTCTGGAAGCGTCCCTTCCACCACATACTTTGCGTACATAACAGTGGATGTGAGGACGTGGAGCCACAATAAATCCTGATTGATTTTGTCCAGGCTTGGAAATACCTTTTTGAAAACGTCAACCATTCCAATAAACGTCTTGAAATAGGTCACATCCCGGCTCTTGTCATACTGGGGGAAAAACGTACTGTCCCGAAAGCGGTGATAAAAAACTGTTTCGTCCGGGCGGGATGTCCAAAACCGAAAATAGGGCACCCACAGCGCCTTTACCGCACCCATAGGGTCAGTGAGCATAAGCAGCGGGTTGAATTTCAAATGTTCAAAGATTGCCGCCGCCTGCTTGTCCACATAAGTGAAGCACTCCACCAGCAGTTGATCCTTGCCGTCAAAGTGGCGGTAAATCGCTCCTGATGAAATCCCCGCCAGCTCGCTGACGTTCTGGATGCGCACCCCTTCCAGGCCATACTGCCGTACAGCCTTGATTGCGGCAACGATGATCCGGGTCTTGGTATCATCCAGTGTAATCACTTCCCCCCTGCAATAACCACTTCTCCTGTCACCTATTCACAGAGGAATTATATACTAAAGCGCAGCTTTTGACAATACTCTTTTCTCGCTGCTACCAAGAATGCTTTCTTTCAAGACCTTGAAGAAGATTTCCTCCTTGCGGTTGGCTTTCAGGTACTCCCCAGCCGCCACCAGAAAGCCCGACGTACCGCAGGCCGGGTCGCAGATGACCTCGTCTGGACCGGGGCCATCAGCTCCACCATCATTTTTATGATATGCCGGGGCGTGCGGAACTGGCCGTTCACCCCGGCGGTGGCGATTTTGGACAGAAGGAACTCATACACGTCTCCCCGCACGTCGCCGTCCCGGAGCTGGGCCATCTGGGCGTAGATCTCGTCCAGGGCGGTGACAACCTTGTCCAGCATCAGCGGTGTGGGGATTTTGAAGATGGCGTCGTCCATGTACTTGGCGTAGGCGCTGCCCTTGTCCCCGTGGAGGTTCTTGATGAAGGGGAACACCTGCTCCTGCACCACGGTGTACATCTTCCCGGCGGGGAAGTCGTGGAATACCGACCACTTGAGCTGATTGCCCGGGACAGTCCGCTCCCCAATTTGGACCTCCTCCCCGAACATACTCTTGTAGGGCAAGCCCAGCATGGCGCTCTCCTTGGCGCGCAGATTGTCTGTCTCATCCAGATCGTGGATGAACATCAGGTAGGTCATCTGCTCCACCACGTCCAGAGGGTTGGTAATGCCGCCCGTCCAGAAGATCTCCCAGAGGGCGTTGATCTTGTTTTTCAGTTCGCCTGTAATCATAGCGGTTCTCTCTTTCTGGTTTTTATGATTGATCACCGGATATCCGGATTTGTCTGGTAGGTCTGCTTCGGGCTTTTGGGCCGGTCCGGGAGGGTCATCAAAATCATCCCGGATTTCACCAGCGGCTCCAGGTAGCGCCGGGTAGCGTACTGACCGGAGGCAATCCCCAAAAAACGCACAATTTCCTTTCGCGTGCGGGGCGTCCTGCAAAAGTCAAGCAGTCCGCGGTCGTCCAAGGGCAGTTTTTCAGCGGAAAGCGCCGGTTTGCGTTCTGGAGGCTGTTCTGCCGCCTCCTTGTTATAGAGGCAGACGGAAAATTCCCAGCGGTCATCCCGGAATACCGGTTCGGGCAGGCCGGCCTCCGCCATGGCACGGCGGATTCTTGGGATACCGGAATAGCGGTTTTCCGTCTGTCCCAAGGCTTCCATTGCGGTGATCACGGCCGGATTTCGGGTATCCGGCTGGATCTTTCCCAGTTGATCCACCGTCAAACGCCCATAAAGTCCGCCAGGGTTTCGAATTTCCACCCGGTCATAAAACATGATCAGCTGGATGGGCATATTTTCTGTATGGGTACTGTAATCCCGGTGGACCAGCGCGTTCAAAACCGCTTCCCGAAGGGCGTCAAGGGGATATTCCGGCATATCCTGCCGCTTTCCTGTTTTAGGATCAATGCGCACAGCCATGCGCATATTACTTCGCAGGAAGCTGACCGCGCCCTCCAGCATTTCCACCAGAGTTCCCTCAATCCGTTTGCTGTCCAAAAAACGCCGTCCCGTTTCATCCACTTCACCCATCTCAGTACCCGGCACACGGGATGCAATAATGCTGAGCTGCGGAAAATAGGCTTGGGGATACAGGCCAAACAGCAGGACCGCTGTGAGGGTAAACTGTCCCTCCTTTTGCAGTCCGGTCAGTTCATAGAGCTGTTCCGTCGGAACAGAGGCAAAATTGGGGCGATCCAGCTTGCGCTTCAGCAGGTACTGCTCCAGCTGGACCTGATCCAGAGCGGAGGAGGAAATTCCCTCCACCGGACGCAGATCGTCCCGGCTCCGCTTGCGGTAGGCCTCGTAGCTGTAGACCTCGTACTCGGTCATAGGCTTGTCAGCGTCTCCTACCCGGATGAAGGAACCCTTGAGACGGCCCCGCGCCGTTTTGAAGCAGGGGCGCTCCGCCAGATCCAGGGGGGGAATCTCCGCCGCCACAAACAGCATGGGCCCCTCCGCATAGACCGATAAGACAGGACGCACCACCGGGGTCATGGATTCACCCACCTCCATCAGCTTCTTTTGGAGGTCCTGGGCATCATAGACTCCAACCTTGGCAAACCCTTGTTTTTCATCCAGACCAAATAAAAGCATCCCGCCCTCGTTCTGGTTGGCAAAGGCAGAAAACGTGTCATAGAGCCGCTCCGGACATCCCTTGTTGGCGGCCTTGACCTCCAGGGTCTGTTCCTCGCAATTTCGCTGCTGAACTCTTAAAAGCAGTTTTCCAAATTCTTCTTCCAGCATAAGCACACTCCTTATTTAAGCCGCAAGAACATAAGAAAGAAAGGGGATAAGTAAAACTTTTCTTATATTAGTTCTTATGTTGTTATGTTCCCAGAAACATCATAACAGACAAGAGAAGAAAAATCAATCGAAAATGCACAATTCACCCGCAGAGAGCTGTTTCCCTGCGGGTGGGTTTTCTTTCTATTCACTTTACAGGTATAGTCCCGCCCAATATGTAACCGTGACCTGATGCCCCCTTGCTGTCCGGTCAGCCCGCTGGAAACTCGCGGTTTGTACGGGTATCATCTTCTTAACCATCTGGCCGCCGACAGAACCGGCCTCACGGCTGGTCAGGTCGCCGTTGTAGCCTTCCTTCAGGTTGACGCCAACCTCAGAAGCGGCCTCCATCTTGAACTTATCCATAGCGTTGCGGGCCTCGGGAACATTGAGCTTGTTGGTATTCTTGCTAGACATAGTGAATCTCTCCTTTTCATCTTCATCAAATCATGCGTTTGTTGGGTCACTGGGTATCGCGAGCATAGTTTGACTCGAAAAGGTGTGAATATGCTGCTTTTTCGCCGGTAATTTTTTCTGCGTGGTTTTGCGCTGTGCTTGCCTTTAAAATATGGTGCTGATATTATGAATGAACCTATACAATAGCAATCAATTCTTTGAATTTGCCGGAAGCCTGTTTTCGAGGGCTTTGACGGCATACCGCGAAAAATTCAAAACTGCGACATCTCAAAAAGGAAGCCGCCATGTCATCTTTTCATGACATGACGGCTTTCCCGCGCCTGAATATGAAATTTAGAAACTCAACTCTCAAAATACCGCTTAAGGTCGAAGGGAGAGAAGACGCCCTTCTCCGTAATTACCCCGTCACACAGCTTCGGCGGCGTCACGTCGAAGGCCGGATAATAGCCCTTGACGCCCTCCATGGTGGTACGGGTGCCCATGGCGTCCATCACAAGCAGGGGGTCCCGCTCCTCAATGACCACGGAGCTCATGTCCGGATGGCTGGGGTTGGGGGAGCCAGTGACATAATAGGGGATGCCCCAGTACCGGGCGGCCAGGGCGATCTGGAACGTGCCGACTTTGTTGATCACATGGCCGTCCACAGTAATGACGTCGGCGGCGGAGGTGAACAGGTCCACGTGCTTTTCCTTCATGGTGTAGCCCGGCATATTGTCGGAGATCACCGTGACGTCAAAGCCCATGTCGCAGGCTACGCTGGCGGTGAGCCGGGCCCCTTGGAAGTAGGGCCGGGTCTCCGGGCAGATTACCTTGATGGCGTTGCCCCGCTCCCGGCATTCCCGGAGCATGGTGCCGATGACCGTCTCGGCGAAGCACTGGGTCATGATGGTGCCGTTCTGGGGAATCTTGTCTGCCAGCAATTTCCCGATGGTGGTATAGCGGATGTAATTCTCGTTGATCTGGTTTACCGCGTTCTCTCGAAGGGCCTCCACCAGATCGGAGCCCGTCTTTCCCTCGGCCAAGGCTGCCTGGGCGGCGTTCATGGCCCGTTCTGTCACCCGGATCATCTTGGCCATCGTGGTGGGCCGGGCGTGGGAGAGGTTATACGCGGCCTTATCCAGATGGGCCAGAAGATCAGCCTCCGGCAAATCCTTGGCCTCATAGGCCGCCAGGGCCATGCCCATGGCCGCCGCCAGATAGGGCCCGCCGCTTTGGGTCACCATGTCGGCGATGGCCTGGGCCACCTCCTCGTGGCGGCGGCAGGTGACGTATTCCACCCGGACGGGGTAGATGCGCCGGTCCAGAATACGGACCGCGCCGTCCTCGTACCAGGCTACGTTCTCATAGCGGAGCAGGAAGCCCACTCCTTCGTCAGCGCGTTTCATCATGCCGGTATCCTCCTTAATGGTGTTTCATGGCGGCGATGTCCGCCTCCGTCATGGTAACGATGGGACCGTTGGACATGGCGATGGAGCAGATCTTGGCGGCGTCCTCAATGTAGACCGCCCGGAGATGGGCCTGCTCCAGGGATGCCCCGATGGTCAGGACCCCGTGGTTGGCCAGCAGGCAGCCGGTGCGGTTCGCCAGAACCTTCACCGCCTCGTCACCCACGCCCCGGGTGCCGGGGATGGCGAACTTTGCCAGGGGCACGTCCCCCCCCAGGAAGGGGACCATTTCAATAAGGATGGTGGGGATGCCCTTGTTGTTGACCGCGAAGGCGGTGGCATAAGGGGAATGGGTGTGGATGATGGCGCCGGCCTCCGGCTTGGCCTCATAGACAGCGGCATGCATCCGCCACTCGGAAGAGGGCCGGTGGATTCCTTCAAGAATCTCGCCGTCCAGGCGGAGGACCACCATGTCCTCCGGGGTGATGGCCTCATAGGGAATGGAAGTGGGGGTGATGACCATGACGTTTTGGTCCTTGTCGTATACGCTGAGGTTTCCGCTGGTGCCGGCGAACAGTTTTTCCGCGTAGGACTGTTTGGACCAGTCGCATACCGCCTGCCGCATTTCCTGAATCGTCATATCTGTCGCATCCTTTCTCTTGGCCCTCAGGCCGTTTTTTCTATTGGATTGTTGCGTCTATGTAGTTCAAAAGGGAAGCGCCCGGAGGGGGCCATATTGAACAAATGATTTTTAGAGGCGCGTTTGCTCAGTTCAGCCAGTACAGTGTCCGGCTGTCGAAGGTCAGGCCCAGCTTTTTCTGCAATGCGGTGGAGGCGTCGTTTCCGGGCTGGATGTGGCAGTAGGGCAGGAGGCCCTTCTCCAGCTGGCGGCGAATCAGATCGGCCTCCAGCATCTCCGCCAGTCCCCGGCGGCGGAACTGGGGCAGGACCTCCAAAAGCCCCATGCTCCCCTCCTGATGGACGCCGGCGAAGCCCGCCAGCTCCCCGTCCACCATAACGCCGGTCATGCCCTCGGCAATGCGCCCGCGGATGTGTTCCTCATAAGCGCCGGGGTGGTGGTAGTTTTTCAGGACGAAATCCATATCCTCCATGGTCAGAGGCCGGAGGCTGACGCCGGGCCGTTGGACCTGAGGAGGTTCCGCTTTTAGATAGACGGCCTGAGTACAGGGCATGATCTCCCGATAGGCTCCCGCCTCCGACAGGGTTTTCACCGTGTCCCTGTCGTCGGTTAAAACCAGGAAGCAGCCCCGCAAGGCCGGATGGCCCGCAGCGGGCCCGGCGGCGTAACAGATGTTGATCGTATCGTTTTTCAGCACCAGGGCCGTCTCGTCGGCCCGGCGGATTTCAGCGCCCCGCCGGTAAAAGTCCAGCAGATAGCTGTAGCGGACAGGATCCCGGCGGACCCACTCCAAAACCATTTGCTCCATACGTTTGCCTTCCTTCTGTACATTTGTTGATTTCCGTTGCGTTTCCTCCGGAAGGGGGGATGAATAGCTGATACCATAAAAATAACATATCCGTTGGTTCTTGTCCAGCTTTTTTACGAGAATATCGGGAAAGACTGTATTCCTTCGACAGAGCGAAGACGCCTTTGCCCGCTGCAACCTCTTTGCTTTTTGACTATTTTTGCGTTTATTATTGTTGCTTTCTGTCTAATTGACACAAAAATGAAGCTGTGTTACAATCATAAAAACACCTGCGGCGGCCTGAAAAGCTCCGCGGAGACAGACAGGAGGAAGAACATTCTATGACCTATACCTATGAATATTTTCAAAAGAGCGTGGATTTCCTGAAAACCAAGGTGGACGAAGCGCCGGAGATTGCCATCGTCCTGGGCTCCTGCCTGGGTCCCTTCGCGGAGGCCATCGAGCATCCCGTCTCGATTGACTACGCCGATATCCCCAATTTCCTGGTTTCCACCGTGGAGTCCCACGCCGGAAAGCTGATTTTCGGCGAGATCGCGGGGAAGAAAGTCGTGTGCATGTCCGGCCGCTTCCACTCCTATGAGGGCTATGATTTCGAGCAGCTGGTGATTCCCGTCCGGGTCTTTAAGCTGCTTGGGGTGAAGACTGTCATCCTCACCAATGCCGCCGGTGCGGTGAACACCGGCTACCGTCCCGGCGACGTCATGATCGTCTCCGACCATCTCAAGCTCACTGGGGACAGCCCGCTTCGGGGACCCAACGTGCCGGAGTTTGGCCCCCGCTTTTTCGACATCTCCCGGATGTACACCCCGGAGCTGCGGCAGCTGGCTCTGCGCTGCGCCGAGGGCACCGGCCTGCGGGTTCACGAGGGCGTGTACATGTTCTTCACCGGACCTCAGTTTGAGACCCCGGCGGAAATCCGGGCCGCCCGGATTCTGGGAGCCGACGCCGTGGGCATGTCCACGGTGACCGAGGCCCTGACCGCCGCCCATTGCGGCCTGCCGCTGCTGGCGCTGTCCGTCATGACGAACATGGCGGCGGGCGTACTGGACCGGCCTCTCACCGACAGCGAAGTGGGCGAGACTGCAAACATGGTGGCCGGAGCGTTCAGCGACTATATGAAGAAAATTGTGGCGGCGATTTAAAGGAGAAGGGAGAAACCGCTTTGAAACTGCTTTTGAAGCACTGCGACATTCTGATGGGCCAGGACTTCCGGCGTCTGGAGAACGCCTATCTGGGCATTGACGGGGATACCATCGACTATATTGGCACGGAGCGCCCAACGGCCGACTATGACCAGGAAAAGGACATGTCCGGGAAAATGCTGCTGCCCGGCCTCATCAATTGCCACGGCCACACGCCCATGGTGCTCCTCCGGGGCGTCGGCAGCGACCTGCCCCTTCAGGAGTGGCTGTTTGACAAGATGATCCCTGTGGAGAACCGGCTTACCGCCGAAGACATTAAGGCCGGCAACGCATTGGCTCTGCTGGAGATGATTGCCACCGGCACCACCAGCTATTCCGACATGTATTTCGAGACCCAGACCGCCGTGGAGAACGCCGTGGAGGCGGGCATCAAGGCCAATCTCTGCCGTCCCGTCCAGGCCTTTGCGAGGGAAGAGCCCTACGAGCAGAACTTCCGGGCCAGAGAGTCCCTCCAGCTTTTCAAGGACTGCCACGGCATGGAAAACGGCCGCATCCGCATCGACTTCGCCATCCACGCCGAGTATACGAACGTGCCTCATATCGTGGAGGCCTACAGCGCCGACTGCAAGGCCCTGGGGGGCCGGATGCAGGTTCACATCTCCGAGACGTTTCGGGAGCATGAGGAGTGCATAGCCAGATACGGCAAGACACCCGCCCGGTGGTTCTATGATCTGGGGACCTTTGACTCTCCCACCGCCGCCGCTCACTGTGTGGCCGTGTCGGAGGAGGACCTCCGGTTGCTGCTGGAAAAGGACGTCAGCGTTATTCATAATCCCTCCAGCAACATGAAGCTGGGCAGCGGCTTTGCCCCGATTCCCAAGATGCTGGATATGGGCATCAACGTCGCCCTGGGCACTGACGGCGCCGCCAGCAACAACAATCTGAACCTGTTTGAGGAAATGCACCTGGCTGCCGTTCTGCACAACGGCTTTACCCACGACCCGACCCTGATGAGGCCCGCCCAGGTCCTGGCCATGGCCACCAGCCATGGCGCGAAGCTCCAGGGCCGGGAGGACACCGGCGTTCTGGAGGCGGGAAAGAAGGCGGACGTAATCGCCTTGGATCTCCGGCGGCCCCATCTCTACCCCAATCTGGACGCCCTGGCGCTGACGGTCTATGCGGCCCAGGGCAGCGATGTGGTGATGACCATGGTGGACGGAAAGATTCTCTATGAAAACGGCGAATTTTTGACCCTGGACGCGGACAAGATTCTGTATGAGGCGAAGGCCGCCGTGAAGCGCCTTTACGGAGACTGAGACCTTCCGAAAAGAGGAGGCGTTTCGCCGGCGGAACCTCCATAGATCATGGATTTTCGGCCGGCGAAGGTCTCCGGGAAGAAAAAACCGCCCGCCAAAATGGCGGACGGAAGCGAAACGTCCCGGAAGGCGCGGGAACAGGGGGTTATCCTCCGGTGGTGCCGTCCAGAACCTTGACCTGCTTTTCCACAAGCAGCCGTGTCCACTCGTCGTTGAGGGGCTGGTCGGTGATGAGGTAGTCCAACTGCTCCAGACCGCAGACGGAAATGAAGCCGGATTTTCCGAATTTGGTGTGGTCCACCAGCAGAATGGAGTGATCCGAATTCTCGATCACGGTCTGCCGTACGTTGGCCACGGTTTCATAGGCGTCGTTGATGCCCCGGAGGGGATCGATGGCCCGGCAGGAGAGAAAGGCTTTGTCCATGCAGTGCTGCTGGAGATAGCGGACGGTTTCCAGGCCGGTGAAGCCCTCGATGCCGCCGTGATAGGTGCCGCCGGTGCAGATGAGCTGGATGTTGGTGCAGCCGGAGAGATGCCCGATAACCCGGTAGGAGTTGGTCACCACGGTCAGGGGGAGGTGACGGATTTCCTCGCACAGGGCCAGGGCAGTGGTGGAGTGGTCGATGAAAATACAGTCGTTGGGATAAATCAGCCGGGCAGCCTGCTGGCAAATGGCCTTTTTCTCGTCCACGAACAGCTCGCTTTTCACCTGATTGGACAGTACGCTGGTCTTCTGGTCCTTGATGGTGGCCCCGCCATAGGAGCGCAGAAGGAAGCCCTCCATCTCCAGAACCTCAAAATCCCGGCGTATGGTCTGGCCGCTGACCTGAAAGCGCCGGGCCATATCCGCCACCGATGCGGTCTTATATTGCAGAAGATATTTTTTCACTTCCTCCCGTCTTTGCGCGGTCATCATGGGCGGGTCACTCCTCTCGGATGGGCTTCGTTGACAATGAAACGGAAAACACCATCTTTATAGTTCAATTGCTTGCCGGAGGGACCAGGCCTCCGGCGGGGGCGGTGGCAGGAAACGGCGGCCGCTCCGACAAGGAATCTTCTTGGTTTCGTGGATTTTGACGCATTTTTCGCCTATTATGTCACAAACAGGACGCCCTGTCAATCCCGAAGTCCTGTATTTAGGAAAATATTCCATAAGAAAACCGGCGGGATGGATGGAAAATAGATGGGGATTATCTTGGAATGTTGTTGCATGTTTTGCTAAAACCTCGTTTATGCGTGTTTCCGGAGGAGTCGCCGGGACGCACGAAGAGCCGTATCGACAGAAGAAAGGATATTGTCTATGAATAATTTTACCTACGACATTTCTACGGTGGTTCACTTTGGCAAGGGTCAGATCGAGAAACTGGGAGCTGAGGTAGCCAAGCGCTCCGGCCGGGTGCTGATGGTCTACGGCGGCGGCAGCGTGAAGCGCAACGGCGTCTATGACGGCGCGGCGGCCCAGCTCAAGGCCCATGGCGTGGCCTGGGTAGAGCTGTCCGGTGTGGAGCCCAATCCCCGTATCAACACCGTGCGGGAGGGCGTCCGCCTTTGCCGGGAGGAAAAGCTGGACGGCGTGCTGGCTCTGGGCGGCGGCAGCGTCATTGACTGCGCCAAGGGCATCGCTGCCGGGGCCCTTTACGACGGAGATCCCTGGGATTTCCCCGCCGGCAAGGCGGCGCCGGAACAGGCCCTGCCCATTTTTACCGTGCTGACCATGGCGGCCACCGGGTCGGAGATGGACAGCATCGCGGTTATCTCGAATATGGACAGCCACGAAAAAGAGGCCTTCAGCGCTCCCTGCTGCCTGCCCGCCGTGTCCATCCTGGACCCGGCGTACACCTGCTCTCTCCCGGCGTCCCAGACCGCCGCGGGCACCGCCGACATCATGTCCCATACGCTGGAGAACTATTTCAGCCCCATTGAGACCAACTATCTGGCCGACAATATGGCGGAGGCCATTCTGCGGGCCTGCGTCCACTATGGTCCCAAGGCCATCGATACGCCCGATGACTACGAGGCCCGGGCGAACCTTATGTGGTGCGCCTCCTGGGCCATCAACGGCTTTTTGAGTATGGGAAAGCCGGTGGGCTGGAGCGTTCACCGGATGGAGCATGAACTCTCCGCTTTCTACGACGTCACCCACGGCGTGGGTCTGGCCATCCTCACGCCCAACTGGATGCGCTATGTCCTCAGCGAACAGACCGAGGCCCGCTTTGCCCGCTATGGCGAGGCGGTCTGGGATTTGGACCGGAGTTTGCCCCAGCGGGAAAAGGCGGAGGCTGCCATTCAAAAGACCCGGGATTTCTTCAGCGCCCTGGGCTTGCCCGCTACGCTGACGGAAGTGGGCATTGACGGCACGCACTTCGCTGAAATGGCCCGGAAAGCCCGTACTGCGAACTTTGACCGAACCTTTGTGCCCCTCAGCACGGAGGATATCCTGGAGATCTACAAAATGAGCTTGTGATGGTCAAAGCACTTAAAAGTCGGTGTTTTGAAAAGAAGCGATCGGTTTTCGGCGGTACGGATTGTCAGCCGGGAGCTGCCAGGAAAAAGGGACCCGAAGGGTCCCTTTTTCTGCGCCTGGGCCGGATAGGCAGGCTTGCTTACTGTATGCCCTTGATGCCCTTCAAAATCTGTTGGGCGAGGTACGCCCGCTTGTCCTCCCGCACGGTGACATAGCGGATGTTAAACTCCTCCTCCGGCCACTGGCCGATGTTATACAGGTCGATGAGGGAATAACCGTAGGTCTCCAGTCCCTCCAGCTCCACCTCGCAGTGACAGGGGACGGAGGCATAGCAGTCCGGCTCCAGCAGATACAGGACGGTAGCGGGGTCGTGGATGGGGTTCATGTGGCGTTCCCCCTCGCCGAAAGCGCCGCACTTTCTAAAATAGAACTTCAGCATGGTCAGCACCGCCCGGTCCTTCTCGGTCTCCAGACCGCCGAACCACGTTTCCAGGTCCTGAACGCTGAACAGGACCCGGCTGGTCACGGCGGCGCCGGTACACATATGGAAGGGAACGTCGCTGGTGAGGACATACTGGGCGGGGTCCGGGTCATGGAAGACGTTGACGCTGGCGCATTGGCTGCCGGCGGTGTTTCCCCGGAGCTCGCCTCCCATAAAGACCACCTTGTCGATCTTGGACTTGGCCTCCGGGTATTTTCGCAGGGTGGTGGCCAGATTGGTCAGGGACGCCAAAGCGATGTATACCACCGGGTCCGGGCTCTCCATCAGGCGGCGGTAGGTCAGGTCCCAGGCATACTCGCCGGTGAGGGCGTCCAGGTGGTTTTCCGGATACACATAATCGCCGATGCCGGTGTCACCGTGGATATAGGGGGAGGTACGCAGCTTCTTCTTCCAGGGACGGCGGGTGCCGGACGCCACGGGAACGTCGGTCCGGCCGCAGAGGGCCAGGGCGTTGAGGGTGTTCTGCGTGGCATAGCTGGTGAAGGTGTTGCCAAAGGTGGAGGTGGCCGCCAGGAGGTTGATGCGGGGGCTCTGGGCCGCCAGCAACAGGGCCATGGTGTCGTCCACGCCAGTATCCACGTCCATAATGACGGGGATTTTTTTCAGTTCGTTCATACTGCGCCTCCTGTCCCGGACAACCCGCCGACCACTTCGGACAAGATCGCGAGAACCTTGTCCCGGTCAAAGGCGTCCATGTACCAGATGTTCTTGTCCTCCTCCGCCACATCCCGGCGGTTGGTGGTGCCGTCGGGGAGTTCAAACACGCCGTCGAAATTGTCCAGATAGACCACGGTCATGCCGTAGGTAATCCGCCCATGGAGCTCCACCTCGCACTTGTAGCGGCCGAAGGAGAACATATCCGGATGATCCAGGGAGAGCAGGGCGAAGGGCGTGCGGACAAATCGCGTGGCGGGGACGGGAGATGGCATCAGCCGCCTGGCCCTGGCCCACAGGCTGCCGCTCCAGGAGTCCAGCAGCTCCTCCAGCTTGACGCCGTTGGTAAAACCGGAGGTGACGTCCACGCTGGCCATGTAGAAGGGAATGCCGGCGTGGGTCAGCCGCTGCATGGCCTCAGCGTCGAAATAGACCTTGTGGCAGGCGCTGGCGGTGACCGTGCCGAAGGCGAAGCTGCCGCCGGCGAAAAGGACCCGTTGAATCTTTCCGGCGGCCTCCGGGTGGCGGTGAAGCAGTTGGACCAGGTTGGTGGCGGGACCCAGCAGACACACCGTCACAGGCTCCGGACTCTCCTCCAGTACCTGGGCCATGAAGTCCCAGGCGGGCAGAGGCTCGATGGCGGCGGGCACGGCGGCGGGAGCCTCGCGGATGACCTTGGGCATCCGCTGGCGCATCAAAGGCCGGTCCGCACCCATGGCCACGGGAACCTTGGCTCCCATGGCGTCCAGGAAAGCGGTTACGGCAGCGGAGGCGGTCTCCACGCTGACGAAGCCGTGGCAGGTGGTGACGCCCAGGACCTCCAGGGCGTCGGATTGCAGGGCATAGGCCAGGGCAATGAGATTGTCTCCGTCCCCGTCCATGTCCAGCAGGATTTTAGTGGGATGTTCCATAGTTCCTCCATTCGTTCCGCAGGGCGCTTGGCCCGGTTTTCAGGGCTCCTCCGCCTCCAGGGGGATCAGGCGGTGGGCGTTGACGTCCACCAGCCCCAGGTCTGTGATGCCCAGCTCCGGCACCGTGGGCAGAGAGATGAAGCTCAGGGTCATAAAGGGGGCGGGCAGGGTGCAGCCGGTCCGGGCCGCCGCCAGATTCATCTGGTCCAGTTGGGCCATGACGGCCTCCGCCGTGTCCTCGCTCATGAGTCCGCCGATGGGCAGGGCCATGGAATCCAGCACCTGTCCCTCCAGCGCCACGGCCAGTCCGCCGTGGAGCTCCGCCACGGTGTTCACGGCCAGGGCCATGTCCGCGTCGTTACAGCCGATGACGACGATGTTGTGGTGGTCGTGGGACATGGAGTAGGCCATGGCGCCCCGGCGGAGGGTGAAGCCCCGCACAAAGCCCAGGCCCACGCCGCCGGTCTTGCCGTAGCGCTCGACCACCGCCAGCTTGGCGATATCCCGCTCCGGGGCGGGGCGGAGGACGCCACTTTCCCCGTCCAGCTCCGCCGTGGTCCAGCGGTTAATGATCTGTCGGTCAATGAGCTCAATTAGATTCACCCGAACCCGCTCCTTTTGGGCGGGAATCCGGAAGGTGTCCGCCGTCACCGGCTTTTTCAGGTGTACGGTGTCCTTGATCCAATCGGGATAGGACTGCACCTGACAGGGCTCCCGCATGGTCCCGTTTTCCGAGACAACCCGGCCCTCGAAGAGAACCATGGAGGGCTGAATATCCTCCAAGGAAGGGCTGAGAAGGATGTCCGCCAGCCTTCCCGGCGTGATGCTGCCGATTTCGTCCTCCACCCGGAAGTGACGGGCGGCGTTGACGGTGGCGATCTGAATGGCCCGCATGGGATCCAGCCCAACCTGGATGGCCCGGTTGATGTTGTAGTTGATGTGTCCCTCCCGGAGGATTTCAATGGCGTGCTTGTCGTCGGTGCAGAAGCAGAGGTTTTCACAGCTCAGGCCCGCCTCCAGAACGCCCTTCACCAGGGCGTCCAGGTTCCGCTCCGTGCTGCCCTCCCGAATGAGGACCCGCATGCCCAGCCGCAGCCGGGCCAGCAGCTCCTCGGGCTCCACGCACTCGTGGTCATCGGAGAGGCCGGCGCTGGCGTAGACGTTCAGCTCCTGGCCCATGCGGCCGATGGCGTGGCCGTTGGCGATTTTTCTCTGGGCCAGGGTGGTTTGAATCTTTTGCAGATACTCGTCCTTCACCAGCAGGATCTTGGAGGGGTCCATCTCCCCCAGGGCCACGCTCTCCGGCCAGGAGAGAATACGGCTCACCGCCTCGGCGTCCAGCTCGGCGCCGGTGGTCTCCAGCCCCGGCGCCGTGGGCACCCGGGAGGAGACCTCAATCAGCATCCGGCAGGGCAGGCGCTCCAGGCAGGTCAGCATGGCCCGGAGACCCTCCTCTCCCGCCACGTTGGCGATTTCCATCAGGTCCGCGCAGAGGGTGGTGGTGCCCTTGGGAACGACGAGGTTGGCCAGGGCCTCCGGCGAGAGCATGGTGGACTCGAAGTGCATGTGGCTGTCGATCAGGCCGGGCAGGGCGTACTGCCCGCCGCAGTCGATGACCTCGTTGGCCTCCAGCTGGGCCTCCGGGTCGATGGAGACAATCCGCCTGCCCTGAATGTAGATGTCCGTGGGATAGATCTCGCCGGAGCACACGTTGACCAGACGCACATTACGGAGCTTTCGGTCACAGGGCCTCCGGCCCAAGCCGGTTTCCACAAGGGTTTTGATTTCCTCAAATGTCCGCGTCATAACCGCCTCCTTCTTTATCCCTGTTCCAGAATGGACTGGAACCGTTCCGTCAGCTCCGCGCCGCCTTGGAGGGCCCTCCGCTCTTTCATCAGCCAGATGCCCATCCGTACCAAGGCTCGCTCCATGGGAGCCCGGAGGGACGCGTCGGTCACCTCGCTGAGCTCCGGCACCTTGGAGCCTCCCACCGTCCGCCGCAGAATCTCCGTGCCGGCGTAGCCGAAGGTGTCCGCCCGCACGTCTTCCAGCCAGCGCCGCCGGAAAGCCGGGGCCCGATAGAGGGGGAAGGTCACCAGGGCATCATACTGGTCCTCCAGCTTCGCCCAGGTTTTGTCCGTGGTCTCCTGAATGACCCGGCGGACGGCGGCGATGGTCTCTGTCTCCTCCGGCGCGGTGAAAGCCTTGCGGGCCCAGGCGAAAAAGAGGTTGCCGATGACGTTGCCGATGTCGTAGCCCATGGGACCGTAAAAGGCAAACTCCGGATCAATGACCTTGATGCCCGTCTCATTGGCAAAGATGGAGCCGCTGTGGAGGTCGCCGTGGAGCAGCGCTTGACCGTGGTTCATGAACCCCTCCCGGAGAAGGCCCGCCTCGCCCTGCAGCGCCTCGTCTCCGTAGAGGAATTCCTCCACAAAGCCCAGGTTCTCCGGCTGTACAGTATTGCGCCCTTTGAAATCCCAGAAGGGCTCGGTGAGGACCAGGTCCTCCGTGATTTCGCAGAGCTCCGGATTGACAAAGAACTGGGCCCGCCGTTTCTTTTCCCGCCGGTCCAGCACCAGGTCCGTGGTGGGAAGCAGGGTCTGGGACAGGAAGGAGGAGAGATGCTCCCCCAGGTGGCCATAGACCCGGCCCGCCTGGAGTTCCCTGCGGAGGTTCCCATAGGCGGAGATGTCCTCCATGGACAGGGCGGACATGGTGTCGTCGTAATGGTAAACCTTGGGGACGTAATTCGGGGCCAACTCTCCCTCCAGCCGCAGCAGCTCCGCCTCAATGCGGCTGCGGAAGGTGTCCAGGGGCCGGCCGGAGGAGCGCAGCAGCTTGTCCGCCTGCTTGATGACCAGGGAGCGCCCGCTGTCCTCGGACCAGATTCGAAATACGTAATTGATATTCCCGTCGCCGATCTCGACGCAGCGGGTGGGCTCTTCCGGCTTGAAGAACCGCAGCACTTCCACGGCGTAGGCCTGGGCGTCCGCCGTCTCCATGCGGAAAAATTCCTGAAAATTCGTCATGTGCGTTCCTTTCCCCTGCCTCGGCGGATCACTCGCGGCTGCTGCCCATGAAAGCCATCGGCAGCAGCTCCGCGGCCGTCATTTCCACGACCTGGCTTCCGTCAGCGTTCGCCATGATGACCAGAATCTCCGGATTGAAGTCCACCAGATACTGCCGGCAGAAGGCGCAGGGGGACACCGGCTTATCCGCGTCGGAGACCACGGCGATGGCCTGAAAGTCCGTGTGTCCCATGGACACCGCCTTCACCATGGCGGTACGCTCGGCGCAGATGCTGGAGAGCGTGGTGTGGAGCTCCACGTTGCAGCCGGTGACGATTTCGCCGCTGCCCGTCAACAGGGCGGCTCCCACGTGGAAACCGCTGAAGGCCCGGGCCCGGAGGCGGGCCTCCGCCGCCAGGTCGATCATCTGCCGTTTCAATGCTTCGTCTATTCTCATGGCCGCCTCACAGTCCGGGGAAGTAATAGCGTTTTCCCTGCTTCGCTTTCTTCCGGTCCCACTCTGTTAAAATGCGGATGGCCTCCGCGCCGGCGAGGCAGGCGTTCCGCTCGCCCTCCGGCGTCTCGTCCCACTCGCCGGTGATGCGCTGTGCCACTACGGAGGCGCACATGCCCGCCCGCTTGCCGAAAATCCGGCTCAGCGTCGTGACGGTGGCTCCCTCCATCTCGAAATTAAGGACTCCCGCCTGCCGCAGGTCTGCAAAAAGGCTGTCCAGATGGGAGGGGCGGTAACCGTTATAGGAGGTGCGGCACTGCCCGGTGTAGAAGGAGGCGCAGGTGCAGCCGGTGCCCACGTGATAGCGCAGGCCCAGGTTCTCGCAGGCCTGCACCAGGGCCAGGACGACCTCGTAGGAGGCGGCCGCCGGATATTCGTCCCGGACATAGAGGCGGCTGGTGCCGTCCAGGCGGACGTTGGAGTCGTTGATGATAATGTCGCCGATGCGGACGTCCTCCTGAATGGCCCCGGTGGTGCCCACGCGAATGAAGGTGTGAGTCCCCCGGGCGGCCAGGTCCGTCAAAACGCACTCCGTACTGGCGCCGCCGATGCCCGTGGACCAAGCGCCCAGCTCCGCGCCCCGATAGGCGCCGACCGCCGCGCGCTGGCCGCGGGAGAGGTTGTAAAACTGCGTGTCCCCGTCCCACTGGGCGGCCATCTTTTCCACCCGGTTGGGGTCCCCGGGGAGAAGTACGTAGCCCGGTGCCCGCTCCGGCGCGGCCTGGTCCACATGGCCGGTCTCAGACGCTTTCAGATCGGCTCTGGCCAATTCCACTTGTTTGTTCATAACAGCCTCCTATCGATGATGTGTGTGTTTGTGTGGCGGTTTGTTACTTTGGGTTGTTCTGTGTATACATTATTATAACTTTGTGATCGTATTTTTGTCAACAACCGAAAAGAAATCTTTTGTTTTCGGCATTTCAACAAAATAATCTGGAGCGTATTGTGTATTTGTGTTGAATTTGAAAAATTAAAAGAAAATAAATTGACAAGAGAACACATTTTGCCCTATAATAGGATCCGAGGAAACTTGGGATATCGTCATTTAAATCTGAGGTTCTCAAGCTTCCTGAAAAAGAAGCCTGGTAATCCGCAACCATTCAAAGGAAAAACACTTGAAACAATGGAGGATGAACGATGAAAAAAATTCTGGCTCTGATTCTTGCCCTGACCCTGGCCATGTCCCTGGCCGCCTGTGGCGGCGGGAACTCCGACTCTCAGCCCTCTGGCGGCCAGACTTCCGGCGGAGACGCGCAGCCCTCCGACGATTTGCCCGGCGCCGGACAGAAGATTGCTCTGGTCTGTGACAAGGTGGGTACCCAGGTCTTCCTGACCCAGATGGTGGACGCCCTGAACGAGGCCGCCGAGAAGTACGGCTTCACACCCACCGTGGCGGAGTGCGCCGACGCCGCCGCCTATGAGGACAACATCCGTGCTCTGGTGGCGGAGGAATACGACCTCATCATCGGCGGCAGCTGGCAGGCCGGCGACGCTTTGAATAAAGTCGCGACCGAGTACCCCGACGCCACCAATTACGCTCTGGTGGACTCTGAGATTGACAACGAGAAGGTCAAGTGCATCTCCTTCCGGGAGCAGCAGGGCGCTTACCTCATTGGCCTCATCGCCGCTCTGACGGTGGACGGCGAGTCCCATATGTATGGCGCCGTTCATGTCAACGAGAGCGCCAGCTCCTGGAAATGGCGCTACGGCTATATGGAGGGCGTGCTCTCCGTGGACCCCGAGGCCCAGTTCGTGTTCAACTATGTGGGCTCCTACTCCGACCCCGCCAAGGCCAAAGAGCTGGCCATCCAGCAGTATGAGCAGGGCTGCCTGTTCATTAACTCCGCCGCCGCCGGTGGCGACAGCGGCACCTTCGAGGCCGCTAAGGAGAAGGGCTTCTACACCTCCGGCCAGGACGTGGACCTGACGGATCCCAGCAACCCCTATATCGTCACGTCCCAGATTAAGGACACCTATCACACCATCTGGAACCTGATTGACGAGTTCTACAGCGGAAACTATCAGATCAACAACGCCACTTGGGGCGTAGCGGAGAACACGGTCGGCGCTGTGTACGCCACCCATGAGAGCGAGAATCCCCGCAGCGACCGCCTCACCGACGATGAGATCGCCCAGATTAAGGAAGCCGCCGAGAAGCTGCGCACCAACGAGCTGGACCTCATCAACTACCCCACGGAGGAAGAGTATTTCGCTGCGCGCTGAGACTCTGTCGTCTGCGGACTCTCCAGCAAGGATGCTCTGACGCAGGCAGACGGGAAGAAGACCCTCTTCCCGTCTGCCTTTTTTACAAGGCGCTGGCAACCTTGAGAAACAAGGAAGGAAAGGACAGGTGTATTTGGTTTGCTCTTGGAAATGAAGCACATCACCAAGGTGTACGGTTCCCTGTACGCCAATGACGACGTTCATCTCACGCTGGATAAGGGCGAGATTCTGGCGGTGGTGGGAGAGAACGGAGCCGGAAAATCCACGCTGATGAAGATTCTCTATGGACTGGAGCAACCCACCTCCGGCGAGATTTATCTCAACGGACAACTCCAGCACTTCCGGTCTCCCCACGATGCCGTCAACCAGAAGATCGGCATGGTTCAGCAGCACTTTATGCTTCTGAATCCCTGTACCGTGGCGGAGAACATCGTCTATGGACGGGAGCCCAGAAAGGGCATTTTCTTCGACCGGGAGGGGGCGGTCCGGGTTACGGAGGCCCTGTGCGAGAAGTACGGCCTCTACATCGATCCCCGCCGCCGGGTGGGGGACTGCCCGGTGGGACTCCAGCAGCGGGTGGAGATTCTGAAGGTTCTCTATCAGGACGCGGACATCATTATTTTTGACGAGCCCTCCGCCGTCTTGACGCCCCAGGAGGTAAACGAGCTTCTGCGGACCATGCGGAAGCTGGCGGACATGGGCAAGAGCATTATCATCATCACCCATAAGCTCCACGAGGTCATGGCTGTAGCGGACCGGGTGATGGTTATGCGCCTGGGCAAGTATATTCAGGAGATGCCCAAGTCTGAGACCAGCATCCAGGAGATGTCCTACCTCATGGTGGGCCGCCACATTGTGGAGCGGAAGGTGCCGCCCCGTGAGCCTACCGGCAGAGTGTTGGACGTTCAGGACCTGGTGCTGGCGGGGAGCGATGCGAAAAACATCCTGGATCATTTCAGCATCCATGTGGACGGCGGGGAGATCGTGGGCATCGCCGGCGTCTCTGGCAACGGCCAGTCGGAGCTGATCCAGTGCCTTACCGGCCTGCTCCAGCCCACCTCCGGCAAGATTCTGCTGAAAGGGCAGGATGTGGCCGGAAAGACCGTGGGAGAGATCCGGACAGCGGGCTGCGCCTGCATCCCGGAGGACCGTTATCTCTGGGGCTGCGCCGCGAAGGCCAGCCTGACGGAGACCGCCATCATGGCCCATCAGAACCGGCCTGAGATCTCCAAAAGGGGCCTTTTGAACGGCAAGGGCGCAAAGGACTTCACCCGGGCGCTTCTGGATGGGTACGACGTTCGCAACAGCGGACAGGCCCAAAGGGCCGGAGAGCTCTCCGGCGGCAACATCCAGAAACTCATCGTGGCCCGGGAGGTTGAGCAGCACTCCCCGCTGCTGATCGCGGCCGAGCCCACCCGGGGCGTGGACATTGGCGCTATGGAGTTCATTCACAACAAGCTTTTGGAAAAGCGGGAGCGGGGAGACGCAGTGCTGCTGATCTCCTCGGAGCTGACGGAGATCATGTCCCTGTCGGACCGCATCTATGTCATATACGAGGGCAAGGCCACCGGCGAATTCCGCAAGGCGGACGCCACGGAAGAGGGCCTTGGCATCCTGATGATGGGAGGGAAGTCGCATGAAGCAGTCTCATAACGCCGGGGCCAGAGAATTTGGGCTGCGGCTGTGGCGGGCCCTGCGTCAGCCGTTGATCGCCGTGTTGTTCGGCCTGCTGGTGGGCGCGCTGGTCATTCTGGCCTGCGGCCAGAACCCGGCGGCCGTCTACCTGGAGATGTTCGACAAGTCCTTCTTCAAGCCCTATTATCTCTTCTCCACCCTCACCCGGGCCACGCCTATCATCATCTGCTCCATGGCCACCAGCATGGCCTGGCGGGCGGGGTACATCAACATCGGCGTGGAGGGCCAGATGGTCACCGGCACGCTGGTGGCCACGGTGGTGGCGCTGTATGTCCCCGGTCCTCCGGTGCTGATTGGGCTGCTGGCCTGGATCGCCGGCATGGCCGCCGGAGCTCTGTACGCCCTGCTGCCCGCCGTCCTGACCTGGAAGTTCCAGGTCAGCATGGTCATCACCACCCTGATGCTGAACTATGTGGCCAACAACATCGCCAGCTATTTTGTCACCTATCCTCTGAAAGACACCTCCGGCGACGGTCTTTCCTTCCATACTCCGGAGATCCATGAGGTGATGCGCCTGCCTCGCCTGTCCTCCAGCAGCACTTTCAACGCCGGCTTCCTTCTGGCTGTGGCGGTGATGCTGCTCATGGTGTTTATTACCCGTAAGACGGTGTTTGGCTACGAGTCCAAAATGGGCGGCTTCAACCCTTCCTTTGCCCGGTATGGTGGCACGAAGCAAGTGAAGGTCATGATGATCACCATGGCCCTTTCCGGCGCCATTGCCTCTCTGGCCGGCAGCGCCGAGGTCTTCGGACTGAAATACCGCTATTCCGACGGGATGCTCTCCTCCACCAGCTACGCCTGGACCGGCCTGATGGCGGCCCTCATCGCGGATCTGGACCCCATCGGCATGTTCTTCGTGTCCATCTTCCTCTCCGGCCTCCAGATCGGCGGCAGCGCGATCCAGCGGTCTCTGGGAATCCCTCTGGAGATTGCCACCATCATTCAGTGCTGCATCACGCTGTTTGTCTCGGTGAAGCTGGTGTTTAAAATCCGGAAAAAGAAAGCGTCCAAGGAAGAAGTGAAGGAAGGAGGCGTAAAGGCATGAATTCCGCTTACATCGCGTCGATCCTCAATTCCACCCTCCGCTCGACCACGCCGATTCTTCTGGCGGCGCTGGGCAGCGCCGTCTGCAGCCGGGTGGGCGTGTTCAACATTGCGCTGGAGGCCCAGATGCTCATTGCCAGCTTCGCTTCCATCGCGGTAAACTATTTCACAGGGAGCATCCTGCTGTCTGTCTCCGCTGGCATCCTCTCCGGAGCACTGGTGGGACTGATTGTGGCGGTGCTCCAGGTGAAATACAAGGCGGCGGACATGGTGGTGGGTACGTCTTTGAACCTGCTGATTCAGGGAGGCACGACCTTCCTGCTGTATCTGATTTTCGGCCTCCGAGGCTCCCTGGTGGACAACCGGCTGGTCTCCCTGGCCAAGATCAATCTGCCCGTCATCCGGGACATTCCCTTCCTGGGCCGTGTGCTGGAGAATCTGACCATTGTGGACTATCTCTCCTACATCATTGCCCTGCTGCTGTTCATCTGGCTGTTTAAGACGGTTTCCGGCTTCCGCATCCTGTCCGTGGGCATCAACAAGGCGGCGGCGGAGAGCCTGGGCACCAAGGCCGTCCGCATACAGATGGGGATGGTCGTGCTCTCCGGGGCCCTCTGCGGCCTGGGAGGCACGGTACTGAGCATGGGGCAGGTCATTATGTTC
Organism: Oscillospiraceae bacterium; assembly: GCA_910575815.1. Classification (GTDB taxonomy): domain Bacteria; phylum Bacillota; class Clostridia; order Oscillospirales; family Oscillospiraceae; genus Oscillibacter. Next base: position 59,324 of record CAJTFN010000020.1, read on the forward strand.
ACGGAGAACATGACCTCCGGCCGGGGCTTTATCGCCATGGCGGCCGCCAGTCTGGGAATGTCGCATCCGCTGATGACCATTCTCTCCAGCCTGTTTTTCGGCCTGTGCCAGGGCATTGGTCTTGCTTTGCAGAACATCATCAAGAGCCAGCTGACCATGACGCTGCCTTATATCGCGACGATTGTGGCGCTGGTGCTCTTCAGCCGCCAGCTGAAACCCTCTGCCAAGCTGAAAAAGCAGGGGAAAGCGTAAAGAGAGCCTATTTTAAAGTGGAGCGCCGGCCCTCTGGAAGCAGGGGAGCCGGCGCTCCGCAGGATTTTATCAGGAGGTTTTTCGTATGCCCACAACAAAAGAAAAGGTATTACTGCCCTGTATTCATGTGGCGGAGGGCGATATTCCGCCCAGGGTTCTGGTCTGCGGTGACCCCTCCCGGGCCGAGCGGATTTCCCGGCGCTTTGAAAACCCGGTGTGCCTGGCAAAGAACCGGGAATACTGGACTTACTCCGGCGTCTGCCAGGGGGTTCCGGTGGCGGTGACCTCCCACGGCGTGGGCTGCGGAGGCGCGGCCATTGCCTTTGAGAGCCTGTGGCGGGCCGGAGCCAAGGCGGTTATCCGGGTGGGCACCTGCGGCGGGATGCAGCCGGAGGTCACCGCCGGCAGCCTGGTGGTGGTGACAGCCGCCTGCCGGGAGGAAGGGGTTACGGAGAAGATGATTCCCCTGTCCTATCCCGCCGTTGCCGATGGCGAGACGGTGGCCGCCCTGGCCCAGGCGGCCCGGGACCGGGGTGTGGCAGTCCATAAGGGAATCGTTTTGACTCAGGCGCTGTTCTACCCCGGTTTCCTGGAGTCCACCGTGAAGCTCTACGCCAAGGCAGGGGTGAAGGCCATGGAAAACGAGGTGGCCAGTTTGCTGGTGGTGTCCTCCCTCCATGGGGTGAAGGCCGGGGCCATTTTGGCGGTGGACGCGCCGGCCTTTGAGCTGGTAGGCGTGGATGGCTACAGCCAAACCGCGGACGGCGCCGACGTGGCCCAGGCGGTGGAGAACGAGATTGACATTGCCCTGGACGCTTTGGTGCGGATTCCGTTGGACTGAGAGGGGGTTATCAGACAAGCCGGATTGTGTGTTCCCGGCGGGCTTTTGCGGTTGTGCCGCATAGGTCATATGTTTCCGCCGCAGACAGCGCCGGGAGGAGGGAAGTGTGCTTATGGTACGTAAAATCATGCGGGACGAGGCGTTTTTGTCCCAAAGGGCGGAACCCGCCTCGCTGGGGGACCTGGAAGTGGCCCGGGACCTGCTGGACACGCTGGCGGCTCACCGGGACGGCTGCGTGGGTATGGCGGCGAACATGATCGGCGTAAACAAACGTGTGATTGTGTTTGATAACGAGGGAACCGATACGGTGCTCTTCAATCCGGAGATTGTAAAAAATCTGAGCCCTACCAGACGGAGGAGGGCTGTTTGTCCCTTCCCGGCGTCCGCAAGGTTCGGCGATGGAAATCGATTAAGGTGCGGTATCAAAACGAGAGGTTTCAGCTCCGGTTCAAAACCTTCACCGGCTGGACGGCCCAGATCATCCAGCACGAAATCGACCATTGCGAAGGGGTGTTGATTTAAGCATGCGCATCATCATCGCGCCCGCCAAAAAGATGGTGACGGACACGGACAATTTCCCCATAGATGGTCTGCCGGTTTTCCTGGAGCGGACGGAGCGGCTGCGGGCTGTTTTGCGGGGGATGCCGCCCGAGGCCTTGCAGGCCCTGTGGAAATGTAGCGACGCCATCGCCCGTCAGAATGTAGAACGGCTGGAGGGGATGGACTTGCGCCGCTGCCGCACCCCCGCCCTTCTGGCCTACGAGGGTATTCAGTACCGCTACATGGCGCCGGGAGTGATGGAGTCGGGGCCGCTGGACTACCTCCGGGAACGTCTGCGGATTCTCTCCGGCTTTTACGGATTGCTGCGTCCCTTTGACGGCGTGACGCCTTACCGGCTGGAGATGCAGTCGAAGCTGCCGGTGGACGGCTGCCGGGATCTCTACGGCTTTTGGGGGAACCGGCTGGCCCGGCGGCTGAGCGGCGAGACGGATTTCGTCTTGAATCTGGCCTCCAGGGAGTACAGTCGCGCGGTGGAGCCGCATTTGCCTTCGTCCGTTCGCTTCGTCACCTGTACTTTCGGACAGTGGAAGGACGGCAGGGTTGTGGAAAAGGGAACGATGTGCAAGATGGCCCGGGGACAGATGGCGCGCTGGCTGGCGGAGAATAACGTTACCCGCCGGGCGGATATCCGGGCCTTTGACCAATTGGGGTACCGCTTTCGGCCGGAGTTGTCGGCGGAGGAGCACGACGTGTTTCTCAGGGAAGGCTGAGGGTGGGGCCATACTCCATGACCGCTTTTTTCCCGTACCCTTGAAAAGCTGCAATAACGTTTTCAGCCAGCGGACACCGTCCGCTGGCTGTGTGTTTTTGCGATTGTAAAGTTTGAAACAAGGCGCTTTTATGATTTGCCGCAGATGCGGTTCCGCTGCCGTTTACCGGCGGAGGCGGTTTGATAAAACGAAATCTACGCTGCAAAACCCAGCTCCCAAAGGGGAATGGATGGCGTTCAGGGACGGCGGTCCAGCTCCTTGCGGATGGCCTTGGCCAGGAGTTCCTGACCCTCGGGAGAGCGCAGGGCCTCCAGGGCGGCGGAGCGCAGCAGATTCTGGAAGGAGGGGCTTTTCAGCAGGGCTCCGAAGACCGCGCCGTCCTCCTGCACCGCCGCGGGGCGAGGCTTGCTCCGGACTGGCTGAGGCGCTGGAATGGGGCCGTCGTCGGGGACGTCGCCGCCGTTCAGCCAGGTCTCCATGCGGGTGGGGTCGTCGCTCTCCCCGCGCAGATAGAAGAGGGAGACGCCGAAGTAGTCCGCCAGCTTTTTCTGCTGGTCCTGGGTGGGCGTCTGCCTCCCGGTCTCGAACTTGTCCATGGCCGTCTTGGGAAAGCCCAGGGCGGCGGAGAGGGCGGGCCGGCTGAGGCCCCGCTCCGTGCGGAGCGCCTCCAGGCGCTGCGCCAGTGTTACCATGATGGAAAACCTCCGTTTTCAGCGCCGGTCCGGCAGAAGGGTCATGTTCCCGCTCTCCCGGGTGGCGTTTAAGTTGATGAGCCGCTGGTTGGAGCTGCCCCGGAAGCGGAGGGAGATGTCCTTCAGCTCCTCCACAAACCGGCCGTCCACCAGCACGTCCAGCAGATTCAGCAGCCCGTCCGTAGCCTCACAGCGGGGATGAGAGCCCTCCGTCAAGAGTTCTTCATAGGTAAACCCGCTGAAGGCCCAGACGGTTTTCTCGGGATAAGCCGCCTTCACCCGCCGGACAAAGGGAAGAAGCGCCCGCTGGTTCTCCGGCTCGAAGGGCTCGCCACCCAGCAGGGTCAGGCCGTTGACATAACTGGGGGAGAGGAGGGAGAGAATCCGCTCCTCCGTTTCCTCCGTAAAGGGCTGTCCGTAGTCAAAGGCCCAGGTCTGTGGCTGGAAGCAGTGCTCGCAGTGGTTGGTGCAGCCGGAGACGAACAGCGTCACCCGGACGCCCTCGCCGTTGGCGACGTCGCAGTCTTTGATTTCGCCGTAATACACGGTTTAATACCTCTCAATTGGAATGAACGGGAACAACTCCGCGTTTCTGATGAACTCAGAGGTGGAGCACCCGGTCCCGGATTTCCTGGGTCCGGCCCTGGTTCCAGAATTGGGTCCCGATGTAGCCGCAGGTTCGCCGGGCGACGTTCATCTTGTCCTGATCGGTGTTGCCGCACTTGGGGCACTTCCACACCAATTTGCCGTGCTCCTCTTCAATTCGAATCTCGCCGTCCCAGCCGCAGACCTGGCAGTAATCGCTCTTGGTGTTCAGCTCGGCGTAGATGATGTTGTCATAGATGAACTTCATCACCTGGAGCACGGCTTCCAGGTTGTTCTGCATATCCGGCACCTCCACGTAGCTGATGGCCCCGCCGGGGGAGAGATGCTGGAACTGGGCCTCAAATTTCAGCTTATCGAAGGCGTTGATATTCTCCGTCACGTGGACATGGTAGGAGTTTGTGATATAGCCCTTGTCGTTGATGCCCTCCACGATGCCGAAGCGGCGCTGGAGGCACTTGGCGAATTTATAGGTGGTGGACTCCAGGGGCGTTCCGTAGAGGCTGAAATCAATGTTGTGCTCCGCCTTCCACTTCCGGCAGGCCGCGTTCATGGCCTCCATGATTTCCAGGGCGAAGGGGGTGGCGGAGGGGTCCGTGTGGCTCTTGCCCGTCATGTATTTCACGCACTCGTAGAGGCCGGCGTAGCCCAAGGAGATGGTGGAATAGCCGCCGTAGAGGAGCTTATCAATGGGTTCGCCCTTTTTCAGGCGGGCGCAGGCGCCGTATTGCCAGAGAATGGGAGCCACGTCGGAGGGGGTGCCCTTCAAACGCTCGTGGCGGCACAGCAGCGCCCGGTGGCACAGCTCCAGACGCTCGTCGAAAATCTTCCAGAACTTTTCGAGGTTCCCCCCGGAGCTCAGGGCCACGTCGGGGAGGTTGATGGTCACCACACCCTGGTTGAAGCGGCCGTAATACTTGGGCTTTCCGGTTTCCGGATCCACGTAGGGCGTCAGGAAGCTGCGGCAGCCCATGCAGGTGTAGCAATGGCCCTCGCCATTCTTGTCCACCTTCAACTCCAGCATCTTCTTCTCGGAGATGTAGTCGGGAACCATCCGCTTGGCGGTACACTTGGCCGCCAGCTTGGTGAGATACCAGTAGGGGGCGTCCTCGTGGACGTTGTCCTCCTCCAGCACGTAAATCAGCTTGGGGAAGGCGGGGGTGATCCACACGCCGTCCTCGTTCTTCACACCCTCGTAGCGCTGCTCCAAGGTCTCCTCGATGATGAGGGCCAGGTCCTTCCGCTCCTGCTCGTTTTTGGCCTCGCCCAGGTACATGAAGACCGTGACGAAGGGAGCCTGTCCGTTGGTGGTCAGCAGCGTCAGCACCTGATACTGAATGGTCTGGACACCTCCCCGGACCTCCTCCCGGAGGCGGGTCTCCACCAAGGCGGAGAGGCGTTCCTCATCCAGAGTGAGGCCGATGTCCTTCATTTCCTGCTCCACCACCACCCGGAGCTTCTTCCGGCTCACGTCCACGAAGGGGGCCAGGTGGGCCAGGGAGATGGACTGGCCGCCGTACTGATTGGAGGCCACCTGGGCCACAATCTGGGTGGCGATGTTGCAGGCGGTGGCGAAGCTGTGGGGACGCTCAATGAGGGTGCCGGTGATGACGGTGCCGTTTTGGAGCATGTCCTCCAGGTTCACCAGGTCGCAGTTGTGCATGTGCTGGGCGAAGTAGTCGGAATCGTGAAAGTGGATGATGCCCTCCTGATGGGCCTCCACGATTTCCTTGGGCAGCAGCAGCCGTTCGCTGAGGTCCCGGGAGACCTCGCCGGCCATGTAGTCCCGCTGGGTGGAGTTCACCACGGGATTTTTGTTGGAGTTCTCCTGCTTGGCCTCCTCGTTGCAGCACTCGATGAGGCTGAGGATGCGGTCGTCCGTGGTATTGCTCCGGCGGACCAGGGAGCGGGTGTAGCGGTAGGTGACGTAGTTCTTCGCCACCTCGAAAGCGCCGTGGGCCATGATCTGGTATTCCACCAGGTCCTGAATCTCCTCCACGGAAGGGGAACGGCCCATTCCCTGACACGCCAGCTCCACAGATTCAGCGATTCGCTGGACCTGGGTGGAGGTCATACGCTTTTCCTCATCAATGCTCTCGTTGGCCTTGGTGATGGCGGCCAGGATTTTGGTGATGTCGAAGGAGACCTCCGTACCGTTCCTCTTTATGACTTTCATTCGTATCCCCCTAGCAGAATCTATACTTGATTATACCACAATATCTTAGGCAGTGGTGCTAGCATAGCATACAAGATATGGGAGACGCAAGTGTTTTTTGCGACAGTTGTGAAAAAAATGAGGCGGCCGCACGGGGAAAAAACCCGCAATGTCAGCACCGCCAAGGGTTTGGAGGGGTTTGGAGAAAGCTGGAAAATTTTCGGCGGTTTTCAGGGGCGCGGAAGCGTCCACTCCCCTTCGGCCAGACGGTAGCCCACGCCCACCTCGGTGAAGAGGTACTCCGGCTCGGCGGGGTTCCGCTCGATTTTCCGGCGGATGTTCGCCATGTTGACCCGGAGAATCTGGTTCCCGCTTCCCGCCCGGGGCCCCCAGAGCTCCTTGATGATGTAGTCATAGGTCAGGACCTTTCCGGCGTGCTTCCCCAGTAGGGCCACGATGCGGAATTCGCCCAGGGTAAGTTTCACGTTTTCTCCCCGGACCAGGACTTGGTGCTTGTTGTAGTCGATGACCAGCTCGCCCACGGAGTAGGTGCCCTGCTGGGCGATCTCGTCGTTGCCGCTGGCGGTGCGGGTGTGGCGGATGGCCGTGCGGACCCGGGCCAGCAGCTCTCCGGTGCCGAAGGGCTTGGTGAGGTAATCGTCGGCCCCCTGGTCCAGGGCCGTCACCTTGTCCCGCTCGTGAGAACGGGCGGAGACCACCACCACCGGCAGGCTGGACCAGCTCCTGAGCTGGCGGAGAATGTCCAGCCCGTCCATGTCCGGGAGACCCAGGTCCAGGATGACCAGATCGGGGCAGTGGGAGGTAATCATGGAAAGGCCCTCTTGCCCGGAGCGGGCCTGGATGGTTTCATAGCCCTGGCCATCCAGAACGGCGGCGATGAACTGGGCAATGCTCTTTTCGTCTTCGATGACCAGGATTTTCTCGCGAATATTCATAGGGACGCCTCCTTACAGGTGATGGGCAGGGAGAAAGAAAGCTCCGCCCCCGGTGAGCGGTTCCGGGCCCGGATGGTCCCGCCGTGGGCCAGGACGATGGCCCGGCAGACGGAGAGGCCCAGGCCCATGTTGCGCTTTCCGTCGCCGTCCGGGGCGCGGTGGGGCTTGGGGCGGCCGTCAAACAGGCCGTCCAGTTCCCGCTTGGGGATGCCCTGGCCGTCGTCCCGGATCACGAAGCGGGCCTGGCTCTCCTCCGCTTCCAGAGAGAGGGCGATGTTGGCGGCCCCGCCGTGGACGGCGGCGTTTTCCAGGAGATTGGCCAGGACTTGTTCGATGAGAATGGGGTCCATGGGGACCATCAGCAGCTCCTCCGGGGCGGAGACGGTGACGTTCACCTGGGGAAAGCGGCGGCGAAACTTCTGGGCCGCGGCGCCCAGAACTTCTTCGGCGGGCTCGGGTTCCTTGGAAATGCGGGCCTGGGCGTCTCCCATGCGGGTAATGGAGAGAAGGTTTTCCACCACCCGGATCAGCCACTGTGCCTCCTCCCGGGCGTTTTGCAGCAGCTCCCGCTGCTCCGGCGGGGAGAGCCCCGGGTTTTCCAGCACGGCGGAGGTGGAGCCCACGATGGAGGTCAGGGGAGTTCGGATGTCGTGGGAGACGGAGCGGAGGAGGTTGGCCCGCATTTTCTCCCGCTCGTTCTCCGCCAGGAGCTTGGCCTGCCGCTTGGCTTGGGCGGTAAGGGTGCAGGTGATGAGAGAGACCATGAGCAGCATGAAAAACGTGAGGGGATAGCCGGAGAGGCTCAGGTTGAAGGCCCAATAGGGGTAAGTGAACACGAAGTTCACGCAGACCGTGCCCAGCACCGCGGCAATGAAGCCGAAAAGATAGCCGGTGGTGAGCCGGGAGACCAGCAGCACCGTGAGCACGAAGACCGGCGGGGCGAAGCCCTCAATGACTCCCGCGTCCTGAAGGAAGAAGCAAAGAACCATGGCGCAGGAGAAGAGGGTGACGGTAAGGGCCAGGTCCTGCCAGGAGAAGGGAAAGAGGGGAGAGGCCCAGGGCTTGCGAAAGGTCATGGCGCATACTCCTTTTTCGCAAAACTTCTATTTTCACATAGTATAACAGGAATTTCGACGAAATTCAATCGCCGGGGATGGGACGGCGCCGGAGTTGAGGCGGTAAAAATTTGCGTGCGCTGGGGGAAAATTCTGCGGCTTCGGGTACAGTATAGCGGGAGGGGCAGACGCGTTTGCCGCTTGGGACGATTTTGCCGGACAGAAGCGCCTCTATTATAGCATGGGCGTGTATCGGGTTCAACTTGTTTTCACGGGCGGGGCCTCGGGCGGGGAGGCTCGTCCCGCAGGGGCCTTTTTACGGAACGGGCGGCGGGAGGCTCCTTTGGGAAAGGGGAGCATAGACTTTTTCGCGGAGTTGTGGTATGATGCCTCTTGAAAACATGTTTGGGAGAAAGGAGTTCCATCTTATGACCATAGGAACCGTGGAGATTTCCTCCGGACTGGCGCTGGCCCCTATGGCCGGCGTCACCGACGCCGCCTTCCGGCAGCTCTGCGCGGAGCTGGGGGCGGGTTACACCTGCACGGAGCTGATCTCCTCCAAGGCCCTTTGCTACAAGGACAAAAAAACCTTCTCCCTGCTGCGCCAGTTTCCAGGGGAACACCCCGCTGCCGTCCAGATTTTCGGCAACGACCCGGCCTGTATGGCTGAGGCTGCCCAGATCGCCATCGAACAGACCGGCGCGGACATCCTGGACATCAACATGGGCTGTCCTATGGGCAAGATTGTCAACAACGGCGACGGCGCGGCCCTGATGAAAGATCCCGAGAAGGCGGGGCGGATTGTGGAGGCTGTGGTAAAGGCTCTCCCCTCGGTTCCCGTCACCGCCAAGTTCCGGCGGGGCTGGGATATGGGAAGCTGCAACTGCGTGGAATTCGCCCAAGTGCTGGAACAGGCCGGGGCCTCCGCCGTGGCGGTTCATGGCCGGACCCGGGCCCAGGTTTACGGGGGACAGGCGGACTGGAGCTGCATCCGGGCCGTGAAAGAGGCGGTGTCCATCCCCGTCATCGCCAACGGCGACATCTGGAAGCCCGAGGACGCCGCCCGGATTCTCCGGCACACCAAGGCCGACATGGCCATGATCGGGCGGGGATGCTTCGGAAATCCCTGGCTGTTCCAGCAGGCCAAAGCTGTGCTGGAGGGGAAGCCGGTTCCGCCGCTGCCGCCCCTGGCGGAGCGCTGCGATCTGGCCGTGCGGCAGTTTGAGCTGGCGGCGGAGTACAAGGGGGAGCGGACGGCCATCCTGGAGGCCCGGCGGCACTACTGCTGGTACCTCAAGGGCGTGCCCTACGCGAATTATTATAAGGAGCAAATTGTGCGGATGAATACGCTGGAGGACGTCTATCAGGTGACGAAGGGCATCAAGCGGGACCTCTGCGGAAAGGACCAGAGGGAGGAGGGCCTATGACCGAGTCCCGGGAACAGAAATGGATCGCGGAAGCCCGGCGGGGCGACCAGGGGGCCTTTGAGGAATTGGTCCGGCTCTATGAAAAACGGGTGTTGGCCCTGACCCGGCGGATGTGCAAAAATCCGGAGGACGCCGCTGAGGCCGCCCAGGAGGCGTTTTTTGCGGCGTGGCAGGGATTGAAGAACTTCCGGGAGGAGAGTAGCTTTTCCACATGGCTCTACCGGCTGGCCTCCAACGCCTGTGTGGATCTGCTCCGGCGGGAAGGGCGGCGGCAGGCCGCCGTCTCCCTGGACGACGAGGATTTGAACCTGGACATCCCGGACCGCCTTCCCTCCCCCCAGGAGGAGGCGGAGCGCCGGGAGCTGGGGGAGCAGATCGAGGCGGGGCTCAGGGCGCTGCCGCCGGAGTACCGGCAGGTGCTGGTGCTTCGGGAGATGCACCAGCTGCGCTATGAGGAGATCGGTTCGGCTCTGGGAGTGGATGTGGGGACGGTGAAATCCCGCATCAGCCGGGGGCGAAAACGGCTGCGAATTTTTTTGCTGAAAAGCGGGAACTTTTCTCCGCCGTCTCCGTCTAAAGAAACAGGAAGGGAGGGCCGTTCATGAAATACTGTGAGGAATACGCGGCCCTGTTGGACCGGTTTATAGACGGGGAGCTGACGCCGGAGGAGATGGAACGGGCGCGGGGCCACCTGGCGGTATGCTCTGACTGCCGGGCCTATGTGGACGACGCGCTGGCCATCCGGGCGGGTTTTCCGGACGTGGAGGACACAGAGGTTCCGGGGGGATTTGCCGAAGGTGTGATGGAGCGAATTCGGGCGGCCTCCGAAAAGAGTGGGAAACTGATAGAGCTGCGGAGGCGTTCTGCCCGGCGGTGGGCTGGTTCGCTGACGGCACTGGCGGCTTGCTGCGCTCTGGTGTTTTTGACCTGGGGCGGCCCTGGCGGCATGAACGATAAGATCGCGCCCACCGGAGAGGAGAACGGCGCGCCGGCCGCCCATACCCAGGTGGAGAACGACACGGCGTCGGATTGCGTTGATACGGAAGAGCCGGAGGCGGTCAGTGAGACGGAGCATTCGGAAGAGAAGCAAGTTCGGGCAACAAGCGAGACGGAGGCTCCCCGGTCGCAGTTCCGCGCCCAGAATATGGACGCCGCGCCGGAGACCACGATAAGCCAAGCGCCGGAGGCGGTCATGGAGGACGCGGAACCACGGACCTCCCTTTCGGCCAAAAACGTGGCACTGTATTTGAGCGAGGAAGAGGCGGGGGATCTGCTGGACGGGTTTGACGCAGTGTGGGAGAACTCGCTGGAATGGTGCTATGAACTGAGCGCCGAAGAATATCAGGCGCTTCTGGAGGCCCTGGGCCGCGCGGAGGAGCTGGCGGAAGGGGCAGAAGGACCATTTTGGGTCGTGGTGTCAGGGCCGCTGGAATAGAAAAACGGGATACAATTATAGTAGCGATATGTTTTAACAGGCTGGTTTCCCTTTGGGGAACTGGCCTGTTGCATTGTAACCGGGATGAGGCGTTGTAAGAACTGCATAGAGGTCATACCAAAATACGGGCAATTCGACGTTATAACACAAAAATGTCGGAAAAAGGGAAAAAAGGAGTTGACAAGAAGGGGGGAGGCGTGGTAATCTAACGAAGCTGTCTCGCAGGACAGCCGTGTGTCAAGCGAAAGAGATCGAAAACTGAAAAAGAATTCGAAAAAAGGGCTTGACAAACGAGGGAAGACATGGTAATCTATCAAAGCTGTCTGGCACAGCGGAGCGAGGGTCAAGGGTTTTAAGTCGAAACTTGAAAAGATTTCGAAAAAAACACTTGACAAGCGAAAGCTGATGTGATAGAATAGCAAAGCCGAATGGCGAAAGCGCAGGACCTGAACAAAAAAGCACCGCAAGAGATCGAAAAAAGATTTCAAAAAAGTGCTTGACAAACAGGGATGAATGTGCTAGAATAGCAAATGTTCCGCTGAGAGGCGTGTACCTTGTAAATTAAACAACGTAACGAAAAGAAAGCACCAGACGGAAGCTTTTGTTGTGAGGAATCACAAGAGGAGCAACCAAGGTTGTGGGTGAGTAGAGGTTCAGTCAATTGCCTCGAAAGCAGCAACCGAAAAAATGCTTGAAGCTATGACAAATAGCTCTATGTTGGTTTGAACGGCCTGGCCGTTTAGATACCATTTTATAGAGAGTTTGATCCTGGCTCAGGACGAACGCTGGCGGCGTGCTTAACACATGCAAGTCGAACGGAGCACCCCTGAAGGAGTTTTCGGACAACGGAAGGGAATGCTTAGTGGCGGACTGGTGAGTAACGCGTGAGGAACCTGCCTTTCGGAGGGGGACAACAGTTGGAAACGACTGCTAATACCGCATAATACATTTGGGCCGCATGGTCTGAATGTCAAAGATTTATCGCCGAAAGATGGCCTCGCGTCTGATTAGCTAGTTGGTGGGGTAACGGCCCACCAAGGCGA
>CAJTFN010000021.1 GCA_910575815.1 Oscillospiraceae bacterium
GTAGCTTCGGCATGAGCTGCTCTTCAAGAGCAGATACCCATTCCGGGCCAAATATCTTTTGGCTGATGATTTACGCAATATTTGGCCCGTCCTTATTGTCGCAAGCATCGCGTTTTGATGTCAAAACGCCACTTGCAGGGGAAATCCCCTGACCCCAATGCTGCCTACGGGCAGTGACCTTTCGGCAACGTTGCCGAAAAGTCAGATCGAACATTTTGACAAGGTTGTCAGAAGGTGTGCTCAACTGCTATCGGGTTTGACAACATTGTCAAAAGCGGTTTCCTGTGGACCTTCGGCAAGATTGCCAGAAGTCCACTATGCTGAAAATCGGGTTCGGCAATGTTGCCGGACCCGATCTTGTATTCCATAGGACAAATAAGGTTTGACAACATTGATTACTCAAAACCGCCGAAGAAATCAGCTGTGCAGGAAAGCGCACGAAATCCTCTGCCCGTCAGCGGTTTTTTTCTTTTCCCCGCTGTGGAGGCAGATGTTTGAATATGTAAGCTCACTTCATTCCACAAAGAACAGAACCCGCCGGATCAGCTCCGGGATATTTACCGGGGAGGTGATATAGTCGTTCACGCCCTCATGCCGATATTCATATTCCGTGGCAAGGTCGCTGTTCTCGGTGAGGATAAAGAACGGCAGAAGCCGGACAGGGGGATTCTTCATTTGGAACATCCCCTCCACCCGCCGCAGCGCATGAAACAACTCCATTGCTGTACCGTCCGGCAGTTCCACATCACACAAAATCAGTTCTATTTCCTTATCCTCAAAAATCCGGCGCTTAGCGTCTGCAATCGAGGGAACCAGAATCAGGTCAAAGCCCTTTTGCAGCATAGTAGCCCGCAGCACTCCGGCGCTGGTATCTTCCGCATGGACAAAGAGCAGCTTGTGAAAAGTCGGGGCCTTTTCGCCGGATAACTGCCGGTAGGCGTATTCCACCAGCTTATCTTGCAGCAGCAGCCCTTTCATTTTGTCCATGCACAGCATCGCGCCCCGTTGCTTGGCCTCCTGTTCGTAGTCCTCTTTATCATGGCAGGACGCCAGAATAAAAGGCAGCTCCTTGTCTGCGGCTCGCACCTCGTCCAGAAAGTCAATGCCAGAACCGTCCGGCAGGTCGAGATCACAGCAGATTACCAGAGGCATTTCCTCTTGGATGGCTGTCCGAGCTTCTTTCAGTGTGGAAGCCGTTTCTACCGGGTAGCCTCGCCGTTGTAAATATTTTTGCAGACGCCATATATAGGTGTCGCTGTCATCAATCAGCAGTATCTTTTTCATGTGTCCGCACCCCCAATATTGATTTACTATAAGTATAAACTACAAATGTTACACAAATGTCCGAGGTTCCTTTGATTTCGACAGAAAAACAGGCTGAATTGTTACAAAGCTCGGACATTTCAAAATATTTTGTCAAGGGATAGCAAAAAATCAGTGGCGCGGCTAATGAACCGCCCCACTGATTTTCCCAAATCGCAATTTACTTTTGTGTTTTCTTCCACTTTGCATATTCATTCGCAGTGGCATTTGTTTTCCCTTTTATGAGGAGCTATAAACAGTAACACCATGATTAAATAGTATTCGTTCCTATTTCTCAAAAACAACAAAACCACATTCGTAAGGATGGTCGCAATACACACTTTCTTGCTTATCAGTGCGGTATAGCATACTTTTCAGTATAATTAGAAAATCTCCGCCACCCGATAGAATCATGTATTCTGCCAGAATAAATAGCAGTAATTGATTTGTCATTACAGAAACCACTGCTGCTCCACCGCCTAAAACTAATGTAGGCATAGCAGTTCCCAGCAAATATTGCCACTTTTCCAACGGTTCGGAGCAAGTACAGTATGGAGAAAAACTACTCCAAATAAATCCAAAATCAATCGAATGAAAATGATTTTTTGCAAAAAAACCCCAAGTGATGCCATGTATTAATTCGTGTAAAATAGTTAGAGGAAGAAGAAACGCCGCTACGACAAATCCCAAAGAAATCTCCCCTAAATCAAAACCATTCACATTATAGTAAAACAAAAATGTTAAAGCTATAAATGGCAGCATACTCAAAGGTCCTAAAAAATTCGCTTGTCGAATATTGATAGTCATATTCTTAATTTTATATCCTTTTTGTTGCATTTCAGAGCTTATTTTTTCAAAGTCATTTTTACGTTTCAATTCTTTTTCTGTTAATTTTCTTTTATCGTCAGCCATAGATAATTCCTCCAAATTTTATACGCTTATTCCATCGCCCGCATTTGTTCAATCAGGGATTGTTTTTTCTGTCTGCGGACTGTCCATACAGACAAGATCAGTTCCATTCCGAACAATACCAGAATGAACAGACCCATTTCCAAAACCGGGAATTTGTAAGGCACTACATTTCCGGCAAAAGCACCTACACTCATTTTTCTGCAAGCAAAGATGGAAGCCGGAAGCCCAACGATCAGCGTCGCCAATGTTGCAAAGAGCGCATAGCACAGCCCCTCACAGATGTTCATTTTACATAGCTGTTTTTGTGTTAGGCCGATAGAACGCAGAATACTGTTTTCCTGCTTTCGGGCTATCTGGTTAGAGAGTGTCGTATTGATAAGGTTGATAACGCCAAAGAGAAATACCAACCATGAAAGTATCTCCATACTGCCAAACGCAAAAGAATTTGTCATTTCTTCATATTCAATCACTGTATTGATTTCATCTAAGGCAATATTACTATGGCTGGCAACAATATTTTTCAATTCAGCTCCCACATAGTCTGTTTTTTTAGGGTCATTTACAATGCTCCATGAATAGTCAAAAGAGGTGATTTCCGGGTGCAGTTCGTGGAACAACGCTTCTGGTGCAAAAAGAGTTGCCCCATCTAAGTGCATCCTGTCATGTCCTGAATATACCTTTGCAGGAGCGTATAACCCCGATATGGTAACAGAAACGGATGGCTGTTCTTCTCCCAAAGAAATCTCAACCTTTGAACCAACACCCATATCCTCATTCTGCTTTAGCACATTATAGTCAATTACAATACTACGGGAATCTGTTGGCATGGTTCCCTCTGTCAGAGCCGCTTCAACTGCCGCATAATTCTGGTCGGTCAGCATATCGCACATACCACCAGCTTGATGAATCTCTGTTTTATAAGTTGCATGGAGAGATTGCCTGCTTGGAATTATATCTGTAACGCCATCAATAGATAAGATTTCCTGCTTTAATTCCTCATTCAATGGATTTCCCGCTGCCATAACCTTTTCTTCTGTCATTTCAGAATCCAAATAAATTTTATAGTCGCCGTCTGGGAAAAACTGTCTTGCAAGTGCCTCTGGTGAGCGCAGCAAAACAATGGAGGATACCACAAGCAGGATAATTCCGTCCAAACTCAATGAGGCTACAATAGCAACGGTCTTTTTTCGGTCACGCTTAAAATTTGCAATTCCCATTGAAACAGGATTGAGCTTGATATTCTTTTTCCGGCTGCGGATGTCCTTTTGCGCCGGGGTAAAACGGACGGCTTCAATCGGGGAAATCCCTGCCGCAATTTTTACCGGCTTACGGATGGAAACAGATACCATGATCCAACTGCTTATGAGTGTCAAAATAACCGTTGCCACATAGGAAACAGCGTTAAAACCCTTAGAAAACAGGAGAAAACCGCCACATATGCCCAACACTGTACCTATCACAATCCCGATACTGCCGAGTTTGCGTCCCTCCCGCTTTACAATCCGCTTGATTTGTTTTGGCGTTGCACCAATCGTCCGAAGCTGCCCGTAGCTCTGGATTTTGTCATTGATGGAGATACGGAAGATACTCTGGATCACAATATAGCCGCCGATCAGAACAATGGCAATCACGCCAGCCATCAGTGCAAAATCAAAGGATTTAGAAGCATAGGCAAAATACTTGCTGTTCATTTTGGGCATAGGAAGCTGATATTCCTCCGCAATCTCCCTGCAATAAGAGGTCATCAGTTCTTCGCCCAACTGGTCGCTGTTTTTGAAATGGGCATAGGCACGATACCCAGCCGGGTCAAACCCATCCCATTCTGTCAGGGCAGCGTTGGAAAGAATGATCGCGCAGGTATTTGCTTCTTTCTCATTTACGCTGTCCATAATGCCGGTAACGACATAATCACCATGAAAGCTCTCGGTGTCTAAGGTCACAGTGTCCCCGATCTTGGCATTGTTTCCATAGGTGGAAAGAAAGTATTCGCTTACGACAACTTCATTTGCTTTTTCAGGAACCCGGCCCTCTAACAACTCCATCTGCACCTTGGTAATCTCCATCATTTGCGCGTCACAATACACATAGGACGCATGATAGCCCTGTTCCGAAAGTTCCTCACCCAGTATATAGTAGCCGCCTACGCGCTCAAACTCCGGCAGTCCTTTCAGGGTTTCAATGTCGTTTTCCTCTACGCCCAGCCAAACCGCCTCATAAGTATCGACAACCTGATTGCGCTGCATTTGTGTCAGGGAGGTAGACACAATTCCCGTAAAGCAGATTAGAAACGCCGCCAGCGCAACGGCAATCACCACCATCAGATTCCGGCGCTTTTCACTTTGTAAACTTTTCTTTGCCAGCTTCTTTGTAATAGCGCTGGTATCATTTTCAAAAGGCCATGTCATAGCCTGCCACCTCCTTACTCCACGATCTTGCCGTCCTCAATGCGGACAATCCGATCTGCAAGACGGGCTATGTCGTCATTGTGGGTAATCATCACAACGGTTTGCCGGAACTCCGCACTGGTGCGTTTGATAAGCCCCAGCACCTCGGCGCTGGTCTTACTGTCAAGGTTGCCGGTCGGCTCGTCGGCCAGCACAATAGCCGGTTTGGTAATCAGGGCGCGGGCAATCGCCACACGCTGCTGCTGTCCGCCGGAAAGATTGTTCGGCATATTTTTCAGTTTATCTTCCAGCCCCAGCAGGTGAACGATTTCGTCCAAAAACTTCTGATCCACCGTGTCCCCGTCCAGCTCCACCGGCAGGACGATGTTCTCATACACATTCAGGATAGGAACAAGGTTATAGTTCTGGAAGATAAAGCCGATGTTGCGGCGGCGGAAGATGGTAAGCTGCTCGTCGTTCATTTTCGACAATTCTTTGTCCCGGACAACCACATTGCCGGAAGTAGGGGTGTCCAGCCCGCCCATCATGTGAAGCAGGGTAGACTTGCCGCTGCCGGAGGTTCCCACAACGGCCACAAACTCACCGTCATTTACGGAGAAGTTCACGCCGTCAAGGGCGCGGGTGATATTCGGCTTTGTGCCGTAATACTTTTTCAGATCAATCGTCTGCAAAACGCTCATACTCAAAACTCCTTTCAAGGCTTTCTGCCTGTTGATAAGGTCATTGTAAAACCCAAATGTCCGCGAAATGTTACAGCGGCCAAAAAATTTCATTGAAAATCAGGGTGAAATGTTACAATGCTCGGACATTTCAAAAAAACTTACGGCGGGCAGCCGGAAATGGCCGTCCGCCGCGTTCTATTTTGTAGGCAGCATAATAGAAAATTCCGAACCCTTGCCCGGCTCCGAAACCACTTTGATATAGCCGCCCTGCCGCGTTACAATCTCACGGGCCAGATACAGGCCAATGCCCACGCCCTGCTGTTCGTGTACTTCTTCCTCACGATAAAAGCGCCGGAAGATGGCGGCCTGATTGCTTTCGGAAATGCCCTTGCCGGTGTCGGTCACTTTGATCTCCACATACATTTCCCACAGCACCACCGACACAGAGATTTTTCCGCCTGCCGGGGTGTACTTTACCGCATTGTCCAACAGGTTAAAAAGGGCTTCGGATGTCCACTTGCTGTCATGGGAAACGGCCAAATCCTCCGGGCAGTCCACGGACACGGTGATTTCCTTTTTCTCCGCTGCATACACGATCCCACTCATGGCCTGCGCCACGGTATCAAAAAGGCGGCCCGGCTTCTTATCCAACTGGATCACGCCCGTTTCCAGCCGGGAGGTTTTCACAAGGGCCTGAAAGAGAAAGTCCAGCTTATCCGTCTGGCTGCGGATTCCCCGGATAAAATCGGTGCGCTCTGCCTCGGTCATGGGCTTTTCCAGCAGCGTGTCCGTCGCCATTTTCAGATTGCTTACCGGCGTTTTCACCTGATGGGAAATATCCGATACAAGGGTCTGTAACTCCTGCCGTTCCTCGTCCACCCGGCGGCGGTTCTCCTGCATGATCTGGTAAAGCCTTGCCAGCCGGTGTCCGATTCTGGCAAGCTGGGTTTCGCTGTCCTCTGGGCGCTGGGGTGCTTCATTTCCGGCGATCATGTGGTCTAAGGTCTGGCATAGGTCAGCGGTAAACTGCGACAGCCGCTTTCCAAACGCCTGTGTCAGTACAAAAATCCCCACAAGGGCGCACAGCAGCAGCGCACCGCCCGTCAGCAGCACCGCAATTTGTTTTGTCACAAAAAACAGGGCTATGGTGATCCCGGACATGGAGAGGACAAGCCCCATTGCCACCCGGCCAAACAGCCGCTTTACCGAGAGGTTTTGAAACTTCATTTTGCCTCGCCTCCCGTCCATTGATAGCCCATGCCGTAAACAGTCTTGATGTAGGGCGTGCCACCATCGGATTCAATCTTGCTGCGAATCCGGCTGATGGAGGTTGTCAGGGTGTGTTCATCCACAAACTTCTCGTCTATATCCCACAGCTTTTCCAGAAGCTGCCCACGGGTCAGCACTTGCCGGGGATTTTTGCGGAACAGGTTCAGCATTTTGTATTCCATCGGGGATAGGGTCAGGGGCTTGCCGTTTAAGGAAGCTGTCTGCTCCGAGAAGTCCAGAAACAGCCGCCCGTCGTTGTAAATATCCTTGGCCGGTTTGTGGTGTTCCAGCATGGCGAACATGGCTTTGATTTTCCGTTGCAAGGCCCCGATCACAAAGGGCTTTGTGATGTAATCCACTGCGCCCACTTCATAGCCCCGTATCTGGTCGCTCTCCTGATCGTTGGCGGTCAGGAAGATTACAATGGTGTCCGGGTGCTGGGGCTTTATCAGCTTGCACAGTTCAAAACCATTCCCATCCGGCAGGTTGATGTCCAGCAGCACTAAATCAAATTCCCGCTGGCGCAGGACATCAGCTGCGGTTCTGGCATTTAGGGCAGAAGTCAAGCCGTACCCGTCTGCGGTCAGGTTATAGGCCAACATCTTATTCAAAAAACTGTCGTCCTCGACAATTAAAATCTGTTTCATATCCTCACTTCCTTTGCTTTTTGCAGATAGTATAACAAGCAAATGTCCGCGAAATGTTACAGCGGACGGATTTTTTCAAAAAAATATCCACCTCTATTATAATTTGATTTGGTTAGTGATACAAGGATAGCGTTTATATCTCACTAAAAAAACAGCATAATCATACCTGTTAGTCGGTATAATAAGGTTATTCCTTTGTGTAAATCGGCACGATAGAATATATTCGAGATGAATGATTATGCCGATTGATGATTTAACCGCTTTAGGGCAAAAAATGCGGGAAGCCCGAAAAAGAAAAAGCCTGACACAACAGGAACTTTCTGATTTGAGCCATGTATCTGTCAAGCAGATTGCCAAGATTGAAAAAGGGCAGATGAATCCGTCTTTCTTGATTTTGAAGGCACTGGCAAAAGTACTGCCGATTTCTCTGGATTCTTTAATCAATCCGGATGTTTCCCCGGAAGATGAGGGAGCCGGTCAGATGAAGATGCTGTATTGCAGCTGCCCGTCAGAAATGCGTGAAACACTCTTGCACCATACGCAGGAAACCATGAAAGAACTAACCGAACTATCCGAGAAATTTGAAACGAATTGAGCCGGTGAGTGAATTTAACAAATTCCTCACCGGCTTTGTTCTTTTTCGAGAAAAAGAAGGTTATCCCGTTCCGGGATAACCGTGGCAAGCAATGCCCCAGGATAGCCATCCGGCTCCTGGCGCTGCTTGTTGGGGATTCCCCAAGCCCCTTTGAACACAGAATTTCATTCTGTGGCTGCGCGTTCCTGCGGAACGCTTTTTACCGGCCTGCGGCGGTGAGAAAATGCGAAAAAACAGGCGCGTCAGCGATCCTGCCCCTGTTCCTTTTCCCGGTCATTCTGGCGTTCCTCCCCATATCCCATCAGCCGGTCCACGTTGGCTTTTGCGGCCAGCAGTTCCCGCATTTCCTCGCGGGAACGCCGGTACTCGGCATAGTCTTTTTTCTTTCCTTCCAACAATGTTGCGTACTCGGCCTGCAAGCTCTTGACGGTGGGCAGCTTCTTGATACCCAAATCGTCAAATGCCTGTTTTGCCGCCTTGTGGAGCAGAATATCCGCTTCATGTTCCGCTAAAAATTTCTTGGAATATCCCGCCTTGCGGTAGGCCGCATAGACCTCGTCTTTATAGTGATAAGGAACTAAATTCACTTATCACTGTTAGCTGACGGTTTCGGGGTGCATACGAAAGCCCGTCTGATTCCTGATAGGGATTCAGACGGGCTGTTTTCTCAATATTAAAGAATGGATTGATTGAAAATAGAGCCTACTTGCTGTTGAATTGGTAGAAAACGGAACTTACTCCGCATCGTTGCCAATGCTCTTTTTGAACGTGTTCCAAATATCGTCATAAATGGACTGGAACAGCGATTCCCGTTGAACAGCGCCGGTGTCCGCTGTTTCCCAATCTTCAAAGTGAATTTCTTCCCCCTCCTCTACGCAGTTCCGCCGCTTCAACTCGGCCAGGATACTGGAGGCCCCCTTTTGGAACGTGGACGTTATGCCATGTGCGGAGGAAAGAGCGCGGTCAATTTCACCGTAAATATCGTCTGCGGAGGTGTCGATCTGCCAATGGGTATCATTCGCACCGTCGCCTGCCCACTCTGCGGCCATGCTGTAAGCCTTACCCATGTAGCCCTCCTTGGTGGGGTTGTGATCCGATACCCGGTTCAGCTCAGCCGCTCCCTGCTGCATAAACTGTTCACGCGCCGCCTTGGTTGCGTCCAGCAGCTTGGAAATGTCCTCCAGCTTCATCTGCTCCGGCAAAGCCTTGTTGCCGTCCAGCATATCCTGATATTCTTGAATGGTTTGGTCGAAGGCGGAGAGCTGATCCCGGTATTCCATCAAAGACGCTTCATGCTGCTGGCTCAAATATGCGCCCACTTTACACTGGTTTAAGTAGAAGTGCAGCAGGCCCTCCGGCATTTCCTCCAGGGGGGAGTTTTTCTTGCCCTCCGTGGCCTCCGCCGACAGCTCCAACGTATCAAACCGGGTTTTCATATCCTTTACCTGATTTTTCGCATTCAGCAGATTTTCGGACAGTCGGTGCAGCGTGTCATTGATTGGCGGCTGAACAAGTTTCTGCCCCAGCGGTTTAGTCTGCTGAAAAACAGTGTTTTGACGAAACAGGTTCGCCAAATTCGATACATTCACAATAATCTCCCCTCCTATGCTTCTATATCCACACCCTGCCGGTAGCCGTCCAAAATGCTGGTGTCAAAGGGCTTTCCCCAGTCCCAACTGGGGTCCTGCTGATGGACAAATTCTCCCAGCCGAGTGGCCTCGCTATGGAATATCTCATTCAGTGTCCATGACGCACTCAGCCGCTTTTCCGGGGCCAGGGACATGGTATAGTCCCGAATGACCTTGCTGATGTCCTCGCCGTCGCTGACCCCATAGCCGTTCTTCATGTGGTTGAACGCAATCTGCTTGACCTGCTGCACCACGCCCTCGTCCACGGGGACGATCTTCCGATAGTCGCCGGTATCGTTCAGGCTCATGCCGGGCGTGCCGTAGGGGTTGACATGGGGCTTGCCCTGTTGCTTCTGGGCCAGTTCCCCGATGCGCCGCTGCTGTTGGTTCTGTACCATCTGTGTGATTGTCATGGGATGTCCCCCTTATGCCTTTATATCAAAACTTGCGGGTGCATCCCCGTTCGCCGCCGGAGCTGTCGTCTGCTTTGCGGCGGCTATCTCCGCCTTGGCCGCGTTGTACGCCTCACGGTAAATCTGATTTGATTCATACTGGAACCGCGATTCATCCGCAGTAGGAACAGAAGTCCAGCCTCCGCCGTCACGATAGCCCGCAATCATTTCGCCGTTTTGACTATAGATTTCCGCCGTCGTACCAAACATAGCGCCTCTGTTTATGGTAGCGGTAAAGGGAATACTTAACAAGTCAAAGAGATTTTCCCCAGGGTGTAAGACAAGGTTTGGATTTTTGAACATGGCGGACACCTGGGAAATGGCTCTGCCCCGATCTGGAGAAACGTGCTTCCCCATTTGTGCATCCCGCATCGACGCATAGCCGCTGCTGACCATATTTGTACCATCTGCGGCAGCTTTGCGGGCGCACGCCTTGATTTGCTCAACATACTCGTCAGACAAGGCTCCACTGACCTTGGCAGTGATTGGTTTGAATAACCCTTCCTCGCTGGCTTTCACCTTCGGTGCTGAAATGGTGCTGGTAGCCCTGTAAGAGCCATAAGAATTGAAAGTGCCGGGAATACCGTTGATTGCCATAGTGGTTCCTCCTATTCTTCGTTTGACAATGTTGTTAAAATTTCCTGCTATGCTCCAATCATCAAGAACGCAGTCTTTACAGAAATACAAAAAGGCACATCATACCTGCGGAAAACCGCAGGCACAATACGCCTGATAAAGCGATATAAGCGGCAAGACAGCACAAAAGGACAGACTTACCCTACTGTCTGTCTGTCTGTCTGTCTGTCTGTCTGTCTGTCTGTCTGTCGTAAGTATATTGCGATAAGTCATAGCTTGTCAAGCCCTTTCTGAAACTCTCATTATATGTCGGCATATTGCGGCCCAAAATTAAGGGGTAGCTGTGAATACCTTGACAATCTTAATTTTAGCAGAAATTTGTCTGCCGCGCAAGAGAGAAATCGCGCAGAGGCAGAATATACGCTGTTCAGTATGCTGGGGAAAGTATAGATACCTCAAAACGCAAACAGCAGCTTTTGAGGCAGATGCTCTATGTCACAAGACCGGATATACTTCACTGCCCGCTTCGCAAACATCTTGCTCACCATCGTATCCCACTCGGCCAGCCGAACAATCTCCGCTGTGCCGCTCACAAAGTCAAACTGAATCTCGCCCCACTCGCCGTCGCAGTCTGCTTGATACTCGTAGATTGCGGCGGCGATTTTCTTTTTTGTCCGCTTTACCGATTTCCGTTTGAGCCGGATGGCGTGGAGCGCACCGGCCTCCACCAGCAGGACAGTCAGTTTCTCCACCGCCTTACGGTATGCCCTCTCCGCGCCGCTGGCGGTACTGCCCTCAAACATCACCGCCAATTCCTCAAAGGACCTTCGCTGGGATAGTGGCCTGACCCGGCCACAGGTCATGCAGATGGCGTTGCGTTCTTCCAAAAGCCGCTGCTCTCGATAAGATAGTTTCTCAAAAGCGGTGCGAACCGCTTCCGCCTGAGTGCCGTTCCAGAGGATCGCCACATAATCCCAGGAGTCGTCCTTGGTCACATCCTCGCCGGTTTCCTCGCCGTCCTCGTCCTGGGCCGTGACATAGAGTGAAACCTGGCTGCGGTTGAGCCGGGCCACAGTCAGATATTGCTCCGCTGTTTCCTCAGAACAGCCCTCTCTTGCGGCATACTCGCTGACAACCTCGCCCTTCGACTTTCCGGTTTCGTTGTAGAGCCACGCAATACCTCGCACCCGCTTGTACTCGTCCAGAGAGGAAAAGGAACCGCTTTCCTCCATCATGCGGCATTGAACCAGAGCGTTTCCAATGGCGCGATGGGCGTATGTAAGGAACTCCGCGCCTTTGTACGGGTCGTAGCTTTCCAGACATTCCAGCATGGCGAGAACGCAGTTTTGTTTATAGTCCAGAAACCGCTCCGGGTCGTATCTGTCCAGCCCCTCCCGCAAAAGAAAGTTTCTGACCCGTCCATTCAGACGCGGCTCTATGTGGTGCAGGAAGTAGGCAAAGAAGCGAAGATCATGCCACGTTTGCGCGGCAACGAGATACTCATTGACGGTATACAACTCCGGTGGCGGGGGCGTGAGCTGGTAAACATGGGTAACTTCAAACATGGTGAGGCCGTGGGCGTTTCCCTGAAACGGATATTTTGCAAATCGCTCTTTCACAGCCTCACCACCTCCATCATTTCAAATAGGTCTGCGCCTCCGCCAACAATGCTTTCTGCGTCATTTCTGTTTCATAAGAACCAGCGGCATACTCCCGGTCAGCGATGGCCCTTTCCAGCTTGTTCTTCGCCAGCCGCTTCATCACGGCGGCAGTCTGTTCATCCAGCGTCCCCCGGTGCAACTTCTGGATGATCGTGTTGGTGCGGCGCTCATAGATTTTCTTCAGCGGGTGATCGTCAGCCCGTTCCCGCTGCTCCCGCCCTCGGAGGTTGCCGACCTGACGGCAGGTGCGCCCGCGTTTGTCCCCCGGAGCCAGACCGCCGCAGTATTTTGTGGGCCTTGCATCGGTGGTCAGGAACCATGTTCCGCAGATGGGGCATTTGCGGGGCGCATGACCTACGCACAGGCCCTCGAACAAGTCAGAGCGGAACATCCCCACAAAAGAAACATAGTGCATCCGTTTCACAAGCTGGGACTTCTCTTTGCCGGGAATGGTCGCGGCGGCATATTGGACGGAGGCATTGGCAAGGGACATCCATCCAGGATTGTCCGCCGTCATATCAGGATTGACGGAAAAGTATTGTCCGAAGCTGGCGGCGTATCCGTCCGGCGTTCTGTCGCTCTCATGGAGTTTTTCCGCAAACGGCAGAAGTTCCCGCTTGAACTCTGCCAGGGAGAACCCCAGGTGTGCCATAACAGGCAGTACCCGCAGCAGGGTGAGTGCCTTTTGGTATTCTGGCGAAACCGCCCCGGCAAGATTTCCAGACTTCGCAAAGTCCATTGTATTTTGCAGATAGTCCTCCGTAAAAACGGTAGCAACATAGCCACAGACAATCTCATACTCCAGGCAGGAGAACGGCGGCACATCTCGCAAAAGCTCTACGATTTGAAAGGCGCTCTCCCTCGCCGTTTCCATCTGCGCCGTGTCCGCTTGTCCAAGCTGGAGCGACCCCATATACAGGTTGAGCGGCATACAGAGCTGGGACAGCTTCGCTATGACTTCATCGGAGAGGTTCAGCGCGGCGCAGGCCAGCGTTCCGGTCGGCATAGACTTCCCCTCGTAGGTCACATTGTCCTGCCAGAAATCCAGTGTCAGGAGCGTGTGTTCAATCAAATTCAAGTGCGCTGCCTCCTGTCATGTTTTTTCGTTTTTCATTATACCACAGCCGCCCCCGATTGGAAAGATAGCTTGTCATGTTTTTTGAAACGGGGCTGTCATGCTGTTAGCCTGCTTTTCTCGATTTTGCTCATAACCATAATAGAAAGCCGTTGACTGGATGCGCGGGAGTGCAGAGGGCGGCAAGCCCTTTGCCGGGTGTCAAGAGGGCAGCGCCCTTTTGGCCGGGTGCAGGGCGGCAGCGCCTGCTGGGTGTCCAGAGGGCAAAGCCATTTGGGTCGGGTGCAGGGTGACAACGCCTGCTCAGGTGTCCAGAGGGTGAAACCCTTGGCCCAGGTAGGATTGATGCGCGCGTCAATCCGTACTGGGTTATTATCTGGCGCAAAGCACCCAGATTCGGCGGCTTCGCCGCCCCCTGTCCACTCCCGGAACAGCAAAAACGAGAAACAGGAAGGAGAGCAGAATGGCAAAAAGATTGACCCGGCACAACGGGAGAGCCGGGAAAAGCGGCGTCTACAAATCAACGCACAATGACAGGACCTTCGATACCGAACACGCCGAACACATTGACAGTGAGCGCATTCAGCAAAACATCTATTGGGATTGCTTTCGGGGCGCGACCTATCCGGCCCAGCAGGACGTGGAGGTTTCCTTTGCGGATGTGGAGCGGGCCTTTTATCTGAACCGCTACTCGGATTACCTTGACGGGCAACATGAGCGGAACGCAAAACGCCGCCACTCGGAACGCGACCGGAGCGTGGATGATCTGCTGGCTGACAAACGCTTCTGCCCGGAGGAAACCATCTACCAGATTGGCACGATGGAGGACTCCGTTTCCCCGGATGTGCTTTTGGAAATTGTCGGGGAATTTATGTTGGAGCTTGAGCGGCGCTTTGGGGAACACATCCATGTCATTGACTGGGCGCTCCATCTGGACGAGGCCACGCCCCACATCCATGAGCGCCATGTGTTCGACTATGTGAACCGCTATGGCGAGGTGGAGCCGAAACAGGAAAAGGCGCTGGAGGCTTTGGGGTTTGAATTGCCTGACCCGGAGAAAAAGCAGGGGCGCACCAACAACCGGAAGATGGTTTTCGATGCGGTCTGCCGTGTCATTCTGTTTGATATTTGCAAACGGCATGGTCTGGCGGTGGAGGAAGAACCTGACCCCGGCAACCGCGGGCGCAGCTATCTGGAGAAGAACGACTATATTATCCAGAAGCAGAAAAAATTGATTACCGAGCAGGAGACGGCGATTGAAGAAAAAGCACAGGCGTTAGAGGCCGTGTCGCTCCGGCTGGAGGATGCCGAGGCCCTGATTGATGAGGTCACGGAAATTGCTTACGACAAGGCCGTGGAGCTTGTGACCGATGCCGTCCGCGCCGAAACGCAGTTGCAGGACGAAAAGATCATCTCCGATTACAAGGACTGGTGTCTGGCCCCGGAGCGGCACTATTCCCCAGCGGAGAAAGGGCTGATCGGCAAGGTGCTGGGAAAGGCGCAGGAGCTGATCCACAAAGCCGCTCAAAAGGTGTTTGCAAAGGTGCAGACGGTTTTGCGAAAGCCAGAGGTCAGAGCCGCCGCCACCAAACAGATCAAGGAGAAAGCCAGAGAGTCCGTCCTTGCCAAACTGGAACGGGGAAAGGCCGAGATTGCCAGACAGGATGCGGAGCGCAGGGCGGCGCAGTCCGCAGCAAGGCACAGCATGGAGAGGTGATTGCTATTACACTGACAGAGGGAATTTTGGTAGCCGCTGCCGAAATTCCCTCTGTCATGTTTTTTGAAACCGGGCTGTCATGCCATTAGCCCGTTTTTTTCAAATTTGCTCATAACCATAGCAGGAGGGCGCGGCAGACGCCCGATTTTTACAGATTGGAGGTATGCGAGAATGAATGAAAATGAAGAATTGCAGTCCGGGTTTCCCGACTGGCTGACGGAGGACTACAAGCTCATGGAGCCGGAGTTCTGCCGGTCGTTCCTTCGGGAACATCCCATGCGCTGCATCCTGGGCCGGTTCTACACGGTGGACGGGCTGGTGGCGGACGAGAGCAGCTTGAAGAAGAAAATCTACGAGGAAATCAGCCCGTGGCTGGAAACCAAAATCGCCAGGAAGGTGGACGAGCTTCTGAACGCCCTGCGGATGGCGGCGTACTCCGAGCCGATAGAGCTGGAGTGCGACCGTATCCATGTTGTCAACGGCACACTGTTTGTGGATGGCCGCTTCTCGCCGGAGAAAGCCTACTGCAACAACCGCCTGACCGTCAGCTATCGCCCCGATGCGCCGCCGCCGGAGAAGTGGCTTCGGTTCCTGTCGGAGCTGCTGTACCCGGAGGACATCCCCACTTTGCAGGAGTACCTGGGCTACTGCCTGCTTCCCACCACCAGGGGTCAGAAGATGCTGATGCTCATTGGCAAGGGCGGCGAGGGCAAGAGCCGTATCGGGCTGGTGATGCGCTCCATCTTTGGGGACAGCATGAACACCACCAGCATCCAGAAGGTGGAGAACAATCGGTTCAGCCGCGCCGACCTGGAGAGTAAGCTCCTGATGGTGGACGATGACATGGACATGAGCGCCCTGCCCAAGACCAACTATATCAAATCCATCGTCACGTCCGAATGCAAGATGGATATGGAGCGCAAGGGCGTTCAGAGCTACCAGAGCCAGCTTTATGTGCGGTTCCTCTGCTTCGGCAACGGGGCCTTGACCGCCCTCCATGACAGGTCTGACGGTTTCTTTCGCCGCCAGATCGTGCTGACTACCAAGGACAAACCGGCAGGGAGAGCGGACGATCCGTTTCTCTCGGACAAGCTGATTGCGGAGCGTGAGGGTATCTTCCTCTGGTGTCTGGAAGGGCTTCACCGCCTGCTGGTCAACAACTACCGCTTCACCATCAGCGACCGGGCCAGGGAAAACATCGCGGTCGTAGTTCGGGAGGCCAACAACATCGTGGATTTCCTGACCTCTGCCGGTTATGTCCAGTTCAAGGCGGACAGCGAGGCCGCTACCCGTGACCTATACGCTGCCTATAAGGTCTGGTGCGAGGACAATGCCGAGAACCCGCTTTCCCCCAAGAGTTTTTCCGGCTTTATCGCCCAGAGCGCCGACACCTATCGGCTGGAGGCCACCAACAATGTGTATATCGGCAGCGGAAAGCGGTGCCGGGGTTATCTGGGGATTGAGGTCTTAATAAGGCCGAACGCTTTATAAAAAAGAAATGAAATTATCTGTACGTGCGTACACGAGTACACGACCCCCTGTACCGATGTACGCATGTACGGATAGTTTTGAGTTTGCCTTTATCTTTTTATAGGCGGTCATGCTGCCGCCACAAGGCCGCTATGTAACGCTTTAGGCCCTTGAAAAGCCCGATATCACGGGCTTCTGGAACGTGATTGAGAGGGGGCCTGTGTAGTTGTATTCGGAGCGCCTAAAACGGGCGTCTAACTGTCCACGGATTTTATGAAAGTGAGGAAATTATTTGAACAATTTTGAGAGCTATGTGTACGAACCCATTGACCTGTGCGCCTGCTATGAGCCGATGTTTGAAGCGCCCGCCGACTTTGTTGAGGAGTGGTACAGGGAGCATGGACTGAGGAACCCCTTCTCCTGCAAAGTGACACACAAAATCGGCAACACCTGGTATATCGTTGAAACTGAATGCGATGGTGATGAGCCGCTTCCCCACATGGTGAAGCGGCTGATTTTTTCGGATAAGGAGGCAGTTTAATGTCGACAAAACGGGAAGATCATGCTACAATGGAGCCATGCACTACGGTACTGTCAGCTGACCCACAGAAGAAAGGAGAAAACAACGTGGATCAGCAGAAAATCACGATTTTGTACTGCCGTCTTAGTAATGAGGATGCCCTTGATTCCGAGAGTAACTCCATCACCAATCAGAGGGACATTTTGCTCCGTTATGCCGCCGACCACGGCTTCACGAATACCCGCATTCTGGTAGACGATGGGTACACCGGGACGAACTTTGCTGGGGTAAGATAGCGTAACCATAAAAGATGGTGCGCTGTCTTACCCCAGCATTTTGTATTATCAGACGGCAAAACTCTTGACATCAGTGCCAATTTGTCGGAAATAGGATATGCTTTCCGTCGGTTCATCGCCGCTGTCTACCTTGCCCACGAAGCTGTAAAAGATTTCGATTTTCCGTGTGTTCGTTTCTCTGTCCAGCTCATGGACTAAAATGCGGTCAATAAACTCATGGACGTTCTCATAGGTTAGTTCGCTGATCTCCGAGTACCGACGCACCAGTGCAACAAACCGCTTCACATCCGCCCCTCGCTCGGCGGCGGTGTCAATCTCCTGCCGAAGTTCCGCCGCCCGTTTCGTCAGTGCCGCTTTCTCGTCCTCATAGCCAGAGGTCAGAAGCGCAAATTGCTCGTTCGACAAACGGCCCAAAGCCATGTCCTCATAAAGTTTGCGGAACAATACGTTGAGTTCCAGTAGCCGTTTGTCCGCTTTGTCCAGCTCCTTTTTCTGCTGGGCAAGGGCCTTTTTTGCGGCCTGCTCCCCGTAGTCGGCGGCGGTACGAACAAACTCCTGCTCATGCTCTTTCACATAGGCCAAAACCCGCTGTAAATCGGCAAGGACAAGCTCTTTCAGGACAGTTTTGCGGATGTAATGCGTTGTGCAGAGAAAATCGTTTCTGGCCCGGTTGCGGTAGTTGCCGCAGGTGTAGGCGTGCTTCCTCTCCGGCGTTCCGGTGCCCTTTTGGAGATACATTTTGTAACCACAGTCCCCGCAAAACAGCAGCCCGGAAAATAGGTCGATTTCATCGGACTTGGTAGGCCGGTGTCGGGTGGCGATACGCTTTTGGGCAAGGGCAAAGGTTTCCTCGTCAATCAACGCTTCGTGAGTATTGGGAAAGAAATACCGCTTGTCCTCTGGATTTTTCCGTGTCTTTTTGGACTTATAGGACACTTTGTAGGTTTTCGCTGTGATGGTATGGCCCAGGTACTCCTGTCGAGTGAGGATGTCATACAGCGTTTTGTCCGGCCAAGTATACCAGGCGTTAAGCTGGGGGCGAGGAAATTTCTTTCCGCCTTTTCTGCGGTAGCGCAGTTCGCCAACAGTCAAAACCTCGTTATCCCGCAGCCAGTTCTGGATTTCACACATACGGTCGCCCCGCACATTCCCTTCCCTTCCGGGGAACGGCGGCAAAGCCACCGGAACCGAAGCGAAGGGAAACGATGTCACTGACAGAGATGGAAAGTTATCGGGAGCTGATTTTGGAGAATATTGAGTATGACTGCCTCAAACAGCGGTTTGGAACCTACCGGGAGGACTTGGACGAGATCGTGGAGCTGCTGGTGGAAACCGTCTGCGCGAAGCGTAAGACCACCCGGATTGCCGGGGCGGACTTCCCCCATGAGGTGGTGCGTTCCCGCTTCCTGAAGCTGGACAGCTCCCACATCGAGTTTGTCATGGACTGCCTGCAAAAGAACACCACCGAGGTACGGAACATGAAACAGTACCTTTTGACGGTGCTGTTCAACGCGCCCACCACCATGAGCAACCATTACACCTCACAGGTCAACCACGATATGTACGGCGGCTTCTGAAAGCTGGCCGTTTTTGTCTGCCCGGAACTGCCGGGAGAAAGGAATTTGTTATGAACTTTCTGAGCAATCGCTCCCAGCACAGGCGCGATTGCCTGCGCAACGCTGGGCTTTTCCTCAATAATTTGTTTCATAATACCTCCTTTTGTGAGTATTAAAAAGCACTCAAAGGTTTTGACCTTCAAGTGCTTTTTAATACAACAGTTTATCGACTAATTCGAGAAGCTTCACTCTTTATCATCGCTTCTACTTCGTTTTCGTGCTTTCGTTGGCTAATCCAAGTATACATGTTGTCTTTAACATAGCTATTGATCTCATTTTTTTGCATGTCATTAAAACTAAAAAGACTAATTACAGCAAAAGCAATTTTCATAATGGTACTTGCGTCTTTAACTTCCATGAAAATACCTCCCTTTAGAATAAACTTTCTAATTTTATATTACAACAAAATATAAAATTGTCAATGGCCTATTTACAATATATTTGCCTTTCTATGAAATTATTTGGCACAGACGCCGACACAGGGCTTGTCGGCCCCATAGGGATAGCCGCGACATTCCGGGTAGGGGATAGGCAGCCTTTTATCCATAGATGATCCCAGATTGCTCTACTGCCGCCAGGTGTATGACGCCGGATATTCCCCGGTCTGCCCTGTTTTGTTCCTGCCGCTGTTTTTGAAAGATGAAATCCCCCAGGAACACAAGGACGGAATCGACATAGCCAGAGATTTCGTCGTCGCAAAGTCCGCTAAACTCCGTTTCCGCCTGTCGGCGAAAACTGCGTCCGCTCCCTTGCTCCTCCTCTCCCCACAAAATCTTCAATTTTGCGGGGACCCCGATTACCGCTCCCATGTGCTGGTGGTCTGCGGCCATGCAGCCGATGAAACAGTCAAAAACGATATTGCCACCGCTGAACGCCTGCGGATCACCGCCACCACGCTGGACGGGATTCTGACGGTGAAAGGCCAGGGCCGGGAGAAAGGGGGCGCACACCATGCCTGAGCAAAAGACCATCGGCCAGCTGATGGAGGAAATGCGGCTTAAAGCCGGGGCGCGGGAGTATTCCGGCCATAGTTACATGGACTTAAACCGGTTCGCGGAGGACACCCGGCATATGATTATTTTTGATACCCTGACCGCTGATTCCCCTGTTGGCTGGAAAGGGGAACGCAGCCGCGCCTTTCTCACCGAGGAGGGATCGCAAAACAGCTCTATCCCCAGGCAAACATCACTATCGCGGGCTTTCAAACCACTGACCGGCGAGATTTTTATGATTTGGCCGTAGGGAATGTGCCGTTTGGCCAGTATTCCGTCAATGACCGGGCCTATAACAAGCTGAACTTCAACATCCACAACTACTTTTTTGCAAAATCGCTGGCCCCACTCCGCCGCCTATGCGTCCGAGCATGGGGAGATGGCGCAGTACCGCGCCTCCCTGCAAGCCAGTCTTGCCTGCAAAGAAGCCATTGAGCAGGCCATCAGCGCCCACTATGGGGATAACCGCTTGAATACCGAGGCCGCTGTCAAAGAAGTGCTGGAACAGTTCGGGCCGGAGCGTATGCAGGTTATCCTTGCCAATACGGTGCTGAAAAAGGAGTATGACGGGCGTATCTCCCGCGATAACAAAGCCTGGGCGAAAACAATCCCCATGCCGGAGGATGGCGGCGATCCCCGCCACAGCTATGCCCTGGTGGTGGATAAGGTCAACCCCGGCCTGACCGACCTGTTCTTGAAGCAGGCGCGGAAAGTCCTTCAAGCCCCGGAGAAAGGCTCTGTCCTGGAAAAACTCAAACAGGAGCCGCCGGAACGCAGACCCGCCGCCCCTAAGAAACGGGAACCGGAACGATGAGCGCGGCAAAGCGGAAACGGGAGGTACAGGTGAATTTCCGGGTTTCCCCGGAGGAGCTGGCCCTGATTGAGCAGAAAATGTCCCAGCTTGGAACCGTCAACCGGGAAGCCTACCTGCGGAAAATGGCGCTGGATGGCTATGTGGTAAAGCTGGATTTGCCGGAGCTGAAGGAGCTGGTGTCCCTGATGCGCTATTCCAGCAACAACTTAAACCAGCTGACCCGTAAAATGCATGAAACCGGGCGGGTTTATGACGCTGACCTGGAGGATATATCCCAGCGGCAGGAACAGCTTTGGGACGGTGTGCAGAAGATACTGGCCCAGCTTTCCAAGCTCTCCTGACCGGATAGTTTGCTCCATCTGCGGAGGGAGGAACGGCGTTCTTCGCCGCGCCTTCCTCCGCTTTTTCTTTTTGCCGGAATATCGGCTGATTCCAGCCACAACCCGGATTGGCCTATTGCTCTTTTGCTGTAATATATTTTTGGCTCCGACTCTTAGGCTTATCAGGAATGGTCATTTTAAGTTTCCCAGATGCCAACAGCGGTTTCAAATAAGCCTTACTAAAATGAGAACGGTTTGTAATCCCAACAAATGACTGCATCTCATCCCTGCTTCTGGCCTCGGTGCAGAAGTCCAATAAAAGAGCCTGTTTTTGCGTCAAAGCAAGGTCATGTATGGTATCATGTGTGGTTTCATGTGTGGAACTACCACTCATGATGTAGTTCACATTTTTCAAAATCACCTTGAAATCCGATGGTGTTGAGAAAAACTCCGGTTTTAGATATTCTTCATATCCTGGCAGTTTTTCTGTTTCACTTACGATCTTACGCAGACCGCTTCCCCGCCGTTCCATATATTTCATACGGTGAAACAAGTCTGCAATGACTGGATTCCGGCGTACAGAGCGAATGGTATTGATGTCACATTCCTGAACAGGCGCACCCTCGAACATTCCACCTGGCGATACAATCTCTACCCGGTCATCGTACATATCAATATGAATCTCGCTGCCCAAAACGATATAATCCCGATGGATCAGGGCATTGACCACAGCCTCGGTTACTGCCCGCTCTGCGTAATCAGGTTTATCCACACGATACTGCGCTTCTTTTGCGAAACGGACTTTGGAGTTGTTTCGGATAAATTCACAGCCGCTTTGCAGGAGATAAATCAGACTGCCCTCATACTCCTTGTCATCCAGCGCATCATCAAAGATAGAGCCTTTCTCCAAACCATTCCAGCGGGTGCAGAATATCCGGGAGTTAAAAACAGTGCGCTGATCCGTCAGCAGCCTTCCGGCATTTGTGAGCATCCCATTTTTATCCGCAAGGCCAAAAGAACAGTAGTCCGGCAGTTCCATCCGCAGTCCTGTACGCTCCAGGTAGGTTGCTTCCAACAGTGTAAAGCTATAATCTTTCCTGGGGGCATCTGTCACCAGCGCGTCAAAGGACCGGTGTGTTCCTTTCAAAATCAGTTCGTTGACGATGTAATCAGGCGCAGCCACGCTTTCATTCCCAACCCGGATGTAGGCTTCCATAATACCGTCTGCCTTATAGTAATAGGGTGTAGAGGTCCCAGCTGGAATTTTTAAGGCAAGCATATCCTTTCCATCTTCCTGAAACGGGGTCAGCACAAATTGAGGGATGGGCGTAATCCGCTCCTTAATAAAGCGGCTGATGGCCTCGGCATCACCTTGAATGTCGGGCAGGCCGACCGTATTCTGATTATCGTCAATGCCAAAGAACAGCGTCCCTCCAATACCGTTAGAAAAGGCACTGACGCTTTTCAGCCAGCTTTTTGGTTTTTTAATTTCAACGGCAACTTTGAAATCACATTCCGTTGCCTCTGCTATCCATTTTTCTATCATAAAAGGCACTCCTTTGAGGTGCAGAAAAATTTTTATTTTATTATACCCGCCAAAAGGATTTATTGCAATAAAAGAAACGAGTTCAGAGAGGAGGATTCCATCATGGCAACCACACGCATCATGCCGCTGCACACCGGTAAGGGCCGCACCGAAAGCCAGGCGGTCAGTGACATTATCGACTATGTAGCCAACCCACAAAAGACAGACAACGGCAGGCTCGTCACCGGCTTTGCGTGTGACAGCCGGGTAGCCGATGCCGAGTTTCTGCTGGCAAAACGGGAGTACATTTCTACCACCGGACGGGTACGGGGCGCGGACGATGTGCTTGCCTACCATGTCCGGCAGTCCTTTGTCCCCGGCGAGATCACCCCGGAAGAAGCCAACCGGCTGGGCGTGGAGTTTGCCAAACGGTTCACCAAGGGCAATCACGCTTTTGTGGTCTGTACCCATATCGACAAGTCCCATATCCATAATCACATCATCTGGAATGCGGTCAATGTGAACTGTGACCGGAAATTCCGAAACTTCTGGGGCAGCACCCGCGCGGTCCGGCGGCTGAATGATACCATCTGCGTTGAGAACGGCTATTCCATTGTAGAGGACCCAAAACCGCATGGAAAAAGCTACAACAAATGGCTGGGGGATCAGGCGAAGCCCTCTCACCGGGAACAGCTCCGCGTGATGATTGACCAGGCATTAGAACAGAAACCGGCAGACTTTGACGGGCTGTTAAAGCTGCTTGCGGAAATGGGTTGTGAGGTGTCACGCCGGGGACAGGCAAGGATGGCTGCAATTATTCTATTGAAGTAGAATCTCCTACAATGGAAGAATTTCCCGAAACGCTCCGCCATAATCCGTTGACGCCGGAACTGCATCAGAAAATTCTGGAAGTAGATGGGGTAGAATCTATCACTTCACACACTGGTTTTACTGCTGTTGCGTCCTTGCCGAACGGCACTTCAACAAACAGTGGTATAGACTTCCATGTCTTTACCTCAGAGGAAAAGGAAAAATTGATTCCAGATGACTTGCTATTGGAGGGAACATCGGATTACGATACCTTGGTTCAAAATCATGGAATTATAGTAACAGATAGTAATAGTGAACCTATACTACCATTACTTTATGATTATAACCCGGAAATAGGAGACATAGTGGTTATCGAACCTTACGGTGGAGAACCAGTGCAATTTACAATTATGGGGATTGCCGATGGGCAAAAAGCAACTGATGCAGCTGGTTATAAACCGTTTGCCTTGCCGATTGATTTAGCAAGGCAGCTTTACCCGGATATAGAAAATATGGAAACAGTATGGAATGTTTTTACCAGTGAGGATACAGAGGCGCTGCGAGAGGAACTTTTTTCCTTATTAGAGGACCCACAGCTGAGTATCGTTTCCCGTTCTGATTATGCCCAGCAACTCGGAAGTTTTCTAAAAATGACTATGATGTTAGTCTATGGGCTTTTAATTTTCCTGTTTTTGTTTGCATTGGTAAATCTGATTAACACCTTGATGACGAATCTACTTTCCCGAAAGCAGGAGTTTGGGGTTTTGCAATCGGTCGGAATGTCGGGGAAGCAGCTTTCCAAAATGCTTACTATGGAATGTTTCTGCTATGTGGTGGCTACTTTGCTGATTACATTGGTTTTGGGTGGACTGATAGGTTCTTTGCTGGTGGTAGTTGTAAATAAGACCAAAATTTTAGGAACGCTGATTTATCAATTTCCTATCTGGGAACTGCTGATTTTTGCGGCGGCTCTGCTTTTTGTGCAAGTCCTTTACTCCATCTTTGCAGTACGATATATGCAGAAACAGTCCCTTGTGGAACGGATTAAGACGATGGAATAATGAAGCACACAATTCTCTGGAAAGGAGGTCGTATACTATGACTTTACCCTTTGAAAATAACACAACTCAGGTTGTAAAGCGACTGGCAAAGCGCAGCCTGTCCAGCGAAAAGCGGCGAAATGTCCTGCTGGTTATCACCATTGCGCTGGCGGCGTTTTTGATGTCCACTGTGGGAACGGCGATCTTTTCCACCGGAGCCATGCAGAGAAAGATGGCCGAGGATACTTATGAAATCGTCTATTCCTTGATTACGGAGGAAGATCTGCAAAACCTGCGCCAGCAGCCGGAAATCGAACGGGCCGGACTGCAATACGCTCTGGGGACGGACGACAACAACGACACCGGCGGGCTGGTTTCGATGTCCTATGGGGACGAAGATACCCTTTATGCCGCACGGAAACAGTCGGAGATTTTGGAGGGAACCTACCCTCAAACAGTAGATGAAGCCGCAGTCAGTTCCTCTTATCTGGAAAAATTCTTCCCCGGCAGCGGTGTGGGCGACCAGATCACCGTACCGTTTGAGGGGAAAGAGTATCCGTTTACCGTCAGCGCCATTCTGTCCTCGCCGGATACCGGCGTGGAGGCATACAGCGTGATGGTGTCCCAATCTTTTCTGAAGGAACAGCCTGGCTATGACCCCGGCAAATACAATGCCTATGTCCATTTCAAGGAGGCCGACAGCTATAAAGCCGATGATCTGAAAGACCTGGGAGCAGAAATCCGGGATCGGCTGGGACTGCGCTCCGTGTCGTACAGTTCCATTTACTTTTCCATCGGCCGCACCATTCAGCCGGAAGAAATTCTCCAGTTGGGGGCGGTTGTCCTGGCGGTGGTACTGGGCGGCAGTATGGTCATCCGCAACATTTTCCGCATTTCCATCCTGGAAAAAATCCAGAGTTACGGTCAGCTTCGGACACTGGGGGCAACTAAGCGGCAGATTCAGCGGCTGGTGCGCCGGGAGAGCCGGTTCCTGGCCCTGATTGGCATTCCCATTGGGATTCTGGCCGGAATCGTCACAGGAACTTTGCTGGCCTCCAACTTGTTTGCCAGCGGCTTTTCCATGGAAACCGACCTGGCCGTTGCGCTGGTGACGGCGTTGGTCAGCTATGGCATGGTGAGCATTTCGGTTCGGAAACCAGTAAAAATCGCCGCCAACACTTCTCCGATAGAGGCTCTGCGCCTGACGGATTGCCAGAAAACCGTCGGGAAGTTCAGAAAGCCCCGTCGGTTTACTCCGCTGGCAATGGCGGCCCGGAACCTGGGACGCGACCGGAAACGAGTCATCAGTGTGCTGGTGTCCCTGACCTTCGGCGGGCTGCTCCTGGTGGTGTCGGCTTCGGTGTTTGGCTCCTACTCCCCGGAGCAGGACGCAAACGCAAAATTTCCCTATGGGCATTTCCGGCTTTATCTGGATGACCCGGAACTCAATTCTTATGAACAGATGAAAGATTCGCCCTTCACCGAGGATTTCAAACAGGAACTTTTGAGCATCAACGGCGTGGAGCAGGTGCAGACCCTGCGCCGTAGTGTGGGAGGCAGCGATTTCAAAGGGGAAACCTCCGAAGGCGGTGGAAGATGCGACATCCTGACCAAAGAGGGGCTGTCCTTGGAGGGGGATTGGGATTATGTGGCTCAGCACCTGACTTCCGGGCGGATGCCGGAGAACGACCGGGAAATTCTCATAGCAGACGCCTATGCCAATAATCCGGATTCCAACAACTTCATTCAATTAGGGGAAGAAATCGAGCTGGAAACGGAAGAAGATACCATGACCGTCACAATGGTAGGAACCTATGGCAAGCCCGGCTCAAGCAACGGAACCTATGCCCTGGACTCCGCCGCCGTTATGATTACAGAAGGGCTTGCCAGAGAAATGATTTCCAGCGTGGAGAACTTTGATTATACCTGGGTGATCTCCGCAGACCCTAACAAAGAGGATTCTGTGACAGCAGCATTGGAATCTGTCGCTACCAATGCGCCTTCCGGCATGGGGCTTTATACCTATGCCGAGGAACTGGACTTTTTGACCTTACAGCAGGCTGTGATTTTTGGCGGGCTTCAGGGGTTATCCTGGATGATTTTCCTCTTTGGCGTGGTCAATCTGGTCAACATGACCCTCTCGAACCAACTTTCCCGCCGCCGGGAACTCTGTATGATGCGCTCCGTGGGCATGACCAAACGGCAGCTTTATCAGGTGCTGACAGCGGAAGGGATGTTCTATGTTCTGTTCAGCGCCGTGATCGCACTGGTGGCAGGAACCCCCGTGGCGATTGGGATTTGCCGCTGGATGGGTGAAGCGATGATGGGACAGGTAATGCCTTATCAGTTCCCCGTTGGATCAATGCTGCTGTATATCGGCGTCCTGGTGGTGCTGGAACTGCTACTTTCCATCTGCACCATCCGCAAGCAGGAGCAAAATTCTCTCATTGAGCAGATGCGGCTTGTGGAATAACAACCGCTGGCCGGGACAGAAAATTTCTGTTCCGGCCAATTTTTTTGTTTTCAGGACATTTCTGCAACATTTCCCCTTTAGGATTACGGTATAAGGGAGGATTTGTCGTATGAAACCTATCTTAATCATAGATTCCGATGCCGACCAGTTTTTGCTATTTGTAAACTTTTTTGAATCGTATTGTCTTTTCATTTGTTTTGTGTTATAGTGTTATGTATAATAGTATAACAGTTAAAACAGCAAGAAGGTGAGATGGATTGAAACTAATTATTTCAAATGTATCAGGCATACCCATCTATGAGCAAATTAAGCAGCAGGTCAAGGCGGCGATCCTATCTGGAGAACTGAAAGAGGACGAAGCCTTACCTTCTCTCAGAACGCTGGCAAAAGATTTGAAAATCAGCGTTCTAACGGTTACACGGGCCTACACAGAATTAGAGCAAGAGGGATTCGTCAAAAATGTTCAGGGGCGCGGCTGCTTTGTCATGGGCCGTGGCTCTGAACTGATGAGAGAGCAGCTTATTTGTAAAGTGGAAAATGGGTTGACCGATGCAATCAAGGCGGCAAGAATCGCAGATCTTCCAAACGAAGAACTGCACCGTCTTTTAGATATTTTATTGGAGGCGAATAAAGATGACTAACTATTTAGAGGTGAAAAACCTGTCGAAATCCTTTGACAGTTTCCAGCTTCACAATATCAGCTTCACCTTGCCGAAAGGATATATTATGGGGCTGATCGGGCCAAACGGCTCCGGCAAGACAACCACCATCAAACTCATTCTGAATATGCTCAAGCGCAACGGCGGCGAAATCAAAATCATGGGGCTGGATAATATCGCTGACGAGCAGAAAGCAAAATCGGAACTTGGTGTTGTATTTGATACCAACTATTTCAGCGATGATTGGCAGGTAACACAGGTAGAAAAATCTATCTCCGTTTTCTATCCCAACTGGAAGTCGGAACGGTTTGCGGAGATGCTGCGGAAGTTTCACATCGCTCCCACCAAGAAAGTGAAAGAACTCTCAAAGGGGATGCAGATGAAGTTGATGCTGGCCTGTGCGTTCTCTTACGACGCAAAGCTGCTGATCCTGGACGAACCCACCAGCGGCCTCGATCCGGTTTCCAGAGATGAACTGCTGCAAATTCTCTCGGAGTATATTGAGGATGGAGAACACAGTGTACTGTTCTCTACCCATATCACCGGCGATCTGGAACGCGCTGCTGACTATATCACTTATATCAGCTATGGAGAATTGTTTTTCAGCGGCAGCAAGGATGAATTTGTCGATATGTTCCGCATTGTCAAGGGAGGAACAGAAGAGCTTACTCCTGATCTGAGAGAAAAAGCGGTCGGTGTCCGTACATTTCCCACAGGCTTTGAGGCTCTGGTCAAGACCGAGGATACGGGCGCTTTTTCCTCTTTGAGCATTGAACCGGCGACTATTGATGAAATCGTTGTATTCACGAGCAAGAAAGGTGACGATTATGAGTAATACATTAAAAGCAACAAAATTGGACTTTTCGCTGGTAAAGCCCTATATCAAGGTGATCGGGTTTACCATGCTTCTTCCTATCGCTTTTGCGGCCATTAACCGTTCCATCCTGACCGGCGTTTCCTTTGCCATGTGCTTTATCGCCATGACCACAGGCTACACCTTCTCGGTAACAGAAAAAAACAGCATGGAGCGTTTGTATGGGATTTTGCCCATTAAGAAAAGCGAAATGGTAACAGGCAGGTATCTCTTTGTTCTTGCGCTGGGCGCGATGGCTCTGGTGGTTTCTCTTATCACACAGCCGATTGTGCTGCGGGCAATGGGTGAAAGTGTTGGAGCATTTGATATGATTAGTGCGGCTATCGGCGGTTTGTTCCTGTTTGCCCTTTATACCGTATTTCAAATTCCGGGCTATTACAAATATGGAGCCATCAAAGGCCGTGTGTTCATGTATATTCCTGTGGCTGGATTTTTGGCGACCTTGTTTTTCCTGCCCAAGATGCCCGCAGACAATCCCATTGTGACTACGGTTGTAAGTTCCCCGGTGCTGCTGATCGGTCTTGTGCTTGTATTGGTTGTTGTCATGTACGCTGTGTCGATCTGGTTCTCCATTCGGATTATGGAAAACAAAGAAATGTGAGGTGAGCAATATGGATTTCACAATTTTAGCGGTAGTTCTTCTGATTGGTGTCGGTATTCCTGTCCGCAACAAGCTGATCCGTAAGTATCGGGAGGAAAAAAGAAAAAAGGATGATTCTGAAAAGAGGCGTTGAAGCTCTTTGAACGAGGGATAAAATGAAGCAAAAAATATTGATGATAGAAGATGACCCGTTGATACGAAATGAACTGGACACCCTGCTACAAAGTAACGGCTATGAAACAGCCGCGCCGGAGGATTTTGACAATATAATTGACCAAATCAAGGCGGAACAGCCGCACTTGATTTTGCTGGACATCAAACTGCCGGGAACCAGCGGATTTTCCCTCTGCACTCAAATTCGCACCTTCTCCCAGGTGCCGATCATCTTTGTGACAAGCTGCAACACGGATATGGACGAACTCAACAGTATCATGCTGGGCGGCGACGCCTTTATTACGAAGCCATACCATACGGCCATCCTGCTGGCGAAGATTGCCTCCCTGCTCAAGCGGGCGTACCCGGTCCAGCAAAGCGGGCAGATGGCCTGCGGAGGCGCGGTGCTGCGCCTGGAATCCAGTAGCCTGGACTATGACGGGCAGAGTGTGGAACTGACCAAGAACGAACTGAAAATCCTATATTACCTGTTCAAAAATGCGGGGAAAATTTGCGCCCGTGGGGATCTGGTGGAGTTTTTGTGGGACAACCAGCTTTATGTGGATGATAACGCCCTGAGCGTCAACATCAACCGCATCCGGGAGAAGCTGGCAGGAATCGGACTGACCGATTTTATCAAAACCAAGCACCGGCAGGGGTACACAATATGAACCGCAGGCGATATTGGAAAAACAGAATCCCATTCCTGCTGACCAACCTGGTCTGTATGGCGGCGCTCACCGTGTTTTTGCTGGTGTGCGGCAATTCCATCTCGGCGGTGCTTCTAATTCTCGTGGTGTGGGCGGTGGTCCTGCTGACGGGACTGTTCCTCACCTACTGGAAGCGGAAACGGCAGATGCAGAAACTTTTAGATATAGCGGGACAGCTTTCGGAACGCTATCTCATTTCCGAAGTGATGGAGCTGCCGGAGCAGGCGGAGGATCAGGTGTACTACCAGCTTTTGAAAATGGCCGGGAAGTCCATGCTGGAGCAGATCGGGGAGGTTCGGCGGGAGCGCCTGGAATACAAGGAGTACATTGAGCAGTGGATTCACGAGATCAAGACACCCATTACCGCCATGAAGCTGCTGTGCGAAAATCACCGAACGGTCTGGACAAAGGAACTGCTTCAGGAACTGGAAAAGACCAACCGTTTTACCGAACAGGCGCTTTACTATGCCCGCAGCGAACACACCGAGAAGGATTATTCAGTCCGGGAAATGTCCTTATCCCAAGTGGTGCATCAGGCGATTGCGGACAACAAATACCTGCTGCTTCAGAGTGGGGTGCGGCTGGAAGTAGAGGAAATGGAGGATACGGTTTATTCCGATGAAAAATGGGTGCGGTTCATTCTGAACCAGTTGATTGCCAACGCAGTCAAGTATCGGTCCGGGCAGCCGGTTCTCCGCATTTCCGCCCGCAGGCAGCAGGATCAGGTGGTCCTCGTGGTGGAGGACAACGGAATCGGGATTTCCCCCGCCGACCTGCCGCGCGTTTTTGAAAAAGGCTTTACCGGACAGAATGGGCGCATGGTCCAGCAGTCCACAGGTATCGGTCTGTACCTGTGCAAACGGCTCTGTAACAAGCTGGACATCGGCATTACTGCGGAATCGTCGGGACAAGGAACTGCCATCTTCCTGGCGTTTCACATCAACTGTTTGATCCATGAAGTGCAGGGCTGAAAACGGTCCTGCACTTCTTACATTTCTGTTAGAACTTTGTAAGAAAACTTGATACAAACGGCGC
The DNA here is from genome assembly GCA_910575815.1 of Oscillospiraceae bacterium. Classification (GTDB taxonomy): domain Bacteria; phylum Bacillota; class Clostridia; order Oscillospirales; family Oscillospiraceae; genus Oscillibacter. The sequence continues at coordinate 30,810 of CAJTFN010000021.1, forward strand.
TCACACTATTTTACAATAGGAAGCAGAGGTGATATTGCTATGAAAGAAGTATTGAAGCTGGAACATATCCAGAAATATTACGGGAACGGCGGGAATGTCACAAAAGCGATTCAGGACATCAGCTTTTCTGTGCAGGAGGGTGAATTCGTGGGGATCATGGGCGCGTCCGGTTCCGGCAAGACCACCCTGCTCAACTGTATTTCCACCATTGATACGGTTAGCGCGGGACATATCTATCTGGACGGAACGGATGTAACCGAGATCCACGAGAAGCAGATTGCCCGGTTTCGCCGGGAGAATCTGGGCTTTGTGTTTCAGGATTTTAACCTGCTGGACACCCTGACCATCTCCGAAAATATCGCCCTGGCGCTGACCATCAATAAGGTCCCCGCAGGCGAGATCGACGGTCGGGTGCGGGAAATGGCCGGAAAACTGAACATCACAGATATTCTGGACAAATACCCCTATCAGGTGTCTGGCGGCCAGAAGCAGCGGTGCGCCTGCGCCAGAGCCATCATCAACAATCCCAAGCTGATTTTGGCGGACGAACCCACCGGCGCACTGGACAGCCACTCATCCCAAATGCTACTCTCCACTATTCAGGGCATCAACGAAACCTTGGGGGCGACCATTCTTATGGTAACGCATGATGCCTTTTCCGCAAGCTATGCAAACCGTATTCTCTTTTTACGGGACGGTGCGATTTTCACGGAAATCCGCAAAGGCAGCGATTCTCGTAGGACTTTCTTTAACAAGATTTTGGATGTCCTCACCATGATGGGAGGGGGAGTGAATGATGTACTCTAAACTGGCTTTTCGGAACATCCGCAGGAGCTTGCGGGATTATATCATCTACTTTGTAACGCTCACCCTGACGGCGGCGTTGATGTACTCCTTCCTGGCGCTGGGGTTCTCCCCGGATATTCTCGCCATGACGGAGAATATGTCCATGCTCACCTCCGGTATCCTGATGCTGTCGGTGCTGGTCGCGCTGCTGTCCTCCTTTGTTGTGGGATACGCCATCCGGTTTATGCTGGGCCAACGGAAAAAGGAGTTTGCCGCCTACGAACTGATGGGCATGGAAGTGAAAACGGTCCGAAACCTGTTTCTGGTGGAAAACAGCATCATCGGCGGAGCCGCCTTTTTGCTGGGGTCTCTGCTGGGAACCGCCATGTCAGGGTTACTGAATCAGGTAGTCCAGAATATTTTTGAAATTCCTCACCGCTATCAGGTCTTGTTCTCTCTCCGTGCGTTAGGGATGACCCTTTTCTTTTTCATCCTGATGTATGGATTTGGGATGCTGCGCGCGGCAAAGGTGATCCGGCGTAGGAAAGTGATTGACCTGCTTTATGATAATCAGAAGAATGAAGAAGCCGGGTTCCAGCCCTTGCATCGGAGCGTCCTGACCTGTCTGCTTTCCCTTGCCGCGATGGTGGCGGGAGTGATTTTGCTGGAAAAGGGATTGCACATTCAGACCAATGAAGCAATGCTGTATTGGGGTGGGGCCTGTCTACTGATCCTTGCGGGCGTTTATGAGTTGCACCGCAAAATCCCCATGCTGTTGTACCAACTGGCAAAACGAAACCCGCACCGGAAGTACCGGGAAGAAACGCTGTTTTTCCTGGGACAGATCGGCAGGCGCATCCAATCTTCCGGGCGGACAATGGCGGTGGTGGCGATCCTGCTGACCGTTTCCCTTGCGACCATGTTTGTGGGGATGACGATGGGTGCGGGCTATAAGGCCAACATGGAGGCGTATTACCCCTATGACGCCGGTGTAGCCATTGACGCGCCGCTGACCAAGGACAGCATGGATTCCGTCCGTTCCTTTGTAGAGGAACGCTGCGAAGTGGAGGACAGCGTAACCTATTACCTGTATGCGGTTCCCAATGAAACGATTGAAGCCTTGTCCTTGTCCGATTATAACCACCTGCGGGAGATTCTGGGGCTTTCCCCTGTGTCCATGAACAACAATGAATTTCTGGTTCACTGTGATACCTGGAACTATATGGACGGCATCCGGCAGGGCTTAGAGCAGAAGCCGGAGATCACGCTGAACGGCTGGACGCTGACGCCTGCCGAAACTCCGATTTTGACAGAGCCGATGGAGCAGTATCAGATGGCCGGAACAAAGGGATATGTTCTGGTTCTACCGGATGAAGTGGCTTCCCGGCTGTCCGGGGAGAAAATCCGTCTGGTGATGAAACTTGAGGATAGCGGATACCCGGAACTGAAAAACGAACTCAAGCAATTCCTGAACAGCGGTAAATGGCAGCCTGACATCCAGCCCGGACAGGAATTGCCGGAACGGGTGACGATGGGGGTAACAGTAAAGGCGTGGGGCGTTGCCAATTCGCTCACCGGATTCACAACACTTTCTTTCTGCGGCCTATATCTGAGCATTATTTTTATCATTCTTTCCTGTTCAGTGCTGGCCTTTGAGCAGCTTTCCGCTATTGACCGGAACCGGAAAAATTATGCGGTGATTGACCGGCTGGGCGTATCGGGCCGCAGGCAGGCTTCCCTCGTCCGCAGGGAACTGTCCACCGTGTTCCTGATCCCGCTGTTTTTCCCTATCGTTCTTACGGTTCTGCTGATTGTGGGGACGCAGTTCTTTTTCGGGGAAGCAATTTTGCAGGAAGGACTGGTGCTGTTTTATGGTCTGGTCACAATCCTGCTGTTCTGCGCGATATATCTGACCTATTTCGGCGCCACGATGTCCCTGTTCAAACGGGTTATTTTGCGGCCTGAAATGCACTGAATTTTGAATTTCTACAAAAATGAAGCAATTCGGGCTGTTTTTCTGTCGAAAGAAGTGGGCGTTAGGACAATTCTGCAACAATTCAGTTTTAGAATAAAAAAATAATAGTATTTGGATCAACTGCCATGCGGCGGTAAAGAAAAAAAGCCGTTACATAGCAGTTGTATTCATACGCCTATTTTATTTTGTGGCGGCTCTAAATTTGAGCCGCCGCTTCTTTTTGCTCAAAGGGTAACGACGACCCTACACCTTGCAATTTAGCATGGCGGCAACAGGAGGACGCCGCCATGCACGACAAAGTTTTTCGACATAAAACGACAATACCCGTCTTGTCAAAAAAAGCCTGAGTTTTGCCCGGATACATTATGCCCCTCCAGCGGCATTATCATGGCAGTATTTCCGGCATTATCATACTTTATTCTGCTGCGCCAATTTCCTTTTACGGGAGACTGGCGCTTTTGTTTGCTCTTTTTTAGAAAGGCATCCTGGACCTTACCATTGCCGGTCCCCACCTCCATTCGATTCACCCGTCAACCACGCCTGAATCGAAATGGAGGAAAACTATGGGAAAATGATGGTTGGACATGACTGTGTAATTTGTGTTCTTCGCAACATGAAATACTGTCATTTCTGCTCCTTTCAGCACATAAAGCGGCGTTCCCAGCCAAAGCGAGGCGGAGAACACCGCTTTTTTGTTTCATACATACCATGCTTACCTGCCGTCCATACCCATTGATTTTCTTGTGTTTTGAGAAGTATCGTTATCTAACGCCGTCTTTCAACCGTCCCGGCGTACAGGAGGGACTTTCCCTGGTGGAACAGGGATTGGTTGGCACTTGGATCGTTAAAGACATGAGCAGATTCGGGAGAGATTATTTGCTTGTCGGCCAGTATACGGAGATCGTTTTTCCAAGCTACGATGTACGCTTCATCGCCGTCAATGACGGGGTGGACAGCGCCAGAGGAACAGACGATTTTACGCCAATCCGCAACGTATTTAATGAATGGTATGTTCGGGACTCCAGCCGCAAGGTGCGGGCCGTTCTCAAGGCCAAGGCGGAACGCGGGGAACGGCTGGGCACAAGAGCGCCCTATGGCTACAAAAAGGATGATCATGACAGCAAAAAGCTGGTGGTGGATGAGGAAGCCGCCGCAGTCGTGCGCCGTATCTTCGCCATGTGCGCCGCAGGCCGTGGGCCGAGTCAGATTGCCCGAAAATTAAGCGAGGAACAGGTTTTATGCCCCACGACCTATGCCTATCAGAAGTTTGGGGTCGGTCACGTGTCGTTGGACTTGGAAAAGCCCTGTCATTGGACAGACAGCACGATTGCGAATATGCTGGAAAACGAGCTGTATCTGGGCAATACCGTCAACATGAGATTCAGCAGCAAGTCCTACAAGGACAAGCGGAAGGTGGAACACCCCAGAGAGGAATGTCTGGTATTTGAGGGGACGCATCCCGCGCTTGTGACCCAAGAGGTCTGGGATATTGTCCAGCGGGTGCGGCAGAACAGGCGCCGCCCCACCAAGATGAACGAGCAGAACAAGTACTCCGGGCTGGTGGTGTGCGCGGACTGCGGATCCACGATGGTGCTGCACCGGGCGCACACGATGAAGCCCACCTGGAACAACTTCACCTGCCGCACCTACAAGAAAGAGGGGGCTGAAGTCCGCACCGCCCACTACATCCGGGAGTGTGTGCTGGACGAGGTGATCCTGGAGGATCTTAGACGGGTGACGGCGATGGCCAGGGAACACACCAGAGAGTTCGCGGAGTACATCGGCAACAGGCAGTCCGCTGAGATCCAGCGGGAGATCCGCAGGCAGGAACGGGAACTGACTGCTATGCGGAAACGTGGAGCAGAGCTGGATGCCATCTTCAAAAAGCTGTATGAGGATCGGGTTCTCGGCCACCTTTCAGTGGAACAGTTCCAGACGCTGTCCGGTGGCTATACGGAGGAGCAGAAAAAGCTGGCGGCAGAAATTCCCGCAAAGGAAGCGGCCATCCAGAAGCTACGGGATACGGTTTCCAGCACTGAGGGTTTCACCGCCAAGGCCAAACGCTACACCGACATTACGGAGCTGACGCCGGAGTTGCTGCGACTGTTCATCCAGAAAATCGTGGTGCATGAGAAAAGCACCAAATGGTCGAAGAAAGCCATGCAAACCATTGAAATCCACTACAGCGACATTGGCTATATCGGCGGGGACATCCAGCAAAATAAGGAAAGTCCCCGGCAAGAAATCTCAGCGTGATTCCTGCCGGGGTGCTTCCCCGAGTCGTAGATACCCCTGTCAGGGGTAGGCCAACAGCCTCGGGTCCTTTTGTGATTTGAATGGGGATGGTCAGCCGGTTTTTCGTCCCTTTCGGTACTCCTTCCAGGAAAAGGTCAGGATGACGCCGTAGACGGCGACGACGCAGACGGTGAAAATCGTGAAAAGCACCTTATCCTCCGTGGAGACTCCACTGTTCAGCACATCGTAGACGCCATAGAGCAGGAGGCCGCAGTAGGCGGCGATGAGCCCACTGGCCAGGAGCAAACAGGGCAGTTCGATCCGCCTGTAAAACCGGGGAACTTCTTTTCCAGCAGCCGGTTGGCGATGAGCAGCAGGATCGTGAAGACCATCACGGCCACGTTTTTCGTGAGAGTACCTCCTTATTGGCGCTCCGTTTGGCGCCGCCGGTCACATCCTCCGGATGATCCGCCTCCGCTTCCAGATGGAGGGGGCGAAGAGCAGCAACATGGGGAAAATCTCCAGTCGGCCCACCAGCATGTCGAAGGACAGCAGCAGCTTGGACGCCCGGGAGAACTCTGAGAAGTTCCCCATAGGCCCCACCATCTCCAGGCCCGGGCCAATGTTGTTGATGCAGGCCGTCAGGGCGGTGAAGGTGGTGACGATGTCGAACTGCTCCAGGCTCAGCAGCAGGAAGGAGACCGTGAAGACAATCAGGTACACCGTGATAAAAAGATGGACGCTGCGGATGTGCTTGTCCGTCAGGGCCTTGCCCTCAAACCGGGTGGTGGTGACGGCGTTGGGGTGGAGCATTTTCCGCATGTCCCCCCAGGAGGTCTTGGCCAGAATCACAATCCGGGCCACCTTGATGCCGCCGCCGGTGGACCCGGCGCAGGCCCCGATGAACATCAGCACCACCAGGATGCCCTTGGAGAAGGTGGGCCAGAGGTTGAAGTCCGCCGTGGCATAGCCGGTGGTGGTGATGATGGAGGCCACCTGGAAGAAGGAGTACCGGAGGCTCTGGGCAAAGGACTCATACATGTGGAGAATGTCCACGGCAATGGCTACCACCGCCGTTCCGACAATGGCTGCGTAGGCCCACAGCTCCTCGGAGCGGAACACGTCTCGGAAGCGGCGAATCAGAAGGAAGTAATACAGATTGAAGTTTACGCCGAAGAGCAGCATGAAAATTCCGATGACCACGTCGAAATAGGTGTTGTCATAGGCCCCGACGCTGAGATTCTTATTGCTGAAGCCGCCGGTGCCGGCGGAGCCGAAAGCGTGAATACAGGCGTCAAACAGGGGCATGCCCCCCAGAAACAGCAGCACAATCTCAACGACGGTCATCACCAGATAGATGCTGTAGAGGATCTTCGCGGTGTCGCTCATGCGGCTCACCAGCTTCCCCACCGACGGCCCGGGCATCTCCGCCCGGAGAAGGTGCATCCCGTGGCCGTCCGTCATGGGCAGCACCGCCATGACAAACACCAGCACACCCATGCCGCCGATCCAGTGGGTGAAGCTCCGCCAGAAGAGAATGCTTTGACTCAGAGGTTCCACCGCGGTTAAAATCGTGGCTCCGGTGGTGGTAAAGCCGGAGACGGTTTCAAAGAACGCGTCCACAAAATGGGGAATATATCCGGAGAACAGGAAGGGCAGGGCCCCGAAGGCGCTCATCAGCACCCAGGCCAGGGCCACCACGGCGAAGCCGTCCCGGGCGTACAGCGACATCTGGCCGGGGCGCTTGCGGAAAGGGAGGCCCGCCAGCAGCAGCAGCAGAACCGGCGCCAGGAAGGGGACCAACGGGTCTCCGTACAGCAGGGCCACCAGGGCGGGCAGCAGCAGCAGCGCCGCCTCCGTCCATAAAATGCGCCCGATGACAAAGCCGATCATTTGGTAATTCAAGAGATCGCTCCTTTATATATAGTAGATGGTGGAAAGCATCACTGCAAAATGTCGTGGATATCCTGGAGGGAGGTATCTGTGGTGACGACGATCACATCGTCCCCCAGGTTCAGGGAGTCGCTGCCGGAGGGGATGACAATCTTGCCGTTTTGCCGGACGATGCCGGCAAGCAGGATGCCGTTGCGGAGCTTCAGGTCCTTCAGCGGCACGCCGATGAAGGGCACGTCCGCCGTGACGCCAAATTCCAGGGCCTCCACGGCGCCCTCCACCAGCCGGTGAAGGGTCTTGATGTGGGCGCCGGAGGCGCTTTCCATGGCCCGGACGTACTGAACGATGAGCTCGGTGGTGGTGGAGCGGGCGGAGATGACGCTGTCGATCATGCTCTCGTTGCTTACTAGGTCCACCAGGGACTTCCGGTTGATCTTCGCCACGACCTTGCAGTTGTTTCCCGAGTCCCGGGCGGCGCACATGGCCATGAGAATATTGGCCTCGTCGATGCCGGTGATGGCGACGAAGGCGTCGGTCTGGTCCACGCCCTCCTCGTGGAGAAGGTCGCTGTCCGTCCCGTCGCCCACGATGACCAGGGCTTTGGGGAGCTGCTCGCCCAGGCGAATGCAGCGCTGCTCGTCCCGGTCGATGATCTTCACGGACATGCCCATGGTCAAGAGCTCGGAGGCCAGGTAGTAGCAGATTTTACTGGCGCCCACGATCATAACGGAGGAGGCCTTTCCCCGGAAGACGCCCAGATGGCGGAAGAACTGGGCCAGTTGGTCGGGGGAGGAGGTGAGGTAGATCTTGTCCCCGGACCGGAGGACGAAATCGCCGGAGGGAATGATAATCTCCCCCTTCCGGGCCACGGCGCAGATCAGCACCCGGACCCGGATGTTCCGGTACAGGTCCGCCAGCTGGAGCCCGTCCAGTGCCGAGTCGGCGGGAAGGCGGTATTCCACCAGCTCCAGGCGGCCCTTGGAGAAGGATTCCACCTTCATGGCGGCGGGGAAGCGGAGCACACGGGCAATCTCCCGGGCGGCGGCCCGCTCGGGATTGATGGTCATGGAGAGGCCCAGCTCGTCCCGCATGAAGCGGAGCTGCCGTTCATACTCCGGGTTGCGGATGCGGGCAATGGTATGCCGGGCGCCCAGCTTTTTGGCGACGAGGCAGGAGAGAATGTTCAGCTCGTCGCTGGAGGTGGTGGCAATCAGCAGGTCCGCCCGTTCCACCTCCGCCTCCTTCTGCACGCTGGAGACGGCCCCGTTGCCGCAGACGCCCATCACGTCGTATACATTGATAATGTTGTCGATCAGCCGGGGGTCCTGGTCTACCACGGTGACATTGTGTCCGTCGGCGGAGAGCTGCTGGGTCAGGGCGGAGCCCACTTTCCCCGCGCCTACGATGATAATATTCATGGATGCCTCCTAAAGACAGGCCGGGGCGGAGGCCCCGGAAAAATCTGGGCCGGCGGCGGTCCGCCGGACGGGCTTGCCGCCTGCGGGGCCCTGTAAGCCGGCAGGGGCAAGAGCCCTCTGGCCCATTGGCCCCACCCAGGATGACAACCCGATTATATAGGATTTCCATAAAAAAAGAAATACCCAATCCAAGAAAATTTTGCTTGACAAGCCTGGGCTCCCTGTGTAAAATAAGTTCAATTATTTTAATTAAATAATTTTAGTTAAAATAATTGATAATTCGACAAACAAGGAGAATCTCAAAATGGAATTCGAGAAAGTGCGCGATATCATTGTGGAGACCCTGGGCTGCGAGGCGGAGCAGGTGACGCTGGAGGCGTCCTTGTCCGACGATCTGGGCGCCGACTCCCTGGCCGCCGTGGAGCTGGTCATGGCTCTGGAGGAGGCCACCGGCATCACCATTGACGACGCCGACGTGGCGAACCTGAAGACCGTGGGCGACATTGTGAAGTACCTGGAGGACCACAAGGCCTGAGGCCGGTTACATGCTCCAAAAAGCGCACCCCGCCGCCCGGGGGGCTTAGGCTCCCCGGCGGGTAGTCCCCCCGCGGAACAGTAGGATATTTTCCGCGGACGCCGGAAAGGACGACCACTTCCCCGCGCCTGATGCCAAAGGCGTTTCCCCGGCGGATTTGAGAACCTGTATTCAAAACGGTTGAATACCGGACGGCTTTTTCCCTGTCGTGCCGCGCCGCTTTTCCGGACGATCTGCCGGGATGGTCGCGGAAAAGTTTTTTGTCTGGCGGGAAAACCCTCATTCGCCCGGCTTTCCCCGGTTGGGAATACAGGTTTTAAGAATGGTCATAGGTCCTGGGATAATCCATGGATCAGGGCCTGGAAAGGAATACACAATGACCAATCAGGAAATTTATGAGTTGATGGCCCACTTTGGCAGAAGCGGCCTGCAAGGGCTGAAGCTGTCTCAGGGGGATTTTTCCATAGAGCTGCAAAAAGCCGTCTCCGCGCCGGCGGCGGTTCCGGCGGCACCGGCCGTCCCAGCCCCTCCCGCCGCCCCGGAGGCGGCCCGGAAAGAGGGCCCCGCCATCACCGCTCCGCTGGTGGGCACCTTCTACGCGGCCCCAGCGCCGGAGCAGCCGCCCTTTGTCGCCCCGGGAGACCGGGTGGAAAAGGGACAGACGGTTTGCCTTCTGGAAGCGATGAAGACCATGATCGAGGTGCCCGCCCCCTGTGCCTGCGTGATTGACGAGGTGCTGAAAGCCAACGGCGAGTTGGCGGCCTTCGGCGAGGCGCTGATGCGCTATACGCCATGCTGAGGCGGGTTCTGATCGCCAACCGGGGGGAGATTGCCCTGCGGGTGTTTCGGGCCTGCCGGGAGCTGGGCATTGAGACGGTGGCCGCCTATTCCGAGGCGGATGCCGAGGCGCTGCATGTCCAGTTGGCCACAGAAGCGGTGTGCATCGGCCCCGCCAAGGCGGCGGAGAGCTATTTGAATCAGAACGCCCTGCTGACGGTGGCCCAGGCCTCCGGCTGCGACGGCGTCCACCCCGGCTATGGTTTCCTGTCCGAAAACGCGGACTTTTCCGATGCCTGCGCCGCCGCCGGACTGAGCTTCGTGGGTCCCTCCGGGGACGCCATCCGGAAAGCGGGTGCCAAATCCGCCGCTCGGAGCCTGATGCGGGCGGCGGGGGTCCCGGTGACCCCCGGGTCCGACGGGCCCGTGTCCTCCCCGGAGGAGGCCCTGGCGGCGGCGGAGACCGTGGGATACCCGGTGCTGCTGAAGGCCTCCGCCGGAGGCGGGGGCAGAGGCATTCGCCGCTGTGACGGCCCGGAGACCCTTCCCGCCGCCTATGCCGAGGCCCGGGCGGAGGCTGCCGCCTGCTTTGGAAACGACGAGATGTATCTGGAAAAGCTGGTGCTGAATCCCCGGCACGTGGAGGTCCAGATTCTGGCGGACCGCCATGGGCATGCCATCCACCTGGGAGACCGGGACTGCTCCGTCCAGCGGCGGAACCAGAAGCTGATCGAGGAAGCTCCCGCCCCGGGCCTCAGCCCGGAGCTCCGGGAGGCCATGGGCCAGGCCGCCGTTCGGGCGGCGGAGGCCGTGGGCTACGAGGGCGCCGGTACCGTGGAGTTCCTGGTGGACGGGGAGAATTTCTACTTCATGGAGATGAACACCCGTATTCAAGTGGAGCATGGCGTCACGGAGCTGGTCACTGGGATAGACCTGGTGCGCCAGCAGCTGCGGATTGCCTCAGGCTTGCCTTTGGACGTCCGGCAGGAGGACGTTTCCATGCGGGGATGTGCCCTGGAGTGCCGGATCAACGCCGAGAACCCGGAGGCGGACTTCCGTCCCTGCCCCGGCAAGGTGGAGTTCCTCCACTTCCCCGGCGGCGCGGGGGTGCGGGTGGACTCCTGCCTGTACAACGGCTGTACGATGTCCCCGTACTATGATTCCCTGGCGGCGAAAATCCTGGCCCACGGGTCCACACGTCTGGAGGCCATCCGAAAAATGCGCCGCTGTCTGGAGGAGTTCGCTCTGGAGGGATTTCCCACCAACGCGGAGCTGTCCTATGAGATTCTGTTCCACCCGGTCTTCGTTCGCGGGCGCTGCACCACGGGCTTTCTGGACCAGCATCTGCCGGAGCTGCTGGACTTCAACCGCCGGGTGGGGGAGAGAGAGGCTGAGACATGAATACCATTTTTGCCAAACGCCGGGCCCGGCTGCTGGCCATGAAGGCCATCCGGGACAACTATATCCCCGGCGACCAGCTGGTAGCCTGTCCCGGCTGTGGCCGGGAGAGCCAGCGGAAGGACGTGTCGGAGGGACTCTCCGTCTGTCCTCTCTGCGGCTATCATTTCCCCATTGGGGCCTACTACCGCCTCAGTACCATTCTGGACCCCGGCAGCTTCCGGGAGCTAAACCCCAAACTTCCGGCGGGGGACCCGCTGTCCTTCCCTGGCTACCGGGAGAAGCAGAGGGCCGCCCAGCGGAAGACGGGCCTCAACGAGGCCGCCGTCACCGCCACCGGGACCATCAGCGGACGGAGATGCGTGGTGGGCGTGCTGGACAGCCGCTTTTTCATGGGCAGCATGAGCGCGGCGGTGGGGGAGAAGATCACCCTGGCCATTGAGTTTGCCACGAAGAGCAAGCTGCCACTGATCCTCTTTTCCGCCAGCGGCGGAGCCCGGATGCAGGAGGGAATTCTGTCCCTGATGCAGATGGCGAAGACCAGTGCCGCCCTGGCCCGGTTTTCGGAGCGGGGGCTGTTGTACATCTCCGTTTTGACGGACCCCACCACCGGCGGCGTTACCGCCAGTTTCGCTTCCCTGGGGGACGTCATCCTGGCGGAACCGGGAGCCCTCATCGGCTTTGCCGGGCCCCGGGTGATTCAGCAGACCATCGGCGAGACGTTGCCGGAGGGTTTTCAGCGGGCGGAGTACCAGGAGGAGCACGGCTTTGTGGACGCCGTGGTTCCCCGGCGGGAACTTCGGGACGTTCTGTCCCAGCTCCTGCGGCTCCACGAGAAGGGAGGCCGCGGATGAGCAAGCATACCGCCGCGGAGCGGGTGGCCCTGGCCCGGCACCCCCAGCGGCCCAATATTACCGATTACATCGACGCGCTCTTTACAGACTTTTTTGAGCAGAAGGGGGACCGCCTCTGCCGGGAGGACCCGGCCATTCTGGGGGGTGTGGCCCTCTACCATGGCCGGCCGGTTACGGTCATCGGCACCCGGAAGGGCAAGACGGCGGAGGAGAGCATCCGCTGTAATTTTGGCATGCCGGGACCCGAGGGCTATCGGAAGGCCCTGCGCCTGATGAAACAGGCGGAAAAATTCCGTCGCCCGGTGTTCACCTTCATTGACACCTCCGGGGCCTACCCTGGCCTGGAGGCCGAGGCCCGGGGTCAGGGAGAGGCCATTGCCCGGAATTTGATGGAGATGAGCCGCCTCACCGTCCCGGTGATCGCCCTGATTACCGGTGAGGGGAACAGCGGCGGAGCTCTGGCCCTGGGGGTGGCGGACCGGGTGCTGATGCTGGAAAACGCCGTCTACGCCATTTTGTCCCCGGAGGGCTTTGCCTCCATTCTCTGGCGGGACGCCGGGCGGCACGAGGAGGCCTGCGGCCTGATGAAGCTCACCGCCCCAGAGCTCTTGTCCCTGGGAGTGATTGACGACATTGTCCCGGAGCCGGAGGAGGGAGCCCATGTGTCTCCCGCCGGGGTCTTCCGGGAGGTGGACCGGGCCCTCAGCCGCCACCTGGCCGCTCTTTTAAAGGAGAGCGGCTCCAATCTGGCGGCGGGCCGGTACCAGAAATTCAGAAAAATGGGGGTTCCCCAGGCCTCGCCGGAAAAGTGACGGACCCGATATCGGACGAGGGCTGGATAACCAAGGAGGAACCATGAACGGAATCAAAATTCGGGGCGCGGGCCGGAGCGTGCCCAGCAACGTTGTCTCAAACCGGGATCTGGAGCGGAAAATCGACACCAGCGACGAGTGGATCACCAGCCGTACCGGCATCCGGAACCGCCACCACTGCTCCGGCCAGGAGACCTTCTCCGCCATCACCGCCGCCGCTGCCCGGGAGGCCCTGGCTGCCGCGGGCGTCAGGCCGGAGGAGATCGGCGCCTGCATCGTGGCCACCGTGACGGCGGATACCCTGGTCCCCTCGGCGGCCTGCGTCCTTCAGCGGGCGCTGGGCCTGCCGGAGGACATTCCCTGCTTTGACCTGAACGCTGCCTGCACGGGCTTTCTCTTCGCCCTGCACACCATGGAGTGTCTGCTCAACGCCTCCCCCCGGAAGTTCGGGCTGGTGGTGGGGGCGGAAAACCTGAGCCGCTGCATCAACTGGGAGGACCGGGGGACCTGCATCCTCTTCGGCGACGGCGCGGGAGCCGCCGTGGTGGAGTGCCGGGAGGGCTGGCCCTCCATCTCCGCCGTAATGGGCTGCCATGGAAACGACGAGCTCCTCCGCCTCCCCGGCGCGGAGATGGAAGAGCACAGTTACATTACCATGGAAGGCACCCGGGTCTTTAAATTCGCCGTGGAGGCGGTGCCCTGGTGCGTGGGGCAGGTGCTGGAACGGACCGGCCGGAAGGTGGAGGACGTGGATTTTTTTGTCTTCCATCAGGCCAACGCCCGGATCATTGATCTGGTGGTCCGGAAGTACCACATTCCCCCGGAAAAATACTATAAAAACATCGCCGAGTATGGCAACACCTCCGCCGCCAGCATTCCCCTTGTGCTGGGGGAGCTGTGGGAACAGGGCAAAGTAGGCCCCGGCAGCCGGATTCTGACCGTGGGCTTCGGCGGGGGACTGACCTGGGGCGGAGCGATGATTGAGTTTGTTTGAGACAGGAGATCAAGATTGTTTGAACGCGGAGGGTTGGGTGCAGCCCTTTTGGCGAAATATCGGGGACCTTCTGAAGGACGCGGGAGAGCCATTTGGAATTTACAAATGGCTGGGGAGGCTTTTCCCGGGAAAAACCTCCGATCTCCTCACTCCGATCGGAGAGAAAGCGTGGTTGTTTTGAAAAAGTTAAATGAAATCCTGGGGACCGAGTTTCCCATTATTCAAGGCGGCATGGCCAACATTGCTACCGGCGAGTTTGCCGCCGCCTGCTCGAACGCCGGGGCCTTGGGCATGATCGCCACAGGCGCCTGGGACGCGGACCGGGTCCGGCAGGAGATCCGCCGGGCCAGGGAGCTGACGGAGAAGCCCTTTGGCGTAAACCTGATGCTGATGAGCCCCTGTGCCGACGACATTGCCCAGGTCATCCTGGAAGAGAGGGTGCAGGTGGTGACCACTGGCGCGGGGAATCCTGGGAAGTACGTTCCCGCCTGGAAGGAGGCCGGAATTAAAGTGATTCCCGTGGTGGCGGCGGCGGTGCTGGCGAAACGGCTGACCCGCTACAATGTGGACGCGTTCATCGCCGAGGGCACGGAGTCCGGCGGCCATGTGGGGGAGATGACCACCATGGCCCTGGTGCCCCAGGTCATCGACGCGGTGGACGTGCCTGTCATTGCCGCCGGAGGTATCGCCGGGGGACGGCAGATGGCGGCGGCGCTGGCCTTGGGGGCCTGCGGCGTCCAGGTGGGCACCTGCTTGCTGGCAAGCCAGGAGTGCCCCGTTCATGAGAACTACAAGCAGGCCGTTTTGAAAGCAAAGGACAGCGACACCACCGTCACGGGCCGCTCCATCGGCGGGCCGGTGCGGGTTTTGAAGAACAAGATGGCCCGGGAATACCTGGCGCTGGAGAAGCGGAACGCCACGCTGGAGGAATTGGAGACCGTCACTATGGGCGGCCTTCGCCGGGCCGTGCTGGAGGGCGATGTGGAGCGCGGCAGTGTCATGATGGGCCAGGTGGCGGGCATGCTCCGGGAGATCCGGCCTGTCCGGCAGATTTTTGAGGAGCTGTACAACGGCGGAAAGGCCGTCTTGGAACAGGTGGAGCAGGAATGGCGGTGACGATTCGGGGGAAGACCCTGACGCTGCCCATTGTCCAGGGCGGCATGGGCATTGGCGTCAGCTTGGAGCGGCTGGCGGGAGCTGTGGCCGCCAACGGCGGCATGGGAACGCTGTCCGCCGCGTTCTGCGGCTTCCGGGAGGCGGATTTCCAGGAGAATCCCCGGGAGGCGAACCTCCGGGCCCTGACCCGACAGGTGGGAAAGGCAAAGGAGCTTGCCAAGGGCGCGGGGATGGTGGCGGCGAACGTCATGGTGGCCGCCGCCCAGTATGCCGACAGCGTCCGGACGGCCCTCCGGGCGGGGGTGGACGCCGTGGTCTGCGGCGCGGGACTGCCCAAGGACCTGCCGGCTTTGGCGGCGGAGGTTCCGGAGAGTCCGGCGGCGCTGGCCCCGGTGGTCAGCGGGAACCGCTCCGCCGCCCTGATTTGCAAGCTCTGGGACCGGCGCTATGGCCGGATTCCCGACTTCGTGGTTCTGGAGGGGCCTCTGGCCGGGGGACACTTGGGATTTTCCCCCGAGGAGGCCCGGGAGGCCCAGGCGGGACGGCCCCAGCCCCTGTCCGTTTTGCTGCGGGAAGTGCTGGAGACGCTGGCCCCCTTTAAAGAGAAGTACGGACGGGATATCCCGGTCTTTGTGGCCGGCGGCGTGAGAGACGGGGCGGAGATGCGCCGCTACATGGACCAGGGCGCGGCGGGAGCACAGTTTGCCACCCGCTTCATTGCCACGGAGGAGTGCGACGCCAGTCCCGCCTATAAACAGAGGCTTCTGGACGCGGAGGCTGGGGACGTTACCATTGTCCAAAGCCCCGTGGGGATGCCGGGCCGGGCTTTGCGCAGTCCGCTGATCCAGCGGGTGGAGGCGGGGAGCCAGCCGGGAATTTCCCACTGCAACCGCTGCTTGGCGGCCTGTGACTGCAAAACCGCTCCCTATTGCATCTCCAAGGCGCTGATCGCCGCCGTGGAGGGGGACTGGGAGAACGGCCTCTTCTTCTGCGGGGCCAACGCCGGGGAGGTGAACCGCCTCTCCACCGTGAAGGAGCAGATGGACCAGATCATGAACGAATGGAGGGCCGTGCCATGAAGCTCGGTTTTTTATACGCCGGTCAGGGCAGCCAGCACCCCGGCATGGGGGCGGACCTGTACGAGGCGTATCCCGCTTTCCGGGCGGTGTTTGACGCCGCCCAGGAGGAAGTGGACTTTGATTTAAAGCGGACTTGCTTTGAGGACCCGGAGGGCGTTCTGAACCAGACCCGCTACACCCAGCCCTGCATGGTGGCCTTTGCCGCCGGGCTGACGGCGGTGCTACGGGAAAAGGGCATCCTCCCCTCCGCGGCGGCGGGCCTCTCTCTGGGGGAGTATTCCGCTCTTCACGCGGCAGGGGTCTTTGACGCCCGGACGGCGGTCCGGCTGGTGGCCTTCCGGGGGAGAGCCATGGAGGAGGCCGCCCAGGGCCACGAGAGCGCCATGGTGGCGGTGCTGGGTTTGGACCGGGAGCCCTTGCGGGCCGCCTGTGAGACGGCGGCGGACCTTGGAACCGTGGTCATTGCCAATTACAACTGCCCAGGGCAGCTGGTCCTGGGGGGAGACAAGGCGGCGGTGGAGAAGGCCGCCGCCCTGGCGAAGGAGAAGGGCGCGAGGCGCTGCCTGCCCCTGAAGGTCAGCGGACCCTTCCACACGCCGCTGATGGCTCCCGCCGGAAATGCCCTGCGGAGCTATTTTGAGACGGTATCCTTTGGGGAGCCTCAGATTCCTGTGCTGTTCAACTGCCTGGGAGACGTCCCTGCCGAACCGAAGGCCGACATCCCGGGACTGCTGGTCCGTCAGGTGATGAGCAGCGTGTATATGGAGCAGAGCATTCGCAATATGAGCGCGCACGCAGAGGCCCTGGTGGAGATTGGGCCTGGAAAGGCCCTCAGCGGCTTTGTGAAAAAGACGGTGGACACCCCCATTTGCGCCGTGGAGACCGTGGCGGAGGTGGAAGGCCTGGCGGAGGCCCTGTGCAAGGCAGTAAAAGGAGAGTGAAGGAAATGAACTTTACAGATAAAACCGCCCTGGTCACCGGCGGCAGCCGGGGCATCGGCCGGGCGGTTTGCCTGGAGCTGGCGAAGGGAGGAGCCAATGTGGTCCTCTGCTACGCCGGAAACGAGGCGGCGGCCCAGGAGACCGTCTGGTCCGTGGAGGCTCTGGGAGCCAAGGCCCTGGCCGTTCAGTGCGATGTGTCCGACGCCGCCCGGGTGGACGCCCTGGTGAAGGCCGCTGTGGAGCGCTTTGGCCGGATTGACATCCTGGTGAACAACGCCGGGATCACCCGGGACAACCTTCTCATGCGCATGAGCGAGGCGGATTTCGATGCGGTGGTCGCCGCGAATCTGAAAGGCGCGTTCCTCTGCATGAAGACGGTTTCGAAGCTGATGCTGAAGCAGCGTTATGGCCGCATCGTGAATCTGAGCAGCGTGGTGGGCCTCCGGGGCAACGCCGGACAGGTGAACTACGCGGCCAGCAAGGCGGGGGTTATCGGCATGACAAAATCCCTGGCCAGGGAGCTGGCATCCCGCGGCGTTACGGTGAACGCCGTGGCGCCGGGCTTCATTGAGACGGATATGACCGCCGCTTTATCCGACGCCGCCCGTTCCGCCGCCACCGGGGAAATTCCCGCGGGCCGCCTGGGGGCGCCGGAGGACGTGGCCAAGGCCATTGTGTTCCTGGCAAGCGACGACGCCGCCTATATCACCGGACAGGTTTTGGCGGTGGACGGCGGCATGGCGATGTGAGACGAGACAGGGGACAGGAGATATCCCTGGAAGTTTTGCGTGTTGGAGTGGAGACAGAACGAGAATGGAACGCTTCCGGGCGGGAATCCCTCCCATCTCCTCACTCCTATTTGTTCAAAGGAGGTTTTACTATGGAACGACGCAGAGTCGTGATTACCGGGCTGGGGGCCGTTACGCCTTTGGGGCTCACTGCTCGGGAGAGCTGGCGGGGCGTGCGGGAGGGTGTTTGCGGCATTGGACCCATTCGCCGCTATGATCCCGCCGGAATGAAGGTACAGCTGGCCGCCGAGGTGAAGGGCTTTGAGCCCGACGCCCTGTTTGGCAAGCCGGAGGCCAAGCGGATGGGGCGGTTTACCCAGTTTGCCCTGGCCGCCGCCCGGGAGGCGCTGGCGGACGGAGTGTTTCAGGTGGAAGAGGCCGAGGCGAAGCGTTGCGGTGTGATGGTTTCCAGCGGCATTGGCGGCATCGATATCACCGAGGAGGAGCATGACCGGGGCTTGGCCCGGGGCTGGGACCGGGTGTCGCCGTTCTTCATTCCCACCGGCATCTGCAACATGGCCGCCGGACGGGTGGCCATCGACGCGGGCTTCTGGGGACTGTGCTCCTGTCCTGTGGCGGCTTGCGCCGGCGGAGCCAACGCCGTGGGGGACGCCTTCCACTATATCCGGGACGGCTACGCGGAGGTGATGCTTTGCGGCGGCGCGGAGGCGGCGTTGACCCCTCTGGCTGTGGGAGGGTTCACTTCCATGAAGGCCCTGTCTCAGAGCCAGGATTCCAACCGGGCCTCCATTCCCTTTGACGGGGAGCGCAGCGGCTTTGTCATGGGCGAGGGCGCCGGGATTTTGCTTCTGGAGGAGCTGGGACATGCCCAGGCCCGGGGAGCGAAGATTTACGCGGAGATCACCGGCTATGGGGCCACCTGCGACGCTTACCACATGACCGCGCCCAGGCCCGACGGCAGCGGCGGTGCGGAGGCGATGGCCCTGGCCCTGGCCGACGGGGGAGCGAAGCCCGAGGACGTGGATTATATCAACGCCCACGGCACCTCTACCCACCTGAACGATGCTGGAGAGACCGCCGCCGTGAAGACGGTCTTTGGGGACCACGCCTACCGGCTGGCCATGAGTTCGACCAAGTCCATGACGGGGCACATGCTGGGGGCGGCGGGAGCCGTGGAGGCTATTTTCTGTGCCATGTCCCTCAAGGAAGGCTTTATTCCCGCCACCATCAACTACCAGACTCCGGACCCGGACTGCGACCTGGACGTTGTGCCGAACCAGGGCCGGGAGGCGGCCCTGGGCTGCGTGCTCTCCAACTCCCTGGGCTTTGGCGGGCACAATGCCAGCCTGCTCTTCCGGAAGTGGGAGGGCTGAGTATGGGAATGCAGTACAATTCCAACGAGATCGCAGAGATTCTGCCCCACCGTTACCCCTTCGCCCTGGTGGACAAGATTGTGGATGGAGAGCCGGGCCAGTGGGCCAAGGGAATCAAGTGCGTCACCGTCAACGAGCCCTTCTTCCAGGGGCACTTTCCTCAAAAGCACGTGATGCCCGGAGTGCTGCTCATCGAAGCTCTGGCCCAGGTGGGCGGCGTGGCGGTGCTGGCCCTGCCGGAGAACCAGGGAAAGCTGGCCTTTCTGGGCCGGGTGAAGGACGCCCGGTTTAAGCGGCAGGTGGTTCCCGGAGACGTGGTGGAGCTGGAGTGCCGGCTGACCCGCCAGAAGGGCCCGGTGGGCGTTGGCGAGTGCGTGGCGAAGGTGGACGGCCAGGTGGCCGTCACGGCGGAGCTGACCTTTGCGATTGGATAAAAATGTGGCCGCAGTTCCGGTTGCCTTTTTCGACCGATTTCGATATAATAGCAGTGGTAGAGACTCGGCGGAAGGAGGAAGGACCATGCTGGAACAGGCCTTCAACAGTGTTTATTCCAAATTCAAGCTGCATTTTTATCAGGAGATTTTCCGGCGTTTTCAGGACCGGGAGGCCAGCCTGACCACCGTGGAGACCTTTTGCATGGAGTCCATCCAGGCCCTGGGCCGTCCCACGGTCAACGAGTTCGCGCATTTTATGCGCATCTCCCCGCCCAACGCGGCGTATAAGGTCAACAGCCTGATGAGAAAGGGCTATATAGAAAAGGTGCAGTCGGCCAGCGACCGGCGGGAGTACCATCTGGTGCCAACGCAGAAGTATGTCGATTATTACAACGTCTCCAGTAACTATATTGAAACCGTGATGAACCGGGTCGCCGCCCGCTTCACTCCGGAGGAGTGTGCCCGGCTGGAGGAGATCCTCCGGATTGTCAGCCGGGAGCTGATGCCGGAGGTGGGCTTGCCCCCGGAGGCGGAGGAGTAAGCCCAAAGGGAGCTGTATTGGAAGACGGCTGGCCCAGGCGTGTTCACGTAAAAAAATCCGGCGGCAGGAAACAGGTCCCTGCCGCCGGATTTTTCACAAAGAGGAGCTTACTTGCGGTTCTCCTTCTGATTGCGCTGCTCCTTCTGGTTGTTCTGCTGGTTCTGCTCGCGCTCGTTCTGGTTGTTACGGTTCTCCATGAGGATACCTCCTTTCCACTCTCGTGAGTACAGGGGTATTTTTGCCGGACGGGAAGAAAAATATTCAAAAAAACGAAAAATCTTTGTTGACAACCGGGCGGGGGACTGGTATACTAAATGAGCAAAACAAAGAGGGCTGATTGCATCCGCCTCACCTCCAGCGTATCGCGAAGAGGTTTACACTTGTTCACTTCGGACTGCCGTTCAGGGCGGTTTGTCGTTGCGCGGATGCCGGTGGTATCCGCGTTTTGTTAGTTTTAGGATGGAGGTGCTTTGACCATTAGTAAGCAAGTGCATGAACTGAATGAGAATATCGGCGACAAGGAAATCCGTCTGATTGGCGCTGCGGGCGAACAGCTTGGCATTATGGCTCCAGCTCAGGCCCTGCGGATCGCCGAGGAACAGAATCTGGACTTGGTCAAGATTTCGCCCCAGGCCAAACCCCCGGTCTGCAAACTGATGAACTATGGGAAGTTCCGGTTTGAGCAGAGCAAGCGGGAAAAAGAGGCCAGAAAGAATCAGCATGTGGTGGAGATCAAGGAGATTCGGATGTCTCCGGGCATCGACATCGGGGACTTCAACACGAAGCTCCGCAATGCCCAGAAGTTCATCGCCGACGGCAACCGGGTCAAGGTCTCCGTTCGTTTCCGCGGCCGTGAGATGGCGCACACCGACATTGGGCGGGATTTGCTGACCCGCTTCGCCGCGGAGTGTACCGAGGTTGCCAACCTGGACCGGCCCGCCAAGCTGGAGGGACGGATGATGTCCATTTTCCTCTCCCCCAAGGCCGGTAAATAATACGGCGCAAGGGTAAAGACAGCCCCCGGGCGGCAGGTCCGCCCGGTTTGGCCTCAAAAGATTTTCAACAACACGGAAGGAGTCAATCGCTATGCCGAAACTGAAGACCCACAGCGGCGCAAAGAAGAGATTCAACCTCACCAAGACCGGCAAGGTCAAGCGCGCCAAAGCCTACAAAAGTCATATCCTGACCAAGAAGGACACCAAGCGGACCCGCCGCCTCCGCACCGGCGGCTATGCCGACGCCACCAACGTGGACGCGATCCGCAAGATGATTCCCTATAAGTAAGTTCGAATAGGAGGCTTTTTACAATGGCTAGAGTCAAGGGCGCGATGATGACGCGCAAGAGAAGAAATAAGATCATGAAGCTGGCGAAGGGCTATTGGGGCTCTAAGTCCAAGCACTTCCGGGTTGCCAATCAGGCGGTGATGAAGTCCCTGAGCTATGCGTACACCGGCCGCAAGCTGAAGAAGCGGGATTTCCGTTCCCTGTGGATTACCCGGATTTCCGCCGCCTGCAAGCTCAACGGTATGAATTATTCCACCTTCATGCACGGGCTGAAGACCGCGGGCATTGACATCAACCGCAAGATGCTGGCGGAGCTGGCTGTCAGCGACGCCGCTGCGTTTACCCAGCTCACCGAGATCGCCAAGAAGGCGTGATTATGAATGAAAAAGGACTTCGGATGGATTCCGAAGTCCTTTTTTGCGCGGCAAACGGGAAGCTGTGTTCTGCCGGGGAGCTCAGGAAGAAGCGTTCTCCGCCTCACCGCCGTAGCAGCGCAGGAGGTAAGGATTCAACCGGTGAAAATCCTTCACATGCTGACAGGTCAACCGGCGGATTTCCGGCAGATTGCCGCTTTGAATCGCAGCCACCAGGGGCTTATGATGATGGATTTGCAGCAGGCTGTGGGCTACGTCCACGTACTTGGACACCTGAATCAGGTGGATTTGCTGATAGATCGCGTACTGCTGGGCAATCAGACGGGAGTTGCCGGAGATATTGGCAATGGCCAGATGGAAATCCCGGTCCGTGCGGATACGCCCGTAGACGTCCCCCTGGCTGGAGGCCTCCTCGCAGATCTCGGCCAGACGCCCTAGCTGATCGAAATCGGAGGCGCTGCCGTAGTAAGCGGCCAGCTCTGCGGACAAAATGTCCTGGGCCAGACGGACGACGCCGATTTCCTGAATTTCCTCGTCGCTGAAGCAGGTGACGGCGGCTCCCCGGTTTTGGCCAATGGTCACCAGTCCCTCCGACTCCAGACGGCGCAGGGCGTCGTGAATGGGCGTCCGGCTGATGGATAGCTTCGCGGAAATCTGGAGCTCCGGAATTCGGGTCCCGGGCAAAAGCTCCATACGGAAGATCATATCCTTGATCTGCTGATAGGCGGCGGTGCTTTGTGAACTCATAGGCGTTTTCCTCTTTTCCGCTGGGGTGGCGTTCAAACTGGCGGGACGGGCGCCTCCGGTGGGTACTCCGATTGAAATAATAGTATACAATACGGAAATAGTTTGGTCAATCCATTTTTTCTATGAGCAATGCGAATTTCCACGGAGGGGATGTTCTTTCGGCGGAAGGTCCGGGGGAGTGCCCTATTCAGAGATTTTATTTTGTAGGGGCCGGCCCCCTGGGCGGCCCCTACACGATGGTCCCCTTTTAAAATGCGCAATAGGGCACTCCCAGGTTCGCCGTGGACTTGACAGTCCGATGGAAACGTGCTATACTCCATAAAGTTCTGAAAAGAACGGTTCTTAAAAGAACAAAGGAGGGGGGCCGCCATGCTGACCATTGCCCAACTGACCCGCTTGCCCCAGACCTTCCGGAAATACTATAACCGTCAATTTCTCCCCCTGTTGGAGCGGATGGACCTGTCCATGCGGGAGATTCATGTGCTGCTGTTCTTGGCCAATCACCCGGATCAGAATACCGCCAGGGACGTGACCGAGCTCCGGGGATTGGCGAAGTCCCAGGTGTCCCAGGCGGTGGAGGTGCTGACGGGCCGGGGATTTCTCACCCGGAGGGCCGACGGAACGGACCGGCGGATTGTCCATCTGACCATTACGGCGGAGGGAATCCCCTTGGCCCGGGAGGCCCAGGAGATCCAGGCCGCCTGCGGGCGGCGGCTGCTGGCCGGGCTCAGTGAGGAGGAGCGGGCCGTCTTCCTGGATCTGCTGGAGCGCATTCTGCGGGAGACGGAGGAACTGACAGCAGAAGTCTGAGGAAAAAATATGGCCGGCGGCGTGGAGTGCGCGTCTCGCGGCCCTGGATAAAGGAGCGTTTGCAAATGAACCGACAACGTGTGGATTTGGGCAGCGGGAAAGTGGGGAAGCTGCTGTTTTCCCTGGCCCTGCCGACCATCACCTCCCAGGTGGTGAACATGCTCTATAATCTGGTAGACCGGGTTTACATCGGCCATATGCAGCCGGTGGACACCGTGGGGGCTCTGGCGCTCACCGGCGTGGGCGTCTGTCTGCCGGTCATCATGATTATCTCCGCCTTTGCGGCGCTGATGGGCATGGGCGGCGCGCCCAGGGCCTCTATCCAAGAGGGCCGGGGAGACCTGGAGGGTTCCCAGCGGATTATGGGCAACAGCTTTACGCTGCTGTGCGGAACTTCCCTTTTGCTGACACTGGTGTTCCAAAGCTTCGCGGAGCCGCTGCTTTTGACCTTTGGCGCCAGCGAGAGCACCATTGGCTATGCTTTGGACTATATGCGAATCTACTCCCTGGGCACCCTGTTCGTCCAGGTGACTCTGGGAATGAACGCCTACATCACCGCCCAGGGCTTCACCACCGTCAGCATGAAAACCGTGCTCATTGGCGCGGGACTGAACACGGTGCTGGACCCCATTTTCATCTTCGTCTTCGGCTTGGGGGTCCGGGGCGCGGCTCTGGCGACCATTCTCTCCCAGGCGGTTTCCGCCGTGTGGGTGCTCCGCTTCCTTACCGGGGCCCAGACCAAGTGGCGGCTGCGGAAGCAGGACCTTCGGCCAGACCCCAAGGTGTTTCTGCCCAGTCTGGCCCTGGGCCTGTCGCCCTTTATCATGCAGTCCACGGAGAGCCTTATTGCCGTGTGCTTTAACTCCTCCCTGCTGAGGTACGGGGGAAATGTGGCGGTGGGAGCCATGACCGTGCTGACCAGCATGATGCAGTTTGCCATGATGCCCCTACAGGGACTGAGCCAGGGAGCTCAGCCCATCATCAGCTATAACTATGGAGCCCGCAACCCCCAGCGGGTGAAGGACGCCTTCGTCTGTCTGCTGAAATCCTGCGTCCTATACTCCACCGTTCTCTGGGTGGTGGTGCAGCTCTTTCCCCGGGTGTTTGTCCAGGTTTTTAACAACTCTGCGGAGCTGGTGGACTACGCCGCCTGGGCTCTGCGGATCTACATGGGCACCACCTGCCTCTTCGGCATTCAGATTGCTTGCCAGCAGACCTTTGTGGCCCTGGGGAATGCCAAGGCGTCGCTGTTTCTGGCGGTGCTGCGGAAGATTATCCTATTGATCCCGCTCATCTATATTCTGCCGGGCTTATTTGAGAACAAGGCCTTTGCCGTGTTCCTGGCGGAGCCGGTGGCGGACTTCCTGGCGGTGACGGCCACGGCGACCTTGTTCTCCGTGCAGTTTCGGAGGAGCCTGGCTGGGCTGGAGGAGGGTCCAGGGGGCGCGACAAACGAATCCTAAAATTCATCTTGACCGGAGACCGGGAGACGCCCAGTGAAGGGCTCTCCCGGTTTTGCCTTTTCGGCCGGAGGACGCTTCAAAGGGGGGCGGATGGGCGCCTATGGAAAAGCTACGGAAAACCTGCCTGTCCGACGGCTTTTTGTCAAAACATTTGGCGATTTCGATAAAGCTTTTGCCTCTTTTTTGTGCTAGAATGAAAAGTATCGGATAGGCAAAAAAATTTTGCAGAAACTACTTGAAATATAAGTGCAAATCATATAATATAATATTAAAAACTATATTAAGTGATATTGGCATTTCGAACGGAAACGTGGGAGGTACGTTATGGAGGCTGCCTTGACAAAACAGCAAATACAGCGCGCCCGCTTAAAGGCGGTGCGCAGGGCGAAAGTACAGGCCCGGAACGAGCCGCCTCGTCTGACTCTGGGGGCAGAGGTTTTTAACGCGGTGAGCCACGGCCTTGGCGTCCTGGGGGCGGCGGCGGCACTGACGCTGCTGCTGGTGCACTCCCGGGGTCCCATGGAACTGCTGGCCACCTGCTTCTATGGCATCAGCATGGTGGTGATGATGCTGATGAGCTGCGTCTATCACGCCATGCCCTCCGGCTCCGGGGCCAAGCGGGTCCTCCGCCGATTTGACTATACGTCCATCTATCTTCTGATCGGCGGGACCTTCGCCCCGATTTTACTGCTCTATCTGGGGGGAACCGTCGGCGTGGCGCTGTTCTGTGTCCAGTGGGTGGTGATCTTCACCGGCGTGACGCTGGTGATGGTCTTTGGGCCGGGCCGCTGGCGGGCGCTGCATTTTACGCTCTATTTTCTCATCGGCTGGAGCGGGCTGGTGTTCCTCCCCCAGATGTACCTCCAAAGCCGGACGCTGCTGGGCTTTATCTTCGCCGGAGGGCTGGCCTATACCCTGGGGATGATTCCCTTCGCGGGGAAGAAGAAGTACGATCACTGCGTTTGGCATGTCTTTGTGCTGGCGGGTGCCGCCCTGCATTGGGTCGGGATTTACACTCAGATATACTTGGCGGGGTAAGCCGTTTTGAAAAGCTGAGAGGGAAACGTCCGGAATGACCGCCTGAGGGAAATTCCGGACGTTTCCTTTTCCCATTAAGAAAACGTTAAGAGATCGAAGGGAAATTTGCGGCGCGTAAGCGTTTTCGTCCCTGGGAGCCTTGACATTTTCGCTGGAGTTACTATAATCAAACCGTACCGATTCTTCCGCCGTGCCCGCCGGCCTGGGCCCGGGGAAATGATGGAGAGAAGGGATGCTTGATGAAACAACACAAAAAGGCCTTGGCGCTGTGGCTGGGAGCGGTTCTTTTGCTTCTGGCCGGCGTTCTGCTCATAGGACCGGCCGGCCGGACGGAGACTGTGCAGGAGGCCATGCGGGACGCCGTGCTTCACGAGGTCAATCAGGTTCGCCTCTTTGGGGGGAAGAACGTGAATCCGGGGCTGATTTCCGCGTTTACGGTGACGGCGCTGCTGCTGGCCGCCGCCGCAGGAATCCGTATCTTCGCGATTCCAAAGTTCCAGTATGTGCCCGGACGGTTCCAGATGCTGCTGGAGGAAGTGGTAAACCTCTTCGGTGGCATGGCCAAGGGCAGCAGCCCCCACCGTTACGGCTTCCTTGGGGCTTACATATTCGCCGCCGGAGCTTATATTTTCGTGGGAACCCTGTTTGAGCTCCTGGGGCTCCAGGCCCTCATGGCCCACGGCCATCCCATCACCCTGCCCGCGCCGCTCTCCGACGTTAACGCCGCTATCGCCATGGGCACCTTTTCCTATCTGGTGATCCTCTCCGGTGGCATCGCGGTAAACGGAGTTAAGGGCATAGGGAAGACCCTGAAGGAGTTTTCCCTGCCGATTTCCATGAGCTTTCGGCTCTTCGGCGCTCTGCTCAGCGGGCTGCTGGTGACGGAGCTGGTGTACTACTATGTGAATTTGAGCTTCGTGCTGCCGGTGGTGGTGGGCGTGCTCTTTACGCTGCTCCACGCCCTGATTCAGGCCTATGTGCTCACCATGCTGACGGCCCTGTACTACGGTGAGGTTTCGGAGCCTTCGCCGCCTAAGGAGAAGAAGCGCCGTTAAAGAGACGTCTTCTTGCGCTTACGGACGTGTGTGCGTTTGAAAACACTACATTTACTTAATCGGAGGTTTTCTATTATGAACAAGCTGGTAAAGAAGCTGCGCATTTTGGGCCTGGTATTTCTGATGGCCCTGGTTCTCGCCGTGCCTGCCTTTGCTGCGGAGGAGGAGTCCGGGGAACCCGCCGCCCAGACGGAGGTCCAAGAAGAAGAGGGCGGCGTCATCTCCGGAAAGGCCTTGGCCACAGCCTTGGCCATCGGTCTGGCTGCCGCCGGCGGCGGTGTGGGCATGGGCGTCGCCACCGGCAAGGCGGTGGAGAGCATCGGACGCCAGCCGGAGGCCGAGAGCAAGATTCGAACCATGCTGATGCTGGGTCTGGTCTTTATTGAGACGGCCATCATTTACGCGCTGCTGGTGGTCATCCTCATCATCTTCGTGTTGTAAGGCAGGTGGAGGCTGTGAATATCCCCTTGAATGTAGATTGGCAGCAGATTTTGCTGCATTGGATGAATTTGGCCATTCTCACCGGCGGGCTCTATTTCCTGCTCTATAAGCCTGTGAAGCAGTTCATGGAGAAGCGGGAGGCTCATTACCGGGAGATGGAGGAACAGGCCGCCGGGAAGCTTCGGGAGGCGGAGGAGCTGAAAGCCGCCTACCAGGCCAAGCTGGACGGGGCGGAGGATGAAATTCATCAGGCCCGGGCCAAGGCCCAGGCGGCGGTTCAGCAGTCCGTGGAGGAGCAGATGGCCCAGGCGCAGAAGATCGTGGCCAAAGCCAAGGAAGAGGCGGCCAACAGCCGGGAGCATATCATCCGGGAGTCTCAGCGGGAGCTGCGGGAGCTGACGGTGGCGGCGGTGAAGAAGCTGACGGTGAAGGCCGACACGGACCTCTTCGACCAGTTCCTGGATCTGGCGGAGGGAGGAGAGTCCCATGAGGAGCAATAGAGGCAGCCTGAAAGCGGAGCTCCGCAGCGCCGTCCAGCCCACGGAGGAACAGCTCCGGCGCTTTGAGGAGTTTCTGGCGAAAAAGTACAAGCGGAAGGTTCCCCTGCACTGGGAGAAGGACGAGGCCCTCCGGCAGGGCTTCCGCCTTCAGGTGGGAGCGGATATGTACGACTGGACGCTGCCGGGCCGGGTCCGGCAGTTCCGGGACTATGTGCGCCACCTGGAGGCCGGGTCCAACGACATCCTGCCCCTGATGCGTCAGGCAGTGGAGAACTGGACGGTGGCCGTTGCCCCCGAGGAGATCGGCGAAGTGGTAACGGTGGACGGGGAGATCGCCACCGTTCGGGGCTTGGACCACGCCCAGTATGGCGAGGTGCTGGTTTTTGCCTCCGGCGTGAAGGGTATGGTGCAGGACCTGCGCCGGGACGGGCTGAGTTGCATTTTGTTCAGCGCCGGCGAGGAGGTGTCCGCCGGCAGCATGGTCCGCCGGACCTTGAAGACCGCTGGCATGCCTGTGGGCGAGGAGTACCTGGGCCGGGTGGTGGACGCCCTGGGCGTCCCTCTGGACGGCAAGGGCCGGATCACGGCGGAGTCCTACCGGCCCATTGAGACCCCGGCTCCCGGTATTCTGGACCGCCAGCCGGTAAACGCCCCCATGGAGACGGGCCTCTTGGCCATCGACTCCATGTTCCCCATCGGCCGGGGCCAGCGGGAGCTGATCATCGGCGACCGCCAGACCGGCAAGACCTCCATCGCCCTGGATACAATTTTGAACCAGAAGGGCAAGGACGTGGTCTGCGTTTACGTGGCCATCGGCCAGAAGACCAGCAGCGTGGCCCAGATTGTGGAAAATCTCAGCCGCCGGGGAGCCATGGAATACACCGCTGTGGTCAGCGCCCCGGCCAGCGCCTCCGCGGCCCTCCAGTACATCGCGCCCTATGCGGGCTGCGCCCTGGGGGAGTTCTTCATGCGCCAGGGCCGGGATGTCCTTATTGTTTACGACGACCTCAGTAAGCACGCCATCGCCTATCGGACGCTGAGCCTGCTGCTGGAGCGTTCCCCGGGCCGGGAGGCTTACCCCGGCGACGTGTTCTACCTCCACTCCCGCCTCCTGGAACGGGCGGCCCATCTCTCCGACGAGCTGGGAGGCGGCAGCATGACCGCCCTTCCCATTGTGGAGACCCAGGCGGGGGACGTGTCCGCCTACATTCCAACGAATATCATCTCCATCACCGATGGCCAGATTTTCCTGGAGGAGGACCTGTTTTTCGCCGGGCAGCGCCCCGCCGTCAACGTGGGCCTCTCCGTGTCCCGGGTGGGCGGCGCGGCTCAGACCAAGGCCATGCGTTCCGCCGCGGGGGCGATCCGTTTGGACCTGGCCCAGTACCGGGAGATGGAGGTCTTCACCCAGTTCTCCAGTGATTTGGACGAGGCCACCAAGCGCCAGCTGGCCTATGGACAGGGCCTGATGCGCCTGCTGCGCCAAAGCCGGTACGCCCCCTTCGCCCAGCACCAGCAGGTGGTCATTCTAGTCTCGGCCATGGCCCATGTGATGCAGGACGTACCCCTGGAGGAGCAGGACGCCTTCCGGGCCCGGCTGCTGGCCGCGGTGGAGGAGGAAGTCCCAGACCTGTGCAGCCGGATTGACCGTACCGGCCAGCTGACGGAGGAGGACCGGGAGGAGATCGTGAATCTGGCCCGGGATACCCTGGCGGCCTATAACGGGAAGCGTGGTGGCTGACATGGCGGGAACGAAGGAGATCAAGACCCACATTCAAAGCGTGGGCGAGACCCGGAAGATCACCAACGCCATGTATCTCATTGCGTCCACCAAGCTCCAGCGGGCCCGGCAGGAGCTGGACCAGACCCGGCCCTATTTCGAGGCCCTGCAAGGGGAGATCAAGCGGATTTTTCGCACGGCCTACGATGTGGACAGTCCCTATTTTTACCCGCTGAACAACGACGCGCCCCTGGAGGGGACCTATGGTTGTCTGGTAATTACTGCGGATAAGGGCTTGGCCGGAGCCTATAACCAAAACGCCATCCGGGAGGCCCTCCGGCTTTTGGAGCGGAACCCGGATACCAAGCTCTTCGTGGTGGGGGAGTACGGCCGGCGCTTTTTCGCCCAGCGCCGTATTCCCATTGAGCACAGCTTCCTCTATACCGCCCAGAATCCCACCATGGCGCGGGCCCGGGAGATCAGCGCCCTGCTGCTGGACGGTTTTGACCGGGGGGAGCTGCGGGAGATTTTCGTAGTCTATACGGATATGGAAAGCGCCATGAGCTTTCAGGCCCGCAGCACCCGGCTTTTGCCCTTTCACCGGACCTATTTTGCCCAGCCCCCCGCTGGGGAACGGGCGGTGCAGGACCCCTTTGAGTTCTATCCGGACGCAAAGGCGGTACTGGACGGCATTATGCAGAGCTATGTGTCCGGTTTTATCTACAGTGCGCTGATCGACAGCTTTTGCTGCGAGCAGAATGCCCGTATGACCGCCATGGACAACGCCAACCGAAATGCGGAAAAGCTGCTGGGGGAATTGTCCCTCCAGTATAACCGGGTCCGCCAGGCGGCCATTACCCAGGAGATTACTGAGATTTCCGCAGGAGCCCGGGCCCAGCGCCAAAAGAAGGGAAGGTAACGGATTTGGAACGTGGAATCATAGTACAGATATCCGGTCCCGTCATCGACGTGGAGATTTCGGAGGGCGAACTCCCCCGTCTGCGGGAAGAGCTGACCGTAGAGAAGGATGGGGCCCTGCGGGTGATGGAGGTGGCTCAGCACATCGGGCGGAACACCGTGCGCTGCATTATGCTCTCTCCCAGCGAGGGCTTGGCCCGGGGCTTGGCCGTGGACGTGCCGGACCGGACCATTGAGGTGCCCGTGGGTGCGGCCACCCTGGGGCGGATGTTCAACGTCCTGGGCCAGCCCATCGACGGCGGAGGCCCCGTGCCCGAGGGGACGCCCCGAAGGAGCATTTACCGCAAGCCCCC
This sequence comes from Oscillospiraceae bacterium, assembly GCA_910575815.1. Lineage (GTDB taxonomy): Bacteria > Bacillota > Clostridia > Oscillospirales > Oscillospiraceae > Oscillibacter. Next base: position 61,423 of record CAJTFN010000021.1, read on the forward strand.
CGCCTTTGACGAGCAGAGTCCGGCGGTGGAGATCCTGGAGACGGGCATCAAGGTCATCGACCTTCTGGAGCCCTATCCCCGGGGAGGCAAGATCGGTCTCTTCGGCGGCGCCGGCGTGGGCAAGACGGTGCTGATTCAAGAACTGATTCACAACGTGGCCACGGAGCACGGCGGTTACTCCATCTTCACCGGCGTTGGAGAGCGCAGCCGGGAGGGCAACGATCTCTGGCATGAGATGTGGGAGAGCGGCGTGTCCGAGAAAACCGCCCTGGTCTTCGGCCAGATGAACGAGTCCCCCGGCGTCCGTATGCGGGTGGCCCTGGCGGGGCTCACCATGGCGGAGTACTTCCGGGACCGGGAGCACAAGGACGTGCTGCTTTTCATCGACAACATTTTCCGTTTCGTCCAGGCGGGCAGCGAGGTTTCCACCCTGCTGGGGCGCATGCCCTCCGCCGTGGGCTATCAGCCCACGCTGGCCAATGAAATGGGGGAACTCCAGGAGCGCATCACCTCCACGAAGAACGGCTCCGTCACCTCCGTCCAGGCGGTTTACGTTCCCGCCGACGATCTGACGGACCCGGCCACCGCCACGACCTTCGCCCATCTGGACGCCACCACGGTGTTGAGCCGGAAAATCTCCGAGCAGGGCATCTACCCGGCGGTGGACCCCCTGGCCTCCTCCTCCCGCATTCTGGAGGCCGACGTGGTGGGGGAGCGGCACTACCGCGTGGCCCGGAAGTGCCAGGAGATTCTGGAGAAGTATATGGAGCTCCAGGACATCATCGCCATCCTGGGCATGGATGAGCTCAGCGAGGAGGACCAGAAAACCGTGGCCCGGGCCCGGAGGCTTCAGCGCTTTTTTGCCCAGCCCACCACGGTGGCGGAGAAGTTCACCGGGATTCCCGGGGTGTATGTCCCCCTGGCCGATACCCTGGAGAGCTTTGAGAAGCTGGTGAACGGCGAGCTGGACCAGTATCCGGAGGCCGCGTTTTACAACGTGGGCACCTGGAGGGACGTTGTGGAGAAGGCGAAGAAGCTGGAAGCGGGTGAGGTGTGATGGATCCTTTTCAGGTGCATATCCTCGCGGCGGATCGCAGCTTCTATGAAGGCCCCTGTGTTCGGCTCACCATTCCCACCAGCGACGGGGAGCAGGGCATCCTGGCCCATCACAGCAGCATGATCGCCGCCGTCCGGCCGGGCATGCTCCGCTATCAGACTCCGGAGGGGCCGGTGGAGCTGGCGGCGGTGTCCTCGGGCATGATGAAGGTGGAGAAGAACGATGTGGTGATTCTGGTGGACTCGGTGGAACGCCCGGAGGAGATTGACGCCGCCCGGGCCCAGCGGGAGGCCGACGAGGCCCGGGAGGCCATGCTCCAGAGAAAGAGCCGTCAGGAATACCAGCTGGCCCAGGCCACCCTGGCCCGTGCCGTGAACCGGCTGCGGGTCAAGGCCCGGGAGATCCGATAGGACCAAGGTCTGTAAAAAGCCTGTAACCCTTGAGGTTACAGGCTTTTTGCGCGGTTTTCACCGGGCCTTGCGGAAGAGCGGCTTCTTCGGTGCCCTGGCCGGGGAGGACTGCCCCGGCGCCGGACCTCCGCCGTCCAGGGGTAGGCAGACCACCAGCTGGAACCGCCCGCCTCCCGCCCGGGTCTCCAGGGACCCGCCCAGGCGCTCCGCGATTTCCCGCATCCCCGCCAGGCCGAAGCCGTGGGAGGCCTTGTCCGTCTTGGTAGTGGCCAGATCCAGGGCCAGCTCCCCGGCATAGGCGTTCTCCACTCGGAGCATGAAGAGTCCCTTCTCCGTCCGGCAGCGGAGGGTGACGGTTTTGTCCTCCGCCCGCTCCGCCGCCTCCATGGCGTTGTCCGCCGCGTTCCCCAGCAGCGCGCAGAGATCCACCTCCGCCAGGGGCAGCTCCTTGGGCAGCGCCACGGTAAAGTCTGCCGTCAGGCCTGCCTGGCCCATGGCCTCCGCCTTGGCGGAGAGGACGGCGTTGGCGGCGTCGTTTTCGCAGAGCCTCCGCCCGCCCCGGAGGGCGGAGGAATCCGCCAATTGATCCATGTACCGAAGGGCCTTTTCACATTCCCCCAGCTCCACCAGACCCCGAAGGGCGGTCAGGTGGTTCCGCAGGTCGTGGCGGAGAGTGCGGACCTGCCGCTCCTCCCGCTGGAGGCCCTGGTAGTAGCTTTCCCGGAGGGAGGCCAGCTTGTCTGCCTCCTCCAGCCGCTGGTGGTTTTCCAGTACCAATATGGCGTACAGCAGGGCCAGGGAGGTGAGGAAGATGAAGGGGAGCACCGCCACCCCCAGATTCATAATCAGGCCGTGGAGAAGAGCGTTGCTGTAGATATAATCCGACTGGAGAAGGGGCAGCAGCACCACCGCCAGCAACGAGCTGAAGGGCATGGCGGCCAGGAGCAGCACCAGATTCCAAAACCGGGGGGAGAGCTGGGGCGGGCGCTTTGGCAGGTGTTTCCGCGGCGCCAGGTACAGCAGGGCCCAGACGGCGAGGCGGATGAATTTACTGCTGTAGTAATACAGATCGTCCAGGCCGAAGTGGGCCATAATGGGGCCATAATAGGTATCCAGCACGGCGTTGACGGACATGATGAGGCAGAAAAAGATGACCGTCAGCGCCAGCCGCCCGGCCCGGGCCCCCTTGGAGGCCAGCAGGAGCACGGGGAAAAAGAACAGCAGGATGAACAGCAGATTGGTGTCCCCCAACCAAATCACCATGTCGGAGATGCTGCCCAGAAACAGGACCAGCGCGATTCGCCAGCCCCGCCGGGGCTTCACCGCCAAAAAGGCGGACACGATCCGAAAGAGGAAGAAGCCGCTGGTAAACACCAGGATCAGCCAGAACCAATTTTGAAAGCAGAGCAGCAGGTATTCCGCCAGTTTGATCAAAAACGTTGAAGCCATGGCCTAGCCCTCCAGGGCTGTCCGGGCCAGGGCGGCCAGGGCGGCGGAGCGGCAGGCCCGGCTGACGGGAATCACCTCGTCTCCCACGAAGATCTGGGCGCCCTCCAGCCGGTCCACAGCTCCGGTTCGGACCAGATAGCGCTGGTGAACCCGGACAAAGCCCTCTCCCACGTCCTGCTCCACCTCGTCCAGCTTGCCGTAGAAAACATAGGTCCGGACGGTGGAGACACAGGTGACCTGCCGCCGGTCCGAGGCGAAATAGAGAATCGTCTTCTTTGGAATCCGGTACAGGGTTTCCCCGCTGCGGCAGACGAACGCCGCGTCCCCCTCCCGGAGGCGGGCTGCCGCCGCGCGGTCCAGCACGTCGTCCAACTGCTCCGCTTTGGGGGGCTTCATCAGATAGCCCAGGGCCCCTACGGAGTAGCCGTCGAACACGTGGTCTGTGTACCCGGTGACGAAGGCCAGCAGCAGCCCCTCGTCCGCCTCCCGAAGGCGCCGGGCGGTCTCCATGCCGTCCAGGTCCCCCATCTCAATGTCCAGAAACACCAAATCCAGTTCCCCGGCGTGGTTCTCCAGCCAGCGGAGGAGGCCCTCCCCGGAGGAGAATTCAAAAAAGGACGTGTCCGCCCTGCTCCGCCGCCGTTCCAGGGCCCGCTCCAGGGCGGCCCGGAGGGCGACGCGGGCGTCGGCGCTGTCGTCGCAGATGCCGATTCGCAGCATGGTCTCATCTCCTTGCGGTTTGCTACGGCTATTATAGCACACCCCCCGCAGTTCGCCAAACCAATTATGACGGCAAAACCGCCAAAGATGACATCGTATCCCCGGGCGCTTCCAAACTTTACAGCAAAACCGCCAAAGAGAGCGGCCCCGTTTGCGGGGGCCGCTTTTTTGCGCTATTCTGGCAATGGAAGCGGACGTAAGAATTTATAGCCGGACTTCCGTATCAATCGCTGTCACAGAATAAAGGAAGTGCTTGCTATGAATTGGAATTCCATCCGCGCCGCCCTGACCACCCCCACGGAGGTCCCCCGGCAGGGGCCCCGGCTGCAAACGAATCTGGACACAGACCTCTTGAAGCTCATCGCCATCGTATCCATGCTCATCGACCATGTGGGCGGCGCCTTCTTTCCGGAGGTCGGGGCCTTCCGCTGGATTGGGCGGCTGGCGTTCCCGATTTTCTGTTACTGCCTGACCGTGGGACTGCTGTACACCCGAAACATCAAGCGGTATCTGGGCCGCCTGGCGGTGTTCGCCGTGGTTTCCCAGCCCTTCTATGTCCTGGCTTTCCACCCCGATGACTGGATGGTGGACCGGAATTGGAGCAACTGGAACATCTTCTTCACCCTGTTCCTGTCGCTGCTTGCCATGTATGGGCTCAAGGAGCGGAAGTGGTGGCTGTTTTTCGGGGCCTTCTTCGCGGTGAGCTGGTGGAACTTCGACTATTCCGGCATCGGGATTCAATTGATGCTGATTTTCTTCCTCTGCCGGAACCACCCCAAAATTGGCGCTGCCCTCTATGTACTGACCTATCTGCCCTGCCTCTGGGGCGGCTATCTGGAGGACCCGCTGGCCTTGAAGCTGGGAGGCTTCGCCGTGGACTGGGCTGTGTTTGCCCTGCTGGCCGCGCCGCTGATCTTCCTCCCCACCCGCTCCGGGCTGAAAATCCCCAAGTGGTTTTTTTACGCTTTTTATCCCGCTCACCTGGCGGTCATCGCCGCCCTTCGATTCGTGCTGTAAGAAAGGAAAAGTATTATGCTGACTGTGGAAAACCTGCGCAAATCCTATCAAGTGGGGAAGACCTCCTATGAAGTGCTCAAGGGCGTCTCCCTGGAAGTGGGCAAGGGGGAGTTCGTGGCCGTTATGGGCCCCTCCGGCTCCGGCAAGACCACCCTCTTGAACTGCATTTCCTGCTACATCCCCGCCGACTCCGGCAGTATCCGCTTGGGGAAAACCGAACTGGCCCGCCTGGGGGAGGACGCCCTGGCGGAGGTCCGGAACAAGCAGCTGGGCTTCGTCTTCCAGGACTTCCTCCTGCTGGACGGCCTGACAGTCCGGCAGAACATCCTGCTCCCCGCCATCATCGGCGGCGTGGTCTCCGACATGACGGAGGCCCGGGCGGACCAGCTCTGTGAGGTCTTCGGCATCTCCGCCATCCGGGACAAATACCCGGCGGAGATCTCCGGCGGCGAGAAGCAGCGCACCGCCGTGGCCCGGGCCCTCATCAACCACCCGCTGCTGATTCTGGCCGACGAGCCCACGGGCAACCTGGATTCCAAGTCCACCCGGGCGGTGATCCGCTCCTTTGAGCAGGCCAAGAGCGCCCTGGAGGCCACGATTTTCATGGTGACCCACGACTCCTACGCCGCCTCCTTCTGCGACCGGGTGGTGATTCTCCGGGACGGCGTGGTCTGGAAGGTGCTGGAGAAGGGGGCCACGGAGCGGGAGACGTTCCAGGACCAGCTTCTGGACGCGGTCCGGGAAATGGGGAGGGAATAACCATGCGCCATTTTTCCGAAGTTTATGCCCTGATGCGCCGGAGGAACAAGAAGCAATACGCGCTCCTCTCGGGCTGCTGCTTCTTCTCCGTGCTGCTGATTACGGCCTACATCTGCATGATGCGGGCCCCCACCATCCTGAACGTCCTCCCCGAGGGAGGCGACAGCCGCAAGCAGATCATGATGATCTTCACCCTGGCGGTCATCGGCTGCGCCGTGTTTACCACCTACGCCTCCGGCCTCTTCTTCCGGCAGAAGTCCCGGGAGACCGGCGTGTTCCTGGCCCTGGGGGCCACCCGGGCCCAGGTGCGGGGGGAGCTGTACCGGGAGCTGGGAGTGATCTCCCTGGGCTCCTGCGCCGCCGGGGCCCTTTTGGGCGGACCCCTGGCCTGGGTGCTGTGGCAGGTGTTCCGTCTCTGCGTGGTGGATACGGAGGAGATGCGCCTGGTGTTCAACCCCGCCGCCTACGTCTGGTCCCTGGCCTTCTCCGCCTTTGTCATCGCCATGATGTTCTTCCTGGGGAGCCGGTCCGTGAAGCGGACCAACATCATCGACATCGTCCAGGAGTCCCACAAGTCCGAGCCCATCCGGGATGTGCCCCGGTGGTACGGGCCCGTTGGCATCGGCCTGCTGGCCCTGGGGGGCTTTCTGGGCTATATGTCCTCCTTCTTCTTCATAAGCGTTCTCCACTGGTATCCCCCCGAGGGGCTGACCGCGGTCTTTTACGTCCCCGCTTTGATTGGCCTCTATATGATTCTCCTGCACACGGTGGTCAACGGCTGGAACGGGAAAAAGAAGCTCTACAAGGACCTGATCGCCACCAGCCAGATGCGGTTCCAGGGCCGCCAGACGGTGCGGAATATGCTGGTAATGACCCTGCTGATTGCCGGCGCGTACTTCGGCAGCTTCTTCACCCCCATGCTGGGCACCGGGTCCATGATTGAATACGATACCCGGCCCGTGGACTATGTGTATAACTTCCGGGCAGACCAGGACATCCCCCTGGAGGAGGAGGTCCGGGCCCTGGCGGAGGAGTACGGCGTGACCGTCACGGACTTTGCCGCCGTCCCCATGCTCCGCCTGGCGGTGGACGGCCAGGACCACATTGAGGAGGAGGGCCCCATGGGCACCACCTGGCGTACGGAGTACAAAGAGGTCATGAGCACCGAGCTGTTTCTTTCCGCCTCCGGCTACGAGGCTTTGACGGGGGAGCATGTGGACCTGGCCGGCGGCGAGATTCGCGGCGTCGTCGACACGGAGGGGAGCAAGCTGGGCTTTGCCCCGGACAAGAGCCTCGTGACCAACTATCTGACCGGGGAACAGCTCCCCGTCACGTCCCTGGAGCCCCTGCGCTATGACAGCCTCTTTGCCCGCTATGTGATGAACGATGCCGACTTTGCCGCCCTGGGGGCGGGCCTGACGGAGGAGTGGCGGGAGACCCAGGTCTGCTTCAACGTGGAAAACTGCGAGGAGACCTATGACTTCGCCAAAGCCCTGTTCAACGAGATTGTGGACCGCTCTACCATAGACGTGGCCCAGTTCAGCGGCTGGGATCCGGTGGTCCGGGACCAGTACCTGGCGGAGGAGGGCGTTTACTTCCTGGACCGGGAGAACTGCGCAGAATACGGTTTTACAGTCATCGACTACGCTCAGCGGGACAGCTCCGCCTTCCGGCTGAGCTGGCACTACATGCCTGCGTTCCGGATTCTGGACAGGATGGACTTTGTCAAGACCATGGCGGTGTTCCTCATCCTTTTTGTCTTCGTGGCCGTGGTGTGCTTTGCCGCCGTGTTTGTGATTGCCTATACCCGGTGCATGACCATCGCTCTGACAAACCGGAAGGTCTACGACGACCTCAGGCATTTGGGGGCCTCCAACGCCTATCTCCGCCGCTCCGTCCGGGGGCAGGTGAAGCGGGTGTTCCTGGTGCCCGCCCTGGCGGGCACGAGCCTGATCTACGCCTTCTATGTCATGGTTATGTACTTCAACGGCAGTCCCGCAGGTATTACGCCCAGCGAGGCGGCGGGCCTCCTGGCCGACCTGGCGGTGGTGGCGGCGGTGTCCGCGTTGATATACGGCGTGTACCGCCTGACCTTTGCCCGGGTTTGTAAGGCCTTGGATATCCGATAGGTTTGTGTTTCCGGTGGATAAATGATGAAGCGGCCCCGTTTGCCAAAGGCAGACGGGGCCACTGTGTTTGAGTGGGTTGGAAAAATTTTGCCGCTTGCGGATGCCGGAAATTTCTTAGAACACACCCTGCGCCATCATGGCGTCGGCCACCCGCTGGAAGCCGGCGATGTTGGCTCCGGCAACCAGATTGTAGCCCAGGCCATAGGTCTCCGCGGCCTCGACGCTCATGTTGTAGATGGTGTCCATGATCTGGTGGAGCTGCTTGTCGACCTCCTCCTCGGTCCAGACCAGCCGCTCGCTGTTCTGGGCCATCTCCAGGGCGGAGGTGGCCACGCCGCCGGCGTTCACCGCCTTGCTGGGAGCTACGATCATTCCGGGCTGCTCCAGGAGGAATTTCAGCGCGTCATTGGTGGTGGGCATGTTGGCCACTTCAATGTAATACTTCACGCCGTTGGCCGCGATCTGCTTTGCCTGCTCCATGTGCACGTCGTTCTGCATGGCGGAGGGCATCACCACGTCCGCCTTCACGCTCCAGGGCTTCTCGCCGGGGTGGAACTCCACGCCGAACTTCTCCGCGTAGTCCTGCACCCGGTTCCGGCCGCTGTTCCGCATTTCCAGCAGATAGTCGATCTTCTCCTCGGTGGTCACGCCGTCGGGGTCGTAGATGTAGCCGTCGGGGCCAGAGAGGGTCACGACCTTCGCGCCCAGCTGGGCCGCCTTCTTGCAGATGCCCCAGGTCACGTTGCCGAAGCCCGCGCAGGCGATGGTCTTGCCCTGGATGCTCTCGCCCTCGTGCTTGAGGACATTCTCCAGGTAGTACACCGCGCCGTAGCCGGTGGCCTCGGGCCGGATCAGAGACCCACCGTAGCTGAAGCCCTTGCCGGTGAGGACGCCGTTCTCAAACGCGCCCTTCAGACGGCGGTACTCGCCGTACAGATAGCCAATCTCCCGGGCGCCCACGCCCATGTCGCCGGCGGGCACGTCCA
>CAJTFN010000022.1 GCA_910575815.1 Oscillospiraceae bacterium
AAGAAGTTGTTCCTCCATGTTGAGTGCCTTCTTGCGTTGCTCCCACGTCCCCGCTCAGCGCTTCCTCCGCCTCACCATGATATCCCCGCAGAAACAGATTCCGCATATCCGGCAGGGCAAAGGTGGTCTCTCCGTTCCCGCCGAAGTGATTCACCGTCCCAAACTGCTGGCGGAAGAAATCCGCCAGGGCGGGGTAAGCCGTGATTTCATACTCAGCCCCATCGCACACCAGATAACCCGCCGGGGCCGTCAGGCCCAGAAAGCTGATGACTGCGCCAACAGGGTTCCCGTCCGTGGTTTGCCCCATCGTCAAATACTGGGCTTCAGGGACTCCGGTATGGGTAAACCCGATGACCTGTCCAAAGCTGCCGGAAATCTTGTCCTGTTTCCCATCCAGAGCCTCCTCCAGCTCCAGACGGGTGACGCCATCCACCGGATCGGCGGTCACCTTAATGATGTAGCACAGGGTGTAGTAGGGCGGCATGTTGGAGTGGGGCTTCGAACCGCCGCTCGGATTTATGGTGGTTAACGTTGTGGTTGCTTCTGTCTTATACGTTATGAGGGGGAGGTTCGATCCGCCGTTATCATTACTATATACCGTTTCGGAATGACTATGAGCTGGCATCTGATCCACGGTCAGCGTAACCTCTTCGCTCCCGCCAGTCTCCCCCACAGGATGGCTCCCGCCGCCGCCCAACACAAACTTATCCCGCAGATCCGGCCGCCCGTTTTGCCCGTCGCACAGGGCCCAGCCGTTAGGAATATCTGCCGCCGTGCCGGACCAGATCACAATCGTTCCCACCGGGGCTTTCACAAGATAGGCGCTCCCGCCGCCGCCCGTCGCGGAGATGGTCAGCGTCTCACCCTGCTGCTCCAGGCGGATATTATCCCCCTCCACAAGCTCCAGGGTATTCACGCCGTTGATGGTCGCGTCCGCGCCCTTCTCTCCCTGGGGCCCGACCGGTCCTGCTGGGCCAGGCTCTCCTTGAGGCCCCTCCGGTCCTTCTGGCCCAGGCAATCCCTGCGGCCCAGCCTCCCCAGCGGGGCCGGGAGCTCCTTCCGGGCCGGGAGCGCCGTCTTTCCCCGGCGGCCCAGCCGGGCCAGGTTCTCCCTGCGGCCCCTGCTCTCCGGGCTCTCCCTTTTCTCCCGGCGGCCCGGGAGGGCCCTCTGGGCCGGGAGGTCCTTGCATACCGCCCTCCCCACCGCCGGGAGGCGGCAGCTCCACTTTGGACAGTACCTTATCCCCGGACAGCAGCTTCAGCATCAGTCCATTCAAGTCCAGCGCGTCGGCCCGCTTTTCAATTTCTGTCAACAGCTGGTCATAAAGTGTCGGATCCAACTCCGGAGTTCCGCCGCTCACTGCCCTGCCGATGTACAAAACCCCGACATTGGACTTTGAGATAACGGCTCCGTTCTGGCCCTGGACGGTCACCATGACCGGACCGGGCACAGAAAGATAGGGCCGGGTCAACTCCCCTCGCAGAGTCCCATCCTCCCAGGTCAGCGGAAGGGCCATCGTGGTTCCGCCGGCATACCGCATGTACAAAAAGAAGGTCCATTTCGGTCCGGCATCTGTGGAGATAGCAAGCGTAAAGGCCAGATTCTCCCCCACCTCCCCGATCATGCGGTCCCTCGCCGGAATGTCCAGCTTCCAGTTTCTCAGCGAGATCACATTCATTAGCCTCCCATCTGGGTTTTTACCCAATCCAGCATTTTTTCCACCTCATCCCAGTTGTATTTTGAATAAAAATACCCCGTGGTTCCGGCTGCGATGGCGTTTTTCAGCATTTGGTTGAATTCTGCCTGCGTCATGGTATCCTCCTTTATACAACCAGCAATCTCCCGAACTTATCCAGAAAGAACCGATAATTTTTATCGGTAGGGGACCCGGCCTTGACCTTCTGCGGCACGCCGTAGTAAAGAATCACACAGCCCGGAGCGCCGTTGCCGCCCTGGCCTCCGTTGCCGCCGGTCCCAGCGCCGCCGCCTGTGGTGGAGATGCTGGCGCTGTGGGAGGCGGCGCAGTACGTGCCGCCTCCTCCTCCACCGCCGCCACCGCCGTTGCCGCCGGTTCCGCCCCGGCCGGGATGGGTTGCCGCGGTGGGCTTTGTTCCTGCCGCTCCGGTTCCTCCGGTTCCTCCGGTCCTTCCGCCGGCAGCGCCGCCAGAGAGTCCGGCGGCGTTATAAGCGGCGCCGCCTCCGCCTCCGCCGCCGCAGCAAGCGGCCACATTGACGCCAGAACCATAATAGCCGCCATAGCCGCCAGCGCCGCCCCGGTTCGACCCGGCGGAAGACCCGCTGCTGCCCTGGAATTCCGTTTGGTAGTTATCCGGTGTTCCCCAGGGGGTGGACCCGTCGCCGCCTCTTGCGCCGGACAAACCGCTGCCGCCTTTGTTTCCGTAAATAATGCCGGTCACAAGATCTTGATAGCCGCTTGTACTGGAACCGGAATCGCTGGAATAGGTCACGCCGTTGACTTTCAGCGTAGTTGCCCTTCCCGCGGAGCCGCCACCGCCGTTTGCCGCTCCGCCCGCGCCGCCGGAACCGATGGTAATGGTGAGGGTTTTGATGGATTCGCCGGTGATTTCAAAGGTTGCGACTTTCCCGCCAACGCCACCGGACCCGGCCCCGCCTCCGGAACCGCCTCTGCCGGCCTGACCTGTGCTGGGCTTTATTTCCCAGCTGCCGCCGCCGGTGTTGGAGGAATTCGCACCGGCGGTGCCGTTGGAGCCCTTCGCGCCGCCGGTGCCGCCGGTGCCGCCGCCGATGAGCACGGCCCGGACGCTGGTGACGCCGTCAGGCAGGGTAACTGTGCGGGAGGACGTAATCAGCTGGTGCTGGTCATAGGTGACGGTCTGCTCCACCTGCTTGGGGATGTACCCCACCAGGGCTTTTACATCGGCCATGAGGATGCCGCTGACGGTGATATCCAGGCTCTCCACACAGGCGGGACCGTTGGTCTTGTCGTAAGGGTGGTAAAAATCCAGCACATCCCCCGGGGACTGCCGCCCGAGAACTACGCCGCACTCAATGGTTTCCGTGTGCTTGTAATAATCCGCCAGACGGTCCGCCACGGCGGCGGAATTCACCAGGGAGACCAGCGTGGAGCCCTCCACGGACTGCACATTCTCCGGAACGCCGGTGGTGACCGTCCGGGTGATCTGCCGGGTGTTGTGGATGTACTTGTTTCCCTTCAACATGCCGCTGCCGGCGGAGAGCTTGGCGTAATTGGCGTTGCTTTCCAGAATCCGAAAGCCCGTGGCCGTGAGGTTGTACATGGGCTCGGAGAAGGTGATGATATCGCCGTTGAGGGCGTCACCCTCAAAAAGGGTTTCTTCGTCCCCGCCCACCATGTAGTGGTGCTCCGTTACGGCGACGGAGGACACCGCCCCCCGGTACTGGACCTTCGCGTTCTCCTCGATGTGGTCCCAATCGATGACGCCGGAGGGCGTTCCCCAAAGGGGGACCACCTGAAGAACGCCGTCGAGGCCTGTTTTCAGCCCCGCGCCCAGGGCGAAGAGCACCTGAACCAGATTATCCCGGGCGGAACTGTCCGGCGGCTTCGTATAGGGCAGCCAGCCGTACAGCTTTTGATCCTGGATGCTGTTTTTGATGACCAGCGGGAGAGAACCCACAATCTGCCGGATTACCGTCTCCGCCGTCTGGCCGGTGTAGATCCCCCCGGCGTGGGCCCGCTCCATGAGAAGGCCTATGGCGGATGTAGCGGACAGGGTGTACGTATTCGGTCCAATCCGGTCCACAGACTGGAGATAGCCCCGGAACCGCTCTTCCTCCCGGTAATAGTAGTAAATCGGCGTATTCCGCAGAAACCGCGTGATGGCGCGGTCTCCGCTCTTCACGGTGGCCGTGATGGTATCCGCCTCCAGCTGGGAAAACCGGAGGCCGGAGGCAAGATGCAACTGAAGCGACTGGATGTGGTCGTCTATGAACGTCTTCCCGCCGCACACGATCTTGTTTGGCATATGGCCTCCTATGGCGCGCAAAAAGGCCGGGGGTTAGTCCGGCCTCCTTTGCGGTGAAATTGGTGAAAACGTGAGCTTCAGGCCGTGCCAGCGGCGAACTCCCGCCACCATACCGGCGGAGGTATCGCTGCCGTCCTGAATTTCAGCGTCAAAGGTGATCTGGCCCTGGCCGTAGGGCATCGTGATGGTGTGGCTGTCCACCGGGGCGCTGACGGCCTCGTAAAAGGCGTCGTAATCCCCCGGGCGAATGGGATCCGGCTCGATTGCCATCTGATAGGAATAGCTGGTGCCCAGAAGGTCCCGCTCGTGGCGACCGGAGAGCATAGTGCTTTCGTTAACGCCGCTTTGAAGAGCGAAGTGTCGCTCCATGGTGTTATACACCACCCGCACGCGGTAGAGCCTGCCGTCCAGTGTAATGCCGCGCATGGGCTCACCTCGGGGCCAGGGAGGGACCCAGGCGGGCCGTCTCCGTGGTAATCACAGGCTGGAGCACCCGGGCCAGCTGGGCGAGATTCCCGGCGAAGTGGATGTTGACCCGGATGTTCTGCCCGTCGGCGAGGCCGGACATGGACAGCGCGTCCAGGAAGGTTTCCCGAAGGGCGGATTCCGGCGCGGCCACCTCGTACTCCGTCCGATTGTCCCCCAGCACGCCAAGCATGGGATTGTTGGGGGCGAAGACGCCGCCGGTGGCAAAGTGAGGGTAGTTGTCCAAAGAGGTGGAGGGCAGAGCCAGGGGGACGGCGCTTTGCCGGGTGAGGACCCGCTCCCGACCGGCCCCGCCGCCGCTTGCTTTCCCCGCGCTCTTTTCGCCTTCCGTCAGCGCGGAGAAGAAACGTTTTATGGCGTTGATGCCGTTTTCGATGAAGCCGACAACGGCATTCATGACATTTTGCACAGTCTCTTTGACCTTGTCCCAATTGAGAATCAGAAGAAGAAGCGCTGCGCTGATACCAGCGATAGCAAGGAACATAGGGCTTGGAGCGGAGAACATGCTCATTACGCCTGACACCGCGTTTTTCACGCCTCCAAGATTCTTTGTGACCAGGCCAACCGCGCCGGATACGGAAGAAATCGCGCCCGCCACCGGGCTGATGGCCGCCACAATGGCAATCAGCGCCACAATCGCGACCTGAGAGCCGTCGCTTAGGCCGTTGAACCAGTCCAGGAAGGAGCTTGCCAGTTGGGTTACCGTTGTCATCAAGGGCTGCATTTCCTCGCCTAAATCGGCAAGGGACTGCTGAAATTCGAGATTCGCGTCCTTGTTTTCAATAAGTGCCTCGTTGTTCGATTTCCATGCGTCGTAGACCCCTGCCAGCCCCTGGTTTTGCAGGGTGTCCAGGGCAAAGTTAAGCTTGTTTGCCTCCCCGGGAACCTGGGCCAGCTTGGTGTTGAAGTCTTCCGTACTCACACCCAGACGGTCAAGGACCTCCGCAAACTGCCCGGTCGCCTCACCGGTAGCAAGTGTCTCTTGCAGGCTGTCGGCCAGACTCTCGATTTTAACGGTATCCGGAAAGGAAATCGCCGCCCCGGCCAGGTTCTCCACGGCTTTCTGCAAGCTAGATTCCGTAACGCCGGATTGAAGAAGGTTGGAAAGGGCCTCTACGCTGGAGTCCGTTTCATCGGATACGGAGTTCAGCTTCCGAAGGGCTTCCTCGGTGGAACCCAGGCCGACGCCCGCCAGCTGCGCATTGGTCTCCAGCTTGGAGAGGTCGGAACGGAATTCCTCCGTCCCCTTTACGCTGCCAAGCATTGCCGTCAGCACGCCTCCGGCGGCAAGCGAAATTCCCCGCGTGGCCTCCGCCACCTTCCCGGCTTTGTCTGAAATATCATCCGCAGCAGAACCGAAACGGGAAAGCGCCGGAGAGAAGTTGTCAAAGGCGGTTTGGGCCTCGTCGGCGGCATCTTTGGTCTCCGCAAGCTCCCTCTGAAGGTCATCCCATTGGTCAATGCTCATGGGACGGCCAAGCTCTTCGAAGGTATCTGTGGCGGAGCGTTTAAGGGCTTCCAGCTTCTCCTGGGCCTCCTCTGCCTTCTCTTGGACCTCCACCATAGCGGAGCTGTCGGGGGCAAAGCCTAAATCCTCCAGGTCGTTTGCCTCCTTCTCGAACTTGGCCAGCTCGTTGGTGGTTTTGGTAATTTGCCCCTGGATGCCCGCCAGAGCCTTTTCCCACTTGGCATACTGAACGTTGCTGACCGTGGCGCTTTCCGCTGCCTGTTGTAGCGTTTTATACTTGTCGGTGGTGGCCTCCACGGACTGCGCCAACAGCCGCTGCTTCTGATCCAGCAACTCCACATTCTTCGGATCCATCTTGAGCAACTTCTCCACGTCTTTCAGCTTGCTCTCTGTGGTGGAGATGGTTTTATTGGTCCCGGACAGGGCCTTGTCCAGCTTTGTGGTATCGCCGCCGATCTCCACCGTGATGCCCCGGATACGGTTTCTCGCCATAGGAACCCTCCTTAAAAACGGTCAAAATCTTCCTGAGTGGCCAGGACAGGGTAATCCTCCTGGTCGTTCAGGGCCTCGGTGTACATGTCCAGCAGCATGCCCACGCTGATACGTCCCAGGTCGGTCATGGATATTCCCAGTTGCGCTGCCCGGAGCAGGAGCAGGGCCGTGGTCATCTCCCTCTCCGTGGACGCTATTTTTTTTTACTCTGGTTCAGCGTCTCAAGGTTTTCCGTCCAGAGCTCCTGAATAACCGGGAACACCGTGTAAATGGAGAAGGTTTCAAAGCCCTCCAGCCACGCGTCCACGCTGGCGGGGACGTTCTCAGGGTCCGCGTGGCGGGCCATGAGATAGGCCACATCCTCAAAGAGCGTCAGCGCGTCCATAGGGAGGCTGGAACCGGGATCCGGCTGTCCGGCGGCAATGGCCGCCGGCCGCGCGTCCTCCGACTTCTGGATTTCCGTCTGAATCGTCTTCATGTCCTGAAGGATATCCCGGCGGAATTTCAGGCGGTACATTCTGGGGATGGCGGCGGAGGCCCGGAACCGGACCTCTCTTCCGTCTATACAAACCGTCCGCTCCATCAGATTTCACTCCCCGCGCCGGGCCGCCAGACCGACTGATACCAGCTATTATAGATAGCTTCCGGCGTATCGGCGGTGGTCTTGGCCTTGACGCTGCCGTCAGCCAGGGGAGCCGCTGTGATTGTCAGGCTGGAGGTATTGGGCTCCTTGGAATTGGTGGTGGTGGCCCCTGTCACGTTGGGCCGGGCCGCCGTGCAGTTGTACAGCACATGCCGGATGGCGTGCTGATCGCCCTTGAACTCAAACAGGAGCGCAAAGGGCGCGGTCTCCACGGAGGAATTCTCCGTCAGCACCTGGGTCGTTTCGTCCAAGGACTCCCGGAGGACATCCTGAGCAAAGGAATCGGGGATCAGGGCGGCCTCAAAGTCCCCCTGATAGCCGCTGTTGGCGACGGTGACGTAATAGGCCACGTCGTCCGCGTAGAACTGGTTGGACTCGCCCTGGGGCGACAGGTTGAGATTCACCGCCCCCGGGAAGGGTTTGGGCGTGCCGAACACCGCGTTGCCGCTCTCATCCGTGGTCAGGAGGGCGTAATGCACGTTCGACAAGCCAAATTTGACCTTGTTTTTCTGGTTCGGCATAATTACACCTCAAATTCAAAAATTGTTTCGTAAAGGCCCTCTGACTCCACCCAAGTATAGTCCACGTCATAGGAGAGGCCCAGGCTGTCCAGCGCTTCTTTTATCCGCCCGTCCAGAGCCGGGTCCCGCTCCAGGGAGTAGGTCTCCAGCCGCATGGCCCGGAAGGACGCGAAGTTCCGGTCGTCCGCAAAGAAGGGATCGTCCTCAAGGTCCAGATAGACGCCGTATGGCGGGGGCTTCCTGCCGTTCCAGTGGTGGTAAGCCCAGGGGATGCCGGTGGTCTCGAGAGCCGCTAAGAGGGCTATGTAGGTCATGCTACGAGCCCTCCAGAATATCTGCTAAGGCTTCCAGAACTTCCTCGGAGGCAAACTCTTGCACAGGGCCGATGTGCGGAATCCCCGGGACCCTCCCGCCGGATGTTTTCGCGTGGCCATTCTCTAGAAGATGCGTGAGACCGGCGAACTTCTTATTGTAAACAGAGGCGGAAACCCCGGTATCCGTAACAGTCACTTTTCGCGTCCAGCCCTTGGCGTAACCGCCAAGCCGTTTGGGAGAAGAGTCTTTAAGCTTCCTCACGCATTGGGCGGAGATCTTGGTGAAGGCGGGGACCATAGCCTCCTTGACTTCACCGCTGTAATTCTGGAGTTCCTGCTCCAGCGCGACGGCCAGCCCGTCAACCTTGACCTTCACCAGCCCACCCCCTTAAAATTCCGTCATCGTTTTCCAGGTCCAAATCCGTCACCAGAAGCCCATCCTCGTCTGTGGTGAAGGTCACCTTCCGGATGCGATAATATCCGCCGTCCAGCAGGCAGACGTCCCGGACGGTAACGGAGGGGTCCCGCCAGATGCGGACCGTCCGGTCGATCTGCTGTCCGGCCTTGGCGGCGGCGTAATAGCGGGTGGCTCCCACTACCTTCTCTCCGTATTGGGATGTCAGCTTTTCCCGCAGGAAGTGCCGTGCCGGAGGCGGGGCGGTCCCCTCCGTAGAGGAAACCTCAAAAACCGTCAGCATGCCAGAATCCAGAATCATAAGGACGCCTCCCTTCCCCGGGCCAACAGAAGATCCAGGCGGAGCCGCCGGAGATAGGCAGGCTCCGCTTCGCCGTTGATCCGCTTCCGGTAAATCCACGCGGCGGTTCCGATGACCGCCTGCGCGTAGTCCATGGTCCCGTCATCCCGGATGCCCTGGCGGAGAAGGCTAGCCTCCGCCGCCTCCAGCAGGGCGGGAAGATATTCCTCATCCCCCGGCAGGTGGGCTGTCCGCTGGAGATCCAGCCGGAGGAGAGACAGCATAACCTCCCTGTCCATAGGCCGTGGTCACTCCTTGGTAACGGTGACGGCGTAGGTTTTGGACTTATCACCGTTGGCCACCGTAACGCTCACCGTGTTTTCACCAAGCTCCCAGGTAGCCGCGCTGCCGTTCTGAATCTTCTTCCCGTTCACCTTCACCGTGGCCAGAGAGCCGGTTGTGGGGACGGCGCTGACCATGTTGCTGGCGTTGCCGGTGTCCGCGGTATACTCCAGCGTGTCCGGATTGAAAGCGGGGGTCAGGGCTAGAGCGCCAATGGCGAGGCTCCGCAGGGCCGCCACAGAGGGATTGGCCACGTCCGGAACAAAGGGCATTTCCAGAACAGGCGCCTTACCCAGGCCGATGGCCACAAAGCCCTCGGGAATAACCGGGGTTCCATCGTAGCGAGCCGTGGCCTTGATTACGGTCTGGTCTTGAATGAACAGCGGAAGATCGCTGTATTCTACGGATGTGCCCGCACGCTCCGCCAGAAGGTAGAGATCTCCGTAGCCGCCAATGATGGTATCGTCCGGCATGATATCGTCGGAGAAGACCAGGATGTCGCCGCCCACAACGGGCATAGTTCCGCTCATCACGGAAACGATGGCCCCCGCCGCGTTGATGTTGGTTGCCTCCACCTGAATGGTGGTATAGGTGGCCTCATTCATGGCCCAGAACTTGGACCCCCTGGAATACCGGCCCTTAGCGGCAGACGCCGCCAAGATGATCTTCTGGAAGAGGGACAGGCCCGTGGTTCCGGACGGGATGGTAATCACGTTGGACTGGGACAGATTCACCCACTTCCGGGCGGTTCCGGGATAATCGCTGGGTTTTTCGGCCTGTTTCAGACGGGTGGCAATGCCCAGGGGCATTTTCACGCCCAGGCCGAAAAGGATGGACTTGTCCACGGCGATTCCAATGGAACCGCCCATGCCAAGAATCAGTTCACCCAGGAGAGAGGGGTCCGAGTCCTCCAGAAGGGCGTTGCAGACGGCAATATATCCGCCCACCTTGTAGCCGTCTATCTCCACGTCATTGAGGGAGAAGTTCAGCTCATTCAAGGCGGCGCAGGCCTCCGTCCAAACCGCTTCCGGGATCGCGCCCATAACGGGCTGCCGGGACCGGCCGGACACAGAGATCAGCCGCACGTGCCGTACCAGCTTGGAATAGTCCTCAATGTTCTGCCGGAGCAGATCCAGGATTACTGTGGGGATCAGCAGCTCCGCGCCGGAGACGCTTCGCTTCTGGCCGCCGTTGAACATTTCCCGGAAGCGGGTCAGGAATTTCTGAACATCCTCCCTCTGGACGAAGGCCGTCCGCTGTTCTAGGGTCATCTTACCAAAGGCTCGGGTCACGCGACTGCTCATGATAGCATCATCCTTTCGTTCAATTTCGGCCGGCGGCGGCACTGGTGCCGGGGGTTCGGGCTTCTGTGCTTCCAGGGAACGGAGCTCCGCCTCGTCGGCGGCGATCTCTGCTTCCAGGGCGCTGACGGCGTCCCGGTGCTCCTGCTGCTCCGCAGAGAATGCCTCCACCAGTTCTTTGACGGAGCGGAGCTCTTCCTCCGTCTTGGCCTCGTCCAGAGCCGCCTCCAGCTCCGCTTCCCGGGAAATCAATTCCCCGGCTTTCACGGACAGGCCCACCATGCGGCCCTTCTTTTCGTCGATCTGCCGCTTCAAAAGCAACGCTTTCAGTGCCATATCATCTGTCTCCTTTCAATTTTTGGCGGAGAGCGATCCGCTCTTCCTCCAGAAGTCTCCGGCGAATATCGTCCTCCTGCCGCCGCCGGGCATTCACAGAGGTTTCTTCATAAGCGGGGAACGTTACCACGGAAACCTCCAATAGCCGCACCTTTTCAATGATGTACTCCACGGACCCGTCCGGCAGCACGTCCCGGCGCTCGGACTCAACGAAGAACCCAAAGGAACATTGATCCACGTCCCCCCGCTGGACGCGGCGGTAAAGGTTCATGGCGTCCTGATCGTCCCGGTTGATTCGAACGCTGCCCCAAAGGCCATTGGAATCCTCCCGCAGCTCCAGGGTGCCGGACTTGTTCCGGCCCAGGACCAGGGTGGTGTCGTGGTTGGTCAGGGCCCGGATATCTTCCCCAAGGGTTTCGGAAAACGCGCCGGGGGCAATTTTTTCGCGCACTCCTTCCATGATGTGATACGGCGAATTAAAAACGGAAAAATACCCTTCAATGTGAAGCGTGTCTCCGTCTTCGCGGGTCATAAACCCGCCTGAAATAGGAAGCATGGTGCGCTGCTCAGGTTTCATCCTCGGAACCTCCTTTCTGTATCAGCTTCTTTTGGTCACCAATCATGCCCTGTGGAATGAAGTTTTCCAGAATCACCAGCTCGTCCAGCCCCTCCTTGGGCGCGAGGTTGATCCAGTTCCGGACTTCATTTCCGGTCATGATACCCCGGATGTAAAGGTTCGCGCCGATATTCGAGAGGTCCTTCAGGTCGTAAGAATACAGCGCCCAGGGATTCATGGAGATGTACCAGTCCGGAGAATAGAGCAGCTTTTTTGTCATCTCCTGTTCTAGGCCGCGGACAATGGGCATGATGGTGGTGGAGATAAAGTGATTCCACTCCGCATGGTTGAAGGCCCCAAGTCCCACTACATAGGGTGGAACGCCCAGGATGGCAGCCACGGCCTGCTTGTCAAGCTTGACATTGTCGCTGATGGCCAGGTCATTCAGGGAAAGAGGCTTGACCTGAACAACCTCCATTTGTTCCGCCGGGATCAGCCAGGGCTCCCCCGCGCCGGAGGTTTTCAGATATTGGGAGGCCAGCCGCTTCCGGCCTTCCTCGGTGGTCAGCTCCTCCCCGTTGCCGTCCACCATGACAATGACGCTTGGTTTCCATTCGCTGGAGAGAAACTCGTTTTTGGTCTTATCCGCCTGTTTTAGGGCCTTGACAACGGATTTTAGAGCGACGCGGAAGCCGGTGCCAAGCCAGGGCTGCGCGGTGGAGGGGTTCAGCACAAAGTGGAGCAGATTTTCCGGGGCATAAGGGACGCCGCCGATCAGGATACGGTACCCAAACCCGTCCGCCTGAAAGCTGACGTGGCCAGGGGGAATGGGAACCAGCTCCTCCAGATTCCCTCCGGAGGTTTTGGGCCAAACCACCGCGTTTCCGCCGCCGTCCAGCAGCAGTGCCCAGATTACGGCGGACATCAGCGTTTTTCGTGTCATCCAAGGATTTGGGTCAATATCCAGTCGCCGGGACAGGCCGTTTTTTAGCCGGATGTCTCCGGAGTCGGTATTCTCCATCAAATGAATGGGCATGGAACCGATGAGCTCGGCAATCCGGCCCACAGCCATGCGTACCTCCGGATTATCCGAAAGGCGGGTATAGCCCTCGCAGGAGATGGAATCCCAGCTTCCACCAAGGAAGAACCCGACGCTCCTGCGCTGCTCTGTGGGGCGGTCCCGGGACGCAGAGGACCTGTTTTTCCGTTTGCTCATGCTTCCTCCTTGCTGCCAAACCAATTCTTTTCCTTCTGCGCCGCTTCCAAATCCTCCAAATAGGCGCAGCACGCGAACACGGAGGCATCAAATACGTCGATCCGGAGGTTTTCCAGAAGCTTTTCATACATGACCATGTCATCTGACTTTTCAATGCCCCGCACGTTTTGCACGCAATACTCAAAAGGCTCTGCGTGGAGGTAATACAGGGTACCCCTCTTGGCGCTTGCCTCAATGTATCGGAAGCCCTCGCTCTTCCGGGTAAAGAGCTGCGGTTGGTCCTTGACACGGAAATGGGCCTGTTTCATTTCGAGGAAATACTCCCGGCAGAATTTCCGGTCATGACCCACCTGCCGGATTTTAAATCCTTTGTCCCGAAGCCCCTTGTACCACTTCACCACGTCGCTGTGGTTGGTCACCTTATCGTTTGGCATGTCCAGCCATCCGTCTTCCTTCCAGCCGAACAGGGGGATCTGGTCCTCTCTTGCCTTCACAACTGCCGCCGTCAAAGGGAACCAGCAATGCGGAATGATGATGTCCACACCCTGGTAATGGCCAAACAGCGCGGAGGCCGTGAGGTCGTGGAGCTTAGACAGGTCGCTGCCGCCATACCAGCGGACAGGCAGCTTTGCCAGATCTTCCAGCGTCCAGGAGTATTGGCTGTCGCTGGCCCGGAATTCGTCGATATTAAACCAGGCTCTCAGCGCCGCAATAAAGACGTTCAGGGACTTTTGGAGGAATTCCGGCCGGAGCTGGGGGTCCTCCTTGGCCTGCATGGCGTCGTTTACCATCTCCTGGGGGCGGATGCTGTGCCCCCAGCCCGGGTTGCACATCTCCATAATCTTCGGGTTCGTATAATCCACGTCCCCGTTTTTATCCTTCGGGGCCATAGCAATAAACACGAAAATGGCGTCCGCTTCCTCGCCCTTAATAGTGCCGTTCAGAATTTTTTGCCCGTATTCCACACGCTTTGCGCAAAAGCCGGTGGCAAACTCGCCGCCGGAGCTGATGCCGATAATCAGCTTATTGGTATAGGCTTTTGTGGCATCCTTTAGAATTTGATACTGCTTCGCGGATTTATAGGTATGCATCTCATCCGCGATGACGATGTTACAATTGAAGCTGTCCTGTTTGTCCACACTGGCGGCCAGGGCATTGATGGAGATATACCCGTCCTCCCCCACGTCGCCGGAGACGCTGCGCTCCATGTTGTTGTTAATGACGCGAAGTCCTAAGACAGGGTTGTCGTCTACGGTCAGCTTTCTGCGCCGAAGGTTGTACACCAGGAAGTCAAAGCCCTCGAGAGCCTGCTTCAACGCGCCGCCGACTTCATAAACCTTCGAGCCGGACTTTCGTTCATAAAGGGCCAGCGCCCAGGCCAGCGACGCCGCGAAGGTGGTCTTGATGTTCTTCCGGGGAACGAAGTCCAGGGCTTCCTTGAAGCGCCGTTCCCTCGTTCCTTTCAGGTAGAACCCCATAATATTGTAAACAATGAATTTATGATACGGTAGCAGATAAAACGGCGTCCCTCGCAAGGGCGTAGCGTCCAGAAATTCTCCCTGCCGGTGGCAGATGGTGGTTTCAATTATGGCAATAATCTCGTTTGCGGGCTCCATTCGGAAGTCCCATTTCGGGTTTTGAAGGTCCCTCCGGTAGCGCTGGCAGGCCTGGACGATTTCCAGGCAGACATTTACCTCTCCGCTGAGACAGCCGTCTACATAGGTGTCCACTTCCTCCAGGTAGGCGGAGGCATGCTCCAGGGCATAGTCATGGGCAGCGGCCAAAAGCTCTTCCAGAGGACTCTCCCGGCTCCCCGCCTGAGCGGCGGATGCTTGCTTTGCGCGTTTGAGCCCGGTAGGGGTCAATCCCAGCTGGTTCCGAAGGGACTGGATGCTGGCGCGGAGCTGCTCCACAACGGTGTAATTGGGATCCTTGGCCATGTAACGCCCGCCGGTTTTGTTCATCAGCTCCGTCACCATCTGGCCTCCGGCAGCCCGCCAGGCCTTTTCCGCCCGGGACAGCTCCCGTTCCAGCTTGGCCAGCTGGCGAATGGAGGGGTCAAAAATTTCGTTGTAGGTCCCAACGGACTCCATGTCCGCCCGGATCATCGCTTCCCGGCCCATAAACGCCTCCTGTCCTCCGGATATCGAAGCACGGCTCACGCGGGCGCGTCGTTTGCGGGCGCGTCCCCCGCGAGAATCCTTACGGCGGCGGAATTACCCCCTCTGCCGTTCTTCCCGCCGTCGGAAATGTCCCTGCCCCCCGGTCTTCCTAGCTGGCTCAAATCCCGTTGGTGGGAGGGGGGGCTACCCGGCGGCGCCATGCCAGACCTTTTGCTGTGAGCGCGCCGGTCTCTCGGTCGTGCATCCCGTTGTGACAGCCAAGGCACAGACTGATCAGGTTCCAGTCCTCCCAGGCATACGCGGGGAAGTCCTCCACAGGATAGGCGTGGTGCACCATGCAGGCGTTTGTGAAGACGCCATAGCGCTGGCACTCCCGGCATCGGCATTTGTCACGGAGGAGAATGCTTTCCCTCTTGGCTTGCCAGCGCTTTGACTTGTAGTCCATGGGCTATCACCTCCACGGCAAAAACAAAAAGCTACGGCCAACAACCACGCGCGTTTTCCGCGTTGGTCATTGGCCGTAGCTCTCAAAGCATTCGCCCTTCACGATATCCACGATGTGCTCGGTTTTGCATATCCGGCAGTACGCGATGATCTTGTGCCCCTCGGAGTCTGGGAGGATCTGCATCATCCGCCGGTTGCGGTTGCAGCTGGGACACGATAGCCATCCGTTTACCACGATCAGTTTACCACGTTTTCCTTGAGTTTGCAAGTCTTTTCCCTCCTTTGTCGAGAAGATAATATAGGTTTCAAGACCGAAAATTTAATAAAAGCCTGATTTCTTTTTTCGCCGCCTGGCCTTGGGCGCGCCCAATAGCGAAGCCAGCAGCACATATTCCATATAATAGAACTGCCCGTAAGGCGTCTCCTTCCGCTCCAGAGTCCGGTAAGCGGTCCGTTTCTCCGGCGGCGGCCGCATGACCTCCCCCGCCGGGACGTAGGAAAAGGACCGCTCAGGTTTTTTCAAATTCCCTTTGGAACCGGACCAGAGCCGTTCGCCGGGCTTATCCCGGCCCTCTTTGCAGAAATACTTTGCCAGCGTCTCGAAGTTCTTCTCCCGGTTCACCCGGATCTTCCGGAACTCCACCGCCCCCTTCTGCCAGAGGCGGCAAATCTGGTCATAGTCGTCGCCGGTGGCATTGATGAGCATATGGACATGCCACCGGCCCTCGCCGTGCTTATGCTCAATGGATCTAATGTATTTCAGCTCCCGTCCGGCCTTCCGCCGCTCATTCCTCAGATCCCGGACAAAAGCGGTTAAATCCCGCTGAACCTCTTTTTTCAGGAAGGGCAGATGCTCGTCCGAATAAGTAAAGGTCGCGAAAATGTCCCTTGGCCCAAAATTGGCGGCCATCAGAAGCTTGAGCTTCTGCCAGGCGTATTTTTGGTTCATCAGCTGCTGGGCCTTGGAGGACAATTCCCGTTTCCCCTGCCGGACCCTGGGCCCGTCCCTGACGCGGGAGGCCGGATAAACGGCCTCCATAACCAAAGGCCCGGCAGTGATGGTGCGTTTTATCATGGATTTAGGCATGTTATCTTCACCGTCTTTCCAAATAAGCCTTTTCCCAATCTTTCTTATAAAGATTATTCCAATCATTGCATTTATCGCAATGACCATCAGATCCACGGCAAGTCCCGCACGGACGGCGCTCTCTGACATGACACTGCAACAGCCAAATGACGTGTTCAATAAAATTCATAAGCTCCAAACCTCCGGCAGAAAGGCATTACACTCCAGGCAAAAACAGGGCTTACAAGAAGAGAGAGCCCCGCAAACTGGACATCGGAAAACATCAGGATATCGGACCCATTTTTGTTTTTTACCGAATCCAGCAAATTTCCAAAACTCAAGATCGCGGATATAAACAAACGCCCTAGCATGACAGGAAGAATATAATTCCCCATACGTTTGAGCATACCATACGACACGCTCCACATTTCGAGGGTTCCATTCTGGATCACAAGCTAAAATGCGGGCGGCCTCATCATGGCCAGGCATATCCATCAGCAAAAGCCGAAGCATGACAGCCGTGGTTCGCCCCGATTGGCGCGTAGGAAAGAATTCCAACACGCCTGTTACGCCAACAGCAAAATCCCGCTGCCATGGGTAAGGTTTAATTTTCAACTCATTGCAGATGCGCCTTAAACGAAGTCGGAGCAAAATTTTCTGAAAAATAGTCCTCAATCTTTGCGCAGCAGAACCTGGAGCAGCGCCGTGGCTTTTTCTTTTTAGGCATTTAGATCCTCCTTACTTTTTGGAGTTGTCCAATACACGGTCAGGCTTTGCCGCCCGCACTGGACAGCATAGTCATAATCCGGTGTGTAGATGTCCACCCACTCCCCCTTGACCCCGGTATCCGTGGCCTGGAATTGCTCCACGGTCCCGTCGGCGTACTCCACATAGACCGCCGAGAACAGGGGGATAACTTCCGGGTCCACGGCGCAGGTGACGCCCTCCTCCACGGGAAGGCCGCTGGCAGTGATGCCATAGGCCGGGTGATCCGGAGCCTTGCCGCAAGTGTCCGCCGTGTACCAG
This sequence comes from Oscillospiraceae bacterium, assembly GCA_910575815.1. GTDB lineage: Bacteria > Bacillota > Clostridia > Oscillospirales > Oscillospiraceae > Oscillibacter. The sequence goes on from CAJTFN010000022.1 coordinate 17,013, forward strand.
GTGACGGTGCAGCCCTCAATCACATGGACTTCCGCCGGAGATTCAACGGGCGTCTCCGGTTCCGGCTCCGCCCGCTCTGCGGGAGGCGGGATGATCTGGACGGCGGGACCGAAAGGCGGTTCCGCCGCGGGCTCCGGCGAAGGGCGGAAGGTCAGGAGGAGCGCCAGAAGAATAACGAAGGGCAGGGGCCTATTCCGCATAGCCCCTCCCTCCCTGGGCGGAGCGCAGGAGGGCGCACTCGGTACAGAGAAATTGAGTGTCAGCGAATATCCGCGTGAACAGCTCCGCGTTTTTCTCCTGGTGCCAGCATTCCTGGCCGCATACGGGGCAGTAAGCGGTCCGCCAGTCAGTATGGGTGGGCTTCCTTATGTTCTTTTTCAGGGGCATCATGGCGATATAGCTCATTTGCTGCGCATACCTCCTTCTGGATCAAAGTAATCCGTGTCATACTAACCTCCTGTTTTACCCCCCGTCGATCCGGAGAACAGAGCGCACTCGCGGCAGAGAGACCAGATATCCGGGCAACGGGCCTTTCTTAAAGACGCGCCTTCTCCGCCTCCCGAAGCTGCTCCGGGGTCAAAGGCTCGTTGGTCTCCTCCGGCGCCAGCCGCTTCAGAGCCTCCCGGATGATTGCGCAGCCGTGGAGACTGCAATTGTGTTCAAACCCGCAGCCGAAGCAGCGGTGGTTGGCCTCAACGGCAATCCGCCGAAGCTCCCGCCTTAAAACATCATCGTTCACGCGCTCCCCGCCTCCTCCTTCCGCCTCGGCAGCACCGGCTTCCCGTCCTGATCCCTCCGGCTCCCGGCCTTCAGCCATGCAAGCCAAATGTCCAGAAATTCCTTGTGAACCTTCCGTGGGCTCTCCCCACCGCTCCGCTCGTTGTCATACCCATGAATCTGCCGGATTTGGTTTCCGGCCATCTCAATGGTCACATAAGGCGTATTGGGCGCGGAGGTTTTTCGCAGGAACAAGATCGTAAGCACTCCCTTGAGATGCCGCTCCGCGTAGCCGCCCACGCAGTGGCTCAGAGCCTTTCCCTCCCTTCGAATGGAGGCGGCTGTCAAGGGGAACACGATCCGCAGGCCGTCCAGCTCAAAGCTGTACTTTTTCATCCGGGCCAAACCCTTTACATTCGTTTTTTCTGCCATGGAGGTGAATTGACGCTCCAGGAGCCGAGCCGTGGCCCCGTCGTGGGCGGCCCGCAGGTCCTCCGGAAAAAGGACCCGGCTGTGTTCCAGGCACATGCCCAGGGAATACGCCGCCTCCAGATAATCCCGGTACTCGAGGAACACATCCGTGACGTCTCTCCGAACCAAGTCCGGGGCTATCACACAGTTATCTTCCAGATAGCGGGCAAGGCGGCGGGGGTCCAGATGGTAATGGCGGCAGAAGCTCAGGAAATACCGCGCCGTATCGTCTCCCCAGGTCTGGAGGAAGTCCGCCGCCTCTCTGACCGTCCAGCGCAGGGAAAACCAGCGCCGCGCCAGGTTCCGCAGTTCCAGCGCCAGCATCGGCGGCTTCAGTTCCAGTACCTCCCGCAGCTCCGGGGCCGAGAGGCCCGTCGACTTGCGGATATCCGGCTCCTCCCAGCGGATGGCGTCCGCGAATTTCTTCCGCTCGGAAATCAACGCCTCCACCGGCTCCCGGAGCCCGGCCCTCACCAGCATTTCAATCTGACGGGGATAGATGCAGTAGGCGGTCATAAAAGAGACAAAATCCCAGAAGAGATGGAGATTTGGCTTCCAGTGAGAATAATAATGGGAATAGCAGGTAACAGGGCAGCTTTTTACCGCGGAGCGATTCAGGATGAAATAATGCTCGTAGTGAAACCAAGAGAATGAGCCCGCTTTAAACGGCTCCTGAACCAGCTTCCGCCGCCCCAGACGGCCCCGCTCGTGAGACACCCATGGTTTGTCTCCAAAAACCTGATAGTCTGCCTGCATCACGTCCCCGGGGGCAAATCGGTAACCGCTGGAAAGCCAATATGCAGGCGGGGCGGTCAGATCTGCCTCCGTCTCATAGGATTTGTTCAGCACCAGGGCGTCAGCGTAAAGGGCTTCCTCCGTGGCATGGAGGAGCAGAACGCATTTCGATTCCGTCAGCATATGCCGCTTCTCCGCCTTCCGCAGGTCCTTCACGGTGACGCCTCGGCCGCACCAGGGACAGAAATACGCCCCGTTATGCTTCAAGCGCCCCAGCAGTTCCCGCTCCCATGGGAATTCCGTCTGCCGGTGGTTCTCCAGAAACTCGGAGCGCCCGCAGCAGCTTGCCCAAAAGCGGAAACCGGTTTTCTCCGGCCGATAGAACAGGTAATGGGGAAACAAGGCGTTCATGCACTGGATGTCCCCGGAGGTAACCACCGGCCAGGAGGCCAGAATGGCCTGTTCCTCCAGCGTATGCTTATCAGACATTTCTACGCCTCCTGCCAGAAGTCCTCCAGGTTCAGTAGGACGGGGCCGCCCTGCCCCTGGGCCTCGCCGTCAGCCGTATTCCGGCCGCAAAGGTCAATGGACATCTGGAACCGGACCTCCGCGCCAGGGAAGTAAAACCGCGCGGCCCGGCGGAAGGCCTCCAGATCGGAAATGCCATTGCCGCAGCTCTTCGCCACGTCCTTCATGCACGCCTCAAAGGTCCCGCCCTGGACCACAGCCTGGGCAAATTCTTCATCCTGGCGGCAAAAGTCCGCCAGGGTCTCGCAGACCCGGTCCTTCATGATCCGGGCGTAACGATCGTATTGGGCGGAGGCACGCTCCGCCTCCAGTTTTTCAAGGGCCTGATCTTTCCAGCTCATTCCGCACACCTCCGTATGTTATCTGAAAAGGCCAGCAGCGCTTTCCGGAGCTTCCCGGCGGAATCCATATCCTTGCCGCGGACCTTCAGCAGGATGCCGTGCATCTGATTGGTCAAAGACTGCGCCTGGTCAAACAGCAGCTTGAAGGAGGCCAGATCCCCGTCGGAACCGATGGCGGACTGAGCGCCGGACTTGGCGGCGGCGTCCAATTGCCGCCGGGCCTCCGCCAGTTCCGCCTCCGCCTTCTCCGCCCGGGCGAGGATGGCGGCGTTGGCACCGGCCTCCTTCTTCGCGTCGGAAAGAGCCTTTTCCGCCTCCTTGCGCTGCTTTTCGGCGGCGTCCACCTTGGCCTGCATCCCGGCAATGGCCTCGGCCTTGGCCTTCTCCACGGCCTTCTGGTCCACCTCCACCGCCACGTCCACCGGACGCTCCCGTAGCTCCTTCAGCTCCGCCTGGGCCTTTGCCAGGGCGTCCCGGGCCTGGGCCTCGCCCTCCTGGGCGCAACGGTGGATATTCTCCAAAGCCCTCATATCCGCTTCCATCTTGGCCCGGCTCTCCTCGGCGGACCGGGCGTCCGCCTGGGCGGCCTCCGCCGCCTTCCGGGCCTCGTCCCGCTCCCGGATGGCCTTCTCCAGCTCCCGGGAAGTCATGTCGATGACGTTGTTTTCCGCCAAGAAATCCTCACGTTCAGCAGACGGCAAAGCCAGAAGTGTCAAGGCTTTTCTGACGCCCAAATCCCCAACCAGTTGGGGATTTGGAAACTCCTTCGCAACCTTCATGTAACTCTGAGCCGTCGTTTCGGAGAAACACACGTTCTCCTTCAACCAAGGAAGCCACTCCCCATGGGAAAGCATCTCCTTCGCCTCGATCAGCCGGAGTCCGATGTCCACGATGTTCCGGGCCAGCTCCTGTTTCAGGTGCAGAATCTCACAGGTCACAGCCTCAATATCCCTTGTAGTTTCCGCCGGGTCAGCCTGTCCTTGGAGCTGTCCCCGCAGGACCTCCGCCAAATTATAATCACCCATGATGTCCCTCCAGATACTCCCGCACGAAGGCCCGGTAATCCTTCGAGGCCCCGCAGTGGGGGCTGAACGTCAAAATGCTCTCCCTGGCGGCGATGCTCCGGGGCACCGGCGGGCTCATGCGGATTCTGGTGTGAAATACCGGCAGGCCCGATTCTAGCTTCAGCAGCCGGTGAATATCCCGCTCCTCGGCGGTCCGCTGGAACTGGGTGCCCAGGACGCCCGCCACCCGGAGCCGGGGATTGACGCTGCGCATGGAATCCACCTGCCGCGTCAGCTCCGCCATTCCGGCGGTGCTGAACACGTCCAGCCGGATAGGAATGATGACCTCATCTGCCGCCAGCAGCGCCGCCTGGGAGGCAAGGCCCAGAGAGGGCGGCAGGTCGATGATGAGATAATCCACGCCGTCCTCGTCCATCACAGTCCGCAGGTCCTCGATCTGCGTCACCCTGGCGCCGCTGTTCGGCAGGTCCGCCCGGGCCAGCTCCATCCCGGAGGGAATGAGGTCCAGATTCGGCCCCACCCGAATCCCAAAATCCGCCCAGAAGTCCGTGCCCGTCGTCAACAGGGTCCAGGTGTTGCCGCAGTTACTGGTGTCCGTGACACCAAAGTACTGGGACAGGTTTCCCTGCTGGTCCGCGTCGATCAGCACCACCTGCTTGCCATGCTCCGCCGAAAGACACCGGGCCATAGTGGCGGCGGTGACGGTCTTTGCCGTCCCGCCCTTTAAATTCAATATCGCGATGGTTTTCATACACGTATCCTTTCAGCCGCCAACGGGCGGCATATGTATCGTTCAAAATGGCAGATCCTTATGTTTACCCTCCAGCTCCGTAATTTCCACCTGCCGGGCCGCCATTTCCCAGCCGAAGGGCTTCTTCGGGTCCCCGCCGTCGGCGAAAAACCGCCGGGACTTCTTGTCAAAATCCAGCCAAGGCTGAATCTTGGACCCAAATTTGCGGTTTTTCAGCGTCACCAAAATCGGCTTTTTTGTATCACCAAACATGCGGGTGGTAAGAAAAAATACATTGTCCGCCGCGTTTGTAATATCGCCGCTGCCGCCGACGTCATCCGCCGTGAACTTATCCGCACTCCCCTTCTGCCCGGTTCCAGACTCTTTCTTGGGATGGACCACCATGTGGACGTGTGCGTTCTGGCGCTTGGCAAACCTCGCCAGTTCCTGCGTAAACTTGGATTGTTCCCGGTAAAAGTCCTTTTCGCGAACACCGAAGAAATCCACGGCCATGATGTTATCCACCAGGAACACATCTGCGCCGTATCGCATTTTTGCGTAAGAAAACTGGCCTAAAATCGCCTTTGGGTCGTGCGTGGTGTTTCGCTCCAGGTCAAAGAGCCAGAACCGTTCCCTCAGCCACTCGGAGATCAGCGTCGCGGTTTGCGGGTTTACCGTCGGCATCTCCTTTCCCGTCAGGGGGTCGTGCCTGTACTCGACATGATCAGGGCCCGCCGCCTGGAGATAGGTCCATTCCCGGAACTGCTCCTTGTCCAGTTCTCCGGAATAAGCGCATACCTTGTGCCCCTGGTCAATTGCCTGTAGCAGCATTTGGCTCAAGATCGTACTCTTGCCCATGCCGCGCTTCCCGGTCCAGATACTCAGCTCCCCGGCAAAAAAGCCGCCGATGCTCTTGTCCAGCCGCTCAAAGCCGGAGAGTGTCCGGGGGATTTTAGTCAGGTCCCAGGGCTCTACTGTGGAAAGATCTATCAGGCCATAGGCGGGCAGCTCTTCCGCACCGCAAAAAATATCCAGAAGGAGATCATGCCCATAGGCGTCTATGTATTCCTGGATAGTCTTGCAGCCCCGGAAGCCCGCATCCTGAATGACATAAATGCAGCAGGTAGACAGGCGGGGGGCAATCTCCTTCACCAGCTGCTCCCGGGCGATGGCGTTCGGCGTGACAATGACGACATAGGGGAACAGCTCGAAAAATGGGCGGCATTTTACGAAATCGTCCCATTCTCCATCGCTGGGTAAATACACGGCGTTATTTGCGATGTGCTGGACCTCAACCGCGCTGGAACAAATCCAGATTCCACGGGGATCGTCTACGGAAATGTACTCTGCCCCGCAAAAGGACAGATATTCCCGTGCTAATTTGACTGCCTTTTCAAATTCCATCTTCACCCTCATCATCGTAGGCGCCCGCTCTGGCGGGCAGCTCGTCCGGCTTCAGGGGGAACACCGTCAGCCAGTTGGAGACAGTGGCCTTTTCCAGAAGCGCCAGCTTCATTTCCCGGTCCCCGCCGGAGAGCTTGTCCAGCTTGTGCAGGATGCCGTTCATGGCCCGGGTGGTTTTCACCGGGGACTTCTTCGCCACCGCCCGGTTTTCCAAAAGGCCCAGGAGCGCGTCCAGAAGTTGAGCGTCTTCTCCGGCGTAGCCCTCGCAGAGACGGAGAATTTCATGGGGGACTATAGGGGGTATATTCTTACTTGTATTATTCTTACTATTTAAAGGGGGTGAAATTTTTTTCACCCCTGGGGTGCAGAAATTTTCGGGGGTGAAATTTTCTTCACCCCCCTGCGGAGGCGGCATGTCCGCCAGCTTTCGGCCCACAAAAATGCGCCGCCGCACCACCGTTCCCTCCCCGCCGGAGCAAGGAACCGGGCCCTCGTCCATGTGGATGTGCCCCCGGTCCCGCAGCTCCGCCAGGGCGTTTTGAAGCGTCCGTTCGGTGATAACGGAAACCTCCCCGGTCTTGGGGTCCTCGTGGGATAAAATCTCCAGCAGCGCCTGGTTGCTGGCGTAGCAAAAGCCAGTGCTGCTGGCCAATTGGACGATTCTGCCGTAAATCAGCTTGGAACGCTCCCGCAGACGCACGTCCTCCGCGACGGAAGCCGGGATGACAAGATACATCCCCCCTCGGGTGATATGATCCATGGCTGTTCAGCCCCTTTCTATCCAATCAATAAATCGGAAAATCTGGCTCACCAGGAAGCCCGATCCAATGACCGTAAGCATAAATGCCCAGGACACGGGGAAAATCCCTCCCCTCTTGTCCAAATTGGGGCTTGCATTCTGCCGGGAATTTGATATAATGAGCATAGACTTTGTTCCTCGGCTGAAGCCCTGGACAACGCCGCTCCGAAGTTGCCGCTTCGGGGCGGTCTTTTTTTTAATTTTCATGGTTTGACAGCCTCCATGGGAATGGTCTGCGGGAAGGCGGTTTCGAGGTATCGGGCCCAAATGGCCTTGTAGAGGGCATCGTATTCCTCGTAGCTGAGCAGCCCTAATGCTTCTAGCATGTAGGCGGCGCCGCTATACTGGTATCGGTACATCCGGGCTAAGTCGAGATCCTTGTCGCGGATGCTTTTTTCCATGGCTCTTTCAAAAAAAAGCAGACGCTTCTCCCCGTCGGCCAACAGCTCCGCTTTCTCTTTCTCGGTCATGCAATTTCTCCTTTCCGCCGCAGCCCCTGCGCGGCAATCTCCTTCACCCGGGCCTCCGCCGAGGGCGGCAGCCGGTTCGGCACCTCTCCCTCCTGCGGAATCGGCCCGTTGTACAGCCGGAAGACGCTGGTACAGCCCTCCCGGCTGTCGTGGTATGTAATCGCCGATACCCACACGGGCTTGCCGTGGCGCTGGACCTGCTGGAGCCCGGTAATCCTGGTGGTGGTCAGGGGGTATCCCTTCCCGTCTATGATTTCGGTCCTTTGCGTAATTGTGATTTCCATAAACATCCCTCCTGGGAAATCCTATGCGGTGATTAGTCCGGTTAAGCAGTCCCGCCGAAGTCCGACCGCTTTTGCGGCTCCACCCAGCTCCGTATCCGCCCCGCCCAAAGGCGGGGCTTTTTACACGCTCTCCCCTCCCTCCGCCGCCCGGCCCGGCGGGTCCCGGCCATAGAGTTCGTCGATGGAGCAGCCGAACATATCCGCCAGAAGCGGAAGCTTGTCCGCTCGGGGAATCGCCGTGCCGTTCTCCCAGTGGCTGACGGCAGACTTGTCCAGCCCCAGGCGTCTGGCAACCTCAACCTTGGAAAACCCGGCGTTTTCACGCAATACCTGGATGTTCATGGGGTCACCTCCTTTCGCATTTTTAGTTGATTTTCCTGCAACCGCATGATATGATAAATTGAATTAGAATCCACTGTGCCCGTGCTTGTTTCGGTGCTGACCGCCGCCTTAGTCTCAGGCATTGGCTATCTCTGGACAATGAGCGGCATCACGACAAACCAGGAAAGCCAAATACCCAGCACTGTTCCCAGCACTGTTCCAAAAATCGAAGAAACAATGCGGGCTGCAAGCTTGTGAGCCATCAGAAAATCAAAAGCGGGATGAATGACATTCCAGAAAAACCAATCATCGAGAGCCTTTAAGAACTTCTTCACGTTTTCCCCTCCCCTGTCATGGATTTTAATTCAACCTATGGGTTAATCAAATATAGAAAGGATAGAAAATCATGACCTTACCGAATTTCCAGGAGTTTCTCGCAACGCTTTCCCCTGAAACGATTACAGAAATTATGGAAGACGCAAAATCCAAATGTGAAGCTTCAGAGTCTTTTGGCCCTGGCGGACAAATCTGCTCCATCAGCTGGACGGTTTCGCTGGAGCTTCTGGCCCTGTATCATGTTCGGTTACAAGAATCTCTGTAAGATCCTTGAGCCCTGTCGACCCTTCTGTCCAGCAAATGCTTTTTCGATCCACAGTCACCCCCAAAAAGGCCGAAAGTTCCTCCTGGGTCCCACTGATGATGATCTCCATCCCCTTCACCTCCCCTGTCATTGATTTTAATTCAACCTATGGGCTAATCATAAGTCCGTATTTACGGATTGTCAAGGGAATTTGTCCGTATTACAATATTTTGTACGTAATTCCCAAATTCATAAATAAGGAGATAATACTATGGATAAGGAAATTTTTGTGCAAAATGTAAAAATACTTTGTCTAAAAAAAGGCATCAAACCCACAAACGCCTGCAAAGAAAGTGGAGTAGGGGGAAGTTTCCTCAGTGATATTGTGCGAGGACAAACACCTTCCGTGGCAAAAGTTCAAATGCTTGCACAGTATCTAGGCGTTACCACCAGCGAACTACTGGGCGAAGAAAAAAGGCCCACTCCCGAAATTGAGAGTGGGCCGGACGAGAGGAGGCGCATGATTTATGAACGGCTTTCAAAGCTGTCGCCTGAAAACCTTGAGCTAGCTATTGGGCAGCTTGACGTCCTTCTAAACCTTCAAGAAAAGCGAGAAAAAGGCTAAACAAATCATCGTCCAGAGTTAATGCCTCTGCCGCCAGTTGTTGGAGCATTTCCGCATGGTTTTGGCCCTCTTCCTTATCTTGGCAAGTGTTCATGGTCGAAGCTCCTTTCATTAGTTATTGCCGCCGGCGGCGGGGCCATTATATCACATCCTCAAAGAAAAAGCATCGAACTTTGTCGAAAAAAGTAAAAATATTTTCGTAAGAAGTATGGAATAAGAGTGTCCAAGTTGGATACAAGGGGGAAGTTTGAATGCAAAAGTCCAGAAATAAAACTTTAGAGAAGATTGGAATAAAAATTTTACTTATCTTGGGAATATTCTTGTTTTTTTCAGGTATCTTTTTTGTTCTCTTGGGCCTTGGATTTGGGTGGGGATTTATTGTTATAGGTGCGCTCTGCTTTTTGTTCAGGGAAGATTCAAGAATTACTCTAGAAGAGCTAAATGAGGAAGAACAGCAAGAGGCATCTGCAAAAGCAGAGCTTAAGAAAAGGCAATTAGATGCGCATGAAAGCCTAAAGCGTATACAGGAAAATCTAAAGCGTATGGAAGAAGAATCAGCTAGGAAACGAGAAAAAGAGGAAATAGATTTTGTTCAGGCTCTAGAAGAAATTCCGTTGGTACCAATATCCATCAGCGAATCAGCAGCTCCTCAGCCTGATATTTCTGGACTAATTGATTTAAAATTTTCCAATGTAACGAAAAAGACTTCCCGTCAAAAGCTTGGGAATTTTGTTGTCATTGACGTCGAAACCACCGGTCTTTCTCCATCCAAAGATGAAATACTAGAAATCGCTGCTATCAAATACATAAATTTTAGTCCAATTGCAAAATTCGTTACCCTCACCTCTCCCACAAAACATATACCCACATCTGCTACTCGTATAAATGGGATTTCCGACGTCATGGTCGAAGGATTTCCACATTTTAAATATATTGCTAAATCTTTGGAAGACTTTTTAGGTAAGGATAATATTGTCGGCCATAACTTAGAATTTGACTTAAGCTTCATTGTAAGAAATGGCGTAAATGTTTTTTCTTGCAATAGAAAGTATTATAATACACTTGATATAGCAAGAAAGACATTGAAAAAAGCCAAGAAAAAATGGAATCCAGATTTAAAAGAGTACGAAATAGATTACGATTGTGATTATGATGTTGAAAATCATAAATTGGGAACATTGTGTGATCATTACTGTATTCCTTATTTTGGCTCACATCGTGCTTTGGCGGATTGTTATGCCACAGCCAGCCTATTTAAGTGGCTTGAATTAGTGCGGAGATAGAAGGGAAAACGGAGGCTAGTTCGCTTAGAATGAATTTAAAATAAAAACAACCCCCGGCGCTGACAGCGTCTGGGACGGGCAAAGGAGAAAAAGACAATGAAAAATTACAAAAGCTTCCTCGCTGGGATGTTGACCATGCTCCTGATTACCTGCCTGTTCGGCTCCGCCTCCGCCACTCGCGGCGTGGTTCAGAAAGAAATTGAATACCAGGATATCAAGATCTCCCTGGACGGTGTGGTCCTGGACCTCCGGGACGCCCAGGGCAACGTCGTAGAGCCCTTCAAGTTCGGCGGCACCAACTACGTCCCCGCCCGCGCCCTGGCCGAGGCCCTGGGCCTGACCGTCGCCTGGGACGGCACAACCTCCACTGTGGTCTTGGCCCATCCCCAGCCCGGAGTCACTCCGCCCGCCGAAACCGGCCTTGCCGCTCCCTCCAGCACTTCCAGCAACTCTGAACCTGAATATGGCCCCGGCACCCCTGGATGGACCGGAGACTCTAACACGTTTGAGTCGTGGCATCGCCCTGAACAGCAGCAGACCACGGCCCAGCACGTTTTGAACACAAAAAGTCTGAAAATCCATTATTCCTCCTGCCGTGAGGTCCCCAAAATCGCCCCGCAGAACTATCTGGAATCGAACGAAAGCATAGATTCGCTTTTCAGTCAAGGATATACTTATTGCGGCGTTTGCCACAAATAAAATGTGTCCAACTTGGACACAAAAGAAAGGAGCCTCTATGAACAACGAAGAGAAGATTTTGGCAATGCTGGAAGAAATGCGAGCCGAACAGGTGGAAATGCGGGACCTTTTGCAAAAGGTCGCCATCACGCAGGAAGGGGTGGTCCTTCCCCAACTGAAGCTATTGGCTGAAGGCCACCAGAATCTTTTGGACACGCTGGCCCCTAAGCCCCGCGTGGAAGCGCTGGAGGAGGAAGTGGACACACTGAAAACCGTGGTGCGCCTCCTCACCCACGACGTGGCGGAGCTGAAGAAGGCGCAGTGAAAATGTGTCCAACTTGGACACAAAGGGAGGTGACCCGCCATGCCCCAGGACATGCTTGGCCAAACTGCTTTCGCCTACCTCCGCAAATCCCGTACGGAGGAGGGAATGGAAACCCAGGAGGTTCTCCGCAAGCACCACCAGGCGCTGGACGAGTGCGCCCAGCGCCACGGGCTGGTAATTTTAGACTATTTTTCCGAGGTCGTCAGCGGCGAAAGCCTCTATGCCCGCCCCCAGATGCTGCGCCTTCTGGAGGCTGTGGAGGCCGGGAACTGCGACGCCGTTCTCTGTATGGACCTGGACCGGCTCTCCCGCGGGCGGATGAAGGATCAGGGCATTATTTTGGACGCTTTCCGGGACAGCGGCACTCTAATTGTAACGCCTGACAAGGTTTATAATTTGGCAGATGAAATTGACGACGAGCTTGCTGAATTTAAGACTTTCATGTCCCGACGGGAGTACAAGATCATCAATAAGCGCCTTCGCCGGGGCCTTCGCCGAAGCATTGAAGATGGCTGCTACGTTGCCAACGCCCCCTATGGCTATCGTAAGGTCACCGTGGACCGGCACCCTACCTTGGAGCCCTTTGAGCCGGAGGCAAAGCTTGTCCGGATTATGTTCCAGCTCTATGCCAACGGCTACGGCTGCACTTCCATTGCCCAGCAGATCACCGCCATGGGTGGCCGCCCCCACCGATCTTCTGCATTTTCCAGGACCAGCATCGCAAAGATTCTCCGGAACCCTACATACATCGGGAAAATTGTCTGGGATCAAAAAAGCCATATCAAGAAAAACACCAAAGGGAATCTGAAGCACATCACCATTTACAATCCAAAAGAAAAATGGACTATCACCGACGGTCTCCATCCGGCCATCGTGGAAAAGGAGCTGTTCGAAAAGGTGCAAGAAATCATGGCGGGCCGCTACCGTCCAGCCTACAATGACGGGACGGTCAAGAGTCCTCTCGCCGGGCTGTTGAAGTGCGAAAAATGCGGCAACAATATGCAGCGGATATTGACAAAGGGTGCGCCGTATCTGCTCTGCCAGCGCCCAGGCTGCTGCGCCATGGCCAAGCTGACCTTGGTTGAATCCCGTATCCTGGAGCACCTGGAGGATTTGCTGGAAGATCTCCAGGTAGAGCATGCCGGCTCTGCTCCGGATCTGACGCCGCTGGAGGAAACCCTGTCTGCAATCACTCGAGAGCTCCAGGTCGCTCAGAGGCAAAAAGCCCGGCTTCACGATCTGCTGGAGTTGGGAGAATACGATCTTCCCACCTACCGGGAACGAATGAAAGTAGTCATGGAGAAAATAACTGCCCTGGAAGGTCACCAGAACGTCGCTCAGAAGCGTCTAAGGGAAGCCAAGGCATATGACCCCTCCCTGCAAGCAAAGCGCATAGAGGCCGTTTTAGACGCCTACCAGGCCGGAGACGCCGCCCAGCGGAACGCTCTTCTGCACTCAGTGATTGAAGTGATCTATTACCGAAAAGAAAAAAAGACAAAACCCGCTGATTTTGAGCTGGATTTTGTCATGAAATCGAACTAATTTTTGCGGTCAAAATATATTAAATACGTTATATCTTCCGATAAAGATTGCATCGAGGATCTCCGCTTCTACCCCAAGCTCCAATACGTGGACATCATCAACCGGGCCCTGTCGGTCAAGGGCGGCAGCGCCAAGCTTCTCTACGTCTATGTGGATGTAGAGCCCGTCAGCTTCAACCGGGGCTTCTACACCGTCGATATGCGCTTCTTCTACTCCGTCACCCTCCAGGCCTACCTGAGCTGCCCCGCCCCGGTCTCCGTGGAAGGCCTCTGCGTCTTTGACAAGCGGGCCATCCTCTTCGGCAGCGAGGGCAACGCCAAGATTTTCTCCTCGGAGCTCCGCACCGGTGAGCCGGACTTGCAGCTCATGAGCCGCTCCAATCTCCCTGTGGCCGTAGTGGAGGCCGTGGACCCCATCGTTCTGGACGCCCGGATCATGGACTGCTGCGGCAAGCGCGACTGCGACTGCGACCTGTGCGAAGTGCCCTCCTTCGTCAACAGCTGCTTTGACGGAGAGCTCTCCAGCGGTGACGACAGCCGCCGCATTTATGTCACTCTGGGCCAGTTCTCCATCGTGCGCCTGGAGCGGGATTCCCAGCTCCTGACGCCGGTGTACGACTACTGTGTCCCCGACAAGGAGTGCGCCTGCGGCAGCGGCACCGAGGACCCCTGCGGCATCTTCCGGAACATCGCGTTCCCTGTGGGAGAGTTCTTCCCTCCCAACACCGTCCAGAAGCCGGAGAACTACCACGACTGCTGCTCCCGGGGCTGCTGCTAAGCGTCCGCCCCACCGTAGGAACCGCAAAGGCCGCCCTGAGAATAGGGCGGCCTTTTTTCACTCATTCATAGCTTAACGTACTGGTTTTCCGGCTGATGATGCAGATATAGCTGTTCCCCTGTCCCAAAGCCAGGGAACGGCCATCTTCCAGCGTAAAGACAAAGGGATGGTTCCGGTCCTCCCGGCTCCACTGGATGGGCACGGCCTTGCCGCCGCAGAAGAAGGTCCCCTTCCCCTCCCCGGTGGTCTGAACCCGGAGGCGGCCCACGTCGTCCAACACGGCGGTGCTGGTCTCCAGCACCAGCACGTTGACGGCGCTCACCTGTTCCCCGGTGCTGCCATCCACATGCTCCTTACCGTACTGCCCCACCAGATATCGCCTCGTGGCGGCGTCATAGTCAAAGGTTCCGGTTTTATAGGCGGAAAAGCCGACCTTCACATGCTCCGCCGTTTCGCCTCCCACTGGGGTACCGTCCTCCACAAAGGCCTGAAAGGAACTCCACCCGTTGGCGTGGGCTGTGGGAAACTTCTCCTTGCCCAGATACTCCAGAATCTTTTCCCCGGAGGTAACCAGACTGTGCTCATACCCGTTGTTCTTTCTCCGGTCCGGATCCCGCCAGAAAATCTTGGCGTCTTCCCCGCCCCGGACGCCGTCCATGTGGTCCACCTTCCAGCTGCGGAGATTGGCATAGGCCTCCTGGCTGCCCCCGGCGTGAACGTAAATCGCGTCATGCCCCAGGGCCAGCTCCACAAAATAGGGCCGGGCAGAACGGACGCTGCCCAAAAGCTCAATGCCCTCCACCGTCTGGTAAAGTCCCAGCATCCGGGTGATACCCCCCTCCACCGGAACCTCATAGATAACATCCGCCTGGGAGACGCCCAGCTGCGGCTGGGCCGCCTTCAGGTTGTTCAGCATGACGGCCACCGGCCGCAGGTCCTCATACTCCGGCTCCATAGGAAGCCCTGTCAGCGGGTTTGTACCCGCGGGCACGTAGGGCTCCGGTTCCGGCTCCGGCTCGGGAGGGGGCGGCAGCGGATCCGTTTTCTCCACCGGCTCCGGTTCCGGTTCCGGCTTTTTTCCGCAGCCCGCCAGGGCCAGAAGCATACAAATTGCCAGTATGATCGCCAGCGTCCTCGTGTTCATGTCGCCGCCGCCTTTCCTGTTTTATGCTGTCCCTATGATACCAAGGCCAGGGGAAGCCGTCAAGGAAAATTCGCGAAATTTCGACAAAGTTCACAAAGGGCTCTGGAAGGGCGGAACCCCATGAGGGCCGGGGCCTGTACCCGCATCCATAGGGTCTGTAAAACAGGCAAACGCAAAGCCCCGCTTCTTCGCGGGATGTTTCTCCTGGAGACGAAACGTTTCCCCGCGGTTCGATGACTTGTGTTTTTTGCGGAAATCAGGTATAATAGTAAAAGGGGCTTTTTCCGGGTTCCGCCCCGCAGATTCGTGACAACAGAGGAGGCGGTCCCCCATGCCGGGCTTCATACAGGACAAGCTGGAAATCAAGTTTCTCATTCTCTACATCGCCGCCAGGGTGGAGGAACCCGTGCCCTTCGACACAATCCTGGACCTGACCCTCTGCGATGACGCCATCGACTATTTTGACTTCTCCGAGTGCCTGGCCGACCTGGTACGCACGGAGCACCTGACCCTGGATTCCTCCGGGCTCTATACCCTCACGGACAAGGGCCGCCGGAACGGGGCCGCCTGTGAGTCCAGCCTCCCCTATTCCGTCCGCCAGCGCTGCAACCGGAATCTGGCGGAGTGGAACCGGACCCTTCGCCGCCGCCGGCAGGTCCGGGCCACCACGGAAAAACGCCCCAATGGCACCTACACCGTCCGCCTCCAGCTGACTGATGACAAGGGGGGCGTCATGGACCTGCGGCTGATGGTGGTAGATCCAGCCCAGGCCAAGGCGGTGGCCAAGCGTTTCCAGGCGGCCCCGGAGAAGCTTTACGGACAGATCATTCAACTGCTCTTGTCCGAAACTCCATGAAAAAATGCGGGTACGGAATGTCCGTACCCGCGCTTTTATTTCACCACCACGTTTTCCTCCCCCAAGGCCTCCCGGGCCTCCTCCACCAGGGCCCTATGAAGCAGCGCCTGGGTGGCGTAGACCTTCCGGGTGTCCGCCATAACCATTTTCACCGGGGAGTTGCCGGGGAACATGGAAAATACCAGCTTCATGTGCCGCAGGGAAGGGTGGTCCAGGGAGGGAAACTTTAAATACAGCGTGTTCCCTTTCACCAGCTTCTCCCCACGAAGGGGAGCGGGAGACGGAATTTCCGCCTGCTCCAAAGGCTGGACGAAGTCGCACATCAGCTGGGGGGCCTTCTCGTCCCGGACGGACAGTTTTCCCCGCACCGCTACCGCTTGATTCTCCCGGAGGTAGGAGCCGTAGAGGTCCAGGGTCTTGCTGAAGCACAGCATCTCTATGGACCCGGTTTCGTCCTCCACCACCACATAGGCCATGAGACTGTTGTTCTTGGTGGTCTTGGTCTTGCTGGAAGCCACCACCCCCGCCAGGGTCAAAATCTGCCCGTCGGCATAGCGGCTGGGGCCGCTCTCCTGGGCAAAGTCCTCCAGCACCCTGCCGATGGAGGGCGCTCCCAGCCGCCGCACAATGTCCCGGTAGCCGTCCATGGGGTGGCCGGAGAGATAGAGGCCCGTGGTCTCCTTCTCCATGGTCATGCGCTCCTGGGGGGTGAACTCCGGAATATCGGGCAGATGGACCTCCTCCGTCTCCCGGGAGGACCGGGCGGGGCCGGCCAGGCTGAAAAAGTCCAGCTGGCCCTCCAGATTCTCCCGCTGGCGCTGGGCGGCGGCGTCCAGCACCCGCTCATAGACCCGGATCAGCTGGGACCGCCTGGCGCCGGTGGAATCGAAAGCCCCGGCCCGAATCAGGTTCTCCAGGGCCCGCTTGTTCATCTCCCCTCCGGCCATCCGGCGGCAGAAGTCGTGGAGGGAGGCAAAGGGCCCCTCTTCCTCCCGCTCCCGGATGACGGAGCGGATGAAGCCCCGGCCGATGTTTTTGATGGCCACCAGCCCGAAGCGGATCCCCCCCTCCTCCACGGTGAAACGGTCCAGAGAGCGGTTGATGTCCGGCGGCAGAAGGGCAATGCCGCACTCCCGGCACTCGTTGATGTAGCCCGCCACCTTATCGGAGTTGTCCAGCACGGAGGTCAGCAGGGCCGCCATGTACTCCCGGGTGTGGTGGCACTTGAAATAGGCCGTCTGGTAGGCCACCACGGCGTAGCTCACCGCGTGGGCCTTGTTAAAGGCGTAGTTTGCGAAATCGTAAATCTCCTGGTAAATGGCCTCCGCCGTGGCCTGGGGGATGCCGTTGGCCACACACCCGGCGATGTTCCGCCCCGGGTCCCCGTGAAGGAAGGCCTCCCGCTCTTTTTCGATGTCCTTGGCTTTCTTCTTGCTCATGGCCCGGCGGACCATGTCCGCCTGCCCCAGGGAGTACCCCGCCAGGTCCTGGAAAATCTTGATAACCTGCTCCTGATAGACGATGCACCCGTAGGTGACGGACAGGATGTGCTCCAGGGAGGGATGACGGTAGCGGATGAGCTTGGGGTCGTGCTTGCAGGCAATGAACCGGGGGATGGAATCCATGGGTCCCGGACGATAGAGGGCGATGATGGCGGTGATGTCCTCGATGTTCTGGGGCTTCAGCCCCACACAGACCCCCGTCATCCCCGTGGACTCCATCTGGAACACGCCGGAGGTCTTCCCCGCCGACAGCATCTCATAGGTCTCCCGGTCCCCCTCCGGAATGTCCGCCAGGCGGAAGTCCGGCCGGTGCTCCTTCAAAAGCCGCACTGCGTCCTCCAGCACCGTCAGGTTCCGCAGGGCCAGAAAATCCATCTTCAAAAGCCCCAGCTCCTCCAAGGTCACCATGCCGTATTGGCAGACCACGGAGTCGTCGTTCTTCGCCAGGGGCACATACTCGTAGACGGGCCGCTTTGTGATGACCACCCCGGCGGCGTGGGTGGAGGCGTTCCGGGGCATGCCCTCCAACATCCGGGCGGTATCAATGAGGCGTTTCACCCTCTCGTCGCCGTTGTAAAGGTCGCTGAGGGACTTCGTCAGCCGCAGTGCGTCCGACAGCGTAATGTGCGCCCCAGGGGGATTGGGAATCTGCTTGGCGATCTGGTCCACCTCGGCATAGGGCAGATTCATCACCCGCCCCACGTCCCGGACCACGCCCCGTGCGGCCATGGTGCCAAAGGTGACAATCTGCGCCACATGGTCTTCGCCGTACTTCCGGCGGACATACTCGATGACCTCCCCCCGGCGGGTGTCGCCGAAGTCCATGTCAATATCCGGCATGCTCACCCGTTCCGGATTCAAAAAGCGCTCAAAGTAAAGCCCATACTTGACCGGGTCGATGTCCGTGATGTAGAGGCAGTAGCTGACCAGGGACCCGGCGGCGCTGCCCCGGCCCGGCCCCACGGGAATGCCCACGCTCCGGGCGTAGCGGACAAAGTCGGAGACTATGAGAAAATAGTCCGTAAAGCCCATCTTCTCGATCATGTCCTCCTCATATTGAAGCTGCTCCCGGTGCGCCTCATCGTCCCCGTAGCGGGTCCGGTAGCCCTCGTCGCAGAGCTTTTTCAGATAGGAGAAGCTGTCGTACCCCGGAGGCAGCTGGAACTCCGGCAGATGGTACTTGCCAAAGGTGAAGTCCATCCGGCACATCTCCGCCACCTTCGCCGTGTTCTCCAAGGCGCCCTCGAATTCGGAGAACAGATCCGCCATCTCCGCCTCGCTGCGGAGATAGAAATTCCGGGGCTCGTAGCGCATCCGGTTCTCGTCCTCCAGAATCTTTCCCGTCTGGATGCACAGCAGCACGTCGTGGGCCTCGGCGTCCTCCTTCCGGAGGTAGTGGGCGTCGTTGGTACAGACCATGGGAAGCCCTGTCTCTTCGTGAATCCGGAGAATCCCCTGGTTCACCACCGCCTGGTCCCGGATGCCGTGGTTCTGAATTTCCAAATAAAAATGGTCCGGCCCGAAGATCTCCGCCAGCTCCAGAGCGTAGCTCTTGGCGTTTTCATATTCCCCGTTCCGCAGACGCCGGGGGATCTCCCCCGCCAGGCACGCAGACAGGGCCACCAGTCCCCGGCTGTGCTTTCGCAAAAGCTCCAGATCAATGCGGGGCTTGATGTAAAAACCCTCGGTCCAGGCTATGGACACCAGATAGGAGAGGTTCCGGTAGCCCTCCTCATTCTCGCAGAGAAGGACCAAATGGCGGCTCTCGGCGTCGAACTCGTGGACCTTGTCGGTGAGGCGGCGGCCCTCCGCCGTGACATAGACCTCGCAGCCGATGATGGGCTTGATTCCCTCCGCCTGACAGGCCCGGTAAAAGTCCACCGCTCCGTACATAACCCCGTGGTCCGTAATGGCGCAGGCAGTCTGCCCCAGCTCCTTCACGACTTTCGGCAGGTCCCGGATGCGGCACGCGCCGTCCAGAAGGCTGTATTCCGTGTGGACATGCAGATGGACGAAGGACATGGCGCCTCCTCCTTTCTATCTTGGCTTCACCCGGAGGGCCAGCAGGGCCTTGACGTCCTCCAGAACCTCCAACGAGGTCAAATCCAGCATCAGCCAGCGCCCCATTTTGGAGGACGCCGTGTTCCGGTACCGCTCCCGGGTCTCCTCTGTACAGGTCAGCAGCACTCCCTCCGCCGCGGCCTCGTCCTTGGGGGCGACGGAAATCATTGCCGTCACATAGCCCGGGCGGAGATACACGGTGGTCAGGGCCTTGCTCCCCTTCTTAAATTTCACGTTCCACCCCGGCTCCAGCCCGCAGCGGCTGTACTCCCGCCGGGGCTCCGCGCCGTAGGCGTCCTTCAGGTACTGCCGGAGTTCCGGCCAGAGGGAATTGCCCGCGTAGCGGTCGAGTTCCTCCAGGGAGGGCGGCCGGTCCGGTGGAAAAAGCTGGGCCCAGGTCATAGTTTCGGACATCGTTTTGTCTCCTTATTTTTAATCTTTTGTCAGTTCTTTTTCTCATGCGGGGCAGCGTTCCGGCAGGAGGAGGCACACAAACCGCCTCTGGAACCACGCCGCAGAGGAACACAGGGTAATCATCCTGGCGACCAACACTCCCGCCAGCACCGAAAAGCCAGAAAGAACGCCGCGGCGGTCTGGAAGAATTCCGTTTTTTTGGGCGTCCTGGCTCCTTTGTTGCCATCCAAACGGCTGCTTACATTCATTTCTCTGCCTTTTCCAACAGTTCCTCCCCACAGTGACGGCAGCACCGGGGCAGATGGAGCGCCGTCAGGGCGATACTCCGGTACAGCGGCTTGCCGCAGCGGGAACAGGTAAGGCCCATTGCCACCATCATCATCCCCGTCATCGCCAGCACCGTCAAACCCGTGGCCTGGAGCACCCTGTCCGACTTCATCAGGCTCAGAAACACGCTCAACAGCAACAGCCCGTCCGCCGCCAGCCGAAAGCCCACATAGAGCCGATGGGCCCGGAAGCAGTTCCATTCGGGTTTCACGGGCTCCTTCCCGGGGGCCCGTCGTTTCTTATTCCGCTTCTTTTTGCCCACGCTACTCCACTCCCTCCGCCAGCTCTACCAGTTTCCGGAGCCGGTGATTCAAACAGGACTTCGTCACCGGCGGGTCAAACATCTCCGCCAGCTCAGCAAGACTCAGTTCCGGGTACTTCAGCCGCAGTTCCGCCGTCTCCCGGAGCTTGTCCGACAGCTGCCGCCCCGCCCCCTGGAGTTTTCGGATGGCCTCGCCCTGGCTCTGGGCGGCCTCCACCGCTTTGTCCAAATTGGCGCTGTCGCAGTTCAGCCGCCGGTTCACGCTATTGCGCAGATCCTTCTCCAGCTTGGCGGACATGATGCGCATAGCCGCCACCGGCGCACCGATGAGGGTGAGAAAGTCCTCAATCTGGTCGCTTTGCTTAAAATAGGTGACAGAGCTGCCGTTCCGGGTCACGCTTTTCGGGGGATAGCCGCTCTCCCGGAGCAGCGCCCCCAACTCCCGGCTGGCCTGGAGGTGGGAGCTGGCCAGCTCCAGGTGATAGCGCTTGGCGGGGTCCGTGACGCTGCCTCCGGCGAAAAAACACCCCCGGAGGAAAGCCGCCCGGCAGCAGTCCTCCTCCACCATGGCAAAATTGATGTGAAGGGCCAGGCTCTGCCGCGGGGCGTAGCCCAGAAGGTTGATGATATGGTCCAGCTTTTCCCGGGACCGCATCTGGAACACCAGCTTTCCCGCCGGCTCCTCCCCGGCGGGAAGCTCCGGCTGCCGGTCGAACCGGAGGTCAAAGGCCCGCTGAAACAGCCGGGGCAGCCGGGCGGCAAAATGGGGATTCTCCGTGATTACCCGGACCTCCGAGGCATTGAAGGTATGGCAGTAGAGCAGGATACCATAGGCCTCCGCCTGGGCGCAGCAGCGCCGCTGCACCGGCAGCCTGCAAAGTTCGTTTTTCGTCTCAAAAGAAAAGGACATGGCGCCTCCCTCCCAGAGTCTGCTTTAAAACCCGCAAACGGTCTCTCTTCCCGAAAGGGCTGGATTGCTGCGCCCAATCGCCCTGCCCGGCGGAGGCCCTTCCCCCATCCGGCACTCCGCCGGTTTTCAAGCAGGCTCCGGGGCAATCGGTATTCCCTCAGCTCCGGTGTTCCATCCGGTAGGCTCCGCCCCGGGGACTGAACCGGGCTTCGGCGATGCGCACGCTCCGCCCGGCGTGGAGGGCGATGAGCTCCCGGGCCAGGTCGTCCGGCTGGTGGCGGACGTAGCCGTCCCGCACAATGGCGATGGGACGGCGGACCACTTCCACCCCCAATGTGGCGCAGCGCTCCGTGTCGCAGCGCAGCGGCTCTGCCCCCTCTCCGGCGTAGCGGGCGGCGGCGTCGGCGGGAATGGGCGAGGAGTTGGCCAGGCACAAGGAGAACAGCCCCGGTTCCGAGTGCTGGAAGATGGCGGCGATGTGGTCCGCGGCGGTGTAGCCCTCCGTCTCCCCCTCCTGGGTCATGACGTTGCAAACATAGATCTTTAACGCGGAGGAGCGCCGGATGGCCTCCACGATGCCGTCTACCAAGAGGTTTGGAATGATGCTGGTGTACAAACTCCCGGGGCCCAGGACGATCATGTCCGCCTGGGCGATGGCCGCCACCGCCTCGGGCAGGGCCTTGGGATGCTCCGGCAGCAGCCGCACCCGGGTGATGCGGCAGTCCTCCTTCTTCTTGCAATAGGAAATTCGGGATTCCCCGGTGACCGACGCGCCGTTTTCAAAGGCCGCCTCCAGCTGGACATCGGCGGTGGTCACCGGCAGCACCCGTCCTGTAATAGCCAATACCTCGCTCATACGGCGGACCGCCGAGTCAAAGCTGGGCGACACGCCGTTCAGCGCGGCCAGAAACAGGTTTCCAAAGCTCTGCCCCGCCAAGGTTCCCTCCTGAAAGCGGTAGTCCATCAGCTCTTTCATCAGCGGCTCCGTATTGGCCAGGGCCACCAGACAGTTCCGGATGTCCCCCGGCGGCGGCATGCCCAGGTCCTGGCGCAGCGCGCCGGAGCCGCCTCCGTCATCCGCCACGGTGACGATGGCGGAGAGATTCTCCGTGTATTCCTTCAACCCCCGGAGCATGTTGGAAAGGCCGTGGCCGCCGCCAATGACGGCGATCCGGGGCCCCTGTTTCCGGGGCATGGCGTAAGGTTGACGTTCCATAGGGCTCCTTTCCCTGCCTCCCATCCCCTCCCGCTGCCGCCGAAACGGCCCGGTATCCCGGGGACGGGCCTGCTGCCTCCGGTCCTTCAGGTGCTTATATCCCGCTCCATATCCCGGTGGTGCTCCGACACCGGGTAACCCTTCTCCCGGATGAACTCCGTCAGGGCGTGGGCGATGGCCACGGAGCGGTGGTGCCCCCCTGTGCAGCCCACGGCAATCACCAGGCCGGTCTTCCCCTCCTCCGCATAGAGAGGCAGGGTAAACGCCAAGAGATCCTCCACCCGGCGGAGGAAGTCGTGGGTCTGCTGGAAGCCAAACACATAGTCGGCCACCGGCTTGTCCAGACCCGTCCGGCTTCGCAGTTCCTCAATATAAAAGGGATTGGGCATGAAGCGCACGTCCAGCACCAAGTCCGCCTCCAGAGGAAGCCCGTACTTAAAGCCGAAGGAGGTGACGCTCACCGCCATTCCCCCCTGCTCCCCCTCGTCGTTGAACAGGCGCAGCAGCTTTCCCCGGAGCCGGGCCGTGGAGAGCCCGGTGGTGTCAATGACAAAATCAGCCCTCTGCTTCACCGGCTCTAAGAGCGCCCGCTCCCGCTCCACCGCCGCCTCCAGGGAGTCCGTCTCCTTCTGGAGAGGATGGCGGCGGCGGGTCTCTTTATAGCGCTTGATGAGGGTTTCCGGGGAGGCCTCCAAAAACAGCATCCGGCAGACACCCTCCATGGTCTTCAGCTGGTCCAGCACATGAAAGAGCTCCGTAAAGGACTCCGCCGTCCGCACATCGTACACCAGGGCCACCCGGGCGTAGCGCCCGCCGCCTCCGGCGCAGAACTCCGCGAATTTCAAAATCATCGCGGCGGGCATATTGTCCACAATGTAAAACCCGCTGTCCTCCAGGAAGGAGGCCGCCTTGCTCTTCCCCCCTCCGGAGAGCCCGGAAATAATTAAAATCTCCATACGATCCCCTCTCAATACCTCTCCCCGGCGGCGTTCTCTCCTGGCCGGCGGGTCCGCTTCCCCCTCCGGGGTTCCTCAGTCCACAAACCGGACTTCCGGCTCCAAACGGACGCCGGTTTTCTCCCAGACAATCTCCTGAACCTGCCGGATCAGCTCCCGAATGTCGGCGCAGGTGGCCCCGCCCCGGTTGATGACGAAGCCTCCGTGCTTCTCGCTGACCTGGGCCCCTCCCACCGTCCGGCCTTTCAGGCCGCACTGGTCGATGAGGGTCCCGGCAAAATGGCCCTCCGGGCGCTTGAAGGTACTCCCCGCGCTGGGCCACTCCAGAGGCTGGCTGGCCTTCCGCCGGGCCATAAGGTCCCCCATGGTCTCCCGGATGGCCTCCGGCTCTCCGGGAGACAAATGGAACTCCGCGTGGAGCACCACCGCCTCCGGCTCATCGGTGAGAAAGCTCCGGCGGTAGCCAAAGGCCATCTGCTCCCCGGTGAGGCGCTTCACCCCCTCCTCCGGGAACAGCGCCGAAACCCCGGTAATCACCTGTTTCAGCTCCCCGCCGTAGGCCCCGGCGTTCATGCACACGCCACCGCCCACGGTTCCGGGAATACCATGGGCGAATTCCAGACCCGTCAAACCCTGTTTGCAGGCGAAGTCCGCCAGCCGGGCCAGGGAGACTCCGGCGTCCGCCACAAGGCTTCCCGGCTCCTCCCCCGGCTCCAGGCGGCTGAGGCCGCCGGTTCCGATGACCAGCCGGTCCACCCCCTCGTCGGGAGCCAGCAAGTTGGTGCCGTTGCCGATCACCAAAGGCCGGGCCCCGCAGTCCCGGGCCATGGACAGCAGCAGCACCAGCTGCTCCCCCCGGTCCGGAAAGGCCATCCGCCGGGCGGGGCCACCCACCCGAAAGGAGGTGTGCTTCGCCATGGGCTCCTCCCGGAGGCACCTCAAATCCGGCAGATAGTCCTTGATCTGTTTGTCAAGCCGCGCTGCCCAGTCCATGAAAGGATCCCCCTCTTCTCAAAATATCCCCTCTCCCGGTGAGTGGAACGGCCCTCAGGCCACAAACGCAATCTCCGGGGTTCCCTGCCTCACATCACCCGGCCCAGCATCGCCGCGCCGATGATGCCCGCGTCGTTGCCCAGCTCCGCCGGAAGGATGCGGGTCACCCGGCCTCCGTGGCGGGAGAAGCTCTCCTGGGCCACCGCCTCCCGAAGGGGCTCCAGCAGCAACCGCTCCGGCGCCGCCGCCACACCACCGCCAATGGCCACCGCCTCCGGGCGCAGAATGTTGATAAGGCTGGCCAGGCCGCTGGCCAGGTCGTTCACGTAATCCCGGCAGACGGCCAAAGCCGTCTCGTCCCCGGCTTCCGCCGCCTGAAAGGCCGTCCGGCCCTCCACGCCCTTGCCGGCGGCAAACTGGTGCAGGGCGCTCTCCGGATGGTCCTCCATGGCCCGCTTCGTCCGGGCGATTAAGCCGGTGGCGGAGGCGTAGCGCTCCCAGCAGCCCCGGCGGCCGCAGTTGCACGGCTCGCCGCCCTGGCGGATGACGATGTGTCCCGCCTCGCTGGAGGCTGCGCCGCCCCGGAGCCGCCCATTCACAATGAGGCCCGCGCCTACGCCGGTACCCAAGGTGATGACGGCAAAATCCTTCGTCCCCCGGCCCGCGCCGCCGAAGAACTCGCCTACGGCGGCACAGTCCGCGTCGTTGCCCAGCAGCAGCGGAAGATCCAAATGCCGGCGGAAGAGTTTTTCCAGGGGGATGTTCTCCATGGGAATGTTGGTGGTGAAGCGCACGTCGCCGCCGTCCACCGCCCCGGGCAGGCCCACCCCCACCCACCGGACCTTCTCCGCCATAACCTTCCCGGCCAGCTCCGCCAGGGTCCTGGCAAAGGGCTCCGGGCCCTGGAAATCCAGGGGTACCCGTTCCACTTTTACAAGGGTCCCCGTGTCGTCCACAAGGCCCGCTTTCAGATTCGTGCCGCCTACGTCAATGCCGATGTACATGCTTCCATCCTCCTCACATCTTTCCGTCCGCCCGGGCGTCCACCTTCTGGGCCAGCTCCTGAGCCGCGTTGTATCCCAATTTCCGGTGCCGGTTGTTCATGGCCGCCACCTCCACAATACTGGCCAGATTCCGCCCCGGACGTACCGGGATGGTGACCGTGGGAACCTGGATATCCAAAATATCCACGTAATGATCCTCAATGCCCAGGCGGTCATAAAACTTGGTGCTGTCCCAGGGCTCAAAGTTCACCACGATGTCCAGCTGGGCCTCGTTCTTGACGGCCCGGACGCCGAAGAGCTGCTGCACGTTGATGACGCCGATGCCCCGGAGCTCGATGTAGTTCCGGATGACCTCCGGCGCGGTGCCCATCAGCCGCCCGGAAACCCTGCGGAGCTCCACAGCATCGTCGGCCACCAGCCGGTGCCCCCGCATGATGAGCTCAATGGCCGCCTCGCTCTTGCCCACGCCGGAATCGCCGGTGATCATCACGCCCTCGCCGTAGATATCCAGCAGCACGCCGTGGCGGGTGACGCAGGGAGCCAGCACCCGGTTCAGATACTCAATGGTGCGGCTGGTAAAGGCCACGGTGACCTCGTTGGTCCGCAGCAGGGTCTTCTGGTGCTCCGCGGCGCTCTCCAGGCACTCCGGGAAGCAGTCCAGGCTCCGGGCGATGACCAGGGCGGGAATGTCATAAAGGAAGAGATCGTCAAAGCACTTGCGGCGCTGGGCCTGCGTGAGGCCCCGGAGATAGGTGACCTCCGCCTTGCCGATGACCTGAAGGCGGCAGGGGTCGAAATAATCATAAAAGCTGTGGAACTGGAGGCCGGGCCGGTTCAGGTCCGGCACGGTCAACAGGGCGTTGTCATAATCGCTGCCCCGGTTCAAAACCTCCAGATTGAAGAGGGATACAAAATCCTTCACCTTTAAACCGTTTTCACGCATGGCGTTTCTCCTTTTTCCGGCGGGTGGCCGGATGTCCTTGGTTTTCGCGTCCATAACGCGTTCGTTTTTATTATATATGAAATCTCCCGATTCCGCAACACTTCCCTGTCAGAAGATTGTCCGAGAAAATCCCGGAAAAAAACTTCTGTTTTTTTGAAAATTCTTCTTGCATTTTTCGATAGATTCTGTTATTATAACACTCGTGCTTATGAAAATACGCACGTACTATGCGACAGCGGGGAGGTGCAATGGATGGCTAAGTGCGAGTATTGCGGCAAAGGCGTGACCTTTGGTATTCAGGTCTCTCACTCTCACCGGCGTTCCAACCGTCCCTGGAAGCCCAACGTGAAACGTGTCAAGGCGATCGTGGATGGTTCCCCCCGCCACGTGTATGTCTGCACCCGGTGCATGCGCTCCGGCAAGGTTACCAGAGCGGTCTGATGAGAACGAGAAAAGCTCCCGGACATAGGTCCGGGAGCTTTTTTGTCCTCCATTGCGCTTTGGAAAAAAACCATCACCGCAGCGTAGCGGCGGCTTTCCCCAAAACCTCCAACTCCTTTGGTGTCAGAGTCACGCCTTTTCCATATGCACTGTGGTCCGCATTCCAGGTTCTGATATCGTACACCGGTTCCCGGTCTTCCCAACTGACCTGATTCAGCTCCTTTATCCAGCCGTTGTTGGAAGGAGCCAGGGTGGCCAGATGCCAGACGATGAAAAACTTTCTCATGGCTCAAACCCGTTCCGCCAGCTTCTCGCTGTAGGCCGCCCGGAACGCCGCGAAGCGCCCTTCATCCAGAGCTTCCCGGATCTTCGCGGTAAGCTCGTTATAGAAATAGAGATTGTGGAGCACCGCCAGCCGCAGGGCCAGGGTCTCCTCCGCTTTGAAGAGATGCCGGAGATAAGCCCGGGAAAACCGCCGGCACACAGGACAGCCGCAGCTCTCACTGATGGGCCGGTCGTCCGCAGCGTACTTGGCATTCAGGATGTTGACGCTCCCCTCCCAGGTGAAGAGCTTTCCGTGCCGCCCGTTCCGGGAGGGCATGACGCAGTCGAAGAAATCCACCCCCCGGGCCACGGCCTCAATGATGTTGCTGGGGGTACCCACACCCATGAGATACCGGGGCTTGTCCTTGGGCATGTGGGGCTCCACAGCGTCGATGATGTCGTACATCACCTGCGTGGGCTCCCCCACCGCCAGGCCGCCGATGGCATAGCCGTCGCAGTCCAGTTTGGCGATCTCCTTCATGTGCCAGACCCGGAGATCCTCAAAGGTGGCGCCCTGATTGATGCCAAAGAGGAGCTGCCCGGGGTTCACGGTGTCTGGCAGGGCATTGAGCCGGTCATGCTCCCGCTTGCAGCGCTCCAGCCACCGGAGAGTCCGCTCACAGGAGGCCTTGGCGTACTCATAGGTGGCCGGGTTCTCCACACACTCGTCGAAGGCCATAGCCACGTCGCTTCCCAGATTGGACTGAATCCCCATGGATTCCTCCGGTCCCATAAAAATCTTCCGTCCATCGATATGGGAGGAGAAATAAACCCCCTCCTCCTTGATCCGCCGGAGGGGCGCCAGGGAAAAGACCTGGAAGCCGCCGGAGTCCGTAAGGATGGGCCCGTCCCAGTTCATGAATTTGTGGAGTCCCCCCATCTGCCGGATTAGCTTGTCGCCAGGACGGAGATGGAGGTGGTAGGTATTGCTCAACTCGATTTGGCAGCGGACTTCCCGGAGGTCGAAGGCATCCACGCCTCCTTTGATGGCCGCCTGGGTACCCACATTCATAAACACCGGCGTCTGAACCACGCCGCCGTGGGCACAGGTAAATTGGCCGCGCCGGGCGTGGCCCTCGGTTTTTAGAAGTTTGAACATCGATCTCTCCTATTTCCAATTCTTTCTAATTCGCTTTTATGCCCCCGACGGCAGAAGCGCTTTTTATCGAGGGATTTCTCCTTTATTCCGCTGCGTTTTATCCAGCCGCGAACAGCCGGTCTCCAGATATCCGCGGTACATAATAGGCACCGGCAGACTCTGGACGGCGATTTTCAAGTGTTTTATTTTAACGATTTAAGCCGTCGAAAAAGACGCGCAGCTCCGCCTTTTTCTCCGGGGGAATCGCCTTCTTGGGAACGCCCAGCTCCGCTCCGGCCAGAGCGGTAAGCTGGTGGAAGCAGGCTGTGGGATCCACCTGGGCCCGGATGCGGAGGAACGCCTCCCGGGTCCCCACCGCCCGGAAGTCCTCCGGGGTCTCCAGGCCCGCCCGGCGGAGGTTCTCCGCCAGCTTTGGTCCGATATTGGGCAGCTCCTGCAAGGTCATCGTGCCTGCCTCCTCACAAAATAAACATGGCGTCGCCGAAGGAAAAGAAGCGGTACCGCTCCGCCACCGCCTCCCGGTAAGCGTTCAGCACGGCCTCCCGTCCCGCGAAGGCGGACACCAGCATGATGAGCGTACTCTCCGGCAGATGGAAATTTGTTACCAGGCCATCCATCACCTTAAACCGGCAGCCGGGATAGAGATAGATATTCGTCCAGCCGGACCGGGGCTCCATGTGACCGTCCTCCTCCGCCCAGCTCTCCAAAGTCCGGCAGGAGGTGGTCCCCACGCAGATTACCCGGCCTCCCTCCGCTTTCGTGCGGTTGATAAGCTCCGCCGTTTCCGGAGGGACGGTGCAGAACTCGCTGTGCATGTCGTGGTCCTCAATGGCCTCCTCCTTCACCGGGCGGAAGGTTCCCAGGCCCACATGGAGGGTGACGCAGCCAATCCGCACCCCCCGGGCCCGGATCTCCTCCAGCAGCTCCGGGGTGAAGTGAAGCCCCGCCGTGGGAGCGGCGGCGCTGCCCAGGACCTTGGAATAGACCGTCTGATACCGCTCCCGGTCCAGGAGCTCCTCCTTGATGTATGGCGGCAGCGGCATCTTCCCCAGGCGCTCCAGCACCTCCAGGAAAATCCCCTCGTAGGCGAAGCGGACCAGCCGGTTCCCATCCGCCTCCTCCCCCACCACCTCTGCGGTGAGCGACCCATCCCCAAAGGTCATCCGGGCCCCGGTCCGGAGCTTCCGCCCCGGGCGGACCAGACACTCCCAGACGTTCTCCCCCCTGTCCGTCAGCAGCAGTACCTCGCAAGCCCCACCGCCCGGCAGCCGCTGGCCCAAAAGCCGGGCGGGCAGCACCCGGGAGTCGTTTAAAATCAGGCAGTCCCCAGGCCGCAGCAGGGACGGGAGGTCGTAAAAATGCCGGTGCCCGGTCTCCCCCGTCCGGCGGTCCAGGGTCATCAGCCGGGAGCCGTCCCGCTTTTCCATGGGGGTCTGGGCAATGAGCTCCGGCGGCAGGTCGTAATAAAAATCTCTTGTTTTCATGTCATATTCCTATCTGATCGTAATATCCGTGTAATAGAAATTCAGAATCTCCTGGGAACTGTAGCCCAGCTCCGCCATGGCCTTGGCCCCATACTGGCTCATCCCCACGTTATGGCCGTTCCCCGTGCCGGTAATGACGAAGTTCCCATTGGCCCCCCCGCCGCCGGAGGGCTGCCCGGTCTCGCCGGAAACCATCACAGTGCCGGAAGCGGTGATCGCCGCGGCGGAATTCCCCCGGAGGGTCCCCGTTACGCCGCCGCCGGAGAGAACGGAGACACCGTCCAGCGTGGAAAGCAGCCGCTCTCCGTTGATGGAGAGGCCGCCGGCGCCCCCCCGCCGGCCGTTGATGTCAAAGCGCATACTGCGGACAGACTTCTGGTAGGTACTGCTGTAGAAAATCATCCGGCAGTCGTCGCCAGTAAAGGTCTTCGTGCCGCCGCTGCCCACAAAGGTCACCTGCTTCACGTTTCCAAGCGGCGTGTATTCCGAGACATACACATCCTGAACCGTCCCCACGGAATGTCCCTTCTGGTCCAGAATCCAGCTGAGCTCCCCGGCGGTATAGGTGACGGAGTAGCTGGGGCTGGGGACGTTGGTCCGGGCCTCGTAGGGATCAGCCTTCCCCTTCAAATACCCGGTCTCCGTTCCCCAGACGTTCCCCCCGTCCTCGGTGGCCCCGCCGTTGGAGGAGTGATACACCGCGTCCTGCACCAGGGTCCCGTTGTAGTAAATACAAAGCCCGGCGGTGTTCTCCACGGCCCGGTCGCTGGTTTCCGAGGGAGCCGCGCCGCCGCTGCCGTGGCCGTTGTAGACCTGGCAGTCCACACCGTTGCAGACGTCAAAGTCGCTGGTACTGAGGTGCTTGCTGTGGCCCTGGGCAAAGGTCCGGGCGCAGACGGCCTGGGCCTCCAGGGCGGCCAGGGGCCAGTCCCCGCCCATTTCGTAGGGAATGACTCCCTTCACATACTCCTCCAGGCCCACGACGTTGACGACACTCAGATTCCCTCCGGAGGCCCGGGGATACTCGAAGCTGCCGCCGTATTGATAGCCCTTGAACCAAGTGGACGTCTCCCGTCCCGAGGGCCGGACCCCCAGGGCCAGGCCGCCTGAGGCAAATTCAAAGAGGATGTCCGCGGTTCTGGTCCGGGTCACCGTCACGCCGGAGTTCGAGCAGCAGACCGCCTGTCCGCCAATATTCCCGGCAGCCCGTTCCGCCTCCTCCCGGGAGCCGTAGCAGCCCGTCCGGACCACATACTCCCCGTCCACCCAGGCGGGCCAGCCTCCCTCCCGCCGGGCGCGGTCCAAGGCCTCGTCGTAGGAACGGAAGCCTCTCATCTCCGCCCGCCACTCGCCCAAGGTCTGGCCGCCGCCGGAGGGCGCGTAGTTCCCGCTGCCATCCATGCAGATCACTCCGGAGGCGGTCATGGAGATCGCCGTTTCCTCCGTCCAGCCCAGGGAGGTGAAGGAGCGGTCCGCCTCAAAGTAACCAAACTCGTAGCCCGCTCCCACCGCGTTCTCCAGATTGGCGGAGAACAGGGCGGAAGAACCGTACCGCAGCCCCACCTTCACCACGCCGTTTACCACGGCGGAAGCCGGGGCGGCGGTCAGAGCAAAAAAAGTCACAACGAAGAACATGATGAAAGCTCTTTTTTTCATGGAACCTCCCAACGCGGCCCGTCTTGACGGACCACGGAAATCATGATATCATACGTACTGGGGACAATTGTCCGCACACGAGGCACAATTGTTGCCATTTTGGAATATTATAATACAAGAACAGGTTGAAGGCAATACCGCAGAGCGAATGTGCGGGGCTGGCGGTCCGGTTTTTTTGCCGGAACGGGCGGTGTATCTGCAACAACCGGGCAGGAGGAGCATAGGATGAAACAGTACAAGGTAGGCGTCATCGGCTGTACCGGTATGGTGGGCCAGCGGTTTGTCACGCTTTTGGAGAACCACCCCTGGTTTCAGCTGACGGCGGTGGCCGCCAGTGCCCGCAGCGCCGGAAAGACCTATGAGGAGGCGGCGGGGAGCCGCTGGGCCATGGCCGCTCCCATGCCGGAGGAGGCCAAGGGCCTGGTGGTTCTGGACGCGGAGGCCGACGCGGAGAAGCTGGCGGGCATGGTCGATTTCTGCTTCTGCGCCGTGGATATGAAGAAGGAGGAGATTCGGGCTCTGGAGGAGAAGTACGCCAAGCTGGAGTGCCCCATCGTCTCCAACAACTCCGCCCATCGCTGGACGGACGACGTGCCTATGGTGGTGCCGGAGATCAACGCGGAGCACCTGGAGGTCATCCAGGCCCAGCGCAAACGCCTGGGGACGAAGCGGGGCTTCATCGCCGTGAAGAGCAACTGCTCTCTCCAGAGTTACGTGCCTGCCCTGCATCCTCTTTTGAAGTACGGAATCGACCGGGCCCTGGTTTGTACATATCAGGCCATCTCCGGCGCAGGGAAGACCTTTGCGCGCTGGCCGGAGATGGTGGACAATTGTATTCCCTATATTGGCGGCGAGGAGGAGAAGTCCGAGCAGGAGCCCTTGAAGCTGTGGGGAACCGTGGAAGGGGGAACGATTGTCAAGGCCCAGGGGCCCGCCATCACGGCCCAGTGCTTCCGTGTGGCCTGTCAGGACGGTCACATGGCGGCGGTCTTTGTGAAGTTCCAGGAGGGCAGGAAGCCCACCATGGAGCAGATCAAGGCGGACTGGGCGGCTTTCCGGGGGCCCGCCCAGGAGCTGGACCTTCCCTCCGCCCCCAAGCAATTCCTGCATTACTTTGAGGAACCGGACCGGCCCCAGACCCGTCTGGACCGGAATCTGGAAAACGGCATGGCCGTCTCCCTGGGCCGTTTGCGGGAGGACAGCCAATATGACTACAAGTTCGTCGGCCTCAGCCACAACACCCTTCGGGGCGCCGCCGGCGGCGCCGTCCTTCTGGCCGAACTTCTGGCCGCCCGGGGCTACTTCTCCTGAAAAGAGGCGGAATCAAAAGAATTTCCGCGCCCATCCCTTGTCATCCCCGCAACCCCACTCACAAAAGAGACGGCTTTCCGCGAACCGGCGGGCCGCCTCTTTCTTTCTTCCCCGATACCCTATAAACCTCGGACCAAGGAAAGGAGCTGACCTGTATGAAACCATTGCTGTTTACAGGCTCCGCGGTGGCGATCATCACGCCCTTCAAAGAAGGCGGCGTGAACCTGGACGCCCTGGGGGAGCTTCTGGACTTTCAGCTGGAGAATGGGACCGACGCCATCGTCGTCTGCGGTACCACCGGAGAGGCCAGCACCATGACCTACCAGGAGCGGGCGGAGACCATCGCGTTCTGCGTCCGCCACGTGGGAGGCCGGGTGCCGGTGATTGCCGGGTCCGGGTCCAACTCCACGGAGAACGCCGTCACCCTCTCCCGGGAGGCGGAGCGCCAGGGGGCGGATGGCCTGCTGGTGGTGACGCCCTACTACAACAAGGCCACCCAGGCGGGACTGCTCCGGCACTACCGGACCATTGCCGACGCGGTATCACTTCCCATAATCCTCTACAACGTTCCCTCCCGCACCGGGGTCTCTATCGCCCCGGAGACCTATGCCGCCCTGGCGGAGCACCCGAACATCGTGGGCGTCAAGGAGGCCTCTGGGAATCTGGGGAATGTACAGAAGACGGCTGCCCTCTGCCCGGAGGATTTCTATATCTGGTCCGGCAACGACGACGAGACCGTCCCCATCTGCGCTCTGGGCGGCAAGGGGGTGATTTCCGTTGTGGCCAACATCCTCCCGGCGGAAATGCACCGCCTCACCCAGCTGTGCCGGCAGAATGACTTCGCTGCCGCCGGAAAGCTGCAAGTCCATCTGAAGGACTTCTGCGACGCCATGTTCTGCGAGGTGAACCCCATCCCCGTGAAGACGGCCCTGGGTCTGCTGGGCTGGCGGGTGGGAGAGCTGCGGTCCCCCATGTGCCCGCCTTCTCTCGAAAATCTGGAACGCATCAAGGCCGCGCTGGCAAAGTACGGACTCCCGGTCGCATAAGCGAAGCAGCCGCCCTCCCGGGCGGCCGCTTTCCTGTCACGCCGTCATCGTTTTCTCCCAATACGCCCCGATGTCCCGGATATTCTTCTCCAGGGATTTGCTTTCGTCATAGAGCGGATCGGTTGTCCAGATTTCCAGATCATCCTGAACAGCCCCGCCGGGGCCGCCGGAGCGGAAATTCCCGCCCTCCGTGGTCAGCAGCAGCTCGCTGTCCTCCAGCAGCCCGTGAACCTCCTCCAGAAAGGCGGCGACGGCCGCCGGGTCAAAGTTCCCGTGGATGGGACTGCCGAAGTTGATGTCAAACTCCACGCTCCCCTCCCGGAAAACCGCTTCCTCCCCAGCCTCGCTGAGAGAAAAGAGCTGGTACTCATAGGCGGCGGTCCCCTGATACATGGCCGGCATATAGCGGAGCAGGTAGTCCGCCCCGTCTACCCGGCAGGCGAACAGGGAGCCCCAGCCCGGGTGGGCCTCGGCGAAGGACTCTCCCCAATAGAGGCGGTTGTCCCCGGTCCGGACCCGGAGCTCGTACCAGCCCACCTGATTCCGCGCCTCGTCCCCGGCTACCGTCACCAGCTCCATGAGCTCAGGTTCCCCGTCGTGGTCGAAGTCATAGCTTCCCGGCAGGGCCTCATGGACTTCCTCCCAGTCGAGACCATTCAGCTTCCCCTCCCGGACCTCCAGGGCGCAGGTGTAAAACCGCTGTTCTCCTCGGTCTCCGCCGTCTCCAATTGTCAAATCCAGACTGCCCTCCGACTGCCACGCCCCCCAGGGGCCGTCGCAAGGCAGAAACATGTACTCCGGAATGGAACTCCCATCCGGCAGCGTAAAATCCCAGCTGGTCCAATTCTCCGTCTCAAAGACGGTGACGGCGGACCAGGTCCGGGCACTGTACGCCAAGGCCAAAAAGCCTCCCTCCGGGGACCAGAGGGCCGACTGCCACGGCCAGCCCATGTCCTGCCACAGCACCTCCCCTGTCTCCCGGTCCACGATCTGCAAAAATTCTGGGGGCTGAATGCCACTGACGTACTGTCCGCTGGCCCCCTGGGCCCGGACCTCGAACCGCCCGTCCGGCGAGACGGCCTCCCCCTCCACCTGGGCCACCGGCGCGGCGGCGACCAGCGCCTCATAGCCATCCGCTTCCTCCGGCTCTTCCGGCGGCGCCTCCACCGTTCCCGCTTGGCCGCAGGCCGTCAGCAGAAGAAGAAGCGTCAAAACGTATCGAAGTCCTTTCATCGTTCCCGCACCCCTTTATCTATAGTAGGACAAGTATAAAACCCTCCGGATTTTCCATAATCTCAAATCGGTTACACATTTTAACAATCCGGTAACACCCCGGAACCCTGGCCCGGCGCAAAAAGGCCGCGTTTTCAGGAGTGGTGCGTAAATGGAAACCTGTCCCAACACGCCCTCCTCTTGCGGAAGCGTGCGCCGGAACAATTTCAAGAAGAAAAGATTGACAAAAACCGTCGCCGGCAGTATGCTGGAAAGAAAGGACGGTGTTTTATGATGACACAAAAAACGAAGCGCGTCCTGCAATGCGTTGTCCTGCTCAATATCGCGTTTTTCCTCTACCTGATCTACATGGTCTGGACCGAATACGATACATTTCTGCTTTACAAGACCTACCTGCATACGGTGACGGAAGTAGATAAAGAGCTGCTCCACACGATTGGCATGGGCGTAGACCGGGTTCCGGGGGAGTGGATGATGCTCGCGGAACAAGCCGCGAACTTTGCCAGCCTTTGTGGGCTTTCTTACGTGCTCTTTGGGAACCAAAAGCACGCGGTGCTGCCCGTCACCCGGTTCGAAGCTTCCCTTCTTTCCTTTTTGACAGGCTTGGCAGATATCTGTTACGTCTTTTCCATTCGCGCTTGTTTCGCCAACAGCTATGGCCGGGCCTGGATGATTATGGCCGATAACCTTTATTTTCCAGTACTGTTCTTTGTCGTAACCCTATACGGCATCGTCCAGCTCCGGCGGGGCCGGACGCCCCCTTCCCCGGCGTGACCTTCCTCTCCCCCGCTCTCTCCGGAGGGCGGGGGATTTCCATAAAATCCATTCCCGGCTGAAAAAACAGGAATATTTTCGCAAAAAAGTGTTGACCCTTAGAAAAAGCTGTGTTATACTCGATGTTACCTGTGAGCGGGGCTTTTTTGTTGTGCGCTTTTTCGCTTTTCAAGCCGCGATAGACAGGCCCCGGCAGGGAGGCAGTCGGCCTTCCCCGAGGAAGGCTAATATAAGGAGGTGCCGAAACATGCGAGTCAAAGTGACCCTGAGATGCAACGAGTGCAAGCAGAGAAACTACAATACCATGAAGAACAAGAAGAACACTCCGGACAAGCTGGAGCTCAACAAGTATTGCCGTTTCTGCCGGAAGCACACGCTCCACAGCGAGACCAAATAATTGAAGAAAGGGCGTAATGGAAAGAATGGCAGAAACGAAGAAAAAGGACCGTGGTCTTTGGCTGCGCGAAATGAAAAGCGAGCTGAAAAAGGTTGTTTGGCCCAGCAAGCAGACGGTGGTGAAAAACACCGGCACGGTGCTGCTGTGCTCCGCCATCATCGGCGCGTTCATCTGGGTATTCGACTTTGCGTCGGTCTCCCTGGTTCAGATGATTCTGAGCGTCTTCGGCGCCTGAGGAACGAAGGATGGCAGACAGCGCGAAATGGTATGTCGTGCATACCTACTCCGGCTATGAAAACGCCGTAAAGACCAGCATTGAGAAATTTGTCACCGGGCGGAACATGGAGGATATGATTCTCCGGATTGAAATCCCCATGGAAAACGTGACGGAGATTACCGAGAGCGGCGCTTCCAAGGAAGTGGCCCGGAAGGTCTTCCCCGGTTACGTGCTCATCAAGATGATTATGACAGACGAGACCTGGCACCTGGTGCGGAACGTCCGGGGCGTCACCGGCTTTGTGGGCACCGCCAACAAGGCCATTCCCCTAACGGAGGAAGAGGTCCTGGCCATGGGCATGGAGAAGCACGAGATCGTGGTCAAATACGGTCTGGGCGACCATGTGCGCATTATGGACGGCCCGCTGGCCAGCTTCACCGGCGTGGTGGAGGAGATTGAGCCCGAGAAGAACCGGGTGTGCGTCATGGTGTCCATGTTCGGCCGGGAGACGCCGGTGGATCTGGAACTGGATCAGGTCGAGGTTCTGGAGTCCGTCTGAAAGCCCTTACCGGTTTTCAGACAAGCGGAAAGCGCCTTTAGCGCGCAGGTGGGAGGGACGAAACAGGTCCCGCCAGGGTGGCTATGCCGCCGCACCACATTTTAAATCGTAGGAGGTGCCGCTCCATGGCACAGAAGATCACTGGTTATGTAAAACTGCAAATTCCCGCGGGTAAGGCGACGCCCGCTCCCCCTGTTGGCCCCGCTCTGGGCCAGCACGGCGTGAACATCGCCGCTTTCACCAAAGAGTTCAACGAGCGTACCAAGAACGACGTGGGCATGATTATCCCCGTCGTCATCACCGTGTACGCCGATCGTTCCTTCTCCTTCATCACCAAGACGCCTCCGGCGGCGGTGCTGATCAAGAAGGAGTGCAACATTGAGTCCGGCTCCGGCGTCCCCAACAAGACCAAGGTGGCCACCATCTCCAAGGCCAGCATCCAGAAGATCGCCGAGATCAAGATGAAGGACCTGAACGCCGCCAATCTCGAGTCCGCCATGAGCATGATCGCCGGAACCTGCCGTTCCATGGGCGTCATCGTGGGCGACTGATTTGATTCAAATCCGGTGAAACACCGGAAGCCGAGCGGCGCAACGCCGCTCCATACAGTGGGAGGATTCCGTTCCGAAGAACCACTATGAGGAGGAAGTAACAGTGTTTAGAGGCAAAAAATATCAGGACAGCGCCAAGCAGATCGACCGGAACACCCAGTATGAGCCCGCCGAAGGCCTGGCTCTGGTCTGCAAGACCGCCAGCGCCAAGTTCGACGAGACTGTGGAGCTGCATGTGAAACTGGGTGTGGACTCCCGGCACGCCGACCAGCAGGTCCGCGGCGCCATCGTCCTGCCCCATGGCACCGGCAAGACCGTCCGGGTGCTGGTCTTCGCCAAGGGCGACAAGGCCGACGCCGCCCGTGAGGCTGGCGCCGATTATGTGGGCGAGATGGATCTGGTGGAGAAGATTCAAAAGGAAAACTGGTTTGAGTTCGACGTGGTGGTGGCCAGCCCCGACATGATGGGCGTTGTTGGCCGCCTGGGTAAGGTTCTGGGCCCCAAGGGCCTGATGCCCTCCCCCAAGGCCGGCACCGTGACGCCGGATGTGGCCAAGGCCGTGCAGGAAGTCAAGGCCGGTAAAATCGAGTACCGTCTGGACAAGACCAACATCATCCACTGCCCCATCGGCAAGGTCTCCTTTGGCCCCGAGAAGCTGACGGAAAACTACAATACCCTGATGGGCGCCATCGTGAAGGCCAAGCCCGCCGCTGCCAAGGGTCAGTACATCCGCAGCTGCGTGGCCGCCGCCACCATGGGCCCGGGTGTCCGGATGAATACCGCGAAATTGGTGTAACGCCAGTGCAAAGGGGAGACGTTGTCTCCCCTTTGTTTTTTCAGTGACAACTCCCAGAAGTCCGGAGATCAAAGGAGATCGTTTATGGACTATCTGCTACGGCCCTTTCGCCCGGGAGAAGAAACCTATGTGGCGGAAGCCCAGAAGCGCGTCTACTCGGAGGAATACCATTGGGGCTCCGCGTTCATCGACTACGCGGTGAACATCACATTGGGCTTTGCCACCTGGGAGCGGGGTCCCGGCGAGGAGATGTGGGTGGTGGAGGCGGCGGGAACGCCGGTGGGCTGCATCATGCTCTGCCAGGGCGTGGCCCCCCTGGCTGGGCACGTCTCTTCCGGGCGGAAAAGAAATACCGCCGTTCTGGTGTGGGACGGGCCCTGACGGAGGCACCGTTCCAACGGGCCCGGAAAGCCGGATGCCGGAAGCTGAACTTCTGGACCACCTCTCCCCTCTCCGCAGCCATCCGGCACTACGAACGCCTGGGCTTTCGCAAGGCGGAGGAAGTGGAAAACCACGACTGGAGCCTGGATGACGAAACCCTGACGGAAGTCAAGTTGGAACCGGAATTGATCTGAGGACAGATTAGCCCGTGGCGGAGCAAACGCTTCGCCGCGGATTCTTTTTCCCTCGCCGGGCAGGAGACTTTGGGAGATTTTCCTCTGCTTTCCGATCAAATTTAGGGAAACCGGTGAAAAAGCCAAAAATAAGCTTGCAAAAATCGCCGCCAGTCTTTATAATTGGTAAATTGGGTGGTGTGCCCATTTCAATTATTTTAACAGATGGAGTGAACAAGCATGAAAAAGATTCCGTTGTTTCAGGGCCGGTCAGCCGGGAAGCACAAGCGCATTGGCCAAAAGGTAGGGAATGTGGTCGTGATCATGCAGGCGGTGTCGGTTGTCTTTGCGGTAGCCATGTGCGTCATCATGTTCCGAAGCCTGACCACCGATATGCTGAAAGACCGCTGCACCAACGGCACCAATATGCTGGCCTATCTTCTGGAGACGTCCGGCAGCCAGGAGGACGTCACCCAGATTCTGGACGATTTGAAGCGGCAGATGGGCTGTGAATTCACCATTTTCGAGGGAGACACCCGAGCCTATACTACTGTCATTCAGGATGGGCAGCGGGTCGTGGGCACCAAACTCTCCGCCAAGCTCTCTCAGACCGTGCTCCAGAAAGGCCAATCCTACATTGGCAAGGCCACCATTCTGGACGAGGAATACCTTTGCTCCTACGTTCCCACCAGGGACGCCTCCGGGCAGATCAACGGCCTGATTTTCGCCGGAATCTCCAGCACCCAGGCCAACCGCCAGATTCTCATAACGGTGCTGCTGTCCGCTCTTGTAAGCATCGCCGTGATTGCCGTCTGCGTGGTGATTCTCTCCTCCTTCCTGAAGCGGACGGTTTCCGCCCCTCTGGCCGAAATTACCCGGATGGCCGAACGGCTGGAGGAGGGCAACCTGGGCCTGTCCAGCGGCGAGGAGGTTCATTCCAGCGTCAACTCCAACGATGAGATCGGCAAATTGAGCCGGATTTTCGAAAAAACCATCGAGCGCCTCCGGTCTTACATCGGCGAGATTGACGGCGTTTTGAACTCCATCGCCCAGGGTGATCTGTCCAACCGCACCCAGCAGAATTACGTGGGCGACTTCGTGTCCATCAAGCACTCCCTGGACCGCATCGTGGACAAGCTCAACGACATGATGGGCCAGATTCGGGAGAGCGCCAGCCAGGTTTCCTCGGGCTCCCAGCAGGTGTCCAACACCGCACAGGCTCTGGCGCAGGGCGCCACGGAACAGGCCAGCTCCGTGGAAGAGCTGTCCGCCACCGTCAGCGACATCTCCCAGAACGCCCAGAGAACCGCCCAGGCCACCCGGGAGGCCGGTCAATTTGTGGAGCAGGCGGGGGGCCAGCTGAATGTCAGCATGGAGTACGTCCAGCACCTGAATGTGGCCATGGAGAAAATTTCCCACTCCTCCGAGGAGATTGGCAAAATTATCGCCTCCATTGAGAACATCGCGTTCCAGACCAACATTCTGGCCCTGAACGCCGCCGTGGAGGCCGCCCGGGCCGGATCCGCCGGCAAGGGCTTCGCCGTGGTGGCCGACGAGGTCCGGAACCTGGCCAATCGCTCCGACGAAGCCGCCAAGGCCACCAAGGATCTGATCGAGGGCTCCATCGCCGCCGTGGCCGAGGGCAGCGATGTGGTGAACAAAGTCACCCAATCCCTGGAGCGCACCAACGAGAGCGCGGGAGGCGTCACCGCCAAGATGTCCATCGTGGTGGAAGCGGTTGAGAAGCAGACCACGGCCCTCATTCAGGTCACCGAGGGCATTGATCAGATCTCTTCCGTGGTGCAGACCAACTCCGCCACCAGCGAGGAGAGCGCCGCCGCCAGTCAGGAGCTGTCCTCCCAGGCCAGCCTGCTTCAGAACCTGGTGAGCTTCTTCCGTCTGCGATAAGGCCCGGGGCTGCTGCTGCGCTACATAGAAATCACGACAAATTTCCGGAGGTCCATCGTATTGGGATGGACCTCCGGAATTGCGTTTTCAGGGCCTTCCCTCAGGCCAGCTCCTCCACCGCTACGTACACATTGGAAATCTCATACCACACGGCGAAATCCACGCTTCCCGTTTGAGGCAGATGGAAAATCTTCTGAAACTCCGTCACCGCCTCCTGTGTGGCCGGGCCATAGATTCCGTCCGCCGGGACCTTGGGAATGGCGGGGAAGTTGTTCGCGATGGCGTTCAGCTGCACCTGCACCGTCCGCACCGCCTCTCCCTCGCTGCCCAGGGACAGCACCTCGCCGCCGTAGGACAGGGGAACTCCCTCCACCTTCTCCGCGCTTTTCAGGTAAATCTCCGCCCCGTAGTATTTCCGCAAGATGCTCATGGCGTCCCAGCCCTGCTCCCCCAGGGCCTGGGAGCCCCACTGGCTCAGTCCCTGGCACTGGGTCCGCCGCCCGTCGCAATATTGGGTGAACAACGGCTGGGCGATGCCCTCCTTGGTGACATAAGTGGTGAACAGATCATCCACCACCACGCCGATCTCCTCAAAGATCGTCCGGCCATGGGAATAGGACTGGTCGAAGGCCGTGGAACTGGTAATGGTGAAGTCGTAGCCCTTCCCCCGGTACCACTCCGTGTATACCCGGTTGAGAGTGAAGGATATGATGGCCAGCACATTGGCCTTGATGGCCTCGGTGCGCCAGGTGGAGTAAATCTCGCTGCACGCCACGTTCTTCACATAGTCCTTGAACCGCACCCAGTGATTGGGGGCCGAGGCGTCGTCCGGCCGCCCGGCGTGGACCACCACGTATTCCGGGATCACCGGCTCCGGCAGCACCACCAGCCCCGACTGCTCCGGCAGGGGCTTGACCTCCTCCTCCGGCGGCCGGGAGGAAGGCTCTCCCCAGAGGGCGTGAGGCGGCAGCAGCACATTGTGTACATTAAAGCCCCCCGCCCGGGCCGGCGCCAAGGGCATCCGCTGGATGGCGCGCCCCGCGGGCAGCAGTTCCACGCCGCCGGTGTGAAGGGTCTCCCAGCCCTCGGCGGAAACGGTGACATTATAGACGGCATAGGGCCGCTGCTCCCCCGCTCCCTCCTCTGACACCGACAGCTCCATGGGCGGCGCGGGCAGCTCCACAAAGGGGGTCTGTCCCGAGGAATCGGTGACAGCCTCCTCCAGAACCCTGCCGTCTGCCGGGTCGCTGATGCGGACTCTCGCTCCCGGAATGGGCTCCGGGCTCTCTCCCGCCGTAACAAAAATTTGCAGATCGCCTTTGTCCAGATAGGTTGGATTCATAACGGCGCTCCTCCTTTCCGTATACTATCCTATGCGGGCGGGTGCGGCTGGGCCCACGCCGCCCCGCCAGGACAGGAGGTTTTATGGAATACATCATCAAATACACGGGGAATATCCTCTCCCTGGGCTATCCCACCGAGCTGCTGGACGCCCAGTTTGCCATCATGGAGCTGGATGCCCAGGACCCGGAGCGGCTTTTGGAACATCGGCAGGTCACCTGCTTTGAGGCCGCCCGGCGGCTCAGCGGCCTGGCGGACCGGAGTCTGGAGGCCGCCTGCATCCCTCCGGTCCAGCGGGAAACCGGCCTGGGCCTGACGGGCCAGGGGGTTCTCATCGGCTTTGTGGACTCCGGGCTAGACCTGTACCACCCGGAGTTCCTGGGGGAGGACGGAAACAGCCGGGTGGTGGCCCTCTGGGACATGACGGCCCAGGGGACGCCTCCCAGGGGCTTCCTCCACGGGGCGTTCTATTCCAGGGAGGAGATTGCCGCCGGCCTGGTCCCCCACACCGATCTGGCCGGCCATGGCACCGCCGTGGCCGCCATTGCCGCCGGACGGACCGGAGCGGCTCCCGCCGCATCCATCGCCGCCGTGAAGCTCTCCGGTGCCCGCACCACCGACATCATGCGGGCGGTGAAATTTCTCCTGGATCAAGCGGAGGAACGGGAAATGCCCTGCGTCATCAACCTCAGCTACGGCACCAACTGTGGTTCCCACCAGGGACAGACCCTCTTCGAGTCCTACATCGACCAATCCGCCCAGCGGGGCCGGAGCGTGGTGGTCTGCGCCGCCGGAAACGAGGGCAGCGGCGCCCACCACTTCCGGGGCCGTCTGGTGGAGAACGGAGTCGTGGACGCGGAGTTCACCGTCTCCACCCAGCGGGAGCACATCTACCTCTCCCTCTGGAAAAATTTCGCCGACGAGGCGTCTTTTGAGCTGGTTCTGCCCAGCGGGCAATCCACGGGGCCGTTGACGGAGGGCACCCGGTTCCTCCGCTTCGGGTCCATCCGGGTATCGGTGTTCTACGGCGTCCCCACCCACTACAGCGCCTCCCAGGAGGCCCTGTTTCTTCTGGACGCCCCCGCCGGGGCCATGGACGGCCTCTGGAAGCTCCGCTGCACCGGCAAACGGGTGGCCGACGGCCGGTTCGACATCTGGCTCCCCACGGTGGAGGAGGTCAGCGACCGTACCGCCTTCCTCCAGCCGGAGCCGGACCTGACTATCACCCTGCCCGCCACCGCCCTTTACCCCATCTCCGTGGGAGGCTTCCGTCCGGAGACGGAAACCGTCAGCCCCTTCTCGGGACGGGGGGACCAGGACTGCGCCGGGCGGGTGCTGCTGGACTTGACGGCCCCGGCGGAGGCCGTCCGCTCCGCCAAGGCCGGCGGTGGCTATGATGTGTTCACCGGAACCAGTATGGCCGCCCCCTTCGTCTCCGGCGCGGCGGCGCTGATGATGGAATGGGGGGTGGTTCAGGGGAATGATCTCTTCCTCTATGGCCAGCGGGTCAAGGCCTTTTTGTGTAAGGGAGCTCTTCGCAGCCCCTTTATGACCTACCCAAACCCCCTGTGGGGCTACGGGCGGCTGAACCTCTGCGGCACCATGAACGAGCTGGTCAATCATCTGGAAAGGGGACTTTGAGTATGCGTCTATCACCGGAGGCCCT
Source organism: Oscillospiraceae bacterium (assembly GCA_910575815.1). GTDB lineage: Bacteria > Bacillota > Clostridia > Oscillospirales > Oscillospiraceae > Oscillibacter. The sequence continues at coordinate 60,593 of CAJTFN010000022.1, forward strand.
GGCCTTCATCCAGGCGCCGGACACCGTGGACTTCGTCACCCGGGCCACCGACGCCTTTTTTGACTACGCCCGAAGCTCCAACGAGGTGGTGGTGGGACAGATGCTGTCCCAGCGCTACGTCCTGGGCTATATCAAGCAGGAGAATTTTCACCACCTGGAGGAGGCCCTGGGCACCGCCTTCCTCAGCTCCACCTCCGTGGTGCTGGGGCTGCTGGACCGGCCCGCCCTGGAGGCGGCGGGCGTCTCCCAGGTCCACAGCCAGCCCTATCTGAATCTGAAAGGACGGGGGGTGCTGGTGGGCTTTGTGGACACCGGCATCGACTACACCCAGGACGTCTTCCGTTATGAAGACGGCACCAGTAAGATACGCTACATCTACGACCAGACCGCCGACGGGGATCCGCCTCCCGGATTTCTGCTGGGCCGGGAGTACAGCAAGGCGGACATCGACGCCGCCCTGGCCTCCCAGGACCCCTACGCCCTGGTCCCTCAGCGGGACGAGGAGGGCCACGGCACCTTCCTGGCCTCCGTGGCCGCGGGGCGGCAGACCGAGGACTTCACCGGGGCGGCGCCGGACGCGGAGATCATCGCCGTGAAGCTGAAAAAGGCCCGCCCCTTCTACCGCCAGCGCTTCTGCGTCCCGGCGGAGCAGGAATACGCCTACGAGTCCAGCGCGGTTATGATCGGCGTGGAATACATTCTCCGCAAGGCCCGGGAGCTGGGCCGCCCCGTATCCATCTGCATCGGACTGGGCTCCAACGCCGGGGGCCATGACGGGTACAGCGTCTTTGAGGAGTACCTCAGCGCCGTGTCCATCCAAAAGGGCGTCTGCCTTTGCGCGGCGGCGGGGAACGAAGCGGAGGCCCGCCACCACACCGGCGGCATCCTTCAGCCAGGGGAAAAGCCTGGGACCGTGGATTTGAAGGTAGGCGAAAACGCAGGGGACGTGTACATCGCCGTTTGGAACACCGTGGCGGACCGGCTGTCCATCTCCGTCCGCTCTCCCTCCGGCGAGCTGGTGGGCCGGGTGCCCGCCCGGCCGGGGGGCGCCCTCGCCGCCGACGTGAAGCTGGTGCTGGAGGCCGCCAGGGTACAGATTGAGTACCACTTCCCCGTGGAGGGCAGCGGGGGGCAGCTGTCCGTCATCCGCATCCTAGGGGTGACGCCGGGGGTGTGGACTATCCAGCTCCACGGGGACATTCTGCTCAACGGCAGCTATCAGGTCTGGCTGCCCATGACGGGGTTTGTCTCTCCTACGGTGGAGTTCCTGGCGGCCACGCCGGACTGCACCATCACCAATCCGGGCACCGCCATGGGCGTGATCTGCTGCGGGGCCTATGACAGCGCCGGAAAAAGCCTGTACGCCAAAAGTTCCCGGGGGCCCTCCGCGGACGGGCGCATCCTTCCGGACCTGACGGCCCCGGGCGTGGGAGTCCGGGGAATTTACCCCTATGGTCCCGGCCTGATGAGCGGCACCAGCGCGGCGGCGGCGGTGCTGGCGGGAACCTGCGCCCTACTGCTCCAGTGGGGAATTCGGGAGGGAAACGACCCGTCCATGGGGACCTATCAGATTCGGGCCTATCTTATCCGGGGCTGTCTGCGGCGGGCGGATATGAGTTATCCGAACAATCAGTGGGGATATGGGTCTATTCAGCTGATGCAGACGTTTCATCTGATGCGGGAGCTGTAAACGCAGGTCCGGGAAGCAAACTGCCCTTCCCCACAGGAAAAAAGGGTCTCCCTCCTTTTGACAGTGTCAAAAAGAGGGAGACCTTCCCCTGTTTTAAGAGAAATCCATCAAAACCCGCAGCATCGTTTTGTCCGTACGGGCCTTTTCCATAGCCTCCATGCACTGGTCCATGGGATAGACCGCGGAAATCAGCTTTTCCAGCTGTGCGTTCAAACGGCCGGAATTGATGATTTTGGCCGCACCCTGCATGCTGGACATGGTGTGATGACGCACGCCTCGCAGTTCGCACTCGCTGTAAATAATCTTGTCGATGTCCACGCCCAGAACCGTGCCCTTGGGAGGCATCCCCACCTGAATCATGACGCCGCCCTTTTTCAGCGCCGCCAGGCACATGTCAAAGCCAGGCTGAACCGAGGTGATCTCAAAGGACTTATCAAAGCCCCGACCGCTGGTGGCCTCGTCGCACACGGCCTTAAAGGCGGCGGGATCTCTGGTGTCCGCTACAGTGAAGCCCAGATCCTCCGCCATCTGAATACGGACGGGATTCATCTCCCCCAGCACCACATGAGCCGCGCCGGCCAGCTTACACACCATACCGATGATCAATCCAATCGGGCCCGCGCCGGCGATGAACACGTCCTCGCCGATCCGCAGATCGGAGCGGCGCACATCGTGAACTCCCACCGTCAGGGGTTCCACCAGGGCCGCCAGCTTCATGTCCACATCGTCGTTGAACTTAATCAGGCGGTTGGCGTCTACCAGCATATACTGGGTGAACACGCCGTCGAAGTTCGTGCCCATGATCTTCACGTCCCGGCAGAGGTTCTCCCGGCCAATGGCGCAGGCCTCGCAGCCGCCGCAGGGCTTGATGGTATGGGCGCAGACCTTGTCGCCGGGCTTAAAGCTGCTGTTCGGATCATTGATCGCGTACAACTCACCGCAGGCCTCGTGCCCCATCACCAGAGGCAACGCAGCGCTGGCGTTCAGCCCGTCGAACACATGGAGATCGGAGCCGCAGATGCCGGCGTAGCGAATACGCACCACCGCCTGGCCAGGGCCGGGCTCTGGAATGGGGCACTCCACAATTTCAAGGTTCTTATACGCTTTCAGTAGCAGTTTTTTCATATCACGCCTCCTCACCGGCTCAAAAACACTTGCGATAAATCGCCTCCTCGGCGTCCAGGTCGAAGGGATAATAGGCGTTGGTCATCAAACGCTGCTGGTTGGCCTCCACGGACAGGGGGAAGGCCTTGAAGTCCGCCTCGGTAAACCCGCAGTCCCGCAGAGGACGCAGGGGCAATATCCGCTGGAGCAGCGCGTTCATCTCAGGGATGGCGTTCTTCGCCTCACAGCCCAGGATACGGGCCACCAGCTCCTTGAACCGCATGATTTCGCCATCCGGATTCTTCTCGTCATAGTAATCCATAATGGCTCCGAACAGCATGTAGTTGCTCTCCCCGTGGGCCACGTGATACGTCCCGCCCAGAGGGAAGCTCATGCCGTGCACCGGGCCGCAGCCCGCCTTCAGGAACG
>CAJTFN010000023.1:0-52777 GCA_910575815.1 Oscillospiraceae bacterium
GGACGTGTCAGTCCCTGGAGTGATACGTCAGACCAATGCCTTCCCATTCTAACAGCTTTGGCAACAATGAGGAAAAAGACACGGCTGGCTGCCGTGCCTCTTACCGTAAATCTTATTGTAATAGGAGTGATTCACCATGAAACGCACAAAGGCGAAATTCTGGTTTTACCTGATGACCGTCACCTCCTCGATCTATATTCTCTGGCGGTTATTTTTCACGCTGCCCATCGGCTTTGGCCTGGTGTCCATGATCACGGGCATCGCCCTGTTCGCGGCGGAGCTAATCAGCATTATTGAGGCGGTCATCAACCTGCGCTGCATGAGCAACCAGAAGGAGGTTCTGCTGCCGGAGGTGCCGCCGGAGCTGTATCCGGATGTGGATGTGCTGATTGCCACCCACAGCGAGGATGCGGAGCTCCTGAAAAAGACGGTCAACGGCTGTGTCCACATGCAATATTCCGATCCGGCCAAGATCCATATCTATCTCTGCGACGACTCGGACCGCCCGGAGATCGCCGCCCTGGCCCGGCGGATGAAGGTGGGCTACTTCGGCCTCTCCGAGAACAAATTCGCCAAGGCGGGCAACCTCAACAACGCCCTGGGAAAGACCCATTCCCCTTTGATTGTCACGTTCGACGCGGACATGATTCCCCGGCGGGAGTTCCTTCTGAAAACCGTGCCCTACTTCTTTTTGCCGGAAATGATTCAGGAGGACGGCCGCTGGCGCATGCGCCGGCCGGAGGAGATCGACGAGGACTATAAGATCGGCTTCATCCAGACGCCTCAGAGCTTTTACAATCCGGACCTCTTCCAGTTCAACTTCTTTGCCGAGCAGAACATTCCCAACGAGCAGGATTACTTCTTCCGGGAGGTGAACCTGGGCCGGAATGCCTCCAACTCCGTGATCTACGCCGGGTCCAATACCGTCATCTCCCGGGAGGCCCTGGAGGAGGTGGGGGGCATCCGCACCGGCACCATTACCGAGGACTTCGCCACCGGCATTGACATCCAGGCCAAGGGTTACACCACTTACGCCGTGGACACGGTGCTGGCCTCCGGCCTGGCCCCCAACGATTTCCAGAGCCTCTTGAAACAGCGCCAGCGTTGGGGCCGGGGCTGCGTGCAGACCGTGCGGAGCGTAAAATTCTGGACCAACGGCCTGCCCCTGATGTCCAAGCTGAGCTATCTCACCTGCCTGTTCTACTGGTGGACCTTCATCCGCCGGTTTATTTACATGCTCTCGCCCATCTTCTATTCCCTGTTCGGCGTCATGGTAGTGAAGTGCGACCTTTGGGGCCTGCTGATTTTCTGGGGGCCCTCTTATCTGATCTACAACCACGCGCTGAAGATTCTCTCCGGCAAGATTCGAAATCAGAGGTGGAGCAACATTGTGGATACGATCATCTGTCCCTATATGATCGTGCCCATTCTGCTGGAAACGCTGGGTATCCGGCTGCGGAAGTTCGCCGTGACCAGCAAGGAGAAGATCATCTCCCGCAGCGCCCAAATGCGCTATGCCATTCCCCATATTTTGCTTCTCGTCGCCACGGGGCTGAGCATTTTCTTCTGCGTGCGGGACATGGTGGCCTACCAGAGCCTGGGCAGCGCCGTGGTGCTCTTCTGGCAGTGCATGAACGGGTACTTCCTCTGCATGGCGGTGCTGTTCATGACGGGACGAATCAACTACCGGAGCTCGGAGCGGTATTACTCCAGGGTGTCCCTGACCTTCTCTGCCGCCGGGAAGACGGTCCGCGGGGTGACCGGCGATATCTCGGAGACCGGTTTTTCGTTCCTCCTGGATTTCCCGGAGTATATCCCGACCCGGGAGGACATCCCCTTCACCATGGAGGACAATGGGTACAAGGCCGTCGTTCACGGACGGGCGGTCCACGTGAACCAGGTGGGGGAGCTGTGGAAATACAGCATCCAGCTTACCCCGGAGGACAACGAGGACCAGCTGGAGTATTTGCAGATTGTCTACGACCGGACGCCGACTCTGGCGGTGGGCATCCGGACCTCGGCCATGAAGGACCTGGTGATCTTCACGCAAAAGAAAACGGCCTCCGCCCAGCCGGCGAACCGGAGACTGCCCCGGGTGGCCATGGAGCACGCCGCCGCCGCCCGGGACGGCACGCCGGTGACGGTGACGGATTTTAACTACCAGTATGTCACCGTCCGGGGCTTGGGGGAGAAGACCCAGGCCCAGCTGGACTTTGCCCCGGGGATTTCACTGGAGCTGAAACGCGCGGAGGGCTGGAAGGAGGGCCTGTACCTTGTGGAGAACTGGGAGGAGATCAGCGGTCTCCCGGCCCTTCGCCGGGCGCTGGAAACCGTCTTGAAAGGAAATGCTTATGAGGAACAAGAGGCGCAGGCCTTTGTATAAGAGAACGGTGCTGCTGCTGGCGGCGCTGCTGCTGGTTTTGCCGCCGGTGGCCTGCATGGCGGCGGAGGGGCCGGAGGAGAAGGACGGCTTGTCCGGCTATGGGAAGCTCTCCGTACAGGGAACCCGGCTTTGCGCGGAGGATGGGAGCCCCATTGTCCTGCGGGGGATCAGCAGCCACGGCCTTGCCTGGTTTCCGGAGTATATCAGCTACCCATCCTTAAAAACCCTGCGCGAATACGGCGCCAACGTCTTTCGGGTGGCGGTCTATCCCGCCCAGAACGACGGTTATCTGGAGGAGCCGGAGCTGAACCGGAAGCTGCTGTATGCCGCCATTGAAAACGCGCTGGCCGCGGATATGTACGTCATTGTGGACTGGCACGTGCTGCAAGATAAAAATCCGCTGAAGCACAAGGATAAGGCGAAGGAGTTTTTCAAGGACATCGCAGAGCGCTACCGGCAGGAGCCTGGGATTCTTTACGAGATATGCAACGAACCCAATGGAAGTACAAGCTACGCGGATATTAAGCAATACGCCAAAGAGGTGATTCCGGTCATCCGAAAGTACGCCGCCGACGCGGTTGTTCTGGTGGGCACGCCCAAATTCTGCACGACGCTGGAGGATGCCATCAAGGATCCCCTTCCCTTTGAGAACATCATGTATACCTACCATTACTATTCCGACGTGTCTGACTGCCGCTATGCCCGCAGTCAAATCACCAAGGCCCTCGACAATGGAATCCCGGTGTTTGCCAGTGAATGGGGATATAAGGTGGAGAGCAAGACCTTGAACCGGGACACGGAATCTCTGGATCTCTTTTTGGACTTTTTGGAAGAGCGGGGAATCAGCTGGGTAAACTGGGCTCTGTCCAATAAAAAGGAAAGCTATTCGTTCATCTCGTCAAAGTCCAAGGCGCTGTCCGGCTGGACGGAAGAGGAGCTGACCCCCTCCGGTAAGTATGTGGTTGCGCGGCTAAAAGAACGGCCTGACGCCAGTGCCGCCAGTAAGGCTCAGGAGGAAGGATACTCCTGAACGCGCTTGCATAAAAAGGACGCCCTGTAAAGAAACGGCCCTGGCTTATTATAAAGCCTGGGGCCGTTTCCGCTTGCTAAAAAGCACCATCAGAAAGAGAAAGGCGCGGCGTGACCGAAGTCACGCCGCGCCTTGAAACCATCATGGGCTTTCGCTTTCTGAACCGCTTAGGGCTGCCTGTTCGCTCCGGAAGCCTACAGGTAATTCAACGGGTTCTTAGCCACGCCGTTGTAGCGCACCTCAAAGTGGCAGTGGTTGCCGGTGGAGTTGCCGGTGGAACCGGCCCGGGCAATCTGCTGGCCTTTGTAAACCTTCTGGCCCACGGAGACCGTCAGGCTGCTGTTGTGGCCGTACCGGGTCACATAGCCGTTGCCGTGGTCGATCTGAACCAGATAGCCATAGCCGCCCATCCACCCGGCGTAGGTGACGGTGCCGCCGTCGGCGGCGTAGATGGGAGTCCGATAGGGAACGGCGATATCGATGCCCTTGTGGTTGGTGGACCCGATGCCGCCGGGGGAGCTCCGTCCGCCGAAGCGGGAGCTGATCCGTCCCGTGGTGGGCCAGCGGAAGGTGCCGGAAGCCGCGGTGATGGGCTTGGGCTTCGTGCCCTGGAGCCGGTGCTCCGTAACGGGCTCCCGGAGGGTGACGCTGGAGAGGACCGTTCGCTCCGTCTCCTGGCCGTTGATATACGTGACGTTGGCCACGGTGTCCGCCGCGCCGTACTGCCCGGCGGAGGTGACGCGGTAGTCGCCCACGTAGATGTCGGCGCTGTCGGTGTACTCCACGTCGAAGGCCACGTTGTCCACGTAGCGCTCCTGCTGGACCACGGTCATGGTCAAGTAGGGCACGGAGGCGGACATGGTGAGGATTTCGCCGATTTGCAGCTTGTCGATGTCATAACCGGGGTTCAGGGCCAGCAGCTCCTTGGAGGTGAGGTCGTGGTCCTCGGCAATCTCGGACCAGGTGTCTCCCTTGGCCACGGTGTAGGTGACCTCGGCGGTCTTGGTGCTGTAGAGGGTTTCCGCCAGGAAGCCCAGGTTCATCAGGCTGTCCGTGGCCACGAACTCCTCCTTCACCTCCACGTTCTCGGCGAAGGAGACGGAGATGGTGCCCTCGTTGGTGGCGGAGAGCTGAATCTGCTCCAGGAGCTGTTCCAAAGCGCCCTTATAGGGCGTCGCGCCGATGCGCTCCCCGTCCACATACAGGCAGTAGGCGGAGGTGACCATGCCCACCTCCTCGCTCAGGGCCTCCTCATAGGTTTCCTTGTCCACCAGATCCTGGCGGCGAAGCAGGCCGGAGGAATATTGAATCAGGGAATCATCAATGGTGAAGCTCCGTCCCAGAGTCCGGGCGGTGACCCGCTCCAGCTCCTCCCGGGCCTCCTCGGCCTCTGTCTTGTCGGAGAGGGCGGCCAGGACCTTGCCGTCGTAGGTGACGGTGGTGCCCATGGTGTAGGTGGAGAAGAACAGCAGTACCGCCGCCAGAACGCAGCCGCCGGCCAGGAACGCTACGGGGTGAATACGCCAGCGCCGCTTTCGCTGGGCACTCTGGGCGCTCTTCTGACGGGAGGCGCTGTTTTTTTGCAGTACCCGTTCCTGAAACAGGTTTCCCCACATGGGGAGCATACCCCAGAAGAACAGCATCATCTGCACCGGCAGACGCTCGGACTCCGGGAAGCGATGGGCCTTGTTCTCCCGGACGATGCGCCGCCAGCGGCGGCGGAAGTGCAGCTTCTTTTGGGCGATGGTCTGGCGCAAACTGCCGGTCTGCCCCTCGGCGCTCCGGGGCTTCCGGGCCGGGTCCTGCCGGTTCCGGGAGGGGCTTCCCTTGGAAGCGGTGCGCCTCCGTCTTGGGGCGGCTTGATTCTCCCGGTCCTCCGGGGTCCAGTCCCGGACGGTGGGGGGCAGGGTTTGCTCCCAGTCCCGCCAGGGGCTCCACCCGTCGGGAAAGTCGTCTTGCACGAGGGTGGCGGTCTCCGGCTTCGGGGAGCGCTGCTCCCGGTTCTGTTTGCGGGCCTCTTCCTTGGGAGGGGGGGAGGATGCCGCTGTTTTTTTCTCGTGTTTACTCATAGGTCTCCTCGTATACGCCCCGAAAAGGCGGGACGGCTCGGTCCTCAGACGCCGCGTCCGGCCGGGGCGGGCTCGGAAAAGTTACAATTTGTTACCATTGCCTATCATACCTCTTTTTTCCCTCGCCGTCAAGTCCCGGAAAGGGCAAAAAAACGGGGACTTCAGCGGTATTTCCCGTGGTTCCGGCAAAAAGCGTCCCGTAAGGCTTGTTCAGTGTCCCACATTTCAAATGGGAATTGGTGACAGAATCGTAAATTTTTATGAAATGCCCCTGAAAAATGGATTGACCGGAGGGAGCAAAGGTGTATAATAAGCATATAGTGCCCCAGCGGAAACTTGTACATTTGGAGGAATCGACATGTTTGAATTTCTGATCAGAAAGCTGAAAGCCCATCCCCGGAAGATCGTCTTCACCGAGGGGACCGATCCCCGCATTCTGGAAGCTGCCGCCCGGCTGCTGTCCGCCACGTTTTTGATGCCCGTTCTGGTGGGCAACCGGGAGGAGATTCTGGCCGCCGCCGAGGAAGTGGGCTTTAACGTCAAGGGCGCGGAGATCCTGGATCCCGAGAACTTTGAGGATATGGACAAAATGGTGGCCGAGATGGTGACCCTCCGGAAGGGCAAGATGACCGAAGAGCAGTGCCGCGCCGCCCTGAAGCAGGGCAACTACTTCGGCACCATGCTGGTGAAGATGGGCTATGCCGACGCCCTCCTGGGCGGCGCCACCTATTCCACCGCCGACACCGTCCGTCCCGCCCTCCAGCTCATCAAGACCAAGCCGGGGTGCAAGATCGTTTCCAGCTGCTTTATCCTGGTCCGTCCCTCCGCCACCGGCGACCCCGACGTGTTCGCCATGGCGGACTGCGCCATCAACATCAAGCCCTCCGAGGACGAGCTGGTGGAGATCGCCGTGGAGACCGTTCAGACGGCCCGGACCTTCGGCATCGACCCCAAGGTGGCCTTCCTCAGCTACTCTACCCACGGCTCCGGCGCGGGCGAGGACGTGGACAAGATGCACAACGCCTGCGAGAAGGCGAAGTTCGCCCTTCCCGGCGTGGTGGTGGACGGCGAGCTCCAGTTTGACGCCGCGGTCTCTCCCCGGGTGATGAAGACCAAGTGCCCCGACTCCCCCGTTCATGGCCAGGCCAACACCTTCATCTTCCCCGACATCAACGCCGGCAACATTGGCTATAAGATCTGCCAGCGTATGGGCTCCTTCGACGCGTACGGCCCCATCCTCCAGGGCCTCAATGCCCCCATCAACGACCTGTCCCGGGGCTGCAACGCCCAGGAGGTCTACTCCATGGCCATCATCACCGCCGGCCTGTGCGAAGACTGATTCTTTCAAACGGATCTAAAGAACGCTCCCACGCTCCGGAGCCCCGGGGATAAACCGGAGCGGCGGCGTGAACGCTGCGAAAATAAGAATCCCCCCGGCGGTTTGCCCGCCGGGGGGATTTCGTTTGGATTTGCCGTTTACGCCCTGGCCCAAAATTCCCGGACCCGCTCGATCTCCCGCCGGCCGTCGAAGTAGCCCTCCTGCCACAGGGCCCGGAGGGTTTCCAGATCCTTTTCCGTTCGGGAGCACCCCAGGGTGTCCTCCGGGGCAATGACCAGGGCTTTTCCCTGCCGTTCCAGGTCAAACAGGGCCTCCCGGCAGGCATTGTACCGCTCCGACCGGGTCCGCATGGTCTCCTGAAAGTTGGGATAGCGTTTGAAAGCCCGGGCGATGGCCTGGTCCGCCCGGCCCGGTTTCTTGTAATAGTCCCGCTCCCGGGTCAGCACCACCACCACCCGGTCGCAGCCCTCGTGGAAGGCGCGCCGCCAGGGGATGGCGTCGGCGCAGCCTCCGTCCAGATAGGGCTGGCCGCCGATGTGGATGATGGGGAACATCAGGGGGATGGCGCAGGTGGCCTGGAGGAGGAGATTCGGCGCGTCCCGCCGGGGAACGGGGCGGTATTCCGCCTCGCCGGTGTTCAGGTTCGTCACCACCGCCTCCGCCCGGCCGGGGTATGCCTCAAAGGCGTCGTAATCAAAGGGAAGCAGCTTGTTGGGGATGGTCTCGTAGGCAAACTTGAGCCCGAAGTAGGAACGGTTCCTGGGGTTGGCCAGATTCTGCCAGCCCATGTAGCGCTTGTCGTTGGCATAATGGCAGATCAGCTGTAAATTCCGGCGGCTCTGCCGGGAGAGGTAGCTGACGCCGTAGGCAATGCCGGCGGAGACACCCAGGGTATAGTCCGGCAGGGGAAGGCCGCCGTCCAAAAAGGCGTCGCACACGCCGGAGGAATAGATGGTCCGCAGGGCGCCGCCCTCCAGGACCAGCGCGGTTTTCATGGTATCACCTCATAATAGATGTCAGGATGTCCGCCGTGGATCCGCGGGGAAGCGGATCAGCGGTACAGGTGTTTTTTCAGTTTCCAGTGCCAGACCTGGGTCAGGCGGGCCAGGGTGGCGTCCGTCAGCAGGAAGACCACGTTTCCCATGGCCAGCAGGAGGGCGTTCCAATACCACGCGGCATTGAGCAAGTCCATCGTCAGGCCCATAAAGCGCAGGATCAGCCCGTAGAGCAGAAGGACGGCGGCATTGCACACCGCCAGCCGGGCCAGAACCCGCAGGGGCAGGGAGGGCAGCGTGGCAATCCTGGGCCGGAGGATGGGGTACCAGCCGAAGAACAGATACACCAGGGAGGTCTCCCGGTTGGGAACCAGCAGCAGCGCCAGAATGGCCACAGCGGCATAGACGGTTCCGGCGGCCTTGGGTCCCAGCTCCTCCAGCACCGGCAAAAGCACAACCATGGCCAAAATGGGGCCGCAGAGCATGGCGGCGGGAATGACGCCCCCCAGACACAGCAACGCCACCGCCAGGGCCGCCAGCACGCCGCAGAGGGCGAGAGGCCGGGCCCTCATGGAATCTCCTTGTGCTGGAGCTTGTAGTAGCTCCAGCAGCGCCACTTCCGGAGGAGCTCCTCCTGCTCCGGGGCCAGCGCCTCCGGGGCGGAGCCGTCCGCCAGCCGGTAGGCGTTTTTGTGTACCACGGGAAGTTCCCGGCGGAGCTGGTTCAGAAAGGCGAACCAGGGGCTTTCCTCGCCCCGGCCCGTCAGCTCCAGCACCGCCGCCCCCAGGAAGCAGGCGGAGACCGTTTCCGGCAGCTCCAAGGACGCCACGGCGTTTTCCCAGTCCAGAGCTTCCGCCGCCGCGTCGTTGGCCCAGATGACATAGGGGGTTTCATAGGCCGCCAGATTTTCCTGGCCCTCGGGGCCGGGGAATACGTCCAGCCCCAGCTGCCGGTAGCCCAGCTGATTGTCCCCTAAATAGGGCAGATGATCTCCCCAGTAGACCAGGACCACAGGCTCCTCCCGTCCGCCGAAGAACCGCCAGAGGCGGCCCAGCATGGCGTCCGCGTCCCGGACGCCCTCGGCGTAAACGCTGAGCAGGGTCTCCACCTCCTCCGAGAGGCCGGAAATGCCCGTGGGGGGGAAGTCGTAGTCCGGGCCGTATTTACCGGCGGTGTAGGACATATGATTTTGAATGGTGGTGGTGTAGTGGAAGACCGGGGCTTCCGCCGTCTCAAAGAGCTCCTCAATGAGACTGGCGGCGTAGCTATCGGTGACCCAGCGGCCCTTGTACTCCGGGCTCTCCATGTCTCCCACGAACAGGGTTTCCTCCGCGCCGAACCAGCGGTAGACGTTCTCCCGGTTGTAGAACCAGTTGTCCCCCGGATGATAGAAGGAGGTCTCGTAGCCGTCGTTCCCGAAGACCCGGAAGAGACTGTCCAGATTCCGGTTTACCACCCGCATGGCGGAGGTGGTGGAGGCGGAGAGGGCGTTGGTCTGCATCCCCGTCAACACGTCGAACTCCGTGTTCGCCGTCCCTCCCGCGAAGCCGGGGACCACCACGTGGCCGCTTAAAGCGTGGGGGTCCTTCCGAAGGGCGTGGAGATTGGCCAGGGGGTCGCCGCTCTCATCATACGAAAAAGCCGGGGCGTCGGTGATGTCGGAGAAGGCCTCGTTCATCACCATAATCACGCTGACGGCCTCCCCCTGGCCAGGGACGTCCCCGGTTTCCCAGCCCTCCGCCTCGGCCCGGCGGAAGTCCTTGGGCCGATCCACCAGATAGGTGGTGAAGTGGTGGCAGAACGCGTAGGGAAAGCCCAGGTCGTTGAAAACAGCGGGGACGTACTCGGCGTTGGAGACCCGGAAGGACTGGTAGAGGCCCTTGGAGGCGTAGAGGGTGAAAATCAGCCCCGTCAGGACGGCGAGGGAGGCGGCGAAGCCCAGGAGGCTCCCCCCCCAGCCCCGGAGCTTCTCCACAGGGAAGGGCTTGCAGCCGATGAAGACCCCCAGGGCCAGCAGGGCGGCGGTGACCAGGACCACCGCCAGAATCTGCGCCGTGGGATAGCGGATTTCATAACTCTCCAGAGCGCTGCCCACTTCCTTGAGCAGGGCGAAATCCCGGGGGAACACGGGCTCATCCCGGACTTCGATCTTCACCCGATTGGCGACGGACAACGCGCATACCAGAAAATTCACCAGGGCCGCGCCGAAGAAGACATTTCGAAGCAGCGCCGCCGCCGCCAGAATCAGCAGGCCCACCGGCAGGGCGTTCAGCACAATCAGCAGCGGCTGGCGGAGGAAGCCGGAGGCCAGGGCCCGGAAGGAATTGGGCTGGCACCAGAGGGCCAGTAGGGTGACGCCTCCGGCCAGCAGCACCGCCGCCAAAAGGCTGAGGGGCAGGGAGAGGCGGCGCGTTGGCTTTGGAAAAGGATTTCTCAAAGGGGATTCACTCCTTGAAATGCTCATGATTGAAGATATGGTCCACGCAGAAGCAGTGGTATCCGGCGCAGCGGGAGCAGTAGCGGAACTCCAGGTCCGGGAAGTCCGTGTCGGTCCGGCCGCAGACGGAGCACTTGTGCCGGTAGCCCTGCTGGGCCTCTTTCTTCCGCTGCTGGCGGACGGCGGACTTGAACTGGATGGTCTGATGGGAGTTCCGGTGCCGGGTGTAGGCCCGTTGGCGGTCGATCTGATCCACAATCTCGCACCAGAAGAAGATCAGGAAGTTTAAAAGGGCGATGACGGGCAGCAGGGCGCTGAGCCAGTCCCCCCGGAACAGGGCGGCGATGATGTCCACGGCGAACAGGGCCAGATCCACCGCCGCCAGCCACTTGGCCTTTACCGGGATGATGTACAGCAGCATCAGCCGGGCGTCGGGATACAAAGCGGCAAAGGCCAAAAACATGGACATGCCTACGTAGTAGGTCCCCGTCAGGAGGCCGTAGCCGAAGGCGTAGTAGCTGATGACGCCGGTGAGGATGGTCAGGAGCACGCCGGAGAAATAATAGAGGTTAAACTTGGGAACGCCCCATTCCCGCTCCAGCAGGGAGCCGATGAAGTACATAAAGTACAGGGACAGAATGAGGTTGAAGGGCTGTAGGCTGTCCGGCACGAAGATGAAGGTCACCAGCCGCCAGAGCTGCCCGTGGAGAACCTGTTTCCAGTCGAAATACAGGAAGTGGATGGCCTGCCCGTTGGTCATGCGGAGCAGGAAGAAGGCGGCGGCGTTTCCGATGACGATGTACAGCATGAGGTTTGTGATGCCGAAGTTGGGGTGCCGGAGCGCGAAGCGCTCCATGGCGCTGTTCAGCTTTCTCAAGGAAGCTCCCTCCTGGTTCATGTTTTAGGATTAAAGAGCATTATACCCTCTTCGCCGGAAAAAGTCACCAACATTTTTTGAATATTCCCAGCCCTGGCAAAAAAATCCGGCTGAAAAAGCCGAAAGACCCTTGACAATCCGCCGAAAGCTGGTACAATAAAACGCAAGTAAATATCCTTATCAAGAGTGGCGGAGGGAACGGCCCGATGAAACCACGGCAACCTGCGTTTGAAAGGTGCCAAATCCGGCGGAGACGACAGATGAGGAACGAGGATGACATTCCGTGCGTTTCGCGTCGAAACGTGCGGTTTTCTTTGCTTTCCAAGGGCCTTTCAGCCGGTAAAAAAATGTCCCAGCGCGCGGGAGAAAAGAGGCGCGCCGCCCCCAGGGGCAGAAAAGGAGTCGCTATGGCCAGACATTATCTCTTCACCTCCGAGTCCGTGACGGAGGGACATCCCGACAAAATCTGCGACCAGATTTCCGACGCGGTTCTGGACGCCATCATGGCCCAGGATCCCCAGGGCCGGGTGGCCTGCGAGACCACGGCCTGCACGGGCCTCATCCACGTCATGGGCGAGATTACCACCAATTGTTACGTGGACATCGACAAGATCGCCCGGGAAGTGGTCCGGGACATCGGCTATGACCGGGGCAAGTACGGGTTCGACTGCGACACCTGCGGCGTCATCACCTCCATCGACGAGCAGTCCGCCGACATCGCCCTGGGCGTGGACAAGTCCCTGGAGAACAAGAACAACGAGGAGTCCGAGCTGAACCACGGCGCCGGCGACCAGGGCATGATGTTTGGTTACGCCTGTGACGAGACCCCGGAGCTGATGCCCCTGCCCCTGGCCCTGGCCCAGAAGCTGTGCCTCCAGATGACCAAGGTCCGCAAGAGCGGCCTGGTGGGCTATATGCGCCCCGACGGTAAGAGCCAGGTCACCGTGGAGTACGACGAGAACAACAACCCCGTCCGCATCGACACCGTGGTCATCTCCACCCAGCACAACCCCGACGTCACCCTGGAGCAGATCCGCCGGGACATGATCAACCTGGTGGCCAAGGAAGTTCTCCCCGCCGAGATGCTGGACGAAAACACCAAGTATTACGTGAACCCCACCGGGCGCTTCGTCAAGGGCGGACCCGCCGCCGACGCGGGCCTCACGGGCCGGAAGATCATCGTGGATACATATGGCGGCAGCGCCCCTCACGGCGGCGGCTGCTTCTCCGGCAAGGACCCCACCAAGGTGGACCGCTCCGCCGCTTACGCCGCCCGCTGGGTGGCCAAGAACATCGTGGCGGCGGGCCTGGCCAAGCGCTGCCAGATTGAGCTGGCCTACGCCATCGGCGTTGCCAAGCCCGTGAGCATCATGGTGGAGACCTTCGGCACGGGAACCGTCAGCGACGGGAAGCTGGAGGAGGCCGTGGCCAAGGTCTTTGACCTCCGGCCCACCGCCATCATCCGGGACCTGGACCTCCGCAAGCCCATCTACCGCAAGCTGGCCGCCTATGGCCACATGGGCCGGGAGGACCTGGGCGTGGCCTGGGAGAAGACCGACCGGGCGGAGGCCTTGAAGGCCGCTGTGAAGGAGTAAGAACATACATAACCTAAAAAGGGCGGCAGTCGAGAGACTGCCGCCCTTATTTTTCTCTGGGGAAACCGCCGGCCTTCGCTCACAGCTCCAGGGAGAACCGTACCATGTCCGTCAGCTGCCGCCCCGCCTCGTAGATCGGGTGGTCGTAATTCTCCAGGAAGAAATCCTTCACCCGCCCGCACTCCCGGAAGCCGCAAGCCTCATAAAAGGGCACTGTCAACGGACTGTCCCCAGTGCCCACCAGAAGCCGCCTTCCCCGCCCCCGGTATTGCCGGACCACATGTTCTACCATGGCCCGCCCGTAGCCCCGCCTCTGGCTCCCCGGAGCCACGGCGAGGTTTTTGATTTCAAACTCTCCGCCGCCCTCCTCCGTCACCACGCAGACGGCCCGGAGTTCCCTGTCGTACAGGGCCCACAGCGTCCCCCGGTTCAGATAGCGGGCAATCATGTCCTCCTGCTCGTCCCCCAGGAGAAGCAGGGGGAGAAAGTCCGATTGATTGTCATTAATTGTTCGAAATTCCATGAAGACCTCCGTAAAAATCCGGGCAAACTAGACCCGGAGGTGAGCGAAATGTATGGCGTGGAATATCTCTGCCTGACGGAACTGCTGGACCAGGACCCGTCGGCCTATGAGTTTTTTCTGACCCTGTCTCCGGAGGCCCGGGCACTGCTGGAGGACGACGACAGTGTGACCTCCTTCGTCCGGCTGCAATCCAAGGCGGCGCAAATGAGGAGCGCGGGACTTCTGGACTGATTCCCCGGCCCGCGGCTCAGCGAAAACGGGAGGGACCCCGGATGGGTCCCTCCCGCGGCGCTTGTTTGAGGTGGTTCCGGCGCTTAATAACGGCCGGACTTGAGCTTGAACTTCCGGGTTTCGTCCTCCAGCTTGTGGACCTCCTCGAAGAGCTCGGAGCTGACGGCGGCGGACTCCTCGCTGCTGGCGGAGTTGGTCTGCACCACGGCGGAAATCTGGCCGATGCCCTCGGTGACCTGGGCGATGGACGCGGCCTCGCCCTGGATGGCCTCGGCGATGGTGCCGATGGTGGTGTTGGACTGCATCACCAGCTCCAGAGTTTTCTTCAGGGAGTTGGAGACCTCGCCCACAATGCGGCTGCCCTGCTCCGTGGCCTGAACGGAGTTGTCGATCAGGTCCTTGGTGGCCTTGGCGGCCTCGTCGGACCGGGTGGCCAGACTGCGCACCTCGTCGGCGACGACGGCGAAGCCCTTACCGGCGCTGCCCGCCCGGGCGGCCTCCACGGCGGCGTTCAGAGCCAGGATGTTGGTCTGGAAGGCGATGTCCTCAATGGTGGCGATGATCCGCCCGATCTGCTGGGAGGAGTTGGTGATGTCCGTCATGGCGGCAACCATCTGCTCCATCTGCTTGCTGCTGAGGGTGACCTGCTCGCCGGTGAGGCGGGCGTTCTCCAGGGCGGCAGTGGCGGACTGAACGTTCTGAGTAGCGCCCTTGGAGAGGTCGTCCAGCGTGGCATAAAGCTCCTGAACGGCGCTGGCCTGTTCCGTGGCGCCCTGAGCCAGAGCCTGGGCACCGCTGGAGAGCTGGCCGGCGTTGCTGGAGACCCGGCCCTGGGTCTGGATGATGCTGCCCAGAGCGGCGGAGAGCGTGGCAGTGAAGCTCTCCAGAGAGGTCTCGATGGACTGGAAGTCGCCGATATAGGGTGTGGCGGTGGATACGTTGAAGTTCCCCTGAGACAGCTGGGCCATGATGTGGTTGATGTCCTCCACATAGCCGTGAATCAGGTGGACGGAGTCCTCCAGAGTCTTGGACAGCTCGCCCAGCTCGTTTTCGGACTGGTAGTCGATCTTCAGGTCCAGGCGGCCCTCCTGGAGGGGATGGGCGTTTCTGGTGATGACGAGAATGGGCCGCACCACATGCTTACTCACATAGGTAACCAGGCTGATCAGGCAGAGCAGCGCCAGCACCAGACAGAGGAAGCAGACCAGCTGCATCTGGAGAATCATGGAGCGCATTTGGGCCAGGCCGTTGTTGTTGGCGGTGGTTTCCATTTCCACGATTTTGTCCAGCTTGCCCACCAGGGTAGAGATGTTGGACAGGATGGTCTCCTGGTAATAGTTTTGGGCCTGAGCGGGATTGGTTTTCAGCAGGTCCAGCACATGGATGGCGGACTCGTGGATTTCCTTATGCAGGGGCTCCAGCTCGTTGCGCAGAGCCAGGATGGAGGAGTCGGTGATCTCCTCGTTTCCGTAAATCCACTGGCCCAGGGTGCAGGTGGTGGGATCGGTGCTGCCGGTGAACTCGGCCCCGGCGTAGAGGGCGTTGCTGAGGTTGCTGGCCCAGCGGTAGTGGGCGGTCTCCGCGCCCTGGGCCCGCTGGAGAAGGGACGCGGCCTGCGTGTTGGTGTTTTGGACGCCCTGAATTCGCAGAATGTTGGCTGTGGTCACAAAGCTGAAGAGCAGAACTGAGGCCAAAGCCGCCGCCGTGCGAATCCACACACTTCTTTTGATGCTTTTCCGCTTATCCATAAACTATGTATCCTCCCGTTTCCTGTTTTGATAGTTGCTGTTTGTCTGCTGTCTGCGCTCCGTGCCGGGTTCCGCACTGCCGGCGGCGGCCTGGTGGAGCCGCCGCATTATTGGGAGGGGGGACGAACCGGACATGGAGCAGAGTAATGATGTTATTATATCATAGTTCCCTGATAATGCAACAAAAACCGAAGGAGGGAAATAAACTTTTACCCGCCAATTTTTCCCGTCGCCGCCGAAGGGGCTGAAACGGGCCGCAATCCGGCCTTGCGCCGCACTTTCCGCAAACGAGAAGAGAGAAAATCCCAGGGCCTCCGAAGGGGGAATTCAGCAAAATCACGAAAACGGCTGTCCGTGAGAGGCGGACGCCGGCAAGGCAAAAATTTCCGGGGCTTCCGCATTGTCCTTCCCTGGGAGACAAATGGATCGCAATTCGAAAACGATTTCTCCAGGCGCGGTAAAATACGGGAAATCTTTCTGTATAGAATTTACCTTGCAAAATTGGAGAAAACAACGTAGAATAGTCCGCATACAAGGGACGGAAGGTCCTGGGAAGCGCTGGAGAAGCTTTTCGCGCCGGGGAACACGGGCCGGTGAGCGGGAGGGAATTTCGGCTCTTCCGAATCTGACAGGAGGATGAAAAGAATGAAGAAGTTTTTTGCGATGCTCTTGACCCTGGCTCTGGTGCTGAGCCTGGCCGCCTGCGGCGGCGGTTCCGGCGGCTCCGGCGATTCCGGCAGCGGCTCCGGCGATTCCAGCCAGGCCCCCGCCGATTCCGGCAGCGGCTCCGGCGATTCCAGCCAGGCCCCCGCCGATTCCGGCTCCTCTTCGGGGGACAAGGTCGTCCGCATCGGCGTGTTCGAGCCGGCCACCGGCGACTCCGGCGCGGGCGGCAAGCAGGAGATGCTGGGCATGCAGTACGGCAACAAGGAGACCCCCACCGTGGAGATTGGCGGCGAGACCTATAACGTCGAGCTGGTCTACGCCGACAACGCCTCTTCCGCCGACAAGGCCCCCACCGCCGCCTCTCAGCTGGTGAGCCAGGACGTGAGCCTGGTGCTGGGCACTTACGGTTCCAGCTCCGCCATCGCCGGCGGCCCCATCTTCGGCGAGGCGGGCCTGGCCGCCATCGGCGTCACCTGCACGAACCCCGGCGTTACCGCGGGCAATGACTATTACTTCCGCATCTGCTTCCTGGACCCCTTCCAGGGCACCGTCCTGGCCAACTTCGCCAGCGAGAAGTTCTCCGCCAAGAAGGCGTATCTCCTGGGCGAGCTGGGCAACGACTATGACCAGGGCCTTCTGAACTACTTCAAGCAGGCCTTTGAGACCGTCGGCGGACAGTGCGTGGTGGACTCCTTCCCCACCAACACCTCCGACTTCTCCACCTACCTGAACAAGGCCGTGGCCGAGGGCGCGGACGTCATCTTCTGCCCCGTCTCCATCGCCTACTCTACCCAGATTGTGAAGCTGGCCGCCTCCATGGGCCTGGAGACCCCCATCCTGGGCTCCGACACCCTGGATAGCAACAAGGTTCTGGACGCCGCCAAGGGCTCCGGCGTGAAGCTCTACGTCTCCACCTTCTATCAGGAGGGCGGCTCTCCCGACTTCGACAGCGGCATCAAGGCCTGGCTGAACGAGGATTCCACCGCCATGACCAACAACGGCGGAGACGACACCATCGCCGCCGTCACCGCCATGGGCTATGACGCCTACTATGTGGCCCTGGAGGCCCTGAAGGCCGCCGGCTCCACCGACAAGGCCGCCGTCAAGGCTGCGCTCCCCGCCCTGACCTACACCGGCGTCTCCGGCGACATCGCCTTCGACGCTACCGGCGACGCCATCCGGGACACCGCCTATATCAAGACGGCGGACAACGCCGCCGGGGCCTGGACCCTGGAAACCGTCCAGACCGTCAAGTAAGCCGGCTTTTCTCGTCCAAAAGAACGCCGCCGCGCCCCGCCGTCCCGGCGGCGCGCCAAGCCGGGGCGCGGCTTCGCCCGTTACCTGCCGGGGGATGTTTCCTCCGGCAGGTCGCGGCGTTTCTCAGGCAGTTCTCAGGACCGCCTCGAAAGAGGCTGGTTCGGCCTTTTTCGAGACGGTCCTTCGCGTCCCCCACATAAAAATGACAAGGGAGGGTTCCCTCGTGCAATACGCCATTTCCATTCTGCTCTCCGGCGTGTCTCTGGGCGGACAGTACGCCCTGATCGCCATCGGGTATACCATGGTATACGGCATCCTGCGCCTGATTAACTTCGCCCATGGCGACGTGTTCATGGTGGCGGGCCTGATGATGGTCTACCTCACCGCCAGCCTGCCTCTGGCGGCGGCCATTCCCCTGGTGCTGGTGCTGACGGTGCTTCTGGGCTTCGTCATCGAGCGGGCGGCCTACAAGCCCCTGCGGGAAGCGCCCCGGATGAGCGTCATGATCTCCGCCATCGGCGTCAGTTATCTGCTCCAGAATCTGGCGACCTATATCACCGGCGGCCTGCCTCAGATGTATCCGGAGATTCCCGGCATCTCCAAAACCATCACCATCGCCGGAGCGCCCACGAAGGTGGTTACCGTGGTGACGCCCGTTTTGGTGCTGGTGCTGGTGCTGGCCCTGACCCAGCTGATCCACCATACCAAGGTGGGGATGGCCATGCGGGCCGTGGCCAAGGACTTTGAGACGGCCCAGCTGATGGGCATCCGGATCAACGCCGTCATCTCCGTCACCTTTGTCGTCGGTTCCTTCCTGGCGGGGGTGGGCTCCGTGCTGTACTTCACGAATTACCAGTCCATCGTTCCCCTGTCCGGCTCCCTGCCGGGACTCCGGGCCTTCGTGGCGGCAGTGTTCGGGGGCATTGGCTCCATTCCCGGGGCCGTAGTGGGGGCCTTCATCATCGGCC
This sequence comes from Oscillospiraceae bacterium, assembly GCA_910575815.1. GTDB lineage: Bacteria > Bacillota > Clostridia > Oscillospirales > Oscillospiraceae > Oscillibacter. Next base: position 18,119 of record CAJTFN010000023.1, read on the forward strand.
TGAGCGAGAGCATCATCAAGGGCTCCAACTGGAGCATTTTCTCCGACGCGTTCACCTTTGCCCTGCTGATCATCATCCTGGTGGTGAAGCCCACAGGCCTCTTCGGTGAAAAGGTCACCGATAAAGTGTAAGGAGGGGGCGTGGATATGAAACAGACATCAAAAAAGAGTACGTGGATGACGCTCCTCTTTGTGGCGGCGCTGCTGGCCGTGGTGGTGATCCTGGAGAACGTGCTGGACCCCAACAAGAACATCATGGTCTTCACCGCCCTGAAAAAAGGCGCGGTCTATGCCCTGGTCGCCGTGTCCATGAACCTGCTCAACGGCTTTACGGGCCTCTTCTCCTTGGGACAGGCTGGCTTCATGCTGCTGGGGGCATATACCTACGCGATTATGACCATTCCCGCCGCCCAGCGGGACGCGGTCTACTATATTTATAACGGTTCCGCCATCAACTTCTCCCTGCCGGAGCTCTTTGGCGGCGGACCTGTGGGACTGGTTCTGGGCGTGATCGCCGCGTTGATCCTGGGAGGCTGCGTGGCGGCTGTGGTGGCCTGGCTCATCGGTTTGCCGGTGCTGCGGCTGAAGAGCGATTACCTGGCCATCGCCACCCTGGGCTTTGGCGAGATCATCCGGGCGGTGTTCCAGTGGGATAAGCTGGGCCCCGTCACCAACGGCGCCAACGCCCTGAAAAGCTTCCCCACCTTCTCGAATTTCAACATTCAGAACGCCGGCGGGGAGACGGTGCTCCGGCTGTCCACCTTCATGGCGTTCCTGTTGGCGGGGGTGTGCATCGCCGTCATTGTGCTGCTCATCAACTCCACCTATGGCCGGGCCTTCAAGGCCATCCGGGACGACGAGGTGGCGGCGGAGGCCATGGGCATCAACCTCTCCAGGCACAAGCGGCTGGCCTTTGTCATCAGCTCCTTCTTCGCCGGGGTGGGAGGCGGCATGTTCGCCATGTTCGCGAACCAGGCCCAGGCCAAGACCTTCACCACCGCCATGACCTATGAGATTCTGCTCATCGTGGTCATCGGCGGCATCGGCTCCGTGTCGGGAAGCTGCATCGCGGCGTTCCTATACGTGGCCGCCAGCGAGTGGTGGCTCCGCTTCCTGGACGCGGAGACCTTCATCGGCGGCGTCAAGGTGCCCCTGCTTCGCAACGGCTTCCGCATGGTGGTGTTCTCCGTGGTCATTATGATTGTGGTGCTGTTCTTCCGGAAGGGCATCATGGGCGACAAGGAATTGCCGGACCGCTTTAACCGGCGGCGGAAGGAGGGCGCGGCGAAATGAGCGAGAACGTGCTGAAAGTGGAAAACGTCACCATGCAGTTCGGCGGCGTGGTGGCGGTGGACAATTTGAACCTGGAAGTCAACAAGGGCGAGATCGTGGCCCTCATCGGCCCCAACGGCGCGGGGAAGACCACGGCGTTCAACGTCATCACCGGCGTCTATCAGCCCACCAATGGAGCCGTGTGGTTCCAGGGGGAGAAGATCGTGGAGAACCACCCCCAGGGGAAGATGAAGCAGCAATATAAGGGCGAGCACGCCGGGGATTACCCCCAGGTGCTGGCCCCCACCCCCGATAAGGTAACCCGCCTGGGTATGGCCCGGACCTTCCAGAACATCCGGCTCTGGAAATCCCAGACAGTGTTTGACAATGTGCTCATTGCCAAGCACTGCCGGGCCACCAGCAATGTCTTTACGGCCACCTTCCGCCTGAACCGGAAGGAGGAGGCGCAGCAGCGGGAGAACGTGCTGGAGCTGCTGGAGACCGTGGGCTTGGCGGATGTGAAGGACGAACTGGCCACCTCCTTGCCCTATGGCAAGCAGCGGAGGCTGGAAATCGCCCGGGCCCTGGCGGCGGAGCCCCAGCTGCTGCTGCTGGACGAACCGGCGGCGGGCATGAATCCCCAGGAGACCGAGGAACTGACGTCCTTCATCGGCGGGATCCGGGACCGCTTTCACCTGACGGTGTTCCTGATTGAGCACCATATGAATCTGGTGATGAAAATCTCCGAGCGGATTTATGTGCTGGACTTTGGCAAGCTCATTGCCAAGGGCACCCCGGCGGAGATTCAAAACGACAAGCGCGTCATTGACGCCTATCTGGGGGTGAGCGAGGATGCTTAAAATCGAAAATCTCCAAGTCAGCTACGGCGGCATCCAGGCTCTCCGGGGCATCTCCCTGGAAGTCCCCGACGGAAAGATCGTCACACTGATTGGCGCCAACGGCGCGGGAAAGTCCACCACCCTGCGGACCATCACGGGTCTGGTGAAGGCCTCCTCCGGCTCCATCCAGTGGAACGGGGAGGAGCTGCTGGGCAAGTCCATCGACAAGATCATCGGCGCGGGCATCGCCCTGAGCCCCGAGGGGCGGCGGGTTTTCGCCGATATGTCGGTTCTGGAGAACCTCCGCATCGGCGCGTACCTCCGGAAGGACAAAGAGGGCATTGAGGAGGATATCCGCTGGGTGTACAGCCTGTTCCCCCGTCTGGAAGAGCGGAGCTGGCAGCTGGCGGGCACTCTCTCCGGCGGCGAGCAGCAGATGCTGGCCGTGGGACGGGCGCTGATGTCCCGGCCCAAGCTGATGATGCTGGACGAACCCTCGCTGGGTCTGGCCCCTCTGGTGGTGCAGGATATTTTCTCCATCATCGGGGAGATCAACAAGCAGGGCGTGACGGTGCTCCTCATCGAGCAGAACGCCAACATGGCCCTGAAGATCGCGGATTTGGCCTATGTACTGGAGACGGGAAACATCACCATGTCCGGCACCGGCGCGGAACTTCTGGCGGACGAGAGAGTTCGGGAGGCCTATTTGGGCAAGAACGGCTGACCGTTGTTTCGGGAAGAAAAAGAGCTGCGAGAGAAACCCGTCAGGGGTTTCTCTCGTTTTTTCGCGGACTTAGTCCTCTTCATCAATTCGCTCAATTTTGAAAATCACCGGCCTTGTGCCATCGGAGCAGCAGGCGATCATGGTGTTTTCCTCCCGCATCCAGCCCCGCATAATGGACCCGCCCTGGAGGCCCGTATAGATGTAGTGGGAAATCGCGTCCCACAGCTCGGAGCAGTGGGGGAGCTTGGGCCCGCCGGCGACGGTATCCGGATCCGCGGTGGTTTTGACCAGGGTGTTCAGGCCCATGTGCCAGAAATCGTCCCGTTCATCGTCCCGGCAAAAGAGAAATTCGTCCCCCACGTGATAGCAGGGACAGGCTCCCGCCTGGGGATCGGCGCAGTATTCCCGCTGCAATTCCGGATACAGCTTTTTGTCAATGACCGTCACTTTTACCTTGTGCTTCATAAGAGGCCTCCTTGAAACGGAAAGATGGATCAATTATATAAGGGAAAACACAAGCCCCTCCGGCGGGCTGACGCCCGTCAAGGACGGCAACGCGGCCCTGCGATTCCTGGAACGCTGAGCTTTGCTCATGATTTTCGGGTGCTGCTCTAGGGAGGGGGAGGGAAGGGAAAACGACGAAAAAATTTTGAAAGTTAGTGTCAACAAAGCACTAGACAAGGAGGAAATGGTTTGGTATAATCCGAGAAAATCGATTACGGAGCGAGTAATTGGCAAAAAAAGGACATTTGTCAGCCTCGCTTCATAAAATGAAACTGACAGGAGGCCGTAAGCATGGACGTGACAGCGATTGGTGAGATTCTGATTGACCTGACCCAGACGGGGACCAACGAGTCGGGTGTACCCCAGTTCTCCGCCAACCCAGGCGGCGCCCCTGCCAATGTGGCGGTGGCGGCCGCCCGTTTGGGGGCGAAGCCCGCCTTTTGGGGCAAGGTGGGGGACGACGCCTTCGGGGCCTACCTCCGCAAGGTGCTGACGGAGAACGGCGTGGATACCGCGGGCCTGCGCACCGGAAGCCAGCCCACCACCATGGCCATTGTCTCCGTGGACGGGACGGGGGAGCGGAGCTTCCGCTTCCTCCGGGGGGCCGACCGGGACATCTGCCCCGAGGAGGTGGACGAGGACGCGGTTTTCAAGACGAAGATTCTCCACTTTGGCTCCGTCAGCCTGACGGCGGGCATGAGCCGCAGCGCCACCATCTTTGCCGCCCGTACCGCCCACAGAAACGGCGGCCTGGTGAGCTATGACCCCAATTACCGTCCCGCCCTCTGGGCCAACCGGGCGGAGGCGGCGGAGTGGATGACCATCCCCTTGCCCTTGGTGGACATCATCAAGCTGGCGAAGGAGGAGCTGCCGTTGATCACCGGCACGACGGATTTGGAGGAGGGCGCCCGGATTCTGGAGGAACGGGGAATCTCCCTGATTATGGTCACCCTGGGGAGCGAGGGCGTCTTTTGCCGCTGGCGGGGAGAGGCCTGGAAACAGCCCGGCGTCCCCGTGAAGGTGGCGGACACCAACGGCGCGGGGGACACCTTCTTGGGGGCCGTCCTCAGCCGTCTTTGCCTCCGGGGGGAGAAGCCCCTGGAGGGCCTCACCAGGGCGGAGCTGAAAGACATCCTGGCCTTTGCCAACCGGGCGGCGGCGTTTACCTGCTCCCGCAGCGGAGCCATTCCCGCCATGCCGACCCTGGCAGAGCTGGAGGGGGGACGGATGCCGTGAAAACCTCCGTGTTCGACCGGCGCCTCGCCCGGCATTACGACGAGTTGAAGTGGCTCTACTGTGAGCTCTACCAGGATGAAAAAGCCTTCGCGTATTTCGTGGAAATGCTCCGCCGCTGCTGGGAGGAGCGGAAAAAGCCCCTCCGGGAGCAGGATCTGCGCCGTGAGGCGGACCCGGAGTGGTACCGCCGCCGGGGCCTTTTGGGGATGATGCTCTATGTAAACGCCTTCGCCGGGGACCTGAAGGGCGTGGAGGCGAAACTGCCTTATCTGCGGGAGTGCGGCGTGAACTACCTCCATCTGATGCCCCTGCTGGAGAGCCCCAAGGGCCGGAGCGACGGGGGCTATGCCGTCTCGGATTTCCGGAAGGTCCAGCCCGATCTGGGAACCATGGAGCAGCTGGAGCACCTGGCCGGCGCCTGCCGGAGGGCGGGAATCAGCGTGTGCCTGGACTTCGTGATGAACCACACCAGCGAGGACCACGACTGGGCCCGGCGGGCCCGGGCCGGAGAGCCGGGGTATCGGGACCGCTATTTCTTTTTCGACTCCTGGGACATCCCCCGGGAGTTTGAGAAAACCGTCCCGCAGGTGTTTCCCACTACCGCGCCGGGCAGCTTCACCCAGCTGGAGGACGGTCAGATCGTCATGACCAATTTCTATCCCTACCAGTGGGATTTGAACTACGCGAATCCGGTGGTTTTCAACGATATGACGGAAAACCTCCTCTTCTTGACCAACCGGGGCATCGACGTCATCCGTCTGGACGCCATTCCCTACATCTGGAAAGCCCTGGGGACTCCCTGCCGGAACCTGCCCCAGGTACATACCTTGGCACGGCTGCTGCGGATGGCCTGCGAGGTCGTCTGCCCCAGCGTGCTGCTGCTGGGGGAGGTGGTGATGGAGCCGGCCAAGGTGGCTCCTTATTTCGGGACGCCGGAGAAGCCGGAGTGCCATATGCTTTACAACGTTACCACCATGGCCGCCACGTGGCACACCCTGGCCACCGGGGACGTCTCCCTGCTCCGGCGGCAGATGGAGGCGGTCTGCGCCCTGCCCAAGGATTTCCTGTTCCTGAACTATCTCCGCTGCCACGACGACATCGGCTGGGGCCTGGATTACCCCTGGCTTGGCCAAACCTTTGGCTGCGGCGAGGTGGCTCACAAGCGGTATCTGAACGATTACTTTACCGGAAAGTTCCCCGGCAGCAACGCCCGGGGGGAGCTTTACAATGATGATCCCCGGCTTGGGGACGCCCGCCTCTGCGGGACCACGGCCTCCCTCTGCGGCGTGGAGACGGCGGAGGCCGAACAGGACCCCTTCCGGCTGGAACGGGCCGTGGCCTGCGACCTGACCCTGCACGCCTGGATGCTCAGCCAGAGCGGTATTCCCGTGATCTACAGCGGAGACGAGGTGGGACAGCTCAACGACTGGAGCTATCACGACGACCCCCATAAGCGGGAGGACAGCCGCTATCTCCACCGGGGGAACTTCCGTTGGGACCTGGCGGAGCGCCGGACGGACCCGGAGACCTATCAGGGCAAGCTCTTCCAGGGCCTCCGGCGGCTGGAGGAGCTCCGGGGAGCGGAGCCCTGCTTCGACGCCGGGGCGGAGTCCTGGGTGGAGGAGAGCGGCAGCGCTCACGTGCTGGCCCTTTGCCGGAGACAGGGGGACCGGGAGCTTTTATGCCTGTTCAACTTCAGCGGCGAGTTTGTCCGCGCCCACGTGAACCGGGACGGGGGATATACGGAGCTGATGTACGGAACGCACTATGATGGCCTCCGGGACGTGGAGCTGTGGCCAAACGGTTTCGCATGGCTGCTGCGGGACGGTAGCGCGCCGCTGGAGGACCGAACCTGACGCCGCGCGGCCGCCGGATGACGGAAGGCGAGCTCCCGCGGAGTTCCTTTTATCTTGAAAGCATAGTCTGAAAGAGACCGGAAAGGAAAAGAGCTACGAGAGAAACCCATCAGGGGTTTCTCTCGTTTTTAATCAGAAGTTTTCCGGGCTCCGGAGAAGACCGGAAAACTTGCTCAGGCTGGCGAAAAATATTCGCCAGCCTGAGAGCTACGAGAGAAACCCATCAGGGGTTTCTCTCGTTTTTAATCAGAAGTTTTCCGGGCTTCGGAGAAGACCGGAAAACTTGCTCAGGCTGGCGAAAAATATTCGCCAGCCTGAGAGCTACGAGAGAAACCCATCCGAGGTTTCTCTTGTTTTTTATCCGAAGAATATCCAATACCTAAGCGGGACCCAGCGTGGCCCTTTTCTGTTTAATAAAGAAGTTTCCACTTTGCAGGGCGAAAGTGCCTCTCTAGATTCGCAAAAATCGTTTTTGTGCCCAGTGGCCCGGAGGGATATCTTTTGAAAAACGTTTGAATTCTGATAAAAAATCTCCCAATTTCCTGGAATATATACCCCAATCCGGCATACTCCCAGGGAGAACATACGCTCCGGCGCAACAGGGACGAAAGCTTTCCTGCGGCTTGGGAACTTCTGGGAGGAAAGAGGTAAACGATTAAATAATGTTTGCAAATAGACCGGGGACGTGGTATCCTAAAGGCATAACGCCGGGCGTTCCGGCCACCACGATCAGAAAGGAAGTTGTCTCATGAAACAGTTCACGTATACCATCACCGATCCTGTGGGTATTCACGCCCGTCCCGCCGGCATGCTGGCCAAGGCCGCCAAGGCACTGGACAGCACCGTCACCATCACCAAGGGGGAGAAGTCCGCCGCCGCCACCAAGCTGATGGCCGTGATGGGCCTGGGCGTCAAGACCGGCGAGACCATCACCTTTACCATTGAGGGCGGAGACGAGGAGGCCAGCGCCGCCGCCATGGAGCAGTTCTGCAAGGAAAACATGTAACGCCGCGGGGGAGGAAACACTTATGCAGGTCGCAACCGGAAAATCCATTCTGAACGGAATTGCCATAGGTCCCCTGCGCATTTACAAAAAAGCGGAGACCCAGACCACCGTCACCTCCACCCTTACCCCCGAGGAGGAGTACGCCCGGTTTGACGCCGCCCGAGTCAAGGCCCAGGAGCAGCTGGGCGTCCTCTATGAGAAGGCCCTGGAGGAGGTGGGGGAGGACAATGCCTCCATCTTCGAAATCCATCAGATGATGCTGGACGACGACGACTATTTGGACGCGGTCAAGGGCATCATCGACACCCAGAATGCCACCGCCGAATACGCCGTTTCCACCACCGGGGAGAACTTCTCCGCGGCCTTTGCCGCCATGGAAGACGAGTACATGCGGGCCCGGGCCGCCGACGTGAAGGACATCTCCCATCGGGTGGTCAACGTGCTGCTGGGCGTGGGCGACGAGGAGATGATGGCCGATCAGCCCGCCATTCTGGTGGCGGACGACCTGACGCCCAGTGAGACTGTCCAGCTGGACAAGACCAAGCTCCTGGGCTTCATCACCCGCCATGGTTCCTCCAACAGCCATACCGCTATCCTGGCCCGGACCATGAACATTCCCGCCCTGGTGGGCGTGGACTTCCAGGACGACTGGGACGGCAAGCTGGCCGTGCTGGACGGGTATAACCACTGCGTCTATATCGATCCGGCCCAGGAGCTCCTGGTCGCCATGGAGGAAAAACGGTCCAACGACCTCAAGCAGGAGGCCCTGCTCCAGAGCCTGAAGAAAAAACCAAACGTCACGCTGGACGGCCGGGAGATCAAAGTCTACGCCAACATCGGCAACGCCGGGGACGTGGGCCTGGTCCTCCAGAACGACGCCCAGGGCATCGGCCTTTTCCGCAGCGAGTTCATCTACCTGGACTCCCAGGACTACCCCTCCGAGGACCAGCAGTTTATGCTCTACAAGCGGGTGGTGGAGACCATGGCCGGGAAGAAGGTCATCATCCGCACCCTGGACATCGGGGCCGACAAGCAGGCCAGCTACTTTGAGCTGGACAAGGAGGAGAACCCCGCCTTGGGCTACCGGGCCATTCGCATTTGCCTGACCCGGAAGGAGGTCTTCAAGACCCAGCTCCGGGCCATTCTCCGGGCCAGCGCCTTTGGCACGGTGTCCGTCATGTTCCCCATGATCATCTCCGTTCGGGAGGTCCGGGACGCCAAGGAGATTATGGAGGAGTGCAAGGCCGAGCTTCAGGAACGGGGCGTGGCCTTCGGCAACGTGGAGATTGGCATTATGATCGAGACTCCCGCCGCCGTGCTGCTGGCCGACGAGCTGGCCGAGGAGGTGGAGTTCTTCTCCCTGGGCACCAACGACCTGACCCAGTACACCCTGGCCATCGACCGGCAGAACCCCAAGCTGGATAACTTCTACGATTCTCATCACCCGGCGGTGCTGCGCATGATTAAGCACACCATCGAGGCGGGTCACCGCCACGGCTGCTGGGTGGGCATCTGCGGGGAGCTGGGCGCGGACCAGACCCTGACGGAGACCTTCCTGCGCATGGGTGTGGATGAGCTGAGCGTATCGCCCGCCGCCGTGCTGCCGCTGCGGAAGATCATCCGCAGCCTGGATTTGAGCCTGGACCTGAACAAGGAAACCCAGGTGTAAGGAAAAACGAGGGAGCGCCGGACAATGTCCCGGCACGCAGGCTGGCGAAAATGCTTTTTCGCCAGCCTGCGCAAGTTTTTCAGGACTTATTTAAGTTCCGAAAATCTTCGGATTAAAAACAAGAGAAACCCCTGATGGGTTTTTCTCACGGCTTTTTCTTTCCGTTTCCTTTATCCAATGCGCCGGTTCCGGAGGACGGATTTGCGAAAAGGCTTGGTTTCCCCCGGGGGAAGACCGGACCTTTCGGCAAAAATACCATTGTAATTTCCTGGGCATCAGGGTAGAATAAAACGACCCGTTTGAATCTCCCGTCCAATACCCGCCGCCACGGACAGGGGACCGCGAAGGGCAAGAAGGAGGAATCCGCATGAGCCGACAGGAAGCGGCGGCGCAGTACGCAGCCGCCTTGAAGCAGGGCCGCAAGGCCTATAAAGAGGCCCTTATGCAAGGCCGCTACCCCTATCCCCAGGTTTTGGACGAAATTATCAGCGACGCCATGGTGGCCGGACAGACGGAGCTGGGGGTGCTGGAGATTCCCGCGGACCAGATCGTGGGCACCAAGACGGCGGGGCGCCGTTCCGCTTTTTCCGCGGATTTCATGCCGCTGCTGGACGCGGACACGGAATTCGCCGGGAAGTGGATGAGCCTCTGCGAGGCCCACCTGGGGGACGAGGGCATCCGGGATCCCATTCGCTGCTATGAGTACTTCGGCCGGTTTTACGTTCAGGAGGGGAATAAGCGGGTCAGCGTTCTGCGGAGCTATGGCGCGCCGACCATTCCCGCCTATGTCATCCGCATGGTTCCCGTCTGGACGGAGGAGCCGGCGGTGGCGGCCTATTACGACTTTATGCAGTCCTTTCCCAAAACAGGCGTGTACCGGGCCCGGTTCAGCCGGGCGGGGAGCTTTGTCAAGCTTCAAAAGGCCCTGGGCTATGAGCCGGACCACGTCTGGACGGAGGACGAGCGCCGCCGTTTCCTGGCGGGCTTTACCTATTTTCAGGAGCCCTTCCGGAAGCTGGGGGGCGACCATCTGCCCATCACCACGGCGGACGCTCTGCTGGTCTGGCTGAAGGTCTATCAGTTCGACGACCTGATCGGTTTTTCCTCCGCGGAGCTGACCAAGAGCGTCAAGGCGGTGTGGGCGGACATCAAAGCCCTGTCGGAGCCGATTGCCGTGCGGACGGACACGCCGGAGATCAAGGAGAACAACCTTCTGGGCCGCATCTTCAAGGGCAAACAGCCCAGCCACCTGAACGTGGCCTTCGTCAGCGACCAGAGTCCGGAGCAGAGCGACTGGGCCCGGGCCCATGACCTGGGCCGGGAGTACCTGGAGGCGGTTCTGGCGGACCGGGTGACCACCCAGACCTTTTACGGCGTGGGCCCCGAGGAGGCCGAGGCCGCCATGGAGACCGCCATTGAAAACGGGGCCCAGCTGATCTTCGCGGAGACGCCGCCGCTGATTGGGGCCTGCCGGAAGACAGCGGCCAAGCACCCGGAGATCCGGATTCTCAACTGCTCCGTCTCCATGCCCTACGCCGGCGTCCGGACCTACTACAGCCGTATCTACGAGGCGAAATACATCGCCGGAGCCATCGCCGGGGCCCTGAGCCGCAGCGGGCGCATTGGCTACGTGGCCAGCAACCCCATTTTCGGCGTTCCGGCCAGTATCAACGCCTTCGCCCTGGGGGCCCAGCTGACCAACCCCAATGTAAAAATCACCGTCCGCTGGTCCTGCGTGGAGGAGGACGCCATGGACGCCCTGGCCTGGGAGGGTGTCTCCCTGATCTCCAACCGGGATCTTCCCACGCCGGACCGCATCCGGGAGCCCTGGGGGCTGTGCCGCATTGAAGACGGCCGCTTTCACTCCCTGGCCGCCCCCTACTGGCACTGGGGCAGCGTGTATACCAATCTGGTTCTCAGCGTTTTGAACGGCGGCTGGGACGCCCTGGGAGCCACGGCGGGCCAAGCGGTCAACTACTGGTGGGGGATGGACAGCCGGGCCGTGGACATCCTCCTGGGAGACGATTTGCCCGCAGGAGTCCGCCAGCTGGCGGGTATCCTCCGCAAGGGCATTGTGGACGGGTCCATCCAGCCCTTCTCTCACGCCACGCCGGAGGAAATTCTCCATATGGATACTCTTCTGGACTGTGTCCAGGGCCGCATACCCCGCTATGAAGAGCTGCTGCCCATGGCCCGTCCCCTGGTCCGCCTCCAGGGCGTCTACCGGGACGTGATTCCTCCGGAAAAGGAGGACCCGATCCTGTGAAACTGCTGCTAATTTCCGACAAGGAGAGCGAATATCTCTGGGACTATTATAAACCCGGCCGCCTGGACGGCATCGACGCCATCCTCTCCTGCGGCGACCTGAGCTCCAAATACCTGTCCTTTCTGGTAACCATGAGCGGAAAGCCCCTGTTGTACGTCCATGGCAACCATGACAAAACCTATGAACAGCACCCGCCGGAGGGCTGCGAGTGCGCGGAGGACCGCATTATCAACCTCCAGGGCCTCCGGGTCCTGGGCCTGGGCGGAAGCATCCAGTATAGCGGCGGCCCTCACCAGTATACGGAGGCCCAAATGACCCGCCGCATCCGCCGTCTCCGCTACCGCATCTGGCGGGCGGGCGGCGTGGACCTGGTCCTGACCCACTCGCCCATGCAAGGCTATGGCGACGCGGAAGATTACGCGCACCAAGGCTTCGAAAGTCTAGTGGCACTTGTGGACAAGTACCATCCCCGATACCTGATTCACGGCCATGTCCACGTTAACTACGGCTTCAACATCCCCCGGGTGCTGCACCGGGAATCGACCACCGTCATCAACGCCTACGAGCGTTATATCCTAGATTTGGACAACCCTCCCCAGTAAGCCAAAAGGCAGAGTATCCCTCAAACAGAACAACAGCGCAGCCGGCCACCGGAACATCCAGCAGCCCAAAAGCAAACCAGCCGAAAACCCAAAAAAGCAGAATAGCAGAAAAAACGGAATAGCAGAAAAGCGAAGCTTTTCCGCTATTCCGCGAAAAACTCAGCCGCGAACCCAACGAAGTGGATCGCGGCTGAAAGCGAAGGAATTCCCCGTCCGGCGAAGCTTTCCGCCCCTTCGGGGCGGGAAGCGCAGCGGTAAGGGGAATTCCTGAGCTGGAGCAGGGTACGGGAATCGAACCCGCCTTCACGGCTTGGGAAGCCGTTGTATTACCGATATACGAACCCTGCGTATTCCATTGTCACAACATAGTTATTATAAACGAACCCAGAGAAAAAATCAAGTCCTTTTCCGCCGCAAAGGCAAAAAATTTCCAAAAACGCCGGCCCGTTCCCATTGGAGCAGGCCGGCATCTTTTTACGGTACTCGCCCGAGGGCAAATTAATCCGTAACGTAGGGCAGCAGCGCGATCTGACGGGCACGCTTGATTGCCTCGGTCAGCTGGCGCTGATGCATGGCGCAGGTGCCAGTGGTACGGCGGGGCAGAATCTTGGCCCGCTCAGAGATGAAACGACGCAACTTGGCGGCGTCCTTGTAATCAATGTGCTCGCACTTCTCGGCGCAGAACTGGCAAACCTTGCGGCGCTTGCCCCGCATCGGACGAGCGGGCCTCGCATCACGATCAAAAGCCATGAATGGTATCCTCCTTTAAAGAATGGCGTCGGGTCGCCCCACGGGGCGCCCGCGGACCTGAAGTCCGCCCGCCGGAAAACCGGGGAACGCATACCGGATGCCCGGGACAGGGACCCGGCTTAAAACGGCAGCTCGCCGTCCTCTTCGCCAATCTCGGCGAAATCAGACCCTCCTCCATAGTTGGAGGCGGGAGCTCTTCCCATCGGCGCGCCATAGGCGGCGGGGCCTCCGCCGGCCGGGGGCGCCCCAAAAGAGGAGCCGCCATACTCGCCGCCGCTGTCCCGCTTGGAGTCCCCAAAATAGACGTTGTCGGCCACGACCTCGGCGCTTCTGCGCTTGCCGCCGTCCCGGTCCGTCCAATCGCGGATTTGCAGCCGGCCTTCCACCACGGCCATGCGGCCCTTGGCGAAGTATTTGCTGACGAACTCCGCGGTGCCGCGCCAGGCCACCACGTCGATGAAATCGGTCTCCTTCTCGCCGCTCTGGGACTTGAAGTCCCGGTCACAGGCGATGGAGAAGGACGTGACGGCGGTACCGCTCTGGGTGCGGCGCAGCTCGGGGTCACGGGTCAAGCGGCCCATGATGACGATTTTGTTCAGCATCGGGGGCCCTCCTTACTCGCCCTTGCAGACGATCAGGGAACGCATGATGCCGTCGGTGATACCGAAAACGCGGTCCAGCTCCTTGGGGAAGGACGGTTCGCTGGTGAAGCTCATCAGCACATAATAGCCGTCGTTCTTATAGTTGATGGGATAGGCGAGACGGCGGGCGCCCCACTCCTCCACCTCGACGGCGGAGCCGTTCTGTTCCGCCAGGGTCTTGAACTTCGCCACCAGAGCGGCAATGTTCTCTTCCCCCTGTGCAGGGTCGATGATATACACGACCTCGTAATTGGCAGTAACCTTTGCCATGTTTGCACCTCCTTTTGGACAAATGGCCCTCATTCTCCGATGAGAGCAAGGATATGCCTGCCTCTGCAAGCCTTTCTATTATATCGAACTTTCGGGAAAAGTCAAGGAAAAGTTTCCCCAAGCCCCGGTTTGTTTTTCCCCGGGGCCCCTCCGGGCCCGAAAAGGGGCGGCCTCCGCCTCAGTTCCGGAGGCTGTGCAGCGGCGCGGGGATCCGTCCGCCCCGGGCGATAAAGGCGGCGGAGGACTCCCGGTGCACCGGCATCACCGGGGCGCTGCCCAGCAGGCCGCCCATCTCAATGGTGCCGCCCACGTCCTTTCCGGGAGCGGGGAGGATGCGCACGGCGGTGGTCTTGTTGTTCACCATGCCGATGACCGCCTCGTCGGCGATGATGGCGGCGATGGTTTCCGCCGGGGTGTCCCCGGGGATGGCGATCATGTCTAGGCCCACGGAACAGACGCAGGTCATGGCCTCCAGCTTATCCAGGCACAGGGTCCCGGCCCGGGCTGCGGCGATCATGCCCTCGTCCTCACTGACGGGGATGAAGGCCCCGGAGAGTCCCCCCACGCTGGAGGAGGCCATGACGCCCCCCTTTTTCACCGCGTCGTTCAGCATGGCCAGGGCCGCCGTGGTGCCGTGGGTGCCGCAGACCTCCAGGCCCAGTTCCTCCAGGATGCGGGCCACACTGTCCCCGACGGCAGGGGTGGGCGCCAGGCTCAAATCCACAATGCCGAAGGGCGTGTCCAGTCTCCGGCTGGCCTCCTGGGCCACCAGCTGGCCCATGCGGGTCACCCGGAAGGCGGTCTTTTTGATGGTCTCCGCCGCCACGTCCAGAGGCTGGCCCTTCACGGCCTGAAGGGCATGATAGACCACGCCGGGGCCGGAGACGCCCACGTTGATGACCTTCTCCGCCTCTCCCGCGCCATGGAAGGCTCCGGCCATGAAGGGATTGTCCTCCACGGCGTTGCAAAAGACCACCAGCTTGGCGCAGCCCAAGCCGTCCCGGTCCGCCGTGGCGGCGGCGGTGTCCTTGATGATCCGCCCCATGAGGGCCACGGCGTCCATATTGATGCCCGCCCGGGTGGAGCCCACGTTGATGGAGGAGCACACCAGCTCTGTCCGGGACAGGGCCTCGGGAATGGAACGGATGAGGCGCTGGTCTGCCAGGGTCATGCCCTTTTGGACCAGGGCGGAATAGCCGCCGATGAAGTTCACGCCGCAGCTCTGGGCGGCCCGGTCCAGGGCCAGGGCAAAGGGAACGTAGTCCTCTGTCTCGCTGGCCCCGGCCACCATGGCCATGGGGGTCACGGAGATGCGCTTGTTGACAATGGGGATGCCGAACTCGTCCTCGATGTCCTGCCCGGTGCGGACCAGCTTTTCCGCATAGCGGCAGATTTTCTCGTAGACCTTCTCACAGGCCCGCTTCGGATCCGGGTCGCAGCAGGAGAGAAGGGAAATGCCCATGGTGATGGTGCGGATGTCCAGGTGCTGCTGGTCGATCATCTCGATGGTGGAGAGAATTTCCTTCTGATTCAGCATGAGGCCCCTCCTTAAATGCTGTGCATGGCGTCGAAGATTTCCTCCCGCTGGATGCGAATGGAGAGGCCCATCTCGCCGCCCAGGGCGGCGAGGCCCTTTCCCAGCTCGCCGAAGCTGGCGGTGGACTGGCTGACGTCCACGGCCATGACCATGGTGAAGGCCCCCTGGAGGATGGTCTGGGAGATGTCCAGGATGTTGACGTTGTAGTTCGCCAGGCGGTTGCAGACGGCGGCGATGATGCCCACCCGGTCCTGACCGAGGACGGTGACGATTGCGTTCATAGAAGAACCCCCTTCGTAAATTTAGGAAATGGAACTTGCCCCGGGCCGCCGGGAGATTTGGCCGGGGCGGCTTGCGGAACGGAGTTACGAACAAGGAGTTAGGAATTTGAGGAACCGAGAGAATTCCTAATTCCTAACTCCTGATTCATCAAAGCTCGTCGAAGAACTTGTCGTGGATGGCCCGGACGGCCCGGTTCACGTCCTTTTCGTCCAGAAGGACGGAGACGCGGATTTCCGAGGTGTTGATCATCTGGATGTTGATGCCCGCTTCGTAGAGGGCCTCGAACATCTTGGCGGCCACGCCGCAGTTGCTCATCAGGCCGACGCCCACGATGGACACCTTGCCGATCTCGTCGTCGGCCTCGATGTGGTCGAAGCGCAGGGCCTCCTTGTGCTCGTTGAGGATGGCCTCCACCTCGCCCTGGTCTTTCTTATGGACGGTGAACGTGATATCTTTGGTGTCCTGCCGGCCGATGGACTGCAAAATGACGTCCACGTTGATGTTGTGCTTGCTCAGCAGGTCGAAAACCTGGAAGGCGACGCCGGGGTTGTGCTGCAAGCCCACCAGGGCCACCCGGGCGATGCTGGTGTCCTTGGCGACGCCGGCGATGTTGGTCTTTTCCACTTTGGTAACCTCCTTGATTTTCGTGCCGGGCTTGCGCTCCAAGCTGGACACGACTTCCAAATTCACTCGAAACTTCTTGGCCAGTTCCACGCTGCGGTTGTGGAGCACCTGGGCCCCCTGAGACGCCAGCTCCAGCATCTCGTCGTAGGTGATCTCCTCCAGCTTCCGGGCCGTGGGGACGATGCGGGGGTCCGTGGTATAGACGCCGTCCACGTCCGTGTAAATCTGGCACAGGTTTGCCCGGAAGGCCGCTGCCAGGGCCACGGCGCTGGTGTCGGACCCGCCCCGGCCCAGGGTGGTGACGTCGCCGTTGCGGTCCACGCCCTGGAAGCCTGTGACGATGACGATGCGGTGCTGGTCCAGCTCGGACTGGATGCGCTCGGCATCAATGCGCTTGATCCGGGCGTCGGCGTGGACGGTGGTGGACTGAATGCCCACCTGCCACGCGGTCAGGGACACGCAGGGAAGGCCCATGGCCTCCAGGGCCATGGCGCACAGAGCCACGGAAATCTGCTCCCCGGTGGAAAGCAGCATATCCAGCTCCCGCTTGGAGGCGTTGGGGTTGATCTCCTCGGCCTTGGCGATCAGGTCGTCGGTGGTGTCTCCCTGGGCGGACAGGACCACGATCACATCGTTGCCCTTCAGGTACGTCTCCGCGATAATTCGAGCGACATTTTGGATGCGTTCCGCGTCCCTCACGGAGCTGCCGCCGAATTTCTGTACAATCAAACTCATGTGTCTGTCTTCCTTTTCCGCTTGAAATCAGATTGGAGGGGGAGACGTTTCTCCCCGCTCTAGTATATGCGGTGGGCAAACCGGGGGCCCGGAGTTCCCGCCGGTTACTCCAGAACCCGCATACAGGCCAGTACGTTCAGGAACCGGGACTGCTTGGCGGCGTCAGCGCCGCTGAGGGGTTCGGTGAGGAAGGCGGTCTCGCCGTCCTCGCTGAGGACCTCCACCTGGCCGAAGGCCATGGCGGCGTCGGTGAGGCTGCCCTCGATGCGGAAGTAGTGCCGGGTGAGGAGCTCCGCCGGATCCTCGAAGCCCTCCTCCTCCGCCAGCCAGCCGATCTCCTCCCGTTTCGGGCTGGACTGGAGGCACTCCATCACGTCCGCCACGCAGGCAGAAGCGGTGGGCAGCTCCCCGGCTCCCCGGCCGTAAAACATCACCTCGCCGGTGGCGTTGCCCCGGACCACGATGGCGTTGAACACGTCCTCCACATTGGCGATGGGGCTCTCCTCCGGGATGAGATGAGGGGCCACATAGGCCGTCCGCCCGACGCCGGGGAGGCGCACCGCCCGGCCCAGAAGCTTCACCCGGTACCCCGCCCGCTGGGCGATTTTCACGTCCCGGAGGCTGAGCTTGCTGATGCCCTCCATGGGCACCTTCTCCGGGTTGAGCTGGCGGCCAAAGGCCAGGTCCGCCAGGATGCAGATTTTCCGTCCCGCGTCGATGCCCTCCACGTCGGCGGTGGGGTCCGCCTCGGCGTAGCCCTTGGCCTGGGCCTCCCGGAGGGCGTCGGAGAAGAAGGCCCCGGTGCGGACCATTCGGGTGAGGATATAGTTGGTGGTGCCGTTGAGGATGCCATAGACCTCGTCGATGCGGTTGGCGGCCATGCACTGGGTCAGGGGATGGAGCACGGGAATACCGCCGCCCACGCTGGCCTCAAAGAGGTAGCTGACGTTCTTCCGTCTGGCCAGGGCCAGCAGCTCGCAGCCCTTCTCGGCCACCAGCTGCTTGTTGGCGGTGACCACGTGTTTTCCGGCGGCCAGGGCCCGCTTCGTGTATTCATAGGCCGCCTCCACGCCGCCGATGGTCTCCACCACCACCCGGATGGCGTCGTCCTCCTCGATCTTTTTGAAGTCGTCGGTCATCAGCTGGCGATAGGGCCCGTCTTTAAAGTGCCGCACCAGCACGGCTTTCACCTGGAGGGGTTCCCCCAGCTTCCGCTCGATCTGCTTGGCGTTTTCCGCCACGACCCTGGCGACGCCGGTGCCCACGGTGCCCAGGCCCAGGATGGCAATTTGTATCATAGCTCCAAAGTTCCTTTCTTGTGATCCGGTTATCCCGCCAAAATCTCAAAGCGGAGCACGCCCTCCAGGGCGGCGGCGTCCCCCATCAGCTGCTCCAGGGACTCCGCCATCCGTCCGGTTTCCGCGGAGATGGTGACGGCGGCGCAGCCGTTGGTGGGGATGCTCTGGTTGATGGTCAGGATGTTGGCTCCGGAGGAGGCGAAGAGGGCCAGCAAGCCGGAGAGCACCCCGGCCGTGTCCTTGAGCATGGCGTAGAAGGTGATGATGTGTTCCGCCTTCATGTCGTTAAAGGGCTGGACGGAGTCCTTGTACTTGTAAAAGGCGCTGCGGCTGATGCCCACCAGCCGGGTGGCGGCGCCCACGGTGTCCGCCTCGCCGGTCTGCATCATCCGTTTGGCTTCCGCCACCTTGACGAAAATCTCCGGCAGCGCGTCCGCCGCCACGATGTAGTATTTGATGGGTTTTGACATGACATCCTCCCTGCGGCTTCGTCCGCCTCTTGCGGTCATTTGTCCTTCTGGCATGGTAGCACATTTTTTGCCGCTCCGCAACACAAAGCGGCAAAGTTCTTTTGTCGAAAACAAAAAAACTTCCGCAAAAATTCCCCTCTCCAGTAGGCAAAATGTCCTGACGGAGGATACAGCCATATTGATGGCTGGTGCAATGCACCCCCCATTTTCTCTTTTTCTTCCAGAAGAAAACGAGAAAACGGGCCGTGCACGGTCCAAAAGAGAAAAAGAAGTAGGGACGCGAAGGACGGGGGCGCGCCTGAATGACTGGCTGAAGCCAGGAATGACTTCTCCGCGGCGCAGTCAAACGGGAGCTGGCGGTCCTCGACTTGGCGTATTTCTCTTTCCGCTGTCGCTGGCCGGTAGTAGAATCGGTTTGGCTCGCACATCCAGGCCGATTCTCCTGCTGGTAAGCGTCAGCGAAAAGAGCAGCTGGTCCGTTCGACAACGGACAAAACCCCCGCTCAATCTAGTGCCGCGTGAGAAGTCATTCCTGGCTTCAGCCAGTCATTCAGGCGCGCCCCCGTCCTTCGCGTCCCTACTTCTTTTTCTCTTTTGGACCGTGCACGGCCCGTTTTCTTTTTTTCTTCTGGAAGAAAAAGAGAAAATGGGGGGTGCAAAGGACCAGCCATCTTCATGGCTGAAATCCCTCCGCCCGCAAGGGCGAGTACCAGTCCCCCTTATGGAATGAATATTCACGCTGAATATACATTCCCCTCAGGTGCTTTGCCTGAAAAAATGCACAAATTCTCAAAGGACCTCAGACAATTTTCGGGAGATCTGGAGAATCGACCCAAATATTTATGCATAAATGCTGAAAAAGTATTGACATCCTCTCCTGACCGTGCTAAGGTAGCCACAGTCCAGGGGGAGACACGCTCCCTCGCTGACGCGAACCAAGCCCGCCTCGCCGGGCAATGTTTTAACTGGAAGGAAGATTGCATTATGAAGAAGCTGTTGACTCTTTTGCTGGCCCTAGCTATGGTCCTGAGCCTGGCCGCCTGCGGCGGTGGCGACAAGCCCGCTGAAAACACCGGCGATTCCGCCCCCGCCGGGGACAATCAGGACGCCGCTTCCGGCGATGCCGCCGGAGACGCCGAGCCCGATTACGCCAGCATGACCATCGACGAACTCAAGCCCCTCATCCAGACCGTCACCGACGGCACCCTCACCGTGGCTACCAGCCCCGACTTTGCCCCCTATGAGTTTTATGCCATCGACGACGCCGGCAAGCCGGATCTGGCGGGCTTCGACATCGCCCTGGCGAACTATATTGCCGAATTCCTGGGCCTGAAACTGGAGTTCACTCCCATTGATTTCGACGGCGTGCTGATGGAGGTCCAGACCAAGTCCGCCGACCTGGGCATGGCCGGCCTGTCCC
This sequence comes from Oscillospiraceae bacterium, assembly GCA_910575815.1. Lineage (GTDB taxonomy): Bacteria > Bacillota > Clostridia > Oscillospirales > Oscillospiraceae > Oscillibacter. The sequence goes on from CAJTFN010000023.1 coordinate 38,119, forward strand.
CCGATCCCAAGCGGATGAACATCATGGACTTCTCCGATATCTATTATAAGGGCGGCCAGTCCTTCGTCTGCCTCCAGAGCAACCAGGATCTGTTCCCCGACTTGGAGTCCACCAATAAAGCCGAGTACCAGATCGGCGCCCAGGTCGGCTCCATTCAGGTGGACCTGGCCGAGACCAACAGCCCCGACGCGGACATCATCCAGCTGGCCAAGGTGACCGACATCATCTCTGAACTCCTGGGCGGCAAGATGGACGGCGCTTATATCGAAACCGCCGTGGCCGAGAGCTACGCTAAGAACTACCCCGACCTGTGCATCATCCTGGACGTGCCTTATGAGGTCTCCGGTTCCTCCATCGGTGTGGTGAAGGACAATCCCGCCCTTCTGGCGGCGGTGAACCTGGCCATTGCCGCCGCCCTGGAGGATGGCAGCATGGACCAGTTCGTGGCCGAGGCCAACGAGCTCGCCAGCGGCGACGTTTACGAGGGCCTGCTGGACACGGAAGGCAACGCCGCGGCTTGATTTCAGGAACCCTCTTCCAATTCCTCTCCCCGGCGCGGGGAGGGGAATTGGCCTATTCCGGCATGATCCTCAACTGAAAGGAGCCCCTCATGTTCGTACAGATGAAAAACTTCTCCGTGGTCGCCACCTACGCGCAGATGTTCCAAGAGGGCCTGGTGGTCACCATCCTGCTGTCCCTGTTCACCGTACTCATCGGCTTTGTGCTGGCCCTGATTCTGGCGGTGATGCGGATGAGCAGCTTCCAGCCCTTCCTGTGGCTGGCCCATGTGTTCCCCGGCGTCTTCGGATTCTTTGAGCGGGATGGCTCCGGCATGAAGCGGGACAGCGGCTTTGTCTATCACCTGGGCCGCTTCAATCCCCTCAGCTTCCTGGCCACGGCCTATGTGGAGATCCTCCGGTCCACCCCCATTCTCGTGCAGATATTCATTATTTACTACGGGGTGTTTACCGTCATCAAGCTGCCGAACTTCAACATGTTTGGCTTCATTCGATTCAGCCGGTTCTTCCCCGGCGTGGTGGCCCTGGGCATGAACTCCGGGGCCTATCTCTGCGAAATCATCCGGGCGGGCATCCAGTCCATTGACGGGGGCCAGTCTGAGGCGGCCCGCTCCCTGGGGCTCCGGCAGACGCAGAATCTGCGGTACATCATCTTTCCCCAGGCCCTGAAGAACATACTTCCCGCCATTGCCAATGAGTTCGTGGTCATCATCAAGGAATCGGCCATTACCTGGACCATCGGCGTGCAGGACATCATGTCCGCCGTCAACGCGGTGAAGGGAGCCACGTCCATTATCATGGAGCCCCTTCTGGTGGCGACGGCCCTGTATTTCTGCCTTTGCTTCCCCACCAGCAAGATCATCGCTTATTTCGAGAGGAGGATGAGCCGTGGCGACAAGAGATAGCCTGATTCAGGTCACGGACCTGAAAAAGCACTACAATCGCGGGGCCATCAAGGCTCTGGACGGCGTCACTGTGGACATCAACCGGGGAGACGTGATGGTGGTCATCGGCCCTTCCGGCTCCGGCAAGTCCACCTTCCTGCGGAGTCTGAATCTTCTGGAGGACCCCACCAGCGGCTCCATTGTCTTTGACGGGGTGGACATCACCAAGCGGAAGTACAAGGACCCTCAGGGGAAGGTTGTGAAGGTGAACATTGACGAGCACCGCCAGAAGATGGGCATGGTGTTCCAGCACTTCAACCTCTTTCCCCACATGACGATTTTGGACAACATGACGCTGGCGCCGGTCAAGGTCAAGGGAGCGGACAAGGCCGCTGCCGAGGAAAAGGCCCTGGCGCTGCTGGACCGGGTAGGATTGAAGGACCGGGCGGCGGCGTATCCGATTCAGCTCTCCGGCGGGCAGAAGCAGCGGGTGGCCATTGTCCGGGCTCTGGCCATGGAGCCGGAGGTCATGCTGTTTGACGAGCCCACTTCGGCGCTGGACCCGGAGATGGTGGGCGAGGTGCTGGACGTGATGAAGGGCCTGGCTCAGGAGGGCATGACCATGGTGGTGGTGACCCACGAGATGGGCTTCGCCCGGGAGGTTGGAAACCGGGTGTTGTTTATGGCAGACGGGCTGCTGCTGGAGGAGGGGTCTCCAAAGGAGATTTTTGAGATGCCGCAGCATCCCAGGCTGAAAGATTTTCTCAGCAAAGTGCTGTGATCGGAAGGGGGGAGTGACCCCCCTTTTTGATGCCCTCCCCTAAGGGGGGGAGCGGGTACTCGCCCTTGCGGGCGGGGGAGGATTCAGCCATGAAGATGGCTGGTGCTTTGCACCCCCCATTTTCTCTTTTTCTTCCAGAAGAAAACGAGAAAACGGGCCGTGCACGGTCCAAAAGAGAAAAAGAAGTACGAGGGGACGACGCGGGGGCGCGCCTGAATGACTGGCCGAAGCCAGGAATGACTTCCCCGCGGCGCAGTCAAACGGGAGCTGGTGGTTCTCGACTTGGCGTATTTCTCTTTCCGCTGTCGCTGGCCTGGTGGGAGAATCGGCCTGGCTGACGTTGCCGGACCGATTCGATTGCTTGTGAGCGTCAGCGAAAACAGCAGCTGGTCCGTTCGATCACGGACAAACCCCCGCTCAATCCAATTGCGTGCGGAGAAGTCATTCCTGGCTTCAGCCAGTCATTCAGGCGCGCCCCCGTCCTTCGCGCCCCTACTTCTTTTTCTCTTTTGGACCGTGCACGGCCCGTTTTCTCTTTTTCTTCTGGAAGAGAAAGAGAAAATGGGGGGTGCAAAGGACCAGCCATCTTCATGGCTGAATCCCCCGTTCCTTAGGGACGGTTAAAAATTACAAGGAGGCTCTTTCTATGAACCAGAAAAAAATTGCGGCCATCGCTGCCATCGACGCCAAGTCGAACATCGTCCGCCGCGTCTCCGACGCGATCTGGGACTACGCGGAACTCTCCCTTCAGGAGGAACGCTCCGCTGCGTTATATTGCCAGGTCCTGGAGGACGAGGGCTTTTCCGTCGAAAAGGGAATTTGCAACATTCCCACGGCCTTTGCCGCTTCTTTTGGCAGCGGTAAGCCGGTTCTTGGCATACTCGCTGAGTATGACGCACTCTCCGGGCTCTCCCAGAAGGCCGGAAGCCTGGAGCGGGAGGAAGTGGTTGCCGGCGGGTGCGGCCACGGCTGCGGACACAACCTCCTGGGCGCCGGAGCCCTGGCGGCGGCGCTGGGGGTTAAGGCCTACCTCCAGGAAACCGGCCGGGCCGGGACGGTGATTCTCTACGGCTGCCCCGGCGAGGAGGGCGGCGCGGCCAAGGCGTTTATGGCCCGGGAAAACCTCTGGCGGGAGCTGGACGCCGCCCTGACCTGGCACCCGGACGACGCCAACGAGGTGGTCACCGGCTCTACCAACTCCTGTATTCAAACGCAATATCTCTTCACCGGCATTGCCGCCCACGCCGCCGGGGACCCGGAGCGGGGCCGCAGCGCCCTGGACGCGGTGGAGCTGATGAACATCGGCGTCCAATTCCTCCGGGAGCACATGAGCAGCCGGGCCCGGATTCACTATGCCATCACCGACGCCGGCGGCCGGAGCCCCAACGTGGTGCAGCCTAAGGCCTCCGTGCTGTACATGGTGCGCTCCAACCGTGTGGCCGAGGCGGTGGAGCTCCAGAAGCGGGTGGACCAGATCGCGGAGGGCGCGGCGCTGATGACTGGCACGACCTTTGAGAAGAAGTTCATTGACGGGCTGGCGGACACGGTGCCAAACCACACCCTGGAGGCGGTGCTGTACAAGAACTTTCAGGACCTGGGGCCCGTCGTCCACACGGCGGAGGAGCACGCTTACGCCGACGCCCTGGCGGCGACCTATCCCGGCAGCGACCGGGTGCCCGGCATCGGTCCGGAGAACGACGCCGCCCTGGCGGAGACGGTGAGGGCCCTTCGGGAGAAAAACGGCCACGCCATGAACGACTTCCTGCTGCCCCTCTATCAGGGGGACGCCTTCCACCCCGGCTCCACCGATGTGGGAGATGTCAGCTGGCAGACGCCTACGGGCCAGATTCACGCCGTCGCCTGGCCCAACGGCGCGCCGGGACACAGCTGGCAAAACGTGTCCATCGGACGGACGGCCATCGCCCACAAGGCCGTTCTCCAGGCGGGAAAGGTTCTGGCCGCCGCGGCCATTGACCTTCTGGAGGACCCGGCGCTGCTGGAGGAGGCCCGGAAGGAGTTTGCTCGCCAGACGGCGGAGGGCTACACCTGCCCCATTCCCCCGGACGCCGTACCCGTTGTGGCGGACTGAGAAGCCGGATGAAAAACGAGAGGGACCCATTCGGGTCCCTCTCGCGGTTTATTCAGATCGTTTTGAAAGCCAGGCTGTCCCGGGTTATTTCGTGCCGAAAATACGGTCTCCCGCGTCTCCCAGGCCGGGGACAATGTAGCCCTGGTCGTTCAGCCGCTCGTCCACGGCGCCGCAGTAGACATCCACGTCGGGGTGGTTCTTCTGAATACGCGCAATGCCCTCTGGGGCGGCCAGGAGGACCATCAGCTTAATGCTGGTGCAGCCGTACTCCTTCATAAAGCCGATGGCGGCGTCGGCGCTGCCGCCGGTGGCCAGCATGGGGTCCACGATCAGGATTTCCCGCTCCGCCACGTCCTTGGGCATCTTGCAGAAATACTTCACCGGTTCCAGGGTTTCCTCGTCGCGGTAAAGGCCGATGTGCCCGACCCGGGCGCTGGGCACCATCCGCAGTACGCCGTCCACCAGCCCCAGGCCCGCCCGGAGAATGGGCACCACGGCGAACTTCTTGCCCTTGAGCATGGGGGCGGTGGTTTTGCAGATGGGGGTCTCCACCTCGCAGGTGGTCAGGGGCAGGTCCCGGGTGGCCTCGTAGGTGATGAGCATACCGATTTCGGAGACCAGCTCCCGGAAGTCCTTGACGCTGGTGTTCTTGTCCCGGAGGATGGTCAGCTTGTGGGCCACCAGGGGGTGATCCATGACGTGTACTTTTCCGCTCATAAGCAACTCTCCTATTTAAAAATCAAAATTTTCAGGATTTATCATTCAACTTTCCCAGGGCGGACAGCAGGAGCAGGACACTGGCCGCCCAGCAGAGGCCGAACATGCCAATACTGACCGAGTGGTCGATGGAGGCAATGGACCCCGTGAGGCCCAAACGGTCCCCGAAGAGGCACTTGACCAGGAAAAACAGCCCCAGGGCCATGGAGAGGACGTGCCCGGCAAAGAGGCCACGGGCGCGCCCCCGCAAGGTGAACCACCCCACGGCGAGCTCCAGCGCGCTGACGGCGATGCACCCGGCGATGAACAGGGGAATGACTTCCGCTTCAAATGACATTCTCACATCCTCCTTATTATATTATGGCCTGTCCGCCCCGCGGGCCCGGAGCCGCTCCGCCTGGGGCGGCCGCAGGTACACCGGGGCCAGCTCCTGGGCGGAGACCAGAGCTCCGGCCTTTGCCAGCGCCTCCGCCTCCAGGGCCACGGACATGGCGTTTTGCATGAGGAGATGAGGCGGGGCCAGGCGGCAGGGGAGACCCGCCTCCGTCAAAAAGTCGAAGCACATCCGCCCGCCGTCTCCCAGGATCGTCTTGGGCCGGGGGTCCGCTTTTAGCTCTTCCGCCAAGTCGGACAGGGCGATGGCCCGGTCCGGCGTGAGGCGGGTAAGGGTCCCGTTTTCCGCGGTGAAGAGGGTGTTGTAGACTTGCTGCCGCCGGGCGTCCATGGCGCAGATGACCAGCCCGTCAAAAAAGGAGACGTTCCGGGCCAGGGCGGCCAGGGTGGACACCGCCACGGCGGGCTTTTCGGCGGCAAAGGCCAGTCCCTTGGCGGCGGAGACGCCGATCCGCACGCCGGTGAAGGAACCGGGGCCCGCCGAGACAGCGATGGCATCCATTCCGGCAACGGTGAGACCGGTGTTGCGCAGCAGGCCTTCTACAATGGGCATCAGCGTGCGGCTGTGGGTCAGGCCCGTGTCCTGATAGCCTGAAGCCAGGACCTTGCCATCCTCGGTGATGGCGGCGGAGACGGCCTTGGCGGCGGTCTCCAGTGCCAGAATTCTCATAGGGGCCCCACTCCTTCTATGATGATGCTTCGCCAGCCGTCCTCCTGGGGGCAGCGGGCAATGGTGACGGTGACGGTGTTCTCCGGGAGGGCGCTCTCCACGCGCTCGCTCCACTCCACGGCGCAAACGCCGCCCCGGTCCAGATAGTCCTCCCAGCCGATGTCAAAGAGGTCCCCGGCGTCTTCCAGGCGGTACATGTCGAAGTGAAACAGGGGCAGGCCGGTTCCCTCATACTCGTTGACAATGGTAAAGGTGGGGCTGGTCACCCGGCCCCCGAAGCCCAGGCCCCGGGCCAGGCCCCGGGTGAAGGCGGTCTTGCCCATGCCCAAGTCCCCCCGATAGGCCACCACGGCCCCGGGGGAGAGACGGTTCGCTAGACGGCAGCCCAGGGCTTCGGTCTCGGCCTCGCCATGGGAGATGTATTCCACAGGCGTTCATCCTTTCGTGTACTTGAAAAGTCAACTTATTGTACCACAATTTGAACAGAGTGTAAAAACAAATTTCCGGCGTTTACAGTTTTTTTTATTTGTGGTAAGATAAAACCATAGGAACCCTGTGGAAAAGGCGGTCCCGGATCGGATTTCCGGGGAGCGGGAACCTTTGAACCCCATCTCTGGCGGCGGCTCTTCCAGACCGGCGCTTATGGAAACGAAATTGGAGCGAGACATGGCAAACCGACTGAAAGCAGTCCTGATTGACTTCATCCAGCAGGCTGACCTGGTGCTGCTGGGCCTTTGCAGCACCGCCACGCTGTATGGTATCGTGCTGGTGTTCAGCGCCACGAGGTACATGGACCCCGACATGAGGACCCGGCGCATGATTATTCAGACCGTGGCCCTGATTTTGGGGGTCTGCGTCTATATTTTCTTCTCCATGCTGGACCTGGAGTCCATCACACGGAAGTGGAAGTGGATTTTGGCCTTTAACGTGGTCTTCATACTTCTGCTGCGGACCCCCTTCGGTGTCAGCGGAAATACCGGCAACCGGGCCTGGCTGAAATTCCCCCTGATTCCCTTTCAGATCGGCCCCGCCGAGGTGGTAAAGATCACCTTCGTCCTTCTGCTGGCCAAGCAGATAGAGTGGCTCTGGGAGGAGAAGGAGGATTTGAAATCCTTTCCCTCCGCCCTCTTTGTGGCGGGCCACACCTTCGGCCTCTGCGGGCTCTATTTCCTGGTCTCCGGCGATATGGGCAATGGCCTGGTGTTTGTGTTCATCTTCTTGTGCATGGCCTTCGTGGCGGGCTTTGCCCTGCGGTGGTTTTTGCTGTTCTTCGCGGCGGGAGGGGGAGCCTTCGCCCTGGCGTGGGCGCTGGACCTGATTTATCCCTACATGAAAAAGCGCTTCATCGTCCTCTTTGACCACAGCTTCGAGCCCTTGAACACAGGCTGGCAGCAGACCCGGAGCCTGCTGGCCATTGGCTCCGGCGGTGTATACGGGCAGGGCTACCTCAGCGGAAATCTGACCCAGAGCGGCAGCACCTCCCTTCCCGCCAAGCAGACGGACCTGATCTTTGCCGTGGCGGGAGAGGAGCTGGGGCTCTTCGGGTGCATCGCCATTATGGCGCTGCTGGCCCTGATTATCTTCCGGATTCTTCTGGTAGCCCGGAAGGCCCGAACGCCCTTTTATCGCTATGTCTGCGTAGGCATGGCGTCCATTCTGATTTTCCAGACCATCATCAACATCGGCATGTGTCTCTTCGTCATGCCCACCATCGGCATTACGCTGCCCTTTTTCAGCTATGGCGGGTCCTCCATTGTCACGCTGTATATGGCCATGGGGGTGGTGTCGGGCATCAAGAAACGGTCCCCGGAGATGAGGAGAGTGGCGAGATCCCCGTTGAGGTAATGGGAAGCCCGGAGTTTAGAATTAAGAATTCAGATAATGGCGGCTGGTACGTAAGCACCAGCCGCCGTTTTGTCATTCGGGATAGAAGGGGATCTCGCCATATGCGCTCCGAGAGACGCTCCGGCAATCGGAAGTGCCGCTGGAGCAGGCCGGCTTTCGCCCCGGAGAGGGCCTGGGCGGCGGTTTTTCGCATAATTTCATAGAATGGGAAAACACTACTCTTGTACCAATTCATACAGGAGGATGATTTTCCTATGAAACACCATCTCACAAGAGCCGCCGTCCTGCTCCTGGCGGCCGCATTGCTTACGGGCAGCGCCTCGGCGCTGTTCGGAAAAAAGACCGAGGCCGCGCCCCCGGCGGGCACGCCTCAGGTCTGGGACCTGGAGATCCGCACCTATCGGGACATCCCCGGACAGGGACAGTTCCTGGCGTCGGATCCGGAGGGGGACGAGATGACCTTTGCCCTGGCGGAGGAGCCCCGGAAGGGCGCCGTAGTCATTGAGGGCGACAGCTTCACCTATACCCCCGATGAGGGCATTACCGGCAGCGACCGCTTCTCCTACACTGCCACGGACAGCCAGGGCCATGTTTCGGCTCCGGCCAAGGTCAGCGTGTCCATTGACAAGACACGCTCCGGCGTCACCTACGCGGACACGGAGGGCTGCCCCGCCGCCTGCGCCGCCCAGAGCCTGGCGGAAGATGGGATTTTTACCGGCGGAAGAATCGGCGATTTATACTATTTCCAGCCGGACCAGCCGGTGTCCCGGAGCGAGTTCCTGGCCATGGCCCTGGAGACCGCGGGCCGGGAGGTTACCGGCGTTACGATGACGGGCTTTTGTGACGACGACGCCATTCCCACTTGGGCCAAGGCCTATGCCGCTGCCGCGGCAGCGGATGGCGTGATTCAGGGCAGTCTCACCAGCCAGGGTGTGGCCTTCCGGGGAGACGAGGCGGTCAGCTTTAACGAGGCCGCCACGATTCTGGACCGGGTGCTGAATCTGGGGGACGTGGACCTGGACGTGTGGTACGCGGACCGGGCGGCGACGCCCTCCTGGGCGGCTCAGGCCGTGGGGAATATGGAGGCTGTCAATGTGTTTTCCGTTGGCAGCTTTGGCAGCCAGACCATGGAACAGGCCGTGACCCGCGCGGATGCCGCGCAGATGCTGGAAGCCGCCGGAGTGCTTCTGAAGGGCGAGGAGCCGAAGGGGCTCTTTGGATGGCTCGGTTAAGCGCTGGATTCGAGAGGGAGGCCCGCCGGGAGACCGGCGGGCCTTCTGCGTGAGCGGTGGGCACCATGGGCGCGGGCTGGTTGGGGATTTTTTGTTGTTGGGGGAGAGGAAGCGCTTGCGCGGCGGCGGAGATTTGCGGGATGGGCAGTGAAATGGTCAGGGGAAGAGAGTGCGTCTGTGGCTGCGAAAAAATTTTAAAAGAAATTTTAAATTAGGGCTTGCATTTTCTGGCGAAGTATGCTAATCTATATAAGCTGACGTGAGTGAGCAGATATTTCCGGGTGTAGCGCAGTTGGTAGCGCACTTGACTGGGGGTCAAGGGGTCGTGAGTTCAAGTCTCGCCACTCGGACCAAAGCCTTGAAACTACTAGGTTTCAGGGCTTTTTTTCTTTTCCACTTCTCAAAAGTTGAACACTTGACTGAACTATAATTTTTACTTAGTCAAGGAGGCACCAAAATGAGAAGGCCAGCTAATCAAAGAATCAAAATGCAGAATAAAAGTGATACAGCAATAGTAAACTTCTTTCCTCAATATCTAACCTCCTGTAGCGCAAGGGGATTTTCGCAAAGCACTATAAACACCTATAAGACACACTTAAATTGTATGGCAAATTACCTAGATACTTCTATGCCTCTATCTTCTCTTTCTAAATCTGACGTTGAAACGGCTATAGATTTTATGAGGGAAAAAGGATTAGCACATAATTCCATAGCTAGTTATATGCGTTCTTTTAGGGCTTTTATTAGTTGGTGTAATGAGGAAAATTATTGTAATCTTACTATTCCTTCCTTTGCTCAACAAGAAACAACAAAAGATACTTATAGCGATGAAGAATTAAAAGCACTTTTGAAAAAGCCTGATTCTAATTGTTCTTTTCCTGAGTTTAGAAATTGGATTATTATTTTATTTCTTTTAAATTGTGGCTGTCGATCTGCTACAATTAGAAATATTAAAAACAAGGATATTGATTTAGAATCCAAACAAGTTATTTTCAGACATACCAAAAACAAAAAAATTCAGGTTCTTCCTCTTAGCTCAACATTAGTTACTAATCTTAAAAAATACATTGGAATTAGACAGGGTGAACCAGACGATTATTTATTCTGTACTGAAACCGGAGAACAATTTAGCAAAGATGGATTAAGTACAGCAATAGAAAGATACAATAAATCCAGAGGAGTTAATAAAACCTCCATTCATATGTTTAGACATACATTTGCTAAAAAATATCTTATTGATTGTGGCGGAAATGCTTTAACTCTTCAAAAGCTGTTAGGACATAGTACGTTGGAAATGACTAAACATTACTGCAATATTTTTGATGCCGATATAGCAAAAGGTTATGATAGTGTTTCTCCGCTTGAAAGAATGGTGAGTAAAGCAGAGAAAATTAAAAAATAAAATTTGTAATAATAAATAAAAAAATTTTAATTTGAGCCGTAAGGGAAGTTTATGGGTAATTACACCCATCATGAATAACATCCCTTACGGCTATTTTTTTATTCTTCTTTCCTATATTCTTTTTCTAAATAATCTAATCTGGTATCAATTTTAATTAATGTAGCATTAAAACTATTTAATGATTCTCCAAATTTGTCAATCTGTTCATATAGTTTATTTTCTCTTTCTTTACTATCTTGTTCCAGTCTTTGCATTTGCTGTTTCATATCTTCTCTACTATCTTTCCAGACTTTATAAACGAACCAGCTTAAACCCAGAACACATACAATTGGAAAACCAAGAGTAGTAATTAATTGCTATACTGTATTGAAGTCCATTATTTCACCACCCTTGACATAAAATTTTTTAAAAAGATTTATTTATAATTAAAATTAAAAAAATTTTCAGAAAAGAGTTTAAAAGGTCTCTGGTTAAATTATACTACCCCTGTTTTGCAACTCAATTTAAAAAATTTTTTATTATAACTAAAATTGCAATTAAATTAACTGTAGAAACATCTTTAAGACACATCTACTTCTAAGTGCTGTTATTCCAACGGTTTAAGCAGTAGTAAGAAGTGGATAAAAGCGTGGAAATGTAGACAACTCATATTTTATTCCTATGTTATTCATATACAGTCATTCCTACACTTCCGAGGAGAGGATTTACCATGCAAGAAATCTTATATTTATGCGACGGCAACGTGGAAACTTGCTCGAAAACCGGCTGCTACAAAAGAGGTCGGGAATGTCGGCATACCACAGACGTTGCCCATGCGATAAACCCGGAGAACAGTCGCAGGTTTGTTCCTGATGAAGCAGGAAACCTTTGGGAGACTGAACCTGAGGAGAAATAGTATTCAGTCGGAAAAGAAACCGCCCTTGACCGTTGGTGGCAGTCAGGGGCGGCTTTGTGTTCGTTCTTAAGCCATATCAGGCTCGGGTGCGAGAACCCCAGCCTTTAGGCCATATTTCAAGGCTTTTCCGGTTTGCTTGTTTGCAGACGAGTAATGCGCTTTAGCAAATCGCCAAGCCTCAGCAGGATGTGCGTCGGTATACGCATCGGCCTCGTCAAGAGACATACGTCTGATTTCTTCGTTTGTCAATCTGGCCATAGAGCTTTCCCTCCTTTCCGATTGAATAGTGTTTCTCCTGGATTATCACCTCCGGCTCAACTGTGCTTTTTTCTCCTTTCCTGGACACTATACTCCGGTTCATGTCCAAAGTCAATCCGATACGCATGGGGGCGTTGTCAAAAATTTCCGCCCATCGCGCACCCTATTTTATTTTTTCGATTTCCTGTTTAAGCCACTCAAACTCTCGCTGGGTATAGACCTTTTCGGTGATGTCCGAAATCTTGTGGCCGACCATATATTTGATGGCATACTCGTCAACCCCGGCCTTTTTACAAGCTGTGACGAAGTGCTTTCTACCATCGTGCGGACGATGCTCAGGATTTAGCTTCAGCTCCTCACGAACCATACCAAAGCCCTTTTGATATCGCTGATAGGTCATCATCGTAGGTTTACCGCTTCGGCCATCCGTACAGTTGAATAAATACTTACTGCCGATTGCCAGAGCCTCTTTATATCTTCGCTCAACAAGAGGGCGTATTCTTGAATGGATGGGAACGACCCGGTCCATGCCGGCGTCAGTTTTCATGCCGCCTTTGAACGTCCATCTTTCAAGGTCTATATTGTCCAGCTCCAGCAGGCCGAGCTCCTGGGGACGCCAGCCTGAGTAACATTGGATCAGCATGGCATCTACAAACCGTTTGTCATCGACATGGGCCCAGAGCCGCCCCATCTCTTCTTCAGTAAAGGACATATGCTCTTTCTTCACCGTCTGGATCTCTTTGATGATTTCTTCAGTCAGATTAAATGTGCGAGAGTAGTTCCGGTCAACCAGCTCATACTCAAGGGCATAGTCCAGCATGAGATTGAACAGGGATTTGATTTTGTTCTTCATGGACGCACTGGGATGCTGCTTTCTCCCCCTGACAACTGCTGTCCCCTCCTCCATGCAGCCTTTGACGTGCCTGGCACGAATGTCTTTCACTCGCATGTTGTAGACCGCTGAGCAATATGCCCAGGCCGAGGTAACAGCCCGGACGCTCCCATCTGCTTTCAGGGTCTTAAAATATTCTTCTGTCCATTTGACATAAAGCTCTTTGACTGTGATGGACGGCTCCAAGTCATAAGGGTTTTTGTTATACTCCACAAGGGCTGCATAGGCATCATTGTAAGTTGGAAAATATGACTCTGGTTTAAGGGGTCTGCAAATAGGCTTCCCCTCAGGGGTCTTACCAACCGTGACCATTGCTCTGAATGGCTTGCGAAGATTGTTCGTTTTTATTTCGCTGATCTGTCCAAAGCCATTTGGGAGGCGTCGTCGTTTATTGTTTTTGGCACGAGGTTTTCGTTTGGCGGTTGGCTGCATCGGGTAACCGCAGTGAGGACAGGCCGGAGCCTTATCACTGACTTGCAGCTCGCACTCAGGACATTTGATAAGCATGATTGACACCTCCGCAGAAATAGCAATGGCTGTTATGGAAGGAGTGAACAACTATGAAAACTAAAGTTCTAAGTCTTTGCCGAGATATGAAAACTCACAACATCGGCCAGTATATGACCAACGGCGGGTTGATTTTAGCGTCAATGGGAATTTTGACAGCGCTAATTGGAAACCGGTTAAGAATCAATGCTTGGGATGAGAGAATCATCATCGGCCATGACAAATTGGAAGAAAAGTTTGACGAGATGTATCAATCCGTCACTGAGAAGGAGGAGCCCTAACCGGGGCTCTTCCTTTTTTTGTCTTTTTTGGGCCTTGCATCGCCCGCAATAATAATATATCATTATGTAGGAGTTTGTCAAGCTATTCCTACATAAAAATTTTTTATTTAGATTAGACACGCTCCTAACTTAGATTAGCGGAGGCCAAGGTATGGTTAGTGTAGATGTGTCTACTTGCCCCAAGTGCGGTGGGGCGTTGAAGTATTACGGGATGGTTCCCAGAATTGTACGAACGAAAAACCGGGCCACATCCTGGGTCAAGATTCGCCGGCTCCGATGCTCTGGGTGTGGAGCATTTCATAGAGAGCTGCCAGAACTGATATTTCCGCATAAGCAATACGAGGCCGAGGTCATCCTTGGGGTTCTGGAAGGACTCATCACCTGTGAAACGATTGGCTTTGAGGACTACCCTTGTGAACTGACCATGGCTAATTGGAAATCGCAGGAACCGCAACTCCTTTTATGGAGGAATCCATATTTGAAAGGAGAAACAGAACATGAAACTTATACCTGTGGAGGCCGTACCTAAACGGCGAGGCAGGCATCACCTGCAAGACCTCATTGAGGAATTTGTGAGAGGGGACGATAAGGTCGTACAAAGAGAACGCCACCCACATCATGAACATGGCCACCACCGGTTATATCACCATCACCAAGGATGATTACGGCTCGGAAACACTTTATATTTCTAATGTCCGTGATTACACCAAGGCGGATAAACTGTGGAAGTGGAACATGAACGGCCTGGGATATTCCAATGACGGCGGCAAGACCTTTGGGCTGGCCATTACCATGGACGGCTCCACGGTGGACTGGATCATCAGCCGGGCGGTCATTCCGGCGCTGCCCACCCAGAGCAACGTTCTGGCGGCCGACGGCACGCCCAAATCGCCCACCTGGGACGGCTACATCGTGGGTCAGCTCACTTTGGGCGGCGACCGGTTCGGCACTGAGGCCGGAGACTACACCGCCGAGTTCACCCCCACGGACAACTATCAGTGGTGGGACGGCACCACCGGAATGAAGACGGCCACCTGGACCATCACCAGCGTCATCGTGCCCATCCCGACGCAGAAGAATATCCCCACTTACACCGGGGCGGCCCAGACGCCGCAGTGGGACAACTTCGACACCGACAACTGCACCGTCCAGGTGACGCCGGCTACGGACGCCGGGGAGCACTCTGCGGTATTCAGTCTGGTGCAGGGCATGTGGTCGGACGGCACCACCGCTAACAAGACGGTGAAATGGGTCATCAACCGGGCCACCATCGCCAAGGTCCCCGCCCAGAGCGG
>CAJTFN010000023.1:52826-57048 GCA_910575815.1 Oscillospiraceae bacterium
ATGCCTAAGTATGACGGTAACCCCAAAACCCCGACCTGGGACACCAACTACGACAGCGCTAAGATGACGCTGAGCGTGGAGTCTCAAATCAATGCTGGGACGGGATACACCGCTTCGTTCACGCCCACTGCCAACTACCAGTGGTCGGACGGGACGGTTGGGGCCAAGGTGGTCTCCTGGGGCATCGCCAAGGGTGACAACGCCATCACGGTGAGCCCCGCGTCGCTGACGCTGAACATGACCACCAAAAGCACCAAGTTCACCGTTGGCCGCAAGGGCAACGGTGCTATCACCGCCACCTCCAGCGATACCAAGGTCGCTACCATCGGCTCTGTCAATCAGAACACCGGCGAGGTGGTGGTCAACAGCGTGAACGACACCAGCGGTACCGCCACCATCACGGTCAAGGTGGCCGAAGGCGACAACTATCTGGCCCCTGCCAACAAGACCGTTTCGGTGAAGGCGAGCTTCCGGGAGTATCTGTATGGCTTCGACATCAACCTGAACGACAGCAATCCGGCCACCCGGGTCAGCTATCCCAGTGACGTGGAGAACTCCGGCTTTGCCAAGGCCATGATGAACTTCGGCGGCGCGTTCAGCTATGGCGGATGGCCCAGCACCCCTGGCTCCAAGTTTATGCCCCGGCCCTGTATGCTGAAGTATGACGGGACGGTGGCTTACTATCTCAACCCCAACGACCTGACCAAGAAGGCGGACGGCTCCGCTTCGGATGTGGCCAACATCAACTTCGGCGGCAACGCCATGATGGAGTGGCCCAAGATCTACGTCAAGCGGTGGGAGAGCGGCGGCGTGTATCACTTCCGGTGTTCGGACGTGAAGGTGGACGCCGACTACGAGTGCTGGAGCAACTACGACAAGAACAACAAGGAGATCCCGCACTTCTACACGCCTATCTTCTTCGGTTCCAAGGACAGCTCCAACCGGCTGCGCTCCATCAGCGGTCAGGCCAACATGGTCTCGCAGACGGCGCAGACTGAGGTGACCTACGCCAAGGCCAACGGCGCTGATATTTGGTATACCGAGGTGGCGGCCGACCGGTTCCTGATCCAGGACCTGCTGGTGATGGTGTTCAAGAACACCGACCTCCAGGCTGCGGCCGGCATGGGCGTTGTCAGCGCGAGCGCGGCTATCGCTCCGGGCACCATGAATACCAAGGGCATGTTCTGGGGGTCCAACGACAAGACCTCCGGCGTCAAGGTGTTCGGCATGGAGAACTGGTGGGGTAACATCTGGCGGCGCACCGCCGGGTGGATGCTGGTGAACAATGAACACAAGCTGAAGTTGACCCGCGGCACCAAAGACGGCACCACCGCAGCCGACTACAACTTCGACGGAAGCGGGTATCTGGCTACGGGGGCAAAGCTCACCTCCAACGGGTACATCAGCGGCATGAAGACGGAGAAGTACGGACGGCTGCCCATCGCCACGTCCGGCTCCAGCACGACCTACGAGGCCGACTATACCTATCAGAACTCCGGCACCAGATACGCCATTGCGGGTGGCGCCTGGAACAATGGCCTGAGTGCAGGTCCGTTCTACACCTACCTGAGCGTTACGCCCAGCGCTACGAGCACCTACTTTGGCGCGGCCCTCTCTTGTAAACCACTTGCCGCGGCGTAGCCGCGTAAAGGAGAGGTCTGGAGAACCTTGGGTCTCCGGGGAAACGAAATTCAAAATGGAGTGCCTGTCCATCCATAAACGGGCATAGGGGTATGCACTGCGCCCACGCCATTGCGGGTGGCAACTGGAACAATGACCTGAATGCAGGTCCGTTCTACACCAACCTGAACAATACGCCCAGCAATACGAACACCAACATTGGCGCGGCCCTATCTTATCCACGCAAACCCTCATATATGAGCAATGCAGTGCATATCGCTGCCGAACGCAGTAAGGGGAGGGGCTTCACCGGCCTCTCCCTTTCCTCACCGCTTGGTGAAAATCAACTCGGTGCAAGCACCCGTTAGTATCTGAAAGAGGTGAAAGCGGGTGAGAGGATAAGAGAGTAATGAAATCCTACAGACACTTGTTTGACATCTGCATATCGGAAGAAAACCGCCGAAAAGCCATCAAGCAGGCCAAGCGCACGAAGCGCGTCCGTAAGATGCTGAAGAAACGGCACATGTCGGATGATGAGCTGCTGTGCGCCTCCTACGACTGGATCATGCAGTACGAGAACGCCGAGCATACTCCGAAAATCATCTACGACGGGACCGCTCATAAGAAGCGGGTCATCATCGTGCCGACGCTGGAGGAACTTATCGTTCAGCACTGTGTCGCCAAGGCCATGGAAGAGATGTTCTGGCATGGAATGTACCAGCACAGTTACGCCAGTCTGCCCAAGCGAGGAGCCCACAAGGCCAAGAAAGTCATCGAGAAATGGATCGAAACTGACCCGAAGAATGTGAAATATGTTCTGAAAATGGACATTCACCACTTCTTTGACAGTATTCCGCATGATATTTTGCAGGCGAAGCTCCGCAAGCATATCCACGACGACATGATGCTGGACTTGCTGTTCAAGATCATCGACGTGACTGACGCCAGTATCCCTCTTGGCTTCTATACCTCGCAGTGGCTCTCCAACTGGTATTTACAGGAGCTGGACCACTTCATCAAGGAGCAGCTTCACGCGGTCTACTATGTCCGCTATATGGACGACATGGTCATCTTCGGGTCAAACAAGAAAGTTCTGCACCAAATCAGACAAGCCATCTCCGAGTATCTTGAGGCTAACCTGGGCCTGGAGCTAAAAGGAAATTGGCAGGTGTTTCGTTTCTCCTACACCGTCAACGGTGAAGACCGAGGGCGGCCTCTGGACTTCATGGGCTTCCAGTTCTATCGGAACAGGACGGTGCTGCGCAAGTCTATCATGCTGAAAGCAACCAGAAAAGCCCGCAAGATTCACAAGAAACCTTATCAGGAGCGCAAGCCGACTGTTCACGACTACCGCCAGATGATGTCGTATCTGGGATGGATCGACTGTACCGACACCTACCGGATGTACCTGAAGCATATCAAGCCGAGGGTCAGCTTCCAGCGGATGAAACGGTACATCTCCCGATATGACCGGCATGACGACCGTCGTGTGTACGAGCAGCTTGTGCAGCTATATTTGCCGAGAGGAGGAAAGCGCCGTGGAACCCGTTTACATCACCGCAGAAAGTACCGTCCGCCCCAAGGAAATCGAAGTGGGCGTAACGACTGTGTATCTGCGCCGCAACATTGTTGAGACGCAGCGCACCGACCCCATGGATGAGGGCCGCGAGCCCACCCCCGTGTTCGTCTATGAGGAAGCCCAGCTCACTAAGGATGAAGCCCTACTGGTTCTCGCCGAGGGCCAGGAGAACCACTCCAAAGAACTGGCGGATGCCGACGGCATCAACATCGACCACGAGTACCGGCTGACCCTGCTGGAGCTGGGCCTGTCCGAGACTGATATTTGAGGAAAGGAGATGTAGAGCATGTTGTATCGTACTCTGAAGCGCATGATTGAGCGCGGCCAGACTGACGGCATCGAGAGCAAGCTGGATATTTTCTACGCTGCCGGCAAGATTTCCGAGGCCGAGTATTCCGAGCTGATCGGGATGTTGAGCACCCAGCGGTAACTCTACACAATGCTTAAAAGCAGTAGGAGGTGACAGGTATGGACGGAGATTATATCTCTCGCCATGAGCATGAGGAGTTCCGCCGTAGCATGGAGGCTGAGAATCAACGTCTGGAGGATGAAAACATCCGCCAGAATCACCGGTTGAACGCGCTGGAGGAGACCGTCAAGCAGGTTGCCGCTATCAGTACATCCGTGGAAAAACTGGCTCTGAACATGGAAAACATGCTGAAGGAGCAGGTCAACCAAGGAAAACGTCTGGAGACGTTGGAGGGCCAGGACGGAGAGAACTGGCGTAAGGCTGTTTGGTGCGTTATCAGCGCCATTATCGGCATCGCCGTCGGAATGATTTTCCGGCTCCCTGTTTCGTGATGGAGGGTGACGTATGCTGAACATCAAAGCAAAGGAAGCCCCGCCCATTGTGGAGCAGCCTGCTGATATTTCTGAGGACTGGCCGGAGGACGTCGTTGAAGAACCAACCCTCGACCTCTCTGAACCGAGCAAAAAGAAAGCGACCACTATGAAAATTATCGTGTGGGTCTGCCTGCTTAACGGTATTGCCTGGGTGTGGTGCAGCTACATCCTCGCATGGAT
>CAJTFN010000024.1 GCA_910575815.1 Oscillospiraceae bacterium
CTTCGGCATGAGCTGCTCTTCAAGAGCAGATACCCATTCCGGGCCAAATATCTTTTGGCTGATGATTTACGCAATATTTGGCCCGTCCTTATTGTCGCAAACTTCTTGTACTCTTCGGGTGACAGCAGGTTTTTGAAATGCTCTACTATGCCGTCGATTTTATCATTAAGAGCGGTACGTTCAGGATTGTATACGCGCTTGCGTTCCCACGGGCTGAGATTGCCATAATAGAGTTCCCGCACCATGGATTCCCTCATAGAACATCCTCCTTGCCCTTAATCAGTTCCGCCATAAGCTGCGCCCCGAAATGGAACGCAAAACGAAAGCGGTCAAAGTACATCATATCATCAACCTTGCTTCTGGTATCCAGGTATGCGTCCAGCAGGTCTTTTTGCTCGTCCGTCATAGAAGCGGTGAGCAATTCCATATTTTCGCTTTTGATACGCGCCGTTCTGACAAACGGCGAGTCCTGCCCATGGATTTTCTCACGGGGCAGGTCATAAAGCATTTCCAGGATATTTTCCACGTTTGAACCGTCCTTTCCCTTTTTGTCCGATATTGCTTGAAAGGAAAGCTGACGCATGGTATAATATTTACGTCACTTTTGCCTTTTGGCAATAGTCGGCTGGGGAAGTGGCGTGATACTTTAGCGAGTGGGCGCCACTTCCTTCATTTTTCTTGTAGGCTCTCATACAGACTGTGAACGCCGCGTCGTAAAACCTCAGAGCGTGTGATATTGAGTTTTGCCATGCAATACTCAATCTTTTCCATTGTTTCTTTGTCCGCTCGTGTTTTAATCTGAGTATCCAGCGGTTTCTCTGGATGAGGGCCCGGTTTTTTTCGTGCCAAACAACTTCACCTCCAACTCGGGGCACAAGTTAATTTTGCAACTTGGGCCCCAAATTGTCAACACCCATTTTCACCAGCTTTATAGAACGATACCCTGCGCCCTGCGTGGTTGCTGTTCCCGCTGTTCCTGCCGCATGATACTGTAAACGCTCCTGCGGATTTGTTCCGCTTCCTTTACCTCGTCTTTGAGAGCAAGATACCGCTGGTTGAGCGTTTTCCGTTCGGCGGTCAGCTTGGCATACTCCGCTTTCCATGCCTTTACTGGCAGGGCGGTCTTGCCGTTCATCACGCTTTTGAGATAGTCATGCGCCGCTATGAATAGGTCCTTTTCCGTATCCGTCAGCGGCTTTTTCCCCTTGTACTTGAAATAAATCTCGGCCTGCTCGATGCGCTTTTTCAGAGTGGCAAGCCGCCGCTCAACGGGTTTCAGCTTATCCCGAATGTCCAACTGTTCCCCTATCATGGACGAAAACTTTTCATCCAGTCCGGCCATATCCATAATGTCATTGGCTTGGAGAAATTTGAGCATTTTCGCCGCGTCCTTGAGATTATAGATAGATTGCGAATGCTGTGATTTCCCCGCCTGGGCCTTGCGCGTCAGAATGGCCTGGATATAGTCCGCAAGATTGGGCGGTTCGGTGTTGGCGGCTTCTTCCTTCAGCCAGTCCTGCAACTTCCCGATACGCGCTTTCAGTTGCCGGAGCTTCTGGTTTGTCACTTCGATTTCCCGGTTTATATCGCCGCGTTCGGTGCGGATACCGCGTTTCTCCATAGCGGAAGCGGCAACGCCTAAATGGACGGTGGGAATTTGGTCTGTCCCTTGCCGTTCATAACTGCGGTGGTCGATACGCTCAGTGTGTCCGTTCTGCTCCAACGCCCGGTTGCAGAGTTCAGCCCATGCCGTCCTCCATTCCTCGGCTTTCGTCTGCTCGTTCCAGTCGGTAGACGGGATAGAGCTGCACTTGTATTGACGCTTTTTCGGGTCATAGATTTTCTTCCCGGCCCGGTCGAGAATGTACTCCTTTTTCTGCTTCGCACCCCATGTGCCGTCCTGCTCAAATGGGCGCATAGTCAGCATGATGTGGGCATGGGGGTTGCCGTCACCTTTGTCGTGCAGGCATACGTCGGCGCACATCCCCGCATTGACAAACTGCGCCTTTACATACTCGCGGACAAGAGAAATGCCCTGCTCCCTTGTCAGTTCACGGGGCAGGGCAATCTCAATTTCTCGCGCAAGCTGGGCGTTCTTCGCTTTCTCGATTTTCTCCACGGCGTTCCACAAAACCGCCCGGCCGGAAAAACCGGCAGGGGCAAAGTCAGGCAGTAAAATCTCGGTGTGGACGATACCGCCCTTGTGGGTGTAGTCGTGGGTTATCCCGTCAAATTCGCTGGTGATGTTCTCGCCGCTCCGGTAAGCAGCGGCGGCAACGGCGGATTTGCCCTTGCCCCTGCTGATAACCTTGATACTGCAATGGTAAATCGCTATGGGCTGTCCTCCTTCCTGCTAGTCGTTCCTCCGTCCTTTTGTGCCGAGAGGCACAAAACGCCGTCTGCAAGACCGCACATACCACATTCATGTGGTATATAAGTGCGCCCTTACTTTCAGTAAGGGGGGAAGTCAGTCAGCACCTTCCGCGCCCCCGGCCCGGTCTGCGCCTGTGCCGCTCTGCGGCCCGGTACGGGCAGGAGAGGGCGAGGGCTGGGGGTCTGCCTGCGCCGTCCCGCCCGCGTGGATCGCCGCGCCCGTGGCGGTGCTCTGGGCTGTCAGTTCGTCCAACAGCCTGCGCCCGGATTCGGCGGCTGCGGTCTGTTCCAGGAACATCTTGAATTGTTCGTCTGTAAGCTGGACGGTTTCGGGCAAAAGACGCTCGAAAAGCCCCATGCGCTTGCAAAGGCGTTTCTTCCGCTCTGTGCGCTCCTGCTCTTTCTGCTGTTGAAGCAGCTTCTTTCGCTGGTTTTCAAGCTGGGTCATTTGCAGTTCAATGTCCGCGATTTTCTCCGCTTTGCTCTTTGCCATGTGTTCGGCTCCTTTCTGATGATGGATGGATAGGAATGGGATGAATGAACGGACGCAAACACGGCCCGCCGCTGTTCGGAAATGGGCCGCTGCCGCGTTCCGGTATTCACTTGGGCCTGTCGGCTAATACCGCTTTTATCAATCTGTCCTGAAATGTTTCCTTGCTGTCGTGGTTGAAAAACACCTCGGTAATAATGGTCAGGCGGTCCGTGCGCCTTGTCAGAACGCCGTCCGGCTTTCGGGGTGTGGTGTGTCCTTCGGTGGCTTTTGTCATTCAATCGCTCCTTTCGATTATGGCAGCAAAAAAAGAGATTTCCCGCAATCAGGAAACCTCTTTTCACTGTGGTGGATATTCGGTTTTAGGTGGGGGATACAGCGGCCTGCTGTTTCTTCCTTTCCCGATATTCTCGCGCTTTCTTGCGCTCATATTCGCGGCGTTCTTCGAGATGCTTGGCGCGGTACGCTTTCTTATATTCCCGATGGTAGGCAAGGTGTTTTTCGCGCTTGGCTTTTTCGATTTCCTCCCGCATTCGTTTACATTCTTCTTCCGTAGGCTCCAACTGTTCCGTCAGTTCATTTTCAAATTTGCCGATATAGTTAAAGTACACTTCCAAACGCTGTATGGCATGTATTGACCCTTTCACATCACGCTCATGCACGACAATTTTGCTGATAAACTGGTTAATGACAGCAGGGGTGATTTCCTCAAAATTGCAGTAGCTTTCCACCAGACGGATAAACTTTTTTGCCCGTTGGTTGGCGTGTTCGTAGCTGGACAACTGCGCTCTGGTTTCTTCCATTTCCGCTTTTAACTGGTAGTATTCCTCCGAATACTTTTGCGTCAACTGCTCGTATCGGTCCGGCTCGATAGCACCAAGGGCGTTGTCCTCATACAGCTTGTCCAGCACCTTTTCAATCTGTTCCAGCCTGTGCGTGATTTGCGGGATGCGCTTTTGCTGTTTCTTCACTTCGTCTGTCTGCTCTTTGGCAAGACTGCGGTTCACCAGTTCTTCAAATTCCGCTTTGTTTTCCAGAGAAAAACGGGCTATCCTCCACAAGACTTCTGTGATATTCTCCATGACCACGTCAACATCAACGTTGTGCGGCGAATTGCATTTGGGGTGTCTTGCCTTACCTTTGGCGTACTCGCTGCAATAGGTAGTATAGCGATTACCGCTGCTTCTGCGGATAGTGCGAATGTGCATCTTTGAACCGCAATCTTTACAGTACATCAGGCCCGACAATGGATGAATGTACCCGTCCCCATTGGGCCGTCTGACTGGCGCATTTTCAAGTATGCGCTGGACGTTCTCAAAATCCTCGCGGCTGATAATCGGCGCATGGACATTTTCGATTATCTGCCAATTACTTTTATCTACATAGTGTGAATGCTTATCCCGATAATGTGTGGTGGTTTTGAAGTTGACCACATCACCGCAATACTCCTGCCTTGTAAGAATTGTGGTCAGGGTGCATTTATTCCAGTTATAACGGTTTTCCTCTTTCAGCGGCTTGGATTTCACTGTTCCCCGGTCATGCGCTTTCAGGTAAAAGGA
This sequence comes from Oscillospiraceae bacterium, assembly GCA_910575815.1. GTDB lineage: Bacteria > Bacillota > Clostridia > Oscillospirales > Oscillospiraceae > Oscillibacter. Next base: position 4,423 of record CAJTFN010000024.1, read on the forward strand.
TGGCGTTAGGATTTGATGATCTTTCAGATAAACGGCGATTTGGTTTCTGTTCTGACCGCCTATGAAAAGGCTGTAAATCAAACGGACAATTTCTGCGGCTTCTTGGTCTATTATCCAGTGGTCTTTATCGTTCGGGTCTTTCATGTAGCCGTAGGGGGCTTCTGTGGCAACGGGCTTGCCGCTTGCGCCCTTTGTCCTGATACCTGTTTTCACTTTCTTGCTGATGTCCCTTGCATACCACTCCGACATGATGTTGATGAACGGCGCAAATTCCAGCGTGTTTTGGTCTGCGCTGTCTATGCCGTTGTTGATAGCGATAAACCGCACATTGTTTCTGCGGAATGTCTCCATGGCGTTTCCGACCTGGAGATAGTCACGGCCCCAGCGGGTCATATCCTTCATAATCACAATGCCGATTTTGCCGTTTTCTACATCTTCCATCATCCGAACATAAGCGGAGCGGTCAAAAAATCTGCCGCTTTCGTCATCGTCGATGTAATGCCGGTTGCGTTGGATTTCCCGCCGTCGTTGGATAAACCGTTGTCGGGTTTTCCGACAACGGTTTATCCAACGACGGCGGCAAAGAAACAGGCTGTTCGTGGATGATGTACTCGTTGCTGCTGAACTTGCCGCTTTCGTCCGTGGTCTGGTGGCGCTCGATGTACCCGGCCCGCTCCAATTCGTTGACGGCGGAACGAATAGCATCCTTGCTCTCCCGGTTGATATAGCACAGGCCGGACAGGGTGTAATCCCAATCTTCCGGGAGGCTAAGTATCTGCGACAGCAGGCCCTTGGCTTTCAGGGACAGGGATTTGTCCCGCAGGTGGTAGTTGGACATCACCGTGTACCCCTTGTTCCTCTCCACGCGGAACACTGGCATGGTTCTCCGCTCCTTTCGGTGTCTGGACATGAAAAAACGCCGCAGACTTTTTTCAAAATCTGCGGCGTTTGCCTGTCCCTACTCTATTCAGTTTTTGTGTTCCCACACTCCATATCAATGACGACTGAAACGGTGATATAGTCCTCAATGCGCTTATTGCGGAGTTTATCGCCCTCGGCGTCAAACACCACATGACGGGCAAAGTATTGGAAACACAGGATTTCTACGAGTTTTCTCTTTGTAGCAACACAATAGTCTCCACATGCCGTGTCCCCGGGAACATATCCACGGCCGCCGCCCGGACGGCCCGGTAGCCCAACTCTGCGAACCGCTTCACATCCCGCCCCAGGGTGCCGGGGTCGCAGGAGACGTACACAATCCTTCCCGGTCCCATCGCCGCCGCCGAGGCGATGACCTCCGGGCTGAGCCCCTTCCGGGGCGGGTCCACCGTAATCACGTCCGGCCGCAATCCCTGAGACTCCAGCATGGCCGCCGTCTCCGCCGCGTCGCCGCAGAAAAACTCTACGTTCTTCACGCCGTTCCGCTCCGCGTTTTCCTTCGCGTCCCGGATGGCAGCGGGCACGATTTCCGCGCCGATGGCCCGCTTTACCCGGCCCGCCAGGCAGAGGGTTATCGTTCCCGCGCCGCAGTAGAGGTCCAGGGCGGTCTCGCTCCCTGTCGCGGCGGCGAATTCCAGGGCTTTTCCGTAGAGCACCTCCGCCTGGTCCCGGTTCACCTGATAGAAGGAGGGGACCGACAGCTTGAATTCCAGGCCACACAGTGTGTCCATTAGGAAATCCTGTCCCCAAAGGGTCCGGTACTGGTCTCCCAGGATTACGTTGCCCCGCTTGGTGTTTGCGTTCAGCACCACGCCCACGGTTTTCGGCGCTGCGGCCAGGACCAGAGCGGCCAGCTCCGCCTCCCGGGGGGCCTTCCGCCCATTGACGACCACACAGCAGAGGCTTTCCCCCCGGCGGTTTGTCCGCACGTAGACATGGCGGACCAGCCCCTTGCCGGTGCGTTCGTCGTAGGCGGGAATGTGATAGCGCTTCATCCAGCCTCCGACGGCCTGGGCGGTCCGGTCACAGACCTCCGGCTGAAGAAGGCAGCGGTCTACGGGAACCACCTGGTGGGTCCGAGCCCGGAAGAAGCCGGTTTCCCCATGAGGGCCTACAGGGTATTGGCATTTGTTCCGGTAGTGGTCCGGGTTTTTCGCCCCCAGGATTTCCTCCACCGGAACCCCGGAGCCCCCGATCCGGGTCAGGGCGTCCTGAACCCGCCGGTGCTTAGCCCAGAGCTCCTCCGTATAGGAGAGATGGCGGAAGTCACAGCCGCCGCACTTCCCGTAGTAAGAACAGTCAGGGGCCGTCCGCTCCGGAGAGGGGGTTTGAACACGCACAAGCTCCCCCAGGGCGTGGGTCTTCATGACCCGGTCGATTTTAAAATCCACGGTCTCGCCCCGGATAGCCCGGGGCACGAAGACCACGGCGCCGTCCAGACGGACGACGCCATAGCCTTCGCTGGAATAGCCCTCGACGAGGGCGGTGTGCCTTTGCCCTATCTTCAAAATTTCCATATATCCGGCGTTCAGGTGTCCCATTTTTCAAGCAGCTGGCGCAGCTGGTCGGCGTACTTGGCCAGAGACTTGTTGTCCCGGCCCCGGCTGCGCTTGATGAACTCGGTGAGCATACCGCCCACGGACACCAGGCGCTCGTAAGCTGGCGCAGCCTTGGAGCTGCCGGCCACCTTGGCCTTGCGCTCCGGGAGATACCCTCGTTCCAGCATGGTGTTGGCGGCCAGATCATAGACCTCCGTATATTGAGGAGCGTGGGCGGGGATGCCCATGTTCTCCAGGGTCTGGGCGAAGAAGGGCGCCACCTCCCGGTCTCCGTGGACCACGAAGACGTGCTGGGGCTTGGGGTCCTGGAAGCCGGAGATCCATTTGAGGAGGTGATCCCGGTCCGCGTGGGAGCTCAGGCCGGTGAAGTTCTCCAGGCGGGCCTGGACGGTAATCTCTTCGCCGAAGAGCTTGACGCTTTTCGCGCCCTCCAGAAGCTGGCGGCCCAGAGTGCCTTCTCCCTGGTAGCCCACGAAGAGGATGGTGCACTCCCGCCGCCAGAGATTGTGTTTTAAGTGGTGACGGATCCGGCCCGCATCGCACATGCCGGAGGCGGAGATGATGACCTTGGGAGTGGGGTCCTCATTGAGGGCCTTAGACTCCTCGCTGCTCTCCGTCAGGCAGAGGTTGGGGAAGCGGAACATGTTCGTGCCCTTCCGGACCAGCCAGACGGCGTCGTGGTCCATGTAACCCCGGAGGTCCCCGTCAAAAATGGAGGTGGCCTTTTTGGCCAGGGGGGAGTCGATGTAAACCGGGAAATCCGGGCAGGAGCGGACCATGTGCTGTTCCTTGATCTCCCGGATGAAATACAGCAGCTCCTGGGTCCGGCCCACGGCGAAGGAGGGAATGATGACGTTGCCGCCCCGGGCCATGGTCTCGTCGATGATCTGGGCCAGATGGTCGGTGTAGGCCCAGCTCTCCGGGTGGTTCCGGTCGCCGTAGGTGGATTCCATCACCACGTAGTCCGCCCCGGCCAGCTGCACCGGGTCCCGGATGACGGGCTGGTTGATGTTGCCGATGTCCCCGGAGAAGACGATGCTCTTTTTCACGCCGTTTTCCCGCAGGTCCATGGCCACGAAGGCGGAGCCCAGCAGGTGCCCCGCGTCGGTAAACTCGATGTCCACGCCTTCGCAGAGGTTGATGAGCTCGCCGTACTCGCAGACAACCATGAATTCCTTCACCCGCTCCGCGTCCTCCACGGTGTAGAGGGGCTCGGTCCGGGGGGCGCCGGAGCGCTCGCCCTTGCGGTTTTTCCACTCCGCGTCCTGCTCCTGAATGTGGGCGGAGTCCAGCAGCATGATTTCCAGCAGCTGGGCGGTGAGGCGGGTGGTGAGGATGCGGCCCTTGAAGCCCTGCTTGATGAGCATGGGAATCCGGCCGGAGTGGTCGATGTGGGCGTGGGTGACCAGGACGTAGTCGATGGTGTTGGCGGCAAAGGGAAATTCGCCGTTGGAAACCTCGTCCCGGCCCTGCTGGAGGCCGCAGTCGACGAGAATGCGGGTGTCGTTGATCTCCAAGCAGTGGCAGCTTCCGGTGACGCATTGGTCCGCGCCGTAAAAGCTGAGCTTCATAGTGAGGCCCTCCTTATCTCTTAGTACAAATCATTGTAACACATTTTGACGGAATATACAAGGAACAATCGAATGATTTTGTCCGGTTTAGAAAAAATGACCAGCGGTTTTCCCCGGCTGGACAGGGAAGGGGGGAAGGGAGTATAATGCGCTTACAGCTGGCACACCGGAAAGGAGGAGAACGCCATGCCCCGCACGCTGCTGATTCCCGCCCTTCTGGACGATTGGTTCCCCTTGCTGCGGCACGCGTTCGCCTCCCGGGAGTGGGAGCCGGTCTTGCTGCGGGAGGAACGGGGCCTGGCGGACCGGGGAATGCGGTATTTCCACAATGAATTGTGCTACCCCGTCTTTCTGGTGGCGGGGCAGGTGCTGGCCGCCCTGGAATCCGGGGAGTATGACCCGGCGGAGTGCGGCGTGCTGATGGGACAGGCCGGAGACGAGTGCCGGGGCTCCTGCGGCATCCGGCTGATGCGGAAGGCGCTGGACAAGGCGGGATACCCGGAGGTGGCGCTGCTGTCTCTGAACGTCCGGGATATCGACCGGGACACGGGCCTTCCCATCACCCTGCCGATGATCCGACGGGCGCTGGCGGCGGCGGTGTGGGGAGACGCGCTGGCGATTGCCCGAAACCAGGTGCGGCCCTATGAGGTCCGCCCCGGCGGCGCGGAGGCGCTTTGGCGGCGCTGGACGGAGACGCTGGGGGAGGACCTGCGCCGGGGGACGGGCCTTTCCAGGCGCCGCATTTTGGAGCGCTGCCGGGAGATCGCGGCCTCCTTCCGCCGGATTGAGACGGCGCCCGGAGACGCGCAGAGGGTTGCCGTTGTGGGGGAAATCTACACGAAGTACTGCCATCTGGGAAACTGGAACCTGGAGCGGTATCTGGCTGCGGAGCGCTGTGAAATCGGAGTGGGCGGCCTTACCTGGTACGCCCTCTATTATATGGATACCCACAGCCTGAAGGGCCCCGCCTACCAGCGGAAGGCGTACCGCTTCCTCTCCGGATGGCTGGGAGGAATCCAGCGGGAGCTGCTGGCGGTTTTGCGGGAGGCCGGATTTCACACTCTGCCGCCGCTGGCGGAGCTGAAACGCCGGGCGGAGGGCTTCGCGCCTTTAAACTGCACCGTGGCCGACGGGTGGCTCGTCACCGCCGAGGCGGCGGCCTGGGCTGGACTCGGGTATCGGAAGATTCTCTGCGTCCAGCCCTTTGGCTGCCTGCCGGGACATATTTTCGGCAAGGGGCAGTACGCCGCCCTTCAGCGAAAACTGCCGGACGCCCTGCTGGTCAGCGTGGATTATGACGCCAGCACCGGCGAGGGGACCGTGGAGAGCCGCGTCCGGATGCTGCTGGACACGGAACTGTGATCGTTTCCGCTTTGTAAACTTTTTTCCGGCCGCCCCTGATTTCCTTTGCATTCCAGGGGAAACTGTGGTAAGCTATGCTTGTTTTATTATGAAATTCCCGCCCTTCCGGGCGGCGGAACAATCGAAAGGAAGTTTCAAACAATCATGGGCCTGATTCAAAAGATTTTCGGCGACTACAGCTCCCGGGAGCTGAAATCCATTACCCCCATCGCGGACAAAATTGAGGCCATGGCCGATGAGTACAAGGCTATGAGCGACGCACAGCTCCAGGCAAAGACCCAGGAGTTTAAGGAGCGCCTGCAAAACGGCGAGACTTTGGACGATATTCTCCCGGAGGCCTTCGCCACCGCCCGGGAAGCGTCGGACCGGGTGCTGGGCCTCCGGCCCTACCGGGTGCAGCTGGTGGGCGGCATCGTCCTTCACCAGGGCCGCATCGCCGAGATGAAAACCGGCGAGGGCAAAACCCTGGTGGCGACCCTTCCCGCCTACCTCAACGCCCTGGCGGGGAAGGGAGTTCACATTGTCACCGTCAACGACTACCTGGCCAAGCGCGACAGCGAGTGGATGGGCAAGGTCCACCGTTTTCTGGGGCTGAAGGTGGGCCTCATTGTCCACGGACTGACCTCCAAGCAGCGCCAGGAGGCCTATGCCGCCGATATCACCTACGGAACCAACAACGAGATGGGCTTCGACTACCTCCGGGACAATATGTGCATTTACTCCCAGGAGCTGGTCCAGCGGGGCCATTCCTTCGCCATCGTGGACGAGGTGGACTCCATCCTCATCGATGAGGCCAGGACCCCCCTCATCATCTCCGGCCAGGGGGAGAAGTCCACCCAGATGTACGATTTGACAGAGATGTTCGTGGCGAAGCTCAAAAAGCAGGTGGTGGTCCAGGTGGACAACAAGGAGGAGGAGGCCGCGGACATCGACGCGGACTATGTGGTGGACGAAAAGGCCAAAACCGCCACCCTCACCGCCCGGGGCATTGCCAAGGCGGAGGAGTATTTCCATGTGGAGAATCTCTCCGATCCCTCGAATTCCACTGTTAGCCACCACATTAATCAGGCCCTTAAGGCGCATGGAACCATGAAGCGGGACATTGACTACGTGGTGAAGGATGGGGAGGTCATCATTGTCGACGAGTTTACCGGCCGTCTGATGTTCGGGCGGCGGTATTCCAACGGCCTCCATCAGGCCATTGAGGCCAAGGAGCATGTCAACGTCAACAGCGAGAACCGTACCTTGGCGACCATTACCTTCCAGAACTACTTCCGGCTCTATGACAAGCTTTCCGGCATGACTGGTACGGCCATGACGGAGCAGGAGGAGTTCGGCACGATTTACAACCTGGACATTGTGGAGATTCCCACCAATCGGCCGAACCAGCGCCGCGACAACCACGACGTGGTTTACAAAACCGAGGCCGGGAAATTCCGGGCCGTCATCGCCCAAATCAAGGAGTGCCATGAGAAGGGCCAGCCGGTGCTGGTGGGCACCGTGTCCATTGAAAAGAACGAGCTTCTCTCCAAGCTCTTGGCCCGGGAGGGCATCAAGCACAACCTCCTCAATGCCAAGAACCACGAGAAGGAGGCGGAGATCGTCGCCCAGGCGGGCAAGCTGGGGGCTGTCACCGTGGCCACCAACATGGCGGGCCGCGGCACCGACATCATGCTGGGAGGCAACGCCGAGTATCTGGCCAAGGCGGATTTGACCAAGGCGGGCTATTCCGACGAGGTCATCGTGGACGCCACAGGCTACGCCGACACGGACAACCAAGAGATTCTGGACGCCCGGAAGCTTTTCGCGGAGAAGCTGGCCCAGCACAAGGCCGAGATTGCCGACGAGGCGGACCGGGTCCGGGAGGCGGGCGGCCTCTTCATCATCGGCACCGAGCGCCACGAGTCCCGCCGGATCGACAACCAGCTCCGGGGCCGCGCGGGCCGCCAGGGGGATCCTGGCGAGACCAGGTTCTATATCTCCCTGGAGGACGATCTAATGCGTCTGTTCGGTGGGGACCGGATCACGAATATGATGGAGCGCTTCGACCTGGACGAGGACACGCCCATTGAGAACCGGATGCTCACCAAGGCCATTGAGAACGCCCAGACCACCGTGGAATCCCGGAACTTCCAGTCCCGGAAGTCCGTGCTGGAATACGACGACGTGATGAACAAGCAGCGGGAGCTGATTTACGATCAGCGCCGCCAGGTGCTGGACGGCATGGACATCAAGGAGACCGTGCTGAACATGATGCGCACCTCCATTGGCAATCACGTCAGCCTGGCCTTTGGGGAGAAGCAGCATTTGGACGCCGCCGGGTACCGGGAGATGCTCCGGGGCCTGGAGGGCATGTACTTCGTCAAGGGCGCCGTGGACGTTCCCGAGGGGGAGGTGCCCGGCAAGAGCCAGGAGGACTTCGACCAGGTGTTCACCGCCGCCGCCGAGAGCTTTTACGAGGCCAAGGAGACGGAGATTACCAGCCCCATCATGCGGGAGCTGGAGCGGGTTATCATGCTCCGGGTAGTGGATGAATATTGGATGGACCACATTGACGCCATGGATGATTTGAAGCAGGGAATCCGGCTTCAGGCTTACGGCAACAACAACCCGGTGGACGTGTACAAGCGGGAGTCCCTGGACATGTTCGAGGAGATGATCGCCGCCATTCAAGACGAGACGGTCCGGCGGCTGTACGCCGTGCGGCTCCGCAAGGACGAGGAGGTCAAGCGGGAGCGCGTCGCGAAGGGGATGGTGGAGAACGTCGGCGGCGACGGGACGAAGCCGAAGAAACAACCCACCCGGGTTGTTAAGATTGGGCGGAATGATCCTTGCCCCTGCGGAAGTGGGCTGAAATGGAAGAAGTGTACTTGCCCTGAATACCATCAGAACTGATGGATGGTTCTCCGCCCTTGCGGGCGGGGGAGGGATTCAGCCATGAAGATGGCTGGTGCTTTGCACCCCCCATTTTCTCGTTTTCTTCCAGAAGAAAACGAGAAAACGGGCCGTGCACGGTCCAAAAGAGAAAAAGAAGTACGGGGGTTACGATACGGGGGCGCGCCTGAATGACTGGCGGGAGACAGGAATGACTTCTCACGCGGCGTAGTCATACGGGGGCTGGTGGTTCTCGACTTGGCGTATTTCTCTTTCCGCTGTCGCTGGCCTGGTGGGTGAATCGGCTTGGATTCTGTGTTCCTCATCTGTGTTTCTGGCGGTAGGCCGCCTAGGAACGGCCGTTCTTTCCCCCATTGAAAGGAACAAATACATGGACAAGAAAAATGACAGCGTTCTTTTCCTGCTTCAGGATATCAAAGAACTCGTATTCGGGATTGCCTTGAGTCTGTTGGGCGGAATTTTGATAGTTGCCTCCACCTTGGACTGGGGCGCGAATGAGCTGTTTTTGATTTTGAGCCTCCCGGTGCTGGCCTGGGGCGTGTTTCACGTCTGGAACGGCTGGACAAATCACGAGCTGGTCGAGAAAAACGGCGAGACGCCAAAACAGGAAGAACAAGGAGGTTCCCATGCCCTTTGAAACCCATGAACAAAACGGGTTGGTCTGGCTTACTGCCTCCAACCTCTCCGGTGTGCGCCACGGCTTTTCCACCCGCCTGGGCGGCGTGTCCCCCGCCCCCTGGGACAGCCTGAACCTCCGTCCCGGCATGGGGGACGGGCGGGATGCCATGCTGGAAAATTACCGCCGCTTCTGCGCCGCCATTGGGGCGGACCTGGAGCAAGCCGTCCTCTCCCGGCAGGTTCATGAGACCAACGTCCGGGCCTGCACAGAGGCCGACGCCGGGAAGGGCCTCTTTCGGGAGAGGGACTACGACAGCGCCGACGCGCTGGTGACGGATGTTCCGGGCTTGACCCTGTTTGTCTTTTCCGCCGACTGTGGCACCGTGTTGCTTCACGACCTGGACTCCGGGGCCGTGGGGGCGGCTCACGCCGGTTGGCGGGGCTGCGCCGGGGGAATTGTGGAGAAGACGGTTCGGGAGATGACCCGGCGCTACGGCTCCAGGCCGGAGCGGTTACGGGCCGCCCTGGGGCCCTGTATCGGGCAGAGTTGCTTTGAGAGCGAGGAGGATGTTCCCGCCGCCATGCGGGCGGCTCTGGGCCCGGAGGCGGAGCCCTATTTGGAGATTCGGGGTCCCAAGTGGCACGTGGATCTGGAGGGCCTGAACCGCCAATGGCTGCTGCGGGCAGGCCTGCTGCCGGAGTGCATAGAGGTCTCCGGCCTTTGCACCGTCTGCCATCCGGATCTGTTCTGGTCCCACCGGAAAATGGGGGAGGCCAGGGGGGTTCAGGCGGCCGCAATCACAGTGGAAATTCGGAATTAGGAATTTAAAATGAAGATAAAGAGACAAAGCCTGGATTTTGGAAGATTTCTAATTCGGTGAAAGGCTTTTATGATGAAACTGCGCAAAATGCACCCTCTGCTTTTAATTCTGCTCCTCCTAACGGGCTGCTGGCAGGAGGAGCCGCCGGAGGAGCCGGACGAAGGTCTGCCTCCCCTTCAGGAGGAAGAGCCGGAGGAGGAACCGGCGGCGCTGCCGGAACACTTTGCCCTGCCCTACACGCCGGGGCAGAGCTTGGACCCCGTTGTCTGTGCCGACGGGATGCAGCAGGTTGTGGCCTCGCTGCTCTACGAGGGACTGTTCCGGCTGGACGGAGATCTGGAACCCCAGCTATGCCTATGCATCAGCTACACCTATGACGCCGATGCCTATCGGTATGTTTTCACCCTCCGGGAGGGGGTGCACTTCTCCGACGGTACGCCTTTGACGGGCCGTGATGTGAAAGCCACCCTGGAACGGGCCCGGCAGTCCGGGCGCTACCAGAGCCGCCTTTCCGGTGTCACTTCCATCAGCGCCAAGGAGGGCAGCGTGACCGTCTCCCTCAACGGCCCCAACACCGGTTTTCCGGCGTTGTTGGACATTCCCATTGTCAAAGCTGGCACCGAGGACGAGCCGGCTCCCACAGGCACCGGCCCCTACTTCTATGCGGAGGAGGAGACCGGAACCTGGCTCATTGCCAATCAATCCTGGTGGAAGGGAATTGGCCAGCCGGTGGACCGGGTTGCTTTGGTGGAGGCCTCGGACCCCTCCGCCATGCTTTACCGCTTTTCCTCCCATGAGGTGCAGCTTATCATGGCGGACCTCACCGGCGTACAGGCGGTGAGCACCACCGGCAGCGTGGGCTGTGTGGACGCGGCGTCAACTCTTCTGCAATATGTGGGTTGCAATACCGCCCGGGCTCCGCTGGACAGCCCGGCGCTTCGGCGGGCTCTGTCGGCGGGGATTAATCGGGCCAACATCACCGGCGCGTTTCTCTCCGGCCACGGGAGTCCGGCCTTCTTTCCGGTGTCTCCGGCGTCGTCTCTCTACCCTGTGACACTGGAGACCGCTTATTCTCCGGACAGCTTTGCCTTGGCCCTGTCTGCCAGCGGCTATATCCCCGAGGGCGCCTTAACCCTGCTGGTGAACGAGGAGAACAGCTTCAAGAGGGCCATCGCGGACTATCTCGCGGAGACCTGGACCGCCGGGGGACTGCCGGTGGAGGTTCGGACGCTGCCCTGGGAGGAGTACGCCGCCGCGCTGGCCTCCGGGGATTTTGACCTCTATTACGGGGAGGCTCGCCTTACCGCTGACTGGAATCTGCGCAGCCTCTTGGAGCCCGGCGGGAGTCTGAATTACGGCCGTTGGTCCAACCCGGAGACCAGTCGTCTTCTGGCGGAATTTGCCGGGGCGGAGCACCGGGAGAACGCCATGAAGAACCTCTGCGCCCATCTGAAGGATCAAGCCCCCATTTTGCCGGTGTGCTTCAAATCCACCTCCGTGCTGACCTATGCCGATGTGGTGGAGGGCTTGACGCCCACGGCGGCGGAGCCGTTGTACAATCTGGGGGAGTGCAGGATACACCTGCAAACGTGAAGCGGAGCGGGCTTGTTCTGATGCCGGATTTCCTTTTCAAGGGCGCAAAGCCCGACGGCACGAGACCTATATTGTGTTCTGCCTGGGAAGCCCGCCGTCAAGCCTATTCAGCTGCGGCGGCGATCAACCCCGCGAAGAGGTGTTTTCTCCGGAAAGGGAAGACCCATTTGAAGAAAGGATTTTGCACGGGCCGGACATAGTTCCGGCCCGCGTTTTCGAAAGCTTCCCATAAATGGGAGGGCACAAGGACCGGAGTTCCCTCGCAAAACGCCTGGGGACTGCCGAACAATGTGCCCTTGGACTGGGGAGCCGATGGGGAAAGAGGCGAGGAGCGATTTCTGTGATGCTTTTATCGGGAAACTCCGCCCGGTTTTCCAGGATGTGTTGCTTCAGAAGGTCCCGTGAGCGCAAAAAAGCCGCCGTGCAATGCACGGCGGCTTTTGGCGGATGGATTAATAGTAACGCTTCTTGTTCTTGCGAGCGGCCTCAGACTTCTTGCGCCGCTTCACGCTGGGACTCTCGTAGTGCTCTCTTTTCCGGACCTCGGCCAGGACGCCGGCCTTGGCGCAGCTGCGCTTAAAACGCTTCAGTGCGCTGTCGATGGATTCATTTTCCTTCACATGGATCTCAGACATCTATATTTTCCCTCCCTCCGAGGTATCCGGCTATTTCCAGGATACTTTAAGGGCCATGTTATATGGCTTTAACATCGTCATTATACAGATTCCGTCCGAACTTGTCAAGAGAAATTCTGAAATCTTCCGCGAAATTAATTTTTCCCCGAAACGCCGGTCTTACGCAAGGGGCAGGTTGTGCTGCTTCAAAAACGACAACTTGTCCCAATATCCCCGCTGAAACAGGATTTTTTCCGTTGACAACCTGGAAGAATCCGCAGCCCCGCAAGCCCAGGGGATCCCGCCATTCCAGGATGGCCCACTGGCCGTCCTCAAAGATGTTTTCCACCATCGCAACCATGTTCGCGGCGGCAAATTCCGCGGCGAACATCTCCCGGATGGCGGCGGCGCCCTCAACGGGCTCGTTTGCCACTTGATGGTTGACGGCTTCGTCGTGATACAGGGCCGCGATGGCGTCGGCGTCGTGCTGGTTGAAAGCGTCTACCCACATGCAGACGACGTCTTTGGGTCTTAACATGACTCGCACCTCCTGTGATTTCCCGATCCGCTGCCCTGGGGAAACGGCGGGTGGATGAAGCGGGCTTTTGGGATGATATTGTCAAAACTCCTGAAGCTCGGTCTCCTGATTTTCAGGGCGGGCAAAGCCGCCGGCTCAGAACCGTGTTTTGCCTGGGAAGCCCGCCGCCGGCCCTTTTGCAGCCTCTGAGGCACATGGCCCTTCAGGGTAGGAAAAAAGCCGCGGCCTCTTTTGCGCTACGATAACTATACCATACGAAGGAGGGATTGGCAAGGGGCCAGGGCCTCTGTGGGCGATTGGCGCGGGGAGGGCCATCTGGGGACGCCCGTCCCTGGGGGGTGAAATCTCTGCGCCGGGAATTCTTCGCCGGAGAGGGGAGAGACGAGGAGGGAAATAGGGAAATTTCCTATTGACAAATCATCCGAAATCCTGTATCTTATACTCCAACAACAAAACGACCAAATGCGATGACAGGGAAAAATCCTTTCCATACGCCCCAGAGAGCCGCCGGTTGCTGCGAGGCGGCGCGGAGGGGAAGGATGTCACTGGCCCTCGAGCAGCTTCGCTGAGACCGCGGCCCGGTTTAGGCGGAGACGGGTTTCCTCACCGTTACCAAGGAGGCGGGATTCGTCCGGCGCGCCGGACCGATGCCGAAAGCGGGCATATGGAATGTCAATAAGAGTGGTACCGCGGAAGCTGAGCTTTCGTCTCTTTTCAAGAAGGAGACGAGGGCTTTTTTGTTGTGTTAAGGCGAACAGAATCTCTCAAATCGATGTTAAGGAGCGTGAACCAATATGGGAATGACCATGACCCAGAAAATTCTGGCCAAACACGCGGGGTTGGACTCCGTCCGGGCGGGACAGCTGATTCAGGCCCGGCTGGACCTGGTGCTGGGCAACGACATCACCACCCCCGTGGCCATCAACGAGTTTGAGGCAGCGGGCTTTGACAAGGTCTTCGACCAGAGTAAAATCGCTCTGGTGATGGACCACTTCGCCCCCAACAAGGACATTAAGGCCGCGGCCCAGTGCAAGCAGTGCCGGACCTTCGCGAGGCGGTTTGGCATCGACCACTATTTTGACGTGGGAGAGATGGGCATCGAGCACGCCCTGCTCCCCGAAAAGGGCCTGGTGGCCCCCGGCGAGGCCGTCATTGGCGCGGATTCCCATACCTGCACCTACGGGGCCCTGGGAGCGTTCTCCACCGGCGTGGGGTCCACGGACATGGGAGCCGCCATGGCGGCGGGGGAGACCTGGTTCAAGGTGCCCTCCGCCATCAAAGTGAACCTGACGGGAAAACTCCGGCCCTTCGTCTCCGGCAAGGATGTGATCCTGACCCTCATCGGCCGGATCGGCGTGGACGGGGCCCGGTATCAGTCCCTGGAGTTCGCCGGCCCCGGCGTGGCCGAGCTGAGTATATATGACCGGCTGACCATCTCCAATATGGCCATTGAGGCCGGGGCTAAGAACGGAATTTTCCCCGTGGACGAGATTACAAAGGCCTACGTGGAGGGCCGGGTAAACCGCCCCTGGACGGCCTTCGAGGCGGATCCGGACGCGGAATACGAGCGCGTCGTGGACATGGATTTGAGCCAGGTGGAGTGCACCGTGGCCTGGCCCCATCTCCCTGAGAACGCCCACAGCGCCCGGGAGGGGAACGATATTCGAATCGACCAGATCGTCATTGGTTCCTGCACCAACGGCCAGCTGCCGGACCTGGAGGCCGCCGCCGCCATCCTGAAAGGACGGCATCTGGCGGAAGACGTCCGGGGCATCGTCATCCCGGCTACCATGACCATCTATCGGGAGGCAATGCGCCGGGGACTCACGGATGTTTTCCTGGACGCGGGCTGCATTGTCTCCACCCCCACCTGCGGGCCCTGCCTGGGCGGCTACATGGGGATCCTGGCCGCCGGGGAGCGCTGTGTCTCCACCACGAACCGGAACTTCGTGGGCCGCATGGGCCACGTGGACAGCGAGGTCTATCTGGCCTCCCCCGCCGTGGCTGCCGCCTCCGGCGTGGCCGGACACATCTGCCACCCGGATTCTCTCGCCTGAGCGATATCGAAATCTCCGGCTTCCAAGCGCGGCCCACGATAAGGCCGTCTGGATTCAGCCGGGAAATTATGAGCAAGGAGACCGTTTTTATGAACGTACAAGGCACCGTCCACAAGTATGGGGATCACGTGGACACCGACGTCATCATCCCCGCCCGTTATCTGAACACCCCGGACCACAAGGAGCTGGCCGCCCACTGCATGGAGGACATCGACGGGGACTTTATCCGTAAGGTAAAACCCGGCGACCTGATGGTGGCGGGGGTCAACTTCGGCTGCGGCTCCTCCCGGGAGCACGCGCCCATAGCCATCAAAGCCAGCGGAGTCAGCTGCGTGATCGCGGCCACCTTCGCCCGGATTTTCTACCGCAACGCCATCAACATCGGCCTGCCCATTCTGGAGTGCCCCGCTGCCAGCGCCGGCATCGCCGCCGGGGATCAGGTGGCCGTGGACTTCGATACCGGGGTTATTACCAACCTCACGAAAAACGAGACCTATCAGGCGGAGCCCTTTCCTCCCTTCATCAAGGATATGATGGAAAAGGGCGGGCTTATGGCTTCCCTGAAGGCCGGAAAGGCGGGCGTATGAACAAGACCATCGCCGTCATTCGGGGCGACGGCATTGGCCCCGAGATTGTGAACGAGGCCATGGGCGTGTTGGACGCCGTGGCGGAGAAGTTCGGCCACAGCTTCATCTATCGGGAGGCCCCTATGGGCGGCTGCGCCATCGATGAATTCGGCGTGCCCCTGCCGGACTCCAGCTTGGAAACCTGCCTCAACTCCGACAGTGTGCTGCTGGGAGCGGTGGGAGGCCCCAAGTGGGACGCCCAGCCCTCCGCCAACCGCCCTGAGCGGGGACTGCTGAAGCTCCGCTCCGCTATGGGATTGTACACCAATGTCCGGCCCGCCCGGATGTTCGCCGATCTCTCCGCCGCCTGCCCCCTCCGGGCGGACATCGCGGCGAAGGGCATCGACTTCGTGGTGGTCCGGGAGCTCATCGGCGGCATGTACTTTGGGGAGCACACCACCACCGAGGTGGACGGGGAGCGGAAGGCCGTGGACGTTTGCTCCTACAGTGAGCACGAGGTCCGCCGGGTGGCCCGGGTGGCCTTCGACATGGCCCGGAAGCGCCGGGGACGGGTTACCTCCGTGGACAAGGCCAACGTGCTGGATACCTCCCGCCTCTGGCGAAAGACGGTGGAGGAGGTGGCGAAGGAGTATCCGGACGTGGAGCTCCTCCATATGTATGTGGACAACGCCGCCATGCAGATCGTCCGGGATCCCAGCCAGTTTGACGTCATCGTGACGGAAAACCTCTTCGGGGACATCCTCTCCGACGAGGCCAGCCAGATCACCGGGTCCATCGGCATGATCCCATCCTCCAGCATGGGGGAGGGGACCCGGGGCCTCTACGAGCCAATCCACGGCTCCGCCCCGGACATCGCCGGACAGGACAAGGCCAACCCCATCGGCACGATTTTGGCGGCGGCCATGATGCTGCGCTACAGCTTCGACCTGGCGGCGGAGGCCGACGCCGTGGAGTCCGCCGTGGAGCGGACGCTGAAAGCGGGCTTCCGCTGCGGGGATATTTTGAACGAGGGCGGAAAGCTCCTGGGCTGCAAGGCCATGGGAGCGGAGATTCGTTCCCGGATTTGAACATCGGATTCAGCAAAAGAGCCTGCCGCGGAAAGGGGCGGTGACGTAAGAAAACATTTTAAGCGAGGGTCGGCGTAGCGTCAAGCTGCGCCGACTTTCGCATTATTTTTGTCTTGGGCAGTTTGGGATTGCTCCCGCGCTCCCTCAAAATCAAACGCACCAATGAAGTTATAGACGATTTCAATTTCCCGGATTTTCACCCGCTTCTGCTGTTCGTCGGTCGTGTAGGTTTCGGACACCCTGATCTGTTCCACGAACTCACGCAGGATGGTGGCGTCAAGCTGGGTCATGTCCGTGTACTTCTTCACCACAGAAATGAACTTCCTGACGTTGGTTTTCTTCTGCTCCTGCTGTTTCACTTCTCGCCCCAGGGTTTCCACGACGGCCTTTAACTGTTCCTGCTCCTGTTCATAGTCACGGGACAGCTTGATAAACCGTTCATTGGACAGTTTGCCGGAAATATTGTCCTCATAAATCCTCTTGAAGATCACATCCAACTCTGCGATGCGCTTTTCAGACTGTGCCAGCACAGCCTTTTTCTGTGCCAGCGCCTTGTCACGCTCCCGCAGGCTCCGTTCCGCCGCCCGCTGGATAAAGTCGTCCTCATACTGCGTCACATAGGAAATTGCTTCCCGCAGGTTCCGCAGTACGATTTCTTCCAGCACTACACGGCGGATGGAGTGCGTCTTGCACAAGGAACGGTCTTTTCGATAGGTGGAGCAGATATAATATTCCTGCTCTGGCTTGAAGTGGTTGGCCCGGCAAAGGTACATCTTGCCGCCGCAATCGGCGCAGTACACCAGCCCGGAGAACATACCCATGTCCCCCATCTTGGTCGGGCGGCGTCTGGCCTGCCGGATGTTCTGTACGACCAGGAACACGCTTTCCTCAATGATCGCCTCTTGGGTATTCTCGAAGATCACCCACTCGGACGGGTTATTCCAGACCTTTTTCTTGCTCTTGAATGACGGCTTGCTGGTCTTGAAATTGACCGTGTGGCCCAAGTACTCGACACGCTCCAAAATGCGGGAAACGGTTTCGTTTGTCCACTTGTAGGGATTAGCCGTAGGAGCGTTGCAGACTGGCAGGCCCTTTTCGTGGGCGTAGGCCGTGGGGTTCAGGACGTTGCTCTGTTGCAGCCACTTGGCGATCTGCGTCGGCCCCAGGCCGTCCACGCACAGGGCGAAAATCTTTTGCACGATAGCAGCCGCTTCCTCGTCCACAATCCAGCGTTTCTTGTCCTCCGGGTCTTTCATGTACCCATAAGGGCGGGATGGTGCAAAGGTGTTCGCCGGAGCGTCCCTTGGATTGCCAGGTAGCCTTGATTTTCTTGCTGGTGTCCTTGGCGAACATCTCATTAGATAACCTCGCATAAAGAAGGATAGATTTCAGAGTTCCACATAACCGACAAAGTTGTAGTAGATTTTGATGTCCCGGTGGGTCTCCCCGGCGATTTCGTACTTCTCGCCCACCTCGATGCGCTTTACCAGCCGCAGGAGGGTGGGGCGGTCCAGTTCCTCAAGCTGGGCATAATCGCGGATGACGGCAAGCCATTCGTCGGTGGCTTGCTCGTCCTCCTGCGTGGCCTCCAGCTGGGCGGTGAGCTGCGTCCGCTGTTCCAGCTTGCCCCGGCGTTCGTCCTCGTAGCGGTTCATCAGCTGGACGCACAGCGCCTCCGGCATAACGCCCTTCACCTTGTCCTCATAGGCGGCGGCTACCAGCTTTTCCAGTTCTGCCAGCCGCTTGTCCACCACCGCCAGCGTTGCCCGGAGTGCCTTTGTCCGCTCCAGACTGGCGGCGTTCTTCTGGGCGAGGATTTTTTCCTTAAGGGCCGCGGGGCTGTTCTGGGCCAGCATCGGCGTGGCGCTTCCGGCTGCGGTAATCTCTTTGATACCGCATAGAACCGCCGCAGTCCGCACAATAGAGGATGCCGGCGAACAGGGAAATCACCCCATCACTGCCGGAGCGCCCTTTGGAGGGATGGTTGTCCAGCCTTTGAACGGCGTCCCAGACCTCCTGCGTAATTAACGGCTCATGGGTATGATCCACCTTGCTCCAGTCCTCCCTCGGCTTACTGACCTGCTTATGGACCTTGTAGGAGACTGTGCCGGTCTTGTTCTGCACCATGTGGCCCAGGTAGACCTCGTTCCGCAGGATGGTCTTGACCGTCACATCGTTCCAGTAGGGCGTCCACCCCGCAGGTTCGGCCTGCCCTCGGCCATGTAATAGAAGCCACGGGGCGAGGGTACGCCCTCCTCGTTCAGCGTCCGGGCGATTTTCCGAAAGCTGTCCCCCTGCAAGCGCATATCAAAAATGCGCAGAACAACAGGGGCGGTCACCGGGTCGATTTCCAGAATGTGTTTGTCCTCCGGGGATTTTCGGTAGCCGATGGGAGCGTAGCAGCCGACATACTTTCCCGTCCGAAACGTGGACTGCTTCACCGCCCGGATTTTGCTGCTGGTGTCGCGTGCGTAGAGATCGTTCATGACGTTCTTCAAAATAACCAGCATCTCGTTGTTCTTGTGGATGGTGTCCACGCCATCATTGAGAGCGATGAACCGGCAGCCCATCGAAGGGAACACAATGTCTGTAAACCGTCCGGTCTCGATATAATCTCTGCCCAATCTGGATAAATCTTTGCATAATATCAGATTGATTTTCCCAGTTTTGGCATCGGCGATCATCTGATTGAACATAGGCCGGTCAAAGGTTGTCCCAGAGACTCCGTCATCGCAGTAGGCGGCGTAGAGGTTCCAACCTTGCTCCTGCACATAGCGGCTGAGCATGATTTTTTGATTTTCGATGGACACGGACTCCCCGCTTCTTTCATCGTCCCGGCTGAGTCTGCAATAAATTCCAACATTGTATTTTTCCTGCATCTTGTTTTTTTACCTCCCTGGACGCAGGAACATAGCATCTGTTACCTGCTCCCATTATAGCCGCTTTAGCACTGTAAAGCAATAGTTTTCTGCTGGACATCAGAAATTTTTACGCCGTCCGCCGCCCGTTTCGCTCCAGTTCTGCCATGTCGATGACATCGCCCATTTCCGCTTTTTCCGCAAAGCTGCTGGACAGGTGATAGGTCACTCCGTCCATTTCCACATCAAGCCCCAGGTTCAAAAATACGCCCTGGCATCCGCCGTATTCAAAGCCGGGGAGTTCCCCTGCTGTGATTTCTACTGGCCTTTTCTCTGTTTTCATGCGATACCTCCCATTCTCCGCAGAATGTCTACGGTGTTGCCCAGCGCACAATAAAGTGCCTCATTGTCTGGATTTTTCATGCTGGACTTCGCCGCCATTCGGGTTTCCCGCAGGGCAACCTCCACCTCCCGCATGGTGTATCCGTTTTGAACGGCGGCGATGGCGAGGTTGGCAAGATAGACGCAATCGGTACGGCCCAGTTTGTCCTGCACCGCCATTCTGCCGAGCTGTTCCAGGATGCCGTCACGGGATTTTAAGGTGGCGGCTGTTCTGTCCTCCTGCCATAAGACCTCGCTGTTTTGAATTTCGGTAGCCGCTACCGATAACAAGTGGACACCCTCATACATATACATCTTGTTCAATGCTTGCCGCCTGCTGGGGGCGTATTCCTCGGTGATGCGGGCGTCCAGCTTCGGCCTGCCCCGCTTGCGCCTGGCTTCCTCCACCTCAATTTTCTCCATTGTCCAGCCTCCCTTCAAAAACAAAAGACGCAGATACAATAAGACCGACCCCAGTAAAACGCTGTGGCTCGGTCTATGTATCTGCGTGAAAAATATGTGCAGTATTCAGTTCTCCATCATGGTAGCACAAACGGATGTTCCTGTCAATGCCTTTGCGGAAATTTTTGTCGAGGGTCGACGAAAACAACAGCCATGCGCTACTGGGCAAGCAGGGCGTTTGTATATACAAACGCTCAAACCTGCGATTTCCAGCGTTGCCGGAAACCGCAGGTTTTGCTTGTTGGGAAGCATCCCAAACCCTTTGAACAGCGTTTCACGCTGGCTGCGGCTCTGTGAGCCTGACGGATTTTTTGAAAAAATGCCGTTTCCATCTACGAACCAGTTTGCGATTATGCTGGTAAACCAGCCTCGCCGTTTTCAAAAAATCTCCGCCAGGGGCGGGGAAGAAAAGCGCCGGAACGGTGCGTAGCCGCAGAATAAAATTCTGCGAAAAGGAGTTTGGGGGCTGGAGCCACCAACAAGCAAAAACAGCTTTCCAGCGGTCACGCCAGAAAGCTGTTTTGAGTATTTGTGGGAACAAAGACACTGCTTGCCACTTTGGAAATCCCCTCGTATATCCTGTTCCACTGACTATACACTACTGGAACAGCTCTTCCAGTAAAGTATAAAAATCTTCATCCATAACCCGATAGGCGCTGCCATTGGCACTGTTGGTTACCCGATCATCAATCAGGTAACATATTCCATCATCCATGAACACCAGATGCCGGGCCATTTCCGGGTGCATAATTAAATCCTCTTGAATCCGATACTCCACAACGATCTCAAAACCGTCTTTGAAGTCATAGTCAGGAATTTGCTCCATAGGCACCCGCTCTCCGCTGTCAATAGCGGAAAGAATTTTGAGCATCATGTCCGCATCGATAACTTCCACAACACCATCATTCTCGCTGGCAGCAACGGGATTTGGCGAACCTGCCGCCACGCCCACGTTGGCATTGCCCACGATTTTCACCACGGACAGCCGTTCAGGAAGTTCCACTGTTCTCAGCTCCGCCTGAGCATAGTTGGGCTGGATAAAGAACAGGGTGGGGTTATAGTCCACCACTTGTACCTCGCAACGGATGTGCTTCCCGCCCAGGACAATACGGGGCTTTGGAGTGCTTTCCACGCTGGTCTGCACGCAGTATAGAGAGCCGCTGTATCCTGTGCGCTCCAAGCGGAGGTTCAGCGTTGTTCCGAACAGGCCGGCATCCGTTCCGAAACTCGTAGAGGGCGACTGACCTCCCGCGGGGACATAGAACAAATAATAGTGTTCTTGACCAGCCCCAAGTTCGTTGGAGTAATCATATCGTAGCGCATAGGCCCGGTCGGAACGAACTTCCAAACTGTCCAGCCATTCATGTACCGCCTCGCGTATCGTCTCCGATTTCTGTTCCTGGTCGTACTCGTCAAAGGTGACCTCTCGCATGGTGCTGGAGCCGGTGACCGATTGGAAAGCGGTGAGGCCAAACACTGCCAGCGCAATGAGCGCCACTGGCACAACTATAATGGCAATCAGGATTTTACCCAGCGTCCTGTCCCTCTGTCGCTGGGGCGGAGCAGGAGGTGTCTCCACACCCTCCAGCGGAGCAGCGCACTTAGGGCACACTTTCCAATCCGCTTCCACCGGGAACGAGCAGTTTGGGCAGGCGGGGCGCAGCTTTGCTCCACAGTGAGGGCAGATGACATATTGTTCTGTAACGGGTTCGGCGCACTGGTGGCACTGCAAATCAGGAGAGTTCCCCCGTACCAGCAGGTAGCGGGAATTTCGTAGTCGCTCATTGTCATTTCCTCCGTTTTGTAACAGCTTTGTCGGAGGTAACAGGGATGCTATGTCCTGCGTGTAGTGTCGTTCTTTATGAGAGGGTGGCATTAAATACGTTGCGGATTGCGGTGAACTCACTATCTCCTTTTATGCTGTCCACTCCGTCATTTACGGCGATGAAGTGAACACCATACTCTGGGAACACCATTTCGGTATACATTCCCACTTGGAGATAGTTGCGGCCCAAACGGGACATATCCTTGACGACCACCCGCTTGATCTTGCCCGCCTTGATGTCGGCAAGCATCCGCTGGAAGCCAGGACGGTTGAAAGCTGAGGTTAGATAACGTAACTTCTGAAAGTATAGGAAAATCAAGGTTTTCGAGCGGCGGACAAGCATGATATGTACTAAAAAATCGAATATCGGCGCATGAGTGGCGTTCATATTCCCCTGCCGGGGAGATGGGACGCCGCTTTTTTCATGTCCAGACACCGAAAGGAGCGGAGAACCATGCCAGTATTCCGCGTGGAGAGGAACAAGGGGTACACGGTGATGTCGAACCATCACCTGCGGAACAAAGACCTGACCCTAAAAGCCAAGGGCCTGCTGTCGCAAATGCTGTCACTCCCGGAAGATTGGGATTACACGTTAAAGGGCCTGGCCCTTATCAACCGGGAGAAGATCGATGCCATCCGGCAGGCTATCCGGGAGTTGGAGCAGGCGGGGTACATCGTCCGTTCGCGGGAACGTGACGAACGGGGACGGCTGCGGGGTGCGGACTATGTGATCTATGAACAGCCGCAGACGCCGCCTGCATTGGATTTACCTACGTTGGAAAATCCAACATTGGATAATCCTACGCAGGAAAAACCTACGTTGGAAAATCCAACGCAATTAAATAAAGATATACAAAGTAAAGACCCAAGAATTACAGACCCATCAATTACCCATTCCTTTCCCTCCCTTTCACCCCCTCCTACTGAAACGGCTGGGACTGCTACGGCTTCGCCGCTGGAAAGGAAGGGAACGGAAGCGGCCACACAGAGCGCCGTTGAGATTTATCGGGAGCTTATCAAAGAGAATATCGAGTACGACCATCTTCTGCACTACTCCAAGATCGACCGGGAGGAATTGGACGGCATCGTGGAATTGCTGGTGGAAACCGTCTGCACGGCCCGCAAGACAATCCGGGTGGCCGGTGACGACTACCCCGCCGAGTTGGTAAAGGCCAAGTTGCTGAAACTCAACAGCGGCCACATTGAGTTCGTTATGGACTGTATGCGGGAGAACACCACGAAAATCCGCAACATCAAGAAATACCTGCTGGCGGTGTTGTTCAACGCCCCCAGCACCATGGGAAGCTACTACACCGCCCTCGTCGCCCACGATATGGCGGAGGGAAAAATCTGACAAGAGAGCATCCCCTACGAGGTCATGTATCAGGACGGCGTTTGCAGGCTGAACCAGCGTTCTTTCTCCAAGTGCATAGCGTTCTCCGACACCAATTACCAGCTTGCAGTTTCCTCTATGCCGCGGCGTGGAGGGCGGCGCGGGCGATGGGCTATCGGAAGATCGTCACCTACATTCTGGACACGGAGAGCGGGGCCAGTCTGCGGGCCGCTGGCTGGGCCTGCGCTGGGCTGGCGGGCGGCAAACGCTGGACGGGGAGCCGCCGCCCCAAGGAGGACTTATATCCGGCGCAGATGAAATACCGCTATGAAAAATCCATCGGAAAGGAGTTTTGATTATGGCGAACAAACTTGACCGTATCGAAAAGGACATCCAGAAAGTGAAGTCCAAGATCGCGGAGTACAACAAGCAGCTTCGGGAGCTGGAGGGGCAGAAAACTGAGCAGGAGAATTTGCAGATTATCCAGCTTGTCCGGGGCATGAACATGACGAGGGAGGAATTTGCGGCGTTCCTGCGGGGCGGGGCCTTGCAGACCGCCCCCACCCTGACGCCCTATCACGAAAAGGAGGACACCGGCCATGAGGAATAAGATCATTACCCGTTTTATCTCTGTCATTCTGGCCGTGGGCCTGTCCGCCGCCATGTTCACCACAACGGCCTTTGCCGGGGGCGGCGACGAGGAAGGGGATGTCATACCCACCCAGCCGACCGGGGAAGTGGTGTCCACACCTGACCCCAAGCCCCTGACCCCGGAGGGCAATCTATCCCTGGTGGACGACATCGACGGCGAGGCGTCCGAGGATAAGCAGTTTATCACCGTCGTTTCCAAGACCGGCAACTATTTTTACATCATCATCGACCGGGCCGGGGACGGCGAAAACACAGTACATTTTCTCAATCAGGTGGACGAGGCCGATTTGCTGGCGCTGATGGAGGTGGAGGAAGAACCGCCCGCCGTCTGTTCCTGCACAGTGAAATGTGAGGCCGGGGCTGTCAATACCTCCTGTCCTGTCTGTGCCAACAACATGACCGCCTGCGCTGGGAAAGCGCTGGAGCCGCAGGAGCCGGAAGAACCTGAACCCCCGGCCAAGGAGAACAAGGGCGGCATGGGCGGTCTGCTGGTGCTGCTGATTGTGGCCCTGGCTGGCGGCGGCGGGGCGCTGTATTATTTCAAGCTCCGCAAGCCCAAGGCCGATGTGTCCGGCAGTACCGATCTGTCCGAGTATGACTTTGATGACGAGGACGAGCCAGAGGATGAACAGGAGGATGAAAGTAAAATTTGATTATAAAGAAACCGGCGTTATCGGAACTGATAACGCCGGTTTCCTATTCACAATCAGATGGACATATAATGCCTTTACGTTCTTTGGAGGCATAGTCACGCCAATAGGCATACCTGTCCAATAAGAATTTAATTCGATCAGGGGTAGTTCGCTTCATTTTAGAAATTGCTTCTTGAAAGCCACTGACAATTTTAAGATTATCTGCTGTTGCAGGAGAATATCTGTATGTTGGGGGAATGGTTTTTACATGATATTCTCGTTGAGATAATTTGGTGCAAAGCATATCATCACACTTAGGGTCTGGATGTAGTCGATCAAAAGAAATCAATGATACGCCCTCTTGAACAAGTTGCGCCCTCTTTCTTTGGAGAAAGGGTTGTCCCTCAAACTCGCTACGTCTTCCATAAATTAACGCAAATTGCGGCTGAAATGTTTTTTCCCTCATCCAATCCGGAATGTTAAAGCATCTATAAAAGTTTAGTACACTTTCTGGTTCACTTAGGATGGCTTTCCATTCAACAATTTGTCCAAGAGCTTGTGAAAAATCTGCTGTCTGTACGCCTGCATCTGTAAATGTCTTTTTATTTGGACGTTCGATTTCAACAAAAACAGGGGTGAAATATAAGCTATCTTGGGCCAGCCAAATAAAGTCGGGAAATCGTCTAAAAGGCGCTCCATAAATTTCTGGCTCTGAAATCAACGATTGCGAAAATGGGTAGTGGCCTGATGGCCCAAAAAGTTCAAATGCGCCTGGAATAAAAGATGGATTTTCTTCAAAAAACGATTGAAAGGCACGTTCATTATGATTTTCTGTTTCAAGAAGCAACTGGTATTCTATATAACTTTCCTTAGCATATTCATCCCATGTTATTGGAGCAGGTGGGTTTGGGATGATTTCATATTCTCTTGCAAACATCGCGTGTACCCCCACAAGAATAGATGTCATGTCAATTATATAACCACGACTTGAAAAAGGCAACTTATAGATTGGAGGATATTATGCAATTAGTAATCGCAGAAAAGCCCAGCGTGGCCCGGAGCATCGCCGCCGTGATCGGGGCGACCGACCGGCAGGAGGGCTACTTGCAGGGGAACGGCTATATCGTGTCCTGGTGCATCGGGCATCTGGTGTCCTTTGCCGACGCCGGGATGTACGACGAGCGTTTCAGGAAGTGGCGCTATGAGGACTTGCCCATCATCCCGGAAAATTGGCGGCTGACCGTCCCCCCGGACAAGCGGGAGCGGTTCGACACCCTGCGGACGCTGCTTCGCTCCGAGGAAGTGAGCGAGGTCGTCAACGCCTGCGACGCCGGGCGGGAGGGCGAATTGATCTTCCGCACGGTCTACCACCTGGCAGGCTGTACCAAGCCCATCAAGCGGCTGTGGATTTCCAGCATGGAGGACAGCGCCATCCGGGAGGGCTTCGCCAACCTGAAACCAGGCCGGGACTATGACCCTCTGCATCAATCGGCGCTGTGCCGGGCCAAGGCGGACTGGCTGATCGGCATTAACGCCACCCGGCTTTTCTCTGTGCTGTACCACAAGACCCTGACCGTGGGCCGCGTCCAGACCCCCACCCTGAAAATGCTGGCGGACAGGGACGCCAAAATCACCGGCTTTCAGAAAGAGAAATATCACATCGTCCATATCGCCGGGGGCGGCATGGAGGCGGCAAGCGACCGCTTCCCTGACCCCGCCGGGGCGGAGCGTATCAAGACGGCCTGCGAGGGAGCGCAGGCCGTTTGTGTTTCCATCCAACGGGAGAAGAAAACCGAACAGCCACCCAAGCTCTACGACCTTACCACCTTGCAGCGGGAGGCCAACCGGCTTTTCGGCTTCACGGCGAAGCAGACCCTTGACTACGCCCAAACGCTGTATGAAAAGCGCCTGCTGACCTACCCCCGGACGGACAGCCGTTTCCTCTCCGACGACATGGAGCAGACAACGGCGGGCATCGTGGCCGGTATCGTCCCCATTCTCCCGTTCATGGAGGGGGCAGCGTTCTCTGCGGAGATCCGCTGCGTCCTGAACAGCGCCAAGGTGAGCGACCACCACGCCATCATCCCCACGGCGGAGTTCGTGAAACAGGGCTTTTCCGGGCTGGCGGACAGCGAAAAGAAACTGCTGTCCCTGGTGTGCTGTAAGCTGCTGTGCGCTGTGGCCCCGGCCCATGAATACGAGGCCATCACCGCTATATTCACCTGCGCCGGGCATGAGTTCACCGCCAAGGGCAAGATCATCCTGGCCGCTGGCTGGAAAGACATCGACCGCCGCTTCCGGGCCTCCCTGAAAACCGACGCCGACGAGGGCAGCGGAGCCGTGGAGGAATTGCCGGAGCTGGCCGAGGGGCAGGTTTTCGAGGATGTGGCCGCTTCCGTCACCGAGCATTTCACATCGCCCCCCAAGCCCTACACCGAAGATACCCTGCTGTCGGCTATGGAGCGGGCCGGGGCGGAGGATATGCCGGAGGACGCCGAGCGTAAGGGCCTGGGTACGCCCGCCACCCGCGCTTCCATTCTGGAAAAGCTGGTGCAGATGGGCTTTGTCCAGCGCAAGGGGAAGCAGCTTCTTCCCACCAAGGACGGCATCAACCTGGCGGCGGTTCTGCCGGAGGCCCTGACCTCCCCGGCCCTTACCGCCGAATGGGAAACCCGCCTGTCCGAGATCGCCAAGGGTGAGGCCAACCCGGACGAGTTCATGGCCGGTATTGAGGCGCAGGCCCGCGACCTGGTGAAAACCTATTCCAGTATCAGCGAGGATAAGCAGAAATTGTTTCAGACCGAGCGTGTGGCCGTCGGGACGTGTCCCCGGTGCGGCGAAACCGTCTACGAGGGCAAGAAAAATTACTACTGCGGCAACCGGGCCTGTCAGTTCGTCATGTGGAAGAACGACCGCTTTTTTGAGGAACGGAAAAAGGCGTTTACCCCGAAGATTGCCGCCGCTTTGCTCAAACATGGAAAGGTGAAGATCAAGGGCCTGTTCTCCCCCAAGACCGGCAAGACCTACGACGGCACGGTGCTTCTGGCCGACACCGGCGGCAAGTATGTCAATTTTCGCATTAGCATTTAATTGAAAGAGGGGCATAAATGCTGTATAATTAAACTGGAGGTGGGCCAATGAAATTTACAGATAGATGCCCCTCAACGTGGAGAGAACTACAAGATGATGTTGCTCTCTTATTAAACCAAGCTGGCTATCAGGCAGTAAGTCCATACACAATAGAAACTGCCCGTGGATGTGTCGAGGTCGATGTTTTAGTTGAATCTCCTGATGAACTTATAAAGAAGATTATCTGTGAGTGCAAGTATTGGAACAGTCCAATTCCCAAAGAAAAAGTACACGCTTTCAGGACTGTTGTTTCTGATTCTGGTGCATACTTGGGATTAATTATTTCAAAGTGTGGATTTCAGTCAGGTGCTATTGAAGCGGCAAAATACTCTAATGTTCGGCTGCTCACTTGGGAACAATTTACGGATTTAATTTCTGAAAAATGGATTCTATGTCAGTTGAAGAAAATAAAAAGGGAGTCCGTTCCTTTGTCAGAGTATATCAACCCGTTTCATTTTCCATTTGAAAAGCTAAAAAAAGAGGACATACCCAGATATCGGGCCGCTTGTGATAAATTTAGTTCCTTGCGGCACACTTGTTGGATGATAACTAAAACCGATTTGGAGGATGATTCTTTTCCAACATCATCAATGTGGTATCACTGTAACGGGTATACCAGCATTGAAAGCTATCTCAATTTTCTTTCGGAGAAAATTGAGATTGCGCTAAACGAATTTAGTGAGATTTTAGAAAGTTCAAATATTCAGATTGCTCCAGAGCGACTTGAAAAGCTGGAGGGGCATATCTACATGTTCCTTAACTAATATAATCATAGTTTTTAAGCGGCCAAACTGATGTTTGGCTGCTTTCTTTTTTAGAAAGGAGCGACCGAGTGAGCGAAGTATTTTCCATACAGTTGAGCAATCACACCACCCAGCGGGACGGCAAATCCGGTGTCTGGCTGGACTTGCCCGCCACGGCAGAGTAGGTGCGGGCGGCGATGGGGCAGATCGGCGTCACACAGGATAATCCCTGGGACTATTTCATCAGCGGCTTTTCCTCCCCGGAGGGCCGTCACCTGGCTATCCCCTACGACCTGGCGCTGGCCTCCGGCGTGAACGAGCTGAATTTCCTCGCCGCCCGGCTGGAAAAGCTGGACGCCTACGAGATCGGCACACTGAACGCCGCCTTGCAGCAGAAGAACACCGAAATGCGGACGATTGGCCGCATCATCGACTACGCCGACAATCTGGATTATTTCGTCAATCTCCCCGACATCCATACCGTGGCCGCGCTGGGGGACTATTACTTGAACCGTTCCGGGATGGTGGATATGCCCGACGAGTGGAAGCCCGCCATTGATGTGCAGGCGTTGGGGCAGCACATCGCAGGGCTGGAACAGTGGGCCTTTACCGAGTACGGCTATATCGTCAAGAGCGGCGACCAGTGGCAGCAGGTCTATGAGGGCCAGCCCGTGCCGGAGGAATACCGGGTGCTGTCCTTCCCGCCCCCGCAGGTGGAGCGGGACGAGGCCAGCCACCCACAGCCCCAGCGGGAGCAGACCGCCCCGGCCTCCCAGCCGGTTATACCCATTGTGCTGACCAGCAGGAACAACGCCGAGCGCATGAAGGAGATCACCGACAAGCTGGAAGCCGGTATTCAGGCCCTTTTTGAGAGTGAGCGGTATAAAAATTATCTCACCGCCATGTCCAAGTTCCACAATTACAGCTTCAATAACACCCTCCTGATCGCCATGCAGAAGCCGGATGCCTCCCTGGTGGCGGGCTACAATAAGTGGAAGGACGAGTTTGAACGCCATGTGAAACGGGGCGAAAAGGCCATCAAGATTTTGGCCCCGGCCCCCTACAAGGTGCGGCGGCAGGTGGAAAAGCTGGACGCCACCGGCAGGCCCATCCCCGGCCCGGACGGGAAGCCGCTGAC
This sequence comes from Oscillospiraceae bacterium, assembly GCA_910575815.1. GTDB lineage: Bacteria > Bacillota > Clostridia > Oscillospirales > Oscillospiraceae > Oscillibacter. The sequence goes on from CAJTFN010000024.1 coordinate 33,796, forward strand.
CGAGGAACAGGAAGTGACCGTCCCGGCCTTTAAGGTGGTGTCGGTGTTCGACGTGTCCCAGACCGAGGGCCGGGAGATACCCGACATCGCCGTGGACGAGCTGACCGGCAGCGTGGAGCGGTATCAGGACTTCTTCGCCGCCCTGGAACGTACTTCACCCGTCCCCATCGCCTTTGAGGACATCGAGAGTGGGGCGCACGGCTACTACCACCTGGAGGAAAAGCGCATCGCCATCGACGAGGGCATGAGCGAATTGCAGACCTTGAAAACGGCCATCCATGAGATCGCCCACGCTACCCTCCACGCCATTGACAAGGACGCCACGCCGGAGGAACTTGCCAGCCACCCCGACCGCCGTACCCGTGAGGTGCAGGCCGAGAGCGTGGCCTATACCGTCTGCCAGCACTACGGGCTGGACACGTCGGACTATTCTTTCGGCTATGTAGCCGGGTGGAGTTCCGGCAAGGAGCTGTCCGAGCTGAAAGCCTCCCTTGAAACAATCCGGGCCACGGCCAACGACCTGATTACCAAGATCGACGGCCATCTTGCCCAGCTTCAGCAGGAGCGGGAGGCCCAACAGGAGCAGGCCCCGGCCATCTGGAACGGGCTGGATGGCCTTATCAACGACAAGCCTTTCATGCCGGGGGCCACGCCGGAGCAGCAGGCCAACGCCCTGATGGACTTTGCCGAGCGCGACGGCCAGCGGTTGGGCAACGAGGAACGCCGCCTGATCGTGGACTATGCCAATGTTATCCGGGACTATCACAAGGTTGCCGACCTTATCAATGAGCTGTGCGAAGATGGCTACGAATTACAGCACGGCGGTATGGATATTGCGGTGAAAATGCGGGTGGAGCGTGAGATCGCGGACGTGCCTCCGCTTCTCCTTGACCCGGACGCGGAGCCGCTTGTGACGGTCATTTGGAGTGAGAGCGCCGACCTGCGGGATGGGGAGCAGATGCCCCTTTCCCGAGCGGACGCCGTTTTCGAGGCCCTGGACGACGCCATGCGGGACGAACCGGGCTATGACAAGACCAAGTTCCGTATCGACTTCACCATGAACGGCAAGGCGGACAACTACGAGGGACGGCAGGACTTTGGCGACGGGGACGGTTCCCTGATCGAGCATATCCAAGGCTACCATGAGTATTACGCACAGGACGAAAGCTGGAAAAACCATGTGCTTCACCATGAGGGGCCGGAGGCCTGGGAGCAGGACAGAGCTGAACGGGAAATGATTTTGGGCGAGTTCATCCCCTATCTGAAACTGCATTGTAACCTCTCCGCGATGGAACGGGAAGCCCAGCGGCCTTTGCAGTCCGGGGAAACGCTGACCCCGGAGCAGACCGCCTACTTCAACGCCGTGCTGAATTATGTGCGGGAGTGCCGCCCCATGATCAACCGGGGAGAACTCCCCTTACCAGAGCCGCCCCGTCTGGCTGACTTCGACGTGGATTTGCAGGAGTACAAAAAGCAGGTGGAGGCCGAGATCGCGCAGGAAGCCGCCGCAGCCGGTATGACCGTGGAGGAATACGCCGCCAACGGCTACGAGCCAGCCGCCCAGCCGGAAGCGGCGCAGACCGCCGACACGCCGGAAAGCCCTGCCCCTGATACGCCGGAGCAGGCGGAGCCGCCCGCTCCGGTTCTGACGGAGTTGGAGAAAAAGGCCGTCGAGATCGCCAAGGGATATGAAAAGCTGCCTTTGCAGGACAGGATAGATGTGATCGCCCGGACATTTGGCTGTACCACAGGCAAGATCGAAACCTCTCCCTGCCGGGGCAAGTGGCGGGGGACGAGCGACATCTCCATCCGCTTTGACAACGGCGCTTCCCTGGCTATCGGCAATTACCGTACTCCGAAAGCCAAGACGGTCAAGGTGCAAAGCGAATGTGTCAACGCTGTTCTGGTGCGGTATAACCCGGAGATCGTGCAGGCCACGAAAGAGGCCGCTACTGCCGCCCTGCTGCGGAAAGAGGTAAAGGACAACGCCATCGCCGCCGAAAAGGGCTTGAAGCCCTACACGTTCCTGAATGTGGAGCTGTACGACGGCACGGACGATCAGAGCAGCGGGTACATTGGCTGGTACTATGCAACGCTGGCTGTTGACGGCAAAATCTGTACCCACATAGAAACCGGCCTGCATTTCGATATAATGGGCGGAAAAGTGAGCGATACACCCACAACAAGGGACTATTATCCGGCTGGGGCGCTGACAGATGCCGATGTTGACTATGTGTTTGACAACGTGGGCTTTTCTTCTGCTTCCGGGCTGTACTCTCTGCCGCTCCATGACGATGTACGGGAACGGGCGGAAAAGACGCTGGCGGAACGGAACGCGGCAGAACAGGAACAGGACACCTTTTCCATCTATCAGATACGGGGCGGGCCGGAAACAAGGGATTTCCGTTTTGAGCCGTACTACCGCCTGCTGGCGACCGGGCGGACGGTTGACCCGGCGAATTATAACCTGGTATATACCGCCCCGCTTCGGGACACCGACACCCTGGAAAGCATCTACCAGAAGTTCAACACCGACCACCCCGCCGACTTCAAGGGACACAGCCTTTCCGTTTCCGATGTGGTGGTGCTTCGCCACGGCGACCGGCAGGAGGCCCATTACTGCGATGATGTGGGCTTTCGGGAAGTGCCGGAGTTTTTGCGGGAAAATCCTCTGCGTACCGCTGAACTGTCCACTGAACAGAACGAGAACATGATCGACGGCGTTCTGAACAATGCGCCGTCCCCCGGTGAAGTTGCGGCCAAGGAGGAAGCCGGGGAGCCGGTTGCCGGACAGCCGCCGCAGGCCGAGGCCCCAGAGCAGACGGCGGTTCACTACTACACCATCAACGAGGGAGCGGCCCGCCGCGCCAAGGAAGCCAACAGCTTTGACGACTACCGGCCCGGCAGCGCCACGGTGGTGGCCCACTATGCAGACTACATTGAAGAAACCTGCACCGTAGAAGTCAAAGGGCCGGATGGTTCCGTCAAGCGGTATGTGGACGAGGACATGAAGCAGACTGTCACGCAGCACTTGATCGAGGAAATTCCAAACTTTCCGTTGGCCGGTCATGAGGACAACGTGTAGGGCTGCCCTGTCTGTCCTATCCCGGCCTTGCTTACCCTATACCCCCAGCGCCTACCGTTTACGCAAGCGCCCCACCTCCGGCGGGCCGCTCGCGGCACCTGCGGAAAAGGTGCATCCGCTCCGCGTCTGCACCTTTTCCGCAGGTCGTATTACCCATTCTGCTGCCTGTCAGCGTCTAACCTGCCGCGCCGGTTCCCTGTTACTCGTCCGTAAAGAGAAAGCGCATATCCTCAAAGTCGGCGTCCGTCATGGCCTCCAGCTTCCTGATCGTCTGCCGGGCCAACGCCTGCATATCCCCGTCCATATCGGGGAGGGCGGCGGTCATGCGGCCCACCGTCCTGCGCCGGTCGGCCTTGTAGTAGACGCAGACCAGGTTTTCTTCCTCAACTGTGAAATGTACCATTATCCTACCTCCAATTCCTGATTTTTCGTTTTGGCCGGGGCCTTTTTCGGGGCGGCGGCGCTCTTGGCCTCGGCAAGCTGCTTTCGGATAGAGGGCTTGCGGCCAATTTTGATCTTGAATGTGGCCGCACGGTTTTTCTGCCTGCCTTGGCGGGCGGCGGAAAGTAAGCCCCGCAAGGCGTCCTCGCTCTCTGGCTCATAGTGCCTGCTCACCACCTTGCCATGCTCCGCTACCATCCCATAGATACCGTGATCGTACTGCTCATAGGAACAGCGGGTTTCGGTTCCATCCTCAAATTTCAGGCTGACTTCCTGAATGGGAAGCGCCTGCTGCCCCAGCTTGGCGGCGTGCTGGCGATAGTCCAGCTCATAGAGGTTTCCCATCACCTTGCCGTCCCGCAGGCCGGTGATCTCCACGGCGTAGGCCAAAATGCTGTCCCCCGTGGTGGCGTGGAACGCCCAGGTGTGGCTTGCTTGGCTCTCTTTCAGATAAACGTCACGCTCCCGGAAGCACTCGGTTCCACAGCGGCGGGACAGCCACAGCAGATGGGTGTTTTCCTCGGTGGGATGCCGCGCTGCCTCCATGAACATTTCCATGTCATAGCGGAAATCGCTCTTGTAATGCTCGGTATTCAGCTCCATCACCGCCCCCAGGGAGGCGATGATGTCCACATCCTCATATTTTCGCAATCGTCACACCTCCAAATCCTGCGATTTATCCTTGGTGGGGGCTTTCGGCTGCTGGCCCTCCTTGGCCGCTTTCAACTGCGCCCGGATGGAGGGCTTTTCCTGCGCTTGCCGGGCTTTGATCTGCAATTCGCTGGGCTTCTCCCCGGAGAGAGGCCGCAGGAACGAAATGCGGTCAACCACCCAAAAGGTGTTGTCGTTCAACTGCCGCTGCCACGCCCCGGCCTTGGGCGACCAACGGAAGCTGTTTTCTTTCAGGATGCTCCGGGTGGCCTCGTCAGGCTTGCCCTCAAAGAAAACTTGCAGGCGGTTGGCCTCCCGGTTGATCTCCACCGTGCCGCCGTCGAACTCCCAGCCCACAAAGACATTTTCCCGCTGGCGGGTCAACTGCTCAATGCGGCTGCGTACCTGCCGGATGTTGGCGTTATTGTTGGACAACTGCCAGGGCAAAAAGGGAGGTTCCCCGCCGCCTCCGGCCATGCCGGACTGGAACGCCTCAATGCTCTTTTGGGAAAGGTGGGGACAGCCCTCTAAAGTCTTGTGCTTGCGGTAGTAGGCGTTCACCGCTTTCATCATTTCCTGCGTGGCTTCCAGCTTTTCCAGTATACACCAGGTCATAATTCGTCGGGTCAACTGTCCGCCCGGTCGCCAGCAGGCGATAATACGGCTCAAAGCGGAAATCCCGTGTTTCCGGCCCGCCCCGTATCTGATAGATGGAAAAGGTGTTGTTCAACTCCTTGTAGCGGTCGATGGTGTCCATCAGGGCGGCGGCGCGTTCCCGGAGGGCGGCGGGGGCCTGTTCGTTGTCCCGGATGCCCACGATCACCAGCTCAAAGGATGTGGGGCCAATCTCCTGCATTTCCCGGATAGTCCCGCCGATCTGATCTTCCCGGTTGGCGTAGTCTTTCATAAATTCCGGGTCATAGGCGCACATCAGGTCGTACAGCTCGGCGGAAATGCCCTCCGGCGTCGGCTCCACGGTGGGCAGGACGGCTTGGGCCTCCCGTTCCGCCAGCGTCTTTTCTGCTCGTTCCCGCACATCGTCATGGAGAGGCAGGGAATATAAGTCGGAGGTCGAAGAAAAGCCCACGTTGTTCATCACATAGTCAACCTGATCTTCTTTCGGCGCCCCCGCTGTAAAATAATCCTCCCTTGTGGGGGTATCGCTCACCGTTCCGCTGGCGATGTCATGGGAAAGTCCCGTTTCCAGATGGGTACAGATTTTCCCGTCAACGGCCAGGGTCACATAGTACCAGCCCATGTAGCCGCCCTTGCCGTCCGCGCCGTCGTGCAGCTCCACAGTGAGAAACGTGTAGGGCTTCAAGCCCTTTTCGGCGGCGATGGTGTTGTCCTTTACCTCTTTCCGCAGCAGGGCGGCGACAGCGGCCTCTTTTGTGGCCTGAACGATCTCCGGGTTATACCGCACCAAAAAGGCGTTGACGCACTCACTTTGCACCTTGACCGTCTTGGCTTTCGGGGTACGGTAATTGCCGATAGCCATAGAAGCGCCGTTGTCAAAGCGGATGGAAATATCGCTTGTCCCCCGCCACTTCCCATGGCAGAGAGAGGTTTCGATCTTGCCCGTGGTACAGCCAAATGTCCGGGCGATCACATCTATCCTCTCCTGCAAGGGCAGTTTTTCATATCCCTTGGCGATCTCGACAGCCTTTTTCTCCAATTCCGTCAGAACCGGGGCGCGAGGCTCCGTCTGCTCCGGCGTGTCCGCTTTTTCAGGGACAGAACTTTCCGGCTGGGGCGTGTCGGTGGCCTGCGCCGCTTCCGGCTGGGCGGCTGGCTCGTAGCCGTTGGCGGCGTATTCCTCCACAGTCATACCGGCAGCGGCGGCTTCCTGTGCGATCTCGGCCTCCACCTGCTGTTTGTACTCCTGCAAATCGGCCAGGCGGGGCGGCTCCGGCAGCTGATACTGGCCCTGATTGAGAAGCGGGCGGCACTGGCGCACATAGTCCAGAACGGCGTTGAAGTAGGCGGTCTGCTCCGGCGTCAGGGTTTCCCCGGACTGTAAGGGCCGCTGGGCCTCCCGTTCCATAGCGGAGAGGTTACAGTGCAGTTTCAGATAGGGGACGAACTCGCCCAAAATCATATCCCGTTCGGCTACCTCCTGCTCCCAGCCCTCTATCCCTGTCCGCTCAATGACGCTCTTTTTCCAGCTTTCGGACTGTGCGTAATACTCATGGTAGCCTTGGATATGCTCGATCAGGGAACCGTCCCCGTCGCCAAAGTCCTGCCGCCCCTCGTAGTTGTCCGCCTTGCCGTTCATGGTGAAGTCGATGCGGAACTTGGTCTTGTCATAGCCTGGCTCGTTCTTCATGGCGTCGTCCAGGGCCTTGAACACGACATCCGCTTGGGAAAGGGGCAACTGCTCCCCATCCCGCAGGTCGGCGCTCTCGCTCCAAATGACCGTTACCAGCGGCTCGGCGTCCGGATCAAGGAGAAGCGGGGGCGCGTTTGCGATCTCACGCTCCACCCGCATTTTCACCGCAATATCCACGCCGCCGTGCTGTAACTCGTAGCCATCCTCGCACAACTCATTGATAAGGTCGGCAAGCCGGTTGTTGATGTCAACATTCGTCCTGTGATTGAACACATTCAGGCTGCCGGACACATAGAGGTCAAGGGCCTGCGCCACACGGTCGGCCTCCGGGATGTGCTGGGCGGTCAGGGCGTCGTGGAGGTCGGAGAGGACAGGCATCTTCTCCGGGGAGGGGTCTGCCAGGTAGGGCCGGTAGATCACCTGCACAGCCCGGTCGATCACCGTCTTTTCAATAGGCTCCAGGCCGTTCTTGCCGCCCATCACCAGCTCGCAGAACGACAGCACGAAGTCGCTTTTCAGCGCCAGCGGGTTTTCGTCCTCGCTGTAATTCAGGTTGATGTCCAGCGGATTTACATAGTCCCTGCTGGTGGGGGACAGCTTGATCACCTGCCCGTGAAGCCGCTGGACAAGGGGAAAATACTCCGCCTCCGGGTCGCAGACAAAAATATCGTCCGGCGTGGTGAGGAACACGCTGACGATCTCGGACTTGCAGGACATGGACTTGCCGCTTCCGGGCGTACCCAGCTTTAGACCGTTGGGGCAGCGTGCAAGTTTTCTGTCCAGCATAATCATGTTGTGGGTCTTGGCATTGACGCCGTAGTACATGGCCCCGCCGCCCTGAAAAAGCTCCTGCGTGACGAACGGGACAAAGATGGCGGCGCTGGACGTGGTAAGGCCCCGCTGGATGTTGATATGGTTCTGCCCCAGGGGGAGGGAGGACATAAGGCCCTGCTCCTGCTGGTCGTCCAGCCTCACCAGGGCACAGTTATATTTCTGCGCCACGCCAGCGGCCCGGAATACCTCGTTGCTCAACTTCCGCTGGGTGTCGGCCATATTCAGAACAAGAAATGTCACCATGAAAAGGCGTTCGTTCCGGGTCTGCAATTTGGACAAAAGCTGCTTGGCGTCCGTGCCGTAGGTGGCGAGGTCGGAGGGCAGGATGTCCATATCGTAGCCGGAGAGTACCGCTTTTTTCTGCTCCTGTATCTTCATGGCGTCCAGGTCGGTGATCTTCCGCTTTACCCGCTTGATGGCCTCGGTCTGCTCAATGGCCTGCACATGGAGGTTGACAACGATGCCGTTTTCCGTGTTGAGAAAATCCGCCAGCATTTCATCGGACAGCTCCGGGGCCAGGATTTGTAGGAAGCTCACCGCCCCATACTTGCCGCTGATGCCGAATACCCGGCTGTTGCCGAAGCGGAGGGAGGACGGGGCGATGAAGTCCTTGGTGGACAGCCCCGCCGTGGGAAGCCATTTCCAGTCGAAGCGGAACAATTCGCCGTCCGGGTGGAAAACACCGTGCAGCACTTCCAGCCGTTCGGCCCCGCCCAGCACACGGGCGGCGGCTCCCATCATTTTGAAGTAGCCCAGCAGGTCGGTTTCAATCCGTTCCAGCCTCGCCCGCGCCGCTTTCAGGTTGTCCGCCTCGATGGTGAACGTCAGGTACTTGGTCTTGACGATGCCGTTGTTGCCCCTCGTCAACTGCCGCTGTAAGATGCCGGTGTACTCGGCCCGGATGTCGTCGAAGTCGTCCCCCTGCGGGGCGATCTCGAAGCTGCGGGCGTACTGCGCCGGGTCTGCCCTGCGGTTGACAAAGGAGAACTGGACGTGGATAGAGGCGTCCACATAGTTATAAAGATCACACAGGTATTCAAAGGTGGCCGTGCGGTCGTCCGGCTGGGCAAGCTGGTAATTGGTATCGGAGAACCCGATGCACTTGGAGAAAGAACGCTGGTTCAGCCTGCAAACGCCGTCCTGATACATGACCTCGTAGGGGATGCTCTCTTGGGCGGTATGGGGCTTGCCGTCGCCCTTATACCTGCGGATGATAGCTTGTATCTCTCGCTTTTCGGCGCGGGACAGCTTTACCGGCCTGCCGCCGTTTTGCTTTCTGGACAACCGCTTTCACCTCCGTTTCCATTTGACGCTGCCGCTCCAACACGGCGTAAAGGTTATTGGTCTGATAGGGCCGCACCTTGGGCATGATGAAGCGGTTTCGGACGATCTGCCCGATCACCACCTCCAACGGCTGGCCGTGCTTCTCATACAGTCCGAACAACAGGCCGGGGAGCATGGCGAAGATCATCACCAGGGCGGCGGCGCTGGCGGGGACGCTGCCCCGGAGCATAAAAAAGAGCGGCAAGCCCATCAGGAGCGCCGCGCCGAAGCATACGATCTGCCGTTTCGTCAGGCCGAACAGCATTTTGCTTTTTACATGGGTCAAGTCCTTGGGAACGGACACATAGGCCATAGGTCAATTCCTCCTTTCCTGACTGTAAAGTGTACGTTCCTGTAAAGGGATTTGGACTCTTAAAAATTCTTGTCAAAGTATTGAAACTATGCGATTTATATGGTATTCTTACTTTATCTAAAAGGCAAGGCCGATTTACAAAAAAGTACACATTCTTGTAAAAAAGCCCCCTTACAACGACTTGGCCTTTTCGTAAATCTCCGCCCGGTAGCGGAAGGTGGACAGCGGCATCCCACACTCCCTTGCTGCCGCTGTGCCGGTGATCGCTCCAGCTTTCCACCGCTGGTAGGCACTGTGATAGTTCTCCGGCAAGGGCCTGGGCGGTCTGCCAAACCTCACACCCCTGGCCTTTGCCGCCGCAATGCCCTCCGCCTACCGCTGGCGGATGTTGGTGCGCTCGTTCTCCGCCACGAAGGACAGCACTTGCAGGACAATATCGCTGAGGAAGGTCCCCATCAGGTCCTTGCCCCTGCGGGTGTCCAACAGCGGCATATCCAGCACCACAATGTCGATGCCCTTCTCCTTGGTCAGAATCCGCCACTGCTCCAGAATCTCGCCGTAGTTGCGCCCCAGCCGGTCGATGCTCTTGATGTAGAGCAAATCGTCCGGCTTCAATCTTCTGACCAGCTTCTTGTATTGGGGCCTCTCAAAATCCTTGCCGGACTGCTTGTCCAGAAAGACATTCTTCTCCGGGATGGACAGCTCCCGCATGGCAATTAACTGTCGGTCCTCGTTCCGGTCGCGGGTACTCACCCGGATGTAGCCGTATGTATTGGGAATGGTTATCGTACCTCCCTCCGGCGCTGCCAGACAATATCATATCCCAGCGCGTCAGCCAGCTCCACGGCCTCCCGGTAGCGCAGGGAATCCCGACGTAGTTTGCCGGAGAGATTGGGGACGCTGGCGCTCCATCCGTACTGGTCGGCCAGCTTCTCTACAAGGTCGGCCATGGTCATACCCTCCCGGACAATGTACGACTTGATTTGGTTTCTGGTGTCCATATTCATCCTCCTTCAAATTGAAATATTTTGGTATTCGCCCGTCAGTGTATCCTGTTTTCAAAACAGCGGATATGATGCGCTGGCGGGTGCGATTGATTGATGTGCGTCCATCCGACAGAGCCGCCTCCTGTGAAGCCCTGTCCACGGGAACGTACTTCGCATTTCACGGTTTGGCGGAACTTCATACTGAACCGTGAAAACTCAAACGGAACTGCGTACTGTGTTCGCTGCTGGGCGCGTCGCTGTTTCGTATGGATTGCAGTACAAAAAGTTTCGTTTGTTCGCTGTTTTCACATGGATTGAAAGCAAACCTTGATTTTAAGGCTGATTCTGCTGCCGTTCTCCCCGAAAGCCGTTCCTGCCCCCATTTGCGGCGGCGTGCGGTCCCCTCTGGTGCGCTTGTGCCTTGCGGCAGTCGCGGCGCACTTCGCCGGGGGACATATCCCATTCGGACGGTCATGCACTTGTCAATGTTCAAGTCTCTACCAGACGCTTAAAATTATAGCGGTTTTATGCCCCTTTTCCCGTATATCCAAGAGGTAGGAAATCGGCCCTAAAACGGGCAAATTTCCACGCTCTTGGAAATGCCGCCTTTCTTCGACAGAATATTGCCGGAAACTGTTGTAAAATGACGAACGAGACGGTATGATTGCAGGGGAGGGAATGATATGGATGACGCAAAATAGATCATGCACGAGCGTTTTTGGGAATTGCGGAAGGATTGGAAGCTGACGCTGGAACAGCTTGAGAAACAGACCGGCATTTCAAAATCCGCGCTGGGCAGCTATGAAGCAGAAGGCACAAAAGACATCAGCCACTGGGCTGTTGTCAGACTGGCGGAGTTCTATGGTGTGACTACAGACTACCTGCTGGGCTTGTCAGTTATGAAAAATCACCCAAACGCAGATTTGAATGATCTGCGTTTGAGTGATGAAATGATCGAGTTATTGAAAAGCGGCAGGATAAACAACCGGTTGCTCTGTGAGCTTGCCGCCCACGGTGACTTCCGGCGGTTTATGCTTGACCTGGAAATATATGTTGACCGGATTATTGCCAGTATGCGCATCCGCAATAACAACACAGTTCTCAAAACCGAGCGCAAAGTATTGATGGAACGTGCGGGGCTGGATGACAATGATTTGAATATGCGCACGTTGGAGTTGGCCCAGATAGATGAGGACAATTATTTCGCTTATACGATTTTTGAGGATTTGCGACCCATCATTCGGGATATTCGAGAGGCGCACAAGTCCGATGTTACCACCGCTGACGCTGATACGGAGTCACCGGCAGAGAAAGCAGTACATCAACTGGAAGCGGCTCTCAACTGTGAAGGGAGTAAGGAGGAAAAGATAGTAAGAGCACTCCTGTCGCAGCTTGAGATTGACTATGATACATTGACGAAAGAAGAATTTGTGACTTTGATAGGAATTCTGAACAAGTCCGAGCACATGAAGAAGCATATCAGCAGGCGGGGCAAGGTTCCTCCACCGCAGAGGCGGAAACGAAAAAAGCGATAAAACAGGCGGCTAAATGTAAAAAGAGGGCGGAGAATGGAAATTTATCCATTCTCCGCCCTTTTTTGTTCGCCCAATCCTGCCTGACAGATGCCGTGAATGTAATTTTCTCAGATTACTGTTTTACGGACACCTACCTAACAGACGGCAGGCCCTTTTAAAAGTTAGGGTTCCGGATGGGCGCCGATGGAGAAGGCCGCCTCCTTTTCGTCCAGCCACCGGAGCAGCGCCGGGCGCTTCGCCTCCCGGCGGAGCCGGTCAATCAGCTCCCGGCGCTCCTCCAGGCGGCCCATGTCGCCCAGGACCTGAATTTTCTCACAGAGGATGTGCTGCTGATAGGTGACCGTTCCTGTGTCGGGCCGTTTGAAATCGCTCACGCGGGGATTTAGAGCGGCGCAGCGGTCCAGCGCCGCCAGGCATTTTTCGCCGTCGCGGTCCTTCTGATAGGCCAGGGCCGCTTCGTTCAGGGGCTGGAGGGACTTCTGGAGACGGCGGAAATTCAGGAGGGAGCAGGCCAGAAGATACAAGACGGCGATTCCTAGAACGGCCAGGATATACGGCCCCCGGGAGAGGCCCGGCCAGAAAGAAGCTCAGAGCCAGCCCCGCGGCGAGGAACCCAAGCAGCCGGAGACGGCGGCCTTTCAGGGCCAGGAAAGCCAGGATATAGAAACCGGCGAAGAGCAGGGGAACGGCGTAGGGGAGCCCTCGGAGGAGGTCCTTCGGGGAGCCTGGCCTGTCTTCGAAAAAGAGGAAGGCCATCAGCGTAAGGAGACTGGTCCAGAGAAGCAGGGCGAGCAGGCCCCTCCCGGCGTTTTTGTTCATGAAATCCCTCCTGTTCTGGGAAACGTATAGCATTTGGTTCCGGCGTTTGCAAGTCCCGGGCGCCGGAGGGGAGGAGTCCGCCGCGCATTTCATAATTTCATAAAGGGGAAAACCAGCCTGCTGCTGCTGGGCCGGCTCCGCTCCATTTGACAAAGGCCGGCCTGTTTGCTATGATGGAACCACTAAGTGCGAGAGGAGCGGGACCATGAAACACGTGAAATACGGCAAGTGCATCCGCTGCGGCAAGACCTATGAGGCCGTGCCGGATCTGACGACCTGCCAGTGCGGTGGCATTTTGGAGATCACCTATGATTACGATTCCATCAAATCCCGTCTGACCAAGGAGGTCCTGGCAAACCGGGCCGAGCGCTCCATGTGGCGCTACCGGGAGCTGCTGCCCATTGAGGAGGACACCGCCCCCACGCCTCTGCGGGTGGGCTGGTCCCCCCTCTACGAGGAACCCTGTCTGGCGGAGCAGCTGGGCTTGAAGCGTCTTTACGTCAAGGACGACGGCCAGAACCCCACCGCCTCCTTGAAAGACCGGGCCAGCGCCATGGCGGTGGCCAAGGCCCGGGAGGCCGGGGCCAAGGTGATTGCCTGTTCCTCCACCGGCAACGCCGCCAGCTCCCTGGCGGGGAATGCCGCGGCGGCGGGCCTTGCCACCTACATCTTCGTTCCCTCCCGGGCCCCCAAGGGGAAGGTGGCTCAGCTGATGACCTTTGGGGCCACGGTGGTGTCCGTCCAGGGGAGCTACGAGGAGACCTTCGAGCTCAGCAAGGCCGCCATTAACAAATGGGGCTGGTACAACCGCAATGCCGCCATCAATCCCTATCTCTCCGAGGGCAAAAAGACCGTGGCCCTGGAGATCATGGAGCAGCTGGACTGGCAGGTTCCGGACTACATCGCCATCTCCGTGGGAGACGGCTGCACCATCGCGGGACTTTGGAAGGGCCTGAAGGACCTTCACGCCATCGGCTTCATCGACCGTCTGCCCCGGCTGATCTCCGCTCAGGCGGCGGGCTGCTGCCCGCTGAACCGGGCCATTGAGACCAATACGCCCTGGGAGCCCATGGAGGAAAACACCCTGGCGGACTCCATCGCCGTGGGGGTCCCCCGGAACGCGGACAAGGCCCTCCTGGCCATCCGGGAGTCCAGGGGACTGACGGTAAACGTCACGGACGAGGAAATCATGGCCGCCCAGAAGCTGCTGGGCCGGACCTGCGGCGTCTTCGGCGAGCCCGCCGGCGTCACAGGCACGGCGGGGGTGAAAAAGCTCTGCGAGGCCGGGGTCATCGGCAAGGACGACACCGTGGTCTCCGTGGTGACGGGCAACGGTTTGAAGGACGTGGCCAATGCCATCGCCGCCTGCGGGGAGCCCATTGCCATCCCAGGCAGCATGGATTGCCTGCTAGAGGCCTTCGCAAAGCGGGGCATTTCCCTGAGCTGAGCCCCTGGGCCCCGGCTTTTCCGGCTGGGGCCCGCTGCTTGGCGGCCCGGGCTTTTCGGAGGCGAGTCCTCACAAAACGCCTGTTTCTGAACAGCAAACGCAGTTGTACCTTCGGGAAAAAGGGAGTAAGATACCCCTGTAATCAACCTGCGGACAGGAGGAAGCTTATGATGAATCCCTTTGACGCCCACTGCTGGGCGGAGATCGACCTGGACGCCCTGGTCCACAACTTCCATTTGATTCAACAGCGGGCGGGCGCCGCCAAGGTCTGCGCCGTGGTGAAGGCGGATGCCTATGGCCACGGCGACGGAATGGTGGCCCGGACCCTGGCGGAGGCGGGGGCGGCCTGGTTCGCGGTGTCCTCTCTGGCGGAGGCCCGGCATTTGCGCCGGGAGGGCATCGAACAGCCCATCCTGATTCTGGGAATGACCCGCCCGGATTGCGCGGCGGTCCTGGCCAAGGAGCGAGTGACCCAGGCGATCTACAGTCCGGAGTATGCCCAGGCGCTGTCCCAAGCGGCAGAGGCCGCCGGGGTCACGGTGGAGGGCCACTTGAAAATTGACACCGGCATGGGCCGCATCGGCTTTGGAGCCTGCCGGGACCTGGAGGCCGCGGTTTCCGGCCTTCTGGAGTGCCGGAGGCGCAAGGGCCTTGCCGTCACCGGCGCGTTCCAGCATTTTTCCGTGGCGGATTCCCCGGAGGAGGCGGATCGCCGTTATACCGAGGCCCAGTACGCTCTCTTCCGCCAAGTGGTGACGCGTCTGGAGAAGGCGGGACCCCTTTCCGTCGTCCACTGCTCCAACTCCGCTGGCTTGACGGGCCACCCGGACTGGAGCTGCGGCATGGTCCGGGCGGGCATCATTCTCTATGGGCAGGACCCCAGCGCCTCGCTGCGGTTTCCTGGCCTCCGGCCAGTGATGACGGTGAAAACGGTGGTCAGTCAGGTGAAGAACTTGTCTCCCGGGGACTGCGTGGGCTATGGCCGCGCCTATACGGCGGACCGGACTCTCCGGGCGGCCACCATCTGCTGCGGCTACGCCGACGGCTATCCCCGCTGCCTGTCCAACCTGGGCACGGCCTCCATTCACGGCAAGCCGGCCCCTGTGATAGGCCGGGTGAGCATGGACCAGATCGTGGTGGACGCCTCCGCTATCCCGGAGGCCGCCGCTGGAGATGAGGCGGTGCTGCTGGGCGCCGCTCCGGCGGACGGATTTGCTCAGGCGGCGGAGAAGGCGGGGACCATATCCTACGAGCTCCTTTGCGCCGTGGCCCGCCGGGTGCCCCGGGTGTACCTCCGGGGCGGCGAAGCGGTGGAGGTTCTGGACTACCTGGATCAGGTGTAGGGGCGGACCTATGTGTCCGCCCTTTTCCCAGAGCTCCGGCGCTTTTGACAGGAGGGACGGATACCCAGGTCCCCCGAATGAAATGTGTGGCCGGACACTCCCCCGGACGCGGAGAGGTTGACATCCAGGCCCTTCCATGCTATCATTCAGATACATCAGGCCCCGTCCCCGGGAAGCGCTTCTGACCGGAGGACTTGGCGTTCATAATCTGTCGGTCTGGCGGCAAGGTGGTTCCGAGCCGTAAGAGGAGAGAGGATCGGGCCCGGTTTTTTACCGGGTCTTGGCGAGCCGTGGATTCATGGCCCCTCTGCCGGATTGGCGGAGGGGCTTTTAATTTTCCGCGAAGGAGGGAAGCTATATGGAAACCCGGGTCGCCGTTCTGGCGGTCATCGTCCGGGAGGCGGACTCTGTGGCGGCGCTGAACGCGCTGCTGCACCAATATGAGAGCGCCGTCCTGGGCCGGATGGGCATCCCCTGCCGGGAGCGGGGGATTCGCCTCATCAGCGTGGCCCTGGACGCCCCGGCGGACGTGATTTCCGCCCTGTCCGGGAAGATCGGCCGCCTGCCCGGCGTAACGGCGAAGACCGTTTACGCGCCGCCCGCTGTTCTGGATGGCGGTGACGGCACTTGATTTTGCGGCAGGCTCTCAGAGCCTGTTTGAGGCCCGTCAAGACGCCCTTTTAAGGGCGCTTTTCCCGCCGGGGTCAGGCTGAACAGACCGGGAAGCCGTTGGGAAGCCTGGGGCAAAGCCCCTCGCCCAGCTGAAAAATCTCCCCGGGCCCGGCGTTCCGACGGTTTTCGAGCAGACGCTGGGGGAAAATGTCTCCAAAGGGAGAGGCGGGTAAAAAGAACCTTCGCGCGCTCTGCGAGACCGGAAAAGGACCGGAGGGGCGGCAGCGAAGACGTATGGTTGGAGGAAATGATGATGAGAGTACGAAATGGCTTTGCGTTGATTTTGGCGCTGATGATGAGCTTGAGTGCCTGCGGTGTGATTCGCGGCGGGGATGGGTCTGGAGAGGCGGAGGGAGATTCTCAGATCGCCGATTCTCAGGAGACCGCTCAGCCGGAGGAGGACCTTCCCCCCGCCGGACAGTCCGCCCCGAAGGAGCCCGCCCGGGTGGGGGCGCTGAAGGGGCCCACGGCCATGGGAATGGTCCGGATGATGTCCACTCCCGGCATGGGCATGGAGTTTGAATTCACACTGGCGGGGTCCGCCGACGAGCTGACCCCGGCCCTGATCAAAGGGGATCTGGACGTCGCCTGTGTCCCCGCCAACCTGGCGGCGGTGCTGTACAACAAGACAGAGGGCCAGATGGTCACCCTGGCCGTGAACACCCTGGGCGTGCTCAGCGTTGTGGAAAACGGCGGGGAGACCGTCCGGTCCCTGGCGGACCTCAAGGGCAAGACTCTGGTGGCCGCGGGGAAGGGGGCCACGCCGGAGTTTGGCCTCCGCTATCTGCTGGAACAGAGCGGGCTGGACCCGGACCAGGATGTGACCGTCGACTGGAAATCCGAGCATGCCGAGTGCGTCGCCGCCCTGGCGGCGGGGACGGCGGACCTGGCCCTGCTGCCCCAGCCCTTTGTCACCGTGGCTCAGGGGAAGCTGGAAGGGCTCCGGGTGGCGCTGGACCTGACGGCAGAGTGGGACGCCCTGGACAACGGCTCCGCCATGATTACCGGCGTGGCCGTGGCCCGGCGGGCCTTCGTGGAAGAGAATCCGGAGGCGGTGGAGCGGTTCCTGTACTATTACGCGGATTCTGTGGACTGGGTGAACGCGAACCCGAAGGACGCCGCCGCTCTCATCGCGGACTATGGCATTGTGGAGAGTGCGGCCGTGGCGGAAAAAGCGCTGCCCCACTGCAACATTGTCTGCCTCACTGGGCAGGAGATGTTCAAAAAACTCTCCGGCTATCTCCAGGTGCTGGCGGAGGAAAATCCGGAATCCGTAGGCGGCCAGCTGCCGGAAGACCGCTTTTACTATGGAGCCTAAGCGCCGTCTCTGGCCCATTCTCTTCTGGCTGCTGGCCTGGCAGGGGGGAAGCATGGCCCTGGCGGCGGCCTATCCCAGCGGAGGGCTGCTGCTGGCCTCCCCGGTGAGGGCGGGGCTCCGGCTGCTGGAGCTGCTGCCCGAGCCCCTTTTCTGGCGGGCGGTGGGTAACTCCTCCCTCCGCATCCTGGGCGGGTTTCTCCTCTCCGGCGCTCTGGCGGTGGGTCTGGCGGCCCTGGCGGCGGGACGGCCCTGGCTCCAGGACCTGCTGGTCCCGCCGGTAGCGGTGGTGAAAGCGGTGCCGGTGGCCTCGTTCATCATCCTGGCCCTGGTCTGGCTGGACAGCCGGAGCCTGAGCCTGTTCATTTCGGCCCTGGTGGTGTTTCCGCCGGTGTACCTGAACGTGCTGGAGGGCATCCGGCGGACGGACAGCCGGCTACTGGAGCTGGCCCAGGTCTACCGGATTCCCCTGAGACGGCGGCTCTGGGGGATATATGTCCTTCAGGCTCTGCCGTATTTCCGCTCCGCGTCTTCCCTGGCCCTGGGCCTTTGCTGGAAGGCGGGGGTTGCGGCGGAGGTCATCGGCCTTCCGGCGGGAACAGTGGGAGAGCGGCTGTACACCGCGAAAATCTATCTCCAGACGCCGGACCTGTTCGCCTGGACCACTGTCGTCCTGGTTCTGGCGGCACTGTTTGAGAAACTGTTTCTCACGGCGGTAAACGCTCTGGCGGGAAAGGCGGGCTGCTGATGGAAATCCAAGTGGAGGGGCTGTGGAAGGCCTACGATGGAAAACCGGTGCTGACGGGATTGACTGCCGTCTTCCCAGTGGGCATTACCTGCATTGCCGCGCCCTCCGGGACGGGGAAAACCACACTGCTGCGCCTTCTCCTAGGGTTGGAGCGCTCCGACGCCGGAGTCATCCGGGGCGGGGACTGCCGCTGGGCGGCGGTGTTTCAGGAGAACCGGCTTTTGGAGAACCTGCCCGCCGCCGGGAATTTACGCTTTGCCCTGGGAGAGCCGCCTCCGGAGACGCCGGGGATGCTGGCTAGCCTGGGATTGGAGTATGGGGACCCCAGGCCGTTAAGGGAGTGGTCCGGGGGCATGAAACGCCGGCTGGCCCTGGTCCGGGCCCTGCTGGCCCCTTGGGAGGCCCTGGCTTTGGACGAGCCCTTCACCGGCCTGGACGAGGAGAACCGCGCCCGCTGTCTGGTCCTGATCCGGGAGGCGGAGACCCGGGGGCCGGTGCTGCTGGCCAGCCACGATTGTACGGGGCTGGAGGACGCACCGCTGCTGCGGCTGGAGAACGGGACGGGGGTTGTAAGACGCCCTTGAGAGGACCATCCGGATAACGGGTGGTCCTGATTCTTTGGCTCACAAGGGTGGAAACCCGGCGGCGGAAAGCCGGGCGGCTTTTTTCATTTTTCCGTAAATTTCCCGGTTTTGTCGGAAATGCTCTTGAAAAGCGGGAAACTTTGCCGTACAATAAACGCCGTACAAACCGCCGCCTTAGGGACGCTGGAGGTGAGGGGCCTGGAGATTGCGGAGCTGGAGGCCCGTTATGAGGTGGCCCTGAGCCCGGTCTTTGGCAGCGGGCTCCGTGTCCTGCACAAGGGGGAGGACCTTGCCCACGTGATTTTGGACGGGGAGGAAGAGGCGTTTTATTTCACCCTGTACGGGACCGATCATGTGCGGCTGTATTGGTGTGGCGAGTGCTTTATTTTCTGCCGCTATCGGGAGGAACTGGTGTCGTCTGACACCTTCGGAGAGATCGTGTTTGAGGGCGCAGTGGACGAGCATACCCTTCCCGCCCTCGTGGTGGAGCTGATTCTCCAGTTGAAAGACGGCACTTTTGCGGGCAAGGAGGAGCGGATCCAGGGGAAAACCTTTTCAGGCTGGGACGACCGGAGGGACTATGTCCTTCGGGTGAGAACGAACCGGCCCGCCAAGTCCCCTTACAGGCTGGCCAATATCCTGCTCGCGTATCAGTGACGGCGGGACCGGAAAGGGAAGGCTTTTTCGGGCCCTGGCCTTTGGAAAAGACATCCGTTCAGGAGGAGCAACATGCGAGTAATCACAGGCGCCGCCCGGGGCTGCCGTCTGCTGGAGCTGGAGGGGCTGGAGACCCGTCCCACCACGGACCGGGTCAAGGAAGGCGTGTTCAGCGCCCTGCAATTCGACATAGAGGGCCGCCGGGTGCTGGACCTCTTCGCCGGAACCGGACAGATGGGCATCGAGTGCCTGAGCCGGGGAGCGGACTTCGCCGTCTTCGTGGACCAGCGGAAGGATGCTTTCGAGGTGATAAAGAAGAACCTGGCCCTGACGAATCTACGGGACCGGGCCCAGGTGATTCACGGAGACGCCCGGGACTTTGTAACCCGGACCAGCCAGCGCTTTGACCTGATTTTCCTGGACCCGCCCTATGCCTCCGGGCTGCTGGAAGAGCTGCTGGAGCGGGTGACGGCGCCGGGATTTGACATTCTCAATCCTTATGGTATAATCGTAGCGGAACACCCGGCGGACCGCCTTTTGGCTGTCCCGGCGGGGTACCGGCTGCGAAAAACCTATCGCTACGGCAAGATTGCCGTCACCCTCTTCCGCCGGGAGGGAAACGAATAGAACGAGGAAACCGCTCATGAGAACAGCCATCTGCTCCGGCAGCTTTGACCCCATTACCCTGGGGCACCTGGACGTGATTCGCCGGGCCGCCTCTTGTTTTGACCGGCTTTGGGTTTGCGTCAGCCCCAACGCGGAGAAGAGCCACCCCATGTTTTCCCCGGAGGAGAAGCTTCGGCTGGTCCGGGCGGCCATTGCGGAGCTGCCCAATGTGGCCGCGGAGCTCTGGCCGGGGCTGCTGGCGGACTTCGCCAGGGAACACGGGGCCTGCGCCATTGTCCGGGGAGTCCGGAATGTGACGGATTTTGACGTGGAATATCAAATGGCGTTGATCAACCGGGGAATCTGCCCGGGACTGGAGACCATGCTTCTGCCCGCCAGCGGGGAGTATCAGCATTTCAGCTCCTCCATGGCCCGGGAGATGATTCGCTACCGTCAGCCGTTGGAGAACTATTTGCCCGCTTCCATCATTCCGTTGGTGAGGGAAATGACAGAAAAAGAGGGAGGTTCACATCGTGGCCAATGACATCAACCGTCTGATTGACATGATTTATGAGCGGATCGAGGACGCCAAGGCTCCTGCCTTGAAGCCCAGTATGAGCATTGTGGACCGGGATGAGCTGTTGGATTTGCTGGATGAGCTTCGGGCACAGCTGCCGGCGGAGATCAAACGGGCCCAGGAAATGCTGGCGGCCCGGGAGAAGTTTGTGGAGGACGCCAAGCGGGAAGTGGAGCGAATGATGCGTCAGGCGGAGCTGGAGGCCAAGACCAAGATTTCCGAGAGCGAGGTTATGTACGCGGCCCGGGAGCGGGCCCGGCAGATTGTCACCCGGGCGGAAGAACGCTCCCGCCAGCTGTATCAGGTAGCCAACGGCTACGCCGAGGACGCCCTGGCGCGAACGGAGGAGGCGGTGCAGGCCGCGCTGGACGAGGTGAAGCAGTCCCGCGTCCGGTTCCGGGCGGCATCCAATGCCAAGATGCAGGAGCAGCGGCAGAAATTAGAGCAAAAAAATGATGAGGACAATGGGCAATGTCATTAAATTAAGGATTTCCCGCACCTGAAAAAAACGCCCACCCCCTTTTTAAGAAGCAAAAGGGGGTGGGCGTTTTTTTATCGCCTATATGTTG
>CAJTFN010000025.1 GCA_910575815.1 Oscillospiraceae bacterium
GAGGGCCTGGTAGTAGTTGCCGATAACCATGAAGTTGCTGGTGGCGCCCTTGTCGTTGATCAGCATGGCATTGCCATACTTGTCCATGAGAAGGGTGACATCCTTAAACAGCAACCCCTAGTCCACCCCCAACAAAGCCCTCCCTTGCTCGCTGAGGCAATCTCTAAGTTCCGCATAAGGGATTTGGAAAACCTGCGGCCCCGCGGCATAACAAGCCAGCTCATAAGGGGAGAACCCCACTGTCATTCCCTCCTCGTCAAAGCTGACCGGGTAGTTGCTCCAGTTAGCCAGAGTATCCTGATAGTCCTCCCAGAAAAATTCCTTCGGCTGCATCTCAGCCTCTTTAGCCCTCTGCCGGGCCTGCTCTTTCAGGGATTGGAGAACCGTATCATGGAATTTGCTATCCGCGTCCAGCATAGCGGGGGTAAAATAAGTGCCGGTCTCCAAATCGAAGTTCCAGCCCATCAGAATTGTGTTTGGATGGGCCCCGCCGGTGTAGGTATAGTAGGTCCCGGCCACGCTGATAAGCCGCTCCGTTCGGTAGATGGAACAGCGGAGCTCATCGGTATAGGAGGCCGAAGTCCCCATCAGCTCCCGGTTCTCCTGAGCGGTCTTCGCCAAAGTTTCACCGTTCGTCCGCCAGGAGGCGAAGGGCTCATTAAAGGCGGCAACCCTCGACAGGACGGCCTCGTCCTCCGAGGCGGCTTTTAGGACGGGAATCTCATAGGAACAGACCACCAGTTCCGCTCCGTCCTCATCATAATAAGTCTCCTCGAATCGCTCCAACTCCACCTGAAAGGTGTCTGCGGAAAGTGGGGTGGGTGGGGGGACGGAATTTTTCACGTTGATCAGGGTTTCGCTGGCACATCCGGCCAGGGTGCTCAGCACCAGGAACAGAGCAATCATGGTACTCATGGGGATTACCTCCTCAACTCCGGAGAATCACCGGCCCCCGCTGCCACTCGCTGAGACCGGCGGCAGGGTCGGGAAACGCCAGGGCGTATAGTCCGGAGGCCCGGGCCTCCAGATGAAAGAGGTCCTGGGCATCCGGCGAAAGCCGCCGGACGGCGGCGGGTTTGGTCAGAACCGGAAGGGCGGCGCTGTCCCGCATGGCCGCCAGCAGAACCCGGCCCCGATCGTTGAGGGCCAGGGGGCGCAGGTAGGACGGCGCTTCCGGCGGCGCGGGGGAGAGACCCAGGTAGGCCCAGAGCACCATCCGGCGCAGCCGGGCCAGCGGATAGCGCTTGGTTTTGACGGCCTCCAGCAGCTCCGCCAGGGAAGCCGCCGAAGGGACAGCGCGGAAGAAACGGTGATAAAGTCCCTCCCGTCCCGGATCCATGGCGGCGAAGTCCGCCTCGTCCATAAAGCGCAGCCGGGCGAGGATGGCCCGCTCACAGGTCTCTGCAAAAACCGGAGCCCGCCCGGCGGCCCGTTCCTCCCGATAGGCCTCCGCCATGGCGGGAGCCATGAGCTCCAGCGCCCGCCCTTCGTCCCCCTGCCGGATCAAGGCGCGGATGGCGGAGGCGGAGAAGCCGTCAGTCTGGCCTCCGTCGTGGCCGCTGCCCCGGCGGGAGATGGCCAGAGCCTGAATGCCGGAGCCCCGGAGAGCCCCGCAGTATTCCACGGCCAGAAGGTCGTTGGGCCGGGCCAGGGGCGCAGCGTCCTCCGGAGAGAGAAGCGAGGCGGCGGCCCGCTGCCGGGCGGCGGCGAAGCTGTCTCCCCGGGTGAGCTCCCGGCGGAGGGCCTGTCCGAATTCGGCGGAACCCAGGGCCTCCGCCAGACGGACCAGGGGCGCGGCGTCGCCCCCCTCGCTGCCGAACACCAGATGGGTAACCAGCCCGGTGGCCCGCAGAGTCTTCACGGCCCCGGTGGCAAATCCGCCGGCGGAGGCCGTGGCCCAGGGGAGCGGCAGCTCCAGCACCAGATCCGCCCCGCTCCGGACGGCGGCCGCGGCCCGGGACCATTTGTCGGTCAGGGCAAAGTCCCCCCGCTGGACGAAGTTCCCGCTCATGACGCAGAGAATCCCGGTCTCCGGGCCCAGACGGCGGCGGGTTTCTTCCAGCAGATGGACGTGGCCATAGTGGAGAGGATTATACTCTGTAATCATACCAGCGACGGGCATAAAATTCCCCCTTGAAGTGGTGACAAAAAAGTGACAGTTTGGTAAAAAAGCGGTTGTAACTCGGGAAAAGTCTGGTATAATGAAATAGGACAACCGGAGAACGTTGTCCTTTCCGCTATCTATATTATATGAAATCCGGAAAAGTCGCAAGCTTTTCCCGAAAAAGAAGAGGAGACGGTTATCATGAACATTCTGGTCATCAACGCGGGCAGCTCTTCCCTGAAGTATCAGCTGCTGGACCCGGAGAGCGGCGTTCTGCTGGCCAAGGGTCTGTGCGAGCGCATCGGCATCGACGGTAAGTTCACCTATAAGGCAGAGGGCAAGAAGACCCTGGACGCCATTGACATCCCCATGCCCACCCATTCCGAGGCCATCCAGGCCGTGCTGGACGCGGTGGCGGACAAGGACAACGGCGTCATCTCCTCCATGAGCGAAATCGGGGCTGTGGGCCACCGGGTGGTCCACGGCGGCGAGGCGTTCAACAAGTCCGTGCTCATTGACGATGCGGTGATGAAGGCGATTGAAGACTGTATTCCCCTGGCCCCCCTCCACAACCCCGCCAATCTGACGGGCATCCGGGCCTGCCAGAAGGTGATGCCCGGCGTGCCCATGGTGGCCGTGTTCGATACCGCGTTCCATCAGACTATGCCTGCCAAGGCGTATATGTACGCCCTGCCCTACGCCTGGTACGAGGAGGACAAGGTCCGGCGCTACGGGTTCCACGGTACCAGCCACAAGTACGTGGCGGGCCGGGCCGCCGCCATGCTGGGCAAGAAGCCTGAGGAGGTCAAGCTGATCTCCTGCCACCTGGGCAACGGCTCCTCCATCACCGCGGTGGACGGCGGCAAGAGTGTGGACACCTCCATGGGCTTCACCCCCCTGGCGGGCGTGCCCATGGGCACCCGGTCCGGCGATTTGGACGCGGGCATTCTTCAGTATGAGATGAATAAGCGGGGCATGAACATCGACGAGATGCTGAACGCCTTGAACAAGAAGTCCGGCGTGGAGGGCCTGAGCTGCGTCAGCTCCGATTTCCGGGATCTGGAGAACGCCGCCGGAAAGGGCGACGCCAAGGCCGCCTTGGCCCAGGAGAAGTTCGCCTATGAGGTGAAGAAGTATGTGGGTGCTTACGCCGCCGCCATGGGCGGAGTGGACGCCGTGATCTTCACCGCCGGCGTGGGCGAGAACGACAAGGCCATCCGCGCCATGGTCTGCCAGGGCCTGGAGTACATGGGCGTGAAGCTGGATGCCGCCGCCAACGACGTCCGGGGCAAGGAGACCGTCCTCTCCACCCCCGATTCCAAGGTGAAGGTGCTGTTGATTCCCACCAACGAGGAGCTCATGATCGCCATGGACACGGCGGAGATCGTGAAGAAGTAAAGAACGCGAACAGGGCCGGAGTGAACATCACTCCGGCCTTTTCGTTCCTGGACAGGGCCTGATCGGGGCGGGGATTTCCTCTAATCCTCGGTAAAGAGGTATGGCACGCCTGTCCAGGACAGCTCCCTCATGGCGTCCACCTGGTCCTGGGGGAAATCTGTGTTCCAATTGCTCAGCCAGAACAAATCGCAGAACTGAACGGAGCCTCCCTGGACATGCAGTCCCAGCCGGATGGAGACAGGGTACGCCTGCAAGACCTCAGCGAAAGGGTACCCCGTCAGAAAATGAAGGTCGAAGTCACCGCCGGTCCCCGTGCAGAAGGCGGTGATGTCCCCCTTTTTGATATGCGCCGCAATTTGATCTGGTTGCGTGAATTCCTCTGTTAAAAAATTGGTTCCCGGGGCTACATTCCCCATGGTTGCCGCTGAGAAAATACGATTCCCATGCCGTCAATGCTCAGGCGCCTCAGATCATCCATTTCGTATCCTCCTTGCCAACATTGGAAATTTCGACTGGATTATCTGCGATTGTTGCAAAATTCCTTCCTGTCCGCAAGGCCGTTCCGGAATTGCGCTGGGGCCCCTACAGCACATTCTTAATGCTGAACTCCTCCATCTCCGCCAGCAGCCGCAGCTGGTCCCGGAGATCCGCCAGCTCCGCCCGGAGCTCGCTGTCCTCCCGGCTCTCCGCGAAGGCCAGAGCCCGGTGGTACATGGCCTCCGCACCGTCCACGGCGTCATGGCTTGTGACGATGTGGAGATAGGTCTGCCGGGCGGACCAGCTGTCGTAGCTCTCCCGAATGGCGGCGGCAGTCTCCGCCCACTTCCCCGCCTGGGCGAGGCGCTCCGCCGTTTCCAGCTGCTCTCGCCAGCGGGCGGTATGGGCGTTCATAGCGGCGCTGTTCCAGAGGCAGAAGGCCAGAATGGCCCCTAGCAGTCCGGCGGGAATGAGCAAACCCTTTTTCATAACGGTCCCTCCTTCTTCACACAGCTCACCCGCCCGGTTTCATCCACCGTCACCAAAAACGCCTCCCGGTGGGACGACAGCCCCTCCTTCCGGAGGGCCTCCCGGAGCCACGCCTCGTCCAGTCCCTGGGCCTCCAGGTTCCGCCGAAGGAGCCGCCCGTCGTTTACCAGGACCACCGGCAGCGTTACGTTTTCCTCTACGGCAACCCCCAGCTGTTCCGCCGTGGGCGGCTGACAGCGGGCCCAGGGGAGGACGGAGAGATGGCCCGAGTTCTCCAGTACGGCGTACTTCACCTCCTCCACTCCGGTAAAGCCCTGCCCCCGGAGCTCCTCCAGGAGCTCGTCCAGGGTATAGCGGTTTTTCCGCATGGCCTCCTGCTGAAGAACGCCCTCCCGGATGAGGACGGAGGGCGTGCCGCAGGCCAGGGCCCGAAAGCGGATGCTGCTAAGGGACAGCTGACTCAAAAGCATGGACAGGGCCAGCAGGGTCAAAATGGGGATGACTCCCGCCAGCAGGGGAATTCCGAAGTCCTGCATGGGCACGGTGGCCAGATCCGAAATCATCATGGTCAGCACCAGCTCCCCGGGCTCCAGTTCGCCGATTTGGCGCTTGCCCATGAGGCGGAGGCCGGTCATGATGAGAAAATAGAGAATGACGGTGCGGGCAAAGGCGGTCATCATAGGCGCTTCCTCCAGTTCTGCTGCCGGACTATGGGACCCCGCCGCGGAATTCCCGGGGGTGCTCCGGTCTCGCTCAAGCATACGCTGCAAGCAGTATCTGCCGTTCCGGGGCCGGATATTCTCAGGACCGCCCGCAAAAAATTTGTCCGAAAGAGGAAACGTTTTTGCTTGCTGAAACGTTTAATGTATAGAAGGACGAAAGGAGGCGCTGGCCATGCTGCCCTGCTGTGCGCTCCAGCTGGACCGGGACGACGACCGGGCCCGCTTCACCCGGCTGTACAAAAGCCATCAGCGTCCGCTTCACCGGCTGGCCGCCCGGCTTCTGGGGCCGGGCCCCAGAGCGGAGGACGCGGTCCATGATACCTTTATAAAGCTCATACAGAATTTCGCCTCCCTCCGGACCCGCTCCGACGCCCAGCTGGAACGGTGGCTGATGGTGGTGCTCCGGAACACGGCGCTGGACATGCTCCGAAAGGAGGGCCGGGAGACGGAACTGGAGTCTCAGCCCTGGGAGCCCGCCATTCCGCCGGACCAAGGGGAGTTCGAGTCCCTGGTGATGCTGATCCGAACCATGCCGGAGGAGTACCGCCGGGTGCTGGAGCTGCGCTTCGTGGCAGAGTGGAGCCTGGGGGACATCGCCAGGGAATTGGGCTTGACCGAGGGCGCGGTAAAGAGCCGCCTCTTCCGGGGCCGGAAGCTGTTGATTGGCATGTTGAGAAGGGAGGGGTACCTGGATGGACGGTCCTGTGTTTGACGCCATGCTGAAAAACGCCCTGGAGGAGGCCCTCCGGCGGGACGTGGAGGAGGCTCCTCCCCCGCCAAAGCTCTCTTATCGCCAGCGGAGGCGCATGAGCCGTCTTTTGGCGGCCCCCTGGCACACCGCGGACGGATGGGAGGAACCCCTGCGAAGACGCCGGAATCCGGCCCGCTGGCTGGCGGCAGTGGTAGTGGCCGCCCTGCTTACCGGTGTGGCGGCGGCGGGTCTGGCCCTGGGCGGCGGGAGGCTCTTCCGCCAGAAATTCGAGGACAGCCACTGGGCCGGGAACTACCAAAACGCCGTGAATACCCAGCAGCTTTTAGACCTGGGGGCGGAAATGGATACCGCCCTGGTGGAGTCCGACGGGCTGCGCTTCGAGATGCTGGACGCGGTGTTCGATGGGCAGCTGGCTATGATCGCGGTCCGCATGACCGTTTTGGACCCGGAGGTCCGGGCGAAATTCGAGGAACACGCCGGGTACTTTGAGCAGGTGGAAATCCTGACGGAGGAGGGCCAGGAGGTGCGCTCCCACGGCTATTCCGCCACGGAGATAGGGGATGGCCGGTACGATGTGACCTTCACGCTGAACGACGAATCTCTCGGCGCCGGGGGCCGGTGCAGCCTCCGCCTGCGGGATTTGATTTGTCTGGATGAGGAGAACGACTACCAGCGGAAAACCGTGCTGTCCGGAGAGTGGACCTTGACCATTACCCTCCGGCCCACGGAGGTCCTGCGGCTGGAGCCGAACCAGGTCTGCCAGGCCAACGGGGTGGACTGGGTGCTGGAGCAGCTGACGCTCAGCCCCTTGGCGCTGCGGATGAGCTTCCGCCGGAAGGAGGCCGGGAGGTACTCCGACTGGGGCCCGTATAAGGGCCTGGCCATCCACCTGAAGAATGGGGAGGTTCTGGATATGAAGGGCTGTTCCACGGGGATAGGCGCTTCTGATAACGCCATGGACTTTCGGATGGAATTCCCCATGCCCCTGGACATGGAGCAGCTGGACTACCTCCGCGTCTGCGGTGTGGACATTCCTCTCGCGGAGTAACGGAAGCTCCAACAGGCCCCGCCGAAACGGCGGGGCCTGTAAAAATCTCCGAATCTTTCGGCCGGGAACTCCGGAACGCTTGTTCGGTTTATTGCTTGTGTTTTGGCGGTGGGCGTGATAAAATAACCCTATGATTCTGAAACACGAAGCGCCCAAGGGCGCGGGGAGGTTCTTATGCTGCCCACCACCCGTTTGAAAAATCTCTATGAAAGTCCCATGCCGCCTATGGCGCTGACGGATTACGAGACCATGAGCAAATTCCTGAACCAGGGTGCCCAGCGCTGCAAGGTCTCGGGACGAAACTTCGATCTGTTTCTGGATTGGGTGATTCACGCCCTGATGATGAGCCTTACCGCCGACAGCGCCTCCCGGATTTTTCTTCCGAAGACGAAGACGGGACCCTTTGCCATGGACGAGCTGATTCCCCTCTCCGGTATCCCCGCGGCGGGAGAGCGCCGGATTCGGCTGAGCGAGTGCAATGTGATTGCGCCGGTTTGGAACAACAGCGGTTTGGAGGGAGCGCTGGAGTCCCTGTACGACAGCAACTTTGCCGGCTTGGACGTGGAGCAGCCCTTTGGCGGGGCCTACATAGAGGAGCTCCGCCTGGCGGTGATCGATTCCCCGGCGGATGTGGATATCCCAAACGTCCTCCGGGTTTGGAGCCGGGGCAGCATCCGCCTGGCCGCCTATTCCCTGAAGACGCTGGGGCCGCTGCTCAGCACCGATGGGGAGAAGTGGTATGTACAGGACGAGGAGGGAGAGCGGGAGGAACCCGTTCTGGAGCCCCGGATGGCCGCCCTCTATAATTGCGGCCTCCGCCGCTATTGCGGAAAGAATTAGGGCCTGGTTCTGTAAGCCCGAAGGCGCGCCTTCCGGCCGCCGGCGGTTTCAAAACCCGCGGAGTTGCCTTGCACGAACGGGCCCCGGAACGCCGGGGAAGCCTGAATTTAAGAATTGAGACGTACGGGGGACCGGGCGCTGATTTGGCCCCTGGTCTCCCGGGGTTCCTGTAAAGCGCGCGTCCATACACGGTCGGGCCGCCGGTGCAGCCGATGTTTTCTAGCCCTGCCCCTCGGGACGGGGCAGCCCGCCGGAGAGAAGCGCTTCTATACGCGCGGCCACGTCCTCCAGGCTGGCACGCAATTCCTCCTGGGCCGCCTGGTCCCGGAGCTGGAGTGCCAGCAACATTCGCATATTCAAGGACCGCTGTTCATCCAACAGGCTGTTTAGGGTGATG
This sequence comes from Oscillospiraceae bacterium, assembly GCA_910575815.1. Classification (GTDB taxonomy): domain Bacteria; phylum Bacillota; class Clostridia; order Oscillospirales; family Oscillospiraceae; genus Oscillibacter. Next base: position 8,188 of record CAJTFN010000025.1, read on the forward strand.
CCCCGGCCCTGCGGCTGGATGTTTTGATTCATAGAGTTCCTCCGTTTCGCCTGAGATGCTGAGAAGCAGTATAGAGAGGAAAGCTGAAAGCTCCCTGAAAGACCGGCGGTCTTGAAGAGTGGGGGCCTGCCCTGATTTCGGCGGCTCCCCCCTTGACGGGGGAGCGGGCGCGGAGAAAAGGCGGATAAACAGGGCTTTTCCATGCGGGATTTCCGGCCAGAAAATGGTCCCTGGGGGCCCTGTCGCTTATTGACATAGCCGAAACTTTCCAGTATAATTAAGAACCTGTAGAATCTGTAGTTTCTATTGAGAGGAGACGACGGCGTGAAGCAGTTTATCGGCATGAGTCCTCAGGGAAATCTGGATGAGGCCCTCAGCGGGCTTTACAGTCCCCAATTTATAATGCTGTTATCAAACGACGCCCAATTCGAGACCCACGTAAAAGAGCTGGAAAAGCGCTTCCCTGGAGTTCCCAGCATCGGTTGTATCGGCATGAGCTATCAAATAAACATCGTGGAGAACGGCGTCAGCGTCATCGCTTTTTGCGACGGCGTCACCGCGACGGTCAACGTCCTGGAGCAGGTGTCCACCATGCCCGTGAAGTATATCCAGCGGATGGAGCGGGACATCCGGACCGTGGGCGGCTCAGGCCGGGACACGGTGTGCATCGATTTTTGCACCGGCAACGACGCCTGCGTCCTGACGACCATCTATACCGCCCTCCGCTCCCGGGGAATCTCCCTGGTGGGAGGAACCGGCGGCGAGGGCCGGGTTTCCGCCAACGGACGCGTCTATCAGGACGCCGTGGCCTACGCGCTGGTGCGCAACCAGAATGGCCGGGTGAAGACCTATAAGGAAAACATCTACCATCAGCTGGGAAATTATCGCTTCATCGCCTCGGACACGGACCGGGCCAATTACATACTGGGCTCCCTGAACGGCAAGCCCGCCAAGCAGGTTTATAAGAGCATCCTTCACGTGACGGACGAGGAGATTCTCACCCGCACCTTCCAAAATCCTTTCGGCAAGATCAACGGGGACGACACCTGCATCATCTCCATTAAGGAGGTCAATGGCAACGCCTTGGCCTGCTTCCGCCAGGTGAACGACTCCGACGTGCTGATCCTCCTGGAATTGGGAGATTATCAGGCCATCACCCGAAACACCATTCAGCAGATCATGCGGGAGTTCCCCAAGCGCTCGGCGGTCTTCTCGGTGAACTGCCTGTTCCGCTATAAGCTCTTCTCGGAGCGGGGATACATGCAGTCCTATCTGCGGGAGATGGCGGTCCTGGGGTGCCATGCCGGCGTGGTGGGCTACGGAGAGCACTATAACAACCGCTTTGTCAACCAGTCCATGACCTGCGTGGTCTTCGAGTGAGGGAGGGGAATTTGATATGTTATTTTCGGGGAAGAACCGGCGGCAGCCGGACCAGCCCGGCCAGGAGAAGAGCCTCTACCCGGTCCTGCACGTAGCAGGCAGCCTCAAAGAGTATCAGCGGGAATTAGTACAGAAAGAAGTGGCGTCCCTCTCGGAGCTGAGCATGGTGGGAAACACCTTTTCCGGCGTTCTCGCCGAAGCGGACCACTTCCAGGATAAGCTCCAGGAGCTGGGCCAGTCCTTTGCCAACATTGACCAGACGGCGGAGCAGTTCCACCACGTCCGGACGGAGATTGCCCAGACCGTGTCGGAGACTCAGAGCGAGATTGAGGAGCTGAACCAGACATCCCGGAAGGTGCAGCAGTCTTATGAGGAGATGGCGGAGATTTTCTCCAAGCTCCAGGGAGCCATTCGGGAGATTCAGCAGTGCATGGGGAAGATCGTCTCCATCGCGGACCAGACAAACATCCTGGCCATCAACGCCTCCATCGAGGCGGCCCGGGCCGGGGTGGAGGGCCGGGGCTTTGCCGTGGTGGCGGCCCAGGTGAAGCAGCTGGCCAAGGAGATCAAGGTTCTGGCCGGCGAGGTAAACACCGGCGTGGGCGACGTGGAGGAGCGGGCCGGAGAGCTCAGCGACAGCATCCGAGCCTCTCAGGAGACCCTGGGAGAGACGGCGGGGATCGTGGCCCAGACCGACGAGAGCTTCCGGGAGATCATCGCCGCTGCCGAGGGGGCTGTGTCCGTACAGAGCGAGATTTCCGGGGTCATCGCCAGCTCCCAGGGAGAGTTGCAAACGCTGTGTCAGTTCTTCGACCGGATTAGAGACCAGTACCAGGAGGTCGTCAAGCACATCGATCAGGCCAGCCGCTTGGGAACGACCAAGAGCGCCATGTTCGAGGATATGGACAATATGATTTCCCAGCTCCCGCCCATGATCAAGGACCTGGAGGCGGAGAAGTGAGATTCCCGGCTTTGCGGGTCACACTTTGGGGATTGTTTCCAGACGTTAAGCGCCGCTGAAATCGAAAGATTTCAGCGGCGCTTTGCCGGTCTGTTTCGATGGGAAAAAGAGGCGGCGGACAGATCCTGCCCGCTGCCTCTTAAAGATGGATGTCAGCTTATCAAACCAAGGCCCGTCTTACATCAGTACGATTTCGTCGCACAGCAGCTTCGCGACACACTGCCGGGTTTCCTGCCGCACGCGGAAAATCTCGTTTCCGAAGGTGATCTCCGTTCCCGGATAGGCGATGGAGCACTCCAGACGGCCGCTGTCGTCCTTGTCCTTCAGTTCGGCCTTTGCGGCGTTTAAATCCTCTTCCAGCTGCTTCAGCTTCAGCTCCGCCACAGAGAGCTTCATCCGGGTCTTGCCCAGCAAGCTGGACTTGGACGGGCTGTCCAGCTGGTCCTCCAGCCGCTCCAGCTCCTGGGAGAGGTGCCGCAGCTCCTTCCGGGCAGAATCCCGCTCGAAGATCGTGCAGGGCAGCCCCCCCAGAGAGACGGAGGTCCGGCACTCCGACTTGGCGCCCACCGCGCTGGCACTGATCTTGTGGGCGGCCCAGACCTTGCCCCCCATGATGCTGCCCCGTCCGGAGCGTACGATGACTTCTCCGTCGCAGAAGATGCTGCCGTTGACGATGCAGTCCGTTTGCAGGTTTTCCCGGACGACGATGGTGGAGTTTTCGATGTACTTGGAGAATATGCACCGGGAGGCCCGGATGACGGTGCTCCCGTCCCCCAGGATGCCCTTGACAACCGTCAGGTCTCCGCCGGCGTCCACGGTGCTGCCGGCCTCCACCACGCCGCCTACATGGATGTTCCCCATGGCCCGGACAGAGAAGCCGCTGAGCACATCCCCCTTGATGTTCACATCGCCTACGAATTTGATGTTTCCTGTGGAGAAGTCCACATTTCCGTCGATGTCCAGCACGGGCTTCACCTGGAAATTGTGCCCGGTGAACTCCACATGGCCCGGCATGGCGGCGATTAGCGCGTCTCCGTCCTCGCTGATTTCCGTGTTCCGCCCCTTGGGCAGGGGGACAGACTTTCCGCTCTTGGCAGGAACCTCCTGGTCCAGAACCGTCCGGCCAGGTTCGCCCTCGGTGGGGCGGATCAGGCGGCAGATCTCCTGGCCCTCTTCCACGTTGCAAATAAGGTTCAGGGCGGTGTAGTCCACCTGGCCGAACTCGTTTACCTCCAGAACCCGATCGATGGCCCGGGGGAAGTAATCCACAATGTTGCCGTTCCGCCCGTCAAAGGCGGGCTTTCCCTTGGCCACCAGATAGAGGGTAAAATAGCGGTCCCGCGCCCGGGGGATACGGTCCACCAGCTTCGTGTTGACGCCAAAGGAGATGCTGTGCTCCGAAAGGCTTTGCCAGATCATTTCCTTGGTCAGCTCCGCCCCCGGTCCCACCGGGGGAAAGGCCACCATCCAAGCGTAGAGCTTGTCGGAGGAGAGGAAGAACCAGGGGCGCGCGTCCAGAACCAGGGGCTCTTCTTCGGCGGCGGCTTCGGCTTCCGCCTTCTTCTTGTTGTGCTTGCCCCGGGTCCGGCCCTTGATGGCCTTTAGGCGGGAACCGCAGACGTTTTTCAAAGAGGACTGGAGGCGGACGAGCTCCTTGGCCACCACTTCCTCGGGGAGGATGCCGTCCTCGTCCATGCAGAGCCGGGGAGAGGGCAGGGAACCGCTCTCTTTCAGCCGGAGGCTGTACAACTGGCGAATTGGATGATCCGCAGGCAGTTCCAGTGAGGATGGATCCGTCGAGACGGCCTCCGGAACAGCCTCCACCTCCTGCGGCGAGGCTTCCTGCTCAATGAGCAGTTCTTCGTCCACTTTCTCCTCCGCCTTGGGGCGGTGGAGAAAGGACGCAATTTTGTCCTTAAAAGACATGCTTGCGGCACCTCCGTTCTCCGGCAATTCGATGAATTTCCTATTATTATACTAAAGAACTCGCCCGTTTGCAAGTCGAAAGTTTCCCGGTTGTTGGATTGGGAAAAAGAGGACCGGAAAAGTCCATTTTCTTCCTTTTTTGGAGGGACCGTTCTTTACAAATCGCCCAATCGCTTTTGTGTTCCCTAAGACGAATATTCATTTCACCCTGCATATTCATTCGCAGCAGCGTTTATTTTCCCTTTCTGCAAGGAGCTACAAACAGTACCACCATGATTAAAATGTAAACAGCATAAATGAAATATGTTGCGGCATTGCTCCAAGGGAAACTGGCTGTTGGATGGGTGATGGCAAACGCAAAAAATGCGATTGCCGCTATAAGCATAATCGACGCAATGATTCTGGATTTTTTCTGGAATGACATGATTATTCGCCCCTGTTCTTTATAATTTGCCAGGAACACAAAGCCGAATTGGGATTTACAAATTGGCAAAAACGTCCACCTGACGCTGGAGCTCTCCTACAATTTCCTGATTTGTGTGCATGCGCTGGGTGATGCCCGCCATGTCATCCACCAGGGCGTGGGTGGAGCCCGCCGCTCCGCTGACGCCGGTGGCGGCGCCTTCAATGGCGTCGGAGATGTTGGAGATGGAGCCCGCAATTTCGTCCATGGCGACCCGGAGGCGCTCCACCCGGCTGTTGAAGGCGTCGATGCAGCTTTCGATGTACGCGGCGTCGTCCCGGTATTGCCGCCCGGATTGGACGGACTGCTCAAACTGGGAGAGGACGGCGCTGCTGAGATAGTCCACCAGCTCCTGGGCGCTGCCGGCCAGATACTCCACCGCTCCGGTCACTACGCCGCTGACCTCCTGAATGTGCCCGGCGGTTTCGGAGCAGGCGTCCGCCAGCTTGCGGATCTCCCGGGCCACGACGGCGAAGCCCTTGCCGGCCTCTCCCGCCCGGGCGGCCTCCACGGAGGCGTTGATGGCGATCAGGTCCGTGGAGGAGGAGATGGAGAGAATGTCCTGGGTCAGGATGCCGATTTGGTTCACGCTCTTGCTCTTCTGGATGGCCTCGTTCAAAACCGCCGTGATTTCCCCGGTCTTGAGGCGGATGTCCTCCATCCGGACCTGGGTGTCCCGCTCCAGATCCTCGGCCCGGGAGCGCATGTCGGTGGAATAGGCGGTGATGTTCAGGCACTCCGCCGCCATGTCGGCCGCGTCGCCCTGAGTGCCGGAGGTGCTGGAGCGGATGGTGGCCGTGCTGCTGGCGATCTCCTCCAGGGCGGCGGAAAGCTGGCCGGTGAGACCGGAGAGGGCTTGGATGCTGTCTCCGGAGCGCTGGGTCCGGCCCCGTACCTCACCCACTACGCCGCTGATGCGCTCGGAGCTGTTTTGGAGGGTGGTCATGGCGTCCCGGATGGGGGCGATCACGTATTTCCGGATGATGCGGAAGGCCGCCACCACCAGGAGAATACCCAGGGTAAGGGTGACGCAGCTGGTCAGCAGGGAGGTGATGTAAACGGCGGAGAGCCGGCCCCGGGCCGCTTCGGCCTGGGTGCTGACGGCGGTGTAGAGGGTGTTGATGTCCGCCTCCACCTGGTTGCTGTACTGGGCCACGGCGCCGTTGGCCATGGCGTAGGCCTCCTGGGTTTTGCTGTCGGCGCTGGCGCAGACCAGGGAGACCAGGGCGTGCTTAAAGTCCTCGTACCCGGCGGAAAGGGACCGGCAGGTCTCCAGTTCCTCCTGGGAAGCGGAGGCAGTGTAGGCCTCCAGGCGCTCGTCCAGAGCGGCCTCCTCCGCCTTGATCTCCTGGACCAGGCGGATCATCGTCCGGTGATCCGCCGCCACAATGTGGGACAGGGCCAGCCGGTGGAGGTCCATCATGGAGTGCCGGATCTCCTCCAGCTGGGCCTCGCTGGCCATGTAGTCGTCTACGATGACACCGGCGTTGGCGTTTACGTTGTTGATGCTGAACACGGCCAGCAGATTGGACAGCAGGGCCACCAGCCCCAGTAGAAGAATGGGCAGCGCCAGCCGCTGCTGCAAAGTCAGCTTTCCCTTCATGTGATCTCCTCCGAAATGGCATCATTCTCCGGTTTTTCCGTTACCGCGCCGTGACACTTTCCACCAGACGGTCCAGCTGGGCTTGCAGGGACGCGCCGGAGGGGTTCCCCTGGGCCAGGTTCTCGGCGAACAGGGTCACCGGGTCCCAGAACTTTCCGCCCACCCGCTGAAGCTGGGAGAACTCCGACTGGGCCAGTAGTGCCGCGATGGCCGGGGAGGCCTGGACTTCCGGAGAGTTGGCCGCCTGGATGTTCGAGGGGCCCTGGCCCCGCCGCTGGAAGCGGAGGAACTGGTTTTCCTCGTTGGTGATCCACTCCGCCAGCCGGGCGGCCCAGTCCGGGTGCTTGGAATAGGCGTTCACCCCAATGAGCTTGCAGCCGGAGAAGGAGGCCATCTGGATTTCCTGGCCCGCGCAGGTGAAAACGGGCAGACGGACAGCTCCGGCGTTTTCGCCCCAGGCCTCCTGAATGGCCACGGCGTTCCACACGCCGCTGACCCCGGCGATGACGGAGCCGTCCTGGACGCCGGCGAGGAACTCCTCGTCCGTCCGGCTGGCGAAGCCGGGGCTGGCGGCAATGTCCAGCATGGCCTGGGCCACGTCCACGCCCTGGATGGCGTTTTCCGTGCTGTTCCAGGTGCAGAAATTGGTGAGGCCGTCCTCATTCAGTCCCACTTCTAGTCCGGTGTTTCCAAAGAAAGCGTATACGTACCACGCAGAGGACCAGTCCATGGCCACCAGCCGTCCGGCCTGGGCGGCCACCTCAACCATGCGGTTCAGACTGCCGGCGTCCTCCTGGGAGAAGTAGGCCTTGTTATAGTAGAGAAAATAGCCGTTGTCCGCCGTCAGCGGGTAAGCGTACAGCGTCCCGTCCACACCGGCGGCTTCTACCGCTGCGGAGAGGTTGGAGGCCTGAATCTCCGCCGTGTTGGCGATGGGGTCCAGAGCCCCGGCGGCGGCCAGAGCCGCTACCTGGTCGTCCGCGAAAGCGAAGACGTCCGCGCCGCCCTCCAGGTCCCCCAGAAGGGTGTCCTTGCAGCTGGACTCGCTCTGGGCCTGATAGGTGATACGGAAGCTGGCCTCCTGGGCGTAACGGGCCTGGAAGGAGGCGATGATCTCCTCCATCAGCGCCTCGTCCTCCGCCGCACCCCAGACGGTCAGGGACACCGTCTCCGGCGGGGCCTCGTCCGCCGGCTGGGGTTCCTCCGCCTGACAGGCGGTCAGGCTCAGGCACAGCCCGAGAAGGGCCAGAAGAAAACATACACGTTTCACGGGGGATCACGTCCTTCCCATTTGTTAGAAAATCGATGGCGCGGCAGGGCCTCCTGGTCCCGCTTGCTTCAGAGCCGCCGGGGCTTTTCGCGCAGCCCCGCGGACCCGGTTTGATCGAAAAGGCATATGCGGGTTGTCCGCCGGAAGGCCGGCGGCTTGGGTGCGGCTGCCATAAATCGATTACGCCGGCTGTTATTATAGCACCTCTTTGTTTTGCTGGCAACTGATATTTCCCGGAGGACGGGCTCTCTCGTGCATTTTGTCTAGGAGGAGCAGGGCACGGGGATTTGCCCCTCTTTCATTTTTCGTGAACGCGACGGGGGACGGAGCCGGTTCTCCGCGGGATAAAATCTCCGCGCCGGGTATTCTGAAAAGACACCCAGGCCTCCCGGACAGAAAATACGCGAGGGGACAAATTCCGCTGTATTTTCCCCTTGACATTTGGGATGATTTCCTGTAAACTAAGGTGCATTGTAAAGCGACGGAGCTTTACACGATAGAAGGGGGGCTCCGGATGAAGAACCAGACCTACCGCATGACCATGCTGTACGACTTCTACGGAGAGCTTCTGACCCCCCGGCAGAAGGAATTCTTCGACCTCTATTACAACGAGGATTTCTCCCTGGCCGAAATTGCCGAGAATGCGGGAATCTCCCGCCAGGGCGTCCGGGACGTCATCGTCCGGGCCGAGGCCTCCATGCAGGAAGTGGAGGACAAGACCGGCATCATCAAGCGCTTCCTTGCCCGGAGCGGCCACCTGGAAGCCATCGAGGAGGCCGCCGGGGAAATCGCGACTCTCAATTACCGGCAGTATGAAGACCGCCGTCTGGCGGAGCTGGCGGAGCGCATCCGCCAGGAAGCCGCCGCTTTGAAGGAATGAGCTTATGGCATTTGAAGGATTGACCGAAAAACTGAACGCCGCCTTTAAGCGCCTCCGGGGCAAGGGCCGCCTGACGGAAAACGACGTCCGGGAGGCCATGCGGGAGGTTCGTCTGGCCCTGTTGGAGGCCGACGTGAGCTATAAGGTAGTCAAGGACTTTGTGGCCGCAGTCACCGAACGGGCCGTGGGCAGCGACGTGCTGGACAGCCTTACCCCCGCCCAGCAGGTGGTGAAGATCGTCAACGAGGAGCTGACGAATCTTATGGGCGGGTCCAACGCCCGGATCACCATGGCCAACTCCGGGCCCACGGTCGTCATGATGGTGGGTCTCCAGGGCGCGGGCAAAACCACCACCACCGCCAAGCTGGGCGGCCTCATGCGCCGGCAGTATCAGAAGCGGCCCCTGCTGGCCGCCTGCGACGTGTACCGTCCCGCCGCCATTGAGCAGCTGAAGGTCGTGGGCGGACAGATGGATCTCCCGGTTTTCGAGGAGGGCCAGGGGGACCCGGTGAAGATTGCCGAGAACGCCATCCGCCATGCCCGGGACCACGGCAGCGATATGGTGTTTCTGGACACTGCCGGACGGCTCCACGTGGACGAGAACCTGATGGACGAGCTGAAGCGGATGAAAGCTGCCGTCCATCCCAACGAGATTTTGCTGGTCGTGGACGCCATGACCGGCCAGGACGCGGTAAACGCCGCCGCGGCCTTTGACGAAGCCCTGGGCATCGACGGCGTCATCCTCACCAAGCTGGACGGCGACGCCCGAGGGGGCGCGGCCTTGTCCATCCGGGCGTCCATGGGGAAGCCCATCAAATTCGCCGGTACTGGCGAGAAGCTGGACATGATCGAGCCCTTCCACCCGGACCGCATGGCCTCCCGTATCCTGGGCATGGGCGACATGCTGTCCTTCATCGAGAAGGCCGAGCAGGCCTATGACGAAAAACAGGCCGCCAAGCTGGAGGAAAAGCTCCGGAAGAACCGCTTCACCCTACAGGATTACTACGAGCAGCTCCAGCAGCTGAAAAACATGGGGGACCTGAACCAGCTTCTGGGTATGATGCCCGGGGCCCTGGGCAAGCAGCTCCAGGGAGCGAACATCGACGAGAGGCAGATGGCCCGGACGGAGGCGATCATCCTCTCCATGACCCCCCAGGAGCGGGAGAATCCCCAGGTGCTGAACGCCAGCCGCAAGAAGCGCGTCGCCGCGGGCTGCGGGCTGGAGGTGGTGGACGTGAACCGCCTTCTGAAACAGTTCGAGATGATGCAGCAGCTCACCAAGCAGATGAGCAAGGGCCGCATGCCCCAGCTGGGGGGCGGCGGAGGCCGGGGCGGGCGGCTCCACGGCTTTGGCCGGAAGAAGCGCTTCCGCTGACGAGACGATTTCAACCTTACAGGTGAAATATAGTAAATGAATCAAAATATTTTGGAGGTACAACATCATGGTTAAGATCAGACTGCGCCGCATGGGCGCCAAGAAGGCCCCCTTCTACCGGGTGGTGGTGGCGGACTCCCGGTTCCCCCGGGACGGCCGCTTCATCGAGGAGATTGGTACGTACAACCCCTGTGTCTCCCCCGCCGCCATCAAGATTGACGCCGAGCGCGCCCAGGCCTGGATCAAGTCCGGCGCTCAGCCCACCGACACCGTCAGAGCGCTGCTGAAAAAAGTGGACGTCCTCTGATCCGGAGGGCGTTACATGAAGGACTTGCTGCTCTATATCGCCAGGAACCTGGTTGACAACCCCGACGCGGTCTCCGTAACCGAGAGTGCCCCGGACGGACAGGAATTGACCCTGGAGCTGCGGGTTGCCCCCGAGGACATGGGCAAGGTCATCGGGCGGCAGGGCCGCATTGCCAAGGAAATCCGGACGGTGATTCGTTCCCGGGCGCAGCGGGAGGGAGTCAAGGTTTCGGTGGATATCATGGATTAAGAGCGTTTCCCCGTCTTGGACAAGGGCGCTGCCCTGGGCCGAAGCTGGGGAGAGATTCTTGGATAAAGAGCGAAGGGCCCGGCGTGGAATTCCACGCCGGGCTTCGTTTTTCGGAAAAGGGTATTGAAAGCCCGTGGGGCCGGCGAGGGAAGGAGTTCCCTTCCTGCCGGACCCGGTTCCGGGGCGCAAGCAATTCAAAGCCCGGCACGGGATTCCGTGCCGGGCTGTTTGCATATGGGACGCGTCCGGATTCCCGGGATCGGTTTGGCTGGCCGCCGGAGGGGCGTTATTCCCCGTGGGCGAGCACGTCCGCTGCCAGGGTGTCCGCCAGGGCTTCCAGGCTCTGACGCTGGGCCTCTTTTACCGAGGACTTCAGGCTGACGGTTCCCTCCAGCACGGTTATGTCCTTCATGGTACCCAGAAGCTCCGCCATCTGCTTGCCGGAGACGGCGGCCCAGGTGCCGTTCTCGATGAGGGCGGCGGTGCGGTTCCGGAGACCGTGGGATTTCAGGTCCCGGAGGAAGTTGTCCATGGGGGTATAGATCTCCCCGTTATAGGTGGCGGAGGCGAAGACCAGATGGCTGCACCGGAAGGCCTCGGACACCAGCTCGGAGACGTGGGTGTGGGACACGTCGTAGAGCCGCACGTCCCGCACGCCCTTGTCCGCCAGACGGGCGGCCAGAATCTCGGCGGCGTTCTCCGTGTTGCCGTAGATGGAGCCGCAGAAGATGGCCACGGTCCGGTCCTCCGGTGTGTAAGAGCTCCAGTGCTGATACTTCTCCACAAACCAGCCGATGTCCTTCCGCCAGATGGGCCCGTGAAGGGGACAGAGGTACTGGATATCCAGGGCTGCCGCCTTTTTCAGCAGGGTCTGGACCTGCGGGCCGTACTTACCCACGATGTTGGTATAGTACCGCCGGGCGTCGGGGAGCCACTCCGACTGGAAGTTCACTTCGTCGGCAAAGATGTTTCCGTTCAGCGCGCCGAAGGTGCCGAAGGCGTCGGCGGAGAAGAGGAGCTTATCCGTGGTGTCATAGGTGACCATGACTTCCGGCCAATGGACCATGGGAGCCATGGCGAAGGCGAAGGTGTGCCGCCCGGTGCAGAGGGTGTCTCCCTCCTTCACCGGCATGCAGCGCTCGGTGACGTCGGCGTCGAAAAACTGGCCGATCATGGAAATGGCCTTGGCGCTGGCCACCACCTTGGCGTCGGGATAGCAGCGGAAGACCGCGCCCAAGGTGGAGCAGTGGTCGGGCTCCATGTGGTTGATGATGACGTAATCCAGGGGCCGTCCCTGAAGGGCGTGCTCCAGATTCTCATAGAAATGAGCGCCCACGGCGCTGTCTACCGTGTCCACCAGGACGGTCTTCTCGTCCAGCACCAGATAGGCGTTGTAAGAGACTCCCCGGGGAACGGGGAACACATTTTCAAACAGGGACAGCCGCCGGTCGGAGGCCCCAAGCAGAAAAACGTCGGGCGTTACGGTACGTACACAATACATGGCTGTTGATCTCCTTTGAAATGGAATGGTTTTAGCAAGGCTAATCTATCGTAAATTCCACTGTTTGTCAAGGAACTTTCCCGGATTCCTGGGGGAATCTCCTTGAAGATTGTGGATCCCCGCCCTGGCGCGACGTTTGTCCGGGGATGAAACGGACTCCGGACTTTTGCGGGAAGGCTGGATAAGAAGCCTTGATTCCGCAGGGGCGGGCCGATGCGTCCGCCTTCGGGGGAGATTCAAATGCCCGCCGGGCGGGACCGGCTTTCAAATCCCCCTCGACTTCGCCAGGGGACCGTGTTATACTGGACAGGGAGGATATTCTCCCGTCCTTTTAAAAGGAGGAAGCGCCATGAATATTATCGACGCCCACTTGCATCTCTTTCCCCCGGACCCGGAGACGGAGGAAACCGCCCGGCAGGTGGGGCACCATAACAGCACGAATCATCTGCGCCAGGTCTACGGGCAACTCTCTGTGGTTCACGGCGTGGTCATGGGGAACCACAGCCTGGACCCCGATTATCATCAATACCCGGCGGAGCTGTTCCATTACTGCGCCGGGCTGGACAGCTCCATGCAGGACGAAGGGGGCGGCTTTTCCCCGGACTATGTTTCGCTTCTGGAGGACAATCTCCGGCGGGAGAGCTGCTGCGGCGTCAAGCTCTACCCTGGCTATAATCGGATTTGGCTCTCCGATCCCCTCTATGAGCCGGTCTACCGTCTGGCCGCCCAATACGGAAAGCCGGTGGCCGTACACACGGGGCTCACCGCCTTTCCGGGGGCCCACCTGAAATACGCCCATCCCCTGGCGCTGGACGAGGTGGCGGCGGATCACCCGGAGACCCAGTTTGTCATGTGCCACTTTGGGAATCCCTTTTTAGAATCCGCCGCCGCGGTGGTGGAGAAGAACCCCAATGTCGCCGCGGATCTCTCGGGCCTTCTGGAGGGCCGGGTGGACCTGGACCGCTATTTCCGGGAGCAGGAGGGCTATGTCGGCCAGCTTCGGACCTGGCTGACGGCCATTGGTCAGTGGGACAATCTTCTCTTCGGAACGGACTGGCCCATCGTCAACCTGGGGGAGTACATTGCGTTTATACAACGGCTTATACCGGAAGAGCATTGGGAGGCGGTGTTTTTCCGGAATGCCAACCGGATTTACGGCCTGGGACTCTGAGACGGCCCCTCGGGGCTTGGTGGACGGAGCCCGCCCCGATTCCTCAAAGACTTCATAGGCGGCACGCGGGGCCCGACGGACGGAGGATGGGGCCGCTGCGCTTTGCGTGTGCGGATTTTCACATTGCCATGGGAGAATTTTATGATTCGAAACATTGTGTTTGATATGGGAAACGTGCTCATCCATTGGCGGCCCGCCCTGTTTGTGGAGCGCATGGCCATCCCCGAAGAGGACCGGCCGGCGCTGCTGCGGGAGGTCTTCGGCTCTGTGGAGTGGATTCAGATGGACCGGGGGACCCTCTCCTTTGAGGAGGGCCTGGGGGCCATCTGCCGGCGTTTGCCGGAGCGGCTGCGGGGTCCCGCCCGGGAGCTGACCCTGGATTGGTGGCGGCACTGGCTGCTGCCCGTGGAGGGCATGGCGGAGCTGGTGCGGGAGCTGAAGGCCCTGGGGTATGGCGTCTACCTGCTGTCCAACGCCAAGGAGGACCTGCCTCGGTATTTTGACCGTATTCCGGGGAGCGAATGTTTTGATGGAAGAATCGTCTCTGCGGACTGGAAGCTCTTGAAGCCCCAGCCGGAGATTTACCGGACCCTGCTTCGGGAGTACGATCTCCAGGCGGAGGAGTGCTTCTTCATCGATGATTTGAACATCAACATTGAGGGCGCCTGGTTTGTGGGCATGGACGGCGCGATTTTCGACGGGGATCTCCCCCGTCTTCGCCAGGCCCTGAATGCCGCCGGAGTGCCGGTGAAGCCCTGAGAAACATGAGAAAAAGGCCCCGTCTGGAGTGAAATCCAGGCGGGGCCTTTTTATTCCTCCTTGGGATTCAGGGCCACGGAGACAACGGCGCAGAGGATGCCGCCCACGGCGAAGAGCCACCACGCCTGTTTCCACAGGCCCAGGGACAGGCCCAGGCCCACGTAGACCGCCGTCGCCGACAGCATGAGGACGCCGCAGATGGTGCCGGTCAAGGCCTTCCGCCGCCGGGCGTGAGGAGAGGGGTTGTGTTCCCGGTTGTACTTGGCGATGTTGTACTTGTCCTGCTGCATGCCGCCGAAGGTGAAGGACCATACCGCCCCGGCCATGATGAAAAAGAAGATTCCGGCGGCCCAGGCGTCCCAGGGCGGTTCCTCGCCAAAGAGGCGCTCCGTCAGCGTCATCAGGATGAGGGCGGTCAGCACCGCGCCGACGCCTCCGGAGATGTACCAGACGAACTTCTGGGCGAAGGCGTCCTTTTCCTCCTCCGTGTAAAAGTCGGCGATGAGGGGGTGCCTTCGGCAGAAGTTCTCGTGTTGGATGCCGGAGGCCACGATGACGACAACGCAGACGCTGAGAATGGGGAGGAACAGGATTCCCGTCAGCTCGCCGGATAGTCCGAAGCCCTCCGCCAGAACGGCGAGGCCCAACCCGGCCAGGATGCCGGCGGTGGCCAGGGAGACCCGCCAGGCGAAGCGGTTCATAAAGACGTCGTACTTCGCCGTGTCGGCGGTGCGGCTCTCCTCCACACTGCCCCGGAGCAGGGTGTCCAGGTTCACGTCGTACAGGCCGCAGATGCGCAGCAGGGTGTCCATCTCGGGAAAGCTTTGGGCGCTCTCCCATTTGCTGACGGACTGACGGGATACATCCAGCTCCTCCGCCAGTTGTTCCTGGGTGATTCCGGCCTGGGCCCGGAGAAATTGCAGGTTTTCGGAAAATGACATGGGGAAACCTCCTTGAAATGTATGCTCCCATTTTGCCGGAGCGGCGGGCACAGCGCCAGGGATTTTGTGTTGCGTTTGAGGAAACGGGTGTAAACTTTGCGTTGCGCAGGGGCATTTTGCCGTGTCCGCAGTTGAAAAAGCGAACATTTTTCTTCAGCTCCGCGGCAGTGGTCACATGCCGACTATACGGCAGACTTCCTGGACGGCGCGGGGCTGTTCAAGTGCGTGAATGATATCATCATGAATGGAAGGGGTGCTGCGTTCCTGGAATTTCCCGCACGGACTGCCGCTCTTCCAAATAGCAGGGGAAGGAAAAGGACACCTGCGGCGGCACGTCGCCTTCCTTGTTCAGGGCGTCGATCAGCATTTGGCAGGCCGCCGAACCCATGGAGCTGGAGGGCAGCGCCACGGTGGTCAGCGGCGGCGAGAGCATACCGGAATAGGTGATGTTGTCGAAGCCGATGACGGACATTTGCCCGGGGATGGAAATGCCATACTGATTCAGCGCCTGTATCACGCCGAAGGCGGTTATGTCGTTGATGGCGATGATGGCGCTGTAGGGTTCTCTGCGCTGCAAGAGCTGGTCCACCAGCTGGCGGCCAAGCTCAAATTCATACATTCCCGTGTCGGATTCGGCTTCCGTATTCGCCACGAAGATATCCGCCTCCGAAAAGGGAATCTCCGCCCGCCGAAGGGCGTCCTGAATTCCGGCAAGAATCTGCTGGCGAGAAAATTTGGTGATGGGAGCCGTCAAAAAGGCAATCCGGCGGTGACCGCGGTCTGCCAGATATTGAGCCGCTATGGTCCCGGCGGAGAAATAGTCGGTTTGGGCAAGGATACAAGCAGACAACTTAAAATCGGATTCCAGCAGCGCAACTCTGCCGCCGTATTCCATGTACTGCTCCAGGGCGGTGGGGTGGCTGTCGATGGAGACGATCAGCAGGCCCATCACCCGCTTTTGCAAAAGGCTGAGGATGTTCTTCCGCTCTTGTGCCACGCTTCGGTGGGAGCTGTAGATGATGACCTCATAATCCCGTTTCCGCGCGGCGGACTCGACGCCGAGAATGACCTGATTGAAAAACGGGTTTTGCAGGGTGGGCACAATCACGCCAATGGCGGTATTGCTGTTGGATTGCAGCATCCGGCCCAGAAGGTTTGGCGTGTAGTGGAGATCCCGGGCGGCCTGCATCACACTCTTCCGGACGTGCGGGCTGACCGGGTAATCCGTGTTGTTCAGCACTCTTGAAACCGTCGCGATGGAAACGCCGGCGCGGCTGGCGACGTCCTGAATGGTGGGGCCCTTTGGCTGCCTGTGCTGCATCGTTCGTGCCTCCTCGTGCTGCTGATTTTACAGAAAATATAGCAGATAATCTTCTGAAACACAAGAGAGGATAGAAAATATTTTCTGCAAAAATTCGTTGAATAGGCTAATATATCTGCGCTATATCTGTAGATACTATACAGGTTACCCCGGGTATTATAGAAATATTGGAGAAACGGCTGGACTTACTTTGTTATATTTGCCGGGTTCTTCTTATATTTACAGAAAACGTTTTCTAATGTATGCTGAATATACCTGGAAGAAGAACAAACCCTGTGATTGGAAAGGAGAATGGTATGAAACACATTTTAAAAACCCTCTGCGCATTTATGAGTCTGGGGCTTCTATTGACCGCCTGCGGAGGGAATTCCGGCGGCGCCCCGGCTTCCGGCCAGCAGAACGCGCCGGAAGAGAAAGAGGAGAAGATCGAAATTCGAATCGCCGGCATCAAAAGCGACGACGACCCCGCAAGCGCTGCCATGCAGGCCTTCGCCGATGAGGTCAACGCCAATTCCGACACGCTTTCCGTCAAGATTTTCACCAACAGCGTACTAGGCGGCGTGAACGATCTGCTGAGCGGCATGACCGACGGCACGGTGGACATGATGTACAATACGCTCTCCTGCTATCCCTGGGTGCAGGGGGCAGAGGTGTTCAACGTGGTGTCCGCGCCCTTCATGTGGAACGACAACGCGCAGCTGGAGGCTTTTTTGCAGACGGAGGGCGCGCGGGGCTGGTTTGAGGACGCCGCCCAGCAGTCCGGTGTGCGCTGTGTCGTTGCCGCCGGTGAGCTGCCGCCCCGGGAGCTCACCGCCAATACCCCCGTCGCCGGCGCGGCGGATTTCAACGGCTTGAAAATTCGCACCGCCGAGTCGGCGCTGGTGCAGGCGACCATGCGCAAATTGGGGGCGCAGCCCACGGTGGTGGCCTTCTCCGATCTCTATATGGCCCTGCGCCAGGGAACGGTGGACGCCCAGGAAAACGGCTTTATGACCGTTAAAAGCGCCAGCTTGTATGAGGTGCAGAAGTATTTCATGAAAACGGATTACATCCGTGACGTCAGCGCGATCTTCATCAGCAACGATCTCTGGAACCGCATGTCCGAGGGACAGAGGGACGTGGTCGCGGCGGCGGCGGAGAAGGCCGTCCATACAGAGGAGGCGCTGATCGCGGAACAGATCGATGAGGTGGTGGCCTTCCTGGAGGAGAATATGACGTACGTGGAAATTGACGTGGCCTCGGTGCAGGAGACGCTGGGCGCGGATTTCTACGATCAGTTTGACGGGGACCTCTGGCCGGAGGGAACCATGGAGGTGGTGAACGCCTTCAAGAGCGCCGGATAACGGCTTGGCCGTTGAGGAGAAGACCGATGAATGTGCTTTTGATTTTTGCGAGCATGTTTCTGCTGATGTTTCTGGGGATGGATATTTTCGTATCCATGGGCCTGTCGGCCACGCTGTATCTACTGGTCACCGGCAACGCGCCCCTCACCCTGATTCCGCAGAGCATGATCAACGGGATTTCCGGATTTTCCCTGCTGGCCATTCCGTTTTTTATGTTGGCCGGGGACTTTATGAACGTCTCGGGCATGACCCTGCGGCTGGTGAATTTCGCGAAGTTTTTCATTGGCCGGATCAAGGGCTGCCTGGCCTATACCTGTGTCTTTGTAAACGTGGTGGCGGCAGGCATCTCCGGCTCCGGGCCGGCGGATTGCAGCGCGGTGTCCTCGGTTATGCTGCCGGCCATGAAAAAGGACAACTACCCGGATGACTTCGCCGCGGCGGCCAACGCCGCTTCCGCCGTGGTGGGACCCATTATCCCGCCCAGCATCCCCATGGTGTTCATTGCCATGCTGACCAATCTCTCCGTGGGAAAGCTGCTGTTCGGGGGATTGGTTCCGGGGATCATGATGGGCGCGGCCATGTGCGTCATCTGCTGGGCAAAGACCCGGAAGATGGACCTCCACGAGGAGGACCAGGAAAACCCCACCTGGACGGGTTTCTGGGCGGCGCTGAAGGAGGCGTGGCTGTCGCTGATTGCGCCGCTGATCATCGTCGTGGGCGTGCTCACCGGCTTTGTCACGATTACGGAGGTGGCCATTCTGGCGGCGGCCTATGTCCTCTTCATCGGCGCGGTGGTGTATAAGACCATCAAACTCCGGGATATTTTCCACGCGTTCCGAGGGGCGGCGCTGTTTTCCTCCAGCATCATGGCCTTGTTTTCCATCGTCGGCATTTTCTCCTGGCTCATTGCCGTGGAGGAGGTGGGAAAAACCCTGGCCGCCGCGGTGCTGGTGTGGAACCTGCGCCCCTGGATGTTCCTGCTGCTGGTCAACGTCTGGTTTTTGCTGATGGGGATGATTATGGACGCCATCCCGGCCATGACCATTTTTGTGCCGGTGCTGCTGCCCATCGCGGAGGGGCTGGGCATTGACCCGGTGCACTTTGGCGTGGTGGTGGTGGTCAACCTGATGATTGGCCTGCTGACGCCGCCGGTGGGAGGGCTGCTGTTCGTCGAGTCCAAGCTCTCAGGCGTGTCCTTTGACCGACTTTCCAAGGCGGCCCTTCCCTTCTTGGGGGCCCTGCTGGTGATTCTGCTGCTGATCACGTATGTTCCCCAGCTGGTGACCTTTGTACCCGGTCTGTTTTTCTGAGGAGGTGCGCGATGAAACAAGCTTTGGACAAACTGCGAAACCTTCTGGCGGGGATGGCGGTGGCGTTGTTCGCCCTGATTTTCTGCCTGATCGTCGTGGAGATCGTCTGCCGGAATTTTCTGGGGTTCTCCTTGCTCTGGGTGACGGATTTCATCCAGCTGGTGGTCTGCTGGATGCTGGCGTTCGGCATGTCGGCCATCGTGTATACGGACGATCATCTGCGCATCACCTTTATCCGGGAGATGCTGCCGGAAAAGGGCCGCCGCGGGGCAAACCTTCTGTGCTGCGCTTTGGAGCTGGTTTTCTTCCTGCTGCTGGTGCCCTACGGAGCGCAGATGGCCCAGACCAAAATGAAGATTTCCTTTACCACCCTGCGCTGGCCCATGGGATTTCAGTTCGCGGCGCTGCCGGTGTTTGGGGCGCTCTGCTCCCTGTTCATGCTGTACCGGCTATACCGGTCGGTCAGGGAATGGAAAGGAGGCAGGGCCCATGATTGACTGCTGCTTTGCCCGGGAGGAGGACGGCGTCCTCACGGCCTTCGAGCATCACGACCACATGACCCTGCTCACGGAACGCAACGGCGCCGAAGCGGGGTGCCGGACGGGGCTTCTATATTACCGGCAAACCGAGTATCTGCAAGGGGGCGTTCATGAGGACCAGGAGGGCTTCTTTGTCTTGGAGGGGTCCGGCTCCGCCCGGGTAGGAGAAGAGGAATTTCCCCTGGAGCCGGGAACCTGCTTCCTGGCCCCTGCCGGGGTGTACCATACCATCAAACGAAACAGCGGCTGCCCGTATGTGAAGCTGTTTTACTTTCACGCCGCCATCGATTGTGGGGCGATAAGGAGAGAATGACATGGAAAAGAATTCGGAAATGCGAACATATAAAGAGACCATCAGCTCCCTGATGGACCAGATTTTGGGCGAGGAAGAGGCGGTTTCCCGGGCGGCGCGGCTTATTGGCGACTCCGTCATGCGGGGGCAGGTCATCCACGCCATCGGGCCCGGCGGTCATTCCAATATGGCGGTGGAGGAGCTGTTCTCCCGGGCGGGAGGCCTTGCCTGCGTCAACGCCATCCTGGATCCCGGCACCAATCTGAGCCACGGCGGCTTCCGCTCCATGAAGGTGGAACGGACCCCCGGCTATGCCATCCCGGTACTGGAGTCTTACGGAGTCGGCCAGACTCCGGGAGAGGTCCTGCTGATTATCAACGCCTATGGAATCAACTGTATGACCATCGACTGTGCGCTGGAGGCCAAGCGGCTGGGCGTATCCACCATCGCCATCACCTCCACCTCCTTCGCCAGGGAGCTGCCGAAGGACCATCCCTCACGCCATCCCACAGGGGCGAACCTTTTTGAGTCCGTGGATGTGTTCATTGACAACCATCTGCCCTATGGCGACGCCATTGTGGAGCTGGAGGGCTGCGAGCAGAAGGTGGGGGCCACGTCCACGTTTTGCAACTGCTTTGCGGTAAACTATCTGGTGGCGGAGTCTTGCCGCTACATGGCCTCCAAGGGGTTCACGCCGCCGGTGTTCCGCAGCGGGAACATGCCGGGAGGCGACGAGTACAACCGGGTGCTGGTGGAGAGATACACAGGCCGCTGCCGCCTGCTGTTCTGAGAGGCCGGAGGAAACAAGGCAATGACAAAAGAATTTGTGGTAGACCGCCTTCTGGTGCGGCAATTCGCCACGCGGGAGGAGATGGGCCGGGCGGCGGCGGGGGCCGTACGGGAACAGCTTCTGGAGACTCTGGCCCGGAAGAAGGAGGCGAACGTGCTCTTTGCCGCCGCCCCGTCGCAAAACGAACTGCTTTCCGCCCTGGCTGCCGCACCCGATGTCCCCTGGGAGCGGGTAAACGCCTTTCATATGGACGAGTATGTCGGGCTGGCGGAGGACGCCCCCCAGGGCTTTGGAAATTTCCTGCGCCGGTCGATTTTCGAAAAGCTCCCGTTTCGAAGCGTCTCCTATCTCCGTGGCGGCGCGGCGGACTTGGAGGCTGAATGCCGGCGGTACGCGGCGGCGCTCCAGACCCACCCGCTGGACGTCGCCTGCGCCGGAATCGGGGAGAACGGACACCTTGCCTTCAATGATCCCCACGTTGCGGACTTTCAGGACGCCCGGGCGGTGAAGCTGGTGGAGCTGGATGAGACGTGCCGCCTCCAGCAGGTTCACGACGGCTGCTTCCCCTCGCTGGAGCAGGTGCCCAGCCAGGCCCTGACGCTGACCATCCCCGCGATTTTGCGGGCGTCGGCCATCGTCTGCGTCGTGCCGGCCCGGACAAAGGCGCTGGCGGTCCGGACGGCCCTGCGGGAGGAGATCACCCCCCACTGTCCCGCCTCTGCGCTGCGGCTGCACAAGCACGCGGTGCTGTACATTGAAACGGAGAGCGCGTCGCTGCTGGAAAAGGAGGCGTAGCCCATGGGAGAGCTGCTGATATACAACGGCCGCTTGCTGACGCAGGAGCGGCAGATCGACGGCGGCGCCGTGCTCTTGCGGGAGGGACGCATTGCCCGGGTGTATGAGGAGAAACCGGAGGACCTTCCGCCGGACACGGAGTATCTGGATGCGGAGGGCCGGTACATTGCCCCGGGCTTTGTGGATATCCACGTACACGGCGGCGGCGGAACAGAGTTCATGTGCGACACGGCGGAAGAGGCGGAGACCGTCTGCATGACGCACCTCCGTCACGGGACCACCAGTATCGTGCCAACCACCTCTTCCGCCGCCCGGCAGGCGTTCCTGCGGTCCATGGACAGCGTCAACCAAGCGGCCCGGCAGATGGCCCATGGGCCGGAAATACTGGGTATCCATATGGAGGGACCTTATTTTGCCGACAACCAACGGGGAGCCCAGGACCCCCGGCATGTCCGGAATCCGGACCCGGCGGAGTATTTGCCCATTCTGGAGCAGTATCCCAATATTATCCGCTGGTCGCTGGCCCCGGAGCTGCCCGGCGCGCTGGAGATGGCGGCGGACCTGTGGAAACGGGGGGTACAGCTTTCCATCGGCCACTCGGACGCGCTGTACGAGGAGGCGGTCCGGGCGTATGAAAACGGGTTTACGTCCATTACGCATTTTTACTCCTGTACCTCTACCGTCCGGCGCATCAACGCCTATCGCCACGCGGGAATTGTGGAGGCCGGATACCAGCTGGACGATTTGTATGTGGAGGTGATCGCGGATGGCAGACACCTTCCAGCGAGTTTGTTGAAACTGATTTATAAAATCAAGGGAGCGGACCGGATTTGCCTGGTCACCGACGCCGTAAGCCCGGCGGGCTTGGCGGAGGTGCCAAATAAGCTCTATAGCCGGACCTGCGGCACGGATGTGATTGTGGAGGATGCGGTAGCGAAACTGCCGGACCGTTCCGCCTTTGCGGGAAGCGTCGCCACGGCGGACCGCCTGGTCCGTACCATGCATCAACTGGCGGACGTGCCGATGCGGGAGGCCGTGAAAATGATGAGCGCGACGCCGGCGAAGTGCATCGGCGTGTTTGACCGGAAGGGCTCCATCGCGGAGGGAAAGGATGGAGATATCGTGCTCTTCGATGACCAGGTGTCGGTCTCAGCGGTCATTGTCCGGGGAGAGCGCGTGGTGTGAGAGCTGAATCAAGCCGTCAGAGCTTGCTTCCGGAGGGACAGACTGCTTTTGAAAGGCAGAAAGCGCGGCGGAGATGCGCGAGGGACGGCGACAAAACGATACCCAACCATGGTCAACACACAAGGCGGGAGCATCGCGTAAGATGCTCCCGCCTGTTTAAGTGGTTTTATAATATGGGCCGTTTAGTAGGCGGAAGGTCCGCCAAGGGGTTCCGCATGCCCTGGATTACGGGAGTGTTCCTAGAAATTATCCATATTTCCGCGCCGGATATCCGGGGGAATGTTCTCCGGGATGACAGCGTGGCAGCTGATACCCAGATACTGGCACAGGGCGCCCCGATCTCCGTGGAAGCGTTTCAGTAGGTATCGCACGTAGTCGCTTTCCAGACGCTGCAAATCATTTGCGGCGGGAAGCGACGCAAAATCATGCTGGCAGGTCCCGCGCTTGCTGCTCATCAAGTGAAGGATCAGCTTGTTGTCGATTTTCAGCTGAGTGGAGAGAAGAACAATCCGCTCCGCCGGACTTCTAAGTTTCCGGATATTTTCCGGCCTATCCCAGATGAGATGGAGATGGTTCTTACGCATATGTCGGTTTAGCAGATATTTCTAAAGATATTGTCAAGGGGGAATATAAGATTAGGCCTTCCCGGCGGTCATGACTTTTCTCTTTCTCTGCTATGCCCTAAATCCGCTCCATGCGAGTGAATGTGGTGCTTGTCAACGTGGGTGCAGACAATAAGGCGTGTTTCCCCTTCGTCAGTGACATAGCGAGATCATAGCCAATCTTGTTCGCCGGCTCTGGCGTGATCTCCCCCCGCTTGAAGGACTGCCGCAGGTGGTAAGCGATCACATCATTGTCCTTCCGCTCCCTGCCTGCAATGGCTACGTACTGCCGCTTCGTAAAAAAGGAACTCCTGGTCAACGATGGACGGATTGCACTGGTAGGCCGTGACCAAATCGCCGCCGTTGGTTTTCTCTGGATTCTCCACATAGTCTATCACCCGGCCCAGGGCCTCCGCCACGGTCCGGCCCTTGCCGCTGTGCAAGGGTATCAGTCGTGCTGTTGCCATTTTCAAAACCTCTCCTCAAGAAAGTATCGTTGAGGGTAGCCAGGGGCTGGGCATCCCGCTAAAAACGGATTGTGTTTTTACAAAGATAAGTTTACAGGTTCTTTGTTCTACTCATTGGTGCTTGAATGGATGTCCGGTGACTTATAAATGAGCGTAGTTACAGCTTGCTACACCGCACCTATCCCCTCGTACTCTGTAGTTTAGTTGCCCTCTCTCTGAGTTTACCAAACATCACTCTATGGCGGAAGCACCAATCTCGTTTCATTCCTCGTTGGTGCCTTTCGCAGAAAGGAATGGTCATAAATGAAAAAAATAAGAACTTAAAGACGATTACTCAGATCGGAGTAGTTGTATCCGATTTGGATGCCGCGATAGAGGGAATAGGGTGTTCCTTTTCTAATAAAAAATCATACCCTCTGCTCCATCGCCTGCCGGGCCTTGCGTCTGGCTCGGACCAGCGCCGTCCTCACATTATCCGAGGGCATGTTCAAATTACCGGCAATCTCCTTGCCGCTTTTCTTTAAGATGTACTTTGCGCTAAGCAGGTACTGTGTCCTTTCATCCAAGTTGCCCCACACATGGGCCAAGCGGTACAGGTCCTCCTGCGCGATGATCTGATCCTCCGGCGTAGGCGCGGGATCGGCAAGCGCTTCCTGTTCCTCCCACAAAATTCCCCGGTCCTTCCCCCGTAAGGAGTTGTACGCGGTGTTCTTTGCCGTGGAGATAATGTAATTCACCAGCTTGTTTTGCTCCATCCCCCGCAGCAGGGGCAGCTTTTCAATCAGCTTCTCCACTACCGACTGGAGCAGGTCCTCCACTTCGTCCGTATTGCCGGTGATCTTTCGTACCTCGGAATAGATCAGGCGGCGGTATTGGAGATATAACCATGTCATAAACGCCTTGTCATCCTCGTCCTCAATTGCCATAATAACCAGCGGAAGCATGGAATCACCTGCCTTTCTCCTGTCTGTTCGGGTGTGCTGGGATTTTTTTTAGTATAGCATAGTTTGTGCGGGAAACAAAGCCTTTTGCACGATTTCTTTGCGCAGCGGCCTTTGTTTGTGCAGGGTTTTCCTGTTTTTACCTTTTCCCTTGAAAAAAGATAAAAATTTTTTGGTTGCATTTTCCGATTTCCGTGTCTCCTATTATATAGGGGAAAATAAGGAGGGATAAAAGTGATCGTATTCAAGGTACCCACGGGAGACACAAACGGCAAGACCTTCATGAAGGACCTGTACCAAACATATTCCCGACTGATGTACGCGACCGTTCTGCGCATGATCCCCGACTGCCAGGACTGCGAGGATATCGTACAGGACGCTGTGGAAAGTCTCTGCAAAAAAGTTCATACGCTTATGGGCTTGCCAGCCCCTGCCCTGACGGTGTATATTGTGTATACCGTCAAAAACAGGGCGCGCAATTTCAAGCGGCATCAGACGGTCGTGGACAGGCATATCGTACCGATGGCGAATCCCAGCCTGGAGCGGCTTGAAGCTCCGGACCCGCCGCCGGAGGCACGGCTGGAGCTGGAAGAGCAGGTGAACGCCCTGTACAAGGTATGGCCCCGGCTCCCCGAGCAGGACCGGGAGCTTCTTTACCGGAAGTATGTGCTGCGGCAGGACAATGAGGAACTGGCGGAATTTTTACACTGTAAGCCGGACAGCGTTCGGATGCGGCTGACACGGGCCAAACGAAAGGCGGCGGCGCTGATGAAAGGAGATGGAAGCGATGACAGAGCACGAACGCTTGCTTGAGGAATTTGACGACGCGTACTTTGCCCTGCTGATGGAGGGCGTGGCGAGGAAGGAGGGCGAACAGCTGGAGGGCCTCAACGAAATGCTCCAGGACAATCCGGAGGCCGCGGTGCCGGAGAGGGTAGACAAGCGGTGCCTGGAAACCATCGACCGCCATTTTGCCAGAGAGCATCGCAAGATCGGGCTGCGGAAGACCGGGAAGGTCCTGCGGCTGGCGGCGATCATTATGGGAATTTCCATGCTTCTTTTTACCACCGCTTTTGCCGTTTCTGAAGAGTTCCGTGTAGCAACATTGAATCTTGTGCGTACAATTACAGAAGAATATACCCAACTGGACATTAGGGAGCTCAATGGGGGCAGATCGCAAAGAACTCATGATCCAAAATCGGAATTCGAATATTTCCACAATATAGATATTCAGTGGTTACCAGAGGATTTTGCGTATACTGAAGGTGAATACGATTGGTATGCCAACTTTGAAAAGGAAAATGGCGAGTGGATTAAAATCCTTATATACGATGGCCACGGGTCATTGAATGTTGACACAGAAAATGCAGATAGCGTTGAGAATATAGCAATCAATGGTAATGAGGGCCTTTGCATTTTTAAGGATGATTACATCCATGTAGTTACAACCGATTTAAAGAATAACATCTATATTGACGTAATCGCATCGAACGAGTTGCCGGAAGATGATGTAAAAAAATTTGTTGAAAATATTTTCGTGTTGTAGGTTGCATTTTGCAAATTCTGTGTCTCCTTATTATGAGGGACAAAATCCCAAACATCAAAAAAATGGAGGAGATCACGAATGAACCGATACGCATTAAGGAATACCTTATCCACATTGGCACTTTTTGTTGTGCTGTGCTTACTATCAGGAACCGCGTTTGCTGCGGGCGAGTGCAGCACTGCCGAAGGAATATCACCTAGATATGCAAATATTGCATCGTTCTATGTGGATTTGGACATCAGCAAGGGGCTTACCTGGGAGGCTTCTTGTGAAGTAAGCGCCATGACAAAGTCTTCCTATACAGCGGAAATATTTGCGGAGTTACAGCAAAAAGATGGCACTTGGTCTACGTTGAAGAGCTGGTGGAGTAGCGAGTCCTCTGTAATTCGAAGTGCCAAAACTTACAGCGTTTATAGTGGATTTCCTTATCGTGTCAAGGCTACTATATATGTTTATGACAGCCGAGGAAATCTAGTGGAATCTTCGGAGAAGTATTCTTCTACCATATCTTGATGAATTTTACGTTATTTTATTAAAAGTCTGGCTTGCAGGGCCGATATTTCCTCGGGGTAAATCCCCCCGTAGGTGTTGGCATGGATAGCCACTTGATTGAGATTGTTTGAGCACCGCCGCTGGAGGGACACCAGCTCCCGGACGGGGGCAAGGTCAATCTGGAGCACATAGCCGCACAGAGCCATCCTCCGCATATAGGCCCCCATGTTGCGGATGCCCGCCTGGGCCATGCGTTCCCGGATAAGCGCCTGCTCTTCCTCAGATACCATCACATGGAGATGGATGGGGCGGCGGCGCTTTTTGCCAGCCACGCTATCTGTCGCCCCGGTCGGGCGCGTTCCGTTTAGGCGCAGAGGGGGCCTGCCGTTCCCCGGCCAGCCTTGCCGCCTCTTTCATCTGCTCGGCAATCGGACGGGGCCTGCCCTCCTGCAGTAGGCCGGACACCTCCGGGGCGGGCCGGAGCTCATAGTCCGCCGCCTGCTTTTCCGTCAAGGGCTTTGTGTAGGTCAGATGCCCCCACGCAAGGAACGCGCCGCCCTCCACGGATACGCGCTTGTCGTAGTTTACGATTTCGTCCGGGGCGTTGCCTGCAGGCTTGGGGAACGTACCGATGTCAACGGGCCGCTGGGTGGAATAATACTTGTAAAGGCCGGGGGCCTCAATGTGCGCCACCTTGACGGAGAACTGCTGCTGGTAGTTTTCCACCCGCTCCAGCAAGTCCTGCTCCAGCGCGGCCCGGTCACTGCCATAATGCCCCCACTCATACTGCCTTGCGCCGTGTTCGTCATCGTAGCAGGCCCACGTCACAAAGGGGGACGGGGCCCGGGGATGCTCCCCCAGCGCAAAGCCCCGGCCATTCTCCAGCATGACGGCCTTTAAGATTGTATAACCTTGATTTCTGTCCATAGTAACCTCCTCTCGAAATGTTAGCATCATCCGGGGAAAACGGGGCAGGACGTGTAAAAGTACGCCCCGCCCCAAAAGTGGCCCCGGAAAGCCTTGAAAACAGCGGGGTTCTATACCCCCAAATGCTCACGCCTCACCCCCGGTATTTCCGCATATATCCCCGCTGTTTCTTCTGCCTTGCGGCCTTGGAGCAAGCCTCGGAGCAATAGCGCCGTCGCCCGTCCGGGAGAAAGGGCCGCCCGCAGACAGGACAGGGCCGCGTTTCCGGGGCGGGCCCCTCGGTATTGAGGGCGGCCTCCAGCACCGGGTTCAGCGGCAGGACGGCCTCCCGGAAGTAGCGGCAGTAAGCCCCCGTCCAGCACTTCCCCAGCATATAGCACTCACAGTCGAGGGGCAGACAGCCATATTCCCGGTCATAGTTGGCGCACCATTTTACTACAAGGGAGCGGATAGCGGCCTTTTCCTCACGGGTCAGCTCGCGCAAAATATTACCTCCCGCCCGGTTTTTTCAAAAGGCTCTGAAAGCAGGAGCCGCAGGGGATGCCGCGCCAGTAGGGACAGCCACAGCACCGGGAGCCCTCCCGGGGCTGTTCCGGGCGGGGAGCCCGGGGCCGTGGGCGGCGTTTCATTTCCCGTTCCAAAGGGTTCGATGTGAAATTCATTCTCCGTCCTCCTTTTCTTCTTCCTCATCCCACGGGGGGAGGTCGTCATACTCACCGCCGCCATAGTCCTCGCCGTATTCCTCGGCCTCGTCAAAATCCTCGCCGGGAGCGGCGGCCTGCTGTTTGGGGCGGTAAATCTTGAAGTACCACCCGGCCCCGCCGCCGAGGGCCAGTACCGCCAGCACCAGCAGGAGCGTCCCCGCCCCGCCGGATTTTTCCGGCTCGGGCTCGGGCTTCGGCTCCGGGGTGGGAGCAGGCTCCGGCTCCGGGAGCGGTTCGGGTACGGCCTCCGGGGAGGGCTCCGCAAGGGCCATCAGGTCGGCCACGGTGACGGCGTTCAGGAAGTACACATTTTCCGTCTCCCGCTGGCGGTCAATCACCAGATAGAACACGGACTCGTCCGCCGCCATGATGGTGAAGAACTCCTTGCCGTCCTGGTCGGTGGCGTTATCCACCATCGTCCCCTGGCCGTCCGGGGTGAACGGGTTGGGCTCGGGCTCCGGGGTGGCCGGGGGCTCGGTGGGCTCCACGGGGTCAAGCCCCTCCCACGATGTACCGCCCGTACCGTCCTCCCATTCCTCGCCGCCCCCGGCGTAGGCCGTGGTGGTGATGCCGCATAGCAAAAAAGCGGCGCACAGAGCCGCCGCCATTTCCCGGTATTCCCTCTATATGGCTACGCTGGGGAACCGCCCCGACCTCTTTCCCGGCTCGTCCTATGTGGGGAAATACACCAGCCCGCCGGAAGGCTACGAAGTGCCGGGGGAATATCTGGACGATGAAACATTCGCGGCGATGCTCTCCGAGGCCGAGAAATACCTCGGTTATCCCTATGTATGGGGCGGGAGCTCCCCGGCCACGTCCTTTGACTGCTCCGGCTTTGTTTCGTGGGTAGTCAATCATTCCGGCTGGAACGTGGGGCGGCTGGGGGCCCAGGGGCTCTACAACATCTGCACCAGAACCAGCTCCCCCCGCCCCGGCGATTTGGTATTTTTCAAGGGAACCTATGACACCCCGGGAGTCTCCCACTGTGGCATCTATGTGGGGGACGGGATGATGCTGCACTGTGGCGACCCTATCAGCTACGCCAACTTAAACAGCAGTTACTGGCAGGCCCACTTCTACGCCTACGGGCGTTTACCATGAAAAGGAGGTTTTCAATGGCGATTAGCAAGAGCGCAAAAATCATGGCCGAGATAGAAAAGGTCAAGGCCAAAATTCCGGGACTGCAAATCCCCCAAAAGCTCCGCCGCGTCCTTGGAAAAGGTGATAAGGTCGGGGGGAAGAATATCCATGTCGTACCCGGCGCGGACGGCTTTTTTCTGCTCCTCCACTTTCATCTTGTCAATGTCCGAGATTTTCCCCTTGATGGTCTTTATCGCCTTTGTGGGGTAGTGCCGCTCCGCCGCGCCTTGCAGGCCCTTTTGGGCGTACCGCCACGGCGGGTCGGCGTATATCACGTTATATTTACCGATAGTCACACCCCCTTTCCGCCAGCGGCCACAGCCGCCCGCGCCTGCGTGATGCGTTCCGTGGCCGGGCCGTAAAAGGCCGGGGCCGTCTCAAAACAGATAAACTCCCGGCCCGTGTTCAGCGCGGCGATGGCCGTCGTGCCGGAGCCCGCGCAGATGTCCGCCACCACCTGGCCGGGAGCGGTGTAGGTCTTTATCAGATACTCACACAGCTCCACGGGCTTCTGCGTGGGGTGGACGGTATGGGCCACGGTCTGGAATGAAAGCAGGTTCCCCGGGAACCGCCGCCCGTCCTCCGAGCCGCTGCCGGAGCGGACAAACTTCCCATAGTTGGGGCTCTGGTCGCGCTGGGATGCGATTTTCTTATAGGGCTTGCCCTGCTCAAACTGCGGATTGTAGAGGGGGAGCTTTTGGTAAAACACTAAAATATTCTCCGTCTTTTTCAGCGGGGCGCGGCGGGCGTTGAGAAATCCCGTACAGCGGCTCTTATACCACACCCATTCATAGCGGAGCATGGAGAGGTTGGACGCGCCGAGGATTTTGTCATAGGGGCACTGTGCGAAGAACAGCACCGCCCCGGAGGGCTTGACCGCCCAGCGCACCGCCTCCCACAGCTCCGGGAGCGGCAAAGGCACATCCCAATAGTTGCGGGTCGTGCCGTAGGGCGGGTCGGTCAGAAGCATATCAACCGAGTGCTCCGGGAGGGAGCGCAGGCCCGCGATGCCGTCCATCAGAAACAGACCGGGGGGCTCCAGCACCGGGCCCTCCGGGGACTTTGGGACATTTTGTCCCAAGGCCAAGCTATCTGCCATCCCGTCCCTCCTTTCCCTTTGCCGGGGCGGAGCGGGCGGCATTTTTCTGCGCGGCCTCCTTTCCCGCCTTATCCATCTGCTCCCGGATGGGCGCGGGGCGCACCGCCTCGGCCCGGGCGATAAGTTTCTCAACCGCCGAATGGTACGCCTCCACCCCCGCCGCGTTCAGCCGCTCCTGGGTGGCCCGGTCATTGATACGCACCGTGGCCCGGTAGCCCGTCCTGCTGGTGGGGTCGGGTTTTGAGGGCGCACCTAAGAAAATGCCGTTCTGCCCGTTCACCACCTTGAAATCGTCCACCACCACGCCGCCGAAGTTGACGCTGGCAAAACCAATCAGCTTGCCCTGGGGCTCAATGGGCCGCACCGACACCTCGATGGGGATGACAGCCTCCTGCAGAACAGCGTCCGTCCCTTGAAAGCCCACGGCAAAAAGGGATTTTAAGTAGTTCTGGCCCATGCCGCCCACCTCCCGGTTGGAGAGGGTCGCCACGGGGATGGGCGCAAGGCTGGTCAGCAGATATATTTCTATCATTCTTCCGTACACCAGCACGAAAATGATGATGCCCAGCGCCTGCATGGTGAGCCCGATGACGGAGGACTGGAGCCACAGCCCTAAAAGCGGCCCCAAATCCATCCCCTCCAGCGTGGTCTGGAGGTTGCTTAGCATATCCGGCGAAACCGCCGTGGAGCCCTGTATCAGTCCGGCAGAGCGGGAAATCACGCTCTGCGACACGTCAAAGACGGCCATCACGATATTGAACGTGTTGGAAAGTATCAGCACCGCACACGCGGTCTTGAACATCCATTTGTAGAGGTTCGCCACGTCTACTTCCAGTGCGTTTTGTCAAGTAGGTTTTTCATATAAAAAAGTAGAACACAGAAAACTCCTAATCGTCGGCAGATAGTATGTTTTTCAAAAACATTTAAAAGCATAAGCAGAGCAAGAAAAAGCACCTGCTGCGCAAATTGAGCGCAACAGGTGCTTTCAAATACTACATCTAAGTTATCCTTTTGGCGGATGTGGATCATGACCATGAGAGTCACTAGATTGAATTTTACCATTCAAACCATGAATTAAGAATTCTGTCCTTTGGTTTCGGCTCATTCGTCGGCCAGCATTAATGGCCTCCTGCTTGGTAGCATAATGTCCACTAGCGCGTTTAGCTCCACCACGCTTTACATTCCAACCACCAGAAGGACTATGAACTACATGATGGGTTTTTCTAGCCATAATATCGTCTCCTTTTAAATTAACAAAAAGAGGACGAAGCCACCGATGTCCCTATATGGTATTTATAGATTAATCGTCCTTACGTGGAACCCAAAAAGCAAAGGCCTTTTTGCCCTTTTGCCATGCGTAGAGCCGACGGCCATTTCGTAGTGTAATATATGGCCTATAAATAAGTACGAGATTATCCTTGGTCTCTGCATTAATTAACAGTTGGACATACTCTGGCTTGCCTAGTTTGAGTGTGACCGCTTTGTTAAACGTGACGCCATTCTGCGTAACCGAAAGATAGGGCACACCCTCAGAAAAATCGAATGGCTTGAAACCGCTTAAATCCATGGCTTGTCACCTCCGTTGCAACAATTATATATGTATTTACTTTTTTTGTCAAGGGAAAATCTTTCTCCTTGCGTTTTTCCCTTGCTCGTTTTGCGTTCGGCTTGATTGGTTTGCGTTTCTTCTCCTGCGTCTATCTTTTTCAAAATGGCAGGCTCTATCTGTGCTGTGTTCGTAATTTGCCCTGTCAGCAAGGTGTACACGTTATATTGCTCTAATCAAATATAGTAGTTGATTTTTCAAGTCAACCCGGTCAACATCAAAGCCAGCATTGTAAATCACATTAGAGATCGGGCGGTTGCCGCCTGGATACCAATAGGAGTAGAATTTGAACGCCGATTTGCAGAGGGGCTTTCCGATCACCCGCTCAACGTCTGCGAAAGAGAGGGTAACGCTGTTCTCCGTCTGCTGGGAAAGGTACTCGCCCAGCGGGGCAAAGCTGGTATTCACGGCCACATACCGCTCCTGGGGCGGTTCTGCGGCAGCGGGGGCTTCGTCCTCCGGCTCGGTGGGCAGTTCCACCAGCCCGATGAAGTTGAAATAAACATCAACCCTCTGCTTACGCTTGTATCGGCCTACACTCACACGCTCATGGACAACGACCTTCTCCACAAACTCATTGAGCATGGGCGTGGTCAACTCGTCAAAGCTGGTGTAGCGGTCAACCAAGGCCATAAACTTGTCCACCCTGCCAGTCTGCTCCTGCATCGTTTCCATTTCAGCGGCCAGACGCTTCAACTCGCTTTCAAGCTGCTCCTGTTCCGCTTCATACTGCTGGGAAAGTTTCAGAAATCGCTTGTCTGTCAGCTTACCCGCAACGTGATCCTCATAGGTGCGCTGAATCAGCACATCCAGTTCATCATATCGCCGTTGCCCGTCCGTCAGGGCCTTCCGGCTCTCCTTCATCTGCTGTGTCTGGCGGTCAGAGGTCGTGTCCATCACCAGCCGTTCAAAGGCTTCTCGATTGGCTTTGGCATACTCTGAAATAGAGCGCAGAGCCGACAGAATCAAGTCCCGCACAACCTCGGTGCGGATAAAGTGCATGGTGCAATCGCTGGTACGTTTGCGATAGCTGGAACAGGCATAGGAATCTCTGAAATGCCCCTTGCCATTGTCCCCACGCTCGTTATACAGTCTCGCTCCGCAATCGGCGCAGTAGAGAAGTCCAGTCAGCGGATTGGCTTCTCCCAGGCTGGTAGGGCGGCGTCCGGTTTTGCGTAGCTTTTGCGCCGTCTGAAAAGTTTCCTCGTCAATGATCGGTGTTTGGGTGTTCTCAAAAATCACCCAGCTATCCTTGGGGGTGAGATGCCGCCGCTTATCCCGAAAGCTGGTCTTTTCCGTCTTAAAATTGACGGTATGGCCCATGTATTCCATGCGGTTGAGGATGTAGGAAACGGTAGTCCCCCACCAGCGGCAGGGGTCGGCAAAATCGCTGTTGCGCCGGTTTCCTGCGCCGCGCTCCGCAAGATAGGCAGACGGGCAGAGGATGCGTTCTCTTTCCAGAATTGTGGCAATCTCATAAGGGCCTTTGCCATTGATGGTCATACGGAAGATACGCCGGACGATCTCGGCAGCTTCATCGTCAATAACCCACTTCTCCGGATCGTCCGGGTCTTTCTTGTAGCCGTAGAGCGGGTGAACGGCAGTATGCTTTCCAGCCATGCCCTGGGCGCGTTTGATGGCCCGAACTTTCTTGCTGGTGTCTCTTGCGAACCACTCGTTCATGATGTTCAAAAACGGGGTAAAATCCGTTTCCTGCTGGTTTTCACTGTCGATTCCGTTATTAACTGCGATAAAGCGGACACCCTTCTGAGGGAAGAAAATTTCTGTATAAAATCCAACCTTCAGATAGTCACGGCCCAGCCGGGACATATCCTTGACAATGACGGTTCCGATTTTCCCGGCTTCAATCTCGGACAGCATTTCCTGGAAACCTGGACGTTGGAAATTTGTTCCAGAGAATCCGTCATCTACAAAAAAGCGGATATTCCGAAAACCATGGTCAGCAGCATACTTGGAAATCAGTTCCTTTTGATGAATAATGGAGTTACTGTCACCTTGTAATTCATCGTCGCGCGACAATCTGGTGTAGATTGCGGTGTCCTTTTCTGGCTGTCTTGTCATAATGCGCCATCCTTTCGAGACAGCCAGCTCATTTGCGGCAACACCAATATATCACAAAATCTGCGTGATGCCAACTGCCTTTTGCAACTTTTACTGACTATCCGCAATTTGATTCTTGATAAGGCGGCAGATTTTATCATTCATGCTCTCCTTGCTCTGCTCATTGAAGCAGATATGCACCTCATAGGTGGTGTGGCCGATACGCTTCTCCAATGTCCGCTTGGCCTGCGGGGTGGATGTGGTAGGGGTAACTGCTTTCGTTTTTGCCATAGGCTGCTCCTTTCAATTTTTTTGATTATCAGGTGACACGATACGCCGCGCCGCCGCTTTGGTGCTGGCGGCATTGCCCTCCCGGAAGTTCTTCCCGGCAAAGAGGATAGGGGCGCAGCGTTCTAAAATCCGGTCATAGATACGGGCATGGGCCAGATCGGGCGGGTGCTTCAATTCGTCCAGCTTCAGATTGGTGGTCACGATCAGCGGCTTGTTACAGCGGTATCGGCTGTCGATGATGGAAAACATCTGCTCAAGGGCATACTCGGTGTTGCGCTCCGCGCCCAGGTCGTCTATAATCAAGAGGTCATAGTCTCCCAGGCTGTTCAGAAATGCCGTCCTGTCCTCTCCGAACGTCCCGCACAGGCGGGCCAGGATGGTGGGGAAGTTGGTCATGAGTACAGGTACGTCCCGTTCCAAAAGCGCGTTCGCTATGCACCCGGCCAGGAAGGATTTGCCCGTACCAACGTCACCGAACAGCAACAGGCCGATGTTCTTCTTGAACGCTTGGGGCCAGTGATTGACATAGGCGTGGGCTTTCGCCATAACAGGGTTCTCGCCGTTGTCATGGGCGAATGTGTAGCCGTAGAGGTAGCGGTCTTGAAGTCCCTGGGCCTTACGCCGCCTGATACGCTCCATGCGCTGGCGGCGTTCCTCGGCTTCTCTGCGGCGGCGTTCTTTCTCCTGCTGGCAAGGGCAGACACACCGGGGAGCGATATAGCCGCCAAAGGGGGAGCGAATGACAGTCTGCCGGGGTGCGCCGCACTTCCGGCAATGGACAAGCCCATCAGCCGGGGCTATGTACTCGCCCTCTCCCAGTTTCATGGCAGCAGTGGTCTTGTCGATGACGGCTCGGATTTCCTCGGTCAGTTCCATCATACGGTGTCCTCCTCGCTGACGCTATAATCCCGGTCACGGGCAGGGGGGGCGGCCTTGCGGCGGTCATCCGCTATCCAACGGCGAATGGTGGCGGCATGGCTCTGGTACTGTTTGCCCGTGGATGCCATGTACTCGGACAATCTTTCGATGTACTCCTGCCAGACGGTAGGAAAGTCGGCTTGCAGTTCGGACAGTTCACCAGCAGACAGAAAAACATTTTGGTAACGGCCCAACGTGCGGGCGCGTTCCCCCTCTCTATTCTCTATACTCTTATCTCTATACTCTTTATCTCTAATCTCTAATATAGGGGGACATTTGTCCACCGGGTCTATGGGTGGACAAATGTCCACTTTGCCGGAGGGCAGCAGTTTTTGACGCTGCAACCGGCTCCGTTCCCGCTTCTTCCGCTCCCCCTCGGTGGAGGACTGACCAATTAGCAGTTGAATGTCGGCCATGTAGAAAGCGCCGTCTGTCAGGACTTCCACAAGGCCAAATTCCATGAACACCTTGATTGCCCTCTCCACGCTGCCGATCTGGTGCCGGGTGAAGGTGGCGATGGTCTGGACGGTGTGGGGAAGATGCTCGCCCAGCATGAGGATTCCGCCGCTTTTCAGGGACATAAGGTACATTTTCAGCAGCAGATTCGAGTACAACAGGCCGTCCGGCATACTTTCCAGCACAACCATTGTCTCGCTGTTGTAGAAGTTTTCTTTCAGTTTGAGATAGTAAAATCTCCTGTTTTCAGCCATAGGGTAAAAACTCCTTTGTAGAATCGCCGTTGTAGGCTCTCTGAGGGCCTTCCGGGGTGTCAGATAGGGAATGTATCAGGCCCCTATTGACAGCACCCCGGAAAACCTTGAAAAATCATGGTTTTTTAGGGCCTAAATGCGTAGAATCGTAGTAACGTTTGCGCTGGCGTTCCGCTTCTTTCCTTCTACGGGCAGTAACAGCGCAATCAGGACAGTATTTCGCCCGGTTGGATTTCGGCAGATAGTAACCGCCACAGAGTACACATTTCCTCCGGTCTGCCCGGTGGAGCAGGGCGGCGCACAAGCCAGCGTCCAGGGGCAGGACGGCGGCGCGGAACCAGCGGCACACAAGCGAGTAGGTAATACTCTGTGGGCAGATACATTCCTCGCCACCGTCCAGAAGCAGACAATTCCCACAATCATAGTTGCAGCAGCTATGTACCAGTCTGCGGGCGGTGCGGTACTGCAGATAGTTCATGTGGACAATCACGGCACGTTTTCTCCTGCGGGTAACTTGATGTAAATGTGATAGGGAGTGTGGAGGGCGATCAGTTCCTTCTCCACCAGCCCAACGTCCTCCAACTCCCGCAGGGACTGTGCCACAGTGCTGGGAGTGCGGTCGATGATCGCCGCAATGGTCTTGTTGTAGAACGCCAGATACCGCCGCCCGCGCCGGTCGGTCTGAACCATATCCGAATTGAACGTCATATCCAGCATGATCGCGTAGACCTCTTTCGCCGTCAGCCGGATATTCATGCCCAACAGGAACCGGGGATACGCCATGTAGGGCGGCAGGGTGGAGCCGCTGGTAATATAGTCAGTTTTCATGTTCCTTCTCCATTTCGTGTCGGATTTCATGTACTTCCTCAAAAAGTTCCTTGATTGCTTCCGTGATGGAATATGCGCTATTGCCCAGTTCGTCAAATTGAGACATTGACATTCTGGCGAAAACATCTGCCCGGTGATGAAGGGCTTTGATGTCGGAAACATAGCGGGAGCATAGGAGCTTAAACTCGCGCAGCGCATCTTCACCGTCCGCCATCCTCTGCCGCTTCGGTGTTGGCGGGGCTATGGTCAGAACGGCAGCGGCCTCCGCCTGCTGGTCAGGGGGCAGTCTGGAAATTTTCAGCGCATCCCCTTTGGTGATTTTATCGCCAGCGTCCCGGATGGTTTTCTTGGCCTCCGGGGTCAGATTGGCGGCGGTCTGGACAAGCCGCTCCACGGTGCGTTTGCTGATTCCCAGCTTATCGGCGGTATCCTCCGAAAAGGGCTTTGCCGCTAAAACCGTCAAATTGTCGTTTTTAGCTGTCTGGCCGTTGCACTGGCCCTGGCGTGTCTCCGGGTGGATGGCTTCATAGAGTTCTTTCCGGCGCAGAAGCAAGTCGCCCAACTCCCGGTGGGACAGCCCCGCCCGAACAAAGTTCTCGTCAATTTCTGCCAACTCCGCTTGCAGGCCGTCCGCATCGCTGACGGTACACTCAATCTCCGTCCAGCCCAGCAGCTTCGCAGCCTCCAATCGGTGCAGGCCAGCAATAAGCGTGTTGTCCTGGGTGACGGTGATGGGATTCATCAGGCCCACGGCGGCAATGCTCCGGGCCAGTTCCTCCACGTTCCTCTGCTGGGTGTCCCGCCGCCCTGGGTTGATTTTGATTTCGCTGATTTTCATTTGCATGGTAATTGTCCTCAATGCGAAAATACGGTAATAATGCGGTTGAGCATTTCACGGTCGGAGCCGTCCAGCGATTCCGCCAGCCTGCGGAGGAAAGTGATCTCCGCAGAGTTCAACGCCCTGCGGTCAAGGTGGAACCACTCTGCCACTCTGACCCCGCCGTGATTGCCCCTCACCGTTTCGAGGGGATAGGAGCAGGTCAGCACCACAATGTCCCGGCGAATCGTGCCGGTGCTGACGTTAAATTCATGTGACAGGTTTCTGTAAGTATCCTGCCGCCGGAGACACAGCGTCTCCAAAATCTTCTGGCGGCGTTCCCATGGGGTCATATCCATAATTGCAAAATCCTTTCGTAAAAATCGTAGTGTTATCGTTCGGTTTCCCTCTGCTGGCGCTGGCCCTCATGGGCCAGACGGTCAGCGGCCTTGCGGAGTGATTCAACAGCTTTGATTTCATCCCGCATAGCCCGCATTTTCTGATAGTCTGCGTCTTTCTGCATGGTCAATTTTGCGGCTTCGGCCCGCCACGCCTTGGGCGTGATCGCTTCGCCGGATTCTTTCAGCGATTTCAGAAAAACGACGGCAGCATCGAATAACGCTAACCCGTCTCTATGCTCCTGCTGGTACTTCTCCCGTTTGCCTGGTTTCACCTTATCCAGCTTTTGGCGGATGGGCTTGTATTGCTCATACTGCGCCCACATTTCCAGCCGTTTATCCAGGACGGCGAGCCGGCGTTCCGCTTTGACAATTTTGCCGCGCAAATCATAGTAATCTTTGTTCATGGCGGCAACTTTCTCATAAAGTTCCTGCATAGAATTGATGCCGTTAGATTGCAAAAAGGCAAGCAGCTTTGCATTATCTTGAAGCGCCCTAATCTTGCCGGAACGGGAACGGGCCTTATCCTGATTGACTTTGGCCTGGGCTTCATAAAGACGGGCCACAAGACTACCACCGTCTTTAGGCTGTTCAGCCCCAGCCTGCTCCTTCGACCAGTTGTAAATCCGGGTGATTCTGGCCTTGAGTTCCTTCAGCAGTTTGTTGTCATCGGCAATCTGCCGATTGAGATCGCCTTTCTCTGTTCGGATGCCCCGCCGTTCCATCTGACTGGCGGCAGGCCCCATGTGGACAGAGGGGATTTTTTCAATGCCCTGCCGCTCATAGCTGCGGTGGTCGATACGCTCCGGCCTGCCAGCGGCCTCCAACGCTCGGTTGGCGTAAGCGGCCCACGCCGCCCGCCACTTTTCGGCGTTCTCGCGGTTGTTCCAGTCGGTGGTATCCTCCCGATGATTCTTCCATCCGCCTTTGCCGTCCGGGATACGGTTGCCCTGGCTGTCCAGATCGTAAACCTTGCGGCACTTCGCTCCCCATTTTCCATCTTCCCGGAGTGGTCGTATTGTCAGCATAATATGGGCGTGGGGGTTGCCATCGCCCTTGTCGTGGAGCGCAAAATCGGCGCACATTCCCTCTGCCACAAAATTGTCTTTGACGAATGACCGGACAAGGGCCAACTGCGCCGCTCTGGACAGTTCCACGGGAAGGGCAACTTCGATTTCGCGGGCAAGCTGGGCGTCGCTGGATTTTTCGATTTGCTCCACGGAGTTCCAGAGGGTGGAGCGGTCTGCAAACTCTGGCGGGGCGTGGGCGGGCAGCATGATTTCCGAATGGACAACACCGGGTTTATGCGTGTAATCACGGGTCAGGCCGTCCCATTCGCTGGTCAGTTTTTCGCCGCTCCGGTAGGCGGCAGCGGCAATAGCCGAACGGCCCACGCTCCGCCTGATGATTTGAATGGGACAGTGAAAAATCGCTATGTGATTTTCCTCCTTTCTCCGCAGTCGGTGGCGGGGGATATAGGCCAGCGGAAACAGAACAGACGCGAAGCGGGTGTTCCGTTTCTGCTGGCGCACAAGGGGTTTGGGGAAGGTACTTCCCCATCGCGTCCGCAAGGACGCAACAGCCCCCGGCAGGGCGCACAGCACCGGAACGGTGTATAAGTGCGCCGTTAAGAACGGACTTTAGTTTGTGGGGGCGATTTTTTGCGCCTTTTCCGCCGTTTCCTCTGCTCCCGGCAGACGGGAAAGGTCAATCAGAAACGCCTTGAGCGATTCGCCGTCCATGCTGGCGGTGAAGGGAAACACGCCCTCCATGATCGCGCCATGCACAATCAGGCGGTGGTTCCGAGCGTGGCGTTCTGCATCCCTCTGCTTGTTCAGCAAAATCTTTACCTGGTTCTCGTATTGGGCGGCTTCCTTTTTTGCTTCGTCACGTTGCTTCAACAGGGATTCTTTTTTATCCATTGACATTGCTCCATTTCTGTAAAATTGATTTGAGAGAAAAAGTGGAAAACAGGATTTAATCAGGCAACAGTGACTTTCATGTCGAACAAAAAATGACCGCTATCCCGTTTCTTGGGATAGCGGTCATTCGCTGCTTGTTCAAAATTGGAGGCGGTGTCCTCATGTGAATACTCCTATTACAATAAGATTTACGGTAAGAGGCACGGCAGCCAGCCGTGTCTTTTTCCTCATTGTTGCCAAAGCTGTTAGAATGGGAAGGCATTGGTCTGACGTATCACTCCAGGGACT
>CAJTFN010000026.1 GCA_910575815.1 Oscillospiraceae bacterium
GACAACATATAGGCGATAAAAAAACGCCCACCCCCTTTTGCTTCTTAAAAAGGGGGTGGGCGTTTTTTTCAGGTGCGGGAAATCCTTAATTTAATGACATTGGGGATACCGGCCGTCAAAGTTCACCGCTGAGGAGGCGTAGCGGTCGCTGAAGGGTATCGTGGGCGTATCGGCCCAGGCGATGCAAAGCTGATAGGTCCAGCCCTTCGTGTCATAAAAGGCCTCGGTGGTTCCGTTGTCATAGGTCTTTGGCGGGAGACTCCAGATAAAGACCGCCAGAAGGACCGCCGCCAGAACGGCAAGGAGGCCGTAGCGTATCCTTGCGGGCAGGTGGATAAAGCTCCGGTTTTTTTCGCGGATAATAACGCTTTTTGCGCAGCTGGGGCAGAAGGATGCCTCGTCCGGAAGAACCGCGCCGCAGTGGGGACAGGCTTTCACAGTCGAATCGCCTTCATCAGATGGATTACGCTCCGATAGCGTTTTTCCGGGTTCACCTGGGTGCACCGCTGGACCACCCGGCCCAGGCGGCCGCTCGCCAGCCTCCGGGAGGGATGCTCCCCGGTGAGCATGACGTTCATCAGCACGCCCAGGGAGTAGATGTCCGCCCTGGCGTCGGACTGGGAGAGGCCGTACTGCTCCGGCGCGGCGAAGCCGGTGGTGCCCAGGACCACGGTGTCGTTTTCGCAGGCGGGCTTGTGTAGGCGGGCGGCGTCGAAGTCGATCAGCACCGCCTCCCGCTGCCGGAGGATGACGTTCTCCGGCTTGATATCCCGGTGGACCGCGCCGAAGGCGTGCAGTACCCGCAGAGCCTGGCAGAGCTGGATCACGATTTCCCGGGTCGCCTTTGGGGAGAGGGGAGCGGCCTTCAAAAGAAAGTCCAGGGTGTCCCCCTGGATAAATTCTTCCAGCACCAGAACCTTGCCCTCCTGCTCCGCCGTCTCCAGAACTTCCGGAAGGTTCCGGCAGGAGTAGTGCAGCAGCTTTCGGTAGACCTCCCCGCTGCCGGAGAAGCGGCGAAACACCAGGAGCCTCCCCGTTTTTTTGTGGCGGAGGAGGAAAATGCCGCCCCGGGGACCTTCCTTAAGGGGACGGACCTCTTCAAATTCCAGCTGAATGACGCTGGAAAGCCAAGCGTAAATAAAAGACCGCCTCCTTAAAAAAGCGCGTACCCTATGCATCCTGCATATGGTTTTTTTCATTTTAGGAGTGTATGATAATATTTAGTATACTGTGACTTGTGTGGAAAGTAAAGGAGAAAATCTCATGAAGAAGGACACAAGCGATCTACGGGACGAGCTTTTGAGCCAGCCCCATCTGGACGAGTACCTGAAGGAGAACGGAGACCAGTTTGTGAGCTGGGGCCTGACGGAGCAGCTTCTGCGCCTCTTCGACGAAAAAGGCGTGACGAAAGCCGCCGTGGCGAGAAACGGCGGCATGAGCGAGGTCTATTTGTATCAGGTGCTGTCCGGGCGGCGGAACCCCTCCCGGGACCAGCTGCTGTGCATCTGCTTCGGCCTGGAAACGTCGCTGGAGGAGACCCAGCAGCTTTTGAAGCGGGCCGGTTTTGCGCCGCTGTATCCGCGCTTGAAGCGGGACGCCGTCATTCTCCACGGCATCGCCCACGGCACGCCGCTGGCGGCGGTAAACGACCGGCTGTTTGAGGAGAACGAAGGGACGCTGTATTGAGAGGCTCCGGCGGCATAAGAAGCCGCGAATGACGGGGAAGCGTGAAGGAGGGACGAGCGGTGAAGACGCTCACGGAGAAGAGGGACGCGCTCTTGCGCCGGAGAGAGGAGCTTTTGGCGGAATGGGCGCGGAACAGGGTTGCGCTTTTAAAAAAGCCGAAGGAGCGGGCGGAGGGCGCCGCTGACGGGAGTAGGCCCCTGAATCCGACGCGAATCACTGGTATTTTAGGGGAATTGAACGCGGAGCTGGACCGCCTGGACCGGCTGATTGCGGAGGAAGCGCGAAAGGGTCCGGTGGAAGGGCCCGGAGAGCAGACGGAGACCCGGAGCATCGCCAAAGAACCGGCGGAGGAAGCCGTCTGCCAGGCCGCCGGAGAATCAACGGAGGAAGCGGCGGAGGAAATGGAGCGGCAAACCGCCGGGGAAGCACCGGATTCCGGAATTACTGCGGAGCGGGAACCAAAGCCCCCTGACGCTTTAAAACGAAAAGCGGACGTCGTCCTCCGCCGCCTGGAGGAGCTCTACCCGGACCATGTGATTCCCAGGGAGATGGAGCAGGAATACAGAGGCATCTTCCGCAGCGTCACGAGGTTTTCCGCTCTTCTGGGGTATGAGAGCTGGGAGGCGTTTCTGACCGCCTCCGGCTTTGCCTGCCCGGCTGACTGCGCTTCTCCGGAAGAGTTGTCCGTCCAGGACCTTCAGCCCGTGCCGGAGACCCCGCCGGTCCAGGACATTCGGCCTGTACCGGAGGCCCTGTCGCTCCAGGACTTCCAGCCCATGCTGGACGCCTTGGCGGAGAAATACCGGGACCAGAGGAAGCCCGCCGCCTTTGGCAGGCTGATTTATCAAAATCCGGAGTATGAGGAGCCGCTGAGGAAGCTCCAGCGCAGAGGCCGGGAAGTGCTGGGGATGCCGCTGATCCAGTATCTCCATGAAACCGGAGTCCTGGCGGATAAGGACTGTGCCTCCCCTGAAGATCGTTTGAAACAGAAAACGGAGAACGTCCTCCGCAGCCTGGAGGCATACTATCCGGATCATGTGATTCCCAGGGGGATTGACCGGGACCACAAGGGCCTTTCCAACCGCATTACGGAGGTTTACCCCCTTCTGGGTTATGAGAGCCGAGGGGCGTTTCTGAAAGCCAACGGCTATATCTGCCACTTTACGTCTGGAAGCCAGGGCGGGCGGCCCACCCAGGACTTCCAGCCCATGCTGGACGCGCTGACGGAAAAATACCGGGACCGGGAAAAGCCCAATACCATCGGAAGGCTGCTGTTTGAGAACCCGGAGTACAGGAGTCCGTTAAAGACGCTCCAGAACAAGGCCCAGGAGCTTTGGGGCATGACGCTGGTCCAGCACCTCCGCTCGATTGGCGTCCTGTCCGGAATGGGTGCGCCTCGGGGCTGGGGTGCTTCCTCTGCCGCCGGGCAGAAGGAACCGTTCTCCATCGCGGGACTTTCCGGTTTTGCCGCCACGGAACTGAGAGCGTATTACCAGGGACTGAATCCCAA
This sequence comes from Oscillospiraceae bacterium, assembly GCA_910575815.1. Classification (GTDB taxonomy): domain Bacteria; phylum Bacillota; class Clostridia; order Oscillospirales; family Oscillospiraceae; genus Oscillibacter. The sequence goes on from CAJTFN010000026.1 coordinate 3,197, forward strand.
GGTTTACGGAACCTTCGACGATGCGGTGCGGAAGCTGGAGGGGCTGGTGGCCGGATGCACCAGTGCCCCCCCAGGAGGTTCTTTGTGGGAGGAGTGGCGAAGGACGCGGAGTGTCGGGCGAATTTGGAAATTCCCCAGGGCATTGCCTTTATCAAACAGGGCGCCTTTCAAAACCAGACCGGACTGGAGACTCTGGTCCTGCCGGAGAGCCTGACGGAGATTCGCGCGTCGGCCTTCCAGGGCTGTACGGGGCTGCGGCGGGTTATTTTGCCCGCTGGCCTGAGACTGGTGGAGAATTGGGCCTTCGCCGGATGCGCCGCTTTGGAGGAGGTGGACTTTCAAGGCGGCTGTCCCTGGGTTTCCGAAAGCGCCTTTCAGGGTTCCGCTTACCAATACACCCCACCGGAGAATATGGAAAGCTCGGACGGCCGGAACTTTACCTGGACCTCATCCCTTGGAGGCATCGCCATCACCGGCTACACCGGCCACGAGGAGCGGCTTTCCATCCCCGCGTTCATCCGGGGTTTCCCGGTGTGGGGTATTGCCGTGGACGCCTTCAAGGACTGCCGGAGCCTGATTGAGGTCACCATGCCCGACACCATTCAGGAAATCCGGGGAGGGGCCTTTGCGGACTGCGCGAATCTGCAAAAAATCCACCTCTCCAACGGGGTGTCCCGGCTCTTTGCCGCCAGCTTCAGCGGCTGCACCGCCCTGTGGGAGGTCAACATCCCCGACCGGGTGACGGTTCTGCCGAAAGGGCTGTTCAAGGTCGCGCCCCTGAAACGGGTTCACATCGGCAGGAACCTGGAGTCGCTGGACGTCAACAGCTTCGGCAGGGGCAATCGTCCGGGGGGGCTGGCGGAGATCACCGTTGACCCGGAAAATCCTTACTTCAAGGGCGGCGGTCCCTGCCTGTACTCCGCCGACGGCCGGGTGCTTTGCGCCTTTTTCGGCGAGGGCTTCTTCCGCGTTCCGGAGGGTGTGGAACAGATCGGTCCCGGCGCTTTCAGAGGGCAGGACGGCCTGACGGAGGTGGTGTTTCCCTCCACGCTGACGGAGATCGGGCCAAAGGCTTTCTCCGGCTCCTCCCTGCGGCGGGTGGAGTTCGGCGAGGCGGTCCGGACCATTGGGGCCTCCGCCTTTGAAAACTACGGCCAATTGTCCAGCGCTCTGTTCAGCGAGGGGCTGGAGAAGGTCGGGGACCGGGCGTTTCGGGGCTGCCCCATCCGGCTGGTGGCCCTGCCCTCCACGCTGCGGCAACTGGGAAAGAACAGCTTTGACAGCTTCCGCAGGGACGATACCGTCCAGGAGCTGCGCATCGCCCCGGCGGGCCCTTGGAGACGGACGGCGAAGGGCTTTATCAGATCGACGGCGAAAACAAAACGCTGATTCAGGTCTACGGCCCCCGGTTTTCCGCCAACTGCCGCAGCGGCTATAAGAAGACCGCCTGCACCGTGGCGGAGGGCACCACCGCCATCGCCCGGGGCGTTTTTAAAAACTGCCGGGGCCTGCGCTCCGTCACGCTGCCGGATTCCCTGCGGGAAATCGGGGACCAGGCGTTTTACGGCTGCGTCGGTCTGAGAGGCGTCCAGCTTCCTGAGGGGCTTCGGTCCATTGGGGCGGAGGCGTTCCGGGGGACGTCCCTGGGGAGCGTCACGTTTCCGCCGGAGCTTACATCTATCGGCGAGGAAGCCTTTGCCGCCGGGGAGGACCAGCCGCCCTCCCTGCGGAACGTCCAGGTTGCCAAGGAAAACCCCTGTTTCCTGGCGCAGAAGGACGTTCTTCTTCAGCGGAAGGAGGACGGGTCCTTGCTGCTGCTGTTCGCCTTTGGAAAGAGCGAGACGGTGACGGTGCCGAAGGGGGTTGCGGAGATCGGGCGCCTGGCGTTTTACCGCAGCGCCGTGAAGGAGGTCCGGCTTCCGGCCTCCGTCCGGGAGGTGGCCGCGGATGCGTTCCGCGAGTGCGGGAATCTGGCCCGTCTGCGCCTGGAGCTGCCGGAGAGCGCTCCGGGCTGGGCGGAGGTCTACTTTCCGGAGCTTCGCGGATACGGCCGGAATGGTATGCGGGAGCAGTATCTGGACTGCATCCGCACCAGCCGGGACGGCGTGTTTGACTTTCTGACCTACGACAGCCTCTTTCCATCCATCCAGGAGTTCAAGGACCAGGTCCTGATTGCCACGGACCGGCTGAAGTCTTCCGCCTATCTGGCGCCGCTGTACCGGGACGCGTATTTGGACTGGCTGCGAAAAAACGCCGCCGGGGCGGTCCAGACCGTCATTGAGTTTGACGATCTGGCGGGCCTGAACACCCTGGCGGAGCTGAAGGTGTATACCGGGGAGAACGTTGACGGGCTCATCGAGCTGGCGAACTCCGCCCGGAAACCGGAGATTTTGAGTTACCTGATGAATTATAAAAACGCGGAAATCGGCATCACGGAAACGGACTACGAACTGTAAGAGAGGAAGAACGCCGTGGAAAGACAACAGCGGGCGGAGGAGCTGGCGGTCCATATTTTGAAATACGCCCGGAATGAGCTGCTGGTGGCCTTCCGGTTTTTGGATCTGGCCCTGTGCAAGCCGGAATTGAAAGCGGGGGACATTGAGACCCTGGGTATCGACGGGAAATATCTCCACTTCAATCCGAATTATATCTTTGCGCTTTACAAGCAGGGCGGCGGGGAGCTGAACCACAGCTGCCTCCACTCTATTTTCCACTGCGTGTTCAGCCATCCCTTTGTAAACCCCTCCATTAACCACGACTTGTGGGACCTGTCCTGCGACATCGCGGTGGAGGGTATCCTGAACGAGCTGAACATGAAGCAGCTGGAGACGCTGACCGGCTCCGCCATGGCGGTGGAGCTGGCGGCGCTGGAACAGGGAGGCAAGCTGACGGCGGAGCGGCTGTACAAGCGCTTCACGGACAAGCCTCTGTCTCCGGGGGAGTACCAGCGCCTTCATGATCTGTTTTGCCGGGACGAGCACGGCCCCTGGTACGCGCCGCCTGAGCAGAAGGTACTGGCCTTGTCCGGGACTGCCGGGCAGGATAGTGGTCCCACAGGTCAGGCTGTTTCGTCCGGCTCTGTGACCGTTGAAATTTCAGCGGATGGAGCGGCGGATGGAGCAGCGGGTGGAGCGGCGGACAGCGGCCTCCAGGACGAGTGGCAGGCCATCAGCCGGCGAATCCAGGTGGATTTGGAAACCGCCTCCCAGCTCTCCTGGGGAGACCGGGCCGCGAATCTGCTGCAAAACGTCCAGGAGGTCAACCGGGAAAAATACGACTACTCGGACTTCCTGCGGAAATTCGCCGTCCTGGGGGAGGACATGCAGATCAATGACGATGAGTTTGACTATATCTTCTATACCTACGGGCTCAAGCTCTATGAAAACATCCCCCTCATTGAGCCCCTGGAGTACAAGGAGGTCCGGAAAATCAAGGACTTTGTCATCGCCATCGACACCTCCGGTTCCGTTCAGGGGGAGCTGGTGCAGACCTTCCTGACGAAAACCTATAACATCCTGGCCCAGCAGGAGAACTTTTTCAGCAAGATCAACGTCCATATCGTCCAGTGTGACGCGAAAATCCAGGAGGACCACAAGGTCACCTCCTGGGAGGAGTTCCAGGCGTATCTCAAGATTATGGAGCTCAAGGGCTTCGGAGGGACGGACTTCCGCCCGGTGTTCCGGTATGTGGACGAGCTGCGGCGGAAGGGGGAGTTTGACAATCTCAAGGGGCTGATTTACTTCACCGACGGGTATGGGACTTTCCCGGAGAAGAAGCCGGACTACGACGCGGCCTTTGTCTTCATCGACGACAAATACAGCCAGCCGGAGGTGCCCGTGTGGGCCATCAAGCTGGTGCTACAGCAGGATGAGATTTAAGCAATATAAACAATATTTTATAGGAGGCATTTATCATGAAAACTAAGCAGGAATTTGTCATTACAAAAAGGGCGTACTAACTAAATACAACGGCCCCGGCGGGGATGTGGTGATCCCGGAAGGCGTAAAGGCCATCGGGGAGCGTGCTTTTTACGGCTGCAAAAGCCTGGAAAGCGTCACCATCCCGGAGGGTGTGACGGAAATCGGCGGCTTTGCCTTTCGCGGCTGCACGGGATTGCGGAAGGTTGCGGTCCCCAAGAGTGTAAAAATAATCGGCAAGTATGCCTTTGGCGACTGTAAGAGCCTGAAAAATGTGACCATTCCGGGGAGAGTGGAGGAAATCGACAAATTTGCGTTTCACGGCTGCCCCTGGAATATTGTTTTGACTGTGCCCAATTTCCCCATTTCAAAAATTCATAAGATCTACAAACAGAATGCGTTTCAGGGCTTTGCCAAAGCGTATCTGAAGAATATGGAGATAGATGAAGAGATGGAAGCGGAGAATCTCCGGTATATCAAGAGCCAGAAAAAGAACCTTGTGTCTTTTATAACCATTCAGGACTACGGCACGCTCCGCTTTCTCTTTGAGACAGGGGCGGTGAAACCGGCAGATATCGAGTGGATGTTAAGAACGGCGGCAGTCCTTGATGGAGTAAAAGAGAAAATTATGGAATACAAGGCCCGTTACCTGGATTCGGGGGCCCCCGTGAAGAAAGCGGCGCAAACGCGCAAGACCGCGGCGCCCCGGAAGAAAACTCCCATAAAAAGCAATCCGGATTTTGACATTTCTCCAAAGGGCGTTCTGACGGAATACAAGGGCCCCGGCGGCGATGTGGTCATCCCGGAGGGCGTGAAGGAAATCGGCCAGGATGCCTTCTGTGGCTGCCCCAACCTTCAAAGCGTCACCATCCCGGAGAGTGTGAGGAAAATCAGATACTATGCCTTCGGGGAATCCAGCATTCAAAGCGTAACCATCCCAAAGAGCGTCCAGTTGATTGAAGCGAGTGCTTTCTGCGAATGTGCGGACCTGACCAGCGTGACGTTTCAGGACCGGGAGGACGCGGTAGGAATTATTAAGGATCTGGACCTAGTATTCAATGGTTCCCCCAACATTACCAATGTCGCCATCCCCAGATGCATGACAGGGATCGCCATTGCGCTTTTCGAGGACACCCTATGGCTCAAAAATTTGGGGGAGTTTGCAGTTGTGGACCATTTTCTGATCAAATACCAGGGGACAAAAGCGAACGTGGTCATTCCGGAGGAGATCGAGGAACTGGGCTGGCGATCGTTTGCTGGCTGCACGAGCCTGACCAGCGTGACCATCCCGGAGGGCGTCAAGAAAATCGGGGGGAGTGCCTTCTCTGGCTGCAAGAACCTGACCAGCGTGACCATTCCAAAGAGCGTCGAGGAGATCGACAAGTCCGTATTTGAGGGCAGCCGCCCGGCAATCATCGCGCCCCATATCCCCATTGATGAGTTTGCGCCGGCGAACAAGCCTGGGGCGTGTGCGGGTTTTGCCAAGGCGTATCTGGACGGCATGGAGCTGGGCGAGGAGAGCAAGGCGGAGTATCTCGAGTACATAAAGGGCAATAAGAAAAGGCTCTATCCCGATGCTGTCCGGTACGAGGAGCTTTTACAGCTCATGTTTGCCGGGAAGATGATCCCCCGGAAGGATGTGGACGTGCTTCTGGAGGAGTGCGGAAAACAAAAGAACACCACCGCCAAAGCGGCGGTGCTGGAGTACGCCCACCAATTCCTTGGCGCGGCGGACTCCGGCAAGAGCTACAAGCTGTAAACCGGAGGGTTTCCCATGAACATCAAAGAAGCGAAGGAACAGATCAAAAACGCCGTCACGGCCTATTTCTCCAAGGATGAGTTCGGAAACTACGTCATCCCCATTGAGCGCCAGCGCCCCGTTTTCATGATCGGCGCACCCGGCATCGGCAAGACCGCCGTCATGGAGCAGATCGCACAGGAGCTGAACGTGGGCCTGGTCTCCTATTCCATGACCCACCACACCCGCCAGAGCGCCCTGGGCCTGCCCTTTATCCGGAAAGAAGAGTTTGACGGGGAGGAGTTCAGCGTCTCCGAGTACACCATGAGCGAGATCATCGCCTCCGTCTATAAGCTGCGCAAGGAGACGGGCTGCCGGGAGGGTATTTTGTTTTTGGACGAGATCAACTGTGTCTCGGAAACCCTGGCCCCCTCCATGCTGCAATTTTTGCAGTACAAGGTCTTTGGCACCCACCGGGTTCCCGAGGGCTGGATCGTCGTCACGGCGGGCAATCCGCCGGAGTATAACAAATCCGTCCGGGAATTCGACATCGTCACCTGGGACCGCCTGAAGCGGGTGGACGTGGAGCCGGACTATGAGATTTGGAAGGAATACGCCTATAAAAAGGGAATTCACGGGTCGATTCTGACGTTTCTTGAGATCAAGAAGAACTGTTTTTACATTGTGGAAACCACCGTGGACCGCAAGAGCTTTGTCACTGCCCGGGGCTGGGAGGACCTCTCGGAGATGATCAAGCTCTACGAGCGGCACGGCCTGACCGTGGACCAGAAGCTCACGGCCCAATATCTGCAAAATCCTGCCGTGGCCCGGGAGTTTGCGGTTTATTACGACCTCTACAATAAGTATAAATCCGATTATCAGATCGAGGATATTCTGAACGGCACGGCCTCCAGCTCCATTCGGGACCGGGCGCGGGCGGCGCGGTTTGACGAGCGGCTCAGCCTGTTGGGGCTGCTGATCGACGCCGTAAACGCGGAGATGCGCCGGGCGGTGGAGACGGACAACGCGATTCTGGAAAACCTGCGGGTCCTCAAGCAGGTAAAAACCCAGCTGAATCAGGCGGAAACCTCTTTTGTGACCGTCCTGCACAAGCATCTGGACGCGGAACGAACGGCCTTGCGCCTAGGACAGAAGGCGAATTCGATTGATTATGAAACCAGTTATTCTTACAACTACGTTATTCGTTTTCTGGAGGACATCTTGGATGCGTTGAAGCGTAAAGGCGTTTCGGAGAACCAAGAGGCCTTCCGGCAGATCAAGGCGGCCTATGACGCTTCCGCGGCAGCCCATAAGGATGGGATTGCTAAAATCAAGACGCGGCTGGAGAATCTGTTTCAATTTGCGGAGGAAGTGTTTAAGGACGGGCAGGAAATGCTGATTTTGGTGACGGAGCTGACCGTGCGCTATTACTGCGCGAAGTTTATCTCGAAATTCGGCTGTGACGCCTATTTCAAGCACAACCAGAACCTGTTGTTCTATCAGAGAAAACAGGAGCTTTTGACGGAGATTGCCGCGCTGGAGGAGCTTTGAGCGGGCAGCAGCAGGATAAAGCGTCCATGTTTGATAGAAGAATCTCACCCACGTGTTGTCTTAAGCTTTGGAATCCTTCAGCCAAGCCTTGAACTCATCCAGGGAGAGGCCCTCCCGGTCTCGGTAAATTTTGCCGGAGGGCTGCTTATGTACTATTCAACAGGAGGTCTTTCCTGCTTTACATCCGGATTTGCCGGTTCTTGGGGAGCAGTGAGAACCTCTGCCTTGGTGTGTTCATTCAGCAGTTGTTTTAGAGAATCGCAGACCTTGGTAAAATACTTAGCGATAGGCTCCAGAAGGATCCCATTCAGATACTCTGCCTTTGGAATGTAATCCGCCGCAAAATGGACCGTCAGCGCAATGGCGCCATACCCAATAAATAAAAGGGCGATCTTCTTAACCCCTCTCCAAAAAAGAGCCTGGTTGTAACCGGATTTCCAGGAGCCGTATCCGGTACCAATGGCCTGATTGGCGATCATCAGAACCAACAGGATGCAGATAAGCTGAAAACTCATAGTTCAATTCCTCTTTTCCTGCAATAATAGTAATCAAACCACAAAATCGGCCAGAATTCTTCCAAAAGAAAAACCACTGAAAACGGCATGTTTTCAGTGGTTTTTGGTACGCCCGACTGGATTCGAACCAGCGGCCTTCAGAGTCGGAGTTTTCTGACACACAAATGGAAACCTTGTATTTGCAGTGCTTTCAGCGATTCTGCACAAATTCCAACAGATTGAAGCGGGGCGCTGAACCCATTGCAGCGCAGTGGCTCTGACAGTCTTTACCAATCCTCCAAAACAGTAGTCAAATAGTAGTCAGCACCGTAAATGCATTTTCAGGCCGCCCGATTCAGCCGACTCACCCGGTCAACAAATTCCTTCAGATCCTCAATGTAAGAATAGGGAGCATACTCCGAATAGACCTCCGGAGAATCCAGAATCACAATTTGAACTCCCTCCGCCCGCAGGACCTCCAATGTCCCCGGCAGACACCGAGCCTCGTTTGACGTCTTACAGGGATAGGCAAGACACCCTGGCCGGTCAAAGACCTTGGCCACAATATATATTTTCTTATCGCCCATTTATTCTACCTTCCATGTTCTTAGCCGGTCTAAAAAATCCTGTTCCGTTTAAATCAGGCTGCAGGAGTATTCCCGGTACAGTGCTTGCCCTACTTCCGGAACCTGGTACTTGTAGACGTGTCGATGGCTCCAGAGATTGAAAAGGAAATCCTTTCCGCACCAAAGCTGAACCTCAATCGGATAGGCTAGATTGTCCCGTTGGTAATAGAGATGGATCGCGCGGTAACCGTCATCGATTTTCTTGCCCCGGCGCAAATCAACCACACGAAAGTAGTCTGGAAACGCATCAGGATATTCCTCAAACTGTAGTCGAAATCCCAGAACGTCATGAAAGCATTGCTTAAAGCCACCGCCGGTCTAAAGCCTTTTCTCATATTTTCGAATGATGGAATCCTCGCTTTTAAACCGTGAACCGATTAAATTCTCCTGAACTAATACGTCAATATAGCTGAAGCATTATTTCGCGATGTCATCCAAAATTATTTCCAGAGGTGTTGCCCGCAGTGAAATCTGCTTCAGACTTTGCCCTAAAGTTGAGCGGAAGGAAAGCATATCCATCAGTCTCCTGCTGCGTTAGACTATACCATACAGCAATCGCGTAGTCAAACAGGCATTTCCAGATGTAGCTGCTCGTCCTCTTTCTTCCATAGATCCAGTAGTTCTCCGGCGGTATCCGGGCTTTCAAACCTGAGCGCGTTTGCGTCCTTCATACTATACGAAAGATACTCAATATTTCCGTACCACACGACACTTCGATCAATTACCGCATAACGATATAAAAGATCCTTCTGCGTCTTTACATCAATCCCGCCCTCTTTTAATCGTGCGACCAGCCCTTCAATGGTTTCTCTCTGTTCCGACCGATCGCTTTCCGGTGCCCGTGTACAAACCGTGACCGAGGCGCCAAGCGTAACCTTTTCCTCCAAAACCGGCAGGATTATGTTTAAGCGGGACTTGTTCAGGAAGGGGCACACCAGCAGGATATCCTTCACGGCGTCGCGAAGATCAGCCATAAACGGAACAGGGTAGGTCTGCCCATCATAGATCTGACTTGCGGCGTCATCCTGCTCTGACAGCTTCACCGAGTAGCCCAGCTCAGGATATCCCCTCAGCCGCTTGTGATACATCCGCTCCAGCGCCGGGATGTGAACATCCACATAATCATAAATACGCACTTCCTGTTTCCCCTCATAGTTTCGGTGCAGCCGCCCAGCGTATTGGGCCAGCGTCCCTTTCCATGAAATGGGCATCGTCAGCAGAATGGTATCCAGTCGCGGCTCATCAAAGCCCTCCCCAATATATTTTCCCATAGCGACCACTGCGAGGGATTCGCCAGTAGGGACCACCCGAAGGGCGGCCAGTTTTTCACGCTTCTCCTTTTGCTTTCCGCTTCCCAGAAGGAGAAAAATATGCTCCGCTTTGCCATGCAGTTCCTCGGCTAACCGCATGGCATGCTCTTTCCGCTCCGTAAGGAGAAGCGGTGTCCGGCCTTCTGCAATCAGCCTGACAGCGTCGGAGATGATTTGGTTTGTTCTGGCTTCATTCCCGATGATGCCGGCATAGATATCCTGAATCTTTCTGGCGGCGGGCAGCCTTGCCCTGGTAAAGCGCGGGATCACGTAGTGGGAAAACGCCCGCTTTTCCGCCTGACTTTTTACGTCTACCAGATATCGTACAGGGCCGCACTGCATGAAGATGATAGGCTGGTGCCCATCCTGCCGTACGGGCGTGGCAGACAGGCCGTAAACATACCGAGCCTTTACTTCCCGCAAAATCTTCTCGAATGTAAATGCCGCTATATGGTGGCACTCATCGCACAGAACCATGCCGTATTCTGCCGCAAATGGCTTTACGTCTTTTTCGTCTCCCTCAAATAAAGATTGCATAATGGCAATGTCAATGATCCCGCTTCGTGTATGTTTTCCCGCACCAATTTGCCCGATGTGCTCCAAACGCTTCTTTCTTCCCCGCCGCTTGGGCTGTTCCGGCAGCGGTTCCCGGATGTCCAGAAATTGTTCCAGTGAAGTTTTCCACTGTTCCAACAACGCGCTGGAATGGACCAGGATCAAGGTATTGACTCTGCGCTCTCCAATCAGATAAGCGCCCACCACGGTTTTACCAAAGGCGGTGGTCGCAGATAAAACACCAATATCGTGTTCTAAAAGCGCATCAGCCGCAGGGACTTGTTCCGGCCTGAGAGTCCCATTGAAAGAAACATCGATCGTGCGCCCGGCTTGACGTTGATCTTCCAAAGAATAGGGAATGCCGTATGCTTCCAATAAATCGGTCAGCGCGTCCACGCAGCCGCGAGGGATTCCAAGGAAATCCAAATCCTCATAGCTGCAATCAAATACGCGGGGTGTATTATAAACAGGAAGCCGCATGGCCTGCTTCTTATAAAATTCCGGGTTTTTGAACGCGGCCAGCCGTTTGACGGCGTTCAGCGATCCCTGAGAGAACCCGGTTTTGTCCACATATAGAAGATTTGAGATCATCAATCTGACCTGTGCAGGGAAGTCTTTGCACGCCAATTCCTTCGTTCTTCGCTTTGTCGGCCAAGGCTTTTGTTCTGTTGATTCCAGCATGACTCCCATGTCCCCGCCAACGCATAACTGTGTCAGATACTCCGTCAATTCCTCTGGGGTGATTTTATGCAGAGTGGAGAGGAACGCCCATTGATCCGTATAGGGGACAAACTGTTCATCCACAAAAAGCGTGTTTCCCTCCCGCTGTGCCCGGCCTTGAAACGGGAGGGCGATCAGATTCCCGAAGCCGCCCTTTGGCACGGCGTCCTGAGACGGAAACAGCCGGTCGTAAGATTGAAAGCGCAGCTCATGGCGGCGGGCCATTGCCTGCGTCAGCAGCCCGCTGCCAAACTTACGGGTGTCGGCGGCGGCAACCGGCTCTGAGAAGAAGAACCAGACATGCGCGCCGTTCCCTGACCGGGAACGCTCCACCGCCGGCATGACGCCGTGGGAAATGCAGGCTTCGCGAAAGGCTGAAACGTCTTCTTGCCAGGCATCCTCGTCAAAATCCACCGCTAACAGCCAGGTGCGGTCGTCCTCCAACATGGGATAGATGCCCACGACATCACGGCAAAACTCGTCTTTTCCCATCAGATGCGCCTTGACGGTCTGAGCGGATAACGGTTTGAATGCCCGATTCGGGCACTCAGGACACCGATGCGCCTTTTTATCACAGATTCCCGGAAGCCACTCATTCCGGCAGGCGGGGACATAGCCGCTTTTGCCGGTCTTCAGATTATAGTAACGCTTTGCGTACAGATCGCTGCGCCCATGGAACAAGGAGAGAAAGAAGTCGATCTTTTCCCGTGAGGTACTTCCCGCGTGAACAGGGGCCGATGGTTCTGGCTGAGGTGCGTGACGGAGCCATAGCTCCTCTGGGCAGACAAATTTGCTGCCTTTGCCATCTTCACACAGGACAAATTGCCCCTGTCCAGTTAGCGATGGAACGATTCCCAGCAGGTGATATTCACAGTTTTCAACTACCGCTGTTTGGTTCATGGACACTCACCCCTGTATACAAATCTACTGTCATGATATCATATTATGAGGATACTGCATAGCGGAAATCAGCAGGACGGCTTGGGGAAATTTTCACCGCCATCCTGCTGGTTTCTTATGCTTTGTAAAGTTTACCGGAAGAAATTTGTCGTATCTTTACAAATACTCACCCCCTGCAACAGCTTGCCGCACAACAGCTTCACAGATAATAGCACGGTCGGATTGAGTCTATTGGTTGGAGTTTTCTGACACACAAAGGGAAAACCCTGTATTTGCAGTGCTTTCAGCAGTTCTGTACAAATTTCAGAACAAATTTCAGATCAAATGGACAAATCAATGGAGTCTTTGCGCCGCAATGATTCTGTTGGGTTTCCCTATTTTTCAAAACAGTAGTCAAATAGTAGTCAGCAGCGATAGGAACGGTTGAAAAAGGGGTTGTTCTTAACACGTTGCTAAGAACGCTTTAAGGCCTTTGCCATCTGTAATTAGAAAGATTAGCTGTCTCTTGGCGCAGAACTGTTAGAAAACGCTCAGACGCCTTGGAAAACACTTGATGCTTTTTCCACACCACGCTCATGTATGCTTTGATTGGCGGCATAAGGGGGCGGAAACACAGAGGGCTGTCTCCTGTGACATTGAGAATCTTGTCCAGGCAAAGCATGTATCCAAGTCCGTCCGCAACCATAAGCGAACCATTGTATACCAAGCTGTATGAGGCGACGACGTTTTCGGAAATGGTCTGATCAACCAGCATGCCGGGCACCGGAGAACTCCGGCTGACAATCAAGGGCTTTCCCGCCATATCGGCGGCGGTTACAGCTTCTTTTTCCGCCAGCGGATCATCTCTCCGCATAATAATGCCCCAGGTATCGTAAGCCGGCAAGGCAATCGAACTGTACTTCTTCTCATCTACACTGCTGAATACCAGGCCAAAGTCAATCAATCCCTTGTCCAGCTGTTCCATCACATCCACCGTGTCCCCGCTGGCAATGTGAAAGTGAATCAACGGATACTGCTCCTGAATCCGGCGGGCCGTCCGGGTCAGAAAATGCACGCCCTCTGTCTCACCCGCACCAATGTAAATATCTCCGGAGACGGAATCTTCCGCCGCCGTCAATTCACCAATGGTTTTATCGACCAAATCCAGAATCTCATTGGCCCGCTTTCGCAGAAGCATTCCGTGCTCCGTCAACGTGATTTTCCGGCTTCCCCGGATAAACAGAGACTTCCCGAGCTCTTCCTCCAGGTCCATTAGCTGCCGGGAGAGTGTAGGCTGGGAAAGATGTAAATATTCCGCCGCACTGGAGATGCTTTCCTCTCTGGCAACCGCCAGAAAATAGCGTAAAACCCGTAAATCCATGGCTAACCCTCCTCCTAGGCTCCATTTGAGCATACCAGCTCAAACCATGCTTCTTTGACTTCACAGGCTTCGCGGAGCCGAAAAGCCGGGACACCGACCCCAATCTTCGGATGCGCTTTCTGAAAAATCTGGGGCGGAACCTCAAAGCCACCGGGCCGATGTTTCTGCTGGGCATCGTCCTCTCTGCCCTGTTTCAGCGGTATGTCCCCTCGGACACCATGGCCCGTTTGTTTGGAGAGAACGAAGGCTTCGGCCTTTTGATGGCGGCCACCATCGGCGTTCCCCTCTACGCCTGCGGAGGAGGAACAATTCCACTGCTCCAGGCGTGGCTGGTGGACGGCATGAGCGCGGGAAGCGCGGCGGCATTCATGATCACCGGCCCTGCCACCAAGATCACAAACCTGGGGGCTGTCAAGATCGTCCTGGGTGTGAAGCGGTTTGTCCTGTATCTGGCCTTTACCATCCTGTTCGCCTTGGTGACCGGATGGTTGGTAAATTTCTCTGTATAAGGAGGTTCACAAATGAAGCAAATCAAACTTCTGGCCATGCTGCTGTCGCTGGCACTGCTTTGCTACGCCTGTTCTGCCGCCGCCATCGCAGAGCCGGAACAGGAAGCGGGAATGGGCTTAGCGATCGCCCTGAGCGAATCCGCCATTGCGTCCGGTTTCGCAGACGTACCCGCCGGGGCCTACTACGAGGCGGCGGCGAACTGGTGCCGGGAGCAGGGAATCTTCTCCGGCGCGCTGTTCTCCCCTGACCGGCCCATGACCCGCGCCACGGTGGCCGACGCCCTGTACCGGGCCGAGGGGAGTCCATCGGTAACGGTCACGGCGTTTCCTGACATTCCCACCGGGTCCGAGTACGCCAATGCCGCATCCTGGACGTCGGCAAACGGGGTCATGTCCGGTTATGCCGACGGCCGTTTCGGCGGTGAGGACCCGGTCACCCGCCAGCAGATGGCGGCGGTCCTGTGGCGCTATGCCAAAAGCCCTGCCGCCGAGGCCGGAGAGGACTTCGCGGATGAGGCCGGCATAGCCTCCTATGCCCGGACGGCGGTGGATTGGGCCAGGGCCAACGGCGTGATGAACGGGAAGGAAGGGAATCGCTTTGATCCTGCCGGGACGCTGACCCGCGCCCAGACGGCGGCAATTCTGTATCGTTATCTTGTCCCGGATACCTCTGAGAATCCGGGCGCTTCCGAAACGAAGGGCGGTGATCCGGCGGCGGTCTACATGACCACGGACATCTCTCCCGAGGGCCTGATGGCGGTTTACGAGGCCCTGGAGTGGACCCCCACAGGAAACGTGGCAGTGAAGCTCTCCACGGGTGAGCCGCCTGCCAGCAACTATCTGGATCCCGCCTTGATCGCAGACGTGGTCCACGAGGTAGGCGGCACCATCGTGGAATGTAATACCGCCTACGGCGGTTCCCGGGCCAGCACGGCCATGCACTATCAGGTGGCGGAGGACCATGGCTTCACCGCCATTTCCGATGTCGTCATTATGGATGAAAACGGCTCCATGACTTTGCCGGTCACCGGGGGGACCCGGCTCACGGAGAACTATGTAGGCGCCCATTTCGCAGACTATGACTCCTTCCTGGTGCTGTCCCACTTTATGGGCCATGCCATGGCCGGATTTGGCGGGGCTATTAAAAATATTTCGATTGGGATTGGTTCCTCCGAAGGAAAACTTCATATTCACTCCGGCGGCACCGACGGCAGCATGTGGGGTACAGACCAGGATGCTTTCCTGGAAGCCATGGGTGAAGCCGGAAAATCCGTAGTAGATGCCCTGGATGGGCAGATTGTCTATATCAACGTCATCAACCGGCTCATCGTGGACTGTGACTGCGACGGAAACCCCGCCGAGCCGGATATGCACGATATCGGTATCCTGGCCTCCTATGACCCGCTAGCACTGGATCAGGCGTGCGTGGATCTGGTCTATGCCGCTGAAGACGGCGCTTCGCTGATCCAGCGAATGGAGTCTCGCAACGGCATCCACACCGTAGAACACGCGGCGGAAATCGGGCTGGGAAGTCGGGAGTACAAACTCGTCAACATTGATTAAGGAGAACTCAGAATGAAAACGACAAAAAGAACCCTCCTGTCCCTGACGGCCCTGTTGGCCGCACTTTTGTGTACAGCCTGCGGCGGTGCGGACGGCGACAACGCAGCCCCTCCTGATTCCAGCCGCGCCGCAAATCCGTTAAGCAGTGAAATCAGCGAGGAAGATGAAGTGATGGGAACCCCGTATATCATTGATGACTACTACATTTTTGAATTGAGCGGCAACGTGGAGCGGACAGCGGTGTTCTATACGAACCGCTATGGCATTACACTGGCCGGTGATCTTTATGTGTCCAAGGACATGGACCGGAGCCAGCCTCACCCCGCCCTGGTGATTGGTCCTCCGTATGGCGGTGTGAAGGAGCAGGGACCCGGCGTTTACGCCAACGAGCTTGCACAGCGCGGCTTTGTGTGTCTGGCCTTTGATCCGTCCTATAACGGAAAGAGCGGCGGCGAACCCAGGCACTTGGCCACGCCGGAGATATTCTCCGAGAATTTCAGTGCGGGTGTGGATTTCCTGGGGACCCTGGAGTATGTAGACCGGGAAAGCATCGGGGCCATCGGGATCTGCGGCAGCGGAGGCTTTGCCATTTCCGCAGCCGCTATGGATACCCGTATCAAAGCGGTCGCTACAGCGGCCATGTACGACATCAGCGGCATGGGTGTTTCCATGGACAATGAAATGCGGGCTGGAATGCTGAACGGTATGGCGGAGCAGCGCTGGGCCGATGTAGACGCCGGCTCTCCCGCGTACCAGCGCACCTACCCCGCGGACGGCCCCTTGGAGGAATTGCCGGAGGGGTTGGAGGGCACGAACGTGGAGTGGTGGACCTTCTACGGTCTGAAGCGCGGCTGGCATCCCAACGCGGGAGGGGCCTTTACCAACACCAGTATGCTTTCCTTTATGAACTTTGCCCTGCTCAGTCACATGGACAGTATTTCTCCCCGTCCGATCCTCTTTATTACCGGCGACATCGCCTATTCAAGGGGAATGAGCGAGGGTTTCCACGCGGCGGCTTCGGAGCCGAAGGAGCTTTACATGGTTGACAGCGCCATGCACATTGACCTCTACGATGATGTGACAAAGATCCCTTCGATAAGCTGGAGGATTTCTTTATGACTGCCTTTAATGGCTGAGAATGCGCTGTTCCAAATGGGAAACGGGTGGAAGGAACTGCGGTTTCCTTCCACCCATTTTTGTTAAACCGGAGACCAAAAGGGGGTGCGGATATGCGATTGTTGCTTGCGGAAGACGAGCATTCTCTTTCAAAAGCCTTGGTGGCCATTTTGGAGGGGAATTGTTATGCGGTGGACGCCGTCTATAACGGAGAGGACGCCCTGGCGTATTTGGATATGGGCAGCTATGCCGGTTCTGTGTGGAACACGGCTAAAACAAAAGGTTTTTTAGATGGCTATCGGTATTTGCGATCTGACGCACAGGATCAGGACGGGGAACTGCTCATTTTCTTGGACCGTGAACAAAAGCTGCTTTCCTTCCAAAATTTCCTTCTTACCAGCTTGGTCACTTCCTTGGCCGGACTATCCGCCGTCTGGGTTTTGCTGATGCTCCTGGCAAAGGAAATTGTGCGTCCCATTTCAGAGAGCTATGAAATGCAAAAGCGGTTCATCACTGACGCAGGTCATGAATTGAAAACTCCATTAACGATCATTTCCGCTGACACAGATGTTTTGGAGATGCAGCAGGGACGCAATGAGTGGTTGTCAGACATTCGAGTACAAACAGAGCGGCTTTCAAAGCTGACCCACGATTTAATTTTCCTGGCAAAGATGGAAGAAGGCCATACGGCTGGAAATCGTGAATACAACGGATTTTATAGATGAGGAACAGCTTTCCCGTCTGTTTGATCGGTTTTATCGGGCAGATCCCTCCAGAAGCTCCGAAACTGGCGGGCATGGAATCGGACTTTCCATAGCGAAAGCGATTGTACTGGCCCACGGCGGCGAAATTAATGCAGAAACGCTGGATAATTGTTCCCTTACGGTGACGGCTTTGCTGCCTGGTTCCACACGAGAACACTGATGAAAAACAGGATAGAACAATCGAGGCCACCGAGAAGGAAAATGCCGTGCCAGAGCCCAGGCGTATGGCAGCGTGATATAATGTGGGGTCAATTTAAGGGAGTTTATCTGGTTAAATAGACTCCCTCGAGTCTTTCCAGGGGGAAATCACGAATCCTTCAGCCACTCTTTAAACTCATCCAGGGAAATGACCTCCCGGTCACAGTCTTTCTTCCTGGCCTTAGCGGCTTTGTGCCAAGCGGCGAATTGCTCCTCTGTAATTTTCCCGGCTTTGATCCAAGCGAAGCGGCGCTTGTATTCTCGGCGGTATTCCTGAAAGACTTGGTCGCTCCTGCGGCTCTCCGCCCACTTCCGAACAGGAGCGGTGCTCCAGCAGAGCTTGCCGGACGGGCGGCTGGGGCGGCTGCAATACTCCGCTGTGATCCACCCGGTGATGGGGAAGTACCTCCCATAGTTTCTGCACCGCCGGACCAGAATCTCCCGTCTGACACATTCCCGGAGAGCGAAGTCGATCAGGTCCCGGATCGTATTGGGGTATAAGATTTCCCCGCAATCGCTGTTCCTGATTGCGCCAAAGCTGGTGGGGATAGGCTCAAAGTGGAAGAGTGCTGTATCGTGAGGCTGGTCAAAGAAGTAAGCCGTTTTTGTGCTTTGCCGGACCTCTCTCCCGACCTAGTCAATATCCAAAATGCGCTCTAAAAATGTCTTTGCCTGTTCTTGGTATACCTTGAGTTGTGCCGGGAGCAGGCGCAGTTCTTCTGCCATCCTGGATTCGATCTTTCCCGCGGTCTTGCGCCCGAACCAACAGAGATATGGAAGCTGGAAGTAGATGTGTCTCACACTCAGCTCACCCAGCGTCTGCATCATGTGATCGGTGTGTGTGAAGTCACCCGTGGAGAAATATTGCGTCAGGTCCGAGGCCGCCTGTTGGATTAAGGGTTCCCAGTCTGCCGAGTCCAGCTCCAGAAAGCTCAGAAGACTTTTCAGGTAGGGAAAG
This sequence comes from Oscillospiraceae bacterium, assembly GCA_910575815.1. Taxonomy (GTDB): domain Bacteria; phylum Bacillota; class Clostridia; order Oscillospirales; family Oscillospiraceae; genus Oscillibacter. The sequence goes on from CAJTFN010000026.1 coordinate 21,476, forward strand.
GCTTTCTCGGTACCGGCTGCGCCCTGCGCTCCGAAAGGGTTGTACTCGAAAAATTCCCCATCGTCCTGGAAGAACATTTTGAAAGTCCACATGATAAACTGCTCCCCCTAAAAAGCTAAATTGAAAAATAGAATGTGTCCTGACAAACAGCGGTCTACGTGCTACGATAACGAAAAAGGTCCAACTAATAAGTTGACACTATGCTGCCACCAACACGGATACCTTGTCAATGCCCGAAGAGAGTGATTTCATGGCGAACTTGAAAACAATAGACGCGGAAACGCTGTTGAGCCAACCGATACGGAAACCTCCGTTTCTGGTGGACGGTCTGCTGGCGCCTGGATTGTACATCCTGGCTGGAGCGCCGAAGGAGGGGAAGCCCTGGCTGGTGCTGTGGCTCTGCACACGAATCGCCTCTGGCAAACCAGTCTGGAAATTTGCAGTGCGGTCCTCCACGGTGTTGTATCTTTGCCTGGAGGACAACCGGCAGAGAATCCAAAACCAGCTTTCAGAAATGGTGGGCGGTGAGCCGGACAATTTTTCTTCCCTGCATTTTTCAACTGAGGCCCAAATGCTGACGGGGCTGGACAGAGGAGCGGACAGAGGTTTACTCCAGCAGCTCCACGAGCTTACAGGCAAGCATCCGGACACCCGGCTGATTATCATCGACACACTGCAAAAGGTGAGAACCGCTGCTGACATCAGCTACGGCTGTGACTACAACGACCTGTCATTGCTCAAGCGTTTTGCCGACCAGCACCATCTAACGCTTTTGGTCATCCACCACCTCCGCAAGATGAAGGACGACGATCCGCTGAACCGGATCAGCGGTACGACCGGGATTGCTGGAGCGGCGGACGGAACCCTGGTGCTGATCCGTTCCAAGAGGTCAGAGAGCGGCGCGCTCCTGCACTGCACCGGACGGGACATTCAGACGAGGGAGCTGGCGCTGGAGTTTAATCAGGATGGTCATGTGTGGGAGCTGCGTTCGGACAGTGCCGTAGACGATCCCATTCCCTCTGAGGAGGTTCTGGAGCATCTGTTGGTCTGGCTCAGAGAAGCTGGTTCATTCAGCGGGACCGCCGAGGAACTCTCTGCGGAGTTGCTTCAAAGGTGCGGTGTCCTCTATCCAGGGAATGTTCTGAAGCGGAAGATGCGGAGGAGCTGGAGCGTTACGGGTTCGTCTGCCGGTTCCGCCGGACACATGACCGCCGCTTGATTGAGCTGGGGCGCGTCGCTCGCGTCGGTGATGACGGTATTTTTGCGGGCGGTGAAAATATCGACGCAACCGTCGCAGAGCCGGATTCCAAAGCCTCAAGTGCTTGACGCGCTGTGGATAGAGGGCGCGTTGATATTTCCAGAATGTGCGGCGCAGTGAAGGGGCCGTGTGCGCTTTCTCTGCAAAAATACAGCAGATACCCTCAAACGCACAGATAGGTCCCATGGGTGGGGCAAGCATCGCACCCGGCTATACACCGGGCGCATTCGCCGGGGCAAAGCCCCGGCACCCCCTGCCCCTAAAGGGAGGAAGGAGAGCGAAATGCAGAGAAGGAAAACAGCCATCGTCACAGCCCGGATGACGCCGGAGGTCAAGCAACGGCTACAAGAACGTGCGCGTGATGCGCACATGACGCTCACCAACTACCTGATTATTTGCGGTCTGGGACAGGAGATCGTTCGAGTGGAGGGCCTCGACGCGGTTCTCTCGGAGTTGAAAGCACAAGGCCGCAACCTCAACCAGCTCACCACGCTGGCAAACATGGGGCGGCTCACGGTCCTGCGGAGCGATGAGCTGATTGACGGTTACACCGCCCTCTGCGAACAGGTCAGCCGTCTGACGGAGGTGGGCTGATGGCGACGTTCACGGCGATTAAAAGTAAGAAGCAGACGGTGGGTGTGCTGGGCGGCGTTTTAAAATACGTCCAGCAGGAGGAGAAAACTTGTGTTGGTGGACTCCGGTTCGTTACCGGCCATAACTGCGTTCCGCAGTCCGCCTATATTGAGATGATAACCACCAAGCAGCGGTTCAAGAAAATCGACGGCAGGCAGTTCTACCACTTTGTGCAGTCCTTCGCTGAGACAGATAAACTAACGCCGCAGGAGGCCAACGCCATCGGGCTGGAGCTGGCTCAGCGTGAATTTCCAGACTTCGAGGTGGTGGTGGCGACGCACCTGAACACCAATCACCTCCACAACCATCTGGTGGTGAACAGCGTTAGCTGTGAGACTGGCCGGAAGCTCCACCAGAGCGCTGACGATCTGCTCAGGCATCGTCAGGCCAACGACGAAATCTGTGCCGCCCATGGCCTGAGTGTTTTGGAGCAGCCGGAGAAGCGCTCAAAGAAAAAGCGGATGAAGCCCGGCGAGTACCAGGCTGGGCTCCGGGAGGACAGCTGGAAAATGGATTTGATCTACGCTATCAACGAGGCGTTGGAGTACGCGGACAGCCGGGAGTCGTTCATCGCCAACATGGAGCAAGAGGGCTATGAGGTTATTTGGACGGATACCCGGAAACATATCACGTTCGTCTGTCCCAATGGACGGAAGTGCCGGGACAGCAGTTTGCATGACGAGACGTTCCTCAAAGAGAATCTGGAGGCACTGTTCATTTACCGGCAGGCTGTTGGCTTCCGCCCCGGCAGCGTGGAGCCTGACGAGGGATGGATGGGCGAGTTGGCGGCGGACTGGCTGCGAGTCGGAAACTACCTGGAGCAGAGTTTCAATCTGCCTGAGCTTCCGGCTCCGCCTACCTGGACAGACAGCAAACAACGCCGCCGGGAGGCGCTGAAGAAACTGGCGATGGGGCAGAAGCTGACGTCTGACACGCCCAGCCAGGGCATGAGTATGTAGGAAAGGAAATTCAAGATGGCAAGCATCAAAAAGTTGGACACGCGAAAATTCAAGATCACCGTCAGTAACGGATATCGTCCTGACGGTCGAAAAATCAGCAGGGCCAAGACCGTCACAGTGCCTCAGAACGTTGGCGGTCGAGGTATCCCGCAGTACATCGCTCACGAGGCGGAGGAATTTGAGAAGCTGGTCAAGAGCGGCTACTGTGAGGATGGGGAGATGGCCTTCCGGGAATACGCCGCCCGCTGGCTGGAGCGGCAGACAAAATACGCTCCCAGCACTCTCGGTTTTTATCGTCGCTCTCTGGAGACAGTCTATCCGATGATCGGTAACATCAAGCTCAACCGTTTGCGTCCTATTGCGCTTGAGAATCTGCTGGCGGAGTTGAGGAAGCGAATCTATCACGGCAAGCCGATTCAAGAGGCAACTGTTCAGAAATACTTGACAGTTGTCTCCGCCGTGCTGAGCGACGCCAAGAGGAATGAGATCATTGAGAAGAACCCCGCCCGGATGATCGACCTGCCGGATACAACTCGCCGGGTGCAGATGATCCCCACGGACGCAGAAGCTCACCGCTTCCTGGACGTTCTCGCCAACGAGGAGGACCCCTACAAAACTTTTTACGCTCTGGCGATTTACACCGGATGTCGGCGCGGAGAACTATGCGCCTTAAAGTGGGACGACCTCATCATGAACGGCGACGAGTGTATCCTGACGGTCAGCCGCTCCCGCAGCTCGGTCCCAGGGAAAGGCGTGGTAGAGGGGACGACCAAGAACGGCCAGGCTCGGACGATTTATATCAGCGAGGAGATGACCACCATACTTCGTAGCTACTGCTACTATAAGATGTACGAGGCACAAGAGGGCGGCTTTGAGATGAGCGACTATGTGTTCACGAACGGGCGCGGTGAGCTGATGCACCCGGATACGTTCAGCAGACGCCTTCGCCGTCTCTATGACGAGAATGGATTCCCGAGAGAGTTTCATCTCCACACTCTCCGTCACTATTTCGTATCCACCATGCTCCACAACGGTATAGATAAGCAGACGGTGGCGGAGCTGGCCGGTCATGGCGATACCGGATTTCTGGAGCGGACCTATTGCCATCCGCAGCTGCAGCTCAAGCGTGAAGCGGCGGAGCGGTACACACAGGCGATGTTCGATTTCAGCGACAGAGATTCTGCCAGCGCATGATTGGTGGTTTCGTAGAATCTTCTTCCTGCGCTCAAAAAACAGTAGCTATACAGTGGAAGTTAGAGTATGTTTGTGCTTGCCAAAAGAAACCTCAGCCGGACTGAGGACAGAAGGGAAGATGTAAAATGGCAAGTATTCGAAAGCGGGGAAACAGCTACCTCCTAGTCGTCTCCATGGGCTACGACCACACCGGCAAGCGCCGGGCCGCTCAGCAGAAAACGGTGAGGCCGCCGGAGGGCCTCACGCCAAAGCAAAAAGAAAAATGGCTCAATGAGCAAGCGGTCCTCTTCGAGCGGGAGTGCAAGGATACTCCCCTGACGGTGGACAAAACGATCACGCTGGCGCAGTACGTTCAGATCTGGCTCCGGGATATCGCCCCGGACAAGCTGGCGAAGTCCACGCTGGCCCGTGACAGGCAGGACATCGACCGCTTCCTGCCGTACCTGGGCGGGTACAAATTGATGGACCTTCGTCCAGAGCACTTCCGCAAGCTCTACGCCGAGCTGCGAAAACAGACAAGTCAGAATACTGGAATGCCGCTCTCCGAGTATACGGTAGAGGGGGTCCACGCCTGCCTGTGTGGAATCCTCTCCGACGCGATGGAGGGCGGCTTTCTTAACCACAATCCGGCGTGGAGAACGTACAAATACTCCGGCAAAAGGAAAGAAAAACTCGTTGCCGATGAAGAAACAATGCAGAAGATTATCACGGCTCTGGAAAATGAGAGCATCAAGTACGAAACGTATTTTAAACTCATCATTGCGACTGGAATGCGCCGGGGTGAGTGCTGCGGCTTGAAGTGGTCCGACATCAATTACGAGCGCAAGAGCATCCACATCCAACGGAACGTGGTAAAAATCACAGGAGAGGATATCATCGTCAAGGACACGAAAACGGCGGCAGGTGACCGCTACGTCTACTTCTCTCCGGAGATGGAAAGCCTCCTCAAAGAGTATTATCGTGAGTGCGTGTGGCAGGCCGACGCTTACGAAGACCGACAGCTGACTGCTGATGATTTCGTGTTCCGCAAGCATGACAGCCAGGAGCCGATGACACCCAGCACATTTACTTGGCGGTTCAAGCTGATTCTGAAAAAGAATGGCCTCCCGGAAAAACTGAACGTGCATTCGCTCCGTCACAGCAACGCCAGCCTGCTGATTGCCAACGGCGCGGACGTAGCGACGGTGGCGGGCCTTTTAGGCCACTCACAGCCTTCCACGACGCTGGATATCTATACCCACGCCTTCGACAAAAACAAGAAGGCCGCCAGCGAAGCCCTCCAACGGGGCTTGGATATCTGATGTCAAAGCATTGGCCCGCAGCAAACGATCACTCTGCTGCGGGCCAGTTTATCAACGGATGAAGTTCGTGCGTTGGGGAGGCTCCCGCTCCGGGAGGCCGTATTTCTCTTTGCCAAGTTCAATGCTCCGCATGAGGAACGTCATATTCCGGGCAAGGGTCCGCATGGTCTGTAAACCCTCCACGTCCTGGGCCGCCTGGCCGGGCTCCCGCCCGTGGACGCTATTCCAATACTGGCTGGAGGCCACAGGCATTCCAGAGATGGTGAAGAACTTGTTCAGCTCGTCAAAGGTGGCGGACAGACCGCCCCGCCGGGCGACAGCGACGGCAGCGCCCACCTTCATCGTCTTATCGAAAGGCGTGCTGAAAAAGAGCCGGGTCAAAAAAGCCACCAGCGTGGCGTTGGCGGAGGCGTAGTAAACGGGAGTACCTACCACCAGGCCGTCGCAAGCCTCGAACTTTGGCGCGACTTCGTTGACTGCGTCGTCAAAAACGCACCTGCCTTTTTCCGCGCATTTGCCGCAGGCGATGCATCCTCGGATGGCTTCGTTTCCGACCTGGATGATTTCAGTTTCGATTCCCTCCGCCTTGAAAATCGTTTCCATCTCCCGCAGGGCAACAGCAGTGTTGCCGTTGGACCGGGGGCTGCCGTTAATCATCAGAACCTTCATATGGGGACCTCTATGGACTCAGGTTTATGTACTCAATAATTCTCCGCGTGGACCTCAAAATAAGCCTGAGGGTGAGCGCAGACGGGGCAGACCTCCGGCGCGGCGGTTCCAACCACGATGTGCCCGCAGTTCCGGCACTCCCAGACCTTGACTTCGCTCTTCTTGAAGACCTCCTGAGCCTCCACGTTGCGGAGCAGCGCCCGATATCGCTCCTCGTGGTGCTTTTCAATCTCCGCCACCGCCCGGAATTTCGCAGCCAGTTCCGGGAAGCCCTCTTTCTCGGCGGTCTCGGCGAACCCGGCGTACATGTCGGTCCACTCGTAGTTTTCACCGTCGGCGGCGGCTCCCAGGTTTTCGGCGGTGGAGCCGAGGCCCTCCAGCTCCTTGAACCACATCTTGGCGTGCTCTTTTTCATTGTCAGCGGTCTTGAGGAATAGGGCGGCAATCTGCTCGAAGCCCTCCTTCTTGGCCTTGGAGGCGAAGTAAGTGTACTTGTTCCGGGCCTGGGATTCCCCGGCGAAAGCGGCCTCCAGGTTTTTCTCGGTCTGCGTTCCGGTGTATTTGGACATGGTGAAATCCTCCCTTTCAAATTTGCGAAATGACTGCAAGAAGTTACAAAAAAGCTCTAAAAACGGCGTTTTTAGAGCTTTTGGTACGCCCGACTGGATTCGAACCAGCGGCCTTCAGAGTCGGAGTCTGACGCGCTATCCAACTGCGCCACGGGCGCATACCTAAACAATATGAAATTTTCAGGTTTCCCTTAAGTTCTTTGGTAGTATAACAGAATTTTCCCGATCTGTAAAGTAGTTTCTCAAAAAATTTTTACAAAAAAAGATTGTTAAAAAAATTGACAAGTTGACGCTTTTGAGCTAAACTATAAACATTGTGACAAGTTTCTGATGGGGAGTGAGGGTTTTGAAGAAAGAAAACGTCTCCGATGCCGTGATTCGGCGGCTTCCGCGCTACTACCGACAATTGACCGAGCTCTGTGCTAAGGGTGTGGTCCGTATTTCCTCCCACTCTCTGGGCCAGGAAATGAACATCACCGCCTCCCAGATCCGCCAGGACCTGAGCTGCTTCGGCGAATTCGGCCAGCAGGGCTACGGCTATAATGTGGAAGAGCTCCACACCGAGATCGGCCACATCCTCGGCGTGGACAACGACTATCATCTCATCATGATCGGCGTGGGAAACCTCGGCCACGCTTTGCTGCAAAATTTCCACTTTGCCCAGGCGGGTTTCACCGTGGACGCCGCTTTTGACGTCTCCCCCTCGGTCACCGGTACCCGGGTCAACGGCGTCCCGATTTACTCCATGGAGAAGCTGGACGACTATATCCGCGCCCACCGCGTGGACGTGGTGGTACTGACCCTCCCCCAGTCCATCGCCCAGGAGATCGCCGACCGGCTCATTGACTTGGGTGTTCGGGGTTTTTGGAATTTTACCAATGTGGAGATCACCTGCGGCCAGCCGGACGTAAAAATTGAGAACATCCACTTTGCCGACAGTCTGCTGACCCTGAGCTATCGCATCGCCAACCGCTGACCGCGGTTCCTCCGGGCGGCCCGAAGGAGAAAGGAGATCCCGCATGGGGAAAAAGATACTCCTGCTGCTGCCGCTGTGCCTGCTGGCCGCCGCCGCCGTCTGGGCGGCCGCTGCCGGAGACACCGCGGACCCCCTGGCTTCGCTATCCTACCTCAACGGCCTGTTCTCCGAAAAGGTGGACGCCGCTGTTGACACCCGCCTGGACAGCTCCGACGCCCTTTTGCGTGAAAACGGCGGAGCGGGAACCCCAACGGGTACCGCCCCCGTCTGGTCGGAGACCCGGCTGAAGCAGGATGACCAGGTCCAGGCCAGCACCGGCAGCGGCGTGCTGCTGCTGGCGGGAAGCGGCCAGGTGACCTATCCGTCTGGAGTGGTGGTGGACGTCACCACCGGTGCCGTAATCCCCAGCGGGGGAAGCCTGGAGACCCGGCACCGCTACCTGGTAGCGGAGGACACCAACGCGAATTTCACGGTGACCAGCAAGACCGCCGTGTTGAACTGGCAGGGGGAATGTACCTTCCACACCTCCACCTCCGCCGACTACAACGCCATGGCCGCCGCCCTGAAATCCCTGCACCTCTTCCAGGGCAGCTATACCGGCTACGGGCAGGGCTTTGACCTGGAGGTAGCTCCAACCCGGCTCCAGGCCCTTATCATGTTCATCCGGGTCCTGGGCGAGGAGGGCGAGGCCCTGGCCTGGAACGGGGCCATCCCATTTACCGATGTGCAGCCCGGAACCAACGGGGAGAAATACGTGGGCTACGCCTACCAGCGGGGGTATACCAACGGCTACAGCGCCACGGAATTCCGGCCCTCGGCTCCCGTCAACGCCCGGCAGTATGCGGAATTTGTCCTCCGGGCCCTGGGCTACAGCTCTGCTGCCAACACGGACCTGTCGGACACCCTGCTGCGGGCCCGGAACGCCGGCGTGCTGACGGAGGGGGAGGTCTCCATGCTGGAACGGGACCCCTTCCTGCGGGCAGAGCTGGTGTACATCTCCTATTACGCCCTGGAGGCCCAAGTCTCCGGCACGGGCCGGACCTTGGGAGAGCGGCTGATGGAAAAAGGCGTCTTTACCCAGTGGGAACGGGACACCGCTCCGCCGGTGGCCAGCTGGCGTTTTTGAGGGCGGGGAACCCGGAGACAGGAAGTTTTTCAAGCAGGTGGAACCACTGGCCCCGTGAGGCATATGATGAACTGAGACCGCTCCGATTCGGTCTACATCTCTCAGGAGGTTTCATCTTATGTGTAATAACGGCTTTGGCGGCGGCAACTGCTGCTGGATCATCATCCTGCTGATCATTATCTGGTGCTGCTGCGGCAACAACAACAGCTGGGGCGGCAATGGCTGCGGTTGTGGCTGCAATTGCGGTTGCAACTGTGGCTGCAACAACAACTGCGGTTGCAATTGCGGCTGCAATAACTGCAATCCCGCTCCCTGCTGCTAAAAACGGCGGCGGTGTTTGTACAGCGAACACCGGGCGATTCGGTTTACCTAGGAAAGAAAAAGACGACACCCCGGGCCCAACAGGGCCTGGGGTGTTTTTTCGGGATTCCATCGTTCGGAAGCCATTCCGGCTATGTACAAGAATTTCTGGAGATGGCCTTTGCCCCTTGGGCTCCCGCCCAGCCCACGGCGGCGCCCAACAGGATGCCGCCCAGAATATCGGTGGGCCAATGGACATAGAGATACAGCCGGGAGAACGCCGTTACAGCGGCCAGGACCAGCCCAGGGCGCCACAGGGGACTTCCGGAGGCCCTCAGGGCAAAGACCACGGCAAAAGCCGCCGCCGTATGGCCGGATGGGAAGGAGGCGTCCCCCGGCGGGGGAACCAGCAGCAGAAGGTCCGGCCGGAAGGCAAAGGGACGAACCCGCCCAATCAGGGGTTTTAAAAGCAAATTGCAGGAGATCAAATCCAGAATCAAGGCGCAGGCGGCGGCAAGGCCGTGCCTCCGCTGGCTCCGGAGCAGAAGCAGTACCGCCGCCAGGAGAATCCAGACTTCCCCGTGGTTGGACAGGCCGCTGACAAAGGGCATCAGCCAATCCAGAAACCCGCCCCGCAGATAACGCTGTATCCCGTCCAGAATCGTCAATTCCAGCTGCATGTCCGCCTCCTTTTGCGCGCGCCCTTACTCCAGAACCGCGCCCCGGGCGGCGCTGGTGACCAGTTTGGCGTAGCGAGCGGCATAGCCGGTTTTAATCTTGGGCTCCGGGCAGGTCCACTTGGCCCTCCGGGCCGCCAGAACCGCCTCATCCACTTCCAGGGAGATGGAGCAGCGGGTGATGTCAATGGCGATGGTGTCCCCGTCCTCCACAAACGCGATGGGCCCTCCCTGCGCCGCCTCCGGGCAAACATGCCCAATGGAAGCGCCTCTTGTGGCGCCGGAGAAGCGGCCGTCCGTGATAAGGGCCACGTCCTTGTCCAGGCCCATGCCCGCGATGGCGGAGGTGGGGTTCAGCATCTCCCGCATGCCGGGACCGCCCTTGGGCCCCTCGTAGCGGATGACCACCACGTCTCCGGCCACGATCTTTCCCGCGTAAATGGCGGCGATGGCGTCCTCCTCACTGTCGAAGACCCGGGCGGGGCCGGTGTGGGTCATCATCTCCGGGGCCACGGCGGAGCGTTTCACCACGCAGCCCTCCGGGGCCAGATTCCCCTTCAGGACGGCGATGCCGCCGTCGGGGGAATATGGATTTTCCACCGGCCGAATGAGCTCCGGATTTCGGTTCTCCACTCCCTCCAGATTCTCGGCCACGGTTTTTCCAGTGCAGGTGATCAGGGAGGTATCCAGAAGGTTCTTCTTCGTCAGCTCCTTCATGACCGCGTAAACGCCTCCCGCGCCCTCCAGGTCCTCCATGTAGGTATCCCCGGCGGGGGCCAGATGGCAGAGGTTCGGGGTTTGATTGGAAATCTCGTTGGACCGGTCCAGGCTCAGCTCAATGCCGCACTCGTGGGCGATGGCGGGAAGATGGAGCATCGTGTTGGTGGAGCAGCCCAGGGCCATATCCACCGCCTCGGCGTTGTGGAAGGCCGCCGGCGTCATGACGTCCCGGGGGCGGATATTCCGCTCCACCAGCTCCATGATCTTCATTCCCGTGTGCTTGGCCAGCCGCAGCCGGGCGGACCAGACGGCAGGGATGGTGCCGTTGCCCCGGAGGGCCATGCCGATGGCCTCCGTCAGGCAGTTCATGGAGTTGGCGGTGTACATGCCGGAGCAGGAGCCGCAGGTGGGGCAGGCGTTGTTTTCGTAGTCCTCCACCCCCTCCTCATCCAGCTTTCCGGCGTAGTAGCTGCCCACGGCCTCGAACATGTGGCTCAGGCAGGTCCGCCGCCCGTCGTTCAGCCGTCCCGCCAGCATGGGCCCGCCGGAGCAGAAAATAGCCGGGATGTTCAGCCGGGCGGCGGCCATAAGGAGGCCAGGGACGTTCTTGTCGCAATTGGGAATCATCACCAGCCCGTCGAACTGGTGGGCAATGGCCATGGCCTCGGTGGAGTCGGCGATGAGGTCCCGGGTAATCAGGGAGTATTTCATGCCCACGTGGCCCATGGCGATGCCGTCGCACACGGCAATGGCGGGAAACTCCACCGGCGTGCCTCCGGCGGCCCGAATACCGGCCTTGACGGCTTCGGCGATCTTGTCCAGGTTCATGTGGCCGGGAACAATTTCGTTGTAAGAGCAGACCACGCCGATCAGCGGCCGTTCCAGCTCCTCTTTGGTGTAGCCCAGCGCGTAGAATAGGGAGCGGTTCGGCGCCCGCTCGATACCCTGGGTGACATTGCGGCTGAATTCTTTCATAGAGACTGCCTCCTATTGATGTCCGGGAGCGCCATGGCGGCAGCCCGGAGAGATTTTGAACGCCGCCGGACCCCGCGTCTCGGAACAACGGACGCCGGGATCTTCGGACAAACTCCAGGTTTCCATCATAATATAGAATTTCGCCGGTGTCAATGCTTGCGAGGAAAGGGGGCGTGCCCTATCGCGCATTTTAAAAGAGGACCATCATGTAGGGGCCGCCGCCCTCGGCGGCCTGCCGGCACAAGAATGGGTCCTCACAACGGGCCGTCCAAGGGGCCCGTTCCACCGGGCGGTTTCATTCGGAGAACCGCCCTGGCCGGTCTCCCCTTCCCGGCGAACGAAAGCCCGCCTCCCGGGGGCCCTTCCGTACCGGGAATGTCCCTCGCCGGGAAACCCTTTTGAGGAATCAAGGACACCCCGTTCGTACCGGCCGCGCCGCTTCAGAGCATGTTCGAAAATAGAAATATTATCCAAAATTCATGTCGCTTTTTTGATATCTGCTTGCATCTATACCCTATTAATAAAATAGGTATATTACAAAATTCTTGAAAATCCGCAAGAATTGGATTATAATAATGGAGAAATCAGCTAACACAGCGGTGGAATCGAAACCGGAAAGGCGGAAAACAGCATGATGATTTCGACAAAGGGGCGTTATTCCCTGCGGCTGCTGGTCGACGTGGCGGAGAACCAGCGGGAGGGATATATCCGCCTGCGGGATGTGGCGAGGCGTCAGGGAATTTCGGAAAAGTATCTGGAGATCATCGTCCGTACTCTGGTGCAAGAGGATTACCTCACCGGAGTTCGGGGCAAAGGCGGCGGTTACCGCTTGAGCCGGGATCCGGAGGATTGCAATATTCGCCAGGTGCTGGAGGCGGCGGAAGGTCCGCTGGCCCCGGTGGTCTGCCTGGAAAACGGCTGTCCCAGAATGGAGCGCTGCCCCACCCTGCCGCTGTGGCAGGGCTTGGACCAGGTAATCGCGGCGTATTTGGACGGGTTTACCCTGGCGGACCTTCTGCAAGGCGCCGGGGAAACCGGTGCTCCGATGGGCTGACCCGTGAAGGGGGCTGTCCTGGCTGGTCTGCCGATACGAACGCAAATAGAACGGGGCTCCGTCCTTAGGGTACGGAGCCCTGTTCTGTTTTATCGCCGGGTTTTAAGCATAGGCTCCTGTGTATCCGGAAGTATTTTCGATCTACCCGGTTTTCTCAAGGCTGACCCGCCCGTTCGGCGAGAGGACGCTGCCAACCAGATTCTCTCCTCCATCGCCGTGGAGGAACTTAGCCAGAGCCTTATCCTCAATGCTGAGGGTAAGAAGATGCAATATATCCTCGGAACGCTGGCCGGCGGCGCATCGGGCGCTTCCATGACGATTGTCCGGCTAAGCGATTCATTACCGCTATTTTCTCAAATAGATAAAAGGGCTTGGATGAACGGGGCCTCCCGCTGGTAAAACCGGTGAGAGACCTTGAAGCGTTTGATTCTCCCCTCGTGTGTTTCGGTGAGGGAACCATAACTCGCAAAAGGTTGACGAGATCTTATAAAGAGGCTCTTTTAGGATCTTGGAGAGCCGGTGGCTGGGACCAGCGGAGCGTCCTCCTTTTTGGGCGAAGGAAATATCCAGCGGGAGGACACGGTCTACTTGTACACCCGCTGGGCCTCGACCACAGGTGGAGGCAGAATCAGCGTCCGGATTGATGTCTTGGTTTTAGGTTCCTGTATCAGCAGTTCCTCCTTAGTTCGATAAACCTGCCGTTCAATCCTCAGTTCTCCGGTCTTGAAATTCAGATCATCCCACTGGAGCGCTATCAGTTCCCCTACTCGAAGTCCGGTGGTAAGTTCCAGCAGGAACACCTCATAGTAACCCTCGTCCTTAGCTTGGATGAGCAGCTTTTAGTTCCTCTCGGGTAAGCAACTGCATCTCCTTCCGTCTGATGGGCGGGGCCTTGCATCCCTCGACTGGATTCTTTATGATCAATCGATCTGCTACAGCTTTTTCCAATGCCCTGCGGCATATGCTGTGGTAGTTGCGCACCATGTTGTCCGAGAGACCGCCGTCCTTGGACTCTCTATGCAGAGTACGTCCATTTTTCCTCACCCAGTTGAAGAACTGCTGAAAATCATTTGTTGTTAGCTTATTCAGAGGGACATTGCCCAGTTTCGGACGAATGTGTAGCCGAATAAAGTCCGCGTAGGATCGTTGCGAACTGGGGCGGAGCATTGGTCTATTGTAGTTTTGTACCAGAACTCTACCCACTCACCGAAGGGCATATCCGCCCTGACCTTGACAGTGGTTGTTGGAGTTACTGCGTTTTTCAGAGCGTTTAGTTTCTCCACGCACTCTGCCTTGGTCTTAGCCAGCACATTTTTTGTCTTTGGCAGACCCTTGTCACCGTAGCCAATGACCACCCGGCCTTCCCAGAGTCCGTCCTTTCTCAAACATACGGTGCCCCCATCGCTTTTGCGCTTTCTTCCCACGGTCTCAACTCCTCTCCGAAAATATCTGTCAGGAAATCCCCAATGCCATTAAGCTAACCCCAGAAAAAACCACCCCCCTCAGAATCGTGGGTAAGGTGGGCACAGTAAGAAAGCAGACCTAGGAAGCCGCTCCCGGCTTTCTGGGTCTGCCAACATTCCTGCGTTCCAGTCGTGACGGATGATGAGCCAACACCACCGCCGCAAGGTCGCATGAAAACGCGAAAAAAGGACTTGCAGAATCTTCCGATATCATGTAGCATGTAGAATATTCCTTAGAGGCGCCCATCAGCAATTCTATGGTGGAACTTTATACCATGATGCGCTACCTCCAGTTCGACACACTGATGAAGAAAGGCCACCGCCATTTTGACAACTGGGCGGCGGACTTTGGCGAGAAGGTCACGGCCATGGAGTTAAAGCCGGAGGGCATGGGCTTCCGTGCTAAGACCAGATTTGCTAAATTCTATAATCTCCCGGAGCTTATCAACATCTGGAAAGAGGCCGCTGATATTCAGACGGCGGATATGCTGAAGCTCCCTACCCCGGAGCCGGAGTATGTCACTGTCACCACGGAACCCAACAGGTTTCAGCAGAAGATGGTGGCGGAGCTGGGCGACCGGACGGAGGATGTACGCAACCGACTGGTGGAACCGTACGTTGACAATATGTTGCGGATCACCTCGGATGGCCGCAAGCTGGTTCTGGACCAGCGTTTGCAGAATCCCCTCCTGCCTGACGACCCGGACAGCAAGGTCAATGCCTGTGTCAAGAACGTCCTGGCCGAGTGGCGGGACAGCGCGGACATTCGGGGGCCCCAGCTTGTTTTCTGTGATCTCAGCACACCCAAAAACGATGGCAAGTTCAATGTCTATAACGATATTAAGGAGAAGCTGATCGCCCAGGGGATTCCCCCAGAGGAGATTGCCTTTATCCATGACGCCAACACCGAGGCGCAAAAGGCGGAGCTGTCCGCCAAGGTACGCCGGGGGCAGGTGCGCGTCCTGATCGGCAGCACCCAAAAGATGGGCGCTGGCACCAACGTCCAGGACCGCATTGTGGCCTCCCATGATCTCGACTGTCCTTGGCGTCCGGCTGATGATGGACGGACTTTGCGAACACATATCAAAGCGGAGGCACCTGTCAGGGTGTCTCCGCTTTTTCAAGGAAGGATGTAAGAAGTTACTTTGTGTCGTTGGGGCATCTTGATTCGATACCTGTTGCGGGGCCTGTTATCGTCTGCAAAAATGCTATCTTAAAACTTTGTGCAATTTTTCAGAAAATAAAAGTTCGGTTTTGGGCCTTAAAAGTTGTGGTAGGGAGTTGAGGGTATTCCCTCGCCGCTCCTTGACAACTGGACACGCATTCGTCAAGTACATCAGTTCCGATGTGCGAAAGCATGAGCCACAGCAGCAAGATACGCCATGACCCCCGCCCTATCGGGCCGAGCGAGAACACCCGCTGCAAGCGTCGGTTTGCCCCCGGCATGGCGATGACAGTCGGAATGACAATGGTACTCCCGCCCAGCCACAGTTTCAAACAATGGGGGCGACTCTGTCAGAACGGCAGTTGGGGTGAAATTCCCGTGAGGTGGTGCGGCACACCGCCGCTTGACGATTTCCCTTTGCAGGCCGGGGTGTCGGGGACAAATAGGCTTGCGATACATAGAAAATCCTATCTTCTGGCCTAATTTCAAGTTTCTTTATATCACAAATTTTTCAGAGTGTCCATTACACTTTGAAAGTAACATGATAGAGTACAGAAGAAACCAATATTTACTATTTGTTGTTGATTTGTTCATATCCCTGTGCTATGCTTTCAATGAACATAGGGCAACAATGGAGGTTACTTATGAGCGTTATACCAGTTGACCCAGAGCAGTTTTCCGAGTTTATAGATAAATCCAAAATCTTTGATACGGCAAGACAACTCATGACAAGGTATCTCATGAATTGGTATAATGATGATGTTGAAACATTTGTAGAAAATATGCGGGCTGATTTGTCTACCTTATTGGAGCATTACCACTTTCGTAATGAATTTGTTTCCATTACTAAAAATTTTAACTTTGACCCACCAATGGATACTGTTTCCTGTACCATTTACATCTCTGACGAGGATGATGATTGTTGCACTCGGTACACAGCAGTTTTTGACGATCACCTAAAGCTAATAGATGACTACATGAAGGGATAGTTAGACATGAGCATACCTTTGGCAGATGTTTTCCTTTTATGGCATACCCATGACTTGACCGATGATTGTGGAACGCACGAGGAAGTAAAATTGATTGGCGTTTTTTCCTCTGAGGAAAAAGCAAGTGAAGCGATGGAGCAGTTGAAGGACAAGGAAGGATTTCGGGATTTTCCGATAAGCTGTTTTGAAATAGCAAAGATGAAAATCGACCGGACAAGCTGGGTAGATGGATTTTTTGCCGCTCACTATCCAGAATAGTATGACAATCATTGAGAAGGGATGACACAGGATGGAATTACGCCCTGACCAGATGTACAAGGTATTTGAAAATTTAGGATTTACGGATTTTGCTTTACGGGATTATGGTGATGAATTAGGAAAACTTCTTTCCTCGGCTGCTGAGGATAATGCAAAGACGTATGTGGTTGATGTGGTTCCCGGCGGACTTGAAGCTGGATTGAATGATGGCATTGCCCTGATGGAGAAACACTATTATCAGCCAGCCAGGTATGAAAAGCTGCGTGAAAAATGGAACGAAATCACAATCCTGTTTTTGTGTTACTATCCGCTGAAAAGCGTTTTTGTTGCTGGTATGGCATTGCCGAGTGACGAGGGCTTTCTGGAGAAAACACCCAATCAAAATGGCTATATTCTTGAATTTAACCTGGACGCCATCATTGATATGGATGATTTTATCGGTCGTGCCCTTGAAAAGACCTGTGGCAACATGACCTTTTGGTTTCAATCTCTCAAAATGGCGTTTCATTATTTTCAGGATGATGTGTATTTTATCGTCAGCCTAAAAGAACATACCGTGGAAAATGCCACAGCGATTGAACTGCTTGAAAAACTTGTTTCGGCGCAGGGCTTATTCCTGTTACAATCACGATAGGAGCGTGTATATGTTTATTTACAAACTGGGGAATTGGACAGTGGTATTTCCACAAAAATATAGGATTGTTTGTGATGGGACTACCGCAGTTGTGATTGATGATGACCGAACAGCTTTGGTACTACTCAGTCTCACAGAAAACGGAAACATCCGTATCGAGAGAACCTATTACGCTATGATTTGCGAGATTGACGCTATGGAACAAAAAGTCGTTTTTCAGATGACCGAGGAAATTGGTTAAGGACGATGACAAGAATGGTTAAAGAGTTTGAAATCCAAGGACGCATTTGCAATCTTCCGCCGGAGATGATCAAGGAAGAATTTTGGCATACAGTGATAGGCTTCATTGAAGAAAACGGCTGGTCATTTGGCGGCGGTCTGGAGATGGAGAAAATCTCCGGGTGCATTTCTGACACTTCGCCCGATATGACCGTAGAGGAATTTGAAAAAACTTTCCTCGGATTTGTTGAGCGTAATGGCTGGTCATTTGAAGGAAGTATTAAAATTTACGAGCCGGAAGTGGCAGAAGAAGAATTTCAATATTCATTTTCAGAGATGCTTGATGATTTGAAAGTAGGCAGAGAAATTGAATTTGAGTATAACGGAAAGCTGTATGGCATTTTCAACGGTGAAGGGAACTGGTTCTTTTTTGCTGACAATCGTGATGAAATGTTATGTCAGTTTGAGGAAACAGACATACTCCTTGAAAAAGTTAAAAACCTATCCATTCAAGGTACAGCTCTTGCGGACATCTTCGACAAGAAATTATATTCTCAAAACACATTGAGCATTTTTTAACCTTTATCAAAAAAGGATGGTCGCCATGAGCGCAATCATCTATATAGCGTCAGATTATCCCTTAACAAAAGTCCCCAATCCTCACCTTAAAACTTTATCGGTCAATGAAGCGTTGGCGATTGGCATGGAAGATATTCCAAAGCAGTTTTTAAAACCTGGATTTGACCGCAATAAGCCTGATGTGCTTTTATGGTCGGATATTATTGATACGCAAAGCCAGCTTGACGATGATTTTTCAATTTGGCCGCTTGATAGTTCCACGGAAGATATTTATACGGAGAAGCCGTATCGAGTTTACTTGGAGTGAGACTATACAAAAGGCAGGGCAGAAAAGGTCATTCAATATATCCGGGAACACTTGGAGCATACGTCCGAAGTAGAGATTTGGCACGTTTGGGTGGGGGATGGTGTTCTCCCAAAAATCAGGAATTGCACAATCGCTCTTGACGAATTTACTTCTGACGATTTGGAAGAATTATCGGATTTGGAGGTTTGGCGGGAGCAGATTACCCATTATTGCTTCACGATCAGAGCAAGTGGACACATTATGGTATCTACACACAGAACCATGTGATTGACGTTATTTCTCATTGTCCGCCGGATGTGTTGTGCCATACGAAATAAGAGTAATTCTATCAAGACCGCTTTACTTTCGTAAGTAGGGCGGTCTTTTTTGTCCTCAAATTCAAAATGCAAGGAGTGAACCACACATGGCAGAAATCGAAATCACAAAGGCCAGCGAGGTCAAGGTACGGGAGATCGAATGGCTGTGGTATCCCTACATCCCCTTTGGCAAGATAACGGTGGTGCAAGGGGACGCCGGGGACGGCAAAAGCACCTTTGTCCTCAACCTCGCCGCCATGCTGAGCCGGGGCCAGCCCATGCCCTTTACGGACGGCACAGGCCAGCCCCCCATCAACATCATCTACCAATCCAGCGAGGACGACGCCGATAATACCATCGTCCCCCGGTTCATCAGCGCCGGGGGCGACCCGGAGCGTCTGCTGTTCATCAGCGAGAGGGAGCGGTATCTCTCCTTTTCCGATGAACGGCTGACACAGGCCGTCAGGCAGACCGGCGCAAGGCTCGTTGTCCTCGACCCCCTCTCCGCCTACATCGGGGAGGAAACAGGTATCAACGCCGCCAACGAGGTACGTCGGCAGTTCCGCCCCCTCATTGAGATCGCCAGGGAGCAGCGGTGCGCCGTCCTCATCGTCCACCACATGAATAAGGCTATCGGTCAAAAGGCCATCAACCGGGCTGTCGGCTACGTGGACATTGTGGGTGCTGCCCGGAGCGTTCTGCTGGTGGCCCGGACAGACCGGGAACACCCGGACGAGCGTATTATGGCTCAGGTGAAGTGTAACGTGGGGCCTACCGGCAGCGCCATCATCTTTTCAGTGGGAAGGGGCGCTGTCCAGTGGATAGAGGAAACCGTCAGGACAGCGGATGAAGTGCTGGGCAATGTGTTCGCCAACCTGGGCAGACCCGACACCCAAATGCAGCAGGCCAAGGAGGTAATAAGTCAGCTTCTCTCGGACGGGCCGAAGCCCCAGCGGGAAATCATGGAGCGATTGAGGACGGCGGGCGTTGGGGAGAGTACGGCAAAAAAGGCCAAGCAGCTCATGGGCGTCCGCTCCGTCAAGGCGGGTGCTGTATGGCTGTGGTCGATGACGGATGGGGACAGTCTATGACGCCGCCCGGAAGGGAGTCCAGAGGGAAGCCCTCTGGCCCACCACCTTGCTTGCAAGGTGTAGTGGGTTACACAACACTTGCGCCTGGGGCGGCGATTGTGCTGCGAGCCGGGGCGAGTGGCACAACCACCGCCAGATATCGTTATGCTTTGTAAGCGGAGAGCGAACAAAGCATGGCGGTATCTTTTTGCGGGCGTAAATGTTGTGTACCTGACCCCGCCCGGTCTTGAACACGTCCGTTCCAAACACAGACGGAGAGATGGGAGATACCGCCCGCTTCTACGGGACAATGTGACTTCTTACATCCTTCCTCAAAGGAGGTCGCTATGGCAAATTACGCAATCATGCGGATCGAAAAACGAAAGCTGCCCTCGGTGGGGCGTATCAACAAACACCACGAACGGCAGAAAGAGGAATACAAGAGCAACCCCGACATTGACCGGGAGCGCACCGGCCTGAATTACCACATCATCCAGCCCCCAGGCCCCTACGCTGGCCCGCATTGAGCAGACCGGGGCACGGCGGCGCAAGGACAGCGTGGTGCTTCAGGACTGCTTTGTGGGCGGCACTCCTGACTGGCTGAAGGAAAAGAGCCGGGAGGAACAGCGGGCGTATTTCAGCCACGCCTACCGATTCTTCGAGGACAATTTTGGGAAAGAGAATATCATCTCCGCCGTGGTGCATATGGACGAGGCTACTCCCCATATGCACCTTTGCTTTGTCCCTATCACCCCTAAACCGTGATTGACCGCTGTGTGCGGCTGGTGTACCGGGAGCTTGCGCTGGGGCTGGAGGGCGCGAAAATGCCTTTACTCCAGGACTTGTACGAGGAGCTCTTGAAACAGCCGGAGCCGGAGGCGAAACGTGTGGCGACTGCGCTGGAGCTCTATTGTACGGGCTCCCTTACTATGATAAGTGGAATAATTTTTATTTTAATTCTTGTGGGTGGTGTAGCACTCATCGTTTGGTATCTGAAATCATTTTACGCCGAGCGTGCGAACCGAGAAAAAAAGGCAGAAGAACATCGCATCAAACATGGCGGAGAATGTATTTTGGAATGGAGCGGAAACTTGGCAAGCGGCGCCCCGGATGCGGAGTTTGGGAAATTAGTTGTAGAGGTTCCGAAAAAGCGTGGAGACGGTGCGGCACGTTTTTATGAAAAAGGGCTGGTACTGGAAAAAAAGCGATTGCCCTATTCAGAAATTAAAGATGTACTATTGGTAGCCGCTACACCGGGCCCAAAATTCACTTTGAAACAAGCGGCAAGGGACATGGGCGTTTTGTGGATATATCCCAAAAAAGGGGCTACGATAGGGCTACGCGAAATGAATTATCAGTTTGATAACGCAATTATGGAGAAAATCAAACAAGGGCTCGGCTTTTAAGTAAAACATATCATAGTTCAACAGCCGCCAACGGAAACGGCATATAAAAAAACCGTTGGATGGGCGGCTGTCTATTAACGCGCTCCAAACGAAAACGAACACCAAACGGCGGTTTTGAAACAACGGATTTCAAGACCGCCGTTTTTTATTGACGCGGCGGCAAAAGGAGGTTACGCCGTGTCTTTTTATATTGTTCGCCCCCCGGATTTGTCAAAAAAAGCCCAGGCCCCGGACAAGGATATTTTGTCCTGCGATGCGAAATATGTCAAAATATAGGTTATAGCTTTGCTTTGTGCGCTTGCGTGGTATTTTGCCGCGCAAGCGTTTTTTGTTTACCCGGCTTTGGGACAAACAGTCCCAAGGTACGGGGCGGCTCCCCCGGGTGTCGCTCCCCGCCGCCCTCCATATCGTTTCCCGGCAACCCAACCACAAAAAACGATATGGAGGTACATATAATGACTATTATTAACTTGCGCGACTTTTACTACTGGTACACCCAGGACGAATATATTGAGGTTACTGACGATGTGGCCGAGGCGCTCCGGGCCAGCGTCCGCTATGAGGCGGCCTATGCCGA
Source organism: Oscillospiraceae bacterium (assembly GCA_910575815.1). Taxonomy (GTDB): domain Bacteria; phylum Bacillota; class Clostridia; order Oscillospirales; family Oscillospiraceae; genus Oscillibacter. Next base: position 42,850 of record CAJTFN010000026.1, read on the forward strand.
GCGTGTCCGCTACAACAAGGCGTACTATTCCTTGGATGCGGATGACGGCATCGAATATTCCGCCTGCCTGCACGAGCTCACCCCGGACGAGGTTCTGGAGCTCAAGGAGCGGTTCTGCCGTCTGTGGAACGCGCTGAACAGCCTGCCGGAAACCCAGGGCCGCCGGGTGGACGCTCACTTTATCCTCGGCATGACCTACCGGGAGATTGCCCAGGCCGAGGGCGTGGACAAAAGCTCTGTCCGTGAGTCTGTTCTGAGCGGCTTGAAAAGCATGAAAAAATATTTGCAAAAAAATCCTTGATTGCCCCCTCCATTTGCTCCGCTTTTCTGGTGGTATATGAGAGGAAGATTTTTCTTCTCCACAACTGAATAGCGGGCGGCCCCGGGTGAACGCGGGGAGCCGGGCGGCGGGTGCGCGGTGACTTCTCCCACGGGAGGACGAGCGACCAACACCACCGCCGCGAGTGGGGAGCCTGCCAGCCCCACGGCCACAATCCGCGAGGGACAAGCTGGCCGCTTGCCACTTGGGGCCGCCGCACAAAACAAGGGAACGCCGGGCCGCTACTCGCTGTCTGTTGACGGACCAAACATACGGGCCCGGCGTTTCCATTTCAAACAAGTTCGAGACAAATTGTCCCAAGGTGAGGACAGGCCAAAGGGCGGCACTTTTCGGAGTGCTGCCTTTTCGCGTTTCCCCACCAACCAAAAACGCAAAGGAGGTTCTGCCGTGAAACTGACCGCACAAGAGCTGGAACAAATGAAAAGCGTGGACATCGGCGCGGTGAGCGCGGATGCGCTGGCTGACGTGAGCGGTATGGCCTTTGACCGTACCCTCCCCCGGGAGGAGCGGCTGGCCCGGTTCGTGAAACGGGCCGTCAATCCCTACTGCTTTAGCGTGGGCGGCGTGGGCGTGAAAATCGAATTTGCCGAGGGCGGCCCCTCCCTCCAGGAGACGCTGGCGGCCTTTCTTATCCGGCAAAAGAGCGGGCTGTGACTGCTGTTGCGGCCCGTTCCTACTTCGAGACAAAATGTCCCGAGGCATCGGCATCCTTGCTGATACCCCGGAACAGAGTTATAATATAAGTGTAATGTGATAGGGAAGGCCGATTTTTTTCAGCATCTTCCCCAGGGCCTTGATGTCATAGCACAACAGGCGGTTGCTGACCTCCACATTGGTACGGTGGTTAAAGAGGTTGAGCGATCCCGTACAGTACAGCTCCAGGGCCGATGCCACACGCCGGGCCTCCGGCTCCGGCTGTTGCAGAAGTTCCTCGTACAAGTCCTGGAGAATGGGCATCCGCTCCGGGGCCGGGTCTGCCAGATAGGGGCGGTACACGTTCCGCACCGCCCGGTCAATCACGGTCTTTTCCACCGGGGCCAGCCCGCCCCTGCCGCCCACAATCAGCTCGCACAGGGACAGAATGAAGTCACTTTTCAGGGACAGCGGATCTTCATCGTCCGCATAGTCCGGGTTGATGTCCATAGGGTTGATGTAAGTGCCGGAGCTGGCGGAGGGGGTCAGCTTCACCACCTGTCCCCCCAGGCGGTTGACGAGGGGGTAATATTCTCCCTCCGGGTCTGCTATGACAATATCATCCTCCGGCCACGTCAGAAACACGTTGACGATCTCCCGCTTGGCGGCAAAGCTCTTGCCGCTCCCAGGAGTTCCGAGGAACATCCCGTTAGGCTTTTTGTCAAGAGGAACTTTTCAAGGGATGGGAAAAATCAGGCGGAAAAGCCCCGTGGACGGTTAAAAGCCGTTTTCGGGGGCAGGTAGTATAAAGCCCTTACCCCGCCCCGCGCTGGGGCTTGGAGTGCCCCAGGAAGCCCGTATTCATGCGGGTTTAGGGGCTGTGCCGCAAGCCTAAATGTCCACGCCCGCCGGTTCCGCATTTGCCCTTATCCTGTTCTTTGGGAGAGGCCGGGGGCGCGGGGGCAGAGCCACCGCAAAACCTACCGACAGCCGCCGCACCAGTGCAGACGGTTTTGCCGTTAAAATGGAGCGGACGAAAGCGGGGGGCAGGGTTGTCAAATCCTGTTCCCCGTTTTCGGCGGCGAAATGGCAACGGCAAAAATCCAGACAGCCAAGGGGTAAGAGTGGATAGGCGGAACGGAGATAGAACGGGGATTGTTTTCATCGGGGATATGTGCTATACTTGGGTCAGTAAGCAAACCAACAAACTGGAATTGGTGAGGACAGGTGTATATGATGAACATGACAATATGGCATGAAATCCTTGAGCAAATAAAAATGATTTCAGGCAATATTTATTCAAGCATCAATGCTCCTGCTGATTTTTCAGAAATTCAACTCCTTGAAAGGACAGTTGGAGTAGAGTTGCCAAAAGCTTTTTGCGAATATTTGTCCACATTAAACGGACAGAAAAATACCGAAGAAAGCACACGAAATAGAAACGCAGAAATTTCGTTGCTTGGATTTCACCCGTTTTTGTCCATTGCCGGGATTATTGAAAACCGGAGCATGATGAACAACATCTTTGCTACAGACACAGAGCCGAGAAAATGGGTGACTGAGGATAAAATCAAGCCTTTTGTATGGCGTGAACACTGGATACCATTTACAGAGTTTGAAGGTTGCCAATACCTTATTCTGGATTGTGACCCAGGTAAAAATGGTACTTATGGGCAAGTTTTTCTTTGGCATGGTGGAATGGATTATACAGAAGTAATTGCTAACACCTTTGAAGAATTTTCAAAAGGTTTACTATATAGATTGTCTGCAAAAAAATTTGAAATAACAGAGTTTGGCACGATTGAATTTGAGGATTACTATATTTAGCAAAACGATAAATTTCCATTTATCGGGGGAGGTAAAAAGCCACCGAAATGCAAGGGTATACTTTATAGATTGCGCCCTGATTATTCATTTGAAAGAAGAAAACTTATGGAACTAAAGTTTGAATGGGACGAGGAAAAGGACCGTATCAACCGCCAAAAACACGGTATATCTTTTGAAACGGCTTCATACGTTTTTCGTGATGAATATTACATAGAGATGTATGATTTCGAGCATAGTATGGATGAAGATCGCTATATTGCAATCGGTATGGTCGGCGATTTGCTGTTTGTTGTATTTACGGAGCGTGGAGAAAATATCCGGTTGATTTCTGCAAGATTGGCAACGGAGAGTGAAAGGAGACTCTATTATGACCAGAACTTTTACAATTAAGGACGGTCAGGCTCCTACGCAGGAGCAGTTGGATGAAGTTAAGGCGGCGGCAAAACGGGAAATTCAATTTGATGAAGATTCCCCGGAACTGTCACCCGCAATGTACAAAGCGTTCAGATGTTCCATAGCACAGCGCAACAGGAAAAAGAAAAAGGCATAGGAAATTGCAGGGCGGCGGTGATTACTCCGCCGCCCTGTCTGTTACCGCTCCATATCCTGCGCCCTGCGGGGCTGCTGCTCCCGCTGTTCCTGACGCAAGATGTTGTAAACGCTCTTTCGGATTTGTTCGGCTTCTTTCACTTCCTCTTTCAGCGCAAGATACCGCCGGTTGAGCGTTTTCCTCTCGGCGGTCA
>CAJTFN010000027.1 GCA_910575815.1 Oscillospiraceae bacterium
TGATGCGGCCCTCCTCATTTGACTTCGTGGACAGTTACCGCTGGTACGGCGTCTTCACTTTGTTTGTTGATGTGGATACTTTCCAACCAGCGTATCTCTTGGCGCCGGTTCTCCCCGCTCCCGACCCAATAACGGTGTGGGTGCCTCCGGCGGGTGTGAGGCGTCATCTTCCATCCGCTCCTCCGGGCCTCCTCCTTTCTGGGTACACGCTTTACCGCACGCTTAGTGAGGTCGTACATGGCAATGGGGACAATGTCGCTGATGTCCCCGCCTTGTCGGATAATCGGGGCGGAGGGTATGGGTAATTTCTTTCCTGGGAGATGCGGATTTGGAGGGTTGGGCTGGCCGGAACTGTTCATTTTACGTAGGGCCTTTCGCTGCAAAATCGTCAGAATATGCTTAAAAATGCAAAGCGTAATGGCGACATCAACATCTATTTTGGTAAAGGCCTCTTCTAGGCTGCCCTCAACAAATGGTTTCCCCTCATAAAAGCAAGAACCAACATTAGGTTTCTTCGGCCGCCCAAGTATGGCCACGAAAATGCCTGGAGCGCCTCCCTCCAAGATACACCGGCTAACCAATGCTGCCAAAAATGCATTTCCTTCTGTTGGATAGATGGCCATGACATTGTACGGCATATAGTCCAAAAGGTCCGAGGATATTCCCGCAAAAAGAGTACTCTCTACCCAGGGCATCGGAAGCGAAAGAACGAACTCATTTCTGAACCCGTAAAGGTTCCGACTGGTCTCCCAACTCAGCGCCATTTTCTTGGTAAAAGCAGTCGTGGATTCTGCCGTGTCCCTAACGAAGGGCTGGTTGTCCTGGGATACTTCCCTAAAAAAATCCTGTATCATGTTGTTGCGGTCATAGTATCCCAAGACTGGGGCAAGACCGCCGCGAATCCAGCCCTTTTCCACGGTTTCATCTGCTGTTGGGCTTTCCGTAAGGGCAGGTAGAACGTTGTACCGGATTCCGTTTTTGATAGATTCTTCCTCGAAAACAGAGTTCTTCATATCACGCTTTCTTTTCATGTAGCCGATATAGGCAACCAGCTTTGTCAAAAGCCGAGCCTCCTCATTGCGACCCTCAAGCTCACTTGACTCTTTTCGCACAGACTCCCATACGGGCATGTCATCAGCGGCGCTAATCAGTATAGCGGTGTCATCTTTTCTCATTAAGCAGGAGAACAAACAATAGTCTACGGTTCCGCGGGCAAAACTTTTTGTTGTTGCCTCATTAAAAAAGGAAATTCGCCCAAAGAACGCTTTTTGAATTGGATAACCGGAAGGAAGCTCAATAAGAATGGGTTCATCTGCTGCGGATTCTTGCAGGTCTTGAATGCTAAGACAGAAATCCTGAATTCTTAATTCCTTTTCCATGAAGTCAATTGTTTCCGGCATAAAGCTGTAAACGATGCGATGTGTGTTCCAATAGCCGGCCAAGAGGGTTCGGACAAGACAAATATAATCTCCCATCCTGTCTTCCTGACAAATATCGTAATAGTGCTGCATGGACTCTGCTGGGACATTTGGTGGGTCAGAAGGATTTCCGGTCAGACCAAAACATTCTGAATAATCTTTATATTGCATCTTAAAGTCATCCATTTTCTTTCGAAATTCAACGGGGTTTTGCGTTTCGATGCCCATAATGCGGCCCAGCACTTTATCCAGGCTGCTAATACTTTTGCTTTTCTTTTGCTTCGCCATATTTCGCCCCCTCACGCAGAAAAAATGCAGTATGAAATTCTTCGCATTTTTGAAAAACTTCTGTAAAATGCGTTCATGTTTTGAGCTTACATTATGCAGAGCCGATGTGTCAAATGTTGTACCAAAAAATTTGCAAAAACTTCTTCGCAGTAGACAAAATGTAAAAAGGCCGGCCCCACTATCGGATTCCCGGCCTTGTGTTAGTTTCACAGACAGTCTTTGGTTTGACAGGAAGAAGCGGACCATGGGGTGGCAGACCTCCTCCACGCCCGACACCGTTAAGTTTGGTGTTGGAAGTGGAGCAAATCTGCTCCTGCTCCACGCTCCTTTACAAAACCAAAAACAAGCGCATAGGGAAAAGACTCCGCGGCAGCAGAGTCTTTCTTACGTGGGAGGGTGCGTATCAATAGCACTTTGCGACGACCTCAATGCCGTCTATCGTTAAACCATTCTCCTTGAGGTGCGGCAGCCACTCCTCTGCCAAGAGTTCTCCACCGCCAACGGCGTACGCGGCCAGCAGAGACTCCATGAGGTCAACCTCGACTGTGATTCCCGCTTGCTTCATGGCGGCCACAGTCCTTTCGTTGGTCAGGTGCTTCTTTTTGTAGCTGGCAGCTTCTTTATTGCGAAGGATTTCCTCAACATCTCTAACGAGAAACGTAGCCATTTCTATTGCGGGATATCCCGTGTGGTGGGCGTCAGAAAGCAACTCCGCCTCGAAGTGCTTTATGTTCCTGTTCAGCTGGGTGAGCAGTAAGCAGGTTTGGCGGGCAGTCTTGACCGAAACGGCGACATCTTCGCGCGTCAAGGCTTCAATCATGATTTCCTGAGTCAGCCGCTCCTCCGTGAGGGGCTTTGCAATATAGACAGGCATCATTCACATTCTCTCCCTTCTAATTCTCGAATGTCCATTTTTACTATCCTTTCCAAATGCGAGTTTGATTCGTTATATGCAGATATTTTGAAAAGTATTCTGAGTAGAAAAGATGGCCGAGAGGATAGCACCCGATATTGTGTGTGAAGTTAGTTACTTCCACTCAAAAGCTGCGAAGGCGTTCAGTCTGATAGAAAGCGACCGTCCCGAAAAGTCCGGGCCGGTCGCTTCTATTAGCTATATCGGGCAGCTTGACGCACAGTGATAAGATTGCGGGAGTGTGCTGCCCGAGTGGGCGCAGCTTATATTACCTGGGTTTTAGCACCTGTTTGAGTGCGTCCGCCAACTTTTTCAATCCCTTTTTATCCATCGCCTTCAGTTGCTCCGCCAGCTCACGGCGAATATTGGTGACCTTCTCATAAGTCTCGTTCTGTCGGGCGGCCCATATGGGGTGGATGCCTGAATGTTCATCAGCCGGCTTCCGTCAGGGAATGTGTAGGGTTCGCCGGTGATTACTGTCTGCATGCTGGCATAGGTATTCATAGCACTCTGTACGGCTTCCTCAAAAGAAAATTTGGCTTTTGGATTTTCCCCCTTGTACTCGGAATAGATTTTTCGCATTTTATCCAGACATTCCAGGGCGAGAGCGCAATCTTTCTCAATTTCCTTGCTAACGGATTCCCTGTCTGCAATATCCTTCTCCCCGTGTGTGCGGGGCCGTAATTCTTCGCATCTAGCCTCTGCCTGCTCTTTTTTGAGACACAACGTGACAAAATAAACGAGCTTCCCCTGCTTCGCGAGATATTGATGGAAAAGCTCCGGTATAGCTTGAGCTTTGGTGAGTTGCGAAAACCATTGTCCGATTCGTACCGCCCCTTCGAACTGAGTGTCTTTGTCAATTAAAGACCTAACAAACATCTCCATTAGCTCGCCTGGTAATAAGCCTGCTTGATACGACTTCAGATAAAGCTGTTCGTATTCTTCATCGCTTAGGGAAATCTCAAGATTTCGAGTGGATTTAACTGACATTTCCATTCTCCTTTCGTCCGCCTACGGTCTGCTGCGCATATTATTTTACCATACTAATCTTATTGGGTCTATACTTATCGTTGCTGATATAGACTAAATACGCCTAGTTTGGATATATTAAACACATCAGAGCTGTATGGTGGTGTGGACATGGATTTCAAGCAGGGCGGAAAAGCATTGCAGGAGAAAAGAAAAAATAGCGGGTTGACCCAGGAGGCGCTCGGGGAGAGGGCTGGTGTATCCACTGTTACCGTATCCAGAATTGAGCGAGGAGTGCTGGTCCCTTCGCTTTCTACGCTTATTTGCCTGTGCAACGCCCTGGAAACTGGGTCGGATTCCATATTGGCTGCTTACATCCACGCAGCTTCGCCAGTACGGTGGAGCCCGCTTGTTCAGAAGCTGGAAAATCTGGATGCCGACAAGAAACGAAGGGCAGAAGCAATGATTGAGAGCATCCTGGATAATATCTAATTTTGGTTCCTTCTCGCGCCTAATGGCGGGCCTTATGGCGCGGACTTCGGTAATCTACGTATCGCCTTGGCAGGGGGACTTTCCCATCCTCTTTTCAGAAACAAGTCTTAGGGCTTCATCAATCTTTTTTTGTGTCTGCTCCAAAGGACATGGTGTAGTGCCGTTCTCAATGCTTACGATAGTGGACCTATGCAGGCCGGATTTCATAGCCAGGTCTGCTTGTGTTAAGTCAAGTTCTTCACGTCGCATGCGTATTTCCTCGCCATAAAGTATTGGCGTCCCCTTTTGCTGCGAACCCGTATCAAGTCCAAGCACCATTTTTATTTTTCGCAGTGTTTGCCCCCTTGGAGCTGGTGTAGCGTTTGTTTCGATACTTAATACAGTAACCCGGTGTACACCTGCTTTCCTGGCAACCTCCGCCTGCGTCAGCCCAAGCTCTTCTCGACGAACGCGAAGTTCTTCGCCCAGAGAGCATCCCCCTTTTGGCATGGGCCTTTCGCCAAGGCTAAGTGCTTCTTTGATTCGTCGCAGGTTCTGTCCTCTTGGGTTCGGGGTAAAACCGGTCTCGATATTCGCTATAGTGGCTCTGTGCAGCCCCGCTCTTTTCGCAAGTTCCGTCCGCGACAAACCAAGTTGGCCTCGCCGCAGCCAGATTCTTTCGCCAATAGATGATTGTTTATCCCCTGAAGATGTCAACAAGGAGATATTCAATGCTGATTCAATTTGATACACGATTCCGAAAGGGGGAAATTGAACTTTGCCCGACTCAATATCTTGAAATGTTGATGGGTTAATACCTGCCATTTTTGCTGCTTCTTCACAACTCAACCTCAATTCCTCGCGGCGGCTACGAATCTTTTTCCCGATGTCCATGTGGTTCCCTCCCATCGTTGCAAATTGTGGTTATTATATCATGCTAGGCTTATTGGGTCTATACTAATCACTTGCGATTATTTTGTACAACTAAGCGATGCGCCCGGAAGCTGACAGAAAAATGGTCACCCTGGAAATTCCAGGGTGACCGTCTTCTTCTCTACGGGTGGACTATCCGCGACAATGGGTGGAAATAATCATTGCATTGCGCCTGTGCTTGCTGGAGCGCCTCCCCGGCGGAACAAACACCTAAAACCGCCTTCTGGATTTGGGTGGCAAGAATGTTTTCTAGTTGCAGTTCACTGAAATTCTGGTAATACCCGCTATTTCCCCGGCGCTGTGCGGAGGGAAAGCTCTGGCGGGCGGCAGATAACCAGGGGTACATTTCAATGATATCCCGATTGCCGTAAGCGGATATACATGGTGACAAACCACCCAAAAGGGTAAATACCGGAGCAATCAAATCTGAGTACAGCCAAGTCAGAAATTCACAGGTTGCTTCCGGGCGGGTACAGCTTTGGGTTATACCAACAACTCCGCCGCCCAGCAGGGGGCGCCCGCCAGGTACTGGCGCGAATCCTAGCTTCCCTGCAATACTGGACATCTTTAGATTCAGAATGTGAGAAGCATGCGGAATTTGTGGATGAGTATTCTGAGCCATTCAATACAATTTATTTTGCTCGCCAGGACAACACCGAAGTTAAAATTGAGGTCCTTGATAAGGACGGAACATCTGGAAATGACACTATGGGTATTCTCACCGCGACTTTAGGACCAGGGGAACAGTTGATGTGGACTGATGAGCCCACGTCGACGGGTGAGGCGTTGGTTTCCGCAGTGATTGAGACCCAGTAGGGATGCGGTTTATCAAAAGTGATTGGCAGCTGTTTTAATGTTGGCATCATTCGGCCCGACATGGCTTCGTGGGCATCCTCACTTCTGTGCCGGGCAAAGCTAGGCCACATGCCTGATTCAAAATCTCTTTTTGCCTGATGCAAAGGTGATATAAGCTTAATTTACAATGAAAAATATGGGCATATGACATTTGCGCGCTTTCCCGTGTTGCCATTTCTGTAACGTTCTTTCATAAGAAGGCCCGAGAAGTCCTAAGACTTCTCGGGCCTATACTCTGTCATTATTCCTACTTATGGACGGGGTATTCTGCACACGGGGATAGACCTAGCGAATCGGGCTATGAACTGCAGAATTTCCTTTTTGGCAGGCATCCCCTACACCACCTTTCTTTTCACTATTGTATGCGCCTGTGAAAACCGCGATTTATCCTATCTGTGTCGAGACTCAAACAGGCCCATGTCCCACGAGCCCGCTCTCTTCTTGGCAAAATCAAAAATGGGCCATCCGCATACAATTCGTTAACAAAACTTTGGGGAAATCAAAAGGAGGAAATGACATGCGTATTAAACTGCCTTCCGGGGTGAAATTCATTCTAAACACCCTGACAGCCAAGGGGAAAGAGGCATATATCGTTGGCGGCTGTGTACGGGATACCTATCTCGGGAGAACACCTCATGACTGGGACATCTGTACCGCTGCCCTGCCCGAAGAAACAATAAGCATCTTCGAGCAGTCCGGATATGAGGTTATCCCTACAGGCCTCCGACACGGCACGGTTACTGTTCTTATCAAAGGACAGGGCTACGAAGTCACCACCTTCCGCGAGGACGGAGATTATTCTGACAGCCGGCGCCCGGACAGCGTAAAATTTGTACAATCACTCCAGAGCGACCTGGCCCGGCGCGATTTCACGATGAACGCCATGGCCTACTCCCCCGCGGCCGGCCTTGTTGACCCATTCAATGGCCGAAAGGATATCAAAAACAAGGTTATTCGTTGTGTTGGCCGTGCGGACAGCCGGTTCTGCGAGGATGGGCTGCGAATCATGCGGGCTCTTAGGTTTGCCGCTGTGACGGGTTTTGCTCTTGAAGATTACACCAGGCACGCGGCATGGTGTCAGGCGAATCTTCTTGGAGAGATTGCCTGGGAGAGAAAGCAAAAGGAATTGGTTGAACTGCTCCGGGGCGAGTACGCCGGCATGGTCCTGCGTAAGTACAAGGACATCCTGGTTTGGGTCATCCCGGAAATCCGTCCCTGTTTTGGATTTTCCCAAAACAACCCCTACCACGCCTATGACGTATGGGAGCATACCGTCCGTGCGGTAGAGACAGCCCCCACGCAGGATATTGCTGTGCGGTTGACCCTTCTCCTCCACGACTTGGGTAAACCCTACTGCTATGAGGAGGACGAGAACGGTGTGGGCCACTTCCACGGGCACGGCGAAGTCAGCCAGAAGATTGCCAGGCAAGTCCTGGCCCGCCTGCGGTTCGATACGAACACACTGGAAGCTGTGTCGGAGTTGGTTGGCATCCACGACCGTCGGTTTGAGGCGACGCCCAAGGCCGTCCGGAAGTTCGTGAGCCAAATCGGCCCTGAACAGTATTTCCGTTTCCTGGAGGTGCGGGCTGGGGATATCCGGGCCCAGGCCCCGGAGCTGGTCGAAAGCCGTATGGAAAAAGTCGCAAAGCTGCGGCAAATTGGTGAGGAAGTTCTGCTGGAGAAACAGTGTCTTTCCCTGCGGGACCTGGCCGTCAACGGGCATGACCTTATTGCTGCCGGGATGAAATCTGGTCCTGAGATGGGGCGGGTACTGAACGCTCTGCTGGACAGGGTCATTGAGGACCCGTCCCTGAATGAAAAGAATACCCTGCTGGAGCTAAGCAGGGATGTGTGAAAGGAGAAAATAGATATGCTTCCAAAGTATGCTGGACTTCAGTTGAACGAAACCGTGATGAGCGATTTCATTATGCGTTCGGCGCTCGAAGCTGAAGAGCTTCCTATTTCCGTCGAGACAGCCCGGGAGGCCTGCCTCCAGTACATGGGGCACAGCGCGGTCGGAAACGAGGTGCTTGATGTGTTCGAGAAAGAGATGCGGCTGGATTCTGCCCTTGATGGTGTCCCGGCACTCGACGCAGTGGCTGCCCTGTCGGAGACTGTTGACCTGTATCTTCGCCAAATTGAGGAATTTGGATACAGGGCAGAGCATCTTTGCGGCTCAAACACGAAGGCCGCCATGGAAAAAGCCGGGATTTCCGGCAATGAGATTTATGTGGAGGCATTGTTGGGAGCCCTTATGGTCAGTGGGAGGGCCCGCATGGAAAAGGAGCATCAGAATATTCTGGAGGCAGCTGGAATCACAACAGCTGATGTTTACCGGATTGCTGATTGCTACGAACCCTGTCAGAAAAGGCCCCTTCACTTGGCATAAAAAGCCGGTATTTCCGATATCGAAGGGCATGGCTGTCATCTCTCTGTTGATATCGGCTATGCCAGGAGGAAAATGGACCATCTCGTCGACAGAAATCAACAAAAAGGAGGAATTAACATGTACTTTGTCACAAAAACCAGCCATAAGACTTCTGTCATGGGCATTGCCCGAATCAAGGGCGATGCCTGGGACCAGATGCGTTCCGCAGTTTTCGAGGAATTGGAAAGCCGGGATGCGCTGGGCTCCTTTCGTCACGTTGCTGAAGCGCGGCTGGCGCAGGACGGTGGAGTGTTCCAATATGACGGTGTAACCACCCGCATCGACTCTCTCTCCGGCAGTTCCGCCTTCGTGGATGGGAATGGGTACCTCGCACAGTTTCACATCTCGGAGTTCCCGGATGATAAGCTGGTGACGCCCGTCCTGGCCGCCCTGGCGGAGGGCTGGGAACAGTACGGGCTCACCGGGAAACAGAAGTCCCAGGCGGAAGGCCTACTGCGAAAATTGACGGAGTAGGTACGCTCTTTTGCTTTGGCAGAAGAGGCTCTTTCCATTTGCATATAATAGTTGTATAATACACAAGAAGGAGGGGATGGTATGCCTATTCATAGACCGGGCCAAACGGTTCGGGAAACACCAACTCATGTGCTGAGGCTGCCCCTCTGTTTGGAGCCATGGCAGGCTGCTGAGATTGACAAAACCTTCGAGGCAAGCCGCCTGCTATACAAACAGCCTTGTCCGCAGATTCAAACGACAATACAGGCTGTACCAACACACCCGGCAGTACAAAATCTCCACCACGGCCTTGACGGACAAGAAGTCTTCCAAGAAGGCAAAATCCAGGGCGCGGGCCATCCTCAAGCAGACCCAGGAGGAATATGGCTTCACCCGTCCGGCGTTTGAGGCCGCCTCCTCCGAGCTCTGCGGTGGCTGGCTGAAAGACCGGCTGTACAGCATGGTCCGGCAAAAGGTGGCCGCGGACTGCTGGAGGGCCTTCTCCACCCTGCTGGGCGGCAAAGGCAAGGAGGTCAAGTACAGAGGCTTCCATGACAAGGAGGCTGCCCTCCAGAACAAGTGGAACCAGGGACCCTTTCGCTACGACAACGGGTACTTTATCATTGGGAAGCTCACCATTCCGGTAGAGTTCCCGAAGCATGACCCATATGTGGAAGCATGTATGGCGCACCGTGTCAAGTATTGCAGTCTTTCCCGTTATGAGATTCGCGGTAAGACCCGCTACCAGCTCCTGTTGTACCTGGAAGGCTTTGCTCCGGTCAAGGTTACCAAGGACGGAGAATTCAAGCATCCTATTGCGCCAGGCGAGGAGGTTGGCATTGATATTGGGACTCAGACCATAGCTATTTCTTCCAGGAACGGCGTGTGGGCCGGCGTCCTGGCCTCAGAGCTGGGCGATGTCCAGTCTTTGGAGAATAAAATCAACTGCCTCAACCGGGCTATGGACCGCTCCAGAAGGGCTACAAATCCATGGGCCTTTCGGGAAGATGGGCAGGTCATTCCTGCTGTGGAGCTGCCTCCAGAGCATCGGAACCGATACGGCCGCCACGATTGGCATGAAAGCAACCATTATGCCGCCATGAAAGCCAGGCGGAAAGAACTCTATCGCAAGCGGGCGGCTATCCGCCGGCAGAGCCACTGGCTGCTGATTCAGAGAATCGTATCCCTGGGGACGGTTATCCATGTCGAGAAGATGAACTTCAATACTCTGGCGAAACGGGCGAAGCAAACTAAAAAGTCCGCCAGGACGGGGAGATGCCTTTCAAAAAAGCGGTTCGGGCACTCTATTGCGAACCGGGCCCCGGCCATGCTGATAGAGATGCTTGGCAATAAGGTCGCCGCCCTGGGTGGAACCCTGTATAAGAGCAACCCATGGGAAATTAAGGCCAGCCAGGTGGACCACCAGACCCGCGAATATACCAAAAAGAGCCTCAGCCAGAGGTTCCACTACCTGAAGGATGGAACGGCTATCCAGCGAGACTACTACTCCGCGTTCATAGAGCAGCATGTCGACGAGGAAAACAACATCGTTAATTTTGAAGCCTGCGCCCGGGACTTCCCGGGTTTCTATAAAATGTACCAGGCGGACTACGCCCGCCTGGCAGCATTGAACGGATACCTGCCCACAAGTATGGGCATTAAGTAATAATTCTTGAAATAGTACCTATAAACCAATAAACCGGCCTGATTCCGCCGAGACTGCCACGAAGCCGCCTTCGGGCGGCGGAAAAATCGCCTGCAAACGATGGGCAGTAAAGTCCTCCGGTCAAAAGCTGTACGCCCAGCAGAAACGCAGGAGTCGATGCCATTGCCTGCGCGGAGCTGGGAAAAGGCTCGTAGCCCTGGAATCCCCCGTCTTTAGGCGTGGGGGAGGAATCAAACCGTACCTATGCACGGAAACCCCTTGCCGGAGGCGGCGATTTGGAGTATTTCATCGCTAGGGGCCTGCGGGCCGCTACTGACTAATAAGAAAACCACCCCGTTTAGGGGTGGTTCTCTTATGCAGTGAGCAGATTTACCTTTTCCAGACCAGGAAGAGTGCGGCCATGCTGCCTTCACCAAGGATACCAGCGACATAGTAGCTTGACAGCTCCCCCCCTCTGCCTTTAGGTATGGGGAATTGTCAAAGTTTGTTGATTGCCACAATTTTCCCCTGCATGGGGGTTCCGAAAGACATATCGCCCATCAGAGCGGCATCCCTGGGAATCGAGTTTTTGTCAACGATGAACTCTACTACGTTGCCTTCCCTGTGCTGATTTCTCTCGTCAGTATCGCAATCACGCTTGATATCCGACACCAGGGCCGTGAAGACAAATCCAGAGTCCAGAACGATTTCGAACACATCCCCGCATGCTTCGGCGTAATATGTGCCCATAGCTACCATATATGCGCCGCCGTACCGCCGGAACCCGTATTCGTCCGTCGTGGCATCCTGCTGGAGAGCCCACTGAGATGTTGTGCGGTCCGTGATTGCTCGGTAGTCCATGAACCGCTTCGCACCGCTCTCTTCCTCCGGAACCTCATAGGGAGTGCCCGGTATCGCATCCAGGGATGCGTACTGCGTAGCCGGGATTTCATCATGCCCATTGTAGTTGGCCGCCTCCTCCACAATCGTCTCCTCGAACGTTTCCGCTTCGGCCGTCTCGAATCCGGCCCTCATGGGAAACATGGCCAGAAGGAACACACTGGCAAGGCCAATACCCAATCTTCCAAACCACATAAAATGAAACCTCCTGAGTTTTGTTCTTGGAGGCATTGTATGCGATTTGGCAAAAAGAGATTCCATTGTTGGCGGCTAAGGCCGCGAAGCCCGACACCGTTTAGTGGGCCAGCAGCCACCCTGCCCCAAGCGCTTGCGCCGCCGCCAAGGCCGGGAAGCCGTACCGGAAGTACCAGTGGCGGGTCTTGTGCTGGAAGAAGAACATCCCGGCGGTTCCACCAACAGCTCCTCCCAGGAGAGCGGCCCCGAACAGCGTTTTCTCCGGAATGCGCCACCCGCCCTGCTTGGCATAGGCTTTATCAAGGCCTATCAGGGCGAAAGCTACGAGGTTCATGAGGATGAACAAAATGGTCACAGAAATCGTTCCTTTCCGCTAGTTTTCTGAATGTTATGCATGAAAGAGGGAATGAAATGCAAAAGTGCGAGGCCAGCCCGAAGGCTGGCCCCAGAATTACCGATTGCTTTTAGATAGAAGGTTTGGGGTGCCACACACGCCCCATGGTACTGACGGGAGGACTCGAACCTCCGCCTTTCTGGCCGACAGACCAGCCGCTCGTCCCGTCGAGCTGCATCAGTATGTTTTGCAACGGGTGGTGGGGCTGGCTATTGCAGCCCAGCCCTCACTCGTTGTCCCTTGTCAGCCACCCGAACTTTAATATCACAGGAGGTTTTGGAGCGCTGCCATACGCTCTAATGGTGCCGGTGGATGGGCTCGAACCACCATTTCTGCCAGCAACGAGTGCTGGCCGCTCTGCCAAATTGAGCTACCCCGGCATAGGCCCCTGGCCAGCCGCGCAACCAGCCAGGGAAAGAAGCGCAAAGCGAGAAAGGAATGTAGATTGGGGACCAAGCCCCGTGGAGCTGACGGAGGGGGTCGAACCCTCGCCCTCCTGATTACGAATCAGGCGCTCTGCCAACTGAGCTACACCAGCGTATATGTTTTATTATATGCAGACTGAACGGGTTTTATTTGCCCACGCCGGCCCGAAGGCCGGCCCGGGGCTATGAAAGGATGTTCACCGGGCACAATTCACCCGGGTGGTGGCGGCAGAAGGGTCATGCCCCCTCAACCGGCATATATCTCCGGGGCCTTCCCCCGGAGAATCTTGGCCCGAGGGCCGACAGGGCTTTCCGCCCTATTGTGGAGCAGTCTTCTCCGCCCCAGTGGTCCGAGATGGGAGGTTCGAACTCCCGACCTGATGGTCCCAAACCACCCGCGCTACCAACTGCGCTAATCCCGGATATGTGGGCAATATTTTAGCCCGCGATAGGCCAGGGAAACATCACCAGGGCCATCAGCGCCACGCCCAGGCACAGCCTCCCAGCCCAGAACCCAAGCTCCGCCACGACGGGCTGGTCACCCAGCCCCTGGACTGCCGACAGCTTGGGATGCTTGGGCCGGTATGCAATCGTAATACGGTCGCCCACACTCAGGTGGTCGATGTCACACTTACTTACATACCGCCGCCGGAAGTATCCGTCCTCCGCCGGGTAGTTGACCGTCAGCAGGAACGACTTTTCACCAAATGGCTCAATGCGTAAAATGGTTCCTTTCGTTTGCCGGGAAAACAGAGCCGGGCTGAAGAGGAGCGCCAAGTGCGCGATAATGTGGAATATGCAGGCCCAGCACATGAAAATCAGAAATTCCACAATGAACCCTCCTTAGACAATTTGCGGATTCTGAGAGAACAGGCCAATGAAGATGGCCATATCCGCCGGCTGGGAGCAGAATAACTCCAGCTCTTCGCCCTTGTCTTGCAGCAAATTCCCCATAGCGATGTACCGGGAAAACATCGACTTGAGGGACAGGCGGTCCCCCTTGGCGTCCTCCAGCCAGACATCGCCCTTACAGCGGTCTACCGCCGCCAAAAAATCGTTGACCTCATTGATATTGGAAAGCTTCACGATACTTCCCTCCCTTCTGGGTTAGAATTAAGTCTGCGCAGTCCCATTTCCAAATCCTCGAAGAAATTGAGCCCAAAGGCCGGGCTGCTGTTGTTTGTGGTAGTCATTTCGAGAATTTTTACACAGGCCAACGCACTCTGATACGAGGGAGTTTCCTCCCTATTTTGCTCTTCCCTGGGCCATTGCCGCTGGTCGACGAGCCCAAAAGCCAACACGGGCAAAAACATGCAGGCCAGGCAAATCAGCAACTCACCCATTTCCCGCGCCCCCCATGTAACCCCGCATATCGCAGTTCAGTGCATCCCCAAATTCCTCCTTCAGGGAGTCCATTGCCTTGTCAAAGGACTGGGCCGGAGCGTCTACCGATTGAGTCATACCGAGGACTTCCCGGCATATGGTGCCATTTTGGAAAGCCGGGGCATTCGACCGCTGCCACAAAAGATACAGGTAGAAGGCGAAGAGGCCAGTCGGGTATATGAATATGGACAGGACCTCCAGCAAGGAGGCGCCCTGGAGAGCGAGAAACCAGGCAAGCAGGGACAATACGGCATATGTGCCAAGCATGAAGTACCCCACAGAGATACCCCCTTTCTGGGAAGATGGAGCAGCCGACGGGACTCGAACCCGCAAAGACCTGCGTGGAAGGCAGGGGCCCTGCCGATTGGGCTACGGCCGCGTGTGGAGCTGGAGACAGGATTCGAACCTGCGACCTGCTGAGTACAAATCAGCCACTCTTCCAACTGAGCTACACCAGCAAATTAGGTGCCGGAGCGTGAACCTTCCTCCGCTACCCCGGCTTGCTGCCTCCTTTTTTCAGGAGACGCAGCGGTTTTTTGCCAACACAATTTCCTAAAGAAGTGGTATTTGATTTTACAAGCAAACCATGAACTTCTACGACAACAAATAAACTATAAATAACATGGACAATGTAAAACCTTGTACTTTTCAACCTTTATCATCTATTCATTATTTAGATGGAGCATTAGCGTTGGCAAGGAAAAGAGAGTCAGCCCTCCAGGGCCGCCTTCACAGAGTCGTCAACCTCGAAGGTCTCCGTCATGTTAACCGTATTGAGCCCCTGCTGGATGGCCACGAGCCGCTCACGGGAAGCGGCGCAGGCCGCGGCAGCCTCTTCGGCGCTGTAATTCCTGCAGGTGTACTCCGCCGTCTTTGCGGCCACGTTGGTGCTCCGGGTCTTTTCCAGAATCCGGGACATGGCCTCCAGCTTGTTGACATTGGCCGACAGGATGGGCAGCTCCACCAGCGCCATATCCACCGTGATGCCCAGGCCGGGCAGCTGCGTGGTGGTGTTGAACACGTTGATGGCATGTTTCAGCGCAACGATAGCCTCGCCAATCTGGCCCAGCTTCGCCTGGGTCGTGGCGAAGTCATAATCAGGCTTGAAGGGGTCCTCCCCCTGCAGGTAGGAATAGGTATCGACCTGGGATTCCTGGTGGAGCAGGGCGCCCCTGGCCTTGGTAAGCTGTTTGACCAGCTTGTTCGCGGTATCACTGTTCAGCCGCATCTTGTGTACCTCCTTGTTTGCTTGATGGGTTATTATATGCAGACTGTCCGGAAGCTATTCCGGATTTCTGCGGGGAGTTTCGTTTGGTGAAATTATTATATGCAGAAGGCAGGGAAAACTATTCCGTATCCGGAGAAAACAGGACCGGCCTGCTTGAGGCCGGTCCAAAACAGGAGAACTTTTCGGTTGAGGCCCAGGAAGAGAAGCCTGGAGCCCTGCTCCGCCGGAAGGAGAAAGCCCGGCTGGAGGATTTTATTGCGGGCCGTACCGGGAGAAGAACCCCCTGGTTAGCCCCAGTTAGGAGAACTTTTCACCTCACCCAGGAAGGAGAAAGTCCCGGGTGATGGGTGGATGCCCGGGAAGAAGAACCCGGGTACCAATTTCGGGTGCCCTCCGCCGGGAGGAGAAACCCCGGCTGGAGGATTTTATCGTGGGCCGCGCCGGGAGGAGAAAGACCCAGCCAGCCCCAACTCAGGAGAACTTTTCGCCCGCCTGGGGAGGAGAATAAACCCCGGACGGAAAACCTTTTAGTGCCGGGTCCACAGAAGGAGAAAACCTGTGGTGCCCGCCTCTTGACCAACGGGGCAAGAACACCGTCCCGGAGGTCTCAGCTGGTGACGAGTCCTGAATGTCTCGTCCCTCTTGCTGTTGTACTTAATATAGTATATCGACTATTAAATGTCAAGTACCTATTTATAAAAAATATTCATATTGCACAAACTGTTAAAAACACATGAGTTGCACTGTGAAAAATTATAGAGTCCAGCAAAAAGCCGCCGGAGATGAGCGTCCCCGACGGCTGTTCTTATTCAAAGAGGGCGGCAATTGCGGTGGCATCCGTGATAACGGAAGGAGTTTCCTCCCCTACAAACAAAATGGACACCTTGTCGATGGTCACACTGGCGATAGAACTGTTGACCCAGGCATCCTCCCAGCGATGATTTGCTGGGGTAACATAGCCATCATCGAATGGCCCAATATCCCGGGCCAGGTAGCGGCTATAATACTGTCCGTCTTCATTGGCTTTCTTCGTGGTCACCTGGTTCCCGCCGGAATCATACGGAATGACCTCAAAATCGACCTCCTCGATTTTCTTGCCGGATATATTCTCCCAGTTGATACAAAGGTCCACATCATCACCCCACATGGAGTTGGTCTGGACATACGCACTTGTGATAGAGATGAGCGACGTGGGTTCGACCGTTTCACCGGGCTGCTCCGGAGCGGGGCCAGAAACTGGTACGCCCGCCTGGATGTCCCGAATCTTTGCTGAAATTTCCGGGTCACCTGGGTAGAAGCTCTGCAGGAGAATGAGTCTGGACAAAGCATCCGACTCAGGAAGAGAGGCGGCCTCCACAAAGATTATGCGTTTGTATTCCCGAGCGTGGTCAGAGAGGTTTGCCAGCATGGCGCTGTATGTGTCGGGGTCGTCCATGGAGACCTTCCTCCAGCACTCCAGCCGGCCGGAGACGCTCTTTGTATCCAGTCCGTCCCGGAATGCCTTCTTGGACTGCTCCACAGCGGCGGCCCGGGCATAGACGGCCTCGGCCTCCCCCTGAATATCGCTGATGGATGCATAGAAAAAGATGATGTTTTTCAAGTTCTCCGCTGTGCAGTCGCCGGCAACATAGGCCTGGAATTTGGCGTCCAGGTCGTCCAGCATAATTTGCTGGGCCTCCCCGTCTGTTCCATCGTCCTTACAGGCCGCATAGTGTTTTGCAACATCGGAGTAATACTGGGTGTCAATATCATTCTTGAGGCTCTCCAGAGGGGCCTTTTTATTGAAGAAGCCACCGAAAAAGAGGGCGGTGAATGCCAGGATGGCGAACCCGACAGTAACTACGGTCAGGGCAGCCTTGGGATTGAGCTTCTTCTTTTCCCGTGGCTGTTTTACTTTTTTCTCTCGGGGCGGCGCGGCCTTTCTCTCCCGTTTTGGCCGCTTCTCTTTCTTGGGCTTCTTCGACTCCTTCGCAGGTGGTTCCTTTGTTGCGAAGTCCTCCAGACAGAAGTCCAAAGAAATAGAGTCCACGTGGAAGTCGTCCGGAAAGGTTTCCCCCAGGTGGGTCAGCCGCAAGGCCGCCTGCAGCATCTCTGCGGAAATAGTACGGGAAGTATTCCCAATCCGAATGCAGAAATCAGAGCCCCTCAGACAATCCGCTGTATGCAGCAGCTCATTGGGAAAAAGGTCCTCCGTGACATGCCCGGCGAACTCAGGAGATTCCTGGGCGGCAGTGTCCAGGATATAGAGGCCTTTAGAATCTGGGGGCTGGGCGGTCCTCAGCTTGTAGAAATCGTTCCGGCGGACCATGTTGATAAGCTGGATAATAGCCACGTAGTCCTCGTTATACATGTTCTCTGCGCCGAATACAACCCGAAAACATTCCTGGAGGAAATCCGGGAACGGCAGGATAGCCCAGGCGAATCCGTCATTAAGCAGGAAGCCATACACTCCCCGAAGGAAAGAGGATTTGGCCAGCTGCATCAGCTCTACGCCATCAATAGCCGTGACCTGGCCCCCTCCCCGCTTCTCTACGAACGCCTGGGCGGCCTCCTCATGACTGAACACGCGGAGGAACAGCCTGGGGTCTCCATCCTGAGCCGGGGCGGATAGAGGGAGGGCCCCATCCAAAACAACGAAGGCGCCATCCTGCTGGGCAAATTCAATAAAGAGTGCCTTGTTCTTTGTAATGGCCTCCTCCGGGTTGGAGGCGGCCACCCTCTGAACATCGCTGATTTGCTGATTGAATTGTTCGAGTGTCATGTCAACCCCTCCTTAAATAAAGCTCAACAGGACAACAAAGATGAATCCAATAGCCCCCAGGATGGTGAAGCAGATGCCGGAGACCAGGATGTCGTGTAGGGCCTTGCTGCGTATGCCGGGGTTGTCGGCGGACCGGGCGAGCCGGGCAACGCTGACGAAAAAGCAAACAAGGGAGGCGATGAAACAGAGGGCATAAAGGACCTCCAGAATCCATCCTGCCTGACCCAGGACGTTGCTCATGTGGCTGCCGCCGAAGATTCTTTCCAAAATATTGGCATTTGGGCTGATAGTACCATTCATCTACGTATCGCTGGCGCGGATATCCCTAGCTTTAGCTATGTGATGGCCCCGTGGCCATCACGGGGAGCGCCAGCCCTCCTTTCGATTGTTAATGAAAACAGGGCGCCGGGCAACAACCTGGCGCCCTGTGAATTGGCGTTTAGATAGCGTCTGCCCAGGATTCGCGGACGCGTTCCCGGCCGAAAACGATATCGGGGTAAAGCTGCTTTAAGGTGGAATATATATCGATGGCGTACAGGACATCTTTCGTGGTCAGCAGGTGCATCCGGCGCAGGTGAAGCTCCAGGCGGTCACCCTCGCCATACTTACTGCGCACAGCGTCACAGACAGCAGACATAATATCGAAGCGGTCAGTGATTTTGTATTTTTGAACCACGCTGTCAATGACAAACAGCGCGGTGTCAGTTACGTCGCTGCCACCCTGCCGGATTTGGTCGTCGGCGAACTTTGTACTTGGGTATTTGCTGCGAAGGGCTCCATACACAGCAAGAGCAGCTTTCATTTCGCTCATTTGCCCCAAGTGGAGCCGCTCAAGCTCAGCGTCAAGGGCGTCATCCTGAAAACGGTTTTCCAGGTATTCAAACACGGCGGCAGAGCTTGCCTCCAGGTTCATCATTGGCCGATGATTCAAAACCGTGTCAATGAGGCTGATGGCCTCCGGGGAAACGCCGGGGGGAATTTGCTGCAAAATCTGCTTGGTCATACTCATCTGGTTGATACCTCTCCTTACTTAAATTTGGTTTTGTCCATACTGAGGGAGCCACCAAATTTAATTGAAAAGGTAGAATGAGTCACGGCGCCTCCGTTTGACTTTATTGTATGCGCAATCGAAAAATCATATTCCAAACTATGGCGGGCCGCCCGGGGCCTCCCTCACCCACAACGCACTCTCTTCTTGCCAAATCAAAAAGAACGGCGCCCTGAGACAGGGACGCCGTTTGGTGGACCGCCTAAGCAGCCTTCTTGCTAAAATATTCCCGGATGTATGCCGCCATCTTGGGCCATTTCAGTATGGTCTCAATAATGGCCGAGTTTCCAGTTTGGTCCTCTCCCAGGATGTCCCCCGGGCCGCGGAGTTTGAGGTCCATCTCCGCGATTTTGAATCCACTTTGCAGTTCGCACATAGCATGAAGTTTGTCGGAAATCTTCTCAGAGACCAGATAACAGTAGCCCTGGTCTCCTTTTCTCCCCACACGGCCACGCAGCTGGTGCAGGGCCGACATGCCGAACCGCTCGGCATTCATGATGGCGATGGCAGTGGCGTTTGGGACGTTCACGCCTACCTCCACAATGGTTGTGGAGACGAGGATATGGATTCTCCCGGCGGCGAACTGGTCTACCGTGTGAGTAATGTCCTTCTTCTTCATGTCCCCGCTGATGCAGCCAACCACAGCGCCTGGAGCGTTCATCATGCAGTACGCCTGGATTTCGCCAAAGACTGTATTGACCGACAGAACATCCTTGAACTGCTCTGAATCGGAGTCTTCAATGAAAGGACAGACGATATAGCACTGATGACCCTTCGCCACCTCCTCCAGGAGTTTTCCGTATACCTTCTCCCGTTTGAGATACTGTTCCGTGATGATGGGCTTCCGCCCAGCGGGCATGGTCTCGATGGGGATGATTTCCAGACTTGTTCCGTAGACAGCTGATGCGTAGCTGCGGGGAATGGGCGTGGCCGTCATGCTGAGATGATGGGCGCCGATTTTATCGAACTTCTCCAAAAGCTCTTTCTGGCCGGCGCCAAAACGGTGCTCCTCATCCACGATAGTCATCCCCAAGGCCTTGAAGTCCAACTCCTTCGACAGCACGGCATGGGTTCCCACAAGGATGTGAATAAAACCGTCCGCCAGCCCAGCGAGGACATCCCTCCGCTCTTTGGCTTTTGTTTCTCCTGTCAGAAGGGCAACTTTGATACCGAAGGGTTCCACCTTGGCAGAAATCTCCTCGTAGTGCTGCTTGGCCAGAATCAGGGTGGGAGCCATGATGATGGACTGGTATCCATTCTCCCAGGCCAGTACAGCGGCAATCATGGCTACTGCGGTCTTGCCGCAGCCCACGTCGCCGGTGACAAGGGCGTGGAGCCCCTCCCCTGCTTTCGTCCGGGCCATAATAATATCCACTGACTTGGACTGGTCTTCCGTCAGGGGGAACGGCAGACTCTCAATAAACCGCTTGGTTTCCGTGGAGGCCGTCATGGGCATCCCCCTCGCGAACCTCCTGGAATCCTGCCGGGTGTATAGCTCTTTGTAAAAGGAAAAAATCTGGTCGAAGACAATGCGCTTCCGAGCGGCCTTGTAGTCGTCCCCAGAGACTGGAGCATGCATCTGGCGCATGGCCTCAATGCGGTCATACAGGCCGCAGGACCGGGCAAACGCATCCTGTTCAGACCACGGAGTATTGATGGCCATGCAGGCCAAACCAGCGGAGATTTTTTCTTGCAGGTAATCGGCGGACATCCCCTTGATTTTGGAGTAGACCGGGTAAATGCGGGATAGGTTATCTCCTCCCTCCCCATGCAGCATGGGCTGCACCATCGTTGGCCATCCGCGGAAGAAGGAGACCTTTCCGCAGAATGTGAACTTGGCCCCAGGCGTCATCCGGCTGGCAAAGTAGCATCCGCCGAACCAGGTGATTTTCATCTGCCCAGTGGCATCTCGCAGGACAACCTCTACCCGGTCATAGGCGGCACAGGAGACAATTTCACCGGACACCCGGCAAATAGCGCCATCTTCCAGGTCAATGATTTTTGTCTGCTTCAGAAAGTTGTAATATTTTCTGGGGAAGAACGAAACAAGGTCCTCCACGCAGGCAATGCCTTTGGAGTTGAATTGCGCCGCCTTCTGAGGCGAGACATCAATTCTATTGAGTGGAATCAAGTGGGTCACCTTCCTTTATTTGAAATCCGATAAGAGTTTGGGTTATGATATGCAGTTTA
Organism: Oscillospiraceae bacterium; assembly: GCA_910575815.1. Lineage (GTDB taxonomy): Bacteria > Bacillota > Clostridia > Oscillospirales > Oscillospiraceae > Oscillibacter. The sequence continues at coordinate 20,898 of CAJTFN010000027.1, forward strand.
CTGGGAACCTATGATTTTGATTTGACAGCAAGAGCGTCTGTTTGTTTTTTCTTGGCTGCCCGAGGCCTGACAAAGATGAATTAGATTTTCCGGCTTCGCATACGATGAAACCAACAACCATGAAGGAGTATTACGTTCGGAAGGAGATTCCATATGCAAATCAAACAAGATAGTTACCGGGAAGGTCAGGTTCGGACCATGCTTTCTCACGAGACGGACCCCAATGAGGTACACTACGCTGCCCGACTGAGTCACTGGTGGGGAGATGCCAAGCCCATCAACATCGAGGCCGATGCCCTGGCTCTTCTGGCGGATGCTTTCGCCGGAAAGTACATCGAAGTCAATCCTCCGAAGGACGACCGGCCCAGGATGCCGTATCGGGTTTGGGAATACGAGCTGTACGAGGGAAAGAAGCCGCTGTTCTTTGTCTATTTGCCCGACCTCACCAATCTGGACATCGTGAAACTGCTTGGAGAGTTCGACCTTCTCTATGGAGATACGGCGCAGGAAACGACGGAGTGGGCTCTGGAGTACCAGGTGCTGACCCGCATGCTTGTCCATGAGAAGAGTCTGCTTGTCAACCCCTCCTTCCTGGATATCTCCGAGGAGGAAGTTCTGCAGAAAATCCTGGGTTGCATGCCTGATGCGGCGAAGACCACCTACCAGGAGGCCCGCCAGTTGAGCGACGAGGAAATCCAGAAGCTGTTTACCAAGGAGGAGGCTTGAATGAAGAAGGTTTGGGCCGTTTTTGGAGGCTGCGTGATGGATGAGCATCCCAGCAGTGTAAGGGCCTTGATGCATATGTTGAAGAGTGGCCCATCGAAGGCTGAATGCGAAAAACGCTCCCATGCCCAATTCGGGCATGGGGGCTTAATTTTAGCCGCATCACTTGGAATTTTGGCCTGCGAATGGTGACAAAGCAGGCCGGACATGGTATAATCATACAAAATTGGATTCCGGAGGTTTGCGCAATGATTCAAAAGTTTGTGGAGGCCCTTAAAGGAGGTAAAATCCTCGCTGTCGACTGGCAGAAAATCGACGAGATGTTGGGCGAGGACCCGGAGCGTGAAATCAAGTGCTCTATTTGCAGTGAGGGAAATTCTTTCCCTCCAATCCCGGAGGAAACCCATGGCTTGCGGGAAGAGGATGTGATGGAAGTTATTCGGCAGGCAGGAATACAGTGGGCGTCGTTTGATTATGTGAATGGTACTCCCCTTTCCAGATTCAAGATGCGATATTTCGCGGCAAAGAAGCCTGCAGTGGGGCAATGGCTGAAAAACCCCTGCGCCTGAATTCTGTAAAAAATAAAAGAGGGATGATTAGGATGAGAGGAAAGCTCAAGAAAATTGCGTCTATTTTGTGCGCATTGGTAATTTTGGCTTGTTGCTCTCCGGCTGGTTATGCCCACTCTGGGCGCACAGATGGGCAGGGTGGACATCGTGATAACCGGAACGCGAGCGGGTTGGGCAGTTATCATTATCATCACGGCTACTCCGCGCATCTTCACCCCAATGGCTATTGTCCTTACACAGACGTTTTCCCTTCCAGGGTCAGCATATCTGCTGGGAAAACCACTTTGGGCTATGGAGAAGAATGCTCTGTTTCCGCCGCCGTCTCTCCTGCCAATTCCTGTAGCACAAGCGTGACGTGGAAGTCCAGTGATGAAAATGTCGCCCGCGTCAGTAATGGCACAATCAAGGCAGTTGGATATGGAACAGCCACTATTACGGCAACCTCCTTCAATGGCAAGGCAGGCTCTGTTCGGATTACCGTGAAGGAAATCACAGCGGAGTCCGTCACCCTTTCTGGAATAGATGAGGGGGCCAATACGGTTCCGATTGGTGAATCAAAACAGATTTCCGCAAAAATCCTGCCGGAAAATGTTGATAACAAAACAATTACCTGGACCTCCAGCGACAATGCCGTGGCGACAGTAAAAGATGGCCGAATTCAGGGAGTTGCGGCCGGAACGGCTATCATTACCGCGGCTGCCTCCAATGGAGTGTCGGCCCAGGTTGAGATATCCGTACAGGAAATCGTCGCTGAAAAAATTGAGATTGAGGGGCCGGATGAAGTTGTAATAGGCGACGAGGCTCAATTGCAAGCCATTGTTTCGCCATCCAACACCACCTACCCAGAGGTAATCTGGACCAGCAGCGACGCAAATATCGCTGAAGTCTCCCCAGAAGGAATGCTTACCACAGTGGGCGTCGGAGAAGTAACTATTTCAGCCACCCAGAAGGATGTCCAGGCGGAGATTACAGTGCGGGTAAAGTCAATCCCCGTGGAGAAAATTGAAATTACTACCGACGGGGAGTTTGATGGCGCCCTGACAGAGGAAGAAACCACCCAATTGACCGCGACAGTTTCTCCTGCGAACGCTACCTACCCTGATATTACGTGGGCGACAAGCGACGAGAGTATTGCTGTTATCAGCGAAGATGGTGTGTTGACTGCGGTTTCCAAAGGTGACGTTACGGTATATGCCCGAACAGTCGACGGGGCCGAGGAGTCCATTGACGTACATGTGCGAAGCAAGGGGAATCCTGTTGTCGGGGCAGGGGTCCTTTGTGGAGGCGGTTATGGAGTTTACAAAGCCACCCAGTCCATCCGCCGAAAGAAACAAGGTATTTGATAGCTCCCATAGCTGGGAGTGAAGGTTCCCATATTCTTAATCAGGAGTAAGTATGGATATTCAATTTGCACTCAATTCTCCGGGATATTTGGCATTTGAGAAAATGTGCCATCTTAAAAAGATAGTTGCCCAGGGGCAGCTCTGCCCACTTGAGAATTGCCTTGATGCCCATTTGGTTGTATACAACTTCTTCAGGCACGTGCTTCGTGGGGTGCGTTATCCGCCCGCGAACGCAGATGACGCCGCTCTTCAGCGAATTGGTTTGGCGAGTATGGCGGAAATGTGCGGATTTGAAGGTGGTGGAAGCCAATATCGGGCGCTGTTTAGCATGCTGGATGTCGTCCACGATTTATACTACGCTGCCGGGTTTGAGGAGCCCAATAGGGTTGTTGTTACAGACCAGAATGTAAATGATGCGCTTGCCCTTGTTGAGAGGGTCTATGCTTGGATTTTGTCTGAGCTGACAGAAGAAGGGGCCCCCGAATGAAGATAATCGTGTGTGTGGACAATAAGGGTGGCGTTATGTTCAACCGCCGCCGTCAAAGTCAGGACCGCGTTCTCCGGGAGCATATCTTGGAAATGACGTCTGGGCATGCACTCTGGATGAACAGCTACTCCGCCAAAATGTTTGGGGACCATTCTGGTATTATCGTTACGGAGGACTTCCTCGATAGAGCCAGCGAGGATGATTTCTGTTTCATGGAAGATGTATCCATAACCGGGAAGGAGCACACAGTTAAGGAAATTATCCTTTTCAGATGGAATCGGACCTACCCGGCGGATGTGTATTTCAATATCCCTGCCGAGCCCGAATACAAATTAACCGAAACTTGTGACTTTGCAGGTTCTTCTCACGAAAAAATAACCAAGGAGGTGTATGTCATATGAGGCGTATTGGATTCCACCTGGCCTTCTTACTGCTTCTAGTCACTCTTCTAACAGGCTGCGGCAGCAATTCAGCGGTTGACTCGCCGGAGCCTCAGACCGCTCCTCAGCCGCAAGCTGACCAGGCCGCGTTAGTTTCCACGGACGAAACACCAGAGGCATCCTCTCCCCCGTTCGCCCCCGAGCCTAAAGAAGAGAATCAGCCGTCCAATAATGCCCCGCTGGAGACTGCAAAACCAACCAGCACGGCATTCAATATTGAGGATGTTCCGGCGTATTCCGGACAGGCGTATGTGGTTCTCAACGAGAATGTTCCCTATTTCAATACCACTAATCTTTCCTCGAAGTCCTATGAAACTTACAACCCCTTGGATTCTCTTGGGCGCTGCGGGGCTGCTGCGGCTTGCATAGGACAGGACCTCATGCCAACAGAGGAACGCGGCAGCATAGGACAGGTCAAACCCAGCGGTTGGCATACCGTAAAATATGACTGTGTGGATGGCAAATACCTGTACAACCGATGCCATCTGATTGGTTATCAACTGACTGCCGAAAATGCGAACACCAGCAATTTAGTGACCGGGACTCGCTACTTAAATATTGATGGCATGCTCCCGTTTGAAAATATGACGGCAGACTATATCAAGGAGACTGGCAACCATGTGGAATACCATGCGACGCCGGTTTTTGAGGGCGAGAACCTGCTGGCAACAGGGATTCTGATGGAGGGGTACTCCGTTGAGGACCAAGGCGACGGGGTGTGCTTCTGCGTATTTGCCTACAATGTCCAGCCTGGGGTCAATATCGACTACGCCACGGGCGACAGCTCTCTGGCTGAGGCGGCACCGCAACCCGCGAAAGAGGAAACACTGCCGCCTCCCACGCTGCCCCAAACCGAGCCGCCTGCGGCAGCGCCGGGTGAAAATCAGGGGCTGGAGCCTGACCCACAGGGAAACACCTACATTCTCAATATGAACACAAAGAAGTTTCATTATCCAAACTGCTCCAGCGTTGACCAGATGAAAGAATCCAACAAGAAGGTCTATACTGGTAGCCGTGAGGACATAATTGGCCAGGGATATGTTCCCTGCAAACGATGCAATCCCTGACCACATTTTGATACATCAGGAGGAAAACACCATGGAAGAACAGAAGAAAATTCGTCGCCGTACCCCGCAGGAGAGAGCCGAAGCCATCGACGCCAAGATTGCCGCTCACCAGGATGAAATCGCCGCTATTGAGGAGAAGAGGAACGATGCCATAAAGGTGTTTGATGACAAAGTGGCTGCCATACAGGAGAAAATTAAGGGGCTGGAAGCCAGGAAGAAGGAAATTCTGACGCCGAAACCACGCCGCAAAACGAAGAAGGAGAAAATAAAAGAAATTCTTATGGCGGCAGAAAAAATGAAGATGACGCCCGAGGAAATCGCGGAGAAGCTCGGCCTTGACAAACCCGAGTGAAAAAGACACCCCTATGGCCCAAGTGGCCATAGGGGTGCTCTTATTATCGTTTTGGTTCATCCAGATAAATGAAGATACCTTGTGAATATGTTCCGCCGCTCCCCTGTCCAACATAACCGAAGGGCCGTTTCCGGATACCATACCAACTGGTGCCGCTGCCGGCCTCGCTCGTATAGTAGCACTTATTCACATAGTCTACAGCCTCCACATACGCCACATGCCCGGGATTCCCTTGATAGCAAACCAGGGAGTTCGGCTTTGGCGTATTGCCATAGTTGAACAGGCCAGATTGCGCGTTTACGCTGGCGTACTGGCCACCGTTGCCGTGAACGCCTGCCCGGTACTGTTCCGTGGAGAGAGGCAGCCCAAGGGCCCGGATATACTGCAGGCCGCGGCCCCACGCCCACCAAGTACATTGTTTGTAACTGAGGGTGTTGTTGGGACGGGTATGGTAGATGCCGCCACCGGAATTCACGTAGGCTGTCAGCTCGTCGCTAAGTGCCTGGATGGCCTGTTCGTTGACAGTACCGTCGGCGTTATACAGGTTTCCTCCCAAGCTCGGCCCGGAAACCATCGTGCTCTGATAGAAGATGCTGTTAGGGTCCACCAGCGAGCCGTTTTTCTTGACCGACAAATAGGTCTTGTTGCTGGAAGTACCAACCAGGTCGCCCTTGCTGACACTCCTGCCAGCAGCCGTCACAATCGTTTCTAAATATCCAAAGGTGATTTCGTAGGTATCACCGTTGATGGAGCAGGTCATCGTAACGCTCTTCCCCGCCGGGCCGGACGCATCCTCATTGACATCCACGATTTCACCGTCGGCAACCGCCAGAATATTGGTTCCCTTGGGAGTGGATATCTCCATGTATCCATTCGCTGGAGAGTATGGGGTCAGCGGCGTGTAGTAAGCATGCGTCGGGGAAATCATGCCTTCAACCGTGGTGCCCACGCCATGAACCATCTGCATCTGCCCTCCGGTCAGGCTTCCGAAGCCAAGCATGCTGTTCTTACCAACGAAAAGAAACATCAGCCCATCTTCCGCCAGCTCATCGCCTTTGGCATCTACCGTGCTGAACCAGACCTTGTTGGCAAATGTGACGCTGTGATAAACGATAGCTTTGACGTCGTAATCGTTGTACGGGAAACCATAGTCTACGCAGGTCACCTTCTGCGGAGTGCTGAATACGCTTGGGATGGCCTCTGTGAAGAATGTACGAATCTGGTCGATTGCCTCCGCGAAAAAGTCTGTGATTCTCGTCAGTGCCGCCATAATACCGGAGCTTGGCTGAACCAGCTTCGCCTGCATATTGGTTGCCGACAGGACGTCGAAACTGGAGATGTCGTAGAGGGTATACTCGCTCAGAATATCACCCTCTGCCCCATCGCCGTATGTGAATCCGCCTCCGGTGGAGATTTCCACGCTGCTCGCGTCCACGGAGGACGAGGTTTCCAACTGCGCGGCCAATGATTCCAGCTGGGCGGCGGATGGCGCCGGCCGGCCAAATCGGTCAACGGTGCTGATAGCCTCGCTGTAACCCATTGTGCAGTAGTAGTGGTCATTCAGCCCGGGAGGATTATCCACCATCTTATAGACATTGCCCTGAATCTTGGCGGACTGACCAGTCAGGTTTTCCGGGATAGCGAACTGTCCGGTCAGGACCTGAATTGCGCTGGCGATTTCGCGGTCAGTCGGGTTTGCTTTGGCATAGTTCCCGTCCGTAAAGCAGGCGTATTGCCCTGGCTGCGAGAGGACCTCGTAGAACGTGTTCGGATACCGAGAGCTTGCAACACGGTTTACAAAAACGCTGCCAACCATCAATTCATCCAGCTTATTTGGCCCTGCCTCGGCAGCGATAAGCTTTGCCAGGATAGACAAATCAGATTCTGCGCTGCCAAGAGAACCCATATCTACAGAACCCATAGCGCCAAGATTCACATTTCCTGTATAGAGCCGAAGCAGGCCCAGAGACATTAAAAACTCCAGGTTTTGTTTGTATTCTTCTTTGACCGGCTCTCCTTCTTTTGCGGCAAGACCGGTCCGAACGAAGAAGTCCAGGTCCAGTTTAATATCCTCGGGAACATAGCCTGTATAGTTTCTGGCGTAATCCTCCAGATAGGCAAACCCCCAAGGGGAGGTTTTCTCGGTAATCATGGGCATCTCCGTGATAGCTTTGCCGGTCCGGTGGGCGGTCAGGGTCACGCCCTCGCAGCCAGTGCTGCCAACCTCAACGGTCTGAACGGGGTCACGCTGGTCTTTCGACGCTGTGGAGTTGGGGTCCAAATCTGTCTCGATTCTCTGGCAACCCTCTGTTCCGGCAGGAATGATAGTGTAGTCAATGTTACCAGAGAAGGTCGCCGCATGGGACACGACCGCGATTTTAAGGGGGAATAACCCGCCGCCTTTATTTCCAAAGTCGGCCTGGAGGGTACTGTCATTGAATTTCAGATGGTCGATATCAAAGTCCCAGGCTTCCGTGGTGGCCATGTCGATGTGCGAGTTGGTTACATCACGGTGGTAGATATCGGTATAGACAGCCTCAATGGTGGAGTTTGGTTCCGAAGTCATGTTCCAGACAGCATCATCACTGATGATGGCGGCGATGTTTGTGGGCAGATGATAGTGCCATCGGGTATCCTCATCTTCCCGGTCATCGCAGTATTCCTGACAAGCGTTCTTCAGGGCGGTCAGGTCACCACTGACAGCCATATGTTCAACTGTCCCGTGACTGTGGACCCACTCGTAAATAGGCTCACCCGTCTCCTCATCAGTATCAACCTCCACGCGGGTTTCGTAGTCAAAGTCAACGTCAACGGAATCGTAGGTGCATTCGATGTACTTGAACTTCTGGTCCGCCTGGTAGTCCAGAACGGAGGCAAAACCGTAATCCCAGAGACCAGGCTCCGTTTCGAGGCTGTCGTTACCCATAATGACATTCCGGTCCTGGAGCTTATAGCGGGTCTTTGTAACGCCATCCTCGGTGACCTGTTCTCCCTTTGGAGTTTGAGACATCGCAATCAGCTGCCGTCCCTCCTCGTTAGCGCCTGGGGCGGTCAGGGGTCCGTTGTTGTCGCTGAGCATGTCCTCAAAGCCTTTGACGACCTCATCGTCCAGCATTCTGCCACCTCGATTCGTTCCGTCCGGCTCCCCGTCCGGGGTATCGTATGGGAGACGCGAAGTATAGACCTTCTTCACGTTGCCGTTTCGGTCCTTCTTATCCTCCCCAGACTCGTCTTTCAAAATTAGTTTCTGCCCGTAGACGGGCTTAATGAGCTGCTCTGGGTAGAAAAACTCGTTGTTGTGGAACAATTCGTCCATTTGTCGGATAAAGTCGTCAGAGAGGTAGAAGTTTTCCTCCAGCTTATTGTAGTCGCGCAGACCAGCAAAATCCTCAGTCTGCTCCGGCTCCTGAAACTCCCACATTTTGTCGCCATATGTCTTTACATAGGATGATGTGGACAGAAACTTATAGTAGGCATCGACCACGGCCTGGGGCTCCGTTTGAGCAAGTGCCGTAACGATACCTGTTTCTGTGTCTGTGTAGCTGGGGTTCTCTATGTCTGGGTCCAGTATGTTCCGTTGTGCCGACCCACGTTCCTCGTAGACATACACGAAAATGACGGTGAACACCAGAAGGAACGCGACAACTACAATCCCGATGGGCCCCAGAGCAGCGATAAGCTTTGCTACCGCTTCTTTGATGGCTTCAGCGGCGGCTTTCGCTACTTTCTTAGCAGCGGACTTGAGCCCCTTTCGAATGCCCCGGGTGGCTTTGCTGATTCCGTTTTTGGCCATTCGTCCCGCCTGATGAGCAACCTGTTGACCACCTTCTTTGACAATATCAAGACCCTCGTCGGCAAAGCTCTCGGAGCCCTGTCCGAATTCGTCCATTCCGCATTACCTCCTTTCAGGGATTTAGATTCTCTATGATATGCGAAAAGTGGGCGAGCAATTAGGAAAGCGGCCCCGGAAGGCCCGGAGCCGCTGGAATGTATATTATTTTTCGAGCTTTTCGGCTTCGCCGGAGAGTAAGCTGGAGCGAACTTTCCGCAGTTTCCCCACCTTGTTGGGAACAACCATGGTGGTGCCGGGATTGGACGGGTCCTCTTCCTCAACAGGGACATATTTATAAAACGCCGCCTTGCTCAGGCCACCCTTAAGCTGGCCGTCGGTAATGAGGCGGAAGTTGTCCTTTCCTGTGCGCCGGAAGAAGATGGAGGCTGCCTCCAAGGCCTGTTTTTCGTCCTCTACCAAGAAAAGATAGACGGGTTCGGAAGCAAAATACTTTGCCCAGTTCTTCGACTGGCAAGAGAAGGGCACAACCTTTTTCTCCACCTTATCCTCCCAGCCAACCGGCAAATCGAAGGCCCGGATAGACTCGATGATGAAAGGGTGCGGGCTGCTGCCCTGCATAATCTCAAAAGAGCCGGAAAAGCGGATGTCGCGGTGCCCGATGGAAACGTCATAGGCGGCCTTGAAGTACCGCAGGGCGCTGCCGCGAGTTTCGGCCAGACTCAGATAGAACAGTGCGGTAGTCAAGTATTTCAGCACAAGCTCCGTGCTTCGCATCACGTCCGTGGTGAACCAGGTGATGCTGTCGGAGGAAGAAAAGTGGGACAGGATTGCAATTGCCCCGAAATCCAGACAATGGACGCGGAAGGCATCCTCGGGCGGGGCCCCACCCTGGTCAAACTTGCTGAAATAGCAGAAGTTCAGCATGCGCTGGTCCAGAAGTGCGTCCAGGATTCCATCGAACCCTTCCGGGTCGAGGCCCTTCATGCGGAGCATTCGTTCCAGCTGAGATTGGGTCGCGAAGGTAAATTTGTACAGGAAGTCCAAAACCTCCAGGGCAAGCTGCTTGGTCTGCTCCGGTTGCTTGATGTACCACTTCACGAGTACGTACTCAGGAAGGGTTTTGGGCTGGCTGGATTCGTGATGGAAAATCTGCTTGAAATCGTAGTTGAAAGAGAGAGCTTCACCCTCTTCACGGGTGACGTAGACCTTTTCAGACAACGAAATCGCCTCCTTTAATGTAGTTTTTGGTGCCAGATGGGGTTTGGTTGATACTATGCGAACGAAAAGAGAACAATTTGGCAGTTTTGATTTAGCAAAAAGAGCGCGGCCGATACTGGCTGAAATCCAGCCGTGGCTCGACACAAGATTGCTTTTGCAGCGGGTGTAAATGTGTTGTACGGGAAATACCCCTTCTGTGTCTGGCTTCCCGCACTTATTTCCCAGAACCTGCCCCCTTCCTTTTGCCAAACCAAAAGAAGAAACCGTCCCTTCCGGAACGGTTTCTTGGTACGAATTATTTTTTGAGATAGGATAAATATTCCTCCGGCGTCTGGCACCGCAGGGAGGCGCCAACGTGGTCCGCCTTTCGAGCAGCAATCGCCAGGGCCTCCCCAACTGAATTGGCTTCCACGGTGACGAACGCCTCTATGGGGACCGCCCAAGTGCAAGGGTCCTGCCCAGGTTTACACACATAGGCTTTTTTCGCGCTGTGCCAGCTGATATTCTTCAACAGTACCCGGTCGGCAATCAAAACATGGCCAACCTTGATGGCCTGAATCTGGTAGGTGTGGTCATCCAGGGACTCCCGAAACTCCAAATTGTCCACCGGAACATGGTCAGGAATATCGGCGAGGCTCGCGGGCACCTTCACCGGCAAACCGCCCGCATACAGGGTTCCAGCTATAGCGACCGCCCCGTCTGCCAGGATGTTGGGGTTGGCGAGTTCGAAAACGGGCCGGAAACCAACATTCGGGCTGCGGCTTGCGGCGTAAGCGTAATCCTTCCCGCGAGGCGAGATGCCCCCGCGAATCTCCCACATCGCCATCATATCATGGCTATTTGGCGACGTTTCGCACCAGGAAAACATATCCTCAAAATGGATGTTTGTGCGGGTTTTTTCTGCGATATCCACCAGGCGGTCCCATTCGTCAGTCGTAGGCAGACGGACACTTTTGATTTCGGGTGTGAGCATACAAATGCCCTGCGAATCATCCCAGGAAATCCGGTTGAGCACAACACGGTCCGCGATGTACACCTTGCCTACCTTGATGGCCCGCAGTTGATAGTTGGGGTCGTCCAGAGCTTCCCGGAGTTCCACGCTTGCACCGGGGATATAGGCACAAAGATTCTCTTTGTCTCCGGGAATCTTGATGGGGCATCCGTTCATATACAAGGTTCCAATCGTAATGACCTCTCCAGGAGCATCGTTGGAATTCGGGACCTCGAAAACAGGCCGGAAGCCAATGATGGTATCGCAGCTATCGGAGGGATGGCAACTCCAGGTGAAGCCGGAATACAGCCCGAAAACGATGCGGTCAATGGCTCGGGTGGTGGATGCATCCTGACCCCAGCTGTACACCCCCTCGCAGTGGATAATACGGTCATCTCCACCGGTGATGCTTACCAGTAAGTTCCACTCTTCCTTGGTGGGAAGACGCATTTTCAGAATTTGATACATATATGAGAAGCTCCTCTCGAAAAGTTTCCTAAAGGGATTTGCCAGCATAATATGCGGAAGCCCGGAAAAAGATTCTGGGCCACCCGAAGGCAGCCCAGAATGCTAATACCAGACCATAGTGCTCTTTGTTAGCACGCAATCCTTCAAAATAGCCTTGAAGTCCCGGAAGCGGGCACAGTCAGCGCGTGCGGCGTAGCCGTATAGGATGTTATCATCGTAGTCGCCGATGATTTTCAACAAAATTTTGCAGGTCCCATAGGTTGCCCGGCCCTCGCTGTCGGAGTCGTACAGGAAATTTACCACTTTGAGGCTCATCCTCTTACGTGTGACCAGCTGGCCCACCGCCTCGTCGTAGGCCTCCCAGAACTTTTCCTTCTCATCCGGCGTGTCGAATTGGCGATACAAGGAGTCCAGCATCAGTTGGTAATGGGTGAGCATTTCCTCCCCGCACAGTTCAGCGACCTTTCGACGCAGGCGGAGAAATCCGCCGCAGCCTAGGTCAATGCTGCGTTTTGTTTTCTTGCATTCCAGCGTCAGGCCCATTATCCTTCACCCCCTCTCCCTCTGTTGCATAGGCCCCTGACTGTGGATATGGGGCGTGGGCCGAATCGTACAGCCGTGACGGGCGCGGCCTGAATTTTCGCATGGGGATGCGGGAATATTGTCTCTCCCCTGCTCCCCTGCCGTATGTGCGCTGCAGACCCTTCAAAACAACCCCTCCTTTGATGAAATTCCCAGGCAGAAGCCATCCTCCGCCTTTTCGCCTTGGGTGTCCCAAACCTTCTCCTCTCCAAACCAGAGGGAAATGTCCCCGGCCCACGGATGCTTTTCCAGGCGGGGCGTCTGGCCGATGTATTTGCTGAGGATGGGAAGCTTTTGGCTGGTGAATAGTGTCGGCATCCCTTCTACCATGGCGTAGACCTCGCAGCTGGGACCGAATTCGTTGTCAGGACCGGAGTTGCGACAGAGCCGCAGCTCACGGTCCAGATACTGGGCCAGGAAAGCACAGGCCGTCGGAACTGCCGACGTTGTATCACACATCACTCCCCTGCCCTGATAGATTTCCCTTAGTTCCCCCCTGGTGAAGGAGAGCTGCGCGAAGAGCCAATCGTCCACATCTCGCCAATCTTGGCCGCGAAAGTCGTCGGATTTTTGCAATTCCTTGCGCAGCAGCTCTAAGGTCTCAAAAAACAAATTTTTATCCCGGGTTGTCATAAAAATCCCCCTTCTCAAAATGGTTTTTTCATTGTATGCAAGTTATCGACAGCCGATTCAGAAAAATAGAATGGAATGCGGATAACTTGCATAGGATGGATGCAGAATCATTTGGGATGACTTTTTGAGAGGAGAATTTTTATGAAATTGTACGCCGTTGTTAAGGTCTGCGAAGTCAATGGACAGACGCAGATAGAGGTTCCCTTCTGTTCCGATGAGACAGCCGCCGTTCAGAGGGAGCAGAAACGACTGCTTGCGGACAGAGCTCCTGGCACGATTGTCGCAATGGCCGAGGTCGGTAGCTGCGAGCTCAGCAAGACAGGGATGCTGGATATATCCGAGACCTATGACTACGAGTGCGTCCGCACCTCTGTCCTGTACAGCATGCGGGACCGCTATCCGGGGCTGGATGAAACCTGCCCCGAAGTTCAGGAACTTATTGGAAACCTCGCTGACCACGCTTTTGCTGATGTCAGCAAGGGCGCGGACGAGGACTGGAGTGTCGATGAGGCGTTCCGGTATTTCAAAAGGGATGTCATCAATATTTGCGAGAGGGATTGATTTCTCTCCTCAGCAAAAGGACCCGCCGGTTGGCGGGTCCTTCGCTTTTGACTGATAGCCCTCCTCCAATTTGCATATGAACCCACCAGAGAGGAGGTTTGTCATATGTTCAGAATTGTGCAGACTGGCAAAACACGGGGCGATGGAACCGCGCCATTCGATGTCATTCTCTACCAGGAAACCACCGTCCGAGAGTTTATTCAGGAGGTTCTGTCCAACCCCAATGATTGGGGGTATATCCGCATCGAGAAGGGACTGCACTTCGCAAGCACTCCCTGCTGCCCATATGGGCACGGGAAACTGCTTCCGGATGCGTATATCCCCTTTGATGAGGCGGATATGGATAGGTTAGTGGTATCCGCAAGAGCCGATGGAGGCATGGGGCGGATGAACTATTGGCTTAACCTGCAAGAAAAGGAGCCCAAACGGGCTCCTTTTGCTTTGCGCAGTTAACCCTTTGGGTTGGCGCAAATGAATGCCTTGATTACCAGGACGATACCAGCCGCCCAAGACTCCACTCCGTCGCCAGCCGGGTTGTCATCGAAGACAAGTGGCCCTGTTAGTGCGCGGCCAGCCAATCCAGGTCCTCCCGCAGGTATTTCTTTTTCGCAGCAGGAAGTTCCTCGAACAATAATCCATAGTCGTTGAGCCCGTTTTCGTTGTAGCTGGCCCGAATCACCTGGCACAGGAATGAAATCTTGCCAGCTCGCTCATACAACTCCACACGGAGCTTTAGCACCTGGTCCTGCGTGTATACCACGCGCGAACGAATTCTGGCGCCAGTCATGCTGATATCAATCAGTTCGCAGGCCTCCGGTTTCTTCTCGGAGTTTACGAGTTCCGGCCGAAAAATTAACGCCGGTTGATTCACCAGGAAGCGCGGACTCTGCCGTTTGTTTGTCCCCGTCATCAGCTCCAGATTGGACAACTTGATGTTTATTCGGTTGGCGTCGGACACGGTGCCAGACAGGGAGAACGGGGCGTTGTTTTCTCCGGCACCCTGCGCAATTAGTTTCTCGCCGATTTCAACTGTTGGCATACTCAGCATGCCCTTTACGCGAATTAAATCCAACTCTCTGGGTGAAAAGCTCCTCAAGCTCACGCGTCCGAGGAACCCATTGTCCATCCTCAACAGCGACAAGACGGTGCCCTGATACAGTTTTGGATAAACCAGCCTGGACTCCTCATTTGGCTCCCTGGGCTGGCCTTTCCTGGAAATATTTCCAAACAAAATCATCTGCTTTTGCTGGCGCGGATACTACTAGCTTCAGCTGCGGGATGGCCGTTGGCCATCGGTGGTCATCAGCCATCAGATGAGCGCCACCCTCCTTTCGATTTTCTACTGAATCCTATGCAAAACAAATAATCTCAATTTGCCAAAAAGAAACCAGTCAACGGCCAGCTCCCCTGCCTGTGGACAGAGAGAACTGGCCATTGACTGGTTTTAGACGGCTGGCGCCGCTATACCTTAGCAGACCCGGGCGATGCGGCCACGGATGCGAGGCGTATCGGTGGGCCGGCGGCCGGGAGTCACAGACTCAATCTTCACCGCAACGCGGGCGCCTTCCTCCACCTCGATTTCCCGGGGCAGAGAACACAGGGCATCAATGCCGGTCTTCAGGTTGACAAACACACCGACGCCGCGCTCGAAGTTGTTGATGCGAACCACGCGGCCCAGGACGACCGTATCCGGCTCGAAATCATGCTCGATGGGCTTTGTGCGGTGGACCTTGGACATGACCTCCCAGTAAATGTAGCCCTCCTGGGAGAGTTCCTTACACTTGACCTCGATGGAGTCGCCCACAGACAGATACTCCCGGACATCGCTGTGGTCCGAAGAGAAGTCGCTGTTGCGCAGGTGGCCGGTCACGCCGTTCACCTCGATGTAAGCGCCAAAGCGGGAAAATCCGGTCACGGTGCCCTCGTAAATGCGGCCGTTTGCCAGGTCCTGCACCATAACAGCTTTGAGGGCAGTCTGGGCCTTCTTGCGGGAACCAATCAGCCGGTCGCTGTCGGCTTCGGCGGCAGTGACCACAAAAGGAATCCTGCGGCCCACCAGGTTCATCAGATGGGGCCGGGTACTGTCAGCATCCGCCTCGCTGTCGTAAATAACAACGCGCTCGCCGCCGCTGATGCCGTGCTGGCTCATGGCGGGCATCATGGTTACCATATAGCCCTGCCCGTCTTCCTCCCGGGCCAGGCGGGTAACCTCGCCCCAGCAGATAGTCTCGTTCTGCATCAGGACCTCCAGAGCCTGCAAATCTCTCTCCATAATACTGTTACTCATCGTTCAATCATTTCCTTTCAGTTAAAGTTTTTGATACCTCCGCTCTTCAAGGCGGGGATTTATGGACCGGCGGCCCACGCCGCCGGGGGGTGATTACTGCCACCGCCATTTAAGACGGGGCTTATTGTTATGCAACATCGTGGGTTCATGCCGCCCATCTTTCTTTATGATATGCGGCTTTTCAAATAACGATTTGCAATTTTTTCACATTCGCGTGAACCGACGAATAATGCACTCCAATCTGGATATACTTTTCAAAGGAAGAATGTGAAGGAGGGCATCTATGTCTGTCATCAATCCACAGCCCATTACATGCGAAGGACACGAATTCGGCTCCATCAAAGAATTTGCAAATCACTATGGACTGAACTACGCAAAAGTTCAGCACTATCGTAAACTGGGGAAATCGCCGGAAGAAATCGTCCGGGAGTGCCAGTTTTCCGCCGCAAGCAAGCACAGCCTCCTTGGGGAGCTAAAGGATTCCGGGAACCGGATACTGTGCGAGTATGACGGCGTGAAGTATAGCTCTCTGTATGAGGCGGCGACCGCCCTTGGGCTTTCCCCTAGCCAGGTATACGATTTCCGCAAGCGGCATCACCTCTCCCCTTCTGCAGCAATCGAGATGGCTATGGAGCGGCAGAAGAGCGGGAAACGCCCATCTGCGGTGGCGAAAAAGTGTATCGTCGACGGCGTGGAGTACGAGAGTCGGGAGGCGGCTATCAAAGCCTACCGCATCCCCCGAATAACCGTGTACAGCCGGATGGAACGGGAACACATCTCGTTCGAGGAGGCGCTGGTGCGTGGTCATAGGGAGTCCATCTACTGCCCGCCGACTGCCAGCCTGTTCCCATCCCTTCGCCTGGTTCCATCAAAGGCGCCCCTCCAGCAGCCGATTCTGGAGGAAATGGATGCCTCCCTGCGGTACTACAACATCCCGGTACAGCATCTCCGGGATATGCTTACATTCCTGCCCGTGCTCTTTGCGGACAACAATACCTATCTGTTCTTTAGCCATGAGGCCCGTGGGCTGGAGATTGTGTCAGTACTCCCCTTTTCCCTGGACCTGGAGACTATAAACACGCTGAACGCCGCCTACGCCTGCTCCAAGCTGTCTTATAACGCGACAACGGGGCAACTGCTGCTGTCGGGTTTCCAGATGGCAAAGGAGACCGGGCAGGACATCAAGCCCCTGCTCTTTGCGTACTTCTCTGTTGCCTCTATCCTGGAGCAGTTGATGCGGAGGTTTGGAGAACCCAGTGAGGCGGATGGAGAACCGGCCTCGGTTTGACAAGAAAAGAATGCTTGTTTGTTCTGGGTGGGTTTCCGCAGCCCGACACAGGTTGGAAAACAGAGGACCGCCCGGAGGCGGCCCAGGCTGTCAGGCTGCTGGTGTTTCCACCGGAGCGGCATCTCCTTCCGCAGGGGCCGTCTCGATGGGCGTTGCCGGAGTTGGAGTATTATCTCCAATGGCGTTCCGGTCCACAATGTATGCACCATTTTCGTCGAACCAATCGGGATGTTCGGCCATCATGGCCTTATATTCATCCTCATGGAACGGCGTAATGGAAATCACAGAGTCCAGGTCGCTATACGGGTCAAGAGCCCGCTTGATTTCCATGACGGTCTGCTTTGTAACCGGCTCAACCAGGTGCCCATCGATGCCAACCAGGCTGTATGGGCGGTAATACCCCGCTTCATCAGCGATGGCAAAGAACCGGCAGCGATAGCCGAAAAGCGTCATGTCGTAGGCGGAAAGTCCGTAGAACTTCTCGCTGCTGCCGTTGTTGATTTCGGCCAGCATCTCAGCTGGGTCTTCAATCTCGGCCGGCTGAAGGTTGACGGCAGATGCATTCCCAGAGGGAATCAGCGGGAACATCGCGGAGGAATAGTCCATAAAGGCGTCCGCCTTCAACGAGATGGGAGTATAAGCGACCGCGGCGGCCAGGATTTCCGGGGATGTGTAGGAAATCCACGAAATTGCGGCGTTGGCTTCATTCAGGTTAACTGTGGTGGCAACATCTGCCCGGAGCATGGCCGATTTAACCAGCCAATCCTCCACCCCCTGGCTTTCATCGCCCTCCGCGTTCTTGTAAGCAGCTTCCTGTTCCGCCAGATACTTATCCAGCTGCCCAAATTCGCCCAGGGACGCGAGTTTCAAAACCGTCTGGTCAATCGTACCCTGCATCTCAGGGGTGATTTCCGGGCGGTTTTGGTACTCTTCCGCTAAATCCTCCGCCGTGACGGCGGGGGGAGCATCCAGCTGTTCGGGGTTTTTCAGGCCAACGGGGTTGTCGTTGTTCCCGGAGCCGGAAAAGAGGAAGAAAATACAGATAAGCGCAAGAATGACGAGCATCGCGAAGAAAATAACACCCGCATAGACAATTTTTTGAGAATCATTGTTACTCTTATTCACGAGATACTCCCTCCTTTCAAATCAAATCATCCGTGTCAAAGACGATATCTTCGGCGGGTTCATCTCGCCTTTCCTCTTCATCATCTTCGAAACCAAAGCTTCCATCATCGGCATAGGGGTCGTAACCAGGCTTATGCATGTCGGCGAGCTCCTGGGGATGTATATCGGGTTCCAGCTCGTACTCCAGGCCCTCTGGGGCCGGCCCAGCGGCCGCGGGAGGGATTGCCGGTGGGGCCGCGGCAGGAGCGTCTGTTGCTGGAGGAGATGCTGGGGGCGCCTCAATATCATAGAGCCCGCCTTCTCCCTCATCAACGGTAATGATTTCAGGTGTTTTTGCCACGGGTTCATCGCGGCCAACCTCGTGGGAGACGATTTCTTCCTCAATCATCTTTTTAAGTTGGGTGTCGTACTCCATATCAAGCCACTTTACCCGGCCAGCTGCCGGTCTTTGGATAGAATTTTTCTTGATGATGCAGTAGATAATTTCACCGAAGGGGCGGTAGATGATATCCGTAGAGGTATACTTTGCAGCGAGCTTAGTTTGCTCACGGATTTGCTCGGAGGGGTGCCCCAGCGGAGAAAATCCACCCGTCAGCGGATTGAACTTCTTGCGCGTAATACCCTTCATGACCTCGGTCTTCTCCTCTTCGCCAAATTGCTCCGAATAGAACTTGGCGTCGTCTTTGGAAATACCGGGGAAAATCACGACGTTCCGGGCATTGGTAGAAACCAACTCCACGAAGTTTTTGCCATCACGGCCTCCGCCCATAGCCATCTGCGCGCGGGCCTGGGTGGCCAGGTGGCAGGCAACGCGATAGGAACGGCCCTGGGTCAGCATCTGAGCAAAACCTGGGGTACTGTATTCCTGGAACTCATCGATGTAAAGCCAGTGGGGACGACGGGTGTCCTCGTTGCCAGGGCGGCGGAAGACGGCCGACTTGAATTGCAGAATCAGGAAGTATCCCAGGAACTTACCCAGGGCGTCCAGAAGGCCCTGCGCGGTGGAAATGCAGATGACCCCACCCTCCGCCAGGTGCTTATCGAAATCCAGCTGGTTGTACTCGCCCTTTTCCACATCCGGGTTCAGAATGTGCCGCAGATAGCGGTTCGAGATAACCTTAGTTACCTGGGCTCGGATGCCGGAGGAGTTCTCGTACACCTTGGACTTTTCAGCAAAGTATTCGTTCAGGAACCAGCTGGCGATATCAGCGTTCTCCTTCCCCTCGTCTTCTGTGGCACCGGGTATTTTGGAGAACCGCTGAACAAGCTCCCGGCCCTGGCCTCCGTTATTTTGGAGAACGCGGGACATCCAGATGAAGGTAGAGTAGTAGCCGTCGATGCCCTTGTCTCTATCCAGCCGTTTCAAAACCTTCAAGGTATAACGGACCAGCTGCTCGGACAGGTCCTTAAAGTATTGGGGGGAATCCGGGCTCAGCGCCAGGAACGTGGTGACAGCGTTCTCAATAACGTCCGCCTCATCGCCAACCAACGGGTTGAAGAATGGGCAGTTATCAACGGACGGGTCGAAGTACAAATATGGACGGCCCATCTCCTTGGCCATCATGGCTACCTCCCGGGCAAGGTCGCCCTTGGGTTCCAGGACGGTCAGGCCGGACTCTACGTTGTGGACATCCTGGTAACACATTGGCAGGATTATCTGAGAAGTCTTACCACATCCGGTGGGACCCAGAATCAGCATGTGCAGGAAGCGGTCCTTAGAGAGAAGGATTTCCCGGCAGTCCTTAGCCCCATTCTCAATTTTCTCCAGGGAGTCGCAGAGGACCACATCGCCGGGCTTTGGCTCATTGCCGGCCTCGCCAGCCATGGGGAGCCGGATGTTGTCATCCATCCATTCGAGAGCCTTTGTGCCGGTTTCGCTGACCGCCAGCACAATGGCAAGGCCCGCGCCCATAATGAAGCAGGCAATCCCCAGCAAACCAGCACCCGTTCCGATATGCTTGGATAGCCAGCAGTATGGAATCAGGCCCAGGGCGGCGCCGTACAGGCCCGCGTTGGTTTTTAGCCAGCGCTTCAAACCGGTAGCCGTCTTCTCGTCCTCTCCCAGAAAATCCTTCATGACAAGATACCAAAGAAGGACCATGACGAATAGAATAGTCGACAGGGTGCCAATGCTGTTCTTCGAAATAATGGAAAACAGGATGCAGATGAGGAAGATGCCAGCCATCATGCGGACGCCCTTGACTGCATTGGTGGGAGCAAATTGAGACAATTTCTCGGCCGCTGTGTTTCCCTCAGACTCCATCTGAGCTTTAAGGGAATCTAGTTTTTCTTTCATGTATTTTTTGACGCTGATAGTGCGCCAGAACCTCCTTTCAGGATTTTCTGATATTATATGCAGACAAAGAGGTTTTCATCCGGCAGGCATCGTATCCTCTTTTAGAGTATATGTCCTGTTGTTGTGTATGGAAGCCATCACAAAAGCCCTCCCCGGTCTGGAGAGGGCTTTTGTGGATTTGGGACTACAAGGCAATGACTTCGAGTGAGACCCAAATGGGCTTCTCGCAGAGGCCGGATTTGAACCGGCAAGTACCCAGGATATACGGGCCCGGGATGCACACCAACACATCGCTCTGCGGAACAAGGGGCCCTGCCGGACTGGCAGGAACCCCACTTGGTGAGTGGAGGGCTACCAAGATTTGCGGGAGCTGGAATCGAACCAGCGAATTCCGGGCAGAGTGCCCAGCACGCGCACCAGCGCATCGTCCCGCCATATATTTTGATACTGCATTTGCAGCAAAACTGCCAGAAATTCAACGATAGGTTTGCAAATCCGGTCGAATAGTTGATAAATGGGCTGGTTTTGCAATCAAAAACGCAAAATCGCAAAAATCCTGACTCGTTTTTAGGACAAATATGTACTTTTAAGTAAAAATCCAAAAAAACAAAAAATTTGCACTTCTACATAGCTTAAGCAGAACGATAGCCTTCTACATAGCTTAAGCTGTACGATAGCTTCCGTACTGCTTACCCAGAAGGGGTTTTGCATCTCAAGAAGGAGAACTTTCGAGCAGTTCCGGCTAATAGGGAGTCAACTCTTCACTGGCTGTGTCGGGCAACCCGGAAGCCTCAACGGACCAGGCAGCGTTCTCTTCTTGTTAAATCAAACCCCGAGTGGCACCCCCTTCAGGGTGCAGTTCTCCCTCTGCTCGTCAGGCAGGCAGAAAAC
>CAJTFN010000028.1 GCA_910575815.1 Oscillospiraceae bacterium
GCTCATGCAGACCAATGAAATCAGTGCCGCGCAGTTTAACCATGAGAACGGCGAAGTTACATTCAGCTTCCCGGCGGCGGACCGGGACGCGGTTGAAAATTTGATCGCAAAATTGCGGGCAGAACTGGAAAAGGCGGTGGCAGCAAGTTACGCCACTACCAAGCCCCAAAAGCCTGGACGGACCAAGGTGGAGCTGAATTATCGCAATTTTGTGAAGCTGTTCCCGGAAATCGCCAGCGGCGAATACCGCTATTTGAGCATGGAAGCGGGCGAAGCCATGATGCCCCTCCACCTGGAATGGATTGACACGGACGTGATCGCCGTCAGCCATATCTGTATCGTGTTCGCCCAGCTTGAACGGGAAACGATACAGAAGCGGGTGACGGACGCTTACTATTCCCGCAGTCAGCGGGGCTTCAAGATGGGCGGGAAAGCCCCCTACGGCTTCCATACAGAGCCTATTAAAATGGACGGTATCAACACAAAGCGGCTGGTGGTAAACCCGGAGGAAGCGGCCAATGTGCGGCTGATGTTTGAGATGTACGCCGAGCCGACAACCTCTTATGGGGATATTACCCGGTACTTTGCGGAGCAGGGTATTTTGTTTAATGGCCGGGAATTGATACGCCCCACACTGGCGCAGATGTTACGCAACCCCGTCTATGTGCAGGCGGACTTGGATGTGTACGAATTTTTCAAGAGCCAGGGGACGGTGCTTGTCAATGACGCCGCCGACTTCACGGGCATGAACGGGTGCTATCTCTATCAAGGCCGGGACGTGAAGCCGGACAAGGCCCAAAGCCTGAAAGACCAAATGCTGGTGCTTGCGCCCCATGAGGGCATTGTCCCCTCGGATATATGGCTGACCTGCCGCAAGAAGCTGATGAACAACATGAAAATCCAGTCTGCCCGGAAAGCCACCCATTGATAAAGTTGAACCAAAAGATCAAAAGATAGTTAATAGTGAACTTGGTAAAACTGGTTTAGGATATGCAATGCACTACGTTGTATTTACTTATACTGGTGCAGATCTTCCACGAACTCAAACATACGACCCCTTTTATCAATCCTGCCAATCCAAAGGTTGCTGCCTTCCATTTTATACACACCCATTCAATAAGTATGCACCCTTCCCGGCGATATGACGAAGGATTTGAAAATTTAAGCGTTAGCAACACCAATCTGAAAAGGGAGAATGGAAGCGCCCCCGTTTATGCCGTGACGGTTGAAGGTATGGAGAGCGGCGCCGTGGATGCGTTCCTGCTGAAAAGGGGAGGAGGCCGTGCATCCCTACGGCCTCCCCACTCGCACGGCCACGGACGGCAAGCTGACCCTGTATCTGCCGGAGGGGGAATACAGCGGGGCGGCCATCGTCGACGGCAAACTGGTGAACTTCACCTGTAAGGCCAGCGACGATGGAGCGGGAAATCAATCAACCGCAGCAGACACAGGCATTCAAATCACTACCCTGGAGGGAGAAAAACCCACCATCAACGTGGACGGAACTGTGGATGTTCCCGACGGCTCCACCGTCCAGACCGGAGGCGGCCGGAGATCACCGTGGGGCCGGGGAACGGCGGTACCGTAGGTGGTGACGACGGCGTGACGGTCCCAGGGGGCGGCAAGGTCCAGGTGGGGGACAGCACAATCACGCTGCCATCAGGCAGCACCGTCAAGCCCAATCCGGACGGCAGTATTCCCCTCCCTGGAGGCACAAAGGTTGAAAGGGACGGTCAAGAGATCATCATCCCCGACGGCGGCGTCTATCATCCCGAAGATGACACCGCGGCGAAGGACGTCTGCACCATCACCTTTGACAGTCAGGGCGGCTCTGCTGTTAGCTCCGTCACGGTGACCCGCGGCGAAAAGGCAAGGAAACCCGGCAACCCTGTCAGGAGCGGTTATACCTTTGGCGGCTGGTACAAGGAGCGCGGATGTACCACTGCCTGGAATTTTGACGCCGACGCCGTGACCGGGAATATTACCCTCTACGCGAAGTGGACGGCAGTCGGTAGTTCGGGCGGCAATTCTGGCGGCAACTCGGGCGGAGGCGGCTGGTACAATCTCTCCGGCACCTACTCCGTCACCATTCCGGACACGGCCCACGGGGAAGTGACGGTCAGTCCGACCGGCGCATCGCGGGGGACGACCGTGACCATCACCGCCTTCCCGAAGGAGGGCTATCGCCAGGAAAGCCTCAAGGTCCTAGCGGCGGAAAGGCTGTGTCCCTGACGGAAAAGGGGAATGGCAAGGACACCTTTACCATGCTGGCGGGGACGGTTAAGGTGGAGGCGGTCTTTGTGCCGGCTGAATCGCCGGATACGCCCTAGAATAATCCCTTTGCCGATGTGAGCGAGGGCGATTGGTACTATGAGGCGGTGCGGTTTGTCCAGGAGCGGGGCCTGTTGAACGGGTATGGCAGCGGCAATTTTGCCCCCAACGCACGGCTGTCCCGCGCTCAGCTAACCCAGATTCTGTTCAACAAGGAGGGCAGGCCGGGAGTGGATTATCTGCCGGACTTCTCCGATGTGGCAGGTGAGGCGTGATACTCGGAAGCTGTTCGCTGGGCCGACAGTCAGGGCATTGTGGGCGGCTATGGAAACGGTACGTTTGGGCCGAGCAACCCCATCACAAGGGAGCAGCTGACGGTTATGCTTTGGAGGTATTCCGGCAGTCCCGCCGCCACCAATAAGGAGCTGCATTTCAACGATACGGACGAGATTAGCGGCTTTGTGCTGGAGGCTCTGCGCTGGGCCGTGGAGAAGGGTATCCTGAACGGCTACAGCGACAGACGGTTAGGCCCTAAGGGGCAGGCTACCCGGGCGCATGTGGCGCAGATGCTGAAGAACTTTATTGAGAACCAGGAGAACAACATCTAAAAATCGCAAACTAGTTTTGCCCTGGAACACTGGTGGACTGATTACGACCACCAGTGTTCCAGGGCGTACCATCTTCCAAAGTCAAAGACAAGAAAGTGATTAAGCCAAAATCTCACTTTTCTCTTTGACAAATGCTCTGGAAATACTTTCCAACTATACTGCCATTATAACAAAGGGAAAGGAAGCCTACCCTATGGCGGAACCCACACGATGATGAAGAGAATACGATGCTGGCCCTCTATCCTGACAAGGCGGAACCGAGCGTCAAATATGGGGCGTTTACAAAAGTTGACCCCGCCGCGATGAATACCTCCACTGGCGCAATATCCTTTCTTTTACAGGACGCCCATATCACGGCAGATCGGGGGAACCGTCTACCATTTATGTTTATCCGAATTGGCAGGGACCGAAATCAGAAGCGTCATAGGCTCGCTGCATCCGCCGCACAGCTTCCTCGATCGTTGCCCGCTGACAGGCAACATTCATGCGCATAAAGCCAGAACCCTCTTTGCCGAACCAGAAGCCCTTGTCCAGCCCCACTTCCGCCTCGTCTGTGAAAAAGTGATCCAGTTCCGGATCTTTCAGCCCCAGTTCACGGCAGTCCAGCCACATCAGATAGGTTCCCTCCGGCTGAATCAGTTTGATCTTTGGCATTCCCGCTTTTAACGCATGGTCCAGATAATGGATATTACCCTCTAAATAAGGGATTAGCTGATCCATGTACTCCTCGCCGCCGCTATAGGCGGCAATGTAGGCATCCAGTCCGAACGTCGAAATGGAGACCGATCGGTCATTCTGCAAGACCGCATGGATCCGATCGCGAAGTTCATCCTGGAAGGTAATCATGGCAGCTGCGCGCAGTCCGGCAGTATTGAAACTTTTGCTGGGCGATACTGCGGTAATAGTATTGGCCGCAAATTCTGCTGAGACAGAGGCCATAGGAATATGTTTATGACCCGGATAGATGAAGTCGGAGTGAACCTCATCGCTGATTACCAGCACATGGTTCCGCAGACATATCTCGCCTACCCGTTCCAGTTCCTCACGGGAAAATACTCTGCCCACAGGATTGTGCGGATTACAGAGAAACATGATCTTTGCCCTCGGATCCGCCGCTCTGCGCTCCAGGTCCTCAAAGTCCATCTCATAGCGGCCATCCCGGAGCAAAAGGGAATTGCTGCTGATGACCCGCCCCTGATTTTCCACCGCCTGGAAGAAGGGATAATATACCGGGCGCTGGAGAATAATCTTGTCGCCCGGCTCTGTAAAGGTCTGGACAGCCGCGAAGAGCACCGGCAGGATG
Source organism: Oscillospiraceae bacterium (assembly GCA_910575815.1). Classification (GTDB taxonomy): domain Bacteria; phylum Bacillota; class Clostridia; order Oscillospirales; family Oscillospiraceae; genus Oscillibacter. The sequence continues at coordinate 4,183 of CAJTFN010000028.1, forward strand.
CTGGAGATATAAAGAACGCTGCCCTGGGAAATATCCCAGCCGTGACGTAGCTGCATCCAGCGGACGGTGGCCTCCCGGAACTCCGGCGGAAGAAAGGCATATCCGTAAATTCCGGATTCCGCGCGGCGGCGAACCGCCTCAATGACAGGCTGGGGCGCGGGGAAGTCCATATCCGCCACCCACATGGGAAGCGCATTGGGATTCCCGATTCGATTCCCCACGTTGTCCCATTTTGTTGAATAGGTACCGCGGCGATCTACCAAACGGTCAAATTCATATTTCATTGTCTCGAGTCACTCCTCAAAAGCAGTTTTGAATGTATCGCCCTAATTTGCCCGGCCAGTGTTTCCAACTGGTCAGACAGAGTTTGAGATTGTGAATGTAGGTCTTGCGCACCTTTACATAACCAGGTGTTTCCGCCCCGCCCATAGATCACGGCTAAACTGCTCCAGATGCTGTGCGCTGTACAGAGCGGGCAGTCCTCCGGTGTGAAGATAGAGAACATTCGATCCGGCGGGGATCTCTCCGGACCGGAGCAACTCCAACAGGGCCGTGAATCCCTTTCCGCTATAACATGGGTCTACAAACAATCCCTCTGTTCGGGCCAGATACAGGATCGTCTCAAAGGTTGCCGGATCTGGAACATCATAGGCCGTACCGGCAAACTGCGAACAATATATTTGCAGTTCCTCCGGCGCAGCGTGAAGTCCCAAACCGTATGCGCTGCTAATTTCGTCAATCAAGCTGCGTACTTTTTCCCGATATACATCCCCATGGGGACTGACACAGGAGCCGATTACGGTAAATGGAGCATGGAAATGTTTGCTGCCGCACCAAAGCCCCGCAAAGGTTCCCTTGGAGCCGCTGGGACAGATCACGTAATCCACAGTCTGTCCCATAGAAGACAGCTGCTCCACAATCTCGGGAACCGCATAGAAATACCCCATACATCCCAAGGGCGTACTGCCGCCTGCCGGAATTTCATAGACCTTCTCGCCCACAGCTTCCCGTGCGCAGATCACCTCTTCCGCAACCCGGCGGCGGCGAACGGCAACTTCTGCCTCCAGTTCGTCCGGGCTTTTGTCTCCGGCATTTCGGAAGATGGGAGCTACGTTCATGAAGACCACTTCGCATCCCAGAATCGCGTCCAGCAACAGGTTTCCACTCAGGGCAGCAGGGGGCTGATCCTCCTTCAAATTGGCAATCAGTATACATTTCAGCCCATACCGCGCGGCTACAGCGGCCGTCTGCCGTGCATGGTTGGATTGCACGCCTCCATAGGTCAGTAGCGTCGTACACTCCTTTGCCAGCGCGTCCTGAACCAGGTATTGCAATTTTCGGATCTTATTGCCCGAAAAACCAATACCGGTCAAGTCGTCCCGCTTGATGAAAACATTGCAGTCGAGTTCCTGGCTCAAACGGTTCAGCCGATGGAGCGGCGTCGGGAAGCATCCGCAGTCCGCCAGTTTGTCCGGTTCCTGTAAAAAAGACATGTTACTTTCTCCTTCCCCAAAAGAGGCCGCTGTCAGATGCTGCGGCGGCACTCTACACATCACACGGGGCCGCGGGAAATTCACGGCGGAGCCGTGATCCCCGCGGCCATTGCGTCTCAGTCGTCCACATCCTCAATGGGATTCTCGCCCATCTCTTTTGCACGTTTGACATTCCGGACAACCTGGAACGCCACGAAAGCAATCGTGATTGCAAGGAACGCCATCGCTACAGGACGTCCAAAAATCGGCATCATACTGCCGCGACCCAGCTGCTGGGCACGCATCAGGTAGGTCTCGAGATAGGGTCCCAGAATGAACCCTAGGATCATAGGCGCAGTGGGGAATCCATATCTGGACAGCAGGAAGGAAATAACCCCGAAGAATAGCATAACCCAGAGATCGAAAATACGGTTGTTGCTGGAGAACACACCCGCCATGCAGATCACGAGAATCACCGGCAGCAATGTGTAGCGGGGAACACCCAAAATTTTCACGATAAAGCGCATACCATTGTATTCCACAAAAATCATCATAATCGTGGAAATCAGTACCGCCGTGAACAGGCCGTAGACAAACACGCCGTCACTGTTGAACAGCAGGGGCCCCGGAGTCAGACCCTGGATGGTCAGAGCTCCCAGCAGCATGGCTGTCACCGTATCGCCGGGAATACCCACTGTCAAAAGCGGAATCAGGGCACCGCCGATGGAGGCATTGTTGGATACCTCAGAGGCAATGACACCGTCGGGAATCCCCGTGCCGAATTTTTCCGGGTATTTGCTGCTGCTCTTCGCAACGCCATAGGCAATCAGATTGGAGGTTCCGCCGCCAATACCAGGCAGAATCCCGACACCTATTCCGATCAGCGCTGAGCGGATGATATTCGGCATATGGTTCAGCCATTCCTTGAAAGGCATACCAAAGCCGTGCATCTTGCACTGGCGCACCTCATCCCCCTTGGCATTAAAGCCCTTGCTAATCAGGCCAAGCTGAGAGCCCAGGGCAAATACGCCGACCATGGCGGGGGTCTGGGAAAATCCGGAGGTAAGATTCACTATACCGAAGGTAAAGCGCGGGGTTCCGGTGCCGGGTGCCACACCCACGCAGCCCAGCAAAACACCGATTACACCTGCGATCAGACCTTTGACCACCGATCCGGAAATCAGGGTCCCAATCAATGTCAGAGAGAACAACACAATCGCGAAGTATTCGAAGGGAGAGAAGTGAATGGTAATCTGAGCCAGCAGAGGCGCAATTGAAATCAGGGCAATAAAAGAAAGTACCGTGCCAATAAAGGACGACATCAATCCGATACCGAGTGCCTCAGCCGCCTGTCCCTTCTGCGCCATGGGGTGCCCGTCAAAGGTCGTCGCCGCGGAGGCCACCGTGCCGGGAACGTTGATCAAAATCGCCGAGATCAGGGCTCCGGAAATGCCGCCTACATAGATTCCTATCAGAAGCGCAATGGCATCCGTGGAACCCAGCCGGTAGGTCATGGGAAGGCAGAGCGCAATGCCAGTGGTGGCGCTCAAGCCCGGCAGCGCGCCAAACGCAATGCCGAGGATCACGCCGCCCAGCATCAGCAGCAGAGCTGTCGGCGTACAGACAGACATCATTCCGTTTAATATATCACTCATGTCATCACCACCTTATCCAAGATTCTTCAAAAGCCCCATAGGGAGCTGAACAGCAAATCCATAGCGGAACGTCAGATAGATGATTGCCGATACAACTATAGAAATGACAGCAATCCGTACCGGGCGGCGCACGGATTTGGGCGTGACCAGCATGACCAGCCCAAAGAGAAACAGCGGAGTCATAATCAGATAACCCACCGGTTTGAGAAATTGAATATAGGCGCCCACCAGAATCACCGCACAGAGGGCCCTCAGCGGTTTTACTCGCTCTGCCCGTTCCGCGGCCAGCTCCTCCTCCGTAGGCTTCGGTGCTTGCTTCATGCCGCGCACGCTTTGCCAGACGAGGCAGATACTCAAAAGCGCCAGGACGGCGGAGCAAATCAGCGGAAAGGATTGGGAATTCATAATGCCCATGTTCAGTGTGCCGACAGGGATGGTTTTTGAGTACAGGGCCACTACGGCGGCCAGTACCAAGAAGAATATTCCACAGCAAAGATTAGCTCTGTGTTTTGACCGCAGGGAAGTCATAAGTTTACATCCTCCTTATCTCCCTTTTCAAAAAAACGCTCCCACGATATTTCTCGCGGGAGCGTTTTCTGTTAACGCCTGGTGTTATCCGACGAGATAACCCACATAGTCTTTCAGGATCTCTGCTTGCTCCGTGAGTGCTTTTGCCGCGTCCTCAGGATTGTGATAGGCGGGGAGGATATAATACGCCTCAGCGGCCCGGGCCGCAAAGTCTGCATCGTTGGCACAGATGTCGCCGATGGTATCAGAAAGCAGCTCGATAATGGCGGGATCCGTCCCCTTGGGGGCAAATACGGAGTAGTTCATTGCCCAGTCGTCCGTCACATCGTAGTCCTTAAGGCAGGGGTACTTGCTCTCGTCATACAGTTCGCTCTTATCGCCGGCATAGCCCAGGCAGATGAACTCACCGCTGTCAACATACTCTCGGGCATTGTTGATGGCCAGTCCGGCAATATCGATCTGCCCACTCAGAAGGCCGGCCAGCTGTTCACTCTTGCCGCCGATGTCCACTAGCGTGCAGTTCGCGCCACCGTTGATCAGCATCTGAGCGCCCAGGTGGGAAGTGCCGCCCGCTTGATATGCCAGGGTCAGCTCACCGGGATGGGCCGCCGTGTACTCTCGCAGATCATTGAAATCCTTGATGCCGTATTTATTGTCGGCCCGCATAAAATACTGTCCGTTACTCTTGTTGGCTACGATGGATACAACGTCAAAATCGTTGAAACCAAAGGGAGTTAGGCCGGTTCCCTCATTCACCAAGATCGCGGTGTGGTAAAAGAGAATGGTTTTGCCGTCGGGATCCGCATCCAGAACTGTCTGAGCACCCACCGCACCGGAGTTTCCGGTAATATTCTGGACGATAAAGTTGCCGCCCAGTCTCTCCTGAACCTTTTCAAAGGTCAGACGGGCCATAAAGTCCGTGTCGCCGCCAGCACCATAGGGGCATACAACGGTGATCGTGTCGTTGCCTGGCCAATCCGTTGTGGGGGTGTCCTCTGCCGGGGTGGCTGCCGGTGTATTCTGGGTATTGTCCGCCGGGGGTGCAGAAGTTTGGGAGTTGTTGCCGCCGCAGGCAGCCAGGGACAGGGAAATGCAGAGTGTCAGCAATACCGCGAAAATTCTCTTTTTCATGTTGAAACCTCCTTCATCTTTCTCCATTTTCCATTTATAGTCAACGAACTTGAAAAGCACCGAAGACACTTTTCAACTGGGGAATTCCCAGGGCCGCTGAAAGCGGTCAGTTCCTTTGACTCCGCAGCGGGCAAAAGCGGGCCAGAGATACAAAAATACACAAGCGTCTCTTTCCCAAATCAGTTTTGCAAAAGGCTTAAGTCTATTTTACACAAAACTGTACAGTTTTTCTTTGGGCCTCATTGTCTATTTTTTGCACTATTTTCGTTTTCTGCGCGAAATCCGGTTTCTTCCGCTGTGTTTATTCCACAATCAAAAGTACCTGACCAGCTTTCACTTTGTCATTAGCAGCCACTTTTACTTCTTTTACCGTGCCATCCAAAGGGCTGGCGATCGGCTGCTCCATTTTCATTGCCTCCATGACGGCTAAAACCGTCTTTGTCTTGACGGTGTCACCCTCTTTGACCTTGACCTCCATAACCATTCCGGGAATTCTCGCTTTAATTTCCATACTTATGACCATACCTTTCCGCCGCGCCGCAAGGCACAAAAGGGGATGAAATCGGGATGCCAGTGACGCGGCAAACTAAAAATTTACATGTGCCTTTTCCGCAGTTCAATTTAAAACGGTTTTTCTAACCATGGACAGCTTTCGCTATCCGACCAAATGGATGGTACTGACAAAAATGCCCGCTGCAATCGCCGAGGTAATCACACCCGAGATATTCGCTCCCATGGCCACAGGCAGAATCATGGCAAATGGATTTTCGTCCATCGCCGCATGCTGGGCCAGCTTTGCCGTGGTGGGAACGCAGGACACGCCGGCAATGCCGGTTACCGGGTTAAATTCTTCGCCTTTGCGCTTATAGAGGAGGTACATCAGCCAGCCGCCCAGGAGACCGCCCACTGCGGATACGGCCAACGCCAGTATTCCCAACAGCAGGATTACCAAAACAGTGGGATTCAAAATGGTAGAAGCCTCGCACAGCGCACCCAGGAGCACACCAAGAAAGAAGGTAGCGAAATAGGACAGGCTCTCTTCCAGCAGCTCCGTGTACTTTCCAATCTCTGCTTCTTTGACAGCCATGCCGATAAAAAAGGAGAAAATCAACGGCGCGGCTACAGGCAGCAGCAGACACAGGACCAGGCAGGAGACGACGATAAAGGTAAACTTGGAACGCTGGGATACCTCCGGCACGTCCACATACATATCGATCCCTCGGTATTTTTTCGGAACAAGCGCCTTGATAAGAAACGGATAACCCCCATACGTTAGACTCAGGTAGAGATACGCAATAATGGAAATCGGCACAAACAGCTCCGGAGCCAGCATCAGGGAGGTAAACAGCACCATGGGACCATCGGCGCCACCAATGGTAGCAACGGCGGCAGAAGCCTGGGGGGACAGGCCAAACAAACTGACGCCCACGATCAGCGTCACGAAGGTACCCAGCTCCGCAAAAATTGCAATCAGCATGGAACTCCAGGGCTTTGCCAGAAGATAGCTGATCTCACTGCGTGCTCCGATTCCCATAAAGACCAGGCAGGCAATCAAACCGTTGGAAAAGGTAAGGTTGTACACCGGCTGCAGGAAATTGACCTGCATCACATCCATCAATGCTTCTGCGTCCGATACCAGGGGGTCCACAAACATGTTGCCAATCGCACCTGTATTCAGAAATAGAACACCCGCGTTGACCGCAATCATCGCAATCCCCATCGGGACCATAATCAAAGGCTCCAGCGTACGTTTAAAGCCCAGATATGCCAGCAAAAATCCCAGAGCAATCAGCACGATCCGCGCCGCTGAGACCGCCGGACTTGCCAAGAGGAAGGTACCGATGCCGGGAAACAGCTGCATCAGCAATTCACTCATGATGATCCTCCCCCTTTTCCGGCGCTGTGAATATCCGGTTAATCAGCACAATAACTCCCACAACCCCGAATGATATCATAGCCATTGCACCATAGGCCAGAAGGGCATATAACACCACATTCATCGCCTATGCCTCATCTTCCGTACGGAACAGCCGGTCGAATTCCAATATAGTGCGGGGCAGAAGCATCTGATGATGCGGACAGATGGCGGACGGATTCTGATAGGCCGCAGTGACAAACGCCTGCATGTATTTCCGCAGGTTTGTCAGGGGAACCACCTCGTCTACCAAGCCGGCTTTTGCGCAATACGCCGCGCTGGACTTTGCCGCATAGTCTGCGATCATCCGATTCATCTTTTCGATGGTGGGCTCCAGATCCGCTCCCGCCGCGTCGTCGCGTACCAGGCGGCGTCCATACATCGCTGATGCAGCCGTTTCGCCGTGCATGACGTAAATCTCGGTCGCCACAGTTCCCAGAGAAAAGGCGTTGGTGTCATTTCCCTGGGGCCCGCCCAGCACATAATGCGCGGCGGCACTGCCCTTGCGCAGTGTGATCTCCAGCATTGGGAGACCGGAATTCTGAATGGAATAAATCAGGCTCTGTCCAAGGCCCAGAAGTTCTGCCTTTTCCGCCTCATTTCCCACATCAATGCCACTGGTGTCCTGAAGCCACAGCATCGGAATATGGTCCCGGGCACAGAGTGCCACAAACTCATTCATCTTAATCAATCCCTGACGGTAGAGTTTTCCGCCCACGCCGAAGGACTCCTTGCGGTACTCCGGATAATCCAACAAAAAGCCCTGCACATTTGTCACAAGGCCTACCAGCAGTCCGTCTACCTTGGCAAGACCGGTCATCACCTCGGGGCCATAACCGCTCTTGTATTCCATAAAGACGGAATCATCTACCAGACGGGCAATGAGTTCCCGCACCTCATATGCGCGGCGGGCATTGGCGGGGAACAGGGAGTACAGATCCTCCAGCGGGTAAGCGGGCTCCTTCGGCGTATCAACCCGGAAAAATTCCGGATTATAGGACGGCAGATATCCCACATATTTCCGGATGGCATCCAGTAAAGCATCCTCCGTGTCATAAACCTCCCGCATGAACCCAGTGACATCATGGTGAATCTGGACGGTTCCAGGGACACTCTTCTGGATGTTTTTCTGGGCTTCGATCAGTTCCTTTGCGGACTCCAGATCCAAACACCCGTTGGGAGTCATCCCCCCCACGATGCCGGTTCCGCCAACGGCCATGTTGGCGTCCTTGTGGGCGAGGATAATGGTGGGGCTGATGGAGTGGTAGCCGCCTCCCGCCGGGTTCGTCCCGTATATGCCAACAATCACAGGGATTCCCAGCTGATTCAGCTCCGCGTTCCTGTAGAAGGGAGTGCCGCCGCCACGCCGATTCGGGTACACCTTCTCCTGCTCGTCAAACTTCACACCGGAGCAGTTGAGAAGGTAAATCAGAGGAATTCTCAGACGTTTTGCCGTATCTGAGGCCCGCAGCAGATTATCCGCCTGACCGGGCACCCACGCGCCAGCCAACTTCTTGTTGTCGGATGCCACGATTACAGCCCATTTCCCGCCAATTTTACCCAAGCCCTTGACGATACCCGTTGAACCGCTGGCATTTTCCTGGGGATTATACAGGCTGTTCAGCGGCAGCCAGCTTCCCTCATCTACCAGTCGCTCGATCCGCTGCATGGCGCTGAGCTGACCAGAGGCGTTCAAGTCTGTGGTGGGTTTCCCATTTTCCAGGACCGTCTGAATCTGATCCGCTATGGCGCTCTCCGCCTCTTTCAGGCTCTGTTCATTCTCGGCATCGCGCTCAAACAGCGTCTCCCCCAGTTTTTCCATCTGCTGAAAATAACGGGGCATAGAGTATTCATTCATTTCATTCAAGACCTTCTTTCCACGCATGATTTCACTCGCGCTCCCGCTCGGCGGGGCGATGTGTCCAGGATGCCGGGAGTGCTTATTTTCTGCGCGTTTCCCAAACTGCCGGATTGGCCAACCCCCAGGGTCGCTTACCTTCGGACAGGACATCCACAACCTGCTGTGCCACGCCCACAGCCATATTAATATTGCCCTCTTTTGTCAACGCCGCCGTATGAGGAGTGGCAACAACGTTTTCCAGTGTGAAAAGCGGATTGTCGGGGTCTGGCGGTTCACAAGCGGTTACATCCAGCCCGGCCCCAGCCAGGTGACCGTTTGTCAACGCAGCGTACAACGCCGCTTCGTCAACCAGAGTGCCACGGGCTGTGTTAATCAGGATGCTGCCCTCCGGCATCAGAGACAGCGCCCGTTCTCCGATCAGTCCCACCTCAGACCCCGGCGCGTGCAGCGTGACAAGGTTGCTGTTTCTCAGCAGCTCGTCCATATCGGTGGTCAGCCGGCCATCCAGTCCCATGGAGTCAAACCGTTCCTGAGTCACATAAGGGTCAAAGCCGATGATCGTTGCACCGAAGCCCCGTGTGCAGATTTCCGCAACCCGGCGGCCGATGTTTCCCAGCCCGAAGACACCCACCGTTTTCCCCTTTAACTCACTGTTAATCACATTCAGGCGGCACTGATAGTTCTTCTCCCGCATCAGCTTGTAACTGAGACTGCACGTCTTTTTCATAACATCCAGCATCAGCCCCACCGTCTGCTCGGCCACCGCGTTGGCATTGGCCCCTGGCGTATAGGCCACCGGGATATTGGCTCGGCTCGCGGCGTCCACATCAATGGTATCCAGACCAACGCCATGCCGCCCAATCACCTTGCACGTTTCCGCCCGCTCAATTACCGAGGCCGGTAGCTTCACCATGCCCCGGACAATGATTGCATCATACTCCGCAACGACCGCACAGAGGCCCTCTTCAGAAACATCACTGGGAATATCAACCTGAAATCCGGCATCCTCCAGAATTTTCATGCCGGCCTCATCCATCCGCTGCAAAAGCAACAGCTTTTTCATATACGTCACCTCCCAGTTTCAAGGGCCTGAACCGCCTCAACGCCGCCCCAGAAGGCTTTGCGGTTGATCTCCTCCGTTCCCCGGGGAACACGTTCCAGAATCTCGTCGATCATATTCTGATTCTGGATCAGCTTTGTGCGCTCACAGATGGCACCCAGGGCGGTCACATTGGCAAGCATGGTCCGTCCCGCCTTCTCCTGGCTGATGGCCGTGATCGGAAGGGGAATCACTTCACAGTCATGCCCGTCCAGCGCACTGGTATCCTCGACAAAGACGGTGTCAATAATGATGATGCCCCCTTCTTTCACACGAGGAGCGTATTTGTTGAAGGCGGCCTGTGACATGGCCAAGACAATGTCCGGCGTTGTGACCTTGGCGTAATTTATGTCTCCCTCGTTGCTGACAATTACTTCGGAACAGCACTCGCCGCCTCGGGCCGCAATTCCGTACACCTGGTCCTGCGTGGCGTTGATGCCTTCGTGCACAACTGCGGCTTCCGCCAGCAGAACACCTGCCAGAATTAGTCCCTGGCCACCGAATCCGCTCAAAATGACTTCGTTTCTCATCTGCCCTCTGCCCCCTTTTTCTTCAGCGCCTTTTGAACCATTTCGTAATAGACCTCGTCAAACGGCTTCCGGTCTGTCCGGTTCACCAACTCACCGATGAGCACTTTCCCCTTCAGTTCCTCTTCCGACATGGACTGCGCCTGTTGAACAGTGACGGCCATCTCCTTCTGCATCATCAGCATGTCGTAAGGCGAGCCCATTTTGTTGCGCTTGCCGAAGTTTGTCGGGCACTGAGAGATTACCTCAACGAAGCTGAATCCCTTGTGCCGGATGGCGTTTTCAATCAGCTTCTGGGTCAGATTGATATGATACGTCGTGCTGCGCGCCACATAGGTCGCCCCTGACGCCTTCACCAACTCACAGACGTCAAAGGGATACTCGAAGGTGCTATACTGCGCGGTAGAGGCTAGGCTGGGGTACGGCGTCATGGGAGAGTATTGTCCGCCGGTCATTCCGTAGATCTGGTTGTTGATCATCACAACCGTAATATCGATATTCCGGCGGGCCGTGTGAATCAAATGGTTTCCTCCGATACCGGCTCCATCTCCATCGCCGGTTGCCACAAGGACATCCATTTCCGGCTTCATCATCTTAAAGCCCGTCGCATAGGACAGAGCCCGACCGTGGGCCGTCTGGAATGTGTGGAAGTCCATAATATTGTTGAAACGGGCGGAGCAGCCTATACCGGTAATCAGAGCGGTGTTGTTCTTGTCCAGTCCACAGGCATCAATTGCCCGGATCATAGCCCCGGCAATGGTTCCGTCGCCGCAGCCGGCACACCAGATATGCGGCAGCTTATCCTGCCGGATATAGTCCATCACATTTGCCATGTTCACATCTCCCTCACTTTTTCGATAATTTGCCGGGGGGTGATCTCTGCGCCGTCACAGCGGTTCAGTCCTTCTACCGGGCGATCCGTCGCCAGCCGAACCTGATCGATCAGCTGTCCCAGATTAATCTCCGGCATCAACACTTTACCGGCTCTTGCGGCATAATCTGCAACAATTGCCCTGGGGAAGGGCCACAGGGACTGGAGCTGAAGTACCGCCGTCGCCTTCCCCTCCTCGTTCAGTACCTTTTCTGCGTCCTTGGCGGCCCGCGTCACGCAGCCATAGGAGACAATCAGCACATCATAATCTTTCGGGCCGAAAAATTGATAGCAGGTGATTTCATCCGCATAATTTTCCAGCTTGCGGTGCAGGCGGGTAATCAGCTTCGCGGCCACTTCGTTATTCGTATCCGCCGGGAAGCCCTGTTCCGTATGTACGTTGCTGCACATATGATAGCGGTAGGCCGTACCCCGCTCCGCGAAGAACGGAACGGCATCCTCGCCCGCCGCAAAGGGAGCGTATTCCTCCGGCGGTTTGTCGGTCATTTTTCGATTGATAATTTTGACCGTAGACGGATCGGGCAATTCGATCCGTTCACGCAGATGGCCGACAATCGCGTCCGACAGCAGGATTACCGGCTGACGAATCAGCTCCGACAGGTTAAATGCCTTGATGGTCAACTCATAGCACTCGGTAACCGTGGCCGGGCTCAGCACAATGATAGGATGGTCTCCATGGCAGCCCCAACGAGCCTGCATAACGTCCATCTGAGAGGGCAGAGTAGACATGCCGGATGCGGGACCACCCCGCATGACATCCACAATCACTACCGGAATCTCCATCATGGACGCAATGCCAATTCCCTCCTGTTTCAGGGAAAAACCAGGGCCGGAGGTGGCTGTCAGGCATTTTCCGCCTGCCATAGACGCACCGATGGCTGCGCCCATGCTGGCGATTTCGTCTTCCATTTGCAAAAAGACGCCGCCCACCAGGGGAAGCCGGGCTGACATTCCCTCCGTAATTTCACTGGCGGGAGTAATGGGATATCCCGCAAAGAAGCGGGCGCCGGCAACGATTGCACCTTCGACCAGCGCCTCGTTCCCCTGCATAAAGCGTACCGTCGAATTACTCATTTCTTCACTTCCTCCACTTTGATTGCAAAATCAGGGCAGCGCAGCTGGCACTGCCCACAGCCGATACACAACTCCGGATGATTTACGCTGAGCTTCCCGTTCACGGCAATACCCAGCACCTTCTGGGGGCAGAACCCCACACAGATCCCGCAGCCCTTGCACCAGGCTTCCTGCACGAGTAGTCTGAATTCTTTTTTCATATCGTTCATTCCTTTCTCAGATCTTGACCGATCTCTCTTACGCTTTTATTTTCCCTTGAATACAGGAGGACGCTTTTCCAGGAATGCTTGAACTGCTTCTGTTTTGTCTTCCGTTCCCCACAACTCCCGAATAGCCTCAGACTCTGCGTCAATGGTCTCCTGCATCAGGCTTTCCGAAGCTTTGACCAAAACCTCCTTTGCCTTCAACAAAGCCATCGGCGCCTTGGCAGCCATTTTCTCCGCCAATTCCACACAGCGCGGCATCAAGTTCTCCTGGGACACGACCTCATCCACCAGTCCGACACGAAGCGCTTCTTCCGCGGTGATGCTCTCTCCCGAATAAACCATCTTCCGCACGGTTCCCGAAGTCCCGATTGAGGCGGCGTAGGGAATCGCTCCGATAATTCCCATATTGATCTCGCTCAGATTCAGCTTTGCGCTCTCACAGGCAATGCGGATATCACATACCAGCGCAAGCGCACAGCCTCCGCCGTAAGCCAGGCCATTGATTGCACAAATCACCGGCTTGGGGAAATGGCGGATATACTCCCGTATGCCTGCGTTCTTCTTGGTATAAACCATGCCGGTCCTGCTGCTGAATTTGACGAACTCCTTTACGTCCGCTCCGGCTACAAACGCGCGCTCTCCGGCCCCCGTCAGTATCACCACCCGTATCTCGTCGTCAATGGCAAAATCGTGCATGATCTCATACAACGTAAAGTAAGCGTGGGAATCCAACGCATTTACCGGGGGATAGTCGATGGTGATAATCCCAACGGCTCCCTGCCTGCAAAGAGTAATATCTCCCATATGTTCACTCCTCTTTTTCAAGAATTCTGTAAACTGATTTCCTTTGCTTTATCTCGATATCAACTATACGGAAAAGAGAACGTTTTGTCTTTGTCCCTCATTCTGTTTTTGTTGCACAATATTTTGGACTTTCCTCTGTCTTCCTCTGTGCAAAACAAAACAACATGACCCCTGCCTGTTTTATACAGGCAGGGGTCATGCATTATCAAAAGCGAGGGAATGGGCGGAATGGTTACGCTTTCTCTTCCGGTCCGTTTTCGGGGAACGCCGGATTTACATAGTACCGATAGTTGAATCTGCCATGCAGCCGGATGTCTCTGAGAATACTGTCTTTTTGCAGTTCCCGAATCTGGCTGGGTGGCATTCCGCAAATCCGCTTAAACGTCCGCGTAAAATAGTGGACGCTGGAAAAACCAGTCATGGCGCAGATTTGGGACATGGAATAGGAGGTGTAGCAAATAAGGTCATAGGCTCTGGATATCCGAATATAGTTCAGATAATTGTTGATGGTCATTCCGGACGCCCCTTTGAAGAGCTTGCACAGGTATGCCTTATTGTATCGCAGTGCTTCTGCCAGGGCTTCCAAATCAAAGGACTCCGCATAGTGATTGTCTATATAATGTGCAATATCCGCCGCCACACCCTGGAGATTTTCCATCTTCTCTCCGGGTAGCCAGACCTGGTTGCTCTTTTTTTCCAGGCTTTGCATCTGAACCAGAAGCAGGAGGGCTTCTTCCAGACGCAGCTGGGCCAGCTCTTTGGAATAGGAGTTCTGCCCATACCAATATTCCCGGCATTTCAGAATGGAGTCGTTGATATACTTGTTATCCAACCGTACCATTCGCGGCATCTGGCGGCATTCCCGCTGCAGACCCTCATCCTTAATCAGAAATTTCACATCCACATACCGGAGAATCTCCTGGTTCTGTATCAGCGGCAGCTCGTGTTGGGTTCCGGGTTGAATGAAAATCAAATCCCCCTGAGCGATGGTAATTTCTTCGCCGTCCAGGATGTAAGTCGTTTTTCCGTCAAGCACATACCATATCTGATAAAAGTCGTGTTCGTGGGGCCGGACACCCCACCCTTTTGAAAAATCAATCATAAAAATATGAAGAAGTTCTGTTTTCAAAATGTGTCTCCCTTTGTGCACAACAATTGGTCTGCAATGCAGCCTGGAACTTTGTTTCATTATAGCGGATTCCAAAAAAATAGCAACCAATTTGTAAAATTAAGTAGAAATCTATACGACTTCTGGGTCACTCTGCCTCCATATGGCGGTTGTCATTCTCTTAAAATTGTATTATAATCGACCCGCTGGCCGTAGGCCAAAATAAGCCAGAACTCTTTGATCGCCACTATATGATCTGGGAAAGGAACAGGAGGAACCCTATGGATTATCTGCTTCAAGCCCGACAGCTTCAACAGGAAATGATCGCTCACCGTCGGTACATTCACCAGCATGCGGAGGTGGGAATGAAGCTTCCGCTTACCACTGCCTATATCATGGATCAGCTCCGCGCAATGGGATATCAGCCCGTTCAGCTCTGCGAGAGCGGCGTGACTGCCACTGTTGGAAAACCGGGAAAAACCATATTGTTGCGGGCAGAGACCGACGCTCTGCCCATGCGGGAGGAAAGCGGTCTGCCCTATGCCTCGCCATCGCCCGAGGCCGCTCACACCTGCGGCCATGATCTCCACACTGCTGCACTTTTAGGGGCTGCACATATCCTGAAAAAAAACGAAGATGTGCTCCGTGGCACTGTCAAGCTGATGTTCCAGCCCGGTGAAGAGATCCTCTTGGGAGCCAGTGAGATGATTCGCCAGGGCCTTCTGGAAAACCCGCATGTGGACGCCGCCTTTTCCTGTCATGTGACGCCGAGAAACCCTACCGGTGTTCTCTCCTTTCGAGACGGGGCGGCCATGGCCTCCTGCTGCGGCTTTTCCATCAAAATCAAGGGAAAAGGCGCCCATGGCGCTTCTCCCAGCAAAGGCGTGGACCCCATCAATATCGGAGCTCACATTCACATCGCACTTCAAGAGCTGATATCTCGTGAGGCCCCGTTCCAGAGCGGTGCGATCCTGACTATAGGGGCGTTCCGTAGCGGGAATATGCCTAATACGATTCCGGAAGAAGCGGAACTTTTGGGTACGTTGCGCACCTTCGATCAACAGCTTCGTCTGGATCTGACTCAGCGAATCATCTGTATCGCGGAAAAGACCGCGGAAGCCTTCCGGGGCTCGACGCAGGTGGAGCTGTTGTCCGATGTTCCGGTGGAATACAATGACCCGGCTTTGTCGTCCTGTGTGAGGGCTTGTGCCAAAGAGCTGTTTGGACAGGACACACTGATTGACGACCCGCGAACCGGCTCAGACGACTTTGCATTTATCAGTCAGCAGGTGCCGTCCGTGCTTGCTTTTATCGGCGCGCGTTCCCCCTCCTATCAGGGGGAAGTCTATCCGGGACACCATCCGAAAGTGATTTTTGACGAAAACGCAATCACAGCTGCCGGGGCACTCTATGCAAAACTGGCAGTTCAATGGCTTCAAGATTAAGCGACGGTCATGTCCCATACCTTGCCGAACATATTTAAAGCGCCTGCGATCGCATGTCCACGGCACAAACATTTTGTCTGATCGGGAGCTGATTCTTTTATGCAAGCTGTCGAAACGCTGGCCGGAGACAGATGCCTTGGCAGATTCTTCGGACCCGGACAATTTGCACAAACCTATTTATGCTTCTTTCCTTTTCCTAAAGCCTGAAAATCTGTTCGATTTGACATCCATGTTAAATTATAGTTGCCTCTTCCCTCAAAAGCAAGTCATTTCCTTCTCTTAATTTATAGTGATTCAAGATTTTGCCGGTTATCTTTTTTCAATGTACCTAGAAATAAGCAAGAAAATATCATATACAGGTAAAGATAAATCGCAACGAAAAGGTGATTCAGTAAGAAAAACAACAAATGGAACTTTATTATATCACTTTTATATTAGTTAGCGAGTATTTGCTTTACAATAGTGGCAACAGCCCAGGCTGAGACGACTCCTAAACTCTTATCCTGTATATCACAATTTATCTTTTAGTTAAGTGGCATAGAATTCCTGTGTATTTATATTAAACATTAAAAACCTAAAGAATAGAAGTAATACTAAATTGATAACTATATGATATACTAAAAAAGACTATTTTGCGTAATCGCTTAGATGTGTTATGAATTGGCTGCCATCAAATCAAGTGAAAAGGGATATTGCTAAGCTGTATCTGATGCGGGAGGACTCCTTGGAGCTTCTCCCTCTCTCCGTGCGCTCCAGCAACTGCCTGTGGCGGGCGGGCGTCCATACCGTGGGCCAGCTGCTGGATTACCCGGCGTACGCATGGACGGACATTCGGAACATGGGAACCAAGAGCGTGGACGAGGTATTGGACCTTGCCGCCCGCATCCGCGCCGGGGAGGGGTTCGAGCTGGTGGCCTCCAAGCCCAAGCCGCCGGACCCCCTGCCGCCGCCCCGCCTGCCGGACATCCTGGTCCGGGAGCTGGGGCTGTCCGTCCGGGCGAACAACTGCTTAGAGCACATGGGCGTGCGCACCGCGGCGGATTTGTCCGACGCCACACTGGAATCCCTGCTGGCGGTGAAGAATATGGGGGCCAAAACCGCCGCGCAGATCATGGAGAAGCTGGAAGCGCTGCGGGAGGAATTCTTCTTCCCCAGCCCGGAGGAGGCGGAAGCCTCCGGGGAACCCGGTGAGATGCTGTGCGCGGTGGTAACGAGCCTGGCCGCGTTTACCGGAGTGTCCCAGGGGGATCTGCTGCGACCGCTGGTTCGAATGTTCCATGATAAGTTGATAAATCCTTGGGCCTGAAAATGCCTATTTGCAAAGACCTGTCAATTCTTCTGCTTGCATGCGTAAATCAGAATTACGGGGGAGAATATGAAAGTTGAAACGTGCATAAAAGAATCGTTTGTCGTGATCGGGAAAGAAGGTTCGACTTTAGACGGAGAAGGTTTTATTCAAAGATTATGGACGGATGCAAATTCTCATTTTGGAGAAGTTCAGCATTTCGCTAAGAAAGATGAAAATGGAAATATATGTGGCATATGGGGAGCGATGTCTGATTTCTCGCGTTCATTCTATCCATGGGAAGACTTCAAAAAGGGCCTTTACCTGGCCGGAGTAGAATGTCGAGACGACGCGAAAGCTCCCGACGGTTGGATAAAATGGAGGATCCCTGGCTATGAGTATATTTATGTAGAATGCGAAGAGGATGATACCTTTTCAAAGGCAATAAAATACCTGGAGGATCATTCCATTCCATTGGTGGGGGCCGTCCACGACTTTACTTGCCCACAGACAGGGAAAAATTATATGTTTTTTCCAATCAGAACGTTATAAATAACATTTGATGGGTAAGGGGGATTTCATCCAAAAGATGAAATCCCCCTTGACCTATACGTTCTTAATCCGATTTTCTGGAAAATCAAAAACTTCTTTATAAGGACTTCATGGACGTTTTTGTGCGCCGGCAGGAACATTCACGCAGTTCCCATGACAGACGTGCGCCGCCTCCATCAGAACCTCGCTGACCGTAGGGTGTGGGTGCACGGTGCTGCCAAATTCCGCGATGGTACCCTCGCACTCCATTACGGCGGCCACCTCTCCGGCCAGGTCCGTGGCCCGGGGACCGGCGACGTGGAAGCCCAGGATTTCGTCGGTGCCCCGGTCGAAGACGAACTTCGCGAATCCCCGGTCCTGGCCCATGACCAGGGCTTTGCCGTTGGCGGAGAACTGGAAAATACCGGTTCCCACGTCCCGCCCAGCGGCCCGGGCCTCTTCCTCGGTGAGGCCCACCATGGCCGTTTCAGGGGCGCAGTAGACGCAGGAGGGAATCCGGTTTTGGTTCAGCTGCTTACAGGGTTTCCCGGCGATGTGATCCGCCGCCAAAAGCCCTTGGGCGGCAGCCGCATGGGCCAGCTGCATTTTGCCGTTGACGTCGCCGATGGCATAGATTCCCGGGACGTTGGTGCGGCAGAGTCCGTCGGTCTCCACATAGCCCTTTCGGTCCAGACGAACCCCGGCGGCCTCCAGGCCCAGGTCCTTCACGTTGGGAACCCGGCCGCCGGCCAGAAGAACCAAATCCCCCTGAGCCGCGCCCCGGGTCCCGTCCTTGGCGGAGGTATAGCGCACCTCCAGGCCCGGCTCGATGGCCTCCACCCGGACACCCAGAACCAGGGAGACCCCGCTTTTCCGCAGCTCTGCCTCCACAAAATCCGTGACAGCCCTGTCCATAGGGCCTAAGACCCGGTCCAGCATCTCTATGATGGTGACCCGGACGCCTAAGTGCCGGAAGAAGGTGGCAAATTCAACGCCGATGACGCCGCCGCCCACAATGACGATGTGCTCCGGGCAGACGGTCCGATTCAAAAGACCGGTGGAATCCACCACGCCGGGGAGATCCGCGCCTGGAATGGACAGCCGGGCGGGGCTGGAGCCGGCAGCCAGAACAATGTGCTTGCAGGACAGAGTTTCGCCATCGTCCAGGAGAACTGTGGCCCGGGAGGTCAGGACAGCCCGGCTGCGGAGGACCGTCACGCCGTAATCCCGTTCCAAAAACCCGATGCCTTGGCGGAGCTGGTTCACCACGGCGTCTTTTCGCTGCATGATCTTGGCGTAATCAAAGGTGACGTTTTCGGCGGTGACGCCGAAGTCCTCGCTGTGGATGGCCTGATGGTACAAAGCGGCGGAGTGCAGCAGGGCTTTGGTGGGAATACAGCCCCGGTTCAGGCAGGTGCCTCCCAGTTCCGCCGCCTCCACCAGGGCGGTGCGCAGGCCGTTCTGGGACAGGCGGATGGCGCAGCTGTAACCGCCGGGCCCGCCTCCTATCACAACCGCGTCAAATCTCTGCATCAGACGGCCCTCCTTAAATCAACAGAACAGGATGCTGCAAATAGTGCTTCACCCTTTGCAAAAACCGCGCAGCCTCAGCCCCGTCGATGATGCGGTGGTCATAGCTCAGGCAGAGGGTGCACATGGGACGGATGGCCAATTCATCCTCTCCCAGGGGGTTGGTAATAACCACCGGGGCTTTGGCGATTTTGCCCACGGCCAGAATGGCGGACTCCGGCGGGTTGATGATGGCCACAAAGTCATCCAGATCGAACATCCCCAGGGAGGAGACCGTGAACGTGCCGCCGTGGTACTCCGCCTCGGTGAGCCGTCCCTCCCGGGCTTTTTCGATGAGCTCCGCGGACCTGGCGGCAATGCCGGTGAGGCCGATGAGGTCCGCGTCGCGAATGACGGGGACGATGAGCCCGCCGGGGACAGAGACGGCATTCCCCACGTTCACATAGTCGTGGTAGAGGATGCGGTCCCCCTCCACGCTGGCGTTGACGATGGGGAAATCGGTCAGGGCCTTGGCGCAGACCCGGATGAGAACGTCGTTGTAGGAGACCCGGACGCCCAAGTCCCCGTACTGCCGCCGCAGGTCGATGACGGCGGTCATATCCACGTTCATCCGGTGACAGGCCTGGGCGTTGGCGTCCTTGCTGGCCAGCATATTCCGGGCGATGGCCCGGCGCATGCCGCTCATGGGCACGGCGCGGGTACTACGGGAGGCCGGTGCGGCCGGGGTCTCGCCGGGGAGGTCGGCGGCGGTGATTTTCCCTCTGGGGCCGGAACCGGCCACATCGCTCAGATGCACTCCCCGGGCCTTGGCCAGGTTGGCCGCCAGAGGCGTCACGGCGGGCCGGCTGGTCAGGTGCGCTTTCACGTCCCGCTCGATCACCAGCCCTCCGGGGCCGGAACCGGGCACGGCGGTAAGGTCTACCCCGTTTTCCTCCGCCCGAAGCCGGGCCCGGGGAGAGGCGGAAACCCGCCTTCCCGGCGCTCCGGCGGGAACGGCGGGCGCCGGCCCGGCCGCCGGAGCGGGAACCGCCTCCGGTGGAGAGGCCGTTTCCATCAGACCGGAGATGTCCTCGCCGGGCTCCCCCAGGATGGCGATGGGCCGGGTGATGGGCACCACGTCCCCTTCCGGGTGGATGATTTTCAGCAGGGTGCCGCTGGCCTCGGCATCCATGGTGATGGTCAGCTTGTCGGTCTCCATTTCAAAAAGGGGTTCTCCGGCGGCCACGGGCTCCCCCTCCCGTTTCAGCCATTTGGTGAGGGTGCCCTCTACCATCATAAGGCCCTGTTTGGGC
The DNA here is from genome assembly GCA_910575815.1 of Oscillospiraceae bacterium. Lineage (GTDB taxonomy): Bacteria > Bacillota > Clostridia > Oscillospirales > Oscillospiraceae > Oscillibacter. Next base: position 24,538 of record CAJTFN010000028.1, read on the forward strand.
ATGATGACTATTGAAGCCATATTTAAAGATGCTCCTTCCACTTCTCACGTTACAGACAACGCTTTCCAAAAGCCTCCGGGAACTTTCCGCACCCCTGGAACCGGCGGCTCCGCGCCGGGAAGGTTCCCCGGATGCTACCGTTCAGGAAACGTAACAGGCGGCCTTGCAGGCGGCCACGATTTCCGAAACGCTGGGGATGACCGCCGCCTCCAGAGCCGGATTAAAGGGCAGGGGACAGGCTTTGGCTCCCAGGTGCACCGGGGCGGCGTCCAGATACGGAAACGCCATCTGGCAGATTTGGGACACAACCTGGGCTCCCCAGCCGTTGTTCTGATGGGCCTCGTGGACCACCACCAGACGGCCCGTTTTCTTCACGCTCTCCGCGATGGTGTCATAGTCGAAGGGGACCAGGGTCCGGGGGTCGATGACCTCGGCGGAAATGCCCTCCCGGGCCAAAGCCTCCGCCGCCTCCAGAGCCTGGCTGACATAGTAGAGGTTCGCCACGATGGTCACGTCCGCGCCCTCCCGCCGGATAGAGGCTTTGCCGAAGGGAACGCAGAAATCCGGGTCCTCGGGAACGTCCGCCTGGGTGGTGTACAGCATCTTGTGCTCAAAGAAACAGACGGGGTTGTCGTCCCGAATGGCGGTGCGGAGCAGGCCGGCGGCGTCGGCGGGGGCGGAGGGGCAGGCCACTTTCAGGCCCGGAATGTGCATGAAGATACTCTCCAGGGACTGGGAGTGGGTGGCGGCGTTGCCCCGGCCGGTGCCCTGCTGGCTCCGAAGGACCATGGGAATTTTTGCGTTACCGCCGAAGACGTAGCGTGTTTTCGCCATCTGGTTAAAAATCTGGTCGGCGCAGACGAAGGCGAAGTCCCAGTACATCAATTCCGCAATGGGACGCATGCCCGCGCAGGCCGCCCCCAGGGCCGCCCCCACGAAGGCGGATTCGGAGATGGGGGTATTGCGGATGCGGTCGGGGCCGAATTCCTTGTAGAGATCCCGGGTGGTGCCAAAGACGCTTCCGTGCTTTTCCACGTCCTCTCCCATAACGAAAACCCGTGGGTCCCGGCGCATTTCCTGCTGAATCACATGGCGGATCGCCTGTGCGTATGTCATCATAGCTTCTTCCCCCTTACCCTTCGTAAAACACATCGTCCAGAACATGGGCCGGATCGGGCTCCGGACTGTTTATGGCAAACTCCACGGCGGCCTCCATCTTCTCGGCGGCGGCCTTCTCGATCTTGTCCAGCTCCTCCTCGGTGGACAGCCCATGAACCAGCAGATAGTCCCGGAAGCGCCGGATGGGATCCCGTTGGGTCTTCCACTCCTCGACCTTCTCCCGGCTGCGGTATACCTCCGGGTCGCCGGTCCAGTGGCCCCGCCAGCGGTAGGTCTTGCACTCCAGAAGGGAGGGCCCCTCGCCCTTCAAGGCCCGCTCCTTGGCCCGGGCAAAGGCCTGGTAGACGGCGGCCACGTCGTTGCCGTCCACGGTTTCGCCGGGGATGCCGTAGGCCGCGCTCCGGACGGCGAGGTCCGGCACGGAGGTGGACTGCCAGGAGGGCACCGTCATGCCGTATTGATTGTGCTCCACCACGTAGATACAGGGCAGCTTCCACACGGCGGCCAGGTTGAGGGACTCGTGAAACGTGCCCTGGTTGGACGCACCGTCGCCGAAGAAGGCCACGGCCACGTTGGGCTTGTTCTGCATTTTCAGCGCCAGGGCGCCGCCGGTGGCGATGGGAATGCCGCCGCCCACAATGGCGTTGGCCCCGAGATTCCCCTTGGAGAAGTCCGCGATGTGCATGGAACCGCTGCGGCCCTTGCAATAGCCTGTGGCCTTGCCCATCAGCTCCGCGAGAGCCCGGCCCAGCTCCGCGCCCTTGGCGATGCAGTGGCCGTGTCCCCGGTGGGTGGAGGCGATCAGGTCCTCGTCCGTCAGCTGGGCGCAGATGGAAGCGGCGATGGCCTCCTCGCCGGTATAGAGATGGACGGAGCCCCGGAGCTTGTTTTCGGTGAAGAGGGTCCACGCCGTCTCCTCAAAGTCCCGAATTTCGTGCATCTTATTGTAAATCCACAGGCCGGTCTGTTTGTCGATCATGAAAAAGACACCTCCGCGTCTCAAAATTGCGGGCCGGAGGCCCGGTGACGATGACACCATTTTAGCACAGGAATTATAAATTATCAATAATATATAATCCGCCGCCTGCCAAAAACCAAGGCCGCATTTTGTGCGTTTTTTCAGAAAGCTGGGTTGCGGTTGACTTTGGGGGAGGGGGCATCTATAATGGTATCATCAAATTATCAATTATAGATAAGGACGGGTCGATATGGAGAGAGGGAGCGGCGTGCCGGCGAACCACCAGAGAAAGGTGTTCCGGGAGGAGATCCGAAATACGATACGGGAGGCGATTTTTGCCGGGGAGCTGCGCCCCGGGGACCGGATTATTGAGACCTTCTGGGCCAAGGAGCTGGGGGTTTCCCAGGGCCCGGTCCGGGAGGCCATTCGGGACCTGGAGGCCCAGGGCCTGGTGGAGACGGTGCCCTTCAAGGGTTCCCGGGTCCGGACATTGACGGAGAAGGACATTCGGGATAATTACGGCGTTCGCATTTGCCTGGAGTCCAAGAGCATCCGGGACGCTCTGGACCGGCTGGATGACCGGGAGCTGGAAGAGCTGTCCAGCCGGCTGGGGGAGATTCTGGAGGAGATGGATGGCTGCGCGGGACGGGGAGACCTGCGGGCCTTTACCGAGTGCGACGCGGCGTTCCACCGGGCCGTCATCGACGCCACGGAAAACCAGGTGCTGCTTCGCCTGTGGGAGCAGTGCAATATGCGAAACTGGTTCAGCGTCTCCGCCCTGACGGACGCGAAGAGCTTGAAGCGGCTTCAGCAGGGACACCAGCGGCTGCTGGAGGAAATTCGCGCCCGGGATGTCCGGGCGGCAGTCTCCACCGTGGAGGACCACCTGACAGGGCTGATGGACGGATTTATCCGGGGCGTTCAGCCCTGAGGGAGCGGGGATGGCGGTGGAAGGACCGGCGGTCTATCTGGAGACAGGCTCCCAGGATCCCGGGTACAATTTGGCCTTTGAGGAATACGTGCTGACGCACCGGAGGACGGGGGACTATCTTCTGCTGTGGCAAAACGGGCCCGCCGTGGTCATCGGGCGGAACCAGAATGCAGAGGAGGAGATCAACCGGGCCTTTGTGGAGGCCCATGGCATTCGAGTCGTTCGCCGGGCCACCGGCGGCGGCGCGGTGTACCACGATCTGGGAAATCTGAACTACTCCTTCGTCACCGGCGCCGGGGCGGAGGAGGGGATGGAGCGGTTTACCCGCCCTGTGGTGCAGGCCCTCCAAGGACTGGGGCTCCGGGCGGAGGCCGGCGGGCGGAACGACATTCTGGTGGAGGGCCGGAAGGTCTCCGGTACGGCCCAGCGGCTGCTGCGGGGGCGGATGCTTCACCATGGGACGCTGCTCTTCGACACGGATTTGTCCATGGCAGAGGGCGCGCTGCGGGTGGACCCCGAAAAGTTCCGCTCCAAGAGCGTGAAATCTGTCCGGAGCCGGGTGGGAAACCTTCGGGAGTTCCTGGGAAAGGATTGGTCTCTGGAGAATTTCTGGGCCTATCTGAAAACCGCGCTTCTGGGAGGAGACTGGGTGAGCGGCGCCTTGGCGGAGGAGGAGCTCCAGGCTGTGGAGACGCTGCGGCGAGGCACGTACGGCTCCTGGGCGTGGAACTTCGGCAGCTCGCCTCCCTACGATCTGAAGAACCGCCGCCGCTGGGCCGGCGGCAGTCTGGAGGCCCGGGCCTCCGTGGCGGAGGGCCGGATTTCGGCCATCGGATTTTATGGGGATTTTCTTGCCCGACGTCCCCTGGATTCGCTGGTAGAAGAGCTGCGGGGAACGGCTTTCCGCCGGGAGGATGTGGCCGCGGTGCTGAACCGGTATCCTCTTGGGGATTTCTTCGGCGGCATCACGGCGGAGGAGGTTTTGGAAACCCTTTTTTATGTGCATGGATAGACGAAGAGTCGGATAAGTTTGGCCCGTAGGCATACGGGCATAGGTGTTTGGAGGAGAGATACCGTCGAATAGCCCGGGGAGGAAACACCGCTACGGAAGGAATCTGTCAGGGGTTCCTTTTGTTTTCCGTTGGCCTGGGATACCGTGCCTCCTTTCGGCGGACGCCGCCGGATGGGAGGAGACGGGAGGACCTTGCAAATTTACGAGCCATATGTTATATTTTAGACAGAGTCTGTTTTAATAAAGTATGGGAAAGTGTTAGGCCTGACAATGAATCCTCTTTACGGCGGGTCTTATCAGGCCCGGAAAAGGGACGTGGGTAGCCCTGCGAAATAGAGTTTCCTGGAATCTGAGGACCGCAAGTTGGATTTCGCAGACAAGATCTATGCCCAAGACCTGGCGAAGGAGGCCCGGAGGGGCGGCCGTCCGCCCTTTGGGTTCTGGCACATGGAAGCGGATATAGCCGGAAGGGAGGGGTGACCGTGATCCAACGAGCGCAGCGGGTGGTGTTTGGCCTGCTGATTCTCTGCATGGGATACGCGGCGTTCATGTTGTGGAGCACCTTTGCGATGTTCCGGATGGATCCCGGCAAGGCGCTGGAGCGCGACATGCCGCGGCTTCTGGCCGTGATCCCCAACGGAGGCAGCGCGGATGGCCGGAGCATTGAACGGGAGTTGAACAAGGCGGGGGAGCAGTTTGGCGCGTTTGTGGAAATCTATGAAACCGCCACCGCGGAGGAGCAGAGGCAGGTGCTTCAAATCGCCGCGGACGGTGGTGCGGACGGCGTGCTGCTTTACCCCATGGAGAAGGATGGATATGCCGCCGCCTTGGCGGCCTGCGGGGAGGAGAATATCCCCGTGGTGGTCATTTCCCAGCGGCTGAACGACGCCGGCTTTGACACTTATATAGGTTCGGCGGTGAACTCTGAGCGAATGGCCGCCCTGAGCTGTATCAGCGCCACGGAGGGCGCCGGGCGGCTCTTGATCGTGGACCATCTGAACACCGGCGGCCAGTCCTACACGGAGGCGGCCGTGCTGGCTCCGGCGGAGAAGAGTGTGGCGGAAGACCCGGAGGCTCCGGAAGTCCCGGCGAAACCGCCGGATTACAGTCAGCTGCGGACCAAGATATCCGATCTGGTGAACGCCCCCTTTGAGGGCTATCGGGTGGAAAATGTCACCATCATAGAGGGGCCCCGGATTTCCCCTTACAGCCTGTACACGGAGATATACCGGCTGCTGGCCTCCGAGGCTCCCGACGCGGTGTTTTCCTACGACGGGGATGTGACCAATGTCGTCGCGGCCTGCCGGACCAACGCCTATATGGACATTTATGCTGTGGGCTACGGAGATCCCCGGGAGTGCGCGGAGCAGCTTCGTGGGGGAACGCTGAACGGTCTGGTGCTGCAAAACGACACCTACGCCGCCGCCCTGGCGGTACGCTATCTGGTGGAACTGGACAAGGGAGTTTCCATGCCGGCCTCTGTGGATTCCGGAATCGTGCTGGTTACAGAGAACAACATGGAGCGAATACTGGGTGAAAATGAAGTGTGAGTATGACAACGAAATCACGCTGAAGGCGCTGAACATCCTCCACCGGGACATTCTCCTGGGGGACGCCGAAGCACAGGTGGCCGATCTGGAGACGCTGGTGCAGCTGGTGCGCTATTTTGCCAGCCGGAGCGGCGGGAGCACCTTGGCGGAGGAGGCGGAGAATCTGGAGCGGGCGGCGACTTTTTTGACCCTTGGGGGAGAGCTGCGGCACTGCCGCTTTCCGGAGGCGTCGGAGCTGCCGGGGAAGAGCGTGGAGCGCTTCTCCGTGTTCAACGCCTGCTATGCCGCCCTGCGCCAGGGCATCTGGGAGGGGAGCGGCCGGTTTGCCGTTCAGTACGACCGGAAGGGGGAGACGCTGATGGTGAAGGTGATGGACCGTTAAATGTTGATTCGGATATTGGGGGAGAAAAATAGCATCAAACGCTTTATCATGACCTTCAGCCTGAGCGTGCTGCTGCTGATGTCCATCTTTGGAGCCATCAGTTTTTTGCAAATCGTCACCACCCGGCACTATGACGACATGCTGCAAAACATCGTCTCCATCGAGGAGGGGCAGCGGCTGACCGACGAGTTGAAGCACTCGGCGGAAAAGTACGCGGAGGCCCGGAAGTGGCCGGATTACGTTCAGGCACAGACAGCCCGGGAGTCTTTGGACGGGATATTGGACCGGATCGAGGCGGTGTCCATGGACCGCTCCAGCCTGCTGGCGGTACGGAGTATTCGGGAGCTGCTGGAGAACATGGACGAGCAGCTGGCCAAGCTGCGGAGCTGGGAATACGACGGTTTGTTTCAGCTCAGCGAGCGCTGCGACAACGCCCGGTATCTTCTGACCAGGATTCAGATGCTGGAGGCGAACTACGCCTCCGCCGCGTATCCCCGGATGAACCGCTACATGGTGCATCTGACGAGGACCGCGGCGGTGATCCTCTTCTTGCTGCTGCTGGAGGCCGTTCTCTTCTGCATGGGCCTCCACGAGCAGATTTACGAGCCCATTCAGCGGCTGGTGAGCGGTGTTCAGGAGATCTCCAAGGGCAATTTTCAGTGCCCGGACATCAAGGTGGCCAAAAGCAAGGAGTTTGACTATCTGGCGGAGGAGGTCAACCGGATGAAGCGGGATTTGAGTTCCCTGATGGAGACCCGGGAGGAAAAACTCAACGCGGAGCGGCTGTTGCAGGAGGCTCAGTTCCTGGCCCTGCAATCCCAGGTGAATCCCCACTTCCTCTTCAACGTGCTGGGCGCCACGGCGGCCACCGCCCTGGAGGAGGGGGCGGACAAGACGATGAGCATCGTGGAGAGTATTTCCCAGATGCTGCGCTACAGTCTGCGCTCAATGAAGACCCGGGTGACGCTGCGGGATGAGATGGGCATGGTGGAGAACTACTTTTTCCTTCAGAACCAGCGGTTTGGAGACCGGATTTCCTTTGCCATGGAGCTAGACGAGGCGGTGCTGGACGTGCCCATTCCCAGCATGACCGTGCAGCCCATTGTGGAAAACGCGGTGATTCATGGCTGCGAAAAAATGGAGTCCGGCGGCTGGGTAAGGGTGATCTGCCGTCCGGATGAGGAGGGGAAATACGCCGTCGTCACGGTGGAGAACAATGGCGGCGTGATTTCGGACACCCAGATTCAGTGCTTTTACGCCGGGCAGAGCCTTCCCAACAGCGGAAAGACCACCGGCATCGGGCTGGGAAATGTGCGGGATCGGATGCGGTACTGTTATGACCGGAAGGATTTGATGGATTGCGCGGCGGTTCATGGGAAGATCAATGTGGTGACGCTGCGCTATCCCTTGAGCGGGAGGCCCTCATGAGTGAGAAGAAGTTCCTCGTGCTGGTCGTGGACGACGAGGAGAAGGACCGGAGTATTGTACGGATTTTGTTAAACCGCCAGTACGGCGGGCTGTTTGAAATTCTGGAGGCGGAAAACGCCGCCCAGGCCCAGACTATTCTGGAGACGCGGCGGGTGGAGCTTTTGATGGTAGACATTCACATGCCGGGCATGAACGGGCTGAAGCTGGTGGAGGAGCTCAGCCGAAAGGGAATCCGGCCCTACACCGTGATGCTGACGGCGTACAGTTACTTTGAATACGCCCGGGAGGCGATCCGCTGCCAGGTGAACGACTACATCCTCAAGCCCCCGATCCGGAAGGAGTTCTATGAGTCCGTGGAACGATTTCTGGCGTGGAGCCGGGAGGCGAAGAAGACCCGGCGGATTGAGGAGACCTCCCAGCCGGTGATCAGCCGTACATTGGGCAACTGCATCATCCAGAACGGGAACGGGAAGGAGATCGACACCTATAAAAAGCTGCTGGACCTACGGGGAGACCGGGTGTTTTGCGTGCTGCTGGACGGGGTCCTGCCGGGGCAGGAGCCCTTCTCCGACGGCGCGCTGAAAGGGCCGCTGGAGGAGACGGGCCTCTCTTATATCCTCTGTCCCCTCCAGAACCGGACGGCGGTGTTCTTTTTCACGGACCGGGACGAGGAGTGGGAGACGGTGAAATCCCTGCGGAGAGCCCTGGGAGCCATCGGAATGACGGCGGTGGCCGTGGGGGACACGGCGTCCCTGTACGACAACCCCGGCGAGTCCTACCGAAGCGCCGCCGCTCAGTTGAGCCGCCCGCCGGAGCCCAGGGAGGGGCCTCCGATAGAGGATCTTTTGAGCGAGTGCCTGAAAAACGGAGAGCTGGACACGGCGGTGGAACACCTGGAGCAGTATCTGACCCGCTATTGGGAACGGCATAATTTTGACGATTTGATGCTGGAGGGCATCAAGATTTTGACGGTGGTGCGGAAGAATGCCCGGGTGCGGGAGGAAAACATCGGGTTGAAAATGCTGGACATTTTTGTAACCGGCAATATTCAGGATATCGTCCGGTTCAGCTCCGATTACCTGCGGGAGATCGGGGAGAATCAATCCGTCTCCGCGGCGGGGAAGAAGCACCACGTGGTCCGGCGAATCTGCGCCCAGGTGATGGAGCACCTGGAAAAGCCCTGGAGCATCAACGATTTTGCCGGAAGCTACGGCTTCAACCCGGTGTATCTGGGCCGGCTTTTCAAGGAGGAAACCGGCCTGAGCTTCACCAACTACCTGATGGAGCGCCGGATTGAAAAGGCGATCGTCATGATGGCGGACCCCAATCTGACCATCGGCGCCATCGGGCAGGCGGTGGGCTACAGCGACCAGAACTATTTCAGCCGGGTTTTTAAAAAGCACACCCGGATGGGACCCAACGAGTACCGCCGGTCCCTGACCGGCGGCGGCTGAAAGGCATGGAGAAGCACGATTTCAACTTCTGTGAAAAAGGAGTTGAAATCGTGCTTCTTTTCTTTTTGCCTTGGAGAAATTTGTTTGATTTGTACTAAAAATCTTCGGTTGCGTGTAGAGTAAATTGGAGAATCCTGTGTTACTATTTTTTTTACAGTGTAAAAGCTGTTGACGTATGCGCAGATCAAATTATTGAGGAGGAACGAAAACGATGAAAAAGAAATTGTCCCGTATTCTCAGCGCCGTCATGTGCATGGCGGTTATCCTGGCCCTGTCCGCCTGCGGTGGAGGTTCCGGCGGCTCCGGCAGCTCCGACAGCTCCGACGCCCCTTCCGGCGGCGACGCCGGGGTGGAGACCCGCACCCTGAAGCTCTCCCACCACTGCACCGAGGGCGACAGCAACGACATCCTGTTCAACAAGTTCGCCGAGCTGGTGAAGGAGAAGACCAATGGCGAGATCGAGATCGACATCTACGCCAACGGCCAGCTCTATGGCCAGAAGGAGGCCCTGGAGGCCCTGAAGCTGGGCACTCTGGACATGGGTATGTCCGATACCGCCCTGTGGGCCAACTACGACCCCGCCTGCGCCATTCTGGACATGCCCTACATGTTCAAGAGCCGCGAGCACGCCATCAAGGTGGCTTCCTCCGATATCATCGACCCCATCAAGGAACGCCTGGTGTCTTCCGCTGGCATCCGCCCCATCCTGGTGGAGTGCCTGAACTTCCGCAACTCCTTCGTTAAGGATATGGCCATTGACTCCTATGAGGACTTCAAGGGCCTGAAAATGCGTACCCCCGAGGCGCCTATGACCATCGCCGCCTTTGAGGCCATCGGGGCCAACCCCATCGTCATCCCCTCCGGAGAGGCCTACACCGCCGTGCAGACCGGCGTCGCCGACGGTCTGGAAGGCCATGCCGAGTACATGGTGCTCCAGAAGTTCTATGAGGTTGCCAAGAACTACGTCCAGACCCAGCATGTGATGACCTTCACCGCCTTGAACATGAGCGAGCAGGTTTACCAGTCCCTGACCGACTCCCAGAAGGCCGCCTTTGACGAGGCTGCCGCCGAGGCGCTGGAGTATTTCTACGACTATACCAACGACCTGTTCGACAAGATGTACACAGAGCTTGAGAACCAGGGCGTTACCATCACCGATCTGGACCGCACCCCCTTCGAGGAGGCCTGCGCGCCCTTCATCCAGAACTTCGTGGATGAGAACGGCCTGCAGGAGGTATATGACGCCATTCAGGCGGCCGCCGAGTAAACGCCTATGCTGAACTTAGCCAGAAAGATTACAAACGTCCTGGTGACATTCCTGTTCAGCATGCTGGTGGTCATTGTCTTTGTCCAGGTGGTCTGCCGGGTCATCAAGGTCAGCTTTCCCTACGCCGATGAGCTGTCCCGCTACACGTTTGTGTGGCTGATTTACCTGGGTGGAACCATCACCATCCGCAACGGCATGAACATCACCTTTGACGTGATCTTGGACGCGCTGCCCAAAAACGCCTGGAAAATCGTATTCACCATCGTGAACGTCATCTCCTGCGCCTTTTTGGCCATGGCCGTGGTGCTGGGGGCGAATCTGGCCTGGGTAAACCGGGTGCAGGTGTCCTCCGTGGTCAAGCTGAATATGGGCGCTGTCATGCTGGCAATTCCCCTGGGAGGCCTGTTGATGTTCTGCGAACAGATCAGCTACTATCTCCGCAAGATGAAAGAAGCGGACGATCCGGCGCTGGCGGAAGGAAAGGAGGGGTAAGGCATGTTTGGACTTTCCTTTGGGCTGTTTGTGCTCTTCCTGTTTCTGGGCGTGCCCATCGCCTTTTCCATGGGCCTGGGCTCCGCCATTGCCCTGTTTATCAGCGGTGCGGTGGACCCGGTGCTGGTGGGCCACAAGCTCTTTACCGGCGTGGACTCCTTCAGCCTGATGGCCATTCCCTTTTTCATGCTCTCCGGAGAGCTGATGGAGCAGGGAGGCCTGTCCAAGCGGCTGGTGAACCTGTCCTCCGCCCTGATCGGCCACATCACCGGTGGCCTGGGCCTGGTGGACGTTCTGACCAGTGTCATCTTCGCTGGTATCTCCGGCTCCGCCGCGGCGGATACCGCGGCCGTGGGCAGTATGATGATTCCGGGCATGAAGAAGAAGGGCTATCCCGGCGGTCTGGCGGCGGTCATTCAGGCCTGCGCCGGCTCTCTGGGCCCCATCATCCCGCCCAGCATGACCATGATTATTTATTGCTCCCTGACCAACACGTCCATTGCCGCGCTCTTCATGGCGGGCGTCATTCCCGGATTGTTGATCGGACTGAGCGTCGCGCTCCTGACCTTCTTCTATGCCAAGAAGCTGGGCATTCGCGGAGAAAAGCGCAGTACCCTCCGGGAGATTCTGGCGGCCCTGCGGGAGGCCCTGTGGGCCATCATCATGCCGCTGATCATCATTGGCGGCATCGTGGGCGGCTTCTTTACCCCCACCGAGGCCGGCGCCATCGCTGTGGTCTACGCCTTCTTCATCGGCATGTTTGTCTACAAGGAGTTCACCCTGAAGGATCTGCCCCGAATTCTCCAGAAATCCGCGGGTATGACTGCTATGTCCCTTCTGATTGTGGCCGGCGCCGCCATCTTCAGCTTCCTGGTGGCCTACGCCAAGGTGCCCCAGGCGGTCATCGGCTTCCTGACCAGTATCACGGGCAACAAGTACATGATTATGATCCTGCTGGTGCTCTTCCTGCTGGTAGTGGGGATGTTCATCGAAACCATCGCCGCCACCATCATCGTGGCGCCCATCCTGCTGCCGGTGATTGCCCAGTACGGTATTGACCCCATCCAGTTCGCGCTGGTCATGGTCATCACCCTGGTTTATGCCGGCGTGACGCCTCCGGTGGGCGGCGTGCTGTTCATCACCATCGGCATTGCCGAGGTGAAGCTGAAGGACACCCTGCGGTATCTGATGCCCTATCTGAGCGCCGTGTTCATTGTGGTGCTGCTGTGCATCTTTGTGACGCCGGTGTCCACCTTCCTGCCGAACCTGCTCTTCGGCTGAGCTTCTCTGGGCCAGGGGGCGGCATGCCTCCGTTTGGTTCAGGAAATTAAGCGGCCCCGGAATTCCATTTGCGTCCTCCGGACCGCTTGATGAGACACCCGGAGACGGGCAGACCGCATTGGATTCTGCCCGTCTCTTTTTTCATCATTGGGATTTGAGCAACCGACTGGGCGCATGGCCGCCTGACGATGTTTCTCTGGCGGCGGACCGCCAGAAAACGCATGAAGGAATTGAGGAGGCGTTTTATGAAAGCATTGGTAAAAACCAAGTTGGGACCGGACTGCATGGCTTACATGGACATGCCGGAGCCCAAGCCTGGAGCGGACGAGCTGAAGGTGAAGGTTTTCGCCTGCGGTATCTGCGGCACGGATATCCACCTGATGCATGACGAGTACCCCAGCAAGCCGCCTATTATCACCGGCCATGAGTTTTCCGGCGTGGTGGCTGAGGTGGGCGCCAACGTGAAGGACTTCAAGCCCGGCGACAAGATTGTGACGCTGACGGCGGTGGATACCTGCGAGGAGTGCGAATGGTGCCGCCAGGGGCTGCGGATGCTGTGCCCGGAGCGCAAGAGCGTGGGCAGCGGCTGCGACGGCGGCTTTGCCGAATATGTGGTCATTCCCGCGAAGCACGCCTTCCACCTTCCCCAGGGAGTTTCCATGAAGACAGCGGCGCTGTGCGAGCCCTTGGCCTGCGTGTGCCGCAGCGTCTGCGAGCGAACTACCATCAAGGCCGGCGATTTCGTCCTGGTGGCCGGCGCGGGTGTCATGGGCCAGCTCACCGCCCAGGTGGCCATGGCCAACGGCGGCGTGGTGATTATGACGGGCCTGCAAAATGACAAGGAGCGCTTTGCCATGGCCAAGAGCCTGGGTGTGTTTGAGACGGTGTACGTGGATGAGGGGGATCCCCTGGCCCGTATTCTGGAGCTCACCGGCGGCTTGGGGGCCCAGGTGGCCTTTGAGTGCTCCGGCGCGGCGGCCTCCACCAGGTTCTGCCTGGAAGCGCTGATGAAGACCGGACAGTACACCCAGGTGGCCATTCCCGGGAAACCCATCTCCTTTGACATGGACTTGGCCCTTTATAAGGAAATTACCATTTCCAACAGCTATGCCTCCGAGCGGACCTCCTGGCTGATTGCCCTGCGGCTGCTGGAGAAGAAGCTGATCAACATCGCTCCCCTGGCCAGCTCCGTGCTGCCCCTGGAGGAGTGGGAGGAGGGCTTCCGGCGGACCATTGAGAAGACGGGCTTTAAAATCCTGCTGATGCCCCACCCCGAGGATTTGGAACTGGATACATAAAATTGCTTTTGCATAAGGAGGTATTTCAATGAATGAAGTGACAGCGAAAAAACTGGAGGTACTGGCGGCGGAAATCCGGTTGGAGACGCTGAAAGTAATCCACAGCCGGGGCTTTGGCCATGTAGGCGGGTCGATGGACCTGGCGGACCTGATGGC
>CAJTFN010000029.1 GCA_910575815.1 Oscillospiraceae bacterium
CCTGGAGTGATACGTCAGACCAATGCCTTCCCATTCTAACAGCTTTGGCAACAATGAGGAAAAAGACACGGCTGGCTGCCGTGCCTCTTACCGTAAATCTTATTGTAATAGGAGTGATACATGGCAAAGCAAATAGAATCGTTCAGGTACGTAACTGAAAATATCCAAGAAGGTGACATATTTCCATCATTTGCAAAACTATTCCAGGCAGTAACAGGAAGAAAACCGCCGACAGGAAAGCGCAATCTGGATATAGTCAAAGCGAACCTTTCCCGCTATCTGGAATATCGGAAACAATGTGAAGTGGAGAAGTCGTGTACAAAAAAGAACGCTGTTATCGTCACCTCAATTTACAATCCCCCACTTCCCAAAGAATGTGATGGCAGAGGGAAACGTGGAATATATGCAGACGATATAAGGCCATTGCTGGTGAGCTTGAAGACGTTTGAGGGAAAATACTCTACTCTGGCAAATCAGATCGGATTATTTTCAAGGTACTTCGATGAATGGAAGAAAAAGAATCCTGAGTTGATAAAGCGATTGGAGCAGCAGGGAAATGAAATGGACTATAATCTATGGAAGCGAAATGAGTTTATGGCTGCTGGCGAAAGAGAGTATTGCAGCATCGTATCCGAGAAGTTAAAGGATATCCTGAAAAGCAATTTGAAGGCTCTGGATAGAGAAAAGGCCATACGCCTTGAGGCTCACTATAAAATCATCCCGGATACGTCAATCACGATGGAGGATTACAGGACCAGACCTATAAGCAGAGCGGAAGAAATGGAAGAATGGGAGAAACACTACAAAGCCATTGAGCAGGAGGCCAGCCAAGAAAACTCTGTACTGCGTGTTGAGTTGGCAGAACATCTAATACTAGGGATTGATAAAAAATACCCTCTGGATTATCAGCTACATTTAGCAAACGATAAACCCATCATATGTTTTCCTGAACAAAGAGAAGCTATTGAGAATTACCAGCTTTATGTCAGGCAATGTGTGTTGAAGGAATATCGACGTTTGAATAAACTGCCAGTTGCGGAAGGGGAAGGACTAATCACAAGGTCAGGGTTATTTTTCCAGAATCCACGGTTAGTAAAGGCTTACAACGAGATTGACGATAAACTGAGGCCCCTCCTGTTTGGGGATATTAAGTTCTGGCAGGAAATCCAGTATGCGGTCATTGATTTGGGTAAAGCGGAGAAGTACTTAAAAGGGTTTGACCAGAAACAAGCTGCTGAGCGGTTGTCGCAAAAGGTTCTGGAGTATATGGACAGGCAGATGGAGAAGCACATTGTAGAGGCGGGAGCTGAGGACTATAAAGATATTCCTGGAGCTTTCGGCAGGGTTCCTGATGGTGTGTTGAAGCGCTATCGGTCGGCAGTTAAACTCCACGGGAAATTGAAAGAGCTATACGAGATGAACGATAAAGAGGTGTCAAACGATACAGATATTTCTATAGGTCAAAAGTTAAACGCTGTATCTGGTTGATTTAAACCGACATCATCTAAAAATAGCATATGAGAAAACGAACCTCCCCAGGCTTAGGTTGGCTAAGTTCTGGGGAGTGGTTTTATTGGGGGATTGAAGGTTGAGGTTCAAAATGCTAAAGGATGGGTTTGGGATTAGATAAGGTACAATAAGTTGCGCAAATAAAAAAGACAAGGTTTGCAGCCCCCTGGTAGAATGAAGTAGCAACACCCCATTCAGAGAGGAGATAGCAAACCATGTCAGAGAAGATTGTACAGCTAAATGAAGAAGTAATCAAGGGTCAACTTAAAGAGCTGGTACGCGGGAGCGTGGAAGAAACGCTGAATGAGCTGCTGGAGCAGGAGGCGGAGAAACTGACTCAGGCAGCCCGGTATGAGCGAAATGAGGCTCGCCAGGGGTACCGCAGTGGTCACTACAGCCGAAACCTTACCACCACCTCCGGCGATGTTACGCTCCATGTGCCCCGCCTAAAGGGAGTCTCTTTTGAAACGGCCATTATAGAGCGGTATCGCCGGCGTGAAAGCAGTGTGGAGAAAGGCCGGTTGCGCCAATCTTCAATGTGGACATACGCTTTTTTGTTCAGCTCGCTGATGGTCGCTGGGGACACTTTGCTTCCCCACAGAGCCTCGGTGATATCCTCTACCCTGCGCACCGAGACACCAGTCAGGTACATTTCGATGAGAGCTTTACAAGGTGGACGCTATCCGTATGTCTATGTGGATGGGATCTATCTGCGGCGAAACTGGGGCGGAGAGTATGAGAATGTAGCCGTTCTGGTGGCGATTGCGGTAAATGAGGACGGATACCGTGAGGTTTTAGGCGCTGCCGAGGGTATGAAAGAGGACAAGGCCAGTTGGGTCAGCTTCTTCCAGTGGCTGCGAGGCCGTGGCCTGGACGGGGTCAAGCTGGTGGTTGGGGACAAGTGTCTTGGTATGCTGGAGGCTGTGGGAGAAGTGTTCCCGGAGGCCAAATACCAGCGGTGTACCGTCCATTTCTACCGCAATGTCTTTTCTGTGGTTCCCCGTTCCAAGGTGAAGCTGGTGGCCAAGATGCTCAAGGCGATCCATGCCCAGGAGAGCAAAAAAGCTGCTCGGGAGAAGGCTAAGGCCGTGGTGGTCCAGCTGCGGGAAATGAAGCTGAAGGAGGCGGCCAAGAAAGTAGAGGACGGCATTGAAGAGACGCTGACCTACTGCGACTTTCCCAGCGAACACTGGACTCGTATCCGTACCAACAATGTCATAGAACGGCTCAACCGGGAGATCCGCCGCCGCACCAGAGTAGTGGGCTGCTTCCCGGATGGCAATTCTGCTTTGATGCTGGTCTGTGCCAGGCTCCGCCATGTAGCTGGTACCCAGTGGGGCAACAAGAAGTACATGAATATGAAGCACTTAGAGGCCTCTCTGGAGGATGCCTCTGTTGCTGGCTGATTTTATTCGCCAGAGCCTGCAAACTTTTTTGCGCATATCTCTTGACACGACCTGGGATTATTTGTGAGCCCTAAAATATAGTCGGTGGAAGTCCGATATTTCTGAGCTAAGGCGATTAAAAGGTCCGTTGGAATATCCCGATAGCCTCGTTCATAGCGGAAATACTGCGGTTGTGTGATATTCAGAAAGTCCGCAAGTTGTCTTTGTGTTAAATCGTGGTCTTCTCGAAGTTCACGGATTCTCTTGTAGTATCCCATGCTATACTCCCATTTTCACTAATATCCATTTGGATATCTTGACAATACATTAGAAGTGTGCGAAAATGGGAATATGATATCCGTTTGGATATTAAATTTTGAGGGGGTAATTGCATGATAGTCAGCGTTAAAGAGCTAAATACCACAATGGAATTGAAAAACAAAGGAATGGAACTGGAAATCCGAGACACAAACAATGAATTTTTGGGTGATTTGGTTATCGGCAAAGGAGGCATTACTTGGTGTAAAGGAAAGACAACTCCTAAGAATGGCATAAAGAAAAGCTGGGAAGAAGTTATTTCCATTTTTAGCAATACGGATAAGAACTGACAGGGAGGGAAACTAATAATATGGCACTAATCACTTGCCCGGAATGTGGCATTGAAATTTCAGATTGCGCAACAAATTGTCCAAAATGTGGATATTTATTAAGCAAATCTGACCAGAAAGAAGAGCCTAAATACGATAAACGCAAGATTTTATTTGCTGGAATATTCATTCTGCTTATAGTAGCTGCTCTGTTATTTTCTATACAAAAGAAAGATATTGGTGAAGACGCATCCTCGGCTGCTATATCGCCGATTGATGGCTTGTCTTATGAAGTCTATCAGGCGGCATTATTACAACTAACAGAATATTCCACAAAGTCGTATAAAAATGATTTAGTGGAAGATGTCCAGAGTACTTTAATCGGAAAATATGGAAGTGAAATGGATTCCGTTGCCATTGGCGATTTGTTTGACAGCTTAGCGCAATGCCCAATATATAGACAAGTGGTTCAAGAAATAAACTCCATAACTGACAATATGAGTGGTATTGATTTTGTCGTAGAAGATTTGGTACGCATTTATTGGGGTTTTATTCTTGATGAAGCCTTTGGAGTGGCTATTGATAATCGAAGTGGTGGCTCTGTAATGTATAGTATTGGTTGCTTAATATCAGATATTGATACGACTACTGGTATGATAACCATGTCAGGAGCCAGCGCAGATGAAGACGAGTATGTAGAAAACAGTAGTATTATTTACAACGCTTTAAAAGAGGGAATTGAAACAGCTACTACCCAAGAGGAACTGGAAGAATTTCTCCCCTTAAAAGGCATGATAGACCATCTTCCTTTATTCAGCTAAGGAGGGTAATTAAATGGCTTTGATAACTTGCCCAGAATGCGGAAATGAAGTTTCAGATAAAGCAGTTTCTTGTCCTAAGTGCGGATACGTTTTAAATGAAGCCGTTACAGTACAAGTTAAAAAAACTGCAAGAAAGCACAAAAATACAATTATTCTCTGCGTTGTTCTTGCCCTGTTGGCAATAGGAGGGTCTTACATTTCTTCAAACACATTAAGTGCAGATGAGCAAGCAGCATTAGACAATTGCCGCTGGATAAAAAGCGTCCTGAAAAATCCGGGTTCATTTACTCTATTCGATGATATAATAGTTTGTCATAGTAGTGGTGACTCAGACGATCCAGATACGGATATATTTTTTTATATCCCGTATGGTGGAACAAATAGTTATGGAGCAATGCTTCAAGATATAGCTGTATTTTCTAATGACCAATATATGGGAGATGTAGGTGACGAAGAGGACGATTTTGATTCCAGTAAAGAATATGCTGAATTTGTTCTGGCAAGAATGGCCTACGATTTTTGGGCTTCTGGAGATGCGCTCAATGGTACATATACGATAGATGCAGAAAAAATCACACGACATATGAAATAATGTCAGACTGAGCTGTTTTTAGTTGTAATTGCCCCATTAGAGCCAACTCTAGATTTTGCAGTACACGTTTCAATTTCTGGACAGGCTCTAATGGGGTGCTCTTTTTATCCCTCCACTTCCTTTACCAGCTTATAGAAGCTCGTCCGTTTCAACCCTGTCCTCTCCATAGCAATCTTCGCTGTAATCTCTTCATTCTTCCAGGCCAAATAAACCTCCTTCCAATTCTCAGGTGTCACAAGTCCAGGCCGTCCAAGATGCTTTCCCTTGGCCTTGGCTGCTGCGATTCCTTCCTGCTGTCTTTGGCGGATGGTAACACGCTCTTGCTCCGCTATAGTGCCAAGGACTTCAATCAGGATATTGTTGACCATATCAAAAACCCAGGCTTGTCCCTCTGGAAGCTCCATCATGGTGGTAGGCAGATCAATGACTTTCAAGCGGATGCCATGGTCCTTGAAATATTGAAGCTCATTTTTAATGTCAGCTTTATTTCTGCTCAGTCGGTCGAGAGATTTTACTACCAAAGTATCCCCAGACCTCAGCATAGCCGTTTTAAGGGCTGTGTAGCCGCTTCTGTTTAAATCCTTGCCAGATTCCTTGTCGGCGATAATGTCTCGCTCAGAAGCCCCCAGAGAAGCAAATGCGGCAAGCTGTCGATCTAGGTTCTGCTCCTTGCTGGAAACTCTGGCGTAGTAGTAGGTCCTGCTGTCCATGTAAATCCTCCTTGTGTTCATAAAAATCAAAGGCCCTGCGAACATATCCCTTTACTGATTTTCGTACTTTACGGACATGATTTGCAGGGCCTTTTCCTATGTTCCTAAAGGTGTACTTTTATGGAGCGCATTTCATTATCTGTGTAAAACCAACATTAAGACAAAGGCAAAAAACGGGAACAAAATGCCAAGTAAAATTCCACAGTCAGACATGAGGCTTGGGTCCATGGTTAGACACTCTCCTTTAAAAAATTTTGTCGGCAATTATCATCATTTTTTCTCCAGGGTTTTATTTCAGGGGAAGGGATAGTATCTGTATATCCCCCACGCCTCGGATAAAATCGGAGAATAAAAAAATTGATAACGATAATTGTCTGCTTTTAAAATTCAGGCTTCCGCCATAGGGATTTGGCAGTCCAGGCAAGCGATATTTACGACTTTCGTTGCCCGGACAGAGTTCCTACAGCAAGGGCAAATGTATTTTCGGCTACTGGACTTTTTAGGCGTAGCAGAAATTCCGCCGTATTCATTTCGGGAAATAAGAATATCTGTCAAGCCAGCACTCAGAACGAAGTCCAACAGATCATCACCGGGGCTGGTAATAGTCCAGCCATATTTATCATGTTGCGCTACGGCCAGTCCGTGAGATTCCGCTGCTGTTTTAAACTTTTTGTTGTGATAGGTGTAGTTCCGGCTTGTGTCCTTGATGCCGTTTTCGTAGCAATACAGATGGCACATTTCATGAAGCAGGGTAGCGGCAACATCTTCAATAGGTCTTGCCAGGGTTCCGGCTCCAGTATTTAACTCATGCGTCCCGCCCAGCTTGGAAAGCCATGTATCTTCACGCAAAGAAAAGTGTCCGTACATTCTAGGTGTAGATTGAATTGTAATAGTGTGCCTTGTAAGTGCACTTTCAAAAAATTCGGCGTTCAGCTGATCGAACATTTTATTGAGATATCCGGCAACTCGGTTATAGATGGTCAATTCTTTCATTGATTTTCTCCTTCGTATTGACGTTGAGGAGCGGATAAGATACAATGATCTTACCCGCTCCTTTGGTGTGAGTGGTGCCCTTTGTCTATTGCTTTAGGAGGCTAGATAGAGGGCTTTCTTTTATTTGTACTTCCATGCGGCAATCAAGATAACAATGGCAAGCAGGACAAAGAAAGCGGCGGTGGACATCAGAGCTACGTCAAAAACATTGAGATAGGGACCATGCTGGTCGAAGTAGACCCAAAGGAGCATACTGATCATGCAAAATCCAATCATGTGGGAAACCTCCTTTCTATTGGTTTCGGTAGGGACATATATGTGAAAAGACCACCAGAGCAAGAAACTCCAGCGGTCTTGAATCGTCATATTCAAAAGAGGCGAATTTACATTTTTAGAAGAGTTTTTCTTTTTGAGAATGGGTGTACGAGGTCTACTCAGAGATACGAAAAAAACTTTGGCAGGGAGAAGAAGTTTGCTGATTTCTACATCAATAAAACTTTTAGTTTAATTTGTCTCGATTCAAGGATAATTTCAACAGCAGCATTTTGAACTCCGGTGTCAGCCATGAGGCAAATTCACCAGCGATTATTGGATGGGCAAAGGTCCCTCCAGATTTGCCTTGTTTAGAAAACATGCCAATCGCTTTTGTTCTGTCAATCCACAGCTTTGGCGTCAGTGTAAATGAAGCCGTTTTTTTCTCTAGTAGTTCCATATAACCAGCCTCACTGTAGTCAGGATTATTTTCCTTCTCCCATAAGTTCAAAAAAGCCAGTGTGCTGCCACTTCGCAGCCAACTCTGAATCACATATCCTGGTGAATCCTCGCTATGGGCCTGGGCGATCTTGGTAAGGGAAACATAACTTTCATCTTGCTCTTTGCTCCGTGGAGCAGATGCTTTCCTGCGTGCGGCACGCTCCATTACTTCACTTTTGCTTCTACCATAGCCGGCAAGAGTGGAAAGTGAATATCCAGTAAAACCATGCTTCTCAGCAATTCGCAGTATAATTCTATCCCGTTCTTCGCAGGAGATAACATCCTCCGCTACAAGAGCCTCGAACAGATTACCCATTCCAACTAAGTCTACCAGATGGAGTTTTCTTTCCTCTGCCACACATCTCACCTCTTGGAGCTATTGTAACATAACTTGTAGAAATAGGAAAGAAAATTTACATCTAAACCATGACGGATGAAACGTAACGTGTTTCTTTTCTTGGTGCGCCTTCCTTATCGTAGTTAACGTTGCAGCGAGCGGACTTCTCGAACTGTGCGTCCAGGAACTTTTCTAATCCAATGATAGCAATGTATTTGTCATTGGACAACAAATGATCTACCGCCGCACAAGTCCATTTTGCTTTTCCAGTTGGAGAGGGTACTTGTTTTGCTTGGAGCATATCCACTACCTTTCCCAAACTTGCTCCTGCCATGTAGTAATCAAAAATCATGCGAACGATATCCGCCTCACTTCTGTTGATCTCGAGCATTCCGCCGCTGACTAAAGTGAAACCATATGGTATTCTCATGTTTAAGTCCTCCTGAAAATAAAAAATCCCATGTTGTTACCTCTCTAAGAGAGAGTAAACATAGGAATAAAGGATAATTTATTTGAGATGAGTTGTCGATTTCTACAGAGTACAAATAGCTAATTTGTGGACTTTGCTTAGAAAACAACAAAAGCCGAGTATGACGATGTTATACTCGGCTTTTGTCTAATTTGGTTGCGGAGACAGGACTTGAACCTGCGACCTCCGGGTTATGAGGCCGATGAGAAGTGTTTCAAGAGATACCTCCCGTCTCACCAGTCGCAGTATTTTCACCGTTTTGAGATTTGAAGCAACTTTTGAGACGAAATGAGCACCAGTCTCACAGGATAAGCATCGGATAAGCATCAGCGATCCAGAAATTTCCCCGGATTTTCTTCGGGTTAGATGAAACGGGCAGTCAAGGGAGCGGGTCCCTGACGGCCCAATTTTTGTACTCATTTTCTAGGAACGGGCAGCCAAAAAAGAGTGGACGCACCGGCATGGCTGTGGTAGAATGAAGCAAAGAAGGTGTGGAACAGTGGACGAGAAAACCACGATTGCCCAGGGACTGCATACCACGGATGACAGCGCGGGCTACGATGCGGCCTGCAAGCGGGTCCTTTCCGAAAAAGCAATTCTGGCGCGGATCATGAAAGCCTGTTTGACAGAGTACCGGGACTGTTCGGTGCGGGACATCGAGGAGAAGTACATTGAGGGCCAGCCCAGGTATCCAGCGTTCCTGTGCTGCCGGACGAGGAAGGAAGCGTCATCAGCGGCCTGGATACGGAGGATAAGTCTGTTCACGAGGGAACGGTTACCTATGACATTCGTTTCCACGCCATCGCTCCTGACTCCGGGGAGCCGATTGGCCTGATTGTGAACGTGGAGGCCCAAAACGACTTTTATCCTGGGTATCCCCTGACGAAGCGGGGCATATACTATTGCTGCCGCATGATTTCAAGCCAGTATGGCCGGGAGTTCGTTGGCTCCCATTATGAGAAACTCAAAAAAGTCTATTCCATCTGGATCTGCATGAACCCACCTAAGAACCGGGAGAATACCATCACCCGGTACCGCCTGACTGAGGAACACCTTGTAGGCGAGGCTGTGGAGCCGGTCCAGCATTACGATCTGCTGTCCATTGTCATGCTGTATCTGGGCGGGCCGGATGGCGAAAACTATGACGGGGTCCTGCGGATGCTGGATGTACTGCTCTCACATGAAACCAGCGAGGCGGAAAAGCGGAGAATTCTGCAGGACGATTACGATATTCAAATGACGCGAACACTGGAAAGCGAGGTGTCGGTTATGTGTAATTTGAGCAAGGGTGTTATAGAAAAGAGCTGGAAAAAGGGCGTGGCCGAAGGCAAGGAGAAGGGCATTCTGTCATCCATCGAAAGTCTTATGGAAACGATGAACTGGACACTTGACCAGGCCATGACTGCGCTGAAAGTGCCGGAGGCTGAACGGCAGAACTACCGGAATCTACTGGAAAAGCAGTGATACATCAAACGCTGGGAATCAATCATGGTTCCCAGCGTTTCGCTGTAATGATCGAAGAAACTGAAAATGTAATAGAATGGAATTGTCAGAAAGTCAGATAAAAAAGGTTGGAGCCAAAAATGTGTGAAGTCTGGGATTATCCCCCCAATTTTTTGCAATTTTTCAAATATATCTAGAAAAATTGACAGCAGGGTGCTATAATGTAGTTGCAGGATAATCTGCAATTATCTATAAACTTTACTTTGCACATTCTGGTTGATCTCCGAAAAATTGGAGGGACAGGCTTTATGCGCGCCTTGCTTTTGAAATTACTGGGAATACGCTGCTCCTTACAGGAAATAATCTCCACATGCAGCATGGCGGATATACTGGCGATCTATGGGTTTTCTTTTGTTGTCGGTCAGTTGATTTTGCACCAGGAGCCTTTTAGATTGGGAATCGTTCACCAAGTCGTCCTCACCTTTATTTCCATTCTTGTGATATATATGCTGAGATACTGCTATATGATGGGAAACAAGCTGTCTGAAGCCTCGGCGGGATTGAAAGGGTTCGGGAAAAACGATGTCACATCACGCACCATGTACTCCTTTATCCAGCAGATGAGACGATGCCAGCAATCCGTCTGGTGTTTTGTAGTTCCGGTGTTTCCAGCCGTGCGGTTTGTCCAAAAGACGCTTTACCTGGAGTATGTTCCAAACTCGGATACCGGATACTACGCGGCGCTTTTCGGGGCGTCTACATTTTACTTGGCCCTTATCGCCTATATCCATCTCGCAATTTCCATCTTCTTTTTCTGGAAAATCTCCCGAAACACCGGCGGCTGCATTCCGTTGCGCTTTCCAAACGATCTGTTTACGCCGCCCGAATGGCTTACGCTGTGGGCGAGCTACTTCCAGCGCTCGGAAAAGGCGTTCTTTGTATCCGGGGCACTGTTCACCTTTGAGTATCTCCTCTTGATGCCAGAGGGAATCATAACGTATGAGTCTGGGCCAGTGATCCACTCGAAAGACCCCTTTGCATTTCTTACCTCTTGGCTGACCATTGTCGCATTGATTATTATCGCGTTTCCAATCATCGCGATTTTGATCCGGCACCTCTTTCAAGCCATATTGAACAATATGCGCGCTGGACTTCAGGGGGAATTTCAAACACTGTGGAACACCACAGGTGAACGAGCGCAACTCACCGAGTTGTGGGCGTATGCGCAACTCTCGTCAAGCTCTTTAAAGCTCGGCTCATATATCTTCCCCCAAAAGACCTATGTACCCCTGATCAGTACTCTCATTTCCCTGGCCTTGAACTTGATGAAGCTCTACGAAAGTCTAATTGTCCCGACCATGTCCGGGGTATAAAATGGTCCTGTACCGATTTTGAAGCTCCTCTGCAAAAGTGGAAAAACATTCCGCCCATTCTGCCCGCCCCGACTGTCCAATGCGGCACAGGATGTTCTGAATGGAGCGGTAAATCTCCTCAATCTCCCCAGCGACCTTCTCCCGCACCATGTATCTTTCAAACAATATCCGCACCTCGTCAAAGCCGTTTTGATTTTGTATGGCGTCCATCAGGATGCTCCGCTCCCTTTTCGAGCACATCTCGTACAGACGTGGTAGTACAATACTCTTCCTCGCGCGGATAAAATCGGCGTTGACGGAGCCCTTGTATTCCGCAATATAGTCTGGATTGCAAAAGGGCTCCATGTCATTCATGACCTGGAACAGATACCCGCATTTTGTCCCGATCTCGCACAGCATATCGCCGAGGGCCTCGTTGGGCTCATCCGCCAGCAGAAACCCCATATACAGGCTGTTTTGAATCAGCTGGGCCGTTTCGCAGTTAATAATCGTCTGAACAAACGACAAGTCGGTCTGCTGCTGAGCGGTGGCGGATATCTCCGCAATTGCACCTTTGCACATTGCGTGAATTGTGTCGCAGAGCGTATTTACCATGCGGGTGTATGTCCAGCGCGGTTCACCGGAGAACAGATCCCCCAACTGGGAGATGCCCTTGGCCAACATACACACGGCGAAAAAGACCGTGGGGTACTCTCCAAACTCCCTGTGCATGCAGTCCTGGCCGCGACGCTTGGTGTCTCCGTCGATGATGTCGTCGATGATGACCGACGCCTTGTGTACCGCCTCAACGCTGACCGCTAGGTGGGAGATCTTTGAGTAGTCGCTATGTTCCGCCAAATTTTTGTTGATCATGAATCCCCAGCACGCCAGTTGCGGACGGATGTGGTTACCGATATGCAGCTGCTGCGCTCCGGAGAGGTTTGGCTCGCAGGCAAGCAGGAACACATCCCAATCCCGATTGAATTCCGAAAGAAATTGAGATCTCATTTTCTGAATCTCTATCAGTCTAACGGCCTTTTCCATTACAACCTCCCAATAGTATATGTTGGGATCCGCCAATGCAGGAAACTTTATTGAGCGATAATTGCAGATTATCCTTCGAATCAGCAAAGGCCACCAGATGCCTGGTGGCCTTTGTCAATCGCTAGAGCGAGAATGTCATTTTACCTCTTGGATGTTTTTCGGCTAACAGTAGCATCTGCTGCCGAGCGGTCACATGGGTGTAGATTTGTGTAGTAGAAATGGAGCTATGTCCCAGCAGGGATTGAATGTACCTTATATCCATCCCGGCCTCTAAGAGTGAGGTGGCAAATGTATGGCGAAACATGTGAGGTGTTACATGCTTGGATGTCCCAATTCTGTTTAGATATCTATTAATAATCCGTCTGACTGGCTGCGGAGAAAGGGGGCGTCCCCGCCGGTTGAATAGAATTGCCCCCTGCTCCTGAATCTCCTTAGAAAATGCATCACAAAAGGCAATTTTAGATAACCTCGCATAAAGAAGTACAGATTTCAGAGTTCCACATACCCGACAAAGTTGTAATAAATTTTGATGTCCCGGTGGGTCTCCCCAGCGATTTCATACTTCTCGCCCACCTCGATACGCTTCACCAGCCGCAAAAGCGTAGGGCGGTCGAGTTCCTCAAGCTGGGCATAATCCCTGATGATGGTCAGCCATTCATCGGTGGCCTGCTCGTCCTCCTGGGTGGCCTCCAGCTGGGCGGTGAGCTGCGTCCGCTGTTCCAGCTTGCCCCGGCGTTCGTCCTCATAGCGGTTCATCAGCTGGACGCACAGCGCCTCCGGCATGACGCCCTTCACCTTGTCCTCATAAGCCGACACCACCAGTTTTTCCAACTCGGCCAGCCGCTTGTCCACCGCTTCCAGCGTTGCCCGGAGCGCCTTTGTCTGCTCCAGACTGGCGGCATTCTTCTGAGTGAGGATTTTCTCCTTGAGGGCGGCGGGGCTGTTCTGCGCCAGCATCGCCTTGGCGTGGATGTCCAGCAAGAGCAACTTCGTCAGCACCTTGCAGTTGATGTAGTGCGAAGTACAGGCCGCCTTGCCGCCGCTCATATAGCGGTTGCAGGCGTAGGCTTGAAACCCGCCAAAGTGTCCATCGGCGTGGCGTTTCCGGCTTCGATAGTCTTTCAAAATCCGCATAGACGAACCGCAGTCCGCACAGTAGAGAACGCCGGCAAATAAAGATATTTCCCCATCGCTGCCGGAGCGCCCCTTTGACGGATGATTGTCCAGCCTTTGAACTGCATCCCAGACCTCCTGAGAGACAAGCGGCTCATGGGTATGTCTACCTTGATCCAATCCTCTTTCGGCTTGCTGACCTGCTTGTGGACCTTGTAGGAGACTGTGCCGGTCTTGTTCTGCACCATGTGGCCGAGGTAGACCTCATTCCGCAGAATGGTCTTGACCGTTACATCGTTCCAGTAGGGCGTCTCGCCCCGCAGGTTCGGCCTGCCCTCGGCCATGTAATAGAAGCCACGGGGCGAGGGTACGCCCTCCTCGTTCAGCGTCCGGGCGATTTTCCGAAAGCTGTCCCCCTGCAAGCGCATATCAAAAATGCGCAGAACAACAGGGGCGGTCACCGGGTCGATTTCAAGAATGTGTTTGTCCTCCGGGGATTTTCTGTAGCCGATGGGAGCGTAGCAGCCGACATACTTTCCCGTCCGAAACGTGGACTGTTTCACCGCCCGGATTTTGCTGCTGGTGTCGCGTGCGTAGAGATCGTTCATGACGTTCTTCAAAATGACCAGCATCTCATTGTTCTTGTGGATGGTGTCCACGCCGTCATTCAGGGCGATGAACCGGCAGCCCATCGAAGGGAACACGATGTCCGTATACCGGCCAGCCTCAATGTAGTCTCTGCCGAGACGACTGAGGTCTTTGCACAATATCAGATTGATTTTCCCCGCCCTGGCATCGGCAATCATCTGGTTGAACATAGGCCGGTCAAAGGTTGTCCCAGAGACCCCGTCATCACAGTAGGAGGAGTAGAGGTTCCAGCCCTGTTCCTGCACATACCGGCTGAGCATGATTTTTTGATTTTCGATGGACACGGACTCCCCGGTTCTTTCGTCATCACGACTGAGCCTGCAATAAATTCCAACATTGTATTTTTCCTGCATCTTGTTTTTTTACCTCCCTGGACGCAGGAACATAGCATCTGTTACCTGCTCCCATTATAGCCGCTTTAGCACTGTAAAGCAATAGCTTTCTGCCGGACATCAGAAGTTTTTACGCCGTCCGTCGCCCGTTCCGCTCCAGTTCTAACCTGTCGATGACCTTGCCCATTTCCGTTTTTTCCGCAAAGCTGCTGGACAGGTGATAGGTCACTCTGTCCATTTCCACATCAAGCCCCAGGTTCAAAAACACACCCCGGCACCCGCCGTATTCAAAGCCGGGGAGTTCTCCCGCCACTGTGATTTCTACTGGCCGACTTCCCGTTTTCATGCGACACCTCCCATTCTCCGCAGAATGTCCACGGTGTTGCCCAGCGCACAATAAAGCGCCTCGCTGTCTGGATTTCTCATGCTGGACTTCGCCGCCATGCGGATTTCCCGCAGGGCAACCTCCACCTCCCGTGTGGTATATCCGGCTTGAACAGCGGCGATGGCGAGGTTGGCAAGATAGACGCAATCGGCACGGCCCAGCTTGTCCTGCACCGCCATTCTGCCGAGTTGCTCCAGAATGCCGTCACGGGATTTTAAGGTGACGGCTGTTCTGTCCTCCCGCCATAAAACTTCGCTGTTTTGAATTTCGGTAGCCGCTACCGATAATAGATGGACACCCTCATAGAGATACATCTTGTTCAGCGCCTGCCGCCTGCTGGGGGCGTATTCCTCGGTGATGCGGGCATCCAGCTTCGGCCTGCCCCGCTTGCGCTCGGCTTCCTCCGTCTTGATTTTCTCCATTGTCCAGCCTCCCTTCAAAAACAAAAAACGCAGATACAATAAGACCGACCCCAGCAAAAACGCTGTGGTTCGGTCTATGTATCTGCGTGAAAAATATGTACAGTATTCAGTTTCCCATTATGGTAGCACAAACAGATGTTCCTGTCAATGCCTTTGGGAAAATTTTGTCGAGGGCTGGCGAGAGTTTGAGATTTTGCCGGAGTGCCAATTTCTCCGTTTTTCAAAAATCCTGCTGAAGGGTGGGAGAGAAAAGCGCCGGAACGGTGCGTAGCCGCAGAATTAAATTCTGCGAAAAGGGGTTTGGGGGCTGTGCCACCAACAAGCAAAAACAGCTTTCCGGCGGTCACGCCGGAAAGCTGTTTTGAGTATTTGTGGGAACAAATACACTGCTTGCCAAGTAGCGAAAAATAAATTCTAATCCCTTAGATTGTACCAATTCAAAGGAAAAACATATAAGAATGCTGGTGGAGGACTTTTCTTGGACTACCCTTTGGGGGATTATCTATGATATGGTACTGTTTCGCCTGTGTCCTCTTGACTAAGGAAAGTTCCGACATCGGCAAAGGTATAACAGAATACTTGACAGGTGCCACCAATGGTAAAGGAATTGGTAGCTGGGGAATAGAATGTGTTCACTATGCTCTCCACATCCCACGCCAATTCTCCAGTATCGTTTACTGCCAATTTTCCCCCCAGAGATCCTTTGACAGAATAGAATGCCTCCGGCGTACCGCCCTCCGGGTCACACAGCAACAGCACCGCCGTGTAGTTGTCCCTCACCATAGGGGTCAGTTCCTCACTGGAGATTTCCCAGATGTTGTTGTTAAACAAGTAAGCCAGGATGTCAGCAATCTCATACCGCCCGCCCTTGTCCTTCTGCTTGGGCACTGCGTAGGCGGACAGATACACCCGATCCCCAAACTCAATCATATCAGTGATGGTGTAATCACAGTCATCCCCTTCATAAGTGAAGGTGTCCATTAAACTCCCCTCCCGATCCAGCTTCACCAGCCGGGCGGTTTCTCCATCCAGCTTGTGTCCCAGCTGTATCAGGTAGCCCTCTCCCAAGCGGACGGCATTCCAGATGCCCTTATTACCGACCTCGGTCTTGCAGAAGCTAAGCTCGGTTCCGTCTGTGTCGTACTGGCTCAGGCAGAGGTAACGGAAGTCTCCCCGGCTGACGACCGCCCATGTGCCGTCCCCGTTGTCCAGCACGGCGGCGATATACTCTCGCTCAAAGCCGTGATCCAGTTGACGTTGCCAGAGGACGTTCCCACTCTCGTCCACCCGAGCCATGCTGGAATACACAGGCTGCTCACTGGACCAGGTGTCATTATGCCCCCACACCGCCGTTCCGGCGGAGGTGTGCACACCGTCCTCCACGTAGAGGTCGGGGAACTCCACCGACCAGATCGGATTGCCATCCCGGTAGCACTCCAAAACGCTCCTGTCCAGCACATCGAAGCCCAGGCTCTCGTCCAGCTTCTCCCGGACATCCATGCGGTAGCTAAACCCGGTTTCCGACCGGGTGTTGCGCCACACGTTCCGATCCCACAGCGCCGCCAACTCCTCCGGGGTAGGCTCCCGCTGGGAGATTTCCAGCCCAGGTACTGCCCGTTCAATGACCTCCGCCGTTTTGTCATAGGTGAAATGCTGGCTGGTAATATCCCGGTAAACAGCTTTCACGTCTGACCGGCTCAGCCCCTCGGTGGACAGACCGTTCTCCTCGAAAAAGTCTACCGCCGCGTTGTACTCTTTGGCTTCAGCAACGAGGATACCCCCCGTCAGACTTACAATTAGAACCAAACAGGCGGCCACCGCCGGCCACTTTCGGTAGGCCAATGGCCTGCGGAGGGCTGTGGGAACCTCACTGCGTTCCAGAATATCGTCATCCACTCCGTCAAATGCCCTGAATAAATCGTTTTTGTTCATCGGTATCCCTCCTTCAAAAGATGCGCCTTCAGCTTTTTCCGCGTCCGGCTCAGCATCACCGTCACATGATTTTCTGTCAGGCCGTACCGCCGCGCAATATCCGCTATAGATTCGGCAAAGAAGTACCGGCGTACCAGCACATTTCCCTCCCGCTCCGGCAGTGAGCGCACAAAACGCCGGATACACTGCCGCAGTTCTTTGGCCTCGTATGCTGTCTCTGTGTCTGCGCCGCCATTAAAACATTCCACCAGTTCGTCCAGGACAAGGGTGATCTCGCCGCCGCCCCGTTTTTCTGCATTTCGCACATTGAAGCGGTCTAAGGAAAGATTGCGGGTAATTTTCGCCAAAAACAGCCGAAGCACATTGGGCTTCTGCGGAGGCATCGCATTCCATGCATGGAGCCAAGTATCATTGACACACTCCTCGGAATCTTCGTGGTTGTGCAGAATGTTTTCGGCAATTGCATAGCAGTATGCGCCATACTTGTCGGCGGTTTTTGATATAGCGTCTGTATTCTTTTTCCAGTATAATTCAATGATTTGACTATCCTCCAACGCAATGCCTCCTCTCTGCAACTTGAAGGTCCCTTCACCCTATAAGACGGGAAAAACTCTAAAACCTTACAAGGTTTTTCAAAAGATTTCAGTTCTCCAAAAGATATTCAATTTGACCTCTATTGTACCAGTCACAGGCAATAAGGACAAGTTCATACTGCCATTAAGTATTGGCCAGTACAAAGACGGCGAGGAACATTCCCCGCCGTCCTTGTAATTATGTTTTTGATATTATCGGTAGCCGCTACCGATAATCCGATAGCGGGTTCGTAGTCGTTTATTGTCATGTTCTCCGCTTTGTAACAGCTTTGTTGGAGGCAACAAGGATGCTATGTCCTGCGTGTGATGTCATTCTTTATGAGAGGGTGGCATTAAGTAAATACGCAAAAGAAAATCATTTCTCAAATACTGCGTTTTTCGTAGACGACGGATACTCTGGAACGAACTTCAACCGTCCGAGTTGGAGCGAACTTCTGGAACGGATTGAAAACGGAGAAGTGGCGACGCTGATTGTCAAAGATATGTCGCGGCTTGGACGTGATTATCTGAAAGTGGGATTTTATACCGAAATCCTGTTCGTGGAAAAAGGAGTGCGGTTTATCGCTATCAACAACGGCATAGACAGCGCAAACCAACAGGACAGCGACTTTACCCCCTTTTTGAACATCATCAACGAATGGTACGCAAAAGATACAAGCAAGAAAATCCGCGCTGTGATGAAGTCCAAAGGAGAAGCGGGCGAGCACCTTTGCACCAACCCGCCCTATGGGTACAGGAAAGACCCTGATAACAGAAAACGGTGGATTGTGGACGGAGAAGCCGCCGAAGTAGTCAAGCGGATATTTGCCTTTTGTCTGGACGGTTACGGACCGTCGCAGATTGCCCGTATTCTGAAAGAGGATAAAGTCATAACGCCGACAATCCATTTTCAGCAGACAGGCAGGGCAACGAGAAACGCGCCGCCGGACAATCCCTATAACTGGACGGGCGATACCATAGCCGACATTTTGGAGCGTCCAGAATATCAAGGGCATACGGTAAACTTCAAGACCTATAAGCAGTCCTACAAAAGCAAGAAAACCTGTTACAATCCAGAGGAAAAATGGCTTGTGTTTGAGAATACCCACGAAGCAATCATTGACGCCGACACATGGGCGAGGGTGCAGGAACTACGGAAAAACAAACGACGCCCGACGAGGACAGGAAAGACAAATATGTTTTCCGGCATTGTGCGCTGTGCCGATTGCGGCGAAAAGCTGTATTACTGCACAAGCAAGAACTTTGAAGCAAGACAAGACCATTTTGTTTGCTCTACTTCAAGGCTCAAGGGGAAAGAGATTTGCTCTACTCATTTTATCCGCGCCGTTGTCTTGGAACAGGGCGTACTCGCTCACATGAGATTGACGATTGCCTGTGTCGCTAACCACGAAGAACAATTCCGAAAAGCTATGGGTGCGAAGCAGAAAGCCGAAGCGAAAAAGGAACTAGCGGCGAAGCGGCGGCAACTAACGCAAGCGGAACGCCGGATAGAAGAACTTGACCGATTATTCAAGCGTATTTACGAGGACAACGTAGGCGGAAAACTATCTGACAGCAGATTTCAAATGCTCTCCGACGATTACGAGCAGGAGCAGGAAGAACTGCGGAAAAAGCTGTTGCGATTGAATGAAGAAATTAGCGAACAGGAAGAACAAACAGAGGACATTGACAGGTTCATCATCAAAGTACGGAAATATCTTGACTTGGACGAGTTGACACCCTCTGTCTTAAACGACATGGTAAAGGCGGTGTACGTTCACGCGCCGGATAAATCAAAGGGGCATAGGGAACAGCAGATTGACATTTCCTATGACCTTGTGGGAATGCTCCCCGCGTCTTTACTGAATGACCTGCAAAATGGAGAAACGGCATAGCCTGCAAGCTACGCCGTTTCCCGGAAACATTTCTAATACTGTCTTATGAGTGCTGCCCTAAAGGAGGTTCCTTTTGCCAATCCTCTTCATTACATCGCAACATCGCATTTAACCTCGGCTTCTCCGGCAATCCACAAGGCGTTTTGGCACCCCGTCTGCCGGTTCCGCCTCATGGAAGGAGATTCACTGCCAGAGGGCACAGCAGCGCCGTCAAAATACCTGCCACGGCAATGGACAGCCCGCTCATAGCGCCCTCCACCGGCCCCATCTCCAGGGCCCGGGAGGTTCCAATGGCGTGGGAGGCGGAGCCAATGCCCACGCCCTTGGCGACGGCGTCCGTAATCCGGAAAAGCTTGCATACCGCCTGGGCGCTGAGATTCCCGAAGATACCCGTCAGGATAATGACGGCGGTAGTCAGAGCGGGAATCCCTCCCAGTTCCCCGGAGACGTCCACGCCAATGGCCGTGGTGACGGACTTAGGTAATAAACTGACGGCGGAGGCCCGGTCCAGATGGAAAACCCAGGCCAGCGCCAGAATCGCCGCCAGACTGACCACCACGCCGGCGGCAATGCCGGAGAGAATGGCGGCGGCGTTTTTCCGCAGGGCCTCCCACTGTTCGTATAGCGGTACCGCCAGACTGACGGTGGCGGGGAGCAGCAAATAGCTCACCGGCCCAGCGCTTGCCTTGTACTCGGGATAGGGGATTTCGCACAGGCGAAGAAAGAGGAGGATAAACAGGGTCGCTAGCAGTAAAGGATTGCACCAGACCTGCCCGGTCTTCTTTTGTAAAACCGTCCCCAGGGCGAAAGCGCCTCCGGTCAGTAATACCCCCCAAACGGCTCCTTGGGTCAGTAATTCAGTCATGCCGCGCCTCCTTCCAGCGAATGACCGCCTGAGTAACCCGCCCGGCGGTGGCAGTCACCAAAACCGTCACCAACGAAATCGCCAAAACCGCCGGCAACCAAAGCCTGGCCAGTACCTCACCCAGGTCCATAATCCCCACCGCGCCTGGAATAAACAGCAAGGGAAAGATGGCGATCAAAAATGCGGAGACCTCTTTTACCTGCTCCAGCTTTACCACCCCGGCTTTCAGCGCCACCAGCAGCAGCGCCAACCCATAAATGCTGGCCGGAATGGGCAGCGGTAGCAGCGCGTGTAAGATCTCGCCCAAAAAACAGAAGGCAAGAATACGCAGAAATTGAAAAATGTACTTCATAAAACACCTCAAACACACAAATTCCAGCAACAAAGACCTATCATGCCCCATTATACAAGATCGCCGCCCCATTGTAAAGGAAAGCCCCCGTATCCCCCGTCCCCCTCGGCCCCGAATCCAACGAAGTGAATCGGGGCCGAAAGCGAAGAAATTCCCACCGGAGTGCAGTTTTCGGCGAAGCCGGAAACGGAACGGCGGCGGGAATTTCTGAGCTGGCACCCTTGAGAGGATTCGAACCTCCGGCCTACCGCTTAGGAGAAAAAAGGCCCCATTTTAACCGATTGTACCGTAATGCTCTGCAATCCCGCAAAGTCCAGGAATATCAAGGGTTTGCGGGCGAACTCCCTGGGCTGTAGCACACCAACTACCGCCCTGTTACGGACTGTTCCAGTGGCTAATATTAGCAAAGTATTAGCCATTCTCGGCTATCTCCCTCATCAAAGGCCGCCCCGCTCAAGGGTGCGTCGGACAAACTTAGTATACAAGCATATTATAAAAAGTCAACCGTTTCCCGGCGAGCTGTGAGTGCTATGCGCCAGAACAGCAAGCCATCAGGAACTCTCAGGGGATTATAGGTTTCGGCCTATAATCCCCCATTTTCTGATTTGCAGTGAGGTTTCAATTCAAACTTGGAGGTTAACGACTATGCGCTTCATTGGACGAATTTTCTTGTGTCTCTTTATTTGTGTGATTCTCTCAGGAGCCATTGGAACGTTGGGGAATCGACGCCTCAAAACTCTCTCAGCCGAAGACGCAGGTCCATCTGTCAGTCTTTTGCAGATTCCCAAGGAAGGAGATACGGTCTACTGTGAGGACGGCTCCTCTTACAAAATTACAGATGTCAGCAGATACACTCAGACACTTGCCCAGCCGTCCGCTCTGGAACTTTTGCCGGAAACCTTTTCCCTCGATTCCCTCAGAACCGATGCAGTTCATTTTGCTGATATCTCAGGGGATTACCTGTTCAGCCCGAACCGCTATGAAATCATCAAGATGCTGTATACGCTCAGCAAGCCCGCAGAGGAGTCCGGCATTTGCATTCAGCTCTCCATCCCCGAGGACATGGTGCCCATCGTCCAAGAGGACTGGAACCCGGATCAAGTCATTGCATCTTGGAATGCTGGCCACACCAAAACCTGCTGCATGGAAGCATGGGACCTGTACAAAGACGGCACATATCGGAGAACGGTTTATTTAACCACCTCAATCTAAGCACCGCCACAAACAAATCGAAAGGAGGCCGCCGCATGAAATGCCTGCTGCGTTACCAGTGGGTCAAGCTCCCCCGCAATCAACTCCCACCCGGCAAGGGCATCATGGGCGCATGGGCGCGGCTGGCCTCCAGGGCAGCCTTTCGCAGTGGGCAGGCTGTATACTGCGGCCATATCAATCGCGTTTCCACCGGCGAATGGGCAGGCGGTATAGTAGGGTTTAAAAGTATTTTAGGAACCTCTCGCCGTCAAAAGGCTCTGGATACCTTGGACCGTCTGGGCAAGTTAGGCTACATTGACTATGCGCTGGAGGCCAGGACCAAAAAGCTCGCTTACCGCATGAAAGACTGGGTGCTGGAATGCTCCCGCGCTCCCTGCATGGGACAAGAGACCGTCTACGCGACAGATGGGTATGGATTCCTGTGTCTGCCCAGAAATATTACCCAGCGCCTCGTAAGGGCGCATTATCAATTTGATGAGGCAGACGCATGGTTGGATCTCTGGTGCCACACGGTATATCAGGAGCCCGGCAACACGTTTTCTCATATGGCGCCGACTGTCCAGTTTGGAAAGCTCGGCGCCGTTCTCACTTTGGAGACCCTTGGCCGTCGTTGGGGCTGGGAAAAGACAAAGGTCTGGCGCTTCTTCCAAAAACACGCGGATGCCTTCACGCTGAATAAGCTGCCAGGCGCCTTTGGCTGCCTGATCTTCAACGCCGCCTATCCAACAGGGTCGGCCATCACACTACCGGACCGAACGGAGGTCGAACGCATTTTCAAGGAAATACGCATACAGGGTGAAAAAACGTATGGCAAAGGCGTTCCCGATCACAACTGGTTTGGCAAGTTGGTGGCTTGGTGCAGCCGCCTTCTGGAACCCCGGCCTCATCATGCTATGCCGGAGGGCCAGAACCGTGTTGCACTTTCAGACCGCAATAATACGCGCGCGTATTTTTCTCTGTGTAGGAATAGTGACCAGTCTATTATAGACTGCCAGGGTAGTGATACCAGCGTGTGCGAAAAAAGTCTTTTAACAGGTCCTGGTCTGAGAGCTGGACCTGGAAATCGTTTTGGAGGTTTAGAATATGGCATATATGAAGGCATCCCCTTATGGTGACGCTCCTGCGGGTGCTTCTTCCACCCAGGCAGAGCAGATGCTGTCCCTTCTGGAGCGCAGGGGGATTGTGGAGGACCAAGATATCCCGAACGAAAAGCGCCGCCGTAAGGAACAGGAACTGCGGACGAATATGTATCACAACACTCAGATGATGCTCAAAAACTACCGGGATATTGTTTGGGCACTGGAGTGCTTCCCGGAGCGTGTGGCGGAGGAGTTGAATCAGCCCCTGGAAGACCTGGACCAACTGCTGGGAACGGTAGACCTCCGGCTGGCCATGGGAGACACGAGGCTGGAGCATAGGATGCTGAGCATCAAAAAATCCCGGCTTCTGCTGGATCGGGTAAACGACTCGCTGACGGTTCTTCGGCAAAAGCCTGGGAATGGGGAGAAGATGTACGACGTGATTTATCAATCCTTTATCATGCCGGATAAGCTCACCCATGCAAATATCCTGTATCGACTAGATCTCTCGGACCGGCACTACTACCGTCTCCGGCAGCAGGCAATCAATATCCTTTCTATCCGCCTCTGGACGGCTCCGGCGGGCTGCTTGGATGCCTGGCTGGAGGTGCTGAGGCTGCTGGAAGGGATTTGAGCGCAAAACAGACGTGGGGTCAAACATGGCCCCGCGTCTATCGTTTTTCTCGGAAAGGGACGATAATAATTTGCCCCCCTTCCGAGCGCCAGCGTATAATTGAATATATGCGGATTACGCCAAAGGCCTGCATCCAACACCTGACCAAATGCTTAACTCTTGCATGAACCAATTCAGCATTGTCCCTATTAAAAAAAGGTTTTCTTGCATAAATGAAGAAAATAGCGTATAATAAAACTAACAAAGACCTGCTAAAAAAAGTCAAGGGCTAAATTGCAGAATAGTGGAATTTTTTGGTGCTGCAAAAAAGGTACACAAAACCAAGCCACCGCCATTGAAAATTTTTTGGCGCTGGCCTGAAAGGAACAGCTTTGGGCTGAGGTCAGGCTTCGAGACTGTCCAGGTACTGCTTCACAGTGGCGTAGTAGATGCGCAGGAACTTGTTGGCGGAGGCCATCATGTAGACGCGGTAGGGCTTGCCCTCAGCGCGTTTCTTGTCCATGAACTGATACACCGGCTCATTGGTAGGGGAACACAGGAGGATTACGCTCATCACCAAGAACAGCGTCCTGCGCAAGGAGGAGGAGCCACGCTTGGAGATGCTGCGGCTTCGGACTTCCATCTGACCGGACTGGTACGGCGGGGCGTCAATACCTGCGAAAGCTACCATCGCCTTTTTGGAGTGGAAACGACGCACATCGCCGATCTTCGCCATGAGCTGGGGGCCAAGAGCCGGGCCAACGCCGAACATTCCCATCACAACAGGATACTCCGGCAGCGATGCCGCCAGGGATTGCATTTCGTTCCTGAGCGCAGCCAGCGCGGCGGAAGTGGCCCGGAGCTGAGACACCGCCTGATCCACCAGGAGCTTGGAAGTATCGGTTCTGGGCATGACACTGAAGTGCCCACAGGCGGAGGCGTAGATGTCAAGCGCCTTGTCTTGGCTGAAATTGTAGCCGTGCTTCTTACACCACTTCTGATATTTGGCTGTAAACGCCTTTTCGGACAACCCGCAGACATATTCACAGTGTGGGAAAGCGGCTACAAAGTCCACCCACTTCTCGCTGCCGTCTATCCTGGCAGGGCTTGTAAACAGGCGGTTTGCGTTCGGGAAAGCGGTGTCAAGCAAGGAAATCAGATTGTTTTTAAGCATGGTCTGTACTTTGGCACACTGCTGGTATTGCCGGTATGTGGTTTTCAGCATGAGCCGCACCTCATCTTCCGGGATATACCTGGGCAGCGTCAACCAGTGATCAAGGCCGTAGTTGACCAGCTTGATTGCATCCTTTTTGTCAGTTTTGGCTCGCCGCAGGCTGTTGTTCCCGTAGCCATGCACCAGCATGGCATTCACCACGGAAACGTAAAACCCGGAATCGTAAAGGAAACTGGCCACCGGCAGATGATAGCTCCCTGTGGCCTCCATTACTACGTCCAGCTTTCCCAACAGCCTTGACAGCTCACACAACACAACATCGGTGTGCCCGACTTCAAAGGGCGGGATCACCATTTTTCCCAAGGGCCGCATGACAGCGATCATGCTCTTGCCTTTGGAAATGTCAATGCCTACACAGTTCACGTTCATTCCCCCAATACAAAATTCGCAACCGGAACCCATCTTTTTCTCGCTGCCGATTCAATCTATTGGGTGACGCGAACTCATGGCTCAACCTGCTTAAACCGAACGCCGCAACAAGAGGATGGCTGACAGTCTTTGATTCGGACTTCACAGCCCAAGGAGGCAAAGGTCAGCCAGTTGCTTCCCTTATTGTAGCTTTGGCGCGAGACGGACGAAATCCCCGGATGGTTGCCGAGGGTTCCAACCAATTTTATTGTAATAGGAGGGAAAAGAATGCCCACCACGATTACACCTTTATCCCAGCTCCCTCTATCAGACG
Organism: Oscillospiraceae bacterium; assembly: GCA_910575815.1. Lineage (GTDB taxonomy): Bacteria > Bacillota > Clostridia > Oscillospirales > Oscillospiraceae > Oscillibacter. The sequence goes on from CAJTFN010000029.1 coordinate 25,332, forward strand.
ATTTTATGTTTGGGGAGGTAATGCGGCAGCCCGAAGTATGCCAGCTTTTTTTAGAATGCCTGCTGAATAAGAGCATTGAACGCATTGAGTATATCAGCAAACAGGAAGATCTGGCGGATGACGTTTCCGGTCATGGAATCCGTTTGGATGTTTACCTGAATGATGATGCTGGTACCCACTATGACATCGAGATGCAGAAAACAAGCAGCCAAGGGCTTGAGCGCCGTATCCGATACTATCAGGGCGGCATAGACCGGCGATGCTTAGGCAAAGGACTGGACTATACGGACCTGCCGGAGAGTTATGTAATCTTTATCTGTGATTTTGACTACTATCACTCTGGCTTAGCTTGTTATGAGCGTGGGTTTCGGATTAAAGGCCGCGAAGATATAGTTTATGATGGCGGTAGCCATGCAATAATTCTGAACAGCCGCTATCAAGAAGCCAATGCCCCTCAGTCCATCTTGGAGTTTCTGGATTATGTTCGAACCAACAACGACCAACTCCAGCCGTCAAGCGAGCTGGTGCAAAGAACGAAGCAGGCTGTACATACCGTACGCAGCGACCGGACGAAGGAGGTGCCTTATATGACATGGGCAATGAAGACCAGAGACTTACTCCGGCAGGGCCGCGAGGAAGGCATTAAAGCCCTTGTAATCACACTAAAGGGGCTTTCCCAGGCTTCGGATTTGGTTATCAAAACGGTAGCTGAGCAATTTGGCCTTTCCCCGAAGGAGGCAGGGGAAAAGACGATGCAGTATTGGGAAGAATGACCTACTATAAAATGTTCAAAAAAGGATTGCAATTCCCTGTCTAATCAGCTATAATCCTGCCATACAGTATCAATAGATTGCGTAAGCGGTCAAAGTAATCGTGTTGCAAAGCGTCCAGGGGTATCCGTACCTTTGGGCGCTTTTTTATGATATATGGCCCTGTGGGGAGGAGTTTGGAACGCTGAATGGCGTTCCATTTTCATTTTCGAAAGCGAAAGAGAAGGTGATAAGAAATTTTGATGATTCATTTTTGACAGCCGAACGGAAGGGCCTCCACGCAGACCAGTCCCGCCAAAAGTTCCAAATCAATATATGGTTGCTGGATGTAAGTATTCGGATCGTCTGAGGGACAGGTACAGTCAGGCACTGGTATGGGGAACAAAAGGAAAGTATCGGGCCTGACTCAGTTCTATATAGTCCCTGCCAGTTTACAGAATACGGTGGTGTGTGTTTGCTTGCATGGCTATTGACGTGAGGGGATAATTCCGATATAATTCAGTAAGAATAAGTGTATTGGGGGCGTTTCCATGTTCATCAAATCTGCTACAGCGTTACGAAACGATTATGATAAAATGGTGCAGTTGTCCAAGGAGCGGCAGGAACCAATTTATCTAACCCGCAACGGCGAGGGGGAAATGGTATTTCTCCCCATAGAGCTATGGGAAAAGCGGGAAGCGGAGCTGGACCTTTTGACAGAGCTTCTCCACAGGGAACGCAGCCAGATCGCCGGGGCACGGACTTTTACGATGAACGATATGCGTCAAACTGCGAAGGAGTTGCTGGATGAAGGTTGAATGGCTCTATGAGGCCCAGTGCGAATTCCGGGATTTCCTGTCGTACTACAAGACGAATGTGGGGCAAAAGTATGCCCAAAAGTTTTCAGACCAGGTTTTAGACGCTGTCGAAAAACTGGAATCCTTCCCTAAAATGGGAGTCCTTAGAAAAGACACCCTTATGGGGAAATACGGTTTCCGGGCCTTATTCATCAATCAGTACGTCTGCGTCTACAAGATTGAGGGTGAGAGGGTATTCATTTATCATCTGGCAGATGCAAGGAAAAACTACATATACCACATTTTTGGCCTGGAATGAACATCCGTACAGCAGGATCTATGGCAGAAAAAAGGCAGGAAAACTGGCAAGTTCCGCGCGGTAGACATGGCGATAAAAACGTGCTATATTGGTATTGTCCCGAAGTGGACACCGACGAAAGAGCCGCTTCCGAACGATTTTGAGAAATCGTACCGGGGCGGCTTTTTTGCTGCCATTTTCTGTGGGAAGGAGGAAAAACACTATGGCAAAACCGAAGAAGGCGCACGGAGCGCCACACCTGTGGGTTCAAAAGGCGATGGTGACCTGCGGGACTGCGGCGCTCTGCGTCCAGCCCGCGCTAGCAGTCGGCGCGGGCGGCTCAGACACCATCTGGTCCCGCTTTTCCACCATCATGGCGGATGTGTACGGCCAGCTGGTGGGCATCAGCACCATCGTCGCCGTGACCGCCGCGTCTGTCGCGCTGCTGGTTCGGATGATCTCCCGTAATGAGCGGGCAGTCTCCGAGGCCACCGGCTGGCTCAAACGGATCGTCATCAGCTGGGTGGTGCTGAACACGCTGGGCTTTGCGGTAGCCTACCTGCAGCCGCTGATTCAGGGCGGCAACTACACGCCGTCGTAACAAAGAAGGGAGATACCATGAAGAAAGCATGTTCCCTGCCGGTGTCGGCGTTTTTGATCGCCGCACTGGCACTGCCCGTCTCGGCGGCTTCCCCGGAACATGGGGAGGCCGCCGAAATTCTTCCCATCGACGTCATCCTGGACCAGGAGGCCGTGGAAATCCGAAAGATTTACAGCCTGTCTCCCAGTACAAACCCAGAAGCGCTCCCCCGAGAGGGCTTCGACCGGGATGGATACCATTATGAGTGTTCCGACATCCTGCGGGAAGTGGTCATGGGAAGTGAAACGCAGCCCCTCACCCAAACGGAAACCGTGGAAAGCAAGAACAAGGAGATGGAAACCCTCCTGGCCCTGCTTCCCCAGAAGAAACCCGTAACCACAGAGGATCGAGGAGAGCGAGAAGCTACTGGCTAGTCGTGCATCCATTATGGCAGCAAGCAGGAATATGAAAGGGAGGGAATCGTATGCGTCCACTTACTGACGCGGAACAGAGGCTTGTTGAAGAGAATATAGGCCTAGTAGGGCAAGTCGTCAAGGATTGCGTCCATCAATACAATAACAACATATATGACTACAACGGCTTGAAGCAGATTGGGTACATGGGTCTGTGCAAAGCAGTCCTGACGGCCAAGAATGCCATATAGTCCTCCATTTCTCCGGGATATTCCCGGGCACAAGAAAAGCCGCCCGGTGTAGGCGGCTGGCTACTCCTTGGGACAAAATGTCCCAAAGCTATACAAAAGCGTCCGGGTCGTCCAAATCGTCATAGTTGAGGATGTCCTCGTCCTCGTCTATGGGCGTTTTGTCCGGCACGTCCGCCTCGTACACGGTGTACTGCTCGTTGGGATTGAGCTTTTTTATACGGCGGCAGATAAGCCGCTCCAGCGAAAAGGCGTTTTTCTTCTTGTCCGCCTCCGCCGTGTATCGGTAGTTGGGGTGCTGTTTCAAATCGTATTTCCGGGAGTAGAACGGCGGCAGGCCCCGCAGTTGCAGGATGCACCTGTCGCCGGGCATGGTGGCAAGCTCGGCGGGGGTCATAAGCTCCCGGCCCAGCCGTTGCGTGTTCTGATTGTAGCTTTCCGACTGCCCACGGGAGCGGCCCTCGGTCTGCATGGAGATGGTGGCCTTGCCCAGCCAGTTCTCGGAAATCTCCTTGATGGTGCTGGCCTCCCGGCCCCCGAGGAATACCACGCTGTCCATGTTGCCTAAAATGGTTTCCGCGTTCTTGTCGTAGATTGCCTTACATTGGGCCAACTGCTGGTAGAACAGCGTCAGGCTCACCTCCCGGGAGCGGATGACCGCCACCAGCTTTTCGAGGTTGGGCACTTGCCCGGTGTTGGCGGCCTCGTCCCACAGCACCCGCACATGATGGGGCAGGCGGCCCCCGTGTACGTTGTCCGCCCGTTCACAGAGAAGATTGAACATCTGCGAAAAGGCAAGGGCCACGATAAAGTTATAGGTGGTGTCGGTATCACTGATGATGAAGAACGCCGCCGTCCGTCTGTCACCCAGCTTGTCAAGCTCCATCTCGTCATAGCTCATAATCTCCCGGAGTTGCGGGATGTCAAATGGGGCCAGCCTTGCGCCACAGCTAATAAGTATGCTCCGCGCCGTCTTGCCGCTGGCCAGCTTGTACTTTTTGTCCTGCTTGACCGCGAAACAGTCCGGCTTGCGTTTTTCCAGCCCGGCGAACATATAGTCCACCGCGTTCATGAAATCGTCATCGTCCTCCTTGACCTCCATGCCGGAAATCATGTCTACCAGCGTGTTCATGTTCTTGTCCTCGTCCAGGCCCTCGAAAATGATATAGGCGATAAGGGCGCAGTATAAAAGCGTTTCTGATTTCGTCCAGAACGGGTCGCTCTCCTTGCCCTCGCCTTTGGTGTTGGCGATTAAGGTATTGACGAATTTCAAAATGTCGGCCTCGTTGCGGATGTACGCCAGCGGGTTGTAGTGCATGGAGCGGGAAAAATCAATGCTGTTAAAAACCTTGATTTTATATCCCTTTTTCCGTTGCAGGAAAAAGCCCGCCTGCTCCAGCACCCCGCCTTTTGGGTCTACCACCACATAGGAGGAATGGGCCTGCAGAAGCTGGGGCGTGAGCCAGAACCGGGTTTTGCCGGAGCCGGAGGAACCGACAACACAGCAATTCAGGTTCCGGGCATTGGCGGGGACGGCGGGCCGGGTGTTGGTGGTGAGAAATTCCGTCCCGGTCAGAATGATGTTGTTCTCAAACCTAGGGTCGGTGAACGGCTTGATGTCTTTTTCCGTTCCCCAGCGGGCCGAACCATACTCTTCATCCCGGCGATATTTTTGGGCTTTTTTGCTTTTCTGATAGATAACCAGCCGGATCGCCACGGCCCCCGCGATGCCGGTGAGCCAGTCAAAAGGAGCAAGCCCCGGCGCAAAGTCGGCAAAGGCCGGGCCGAGAGCCGCCACCATCCCCACCAGCTTGTGGGCCAAATCCGCCCCCGCCGCCAGACGGTAGGCCGTCCCCACCTTTAGGCAGGCCCACCCGATGAACAGATAGGGGAGGTTTGGCAAAAGGTACTTTTTCAGCTTATCTGTCCTCATGGGCGGCCTCTTTTACGCGGTCTTTCCTTTGGGGCGCGGGCTGGCGCAGTATCTCGGCGGCGGCCCGTTTGAGCTGTTCCCGGATGGGTACGCGGTCAGTCTTTGCCTTATCCAGCACACGGCGGGAGTATTCCGAGAAACAAGCGGTGATTGCGTCCGCCTGCCCGCTCTTGAAGAACAGCAGATACTTGTCCGGCCCGGTCTTATAAAAGGCATAGTCAACATTCCATTTCCGGGCCACCCGGTCAAATTCTTTTGGGGCCCCGGTGAGCTCGATGCTGTTCGTGGCCGCGCCGTGGGCCATGAGCTTTTTCACGGACTGCCTGCCGTGGGGCGTCTGGTGGGCCCGGTGCTCCTTTTGTATCTTCCGGCCAGCCGCCCGGAGCGCATAGGCCAGCACCCGGGCCGTCAGCTTTCCCGTCCGCATGGATAACGCGATAGTGCGCCGGGAAACATCCTCGTCAATCAATCAAAACCGCCTCCTTTCATGGGGGATAGGCCCTCCGGCCTTTGGGACAAAATGTCTCGAAGTCACCGCTCCTCCCGGCCCGTTTCCGGGTGCTTGCGTTCAGCCTCCAGAGAGGAACGGTCAATCACTTCCTTGTAGGCGGCCATCTGTTCCCGGATGGAGAGCCGGGGGAGGGCAAAAACCTTGTGCTCCTTGGGAATATCCTCTATCCCGTGGTAGACTTCCTTAATATCGCCCGTCTGGACGATATAGCCGCCGGGGGCAAGGTGGCCGTCCTCGTTGATGGATATGTCCCGCCCGTATGCCTCATAGTCAAAGTAGTCTTTCAGCTCGGCGGGGATCGGCAAATCCTCCGCAAAATAGCGGCCCAAATCCTCCTCGCTTTCAATCTCCGGGTAAAATTCAAAGCAGTCCAGATTTTCCGCAAGGTTGATGATGTCCGCCACGCTGGAGGTATGCGCCCCCATATGGAGCGCGGCCTCGAATTTTTCAATCTCGCTTTGGGGGAGCTCCGAAAGCAGGCAGGCCAGATGGTTCAGCTCGTCCAGATTTTCATACTCGCCCAGATAGTCATAGAGCCCCAGCACATCGCCGTCAAAGCTGGTGATGAAAAATTCCTCGTAGCGTATGCCGTCCACGCCGATATTCTTTAACAGCGCCTCCACCGCCTGGGGGCTGGTGGGGAATTTCAGCGTTTCCCCCACCAGCTCGCCCTCGTTGTATTTCCCCAGATTGGTGATGTACGCCTCGAACAGCGCGGCCACGTCAGCGGCGGCCCTGTCCCTTGACGGTCAGGATGCCCTCAAGGGTGGTGGCGGTGATGCCAAGCCGCTGGGCCACAGCGATGTCGTTCTTCATGGACTCGGTGACGGTATGCCCGCACACCACCAGCACCCGGGAGCGGCGGAGCAGGTCGCGGCCAATGTCGATGCTGCTCTTGTGCTCCTCGGGAACCGCGTCATTGAGGAAAAGGGGCAGGAACAGGGCCGGGCAGATAGGGGCAAAGCCCGCATCGTAAACCGCCCGGCAGTACTGCGCGGCCAGCTCCGCATTTTCCGTGTCGCCGCCATACCAAGCGGCGGTGATGTAAGCAAGGGGTCGTTTCATAGTCGTTTACCTCCGATATTTTAATAGTTGTCGTTCAACCCTATCCCCCCGCCCTTTCCCATTCATGGGAAAGGGGGCGGCTCTGGAGGATATATCCCCCGCCGCGCCGGGAGGGGTGGCACAGCCGGGGCGGGCCGTCAAGGGCAAACCGCCGCAGGCGGCGGGCGTTCCGCCCCTTGACTGCCCACTCCCGGCTGTGCTCAGTAGCAGGCGGCGACGGGGGATATACCACCAGAGCCCCTCTCTAAAAGAACGCCATGCAGGACGCGGGGGAGGGGCGCGGGAAAGAGAAAAGCCTTGGGACAAAATGTCTCAAGGCTTACTTTTCCCGGTCAGTCTTTTTCTCCGGCGCGGTGCGCTCCGGGGGCTGTTTCTCTTTCCATTCGGCCAGCAGGGACATAATCTGGTCTTTCATTTCCCGGGGCGTGGCGTCCTTGCCGAAATACTTGTTCAATTCAGCGGCGGAAATAATCACTTTGTCTACCTCCTTTTTTTCACGGCTCAAAATGCCGTCAATCACATCGCCGTTGAGTTTCCCGTCCTTGTCCAGCTTGCGGAGCTCCTGGGCCTGGGAGAGCGAGGGGGACGCCTGCTCGCCCTCAATGGAAACGGCGATGAACCTCTGGTTCTTGGGCTTGATGAACGAGATTTCCACGGCGGGGGTGAAAGACAGCTTTTTCTCGTTCACCATAGACTGGAGCTCCGGCACAAGCTCGGTCAGCCGGATATACCGCTGTACCTGCTTGTAATTCATGCCGTTGCGTTCCCCCACGATTTCCGTGGAGCGTTTTCCAACGTCCCCGGCGGCCACGCCCTCCATCTTCGTCCCCTGATGGCTGATGGCCTCCACCTGCATTTTCAGCGACTGGGCCTTTTCCATCGGCAGAATCTTTTCCCGGTGGCGCAGGTTGTCGTCCGTCATCGCAAGGATGGCCTCATCGTCCGTCATGTTGCGGACGATACACGGCATATTGGCGAACCCGGCCAGCTCACTGGCCCGCTGGCGGCGGTGGCCCGCGATGATTTCATAGCCCCCGCCCTCCCGGGGACGCACCAGCGCGGGCTGGTGTACGCCGTTGTCCTTGACCGACTCCACAAGCCCTTTCATTTCCGCATCGTCCCGCACACCGAAAGGATGGTCTTTGAACGGGAACAGCTCCGAGAGGTTGAGGTAAACAATCTCTTCCTTTTCGGCGCGGGTCGCGTCACGGGGCTGGGGCGGCACTTCCGGCGCAGGCGGGGGAGCGGCGGGAGCCTCTTCCTTGCCCTTTACCGTGGCGGCCTTTCCGCCCTTGCCTTGGGACATTTTGTCTCGAGGTTGAGCCGGGGGCTTGTCCGTGGCCGCCTTGTCAGCCTTGGCCGGGCGGCCACGGCGGGCCCCCGTCCCTCCCGGTTCACCGGGCCCCGCCTTTTCTTCCTTGGGCTTGCGGCCCCGCCTACCCTTGGGTTTATCTGGCTCGGGCGTTTTTTCTTTGGCGGCCTTGTCCTTTTTGGCGGGCCCCTTTTCCCCGGCGGCCTTTTCCTCCGGGGCCGGGGTGGGCGGCTGTTCCGGTTCGGGCGGCTCGTTTTTTTCCACCTCCGCACGTTCCGCCGCCCGGCGCTCCGCCATCAGCTTTTCAATCTGGTCAGCGGATACACTCACCTTGCCGGGAGCACCAGCCGGGGCATCCTGGGCGGGCGCATCCACGGCGGCCTGCTCGGGAATGTTCTCCGGGGCCGGGGGCTCCGGCGCGGATGTTTCCGGGGCAGGAGCATCCGCCGGGCCAGTATCGAACAAGCTGGGCTGGGGATTTTCCTCCGGGCTCACGTTTAATTTTTCGTCTGCCATTCGTTACCTCCTTTTTTAATTTCGTGAATGTTGCACAAATCTTGCGCTAAAAGTTTGTTACTATTTTTTCGCCTCCCTCCCGGCTATCCACGCAAAAAAGCCGCCCGTTTTTTCATGCCGGACGGCTTTCTGCGTAATGTGATAGCTCAAATAATATTTTTTTGTGGTTGCTGGCTCCGAAAAGCCTTGATATTACAGTGTTCCTATTAAAACTCATTCATAGGAAAAGAGTACCCTTGCGTTCCACTCGGAAAACTGCCATAGTTTCATCACTCCTATTACAATAAGATTTACGGTAAGAGGCACGGCAGCCAGCCGTGTCTTTTTCCTCATTGTTGCCAAAGCTGTTAGAATGGGAAGGCATTGGTCTGACGTATCACTCCAGGGA
>CAJTFN010000030.1 GCA_910575815.1 Oscillospiraceae bacterium
CCTGGTCTACATGACAGCGGGTGCCAACAAGTTCCTGCGCATCTACTACGGCAAGGTGAAGGAGTATCTTGCCAAACTGGAACAACCTTCTGAGCCAGTCTCCAACGAGCGCATCTGAATCTTTCTGTAATTCTTTCCCAGACCAGCGTTCCTGCGGTGGTCTTGTTGTTGTACCTTTTTTACCCCCTTTTACCCCCTTCTTCCTTCTTCACTTTTCTGTAAATTTTCTATTGACTTTTCCTTTGCAGACTTCCTGATTTTATTCATGGAATCTCAACATAAAAAGGGCTGGTACTTTTTACCCGTCTATATATTTAAAGTAATTATATGGAGATAAGAAGTACCACAAAATTTCCAGCTGAGCAAAGTGTGGTAGTTTTTCTCTCTCCTATATATTTGATAGCCGCCGATCTCTCCACTTGGGTCAAATTCCAGAAGACTATGAAAAACCCCCGCCAGAATCATCCAGCGTGGGTCTTGCCATTATAATGTTACCCAGGTCGCTTCATCATCTCGTTCACCATATTATCTCATATTTTAAGTTCCGTGTTCCGATCAAGTTCCGCATCTTTTATAATTTGGGCTTCTGGCAGCCACTAACCATATACTACCACAAGCCGTTTTATTCGTCAAGATATTTTTAGAAAAAATATTCGCAAAACCAAAAGAAATAATTCTAAATTAATCAAATTTGCACTCGAAAACTTCAAAGTATATTCATATCTTTTTGATAAAAATCCATTGACAACCAGCTATCCGGGTCCTATACTGCCCTTACGTGATAAATCCAAATTCTGAAAGGAGTGCCAGTTATGATTACTTTATCAAAAATACCTACCGACTATGGCTAGAAGCCACCCCGCATGATGCGCTTATCACCGTATCTGCGTGGCGAAGAAAGGAGAAATTATGCCACGCTCAAAGAAAAAGATCACCCCTCAGAATAAAAAGCCTGAACCTGGACGCAAAGCAAATGGTATGGGTTCGCTCAGACAGAAGGATGTCAAACGTACTACTTATTGGGAAGGCCGTTATTCCGTGACGGACCCACTGACTGGAAAAACAAAACGGTATTCTGTCTCTGACAAAAACCAAGCCGAAGCAGCCAGAAAATTACGAGAAGCCTTGTCAGCGATTGATGAAGGAACCTACGTTGAACCCTCTAAGATGACAGTGGGTGAGTGGTTGGATACTTGGCTCAATGATTACGTTGAACCGTCTGTAAAACCCTACACGCTTGATTCTTATCGTTCCTCCTGCAAGAACCATATCAAACCCGCTTTAGGCGCTATGAAGCTCACGGCCCTCTCCCGCCAGCAAATCCAACATTTTTACAACAGTGTTCTATCAATAGTTTATATAGATTTTAAGCCACTTTGCATAAGATTTTGCATTGTTCTACAAGGCTCCAAACCGTTGCATTTCAACGGTTTGGAGCTTTTTTGCTTATACCGCAACTTTCCGTATCAATACATATCGCAGTCTAACTTGACGGACAAACGTAGTACGGAAAGTAGTAAAGCAGTTATGCAGCGGTCCTTGCCATCTCAGCCTTTGCCGCTCCAAAGTCGCCGTGTGCGTAGTAATCCAGCGTCATTTCAATGGACTTGTGGCCCATGATATATTGTAGCGTCTTGGGACTCATGCCAGCATTGGCCTTGTAGGTACAGAAGGTGTGACGCAGCAGGTGAGGCGTGAACGCTTCCAACTTCTCTTTGTGCTTTTTGTTGTACTTCTTTAGGATACCTCCAAAAATCTGACCGTAGCTACTGGCGAACTGAGGCTTTCCATTGGGCCGGAGGAAGAGAAAATCACGGTGACCTCCGACGGCAAGGGGAACATCCGGTCTGCACCGCTTCGCCACCCGCTGGAGAGCTTCATAGACTTCCTGGCTCATGGGGATCATCCGCACTCCGTTTTCTGTCTTGGGAGATTGAATATAATAGCCCTGCTTTGCCGTCCATAGCAACTGGTGGTCAACCACGATAGCCTGTTTGTCGAAGTCCAGGCTGGTAGCCGTCAGGCCGCACAGCTCCGATATACGCAGTCCTGTTCCCAGCAGTATCACGATGTCGTCATAATATCTGCCATAAACCTTGTCGGCTTTCACGAAGGCCAGGAGGCTGTCTGCCTGTGCTTTACTCAGAGGGACTTTCTTTTTTGTGTCGTTAATCACCACTTCGTCAGGCTTGAAGCTAAACGGATTTTTACGTACAAGGTCATCTTCGACGGCCATGTGGAAGGCAGCACTGAGGGAGCGCCTGCTATTGGCGATAGAGTTGTAAGCGACACCGCGCTCCTTCATGCGGACAGCCCACTCTTTTGCGTCAGACTGCTTTACTCGCTCAATGCTCATGCCGCCCAGCTTGTCGCTCTGGAGCATCTTTATAAGCCTCTCCCGGCAGTCTACCGTCTTGGGCTTCACATTCCCATGAAGGGTACAGTACCTTTGGTACAAGTCAACAACAGTCATCTTGCGGCCGGTTGTGTCAATGCCATCGTCTATGTCCCGCTGGATAGCCTTCTCCAGTTCCCGGAGGGATGGGCCTTCTTTCTTGCCGCCTGGAGTTCTGTCGGTGGGCTCCAGCTTCCAGGAATATACCAGCCTAGGTTTGCGTGTAGCCGGGTCTGTGTATTTGTATTGATATCTTCCATCTGGCCTCTGGCTCTCTCCAGTCCGCAGTACACGGCCTTTCCGATCACGTCTTTTTTCGCCCATTTTTAACTCCTCTCTAAGACGGAGCGGACCTTGAATGTGCTTTTCTGTCATAGCACATCCAAAGTCCGCCGTCCACCGCATGATTTCTAATATTCAGGTTGTTTAAATGCCAGCCCCCTGTCAGGTAGCCAGCCCATGAGCTTGCTGCCAATCACGGGCATGACCCCTCTGGCGTATGTGGTCAAATTGAGCTGGTATTGTCAAGAAACCGTTCAAACTTTTCGCGCTTGATATTCAGGTGGGAGCCCTTCATTAAAATCCAATTCGCATCTTTATGCTGCCGGGCTAACTCACGAATGCGGTTGACGCCGATGCCAAAGTAGTCTGCCGCCTCTTTCAAAGAGAGCGAATATTTGCAACTCAAATCTTGGGCCTGTTTCATACTCGTTTTACACCTCCTTCTCAAAGAGTTGGTTGCATAACGTACTATGCAAGCGAGTTTTTGTTTGATAGTGTGTCTACCCGGCATGGTATCATATTCCAACGCAGGTGTCAATACTATTATACAAGTTTTTTTGTTTCTATAATTTCTAAAAACTTAGTATTGCATTTTAGTTTAATAGTGATACAATATTCTCAAACTCAATAATGAAAGGAGCAAACCTATATGAGTAATCAAGAACTGGCCGAACGCATAAAAGCTGCCCGTAAAAGTGTGGGCCTCCACATGACGGAACTGGCCGAGCGTATAGGGGTAAGCAGCAACTATATCAGTCTGCTTGAACGGGCCGAGCGAAACCCATCTGACGCCGTACTCAACAAAATTGCGGAAGCCACCCACACCACGTACGAATGGCTGACCACCGGCCAGGGGACAAGCCCTAGCCGTCTCCCCATCCCCGGTGGCAGACGTCCGTCCAACACCCCGAACCCCCGGCTACTTCTCCAGCTGCTCCAGTGGCACCGGCCAGAGATGTTCCCCAATGCCGTCTGCGCCATCCTCGCCATCACACCGGAGAAACTGGATGCCTATATGAGCGGAGCCAGCGAGGATATCCCGGAATGGGGCCTTGCCTATGAACTGCTCGCCCAGCGCCTCGATAGGGCAGCCGCCCGCCGGGCGCTTGCGGACATGGATGCTTTCTTACAGAACATTACCGCCAAGGTATTCTTGAAGCACTTGGAGGGTCTAGGAGAACCCGGATACCAGTACCAGGGCGAGCAGAGCCGGCAGGAGGTCTATCAGACGGGCGGCTTCGACTTGGAAGTCGGTACTTTGACCTTCATCAAGAAAGTTCCCCGTAAGAATCTGGTGTGGCAGTTCAAGGTCATACAGGGCAGCCCATTGCCGCAGGCGGAAGAGAATCCGGCTTATGAGCAGCTATACCCCAGCATCATTTCTTTGATTCAAGGCATTATTGAGATACAGACCATTGCCATGGAACGCAATAGCAACGAACAAATCACTTTGGTATTTTACGATGCGGACCTATACAGCGAGTTCGTCTGTGATGCGAAGAATTGTATTGAAACGTGGGAGTATCGCCACAGCTGTCCAATGACCAATGGCCCCAGTCTCATCTTGCTAAACGAGCAGGAGAACAGGGTGGAAGAGTATATATGCTTCCCTTATCAGAAAAAAGGAGACTATCACCACGTCCAACCACAGTGAATCGTTGATACTTCAAGATGTCACCCGAGATTATCTGAACAGCCTGAACCAGTATATATGTTGCGCAGTCAGTCCCAGTGTGGAGCTGCCCCTCATTATACGCACCCCTAAATAGGGAGTACTCCGCAACCACAAACCGCAAGGGATCCAAGCGAAAGGGACGGAAATATGGTATAATAAGTGCAAGGGAATTTAGGAAAAGCAAGGAAAAAGCTTGCACTTATGGGGGGGCGGAGCGGATGTATAAGAACAACAGCCAGCTGCGGATCGAGGACTTCGTGTTTCCGTATGGAAAACTGGACCCAGAAAACGATTGGGTCAAACTGGCGGCGCTGGTCCCCTGGGAAGTGGCGGAGGAACGGTATGCAGCCCGCTTCGTGAACAATGGACACCCGGCGCACCCGGCACGGATGGCATTGGGGGCACTGCTGATCCAGCGGCGGCTGAAATGCAGCGACCAGTGGCTGGTGAAACATGTCGGAGAAAACCCGTATCTGCAATATTTCATCGGCATGAAGGAGTACGGGCCGTGTCCATTCGGGGCGTCCACGCTGGTGGCGTTCCGGAAACGGTTCAGCGAGGAGGACCTGGCAGCAATTTTGGAGGCGTCTGTACCAAAAGCGGAGACAGGGAAATAGGATGACTCGGATGACGGGAACGATCCGCCTAACAGCGGGACACTGATTCTGGACGCCACATGCTGCCCCGCGGACATCGCCTATCCTCAGGACATCAATTTACTGAACCAGGCGCGGGAGAAAGCGGAGAAAACGGTGGACGAGCTGTGTGAAGCGGCAGGACAGAAGAAGCCCCGGATGTACCGCAAGTGCGCCCGGAAGGACTATCTGCGTCTATCCAAAAGCAAGAAGCGCAGTGGGAAAGCGATCCGTTCAGGGATACGCAAACAGTTGCAGTACATCCGCCGGGATATGGGTTATATCGCTCAATTGGTTCAAACTGGCGCAAAATTGTCTTCAAAGCAGGCAGAACGTTTGAATATCGTTACGACTGTCTACGAGCAGCAACGCATTATGTTCGAATCCAGGACCCACAGCATTCCCCGGCGCATCGTCAGTCTGGCCCAGCCCTGGGTCCGGCCCATTGTTCGGGGAAAAGCCCACACCAACACCGAATTTGGTTCAAAATTGCATATCAGTCTGGTGGATGGCTATGCCAGGATCGAACGGCTGGACTTCGAGCCCTTCAACGAATCGGAAGACCTCTGGCGGGCGGTGGCCAGGTACCGGGAGCGCTATGGCTGTTACCCGGAACGCATTCTGGCGGACAAGATCTACCGCAGCCGCCAGACATTGGCTTTTTGCAAAGAGCATGGCATCCGGCTGTCCGGTCCGGCCCTGGGAAAGCCGCCAAAAACTACCGGCCTGTCCCGCCCAGCGAAGAAATTGGAATATCAGGACAACTGCGACCGCAATACTGTGGAGGGTGTTTTCGGGACGGTCAAGACCGCTTACGGTCTGGACCGCGTCATGGCACGCCTGCAGGAAACTGCTATCTGTGTGATTGGCGTTGCCCTGCTGCTCTCGGACCTTGCCAAATCCCTGAGGGCCGCTCTCACTCTGTTTGGCCGCATATGCCTGCTGGTCGTTTTGCCGTGGTTACGGAGTAGAGCATAGTTATAAATCGGCTGTGGCAATGAATGCCACAGCCGATTAAACTTTCTTTGATTATCCCAACAGTTCGATCGATTCGATTTTTTCTTTAAAAAATTTGATGATATCTGTATTTCCGCCGTTTACGTACTCTTCCGCCCAAGACCACACCGCTACCATCTTGCACCTCATCGTCCAGTTGGCCAGCGTGCTTGAACTATAGTTCGTGCAGTAGTATCCCATGTGTACCATTAACTTGATAATAGTATCCCGAATGGCAGTACTCCGAGCTTCGTGGGCCTTTTGCCTCTCGAGTATTATCTGTTTTCTGGCGTTTCGCTCTTTGAACAAATGGGCAAACTCGTATTGGCTCACACAGACAGCATTACCATCGCGCGGTTCTGCACCATCTACAGCATAGGACAATATATTTTTTGTAAAACCGTGTTTTTCGCAATATGAGGGCTTGACTTTCTCAATAAATTGGTGATATTCTACATTTGAGCGGGGAAAACCGCCGCTCCAAATAACGCTGTCAAAGGCATCTATGGTTGCGTCATGAATTGCTTGTTCAAGATCCAACCCCTTTTTTAATATATGATACTTCACATATCTCTCTTTGGTAATCTCAGAGTCTGGATAACTCACCCTATGCACAATGTCGATCCTATCCATAACCTCTCCTTGATTTTTATAAAGCATAGTCTTGCCTCCTTTACTTGATTTTTAGATAATGAACATAGAAATAAAGTTTTCGCGGTTATGGTTAGATTATAACAAAAAAACGCAAAAAGTCAAGAAATCAGTTTTATATATCGAGAAAAAATGACGATTTTTACTTTCCACATAAATGAACAAAATCGAAGGGCCTCATGTAACTCAATATGATTTACCCCCTCCATTTTTTTACAAAATCACCACAAAAATTTAAGAAAGCCGGCTTACCGATAGCAAGGTAAGCCGGCTTTCTCCTCAGGTGATAAAACATCGCCGGTCATTGCGCCGTTCTTTGGTCACAAGATACCCAAGGTGTCACCTTCGGCTCCGCGTGTGTACTGCATTTATGATGCTGCTTGTGCTGCTCTGTATAGTTTGGTTCATATTGGCCGCCTGGATACTGCTTTGAATCATCGACATAGCCTGGAGCATATTGAGTGTGCGTAGTTGACGCCCTATCTGAGCCTGTCCATAGATAATTTGATTCAGCTGTACACTTTGCTGTTGCTGTGTAGCAAGCACCTGCTGGCGGAATTGGCTTTCATCAAGGTTTTTCACCATTTCCTGAACCGTTGAGGACTTGTAATTGCGAACATCATTGATGAAAAAATCAACGCAAGCAAGTGTATAATAATCTGGCGGATACCATGCGCTGCTGTAGTTCCACAGGTCTTGCAGCACTTCCTCATACCTTGCTTGAAGTTGGCCGCATTCGGTAAGGATTCTTTGGTTTTCTTGGCGGATATGAGCATTTTGTCTATCCACCTGCTGCATATGTTGTTGGTTGTGAATGTCTGCATCTTTGTTCCCCTGGACCGTCTTTTGGTTGACAAAGCGAACCACCGCCCTGGTGATTACAACGGAGAGCACAACTGCGACACCCAAAACAATGAGTTCAAAAATTCCAGGTGTGACTCGAAAAAAGGGGGTGAGGCCATTAAATGCAAAGAGAACCATGACAACAACCGCCACAATTCTTCTTTTTGTTTTACGGTCCCTGTCAGCGATCAGGACGGCGTAGCAAACAAGCAGAATAACGAATGATAAGACATCCACCCCGCCCCCAACAAGAAGGTTCAGGATCGTAAAGAACAACAGCAGGGTCCCCGCAATGACGGCCAGTGCCAGCGTTCCCTTAACTGTGGTCTGCTCGGTTTTAATTTCAGTCCGGTGTTCCCGAATTTCTGTATATGCTTTTTGTGATTGCAGCGTCTGCTCTAATCTGAGCCGTTGCTGTAGGATTCGGTCCATATCCTGCATTTTTGCCTGGACATAGCATAATCCTTCAAGCAATGCGTCTCGTGTCATCTCCATCTCAGGATTTCCTTCCTTATATTTTTTTGGAGTTACTATGGAGAGGGCCTGCCCTTGCATAGAGGGAGGCCCTCTTTGATAATATTGGGGCTTAAGCAGGACTGAGGGAATTTACTTCCCCTTTGAGACGAAATCTTGGCGCTCTTATGACTGATATCCACTGTGATATTTGTGTCGGATTGAAGCAGTTTGCTGGCACTGGCTGTATCCGCATAGTGGCTGTCTGCCGGGGAGTTTGCCTTTTAGCGCACGCCGTTCAGGTTGCAGAGAATCTTAGCAACCTCAGCGCGGGTGATGGTGCGGTTGCCCTCGAAAGCGCCGGTGGACGTACCGGACACGATGCCGGCGCGATACCAGGTGAGGACGATGTCGGCGTACTCGCTGTCGGCGGGCACGTCGATGACGGAGTCAACGTCCTTGGTGGCGACAAGAACGCTCTCGTCAGCGGCGCCGTTCAAGATGGAAGCCATCTCGTAGCGGGTGGCGTTGGCGTTGAGTTTGTCAGCGGTCCAGGTCTTGGCGTCAATGATGCCGTTGGCTACGCAGTAGTCGTAAGCGCCCTGATACCAAGCCTCGCCGGCGTTGGCGGCGGGAACTGTCTCGTTATTGGCATTGGCGTAAGTCCGGGCAGCGAGAGCGATAGCCTGGGCGACGGTCAGGTTGCCCTGGGGATTGAAGGTGTCGGCGCTGGTGCCGCTGAACAGGCCCAGGGAGTAAACGGCCTTGACAGAGCTGGTGTACCAGGCGTTCTCAGCGACATCGGCGAAGGGGAGCTTCACGCTGGCGAAGCCGGAGAGGGGGCGAAAGGCGTTGGGATTCTTGATGGGGGTCCTCCCGTCGGGAATAGTCGCCTCGGTCTTGGGGTTCTCAGCGCTCTCGAAGGGAATTTCTTCGTTCTCTTTGCCGTTGGGCTTGGTCTCGGCGAGAGGAGCATCGGCGGGAATGTCGGAGCCATCGACGTCAGGCTTGTCCTCGGCGAGAGGAGCATCAGCGGGAATGTCGAAGCCATCGTCTTCTTCGGGGTCGGTTACGATGATGGGCGCGTCGGTGATAGAGCCAACGCCGTTGTTCCCGGTCTCTTCGGTTTCAGGACTGGTCGTCTCGAAGAAGATATTGCCGTCGGGGTTGGGGTTGTATCCGGGAATCTCGTATTCCTGGGAACCGTTGATGTCTTTGTCGCCGGCTACGCCGACCATGTCGTCGTAGGTGCCTTCGATGAGGCCGCCGTTGCCGCCGGTGGCGTTTCCTTCAGTGGCTGCGGGAGTGTCTTCGATGAACTCAACCTCAGCGGCGAAAGCGGTGCAGGACATGGACATGACCAGGGCGATGGCCAGAACGGAAGTGATGATTTTGTTGAAAGTACGCATGATGAATTTCTCCTTTTCAATATAATTAAGGTGTTCGGAGATTGGGCATTGATGCGAATAATATCTGCGGCTGCATCGGTCTGCCCTTGTTCGAGTTCGACGGATAAAGACTAGACTAAGGTGTAATAAAGGATAAAAAGCGCCTCATGTGTACAACCTCCTTCTCCGTGTAAACGGAAATTTTGTGATCTCAACGGTAACAGGCCCGTGGGGGTGGTACTCGCCATTCCCGGCCCCCACAGGGTTTGCCCGTCAAGACACAAAAGCGGCGCAGGGCATTTAATCCCTGCACCGCCGGAAGCTACACACACAATGCCCCCCTTGAAAAGTACCGGTAAAAAGGGTATAATGGGGCCGTGGCGCAGTAATCTGCTGTGTGGGAGGTATGCGCTCCTGCATAGGGGTGCGGGGGACTGGTACTCCCCTGCACCCTGCCTATTGCTTCTGTGTCTCTCAGGGCCATTTTACAACAGAACAGGAAAAATTGCAATAGTGATTGACATGGTTTCGACGCGCTTCGGCGTGTTGGGCCATGTCTGCTTTTTCCCGCTTTGCTGCCCTGATAAATCACTCGGAACCGCGCAAGCGGTTCAATCCCCGCAGGGGGGCGAAGGCACAGCCGGCGGATCGGGCACCCCCGTCAGGGGGCAAGCCGGACATGCGGAGCATGGGCGGCGCAGTAAGGGCCCCGGAGAGTCCCCGCAGGGGCTCGCAGGGGTGGCCCGGAGCGCAGCGTAGGGTCAGCGGTGTCGGCTATGCCGACCACACGGGTATAAAACGTAGTTTTAGCCCGTGTGCCACCGCCCCTTATGCCCTTTTTCTCGTTTTGGCAGGTCGGAGCGACATACGGTCGCGACCCTGCCAGAGAAGCCTGATATTTCAACGAAGTTGAATTTATAATTTGACTGATTTCCAGGCAGTTGGATTTTATATAAAAAATATTTTTTATATAAAACTGCCCGGAAAGCGTTGATACGTCAGGGGCTATTTTATATAATCAGGGACGGCGCATGACATACGTTATAAAATAAGGCAGGCGTGTGGTTATATAAAATCAAGGGACCCTGATACGTCAATCCGCAACGTTTTCCTCACCCGGGACAGGGGGCTTACACCCCCAGCCCCTATGCGGCGGCGGGGGCGGCGTGAAGCACCTGCCGCTTCCAGCGGCTCATGAATGCGTTGACTTCCGGTGTGGCATCGCAGTTGCCGATCCCTCGGACCTGTGCTACTTCTCCATTCAGCACTTCCACGGTATAGAAGGGCTTGTCCGCCGCCTCGCAGCGCCGGAGGAAAAGGATCATGGTTTTCCGGGCGGCGACCTTGGAAACATACCCACCGACACAATGATGGAGCGCATGGCCTTCGGTGATGATCTCGTCCAAGGACGCCGGGTAGACGATTTTCATACCGTCCAGCTCAAAATCAAGCTGTCCCTTGATGCGTTTATATGCTTTCTGGAAGTTTTCCCGCATTTTCATGTCGATTTTAATTTTCATGCGCTGGACCGTCCTATCATGAGATTTCTGTAAATCCTTCGGGAACAGGACAAAATTGTTCCTTAAATCATAGCCCAGCTTGACGCACATCTCCAGGTAGTCTATGTACTCCCTGACCACAGTCTTGATGGAATCGTAGTGTAAGCCGCCGTACTTTCCCTCCCGGCCTCGCAGCAGGCCGTATTGCCCATCCGCATACCGTATGAGCTTATGGGGCGTCGTATGTGCCAGGATAGACGACAGGTCCATGTTGATTTTGCGGTCGATCTGCCACGTCAGCAGTTTTTGGCGGTCTTTCACCCCGTTCCGGTAGTACACTTGCATACGCTGCAAGTTTTCCATCCCCACGTCCAGCTCTCGCAGAAAGGCCACATCCTCGGCCGCAACATTCAAAATTCGGTGGGTGCGGTTCTGGGTTTCGTCCAGACCGGAACTATATTCTATCCGATAGACCAAGTCTGAAGCCAAACGGAAAAAGCCGGTCTTGACCAGGTGCTCCAACCGGGGATGCCGCAAATGAGCAGACAGGAAGGGATAAACCTCCATAGGCCTCTGAAAATGGTCGCTATAATCGGCCAGGGGGCAATACTGCCAGGACGTTCCCAGGAGTACGTCCGGTAAGTTTTTGCGGTAAAGATAACCGCAGGTATCCGCATAGAAATTATAGCTATATGGATAGAACACAGGGCGCTCGCCCTGTTTCCAGTTGCCGTCCCAAGTTTCATAGTAGCAGTCACATAGGATACGGCCTTCTGGGTCAACTCGGACGAATTGACGGGCGTTCTCCCAAACGGCGATTTGGGGCTCGTCATTCTGTATGGAGGCATTGACCTTGATAATACGGATGACCAGCTCCCCCGCCTTGGTTCGCTGAATGACCTGACAAGTCAACCGGTCAAACAGCTTGCCCATACGGCCCTTGGCCTTCATGGTCAACTCCCGGCCGCAATGGGGACAGGAGGCAGTTCCGTTGTGCTTAACGTCCGTCAAGACAAATTCGTCGCCGCAGGCGGAGCAGACGCCTGTGGCTTTGCCGTGTCGGGCGTGGCTATACAGAAAGTAAGCCGGGAGAATATCCCGGCGCAGCCAATCACCCAAATCACGTGGGAGTGTAGGTAGGCCGGACATTCGAACCATAACCTTTTGTTCCCGCTGGCATAGACGTTTTTGCAGGCGTCTGTCAAGAATTGTCTGCTGGGCATGGGTCAGGGCGGCGATACCACCGTGGTCACGGTCATGAAAGAAACTGCATACACGCTGTTCGTCTTGACTGGAATAGAACGTGCACTTACTCGTAAAGAAGTAATCATTGTCCAACTTTACAAACCTGGCCGTCCTCCAGCGGGCCTTGCCGTCCGGCTCCACGGCCAGGGTAATGTATTCACCGCCCGCATGGAACATGGTCCAGACAGGCGTGAAATTGCCAGCGGCGGCCTGTTTGCGGTCGTAAACGTACAGTACAAGCGTTCGGCGGTGGCTGATAATTTTAACCGCCGTTCGGACGATGTAGCTGACCTGCGGGGCATGGAGCAGCCCGTGTCCCTGGGGGATGGTCAGGCCGGGATCAGCGTACTGGCGCAGGGATTTTTTATCTAGCATATCACATCACCCCCAATGTCAGCTGCTCCATGCCGGGGTCTTTCGGCTTTTCAGCTTTGGGCTTTGCCGCAGGGGACGACTTTTTGTCTGTCTTGCTCTTGGCCGCCTTACAATTTGTGGATACATACGGTTTTGGTACAAATTTTTCGTCATCCTTGTGATCCTCCTCTGCGTTTTCGTCGCGAAAATAGTCTTCTGCCCACTGGAAGCACAGGCCGTCCGGCACATCCAGGCCGTAGACGCCGGTGCGCTCAATGCCATTGTCCTTCATTTCCTGCTCGGCGTACTTCTGGGCCTGACGGTTGATGTACCGGAAACAACGAATCATGGACTTCTCCGGGGCCATGACCAGCATGGCGAATGAGGCGTCCTCACGGCACTTGGCCTGGACGTGTTCGGCCACGGCCTCTTTCATATTCCGGCGAGTCAGGCGCTCCGTGTCGGCGGCGACACGCTCCACAGACGCTTTCAACAGCTCATTGCGGTTCATTTTTCCGATACGGTCGAGAGCGGCCTGCCGGGCCGCTTTCTTCTCCGCCTGTTTGGCGTCCCACTCGGCCTTGCGCTTAGCTTCTGCGGCCTCGTGGGCCTGCCGGGCGGCGGTGTCATCGAGGGCAGGGACGGCATCCTGTTTGGTGTCCAGTTTCAACTCCGGTGGCGGCATGGATGCTGCCGGGGCCGTCTCCTGCTCGGGGACAGGTTCAGGCTTGGCCAGGGTCGGAGCGGGCATGGATGCAGTCTGGTCCGGGGCGGGCGGGGCCTCCTGCGGGGGTTCCGGCGCGGCGGATTGGGACGGTACGCTGCTCTTACGGGCCTCACTGACGATTTCCGAGAAAAATCCCATGTGAAATACCTCCTGTCAATGTGCAGAGCGAAGTACAGGCTCATCATACTGCGCTCTATATGATATAATTTGTTTTCTTTCTTATAGTGGGCTCTTTCTTTAATGTGCCGGGCGGTCAGGCCGGAACCTGACCGCCCTTGCAGATTATGCCGCCGTGTCCACGCCGCCTTTGCCGTTCAGATTCAGCGCCGTGTCCAACTCCGCCAGCCGGGCGGATTTCTGCTGGAGGTCGGCCTCGTGGGCGAAAGGCTTCGCGGCTTCGATCCTGGCCGATTCCAGCTGCTGGCTCAGGTCGTCGAGCTTGGCCTGGTATTCTTTCAGGTGCGCCGGCAGTTTGCCCAAGGCATTGTCGATACGGGTGATATTCCCAGCGGCGCTGTCACTCAGGTCGATGGTGTATGTGACTGCGCCCTTGAACATGGTCTTGTGGTCGTCAAACGCAGTCAGCCGGGTCATGATGGCAAAGCCCCGGTAGCTGCCGATTTCGACAGGCTCCATCTCGGAGACCCCGGCCACAGCATCTATCAGGGCCAGCCCGGCCTTCTTTCGCTCCAGATAGTTGCGGCCCAGGACCTTCATGCCAACAAATCCGTCTGCCGGACAGGGATGGGCTTCGAGAATGTCCATGTCCGCCTGGATGCCTGCAATCATGGCCTCGGTACGCTTGATTTCAGCCGGAATGTGCTTTGCAACGTCATCCTCCAGCCGGAACCTCTTAGACTGATAATCGGCTTTCATGATCCTCAACCGGGCCACCTCCACGTCCAGCTCCATCCGCTCCTTGATGCGCGGGTCGCCGGCGCACAGTGCCTTGATCTCAGCGAAGGACAGTGCGGTTTCGTCCACATCGTCACAGGAACGCAGGGGCGTCCGGCTGGTCATGATCTGGGAAATGAACTTCTGCTTGGCCTCCACGGTCTGCCAGAGGTACGAATCAAACGTCGATTCGGTTACATAACGGTAAATATGGACCGTTTCGTTATCATTCCCCTGCCGGATGATGCGCCCGGCCCGCTGGGTCAGGTCACGGGGACGCCAGGGGCATTCCAGGTCATGGCTGGCGATCAGCCGCTTCTGGACGTTGGTTCCGGTCCCCATCTTCTGTGTGCTGCCGAGCAGGACGCGCACCTGGCCCGAGCGGACCTTTGCGAACAGAACTTTCTTCTGCTCGTCCGTGCGGGCATCATGGATAAACGCGATCTGCTCCGGCGGCATCCCTGCGGCGACCAGCTTTGCTTTGATATCATCGTAGATATTGAAGCCGCCTTTGCTTGTGGTGGGCGTCGAGATGTCGGAAAAGACAAGCTGGGTCAGCTTCTCCGCCTCGCCGTCCCGCCAGTGCCGCAGGATGTTGGCAACGCACTGGTTGACCTTGGTGCCGGGTTCATCGGGGAGCGCGGGGTTAATGATGCGCTGGTCCAGGCCCAGCTTCCGGCCATCGCTGGTTATCTTCAGCATATTATCCTTGCTGGCGTCCACGCTGCCGGCGTGGACCTTTTCGGCCCGCTTAGACAGCTCTTTGACAAGTGCTTTCTGATGCTCGGTGGGCTTGCAGACAACAGTGTGGTACTCCACCTTGGGTACGGGCAAATTGAGTTGGTCAGCGGTCTTGATGTCGGCCACCTCCTTAAAAATATTCATTAGTTCGGGCAGATTAAAGAACCGGGAAAACCGAGTGCGGGCCCGGTAACCCGTCCCCTCCGGGGCCAGCTCCAGGGCTGTGGCCGTCTCGCCAAACCGGGAAGCCCAGCTGTCAAATGTGCCCATGCCCATCTCCTGCAACTGGTCGTACTGGAGATACCGTTGGATCGTATAGCACTCGGTTATGGAATTGCTGATTGGCGTGCCGGTAGCCATGACGACCCCGCGCCCGTGAGTGAGTTCATCCAAATAGCGGCATTTTGTGAACATATCACTGGACTTTTGGGCCTCCGCCGTGGATAATCCGGCTACGTTTCGCATCTTTGTGATTAAAAAGAGGTTTTTATAATTATCACTTTCGTCCACAAGCATCATGTCAATGCCCAGCTGCTCGAACGTGATAACACTGTCCTTCTTCCAATCGGCTTTCAGCTTATCCAGCTTGGCCTGAAGGTCTTTCTTCATTTTCTCCATCTGCTTGATCGTGAACCGTTCGCCTTTACTGGCCCTGATTTCGCCGATAGCGATAGTGATGTCACTGATTTGGCCGTCGATGATCTGCTTTTGCCGCTCATAGCTGACAGGAATCTTCTCAAACTGACTGTGTCCGATGATAACCGCGTCCCAGTTGCCGGTAGCGATTCTGGCGCAGAACTTCTTGCGCCGGGCGGTTTCAAAGTCCCGTTTGGTCGTGACCAGGATGTTGGCGGCGGGGTACAGCCGCAGGAACTCTGCTGCGGTCTGCTGGGTCAGATGGTTGGGTACGACCATGATGGCCTTACTGCACAGGCCCAGGTACTTGCTCTCCATAGCGGAGGCGATCATCTCGAATGTCTTGCCCGCGCCAACTTCGTGTGCCAGTAAGGTATTCCCGCCGTACAGGACATGAGCGATAGCCCCCAGCTGATGGGGCCGGAGCTTGATACCCGGATTGATGCCGTGGAACACGATATGGCTGCCGTCATACTCTCGGGGACGGATGCAGTTCATGGTGTCGTTGTACGTGCGGACGAGCGTCCGCCGCCGCTCCGGGTCCCGCCAGAGCCAGTCTTTGAAGGCATCCCTGATAGCCTGCTGCTTCTGGGCGGCCAGGGTGGTGGCTTTGACGTTGAGGACGCGACGCTCTCTCCCATCGGCGTCCTCTACGGTGTCGTAGATACGCACATCCCGCAGGTTCAGGGATTCCTCCAGAATTTCATAGGCATTGCGCCGGTCGGTGCCATAGGTCGTGCGGGCGGTGATGTCCCGGTCCGAAATCCAGGATTTATTGGTGATGAACCACGCCGCTGTGGCCCTGACGAAATGAACTGTGATATTTTTCTGCTGCTTCTCCGGTGTCCGGAAGGTTTCATACATGAATTGCTGGATGTACTCCGGGGCGATCCAGGTGGCACCCAGGCGGACTTCGATCTCGCTGGCCTCCAGGTCACGGGGCAAGGCGGCTGTCAGGGCGTCCACATTGGTCTGATAGGCCGGGTCATCCTCCGCCGCCCGCTGGGCCTGCCGGAGCTTGCGCCGGACGTTGCCGGACAGGTATTCATCGGCGGTCTGCCATTCGGAACAAACAGGGTCCCGGTAGATCGTGCCGCTGGCGCTCAGTTCCTCCGTCAACTCCTGCTCGGTCTTGCCGGTGAGCTGGGCCATGTAGGGCAGGTCTACACGGGCCCGCTCCCCGATAGAGACGGCAAGGGCTTCCTGGGCCGTGTCCACATGAGTGGCAGGCTGGCGGTTCTGAATGGTCCGCTTGGTGAAAATGTCCGCTTTTTTCGCAAAATTCCCTTCATCGTCCAGAATTTCCAGGGAACAAAGCAGATAATAGGAGTTGTCCCGGCTGAAAGCTAAGCGGTTGGCACGGGAGTTGATCAGGCCGTAGCGGGCTGCGAAAGCGTCATAGAGGGCGGTCAGCCGCCGTTGATGGCCTTCCAGCGGGGCCTCCGGCTCCATCTGAGCGGCAATCAGGCCCCGGAGGCAGTCCCGGAGCTGTACCAGGGCTTTCACGCGGGCTCTCGCCGTAGCGTTCAACCTGGGCCGCACCATGACACTGTTCTCGCGGAAATAGATGCTGCCGTCCACGAGGGTGAAACTGTAATTCTTCACATCCGGACCGGCGGGGATAGCGTCGGCGGCATCATCATCCGGTTCAGCGGGCTGGGCAGCCTGATATGCGCCATGGATGTGGGCGACGGCCTGCCGGAGCTGCTCGGGCAGGTCAGCGCCAGGGGCGGGATACACAGTGTAGTCGTGGCCGTAGCGGGTACTCTCGACACCTGGACAGCCCAGGACCATCTCCGGGTAATCCAGGAAATAGCTGTTGACCGGGTAGCCGTCCTGGTTCTCCATGACGCTCACCCAGTCGGGCAGGGCCGGGGCAGGCTCGTCCAGCTTTTGCAGGAACAGGATATCCGCAACGATGTCCGTTCCAGCATTGGCCTTGAAAGCTGTGTTGAGCAGACGGATTGCGCCCAATAAACCGGCGCGTTCGGCCAGGTATTTCCGGGCGGCGCTGTCCTTGCTGTCCATCGTGTACCGGCTGGTGATGACGGCCATGATGCCGCCGGGTCTCAGCTGGTCCAGGGTCTTGGCGAGGAAATAGTTGTGGATGCTGAAATTGTGCTTGTTGTAGGTGGGATCGTTGACCTGATACTGTCCGAAGGGGACGTTGCCAACAGCAATGTCGTAGAAGTCCCGGCGGTCAGTCGTTTCAAAGCCCGCCACGGTGATATTCGCTTTGGGGTACAGCAGGCGGGCGATGCGACCGGATACGCTGTCCAGCTCCACGCCGTACAGCTTGGACGCTGCCATGGACTCGGGCAGGCAGCCGAAGAAGTTGCCCACGCCGCAGGAGGGCTCCAGGATGTTGCCGGACTGGAAGCCCATGCTGCTCAGAGTCTCGTAGATAGCGCGGATAACCACGGGCGTAGTAAAGTGGGCGTTCAAGGTGCTGGCCCGGGCGGAAACGTACTCGTCATCGGTCAGCAGGGATTTCAATTCGGCGTACTCGGCGGACCACTCGGCCTTGTCCGGCTCAAAGGCGTCCGGGACGCCGCCCCAGCCCACATAGCGGGAGAGGACCTCCTGCTCGGCAGGAGCGGCAACACGGCGCTCGGATTCCAGGTCCTTTAACAGCTTGATGGCGGCAACGTTGGCGGCATACTTGGCCTTGGGGCCGCCAGTGCCAAGATTATCGTCCGTGATGCGGAAGTTAGCGGCTACGGAAGCGGGCGGTTCAGGTTCCTGTATGGCAAGCTGCCTCGAGGCCGCCTGGGGCGGCTCTGGCGCGGATACAGAGGACGTTTCCGGACCGGGCTCGGGAACAGGGACGGCGGCAGGCTTTTCACTGCCCACCGCCGGTGTGTTCTGTTCTTCTGTCTGTTGCGCCTGAGCCGGAAGTGTGATCGCCCTGCCGGACATACACGCCTTGACGGCTCGCTCCACCTGCCGCAGGATTACGCCAGCACTTTCGGATACCGCATTACCCAGGGAGAGAATGGCGCTGCGGGTGTTGAATTCGCCGATACACTCAAAATCCTCTGGTGTAAAATACATATCCAGATCGAAGCCGCAACGTGCCAGCAGCAGAAAGGCCAGGCTGACCGTGACGGCGTTACGGAAGCGCAGGCCAACATTGTCCTCGTCCAGCTCGTCAAGGGCGCTGTCGTGGACAGCCAACATGATATTGTCCTTGAAGTCATGCCAGTGCTCGTCCGCGAACCGAACGGCCAGGGTAATGAGCTGCTTGGCGAGGCCGTCGCTGCCGGGCGTACCGAAAGAGCTTTCCAGCCAGGACGTGACGGCACGCTCATACGTGCCTTGGTACTGCCAAAGTATGGGGTCGCGGCCGTTCTCCCTGCGCTCCGTGTCGGCCACATCAAACACGTACCGCAGGAATATCCGGCCGTCGCGGTAACGCAGCAGGGCGATGCCCTTGGAACCGGCCCGGATACGGCGGCCCATGCGGTTGTTCCAGAGGTCGAACTCAGCGCAGGCCGTGGCGGCGGGGCGCTGGGTGTAGATCATGACCTGATCCATAAACCGGTATTTCTAAAGATATTGTCAAGGGGGAATGTGAGATTTCAGTCTGCTTTACTTTTAACGACCACACTATTACATGTACATGATTATAAGATATCAATATACTCGCCGGCAAGAGCCTTATTCATACTTCTGACCGCACAGAATTTGCCGCACATGGAGCAACTGTCCTCATGCTCCGGTGCTCTGCTGTCACGAATTGCCTTTGCGGTCTCGGGGTCGATGGAGCATTCCCACTGCTTTTCCCAGTCGAAGGTTCTTCTCGCATCCGCCATTGCATCGTCAAGGTCTCTCGCATGCGGAATCTTCTTTGCGATATCCGCCGCGTGGGCTGCGATGCGTGAGGCAATAATACCCTGCTTTACATCCTCTACATTAGGAAGGGCCAGATGTTCGGCAGGCGTTACATAGCAGAGGAACGCAGCGCCGGAAGCCGCAGCAATCGCTCCGCCAATGGCAGAAGTAATGTGGTCATATCCAGGAGCGATATCGGTAACAATTGGCCCCAAAACATAAAAGGGCGCACCCATGCAAATGGTTTGCTGGAGCTTCATATTTGCCTCAATCTGATCCATCGGCATATGTCCGGGGCCTTCCACCATAACCTGAACGTCCTTTGCCCAGGCGCGTTTGGTCAACTCTCCGAGACGGACAAGTTCTTCGATCTGACACACGTCGCTACCATCCGCAAGACATCCGGGACGGCACGCGTCACCAAGAGAGATCGTTATATCGTACTCACGGCAGATATCCAGGATATCGTCAAAGTATTCATAAAAGGGATTTTCCTCCCCGGTCATGCTCATCCACGCGAAAACAAGAGAGCCGCCGCGGGAAACAATATTTATCTTTCTTTTGTGAGTTCGGATTTGCTCAATCGTTTTCCGGGTAATGCCGCAGTGGAGGGTCACAAAATCCACGCCATCCTCCGCGTGAAGTCGAATGACATCAATAAAATCCCTCGCCGTGAGGGTCGCAAGGTCTCTCTGGTAATGGATTACGCTGTCATATACGGGCACAGTTCCGATCATTGCGGGACATTCGCTGGTGAGCTTCCGGCGGAAGGGCTGGGTGTTGCCGTGGGAGGAGAGATCCATAATGGCCTCCGCGCCCATATCGACCGCCGCCATAACCTTCCGCATTTCAACGTCATAGTCCTTGCAGTCCCGGGACACGCCGAGATTCACGTTGATCTTGGTGCGGAGCATGGAGCCCACACCGTTGGGGTCGATGCAGGTGTGCAGCTTATTGGCGCAGATCACCGCCTGCCCTCTGGCAACGAGATCCCGGATATTCTCCTCTGTCCGGTATTCTTTTTTGGCGACTGCCTTCATTTCCGGGGTGATGATACCCTGCCGCGCCGCATCCATTTGTGTTGTGTAATTTCTCATGTTGTTTCATTTCCTTTCAAATCCGTTTTATGCTTCCTCCGCAAAACGGCTATTCAAATCAAAGTTATGCTGCATTGGCCCCGTGCCTGCGCCCAGGTTAAGCTGGGCCGCAAGCGCACAGGAGATATAGTCCTTGGCCCGCTGTACCGACTGGATGAGATCAAAGCCCTTGGCCAGATTGGAGGTGATGGCGGAGGACAGGGTGCAGCCTGTTCCGTGGGTATTGGGATTGTCAATTCGTTTGCCCTCAAACCAGCGGTATTCACCGTTTATATACAGCAGATCGCTGGCATCGCTGACACTGTGCCCGCCCTTCAGCAGCACCGCGCAGCCGTGGGCCTCGTGGATTGCCTTTGCGGCGTTTATCATATCCTCTTTGCAGGAAATGGACATTCCGGACAGAATTTCCCCTTCGGGAATGTTCGGCGTAACAACGGCGGCGAGGGGGAAAAGCGCATTCATCAGCATAGCGACTGCATCTGTTTTGATAAGGGGCGAGCCGCTGGTAGCCGCCATAACGGGGTCTACTACGATATTTTTTGCCTTGAAATGCCTCAGCCTGCTGGCAATGGCCTGGATCAGCTCCGCCGAAGATACCATGCCGATTTTAACTGCGTCGGGGAAAATATCCTCAAAAACGGCGTCGATCTGATCGATTAAAAACGCAGGTGCTACTTCTTGTATCCCCCGGACGCCGGTGGTGTTCTGCGCCGTCAGCGCCGTGATGGCGCTCATTGCGTAAACACCGTTCATCATCATCGTTTTTATGTCCGCTTGAATGCCAGCGCCTCCGCAGGAATCGCTTCCCGCGATTGATAATGCTGTCCGCATCGTTTTAACTCCTTTTCCGATATTCGCATTATTTTTGTTGAGCGACAGAGAGTGGTGCCCCCGGTCTGCCGCTTTTGCTCACTGTTTTTTCAGCTTCTTTGCAAGGTCAAGCAGGATTTTTGTCTCTGTCTGTGGATCATCCGCCTTCATAATTGCCGACACGACGCAGATTCCAGCGATTCCAATGCCCTCAAGGATATCCACATTGTTTTTATTCAATCCGCCTATAGCGTTTGTGGGAATGGGTACGGCTTTGCAGATTGCGTCCAGCGTTTCAGTAGAGGTCAGAACGGTCTTAACCTTTGTCGTGGTAGGATAGATCGCACCTACTCCAAGATAGTCCGCGCCCTGCTCATAGGCTTCCAGGGCCTGGGAGACGGTCTTTGTCGTTGCGCCGATGATGAACCCGTCACCCAGGATTTTCCTTGCGGCTGCAATGGGCATATCGCTCTGTCCAAGATGGACGCCTTCCGCACCCATAGCAAGGGCAACGTCAATACGGTCGTCGATAATAAGCGGAACATGATATTCCACCGTAAGGTCATGGACGTTCTTGGCAAGGGAGATATATTCTCTTGTGGTCTTATCCTTCTCGCGGAGCTGTAACATGGTCGCGCCGCCCTTCAAGGCTTCTTCCACACGGTATAAAAATTCTTCCTCGGAAAAGCTGGTACTGTCTGTAATAAAATAGAGTGTGGTATCGAAATTTCGCATTGGCATATCCTTTCTACATATAGAGGTAATCGTTCAGGACAGGCTGCAAGCCCTCCCCTTCGATATCTTGATACATTTTCTCAAGACTGCGGCCGTCATTGATTTCAAACTGCTCATCCCCCTGCGGCGCATCGGCTTCCGTTCCGTTATACTTGTTGTCGTGGTCACCGACGCCGGTGGATACGCCGGCCGAGACCTTTGTTGCGGCGATTTTTACAATGCCGTTGCGGAACTGGGCGCTTTCACGGGAAGATACGGTAATGCCTACAAAGGGAAGAAAAATGCGGTAGGCGCAGAGGATTTGACAGAGCTGCTTTTCGTGTACATCCAAAGGATTGATCTGATCGTTATTGATGATGGGGCGCAGCCTCGGGCAGGACAAAGACATCTCCGCGTGGGGATATTTGCGCTGCAAGTAGTAAACGTGCAATGCGCTGGCCAGAGCGTCCTTGCGGAAATCGGACAGGCCAAGCAGGGCGGAGAACGCCACGCCGCGCATACCGCCCATCAGCGCCCGCTCCTGGGCGTCAAACCGGTAGGGCCAGACCCGCTTGTGCCCCAGCAGGTGCAGCGTCTCATACTTATCCGCATCGTAAGTCTCCTGGAACACCGTTACATAGTCCGCGCCGCACTCGTGCAGATAACGGTATTCATCTGTGTTGACCGGATAAATCTCAAGGCCCACCATGCGGAAGTATTTCCGCGCCAGCTTGCAGGCATCTCCGATGTAGGCTACATCGCTTTGACTGCGGCTCTCGCCGGTCAGAATCAGGATTTCCTCCATGCCGCTGTCAGCGATCACCTGCATTTCTTTTTCGATCTGCTCCATGGTCAGCTTCATACGGCTGATGTGGTTATAGCAGTTGAAGCCGCAGTAGACGCAGTAATTTTCGCAGTAATTGGCGATATATAAGGGGGTAAACAGATAAACGGTATTGCCAAAATGTTTACTGGTTTCCAGCCGGGCGCGCTGCGCCATCTGCTCCAGGAAGGGTTCCGCTGCGGGGGAGAGTAGCACCTTGAAATCCTCAATGGAACAGTTCTCGTGCTCTAAAGCCGCTTTTACATCCTTCGCGGTGTATTGTGACGGGTCAAAGGCGTTCACCTGCCCCATTACATTCGCCCGCACGTCCGACTGAATCTGCTCCATCCCCGGCAGATATTCCATGTGGTTCTTTCGGGAAGAAGGATCGGTTTCCAGTCGGTGCTTTTTCTCCAGCGCCGCAGGCGAAAGATGGTCGGAATCCACAAAAAATTGATTTTCCATCTCTCACCCCTCAATCCCGGAGAAATCCGGTCAGCGGGTCGGACGCCGATGCGCCGCGGGTGAGGACTCTGCCCAGCCCCGCGAGATAAGCCTTGCGCCCAGCCTCAATGGCCTGCCGGAAGGCGGACGCCATCACAGGCAGGTTTCCGGCGGTCGCCAGCGCAGTGTTTGCCATAATCGCGGCTGCGCCCATTTCCATTGCCTCGCAGGCCTGGGACGGCCTGCCGATTCCAGCGTCCACGATGATAGGCAAGTTAATCTCATCAATCAGAATCTGGATGAAATCCCTGGTCGCAAGCCCTTTGTTGGAGCCGATGGGAGAAGCGAGAGGCATAATCGCAGCCGCTCCGGCATTCACAAGGTCACGGGCAATGTTGAGATCAGGATACATATAGGGCATGACTACAAAGCCTTCTTTGGCAAGAATCTCGGTGGCCTTAATGGTTTCCTGATTGTCGGGAAGCAGGTACTTCGAGTCCCGCATGATCTCAATCTTGACAAAATTTCCGCAGCCAAGTTCACGGGCAAGCCGGGCAATCCGGACGGCTTCTTCCGCAGTCCTTGCGCCGCTGGTATTGGGGAGCAGCGTAACGCCCTTGGGGATAAAGTCCAGGATATTCTCCTGCTCCTTCGTGTTGGCGCGGCGAACGGCCAGGGTAATCATCTCCGCGCCCGCGTCCTTCACAGCCGCTTCAATGAGTTTCAGAGAATACTTGCCTGAGCCAAGAATAAAACGGGAATGAAATTCGTGGCCACCAATCATAAGTTTGTCGTGATTCATATTGATTTCCTCCTTTTCAACTTTCAAATTCACCTGCTAAAATCCGCAGAACCATGTGGGCCTGATGCGCCGCGCACAGCATAACACGGGAAGA
Organism: Oscillospiraceae bacterium; assembly: GCA_910575815.1. GTDB lineage: Bacteria > Bacillota > Clostridia > Oscillospirales > Oscillospiraceae > Oscillibacter. The sequence goes on from CAJTFN010000030.1 coordinate 24,033, forward strand.
CAAAAGGCTTTCCGCTTCGCTGACCTCGCTCACTTCATCACCACAAAGGTAAAAGCGTTCCATTACTTTTCGCGTCTGAATAAGGTTTGCGCTGTCAATCCCTGCCATGCCGGACGCCGCCACCAGGTATTTCGAGGGCATCTGTTCCAGAACGATATTGACCAGCATTGCCTTGCATTCCGCGTTGTCAAAAGCCTCGCATATGACATCGGCGTCCTTCAGCAGCGCGACCGTATTGGCCTCCGTCATACGAACGGTGTGCGTCTCCAGCTCAATATACGGGGCAATCTCTTTCAGACAGGCAGTCAAAGCCTCCGTCTTGTATGCGCCCACCTGGGACGCTTTGTACTGCTGGCGGTGCAGATTGCTTACATCCACCTGGTCAAAATCAATTAGAATGAGTTTGCCGATTCCCGCCCTCGCAAGAGATAGCGCAATATTAGAGCCAAGACCGCCAAGGCCGCATACCGCTGCAACAGCGGAGGCAAACTTCTCCTGCAATTTGACGCCTTGCCGTTCCTCCAAAGCCCTTGTCATTTCCTCCTTTGTTGGGATCAGCTCAACCACCTCCTACAAAGCTGACGATCTCAATACGGTCGCCATCGGCCAGCACGGTTTTGCTGTACTGATTTCTCGGCACAATCTCTCCGTTGCGTTCCACCGCGATTCGCTTTGGGTCGTAATCCGTGGCTGCGAGATAGTCGGCCAGGGTCTTGCCTGTGATATCAAGCTCTTTTCCGTTGATTTTTACCATTTCGATCACCTCCGTGCAAAATAAAACGGAAAGCTGCCGATCTGGTAGCTTTCCGTTAAAAACGCTTTGTGACAGGTATCCCTACGTTGGCATTATCCAAATCAGGTTATCGGTCGAAGGTTATACCTTCCTCTCAGCCTGTAACACAAGCTCCCGTCTGTTAAATTGTCAATTGTATTATAGCTTATCCAAATAGATATTGCAAGTGTCTTTGGAAAATTATGATAAGTTTGATTTATATCGACACGAATAATAGTAGTAAGGGCGGCATTAACAGCAGCGGTAGCGGCAAGCAATGCGCCGGTATATACCGGCGCATTGCTTGCCGCTACCTTATTTGGGTAGTACGTTTCGCTTCAAACTGGTATAGGCCAGCAGAATGTAAATCGCATAAATCAAGAAGAAAATCCCCAGCGAAATGAGCACGATGGCTCCGGGACTATTCATTCCCACCATCACCCCCGGTTCGGGGGCATGAGACAAGTTAAGGATAAAGGGTACGCCGATCAGCACAGGGGGGACGGCGGGCAGGGCGTAGTAGATGGCAAACTGACGGCCCAAGGCCTTTGCCATCTCCCGGCGGCCCATGCCCAGCTTTTGCAGGAGTTGGAACTGCTGCCTATACCGCCCTGTCTCGCTGAGCTGTTGGATTGTAAGGATAGTGGCGGCGGTCATGGTGAGGGCCAGAGCCAGAAAGAAAAGAGGAAATACGCACAGGACGGTTTGAGATGCCATATCTGCCGCCTCTTGGGCTTTGGTATGGATTTCGTCATAGCTTGGGTCCAGACCCTTCGCCCCCAGCCCGTAGTTGATGTCGCACAGGTCGTTGAATTGCGCCTCCGTCACTGGCTGGACTGTTTTTGCCGCATAGGCGTGGTGAAACACCGGAAGCCCCTCCGTCGCTTCATCTGGTACTACGAGGATATACCGCGCCCCATTGCCCGTGTCGTAATTTTGCAGCAGGTGTTCCGTATGGACACCACCGGGAATCAGGTTGAGGCCGCCCAAGGAGATGGGCTGGGTATAGCCGGTCATGTGCTTTTCCAGGTAGCCCCTACAGTGGATGAGATACTCCCCCGGCTTTAATTCCACCGCCGGATAGCCGGCGATGGTGCGGAGAGCGGCATAGTCGCTATAGCGCAGCACCGGGTCATGATCGAAATAGCGATAATAGTCCTCGCCCCCGCTTTCCACATAGTCCATGACTTGGCTATCCTTTGCTTGGTAGATGCTATAGGATAGCTCCTGTTCCACGGAGACATTAGCCTGGATATAATCCAGATAATCCTGGCTGAGAGGTTCATCACCGGCAACGCCGATATACAGGTCGAAACAGGCACTTTCCGCCGCACGGCCCGCAAAAAGCCCCCGGAACATCATTCCCGATCCTTCAGAGATCAGGGTGGCGGTGAATATCAGGGAAATGACAGCCATGAGCGTTCCCATTGTAGCCAGCTTGGAAGTAAGGGTACGAAACACCAACAAGGTTTGTCCCTGGTATTTCCGGGCTGGCCGCTTGTCGAAGAAGGCGGGTACACCAGAGGCAAAACTCAGGAAAAATCCGAACAGGAACACAATCACACACCCTGCCCCGATGATGCCAAAGATGGACCCTCCCGCCATCAATAGGCAGGTTCCGATCACGCCCAACACAATAGAGACAGAGAAAACCCAACGGCGTACTTTTCCTGTATGAATGACCATGCCCTCGTTGATTTGGTCAACATAGATCAGGTCGTGGATATTCGCCTTACGGATATATTTTCGGCTGCGGCGAAGGGCAAAGAGGTAAATCAGAGCAAAATAGAGGACTGTCAATCCCAAAGCGGGGAGAGAGAAGCCAAAGGAAAAGGTATAGGGCAAGCCGAATAACGTCAGTACAATGGCACGAAACGCCTGATAGAGCAGTCCGCCCAGGGCGGTCCCCAGTGCCAGGGCGCAGCCGCCCACGGCCAGATTTTCCAGAAAGAACAGCCGGGCCACCTTTCGGTTCTCCAGGCCAATAAGCAGATACGTCCCTAACTCCCGTCCCCGTCGCAGGAGCATGAATCTGGTGGCGTAGGCCACCAGCCAGCCAAAGATATAGACTACCACTACACTGGCTAACACGATAATAAGGGGAAGCATTGATATCCCCTTGGACAGGGTGATAATCTCCTGAGAAAACACCAGCCCGTTAAATGAATACAACAGAGTGGCAGCCATGACTACCGTGACAAAGTAGACCAGATAGTCCTTGGTCTGCCGCTTGGCGTTGCGCAGGGAAAGCTCAGATAACGTCACTGACATCACCCCCCAGCGCGGCAAGAACATCCAGAATTTCATGGTAGAATACGGGCCGTCCCCGTTCTCCCCGCAACAGTTCATTGAACACCCGCCCATCCTTGAGGAACAGCACCCGTTTGGCATAGCTGGCACTGTAGGCATCATGAGTGACCATGAGAATGGTAGCGCCCATATCCTGGTTCATGGTGGTCATGATCTCCAACAGGTTCTTGGATGCCTTGGAGTCCAGCGCCCCGGTGGGTTCATCGGCCAGGAGCAGGGATTGTCCTGCAACCATGGCCCGGGCGCAGGCGGTCCGCTGCTTCTGGCCCCCGGATACCTGATAGGGAAATTTTGCCAGGATGTCGGTGATGCCCAGTTTTCCAGCCACCTCTCGCACCCGGTTCTGTACCGTTCCGGGGTTCTGGTGATTCAGAGAGAGGGCCAGGCCTATGTTTTCCTCAATAGTCAGGGTATCCAGCAGATTGAAGTCCTGGAACACGAAGCCCAGACGTTCCCGGCGGAACTTTGCCAACGCTTCTTCGGACAGATCGGCAATGCTCACGCCGTCCAGCAGGATACTCCCAGCGCTGATGGTGTCGATGGTGGAGATACAGTTGAGCAATGTAGTCTTACCCGAACCGGATGCTCCCATGATTGCCAGAAACTCCCCGGCCTCCACGTTGAAGTTCACCCGATCTAGCGCCTTGGTGACGTTGTTTTTGCTCCCATAATATTTTTCGATATTCTGTACTTGTAACATAGCGGTTTGCCTCCTTTGCTTGTGGCTCTATGGTACACCAAAAGCGAAGGCCGTTGTATCGAAATTATATTGATTTCCCTTACAATTTTGTAAGGTTCTCTTTCGCCGGAAAGGTCAGGGTAACTGTGGTCCCTTTTCCTTCCTCAGAGGCAATCTCCAGCCCAAGCTCCAGGAAACCGGCCAGCTTTTTGCACAGATACAGGCCCATGCCGGTGGAGCCGCCCCGGTTGCGCCCGTTGCTGCCGGTGAAGCCCCGGTCAAACACACGGGGCAGTTCATGGGCGGGGATTCCAATGCCATTATCATGAACAATGAGCTGTGTCTGTTTCCCCAGCGGCTTCGCGGAAAGTGTGATGACCGGCGCTGTCCCCCGGTAACGGGCGGCATTTTGGAGCAGCTGGCCCAGGATGAACACCGCCCACTTTTCATCGGTATAGACGGTACAATCCAATTCCTCCGTTGCCACCTGAACGCCGCTTTGAATCAACAGAGATCGATGATTTTCAATCGCCTGGGCAGCAACTTTTCCCAAATCTATCTGTCTAAGCAGGCAGTCTTGTTCCGGGTTCTCCGCACGGGCGTAGAACAAGGCTCTCTCTATGTGGGCCTCGACTTGTGCCAATTCTGCGATCAGCTTCCGGCGGGTCTCCCCGTCCAAGTCCCGGCAGATGAGCCGGGCGGCGGTGATAGGAGTCTTGATTTCATGCACCCATTGTTCCACATACTCCCGGTACTCCCGCTGTTGAGCCTGTGCGTCGGACACAGCTCCGGTCATAGCCCGTCCCGCCCGGCGGGTCAGGTCAAAGAGCCGCCGTTCATAAAGATTTTTGGGAGGCGGGACGCATTCAACAAACAGATATTTCCGATCCAATCCCTCCAAAATGGTTTCTAATTCCAGCAAGCGGGCACGTTGTTGAAAGAAATCGAACGCATTCACACTCGCGAAAATCATCAGAAGCGTGAGCAGCAAAACTAAAAGGATTCCTGATTGCGTTCCTGTGGCGAGAAGGAACAGTGCCGCCAATCCGGTGCAAATCAGTTGGAGGGCAATCCGGCCCAGCCGGTCAGATAAAAATTCTCGCAGGGTCATAGCTGATACCCCATTCCCCGCCGGGTCTTGATGGCGTCAGGCAAACCGATCTCCGCCAATTTTCCCCGCAGCCGGGTCATGTTGACGCTGAGGGTGTTGTCATCAATGTAAATCTGGTTGTCCCATAACGCATCAATCAGATCAGCACGAGAGACGATTTGCCCCGTGTGCGCCATCAGGCAGGCTAAAATCTGAAGCTCGTTCCGGGTCAGCTCCGCAGTTTTTCCGTTGGCCGACACAATTCCCTTCGTCAGGCTCAGGCGCAGCCCTCCAGCCTCCAGTATGTCAGCCGGTTCCGGCTCACCGGAACTCCGGCGCAGAACAGCCTTGATGCGGGCCAGCAGAACAGGGACGCTATATGGCTTGGTGATGTAATCATCTCCGCCCAGGCTCAGCGCCCGCACCTCGTCCGTACTGGCATCCCGGCTGGTGACAAAAATCACAGGCGCTGAAACGGCTTTCCGCAACGCGGCACACAAGGAAAAGCCGTCCCGCCCCGGCAGTCCAATATCCAAGAGAATCAAATCCGGGCGCTCCAAGACCGCCTGCCCCGGTATATCTGTAAAATTTGTAACCACCAGAGGCATATATCCTTCGTTTTCCAGAAGCAGAGCCAATTCCTCCTGGATAGCGGTATCGTCCTCTATAACCATTATTTTTTGCATATTACCATTACCGCCCTGTCGTTTTCCCTATACTAACACGAACGGAACGCACTTGTCCAGAAGTATCTGCCCTCATGAAAATCAAAAAATCTCACATTCCCCCTTGACAACAGCTTTATAAATACCGTTTTGATGAACAGCTTTTGATCTACGCCCAGCGCCCGGACGCCACCGCTTGCGCCAGCATGGAGCTGTGGAACGATACCATGCGGCGGTGGGTGAAGCCCC
>CAJTFN010000031.1 GCA_910575815.1 Oscillospiraceae bacterium
AATTCTTTCCCAGACCAGCGTTCCTGCGGTGGTCTTGTTGTTGTGCCTTTTTTACCCCCTTTTACCCCCTTCTTCCTTCTTCACTTTTCTGTAAATTTTCTATTGACTTTTCCTTTGCAGACTTTCCTCCGGCCCCGGCCCGCAGGTAGTCTTTGCGATTGAACGGCTGATGCAGGATGCAGAACTTACATACTGAATATGAACGGGAGCTTGTCCCGCTGTTTGTCAAGGTGCTGGGGATGTGCTGGTCAGGGAGCAAGCTGGAAGATGATACTACTGATCGTAGCCAGATCGTCACCGTCAAGCTGGGCGCTCAGTCTGATGAGCAGCGTCACTTGCTTTTTGTTGAGGGTCTTGCGGTAGGGCAGATAATCAGTCCTGACCCGGACGCCTCCACCGTAACGGCCACGAACGGTTTCGATGGGGTAAGAACAGGTGAGCGCCGTAATGTCCCGCCGAATTGTCATCTTGGAAACATTGAACTCATGCGCCAGATTGTCGTATGTATCGTGCCTTCTCAGGCATAACACTTCCAACAAGCGTTGGCGGCGTTCGGACAGGCTCATGCTCTCACCGCCCTTCCGTTGCTCTCTGCCTCCAATCGTAACTGGTAAAGTGTTCTCGCCGAGAACACATAAGAAAAATAGTTGCAGGTTTTTTCGAAAACGAAGATTTCAGCCATAGCGTGTCCTCCAAAAATCTGAAAATGAGTAAGTTCAAGGTCAGACTTTCAGGGGAGGTCCACGGGGAGCATAATATTTGCCGGTACTTGTGCCGGTTGATTTACGCTTACCATCGCCAAGATTCGGGTAAAATCGACAAAACAGAGCGCCAGACGGCCTTTGTGACCGTCTGGCGTTCTGAATTTTTATATATGCGCCATTAAGACGCTGATTTATTACATACTTTAATACCGATTCCTGGGTAGAAAGATGCCTCAGAGAAGATGTGATTTTTTTGAGGAATTGTCCCTTAAAATCAGGAAACTGCCCATAGCACTCCTTTTCGGCATTTCATAGACGGGCAGCACAAATAGGCCCTGCCATGAAAGCCGTTTTTTTAATGCTTCCAGCAGAACCTCTTATTTTCTGAAAAAGGTATTAAAGTATGTATTTTCTATATATTACAACAAGGGGATATATTTCCGTTTTCCGGCACGATAGAATATATTTGAGGTGAATTACTATGCCGGAAACTAAATTTCGTTTTTTAGGCAGCCAAATTCGGGCCGCAAGAAAAAGGCTCAATCTAAGCCAGCAAAAATTAGCAGATAAGACTGGCTTGGCAATAAAAACCGTTCAAGAAACGGAGAGAGGAAAGAAAAATGCTACTTATGATACCCTATCTCGGATGATTGAGTGTCTCGGCATATCAGCGGACACATTGTTTCCAACTAAGACACCGATTGATAACGAAAAATTACAAAACCTCATTAGGAAAGTGCAATTGTGTAACGAGGAAAATCAAGAGATATTATTGAATACCATCAACTTCCTGGCGGATCAGTTGCTGTCCGAACAAGAAAAATCTGAACCTGATTAAATCCCGGCAGGGTTGAACTTCATCCCCTGCTGGATTTTTGGCGAAAAAAGCGGCGGCAAGGATCAATCACTCCCTTGCCGCCGCTTTGGTGCGTTCGATAGAAAGCCGATTAAAATATGCCTGTTTCAAATAGTCTCATGGAGCGCTATTCGTATTGTTTTGCATACACGTTTCGAATCTGTTCAAAAGATTTTTGACTGATTCCATGTTCCATGCGGCAGGCGTCCTGCTCGGCTGTTTCCGGGTCAATTCCTGCGTTTAAGAGCCATTGTGTAAAAAACTGATGCCGTTCGTAGATTTTTTCAGCAACCTCTTGGCCCACATCTGTCAAGTGGAGGAATCCATCCTGATCTACAGTCAGAAACCCGCCATTCCGAAGAACACCTACCGCATGGCTGATGCTGGGTTTGGAATAGCCCATGTGCCGGGCGAGGTCAACGGAGCGTACTGCACCATGCTTTTGTTGGAGCATTAGAACCGCTTCCAGATAGTCCTCGCCAGATGCGCGCAGGCTCATCGCTGCCCCTTGAGCGTCAGCTTTGACAGATTCCGAAATTCCCCGGTCAGCATCACGATTGCCAGAACCAGGATAACCAAATCCGTCACCGCCGGGGCAAGGAACACACCATGTACGCCCAGGCCACCAATTTGGGGCATCAGAATGGCGAGGGGGACAAACAGGATGATTTGGCGCATCAAGACCAGAACACTGGCCTTTGACGCTTTTCCAAGAGACTGCATCAGGGTAATGACCATCAGGACGAAGCCCAGCACGATATAGGTGCTGAACAAGATGCGGAAGTCTGTCACACCCTGGCTTGCAATCCCAGCGTCCTTGATGAACCAGGAGAGGATGGTTTTGGGCGCAAGCTGGATCGGGATATAGAAAATCAGGCTGAGAACGGTAACGCCTACCATAAAAGCTCTGGTGACCTGCTTCACACGGTCATACTGTTTTGCGCCGTAGTTCGTTCCGGCGGCGGGCTGAAAGCCCTGACCGGCTCCCCACAGAGGAATCATCGTAAAGGACTGGATACTCAACGCCGCGCCCAAAATGATTTGCCATGTGTCGCCGCCGTGTCTGGCCGCAACATGATAGAGGGTCGTCTGCTGTACCATAGTCATAACCTGCATGAGCATAGCGGAGAAGCCCACTCCCAAAATTTCAGAGATCAGGGAACTTTCCAGCCGGACCCTGTGAATACGGATAACCTTGCTTTTTGTCAGGAAATACCACAGCGTAATTGCGGCGGTTACGATCTGCGAGGCAACAGTGGCATAGGCCGCGCCCTCAATTCCCTTGTCCTGGGCGCTCATCGCTGTAATCATAATCGGGTCAAGGATGATGTTCAGAACCGCTCCGGTGCCGGTAATCAGCATGGCCTTTTTCAAAATGCCCTCTCCGCGCATAATCATGTTTGCGGACTGCGCGAAGTTGACAAACAGGGAACCGGCGAAGATGATATGCAGATACCGCTCCGCATGGTTCAGAATCTCACCCTCCGCGCCGCTCAGTGACAAAAGCTGGCGGGTGAATACCATGCCGAGAACCGTGATGACCGCTCCCAGTAGCAGATTCATGGCAATCAGATTGCCCATGATTTTATCAACAGTAGCTTGATCCTTTTTCCCGATGGCGCGGGAGAGGACAGAGGCCGAACCAACGCCTATCAGCGTGGACACGCCGGTGTTAATTAAGGTGAAGGGATAGGAAACGGAAACCGCCCCCATCGCGACTTCGTTGATAAGCTGACCGACAAAGACCCGATCCATGAAGTTATACAGTCCAACGACCACCATCCCAATGATGGCAGGGACACTCAAGGAAAGCATCAGCTGAAACGGAGAAGCCGTCAGCAGTTGTGTGCGGGTACCTTGTTTTTGTACCATGATGATTCCTCCGTTTTATGTCAGTGCCCAATTCTGGCTCTCGGTTTGCAACTTGACCATCCGGGCAAAGGCCCCGCCCCGCTTCATCAGCTCCGCCGGTGCACCCATTTCGGCCACCATGCCGCCGGACAGCACCACGATCTTGTTGGCATTCTCCACCGTTCTCATGCGGTGGGCGATAATCAGCACCGTCTTTCGCTCCACCAGCCGGGAGATGGCCTGTTGAATCTCCGTTTCATTCTCCGCATCCAGGGAGGCGGTGGCCTCGTCCAGCAGAATGATGGGCGCGTCCTTCAAGAGGGCGCGGGCGATGGAGATGCGTTGCCGCTCCCCCCCGGAGAGGGCGGAGCCGTTCTCCCCGATCATGGTCTGATACCCCTGGGGGAGTCTGGCGATAAACTCATCGCACATGGCCGCTTTCGCCGCCTGCATGACCTCCGCGTCCGTGGCGTCCTTTCTGCCAATGCGGACATTCTCCATGACCGTGTTGTTGAACAGCGTCACATCCTGGAACACGATGGAGTAGGCGGTCAGAAGCCTCTCCGGGTCTACCGTGGCAACGTCCACGCCGCCTATGGTGATCCGGCCCCGGTCGATGTCCCAAAACCGCGCGGCCAGCTTTGCGGCGGTGGATTTACCTCCCCCGGAGGGGCCAATCAGCGCCGTAACCTCGCCCTGTTTGGCGGTGAAGGACACATCCTTCAGCACCGTCTCGCCGCTGTTGTAGGCAAACCCCACATGATCAAAGGTAATGTCATATCCCTTGGGGGCAAAGGCTGTCCCGCCGCTTTGCTCTTGGTTGTCGTTGATCTCCTTCATGCGGTCAATGTTCACCTGCATGGAGTTCATCGCCGCCAGATTTTGCAGGGCAAAGTTCATGGGCTCATAGATACGGGAAACCACCAGCAAGAACAGGAAGAAGGACGCAAGGGACAGCTCGCCGCTTATTAGACGCGCACTTCCCACCAAGGCCACAGAGACAATCCCCAACTTTAAGAGCATTTGCGCAGGGACAACAAACAAGGCAGAACCCAACTCGCTCTTAAACTGCCGGTCCTCGAATTTCTCAATTTTTTGATACAGCCCGGCCAAATAGCTTTGCTCCGCTTTGTTGCTTTTCAAGTCGCGGATGGTTTCCAGGCACTCCTGCACGCCGTCCGCCATGGCAACCAGGGCGGCGTTCTGCCTGCGGGTAAAATAATTCTGCGCTTTCTTGGAAAAGCCAACGATTACCAGCGTGATGGGCAGTACCCACAGGGCGGCGAGGGCCATCTGCCAGTCATGGCAGAGCAGGCCGACCGCCACCAGACAGGTGGAGAGGATCGCGCCGTAGAATTGCGGGACATAGTGGGAGAACATCTGCTCCGTGACCTGCACATCCCCCATGATAGTATTGGTCAGGTCGGCCAAGTCCTTTTTGCCGAAGAAGGACAGGGGGAGCCGCCGCAGCTTCTCCGCCAGCCGGATGCGGCAGGCCCCGGATTCCAGGTAGGTGGAAAAGTAGGTGGCGTTGTACTTCCAGAACTCGGAGAGCAGTACCAAAAGCAGCGCCGCGGCAATGCCCAGGCCGTAGAGGGGGTAGCGCCCCTCCGGGACGCCGCCGCTCAAAAAATCGCTTGCCAGCAGATAGAGAAGCCCCACCGGGAGCATCAGCGCCAGGTCGGCCACGGTGCAGGCGGCAACGGCCCGCACCAGCCCCTTTGCCCCTTCTTCGGAAAGGGCGAAGCGTTTCATCAGTCGTTCAATCATTTCGCGGCACCTACCTTCCAGCTTACAGAGGTCTGATAATCCTGCCACAGCTTTGCGTAGAGGCCGCCTCCGGCTACAAGGGTATCGTGGGTCCCGCTCTCCTCCACATGACCCTCCCGCAGCACGAAAATGCGGCCGGCGTTCTTGATTGTGGTCAGCCGGTGAGCGATCATAATGACGGTTTTGCCCTTGGAGAGCTTCTCAAAGGCCCGCTGCACCAGCGCCTCGTTCTCCGGGTCCGCAAAAGCGGTAGCCTCGTCCAGAATGAGGATGGGCGCGTTTTTCAGCATGACACGGGCGATGGCGATGCGCTGTTGTTCGCCCCCGGAGAGGTATACGCCCTTGGTCCCGATCACCGTGTCAATGCCCTGGGGCAGCTTCTGGATGATGTCGTCGCACTGTGCCTCGTGGAGAACCCGCTCCACCTCCTGCCGGGAGGCATCAGGCCTGGCAAGGCGTACATTTTCCAGAATGGAGGCTTTCAGCAGGCGGCTGTCCTGGAACACATAGGCCACGGTGTCCATCAGCGTATCTTTGGGAATGTCCTTCACGTTGACGCCGCCGATCTGGATGGAGCCGCCAGTCACATCCCAAAACCGGGAGATCAGCCCAGCCACGGTGGTCTTGCCGCCGCCGGAGGGGCCCACCAGGGCCACCGTCTCTCCGGCGCCTGCCCGGATGGTCACGTCATGGAGCGCGTCCGTTATTCCGCCTGTGTAGCGGAAGGTCACGTTTTCCAGGGTAATGTCGTTGTCTGTGGGGACTCTGCCGCCGCGGGGTTCGGGCAGAGGCTCCGCGTCCAGAATGGAGTGGATGCGGCTCATGGCGTCCGCCACGATCATGCCGTTCTCGCTCATGAACATCACCTTGGTCATGGCCGTGGCAATGAGGGGCGTGAAGATCACATAGAAGATGAAGTTCAGCAGTACCGGCTGGGCCACCGGCCCGCCTCCCGTGAGGATCAGCGCCAGCACGATCAGGAACGCAAAGGCGCTGTTGACCAGAACCGTGTAGGACAGCATAGACGGGCGGCACTTTTTGCAGTAGGACATGACAAAATCGTAATAGCTGTCGATGGTGCCCTTGAACCGCTGGAAGGAGTGAACGGTCTGGCCGAAAGTCTTGACCACGGGAACGCCCCGCACATACTCCACCGCCTCGTTGTTCATATCCGCCAGGGCGTTTTGGTAGCGCTTCATGTCCTCCGCCATGGAGGGACCGGCCATCTTGAACATGGCCGCGAAGCCCAGGATCACCGGCAGGAGACTGACAAGGCCAAACCGCCAGTCGAACAGGAACAGCATGACGATCATGCAGACCGGCGTGGTGATTGCCGCCGACATGTCGGGAAGCTGGTGAGCCAGATAGGTTTCCGTGGCCGCGCTGCTGTCATTGACGATGCGGCGGATTTTCCCGCTGCCCATCTCTCCGATAAAGCCCAGGGGGAGTTCGGCAATGTGGGCCATCAACGCCTTGCGGATGTTCCCGGCGATGCGGAAGGCCGAGAGGTGGGAACTCATCAGGGCGCAGACATAAATCACAATGGACAGCACCGCGAAGCCCACCGCTGTCCAGCCGTTGCGGACAACGTGGGTGGCCTGCGCATAGTTTGGGGCCACCGCAAGGACCTCCTGGATGATTCGGAACAGGAACACAAAGGGGAAAAGGGCCAGGATCGCGCTGACGGCAGACAGCAGCAGGGACAGGTATGTCAAATATCTGTGTCCCCCGGCGTAGCCCATCAGCTCCTGGAGATTGCTGTTTTTCTTCAAGTGAATACCTCCTTGCGAACAGATGATATATGATACAGAAAGCGCCGCGGCCGCTTTCTCATATCCGTCTCAATAAGTTAGCGATCACTAACTCTTGGCCAGAATGAAAGGGGTCTCAGACCCCCATCAAACTATGCCAGCCAGCGAGGAAAAAATCCTGAAGCTGCTGGACATACTGCTTTGCCCGGTCATAGGGCATATCGTGGACAACAACCTCGAATATCCCATGGAACATCCCGCTGGCGATAATGTGGCAGAGCTGGTCGTCCAGGTTGGGTATCTCCCGGCCCTGCCTGCGGAGGACATCCATAAAGCGCTGGGTCGCCTCCACTTCGATCTCCACCATGTTGTGAATGAAGTTCTCATAGCCGGTTCCCTGGGCCTTGCAAACCAGCAGCCTGAACGGCTCCAAATGCTGATAGACGTAGTCCAGCATTTCCTTGACGCAGTCTCTGGACTCTACACCCACATGGCTGGGCTGCTCCGTCTCCGGCAGTTCAGAGAAAGCGGTTTGCGCCTGCATGAACATTCCCATGACCGCCGCCGCATGAGGCTCCACCAACGCGGTGAACAGGGCCTCCTTGCTGGAGTAGTACCCATAAAAGGCCCCGGTGGTCACTCCGGCGTTCTTGACGATCTGCCGCAGGGAGGCGTCCGTAAAGCCCTTTTCCAGGAACTCCTCCATGGCCGCTTGGTGGATACGGGTTAAGGTTTCACTCTGTCCGTCCATGTCGTACCCCCCGATAATAACGGTGTTATATATCACTGTTACAGAATAGCAGACAGAAGAAAATTTGTCAAGACCCATCTCAACATTTTTCTTCTGTCTGCCCTTGTGCCAAGCGGTGGAAGGGACTGCGCTATTTATGGAATAGCCCCCTTTTTTCATATGGTCCCTTGGACACTGTTTTGACCTCGTAGCCCGTAGCGCCGATAGCGGAGCGCAGAGCGGCTTCGTCAATGTCGTTTTCCACAAGAATCACGGTCTGCCCCTTGCTGTGGGAGGATGTGACCTTTTTCACCTGGAACGCTTTGCGGACAGCATCATTCACATGGGCTTCGCACATTCCACACATCATCCTATCTACTTTTACTGTAATTTTCAGCATGACAATAAACTCCTTTTTAGCCCAGCGCCACATCCAGCGCCATCATGATGGTAAAGCCCGCCGCGAAGAACAGCGTCCCCAGGTTGGAGTGTTCTCCGGCAGATGCCTCCGGAATCAGCTCCTCCACCACCACATAGATCATGGCTCCTGCCGCGAAACTGAGCAGATAAGGCAGGGCTGGCAAAATCAGTCCTGCCATCAGCATGGTCAGGATCGCCGCCAGAGGCTCCACGATGCCGGAAAGAACGCCATATAGGAAAGCACGCCCTTTTCCCGTTCCCTCCGCCCGGAGGGGCATGGAGATGATCGCCCCCTCCGGAAAATTCTGAATGGCGATGCCAATGGACAGGGCCAGCGTACCAGCGGCGGTAATGCCGCTGTTTCCCGACATCCAACCCGCCAGCACCACGCCCACCGCCATCCCCTCCGGGATGTTGTGGAGGGTGACGGCCAGCACCAGCATGGTGGTCCGCTTCAGCCGGGTATGGGGGCCTTCCGGCTGACTGCTGTTCTGGTGCAGATGGGGGATCGTCCTGTCCAGTACCAGCAGGAACAGGATGCCCAGCCAAAACCCGATCACCGCAGGGAGAAACGCCCACCGGCCCATATTCTCCGCCTGCTCCATGGCGGGAACCAGCAGGCTCCAGATGGATGCCGCCACCATGACACCCGCCGCAAAGCCGGTCAAGGACCGTTGAAGCATCAGATTCATTCTTCCTTTTAAGAAGAACACGCCCCCTGCGCCCAAGGAAGTTCCCAGGAAGGGAAGGAGCAGCTCAAGGATCACATTCTTTGTCATTTCTTCACACTTGCCTCCAAATAACACAGCGGCGCAAGGCTTCCGCCGAGCAAGGCTGTTTGCCTGATCTGAAAATTATGCTCCGAAATGAACGGTTCAAACCCTTCCGCTGTCCATTTGGAATAGACCTTGAATCCCGCCAGGGTCAGCAGCCGCGCCCTCAGACGGAACCCCGCGCCCCTTCCGTGCACAAAGGTTGGAGCATACAAACTTCCTCCCGGCTTCAATACCCGGCGGATCTCCGCCAGCGCCAGCTCCGGGTGGGGCATGATGTGCAGGGCATTGGAGATCACCACGGCGTCGAAGCTGTCCGGCGCATGGGGCAGGTCTGTGGCATCCTGAGAAGAGAAATGCAGACGGCTGGAACGGGCCTTTTTTCTGGCCGCCGCAATCATATTTTCAGAGAAATCCGTGGCCTCCCAAAGCCGGACGGCCCCGGCCAGCCGGAAAGAGAGCTGCCCGCTGCCGCAGGCCAGCTCCAGCACATTTATATCCCCGGTCAGGCTGGGACGCATTCTCTCGCCAATCGCATCGTAGAGCCTCCCGCTGTGCTTCATGAACGGCCCGCAGGAGCTTGCCGTCCTCTCCCAAAAGTCTTTGTTGTCTCCTGCTTTCACGGATCGTCCCTCTCTTATCCCGCTGTCACGGTCTGCCAGCCAGCCGCCTCCGGCAATGCTCCGGCAGATTCACCACCATCGTGCGCACAAAGTCCCGCGCCTCTTCCTCGGTCAAATCAAACCCCATTGCCGGAAGCCGCTCATGGATCAATTCGACACACCGGAGCATATCCTTTGCCAGCAGAAAGCCGGTATCCGTCAAATAGATTTTTCCGTACCGCTCCCGCACCAGGAGATTCATGTCCATCAGAATTGCCATCATTTTTGTGACGGAGGCTTTCGAGCAGCGCAAAGCCTTTGCCACGGCTTGTGTCCCCACATCCGGATTGCTTTTGCCCAATTCGTAGATCGCCAGCAGATAGCGAAGATGGGCTTCCCGTAGTTCCGCCATAGAATGGTTCCCCCCCCCAATGAGAGGAGGCATGAGCAGCTTACACCGCCCATGCCTCCTCACCATGTCTTGCAAGATTTGAAGTTTTAGTGACAGCCGCGGCAGTTTCCGCAGTCGCCGTTACAGCCTCCGCCGGACTTGTGAGATTTCCACAGGGACCGGACAGCCAGGACCACAACGCCTGCCAGTACCAGCAGAACGACGATTTCTCCAAAAGTCATGCTTCGTTACCCCTCACTGTGCGGCAGCCACAGAGGTCAGCCGCCGGGTGTTTTCTTCGCCCTGATAGCCCTTACGGAACAGCAGGTAGAGGATCCCCGCCAGCAGGACCAGCGCCGCAACCGTTCCAAGACCAAACACCGCTTCGCCGGTGACCAGCCCGCCCAGCTGGAACACAATCAGGCTCACCACATAGGCGAAGCCGCACATATAGCCGATGGCCGCAGCGGTCCATTTGGCGTTGTTCATCTCCCGCTTGATGGCGCCCATGGCGGCGAAGCAGGGGGCGCACAGGAGGTTGAAGATCATGAAGGAGTACGCGGCCATGGCCCCGAAGTCCGCGCCCACGGCGGCATAGATGCCGCTGGCGTCCTCCATCAGGTCCGCATCCCCGGCGTACTGATACAGCACACCGAAGGTGTTGACCACCTCCTCCTTGGCAATCAGGCCGGTGACCGTGGCGACGGTGGCCTTCCAGGCCATGTCGCCTGCCCAGCCGATGGGGGCAAAAATCCAGGAGATGGCACTGCCAATGGAAGCCAGGAGGGAGGCGTTGTTGTCCTCTACGGCCTGGAGAGCGCCGTTCTCAAAGCCATAGCCCTGGAGGAACCAGAGGACGATAGAACTTAGCAGAATGATGGTCCCCGCCCGTTTGATGAAGGACCAACCCCGCTCCCAGGTGGCCCGGAGCACGTTGCCCATGGAGGGGGCGTGGTAGGTGGGCAGCTCCATGACAAAGGGGGCGGGCTCCCCGGCAAAGGCCTTGAATTTCTTCAGCATGATGCCGGAGATGACCACGGCGGCGATGCCGATGAAAAACGCGGAGGTGGCAACCCAGGGAGACTCGCCGAACACTGCGCCCGCAAACAGGCCGATGATGGGCATTTTTGCCCCGCAAGGGATGAAGCCGGTGGTCATGATGGTCATTTTCCGGTCCCGGTCCTGCTCAATGGTCCGGGAGGCCATGATGCCGGGGACGCCGCAGCCGGTGGCCACCAGCATGGGGATGAAGCTCTTGCCGGAGAGGCCAAAGCGGCGGAACAGCCGGTCCATGATGAACGCCACCCGGGCCATATAGCCCACGTCCTCCAGAATGGCCAGCAGGAAGAACAGCACCAGCATCTGAGGCACAAAGCCCAGCACCGCGCCCACGCCGGCCACGATGCCATCCTGAATCAGCCCGTAGAGCCAGCCGCCCTCGGCCACGCCCAAAGCGCCCAGGATGGTGTCAAACAGGCCGGGAACCATCTCGCCAAAGAGTACATCGTTGGCCCAATCGGTTCCCATGGTGCCGATAGAGATGGCCCAGCCGCCCATGGCAATGGCATAGATGCAGAACATGACCGCGGCGAAGATGGGCAGGGCCAGGATGCGGTTGGTGACGATCTGGTCGATCTTGTCAGAAACGGAGAGGCTGTGCTTGGGGGCTTTCTTCCTCACCGCGCGGGATACCACTCCGTTGATGTAAGCGTACCGCTGGTTGGTGATGATGCTCTCGGCGTCATCGTCCAGCTCTGTCTCGCAGTCGGTAATGTGCTGCTCCAGATGGGCTTTCAGATCCGTGGAGAGGTTCAGTTCCTCCAGAACCTTTTCGTCCCGCTCAAAAATTTTAATGGCGTACCAGCGCAGGTAGCCCTCCGGCACCCTGCCCTGGATGGATTCCTCGATGTGGGCCAGGGCGTGTTCCACGCTGCCGGTGAACACATGGGGCAGTTCCCCGGCTTGCTTCCTCTGGGCCAGGGCCACCGCCTTTTCCGCCGCCGCCATGCCGCCCTCGCCCTTGAGGGCGCTCATCTCCACCACCTCGCATCCCAGGGCCTCGCCCAGCTTATCGAGGTTGATGGTATCGCCGTTTTTCCGCACCAGGTCGATCATATTCACCGCCACCACCACGGGCAGGCCCAGCTCAATCAGTTGAGTGGTGAGGTAGAGATTGCGCTCGATGTTGGTCCCGTCCACAATGTTGAGGATGGCGTCCGGCTTCTCGTTCACCAGATAGCTCCGGGCCACCACCTCCTCCAGGGTGTAGGGGGACAGGGAGTAGATCCCGGGAAGGTCCTGGATCACGACGTCCTTATGGCCTTTCAGCCTGCCCTCCTTCTTCTCCACGGTGACACCGGGCCAGTTGCCCACGTACTGGCTGGAGCCGGTGAGGGCGTTGAACAACGTGGTCTTGCCGCAGTTGGGGTTGCCCGCCAGGGCAATCTTGACGTCCATGTCATTCTCTCCTTTCGATTGTTAGCTATAGCTAACTTTTGGCTTAAATAACAGCGGCCCTCCGCCGCGTTGATTTACTGAACCTCAATCATCTCCGCATCGTCCTTGCGGACAGACAGCTCATAGCCACGAACGTTCAGCTCCATGGGGTCGCCCAGGGGGGCTACCTTGCGGACGAAAATTTCCACGCCCTTGGTGATGCCCATGTCCATGATCCGGCGCTTTACCGGACCTTCCCCGTGGAGCTTCGCCACGGTCACGGTTTCGCCCACCTTCACATCTTTCAGCGTTTTCATGTCTGCTCTCCTCCTTTTGTCTCTTAAACCATAATGCGGTTTGCCATTGTTTTGTCCAGCGCGATGCGGCTGTCCTTCACCTGTACGATCAGATTTCCCGCAATCTCACTGACCACCGTCACATCGCTGTCCACCACAAAGCCCAGCTCCGCCAGATGCTGGCGCACCTCGTCTTTGCCGGAGATTTTGCGGATAACAGCGGTTTCCCCTGGCTTTGCCATTGTCAGCGGCATCATTTCTTCGCCTCCTCCAGGACGAGGTTAGTAAATTCTAACCTCGAAATCAGCCTTAGTTTACTACCGCTAACTGCCAATGTCAAGACCCTTTTCAAAAAACTTGCAATTTTGGTTAGAACGTGCTAACCTATGTACAGAGGTTTCCGTGGAAGGAGGTTTTTTTGTGAATATCCACGAATCTGCCGAGGACTATTTAGAGGCGATCTTAAAACTCCAGGAAGATCATGGGATGGTGCGCTCCATTGATATTGTCCATGAATTGGGCTTTTCCAAGCCCAGCGTCAGTATTGCTATGCGGAATCTGCGGGAGAACGGATATATCCAAATGGACGATGACGGCTATATCACGCTTTTGCCTCCCGGTGAGGAAATTGCCCATCGCATCTATGACAGGCACAAGCTGCTAACACAGGTTTTTATTCAGTTGGGCGTTTCCCCGGAGACAGCGGCGGCGGACGCCTGCAAGGTAGAGCATGATCTGAGTGATGAAACCTTTGAAAAAATCAAGGCTCACACGACTAACGGCAGTTGTCCCTCGAAATCAATCTAATCGCATAAAAAACCGGCTCCGTAAGGCGTACCCTGCGGAGCCGGTTCTCTGTTGTATTTCAATTTGTTTCCAGGAGATTGGTCATGCTCCGCAGACTGATGCTCAAGGTAGACAGGTTATGCAGTGTGGCGGAGGTGGCTGGAGGCAGGATACCCAAGGCCCCAAGTGCAATTAAAGAGCTGTTAAATCCAATAACAAAGCGGTAATTGGAGTGGATGCGCCCGGTCAGCTTGCTGGCGAGCCGCCGCAGGCTGACCAGCTCGCTGAGATTGTCCGCCGCAATGGTGATGTCCGCGATCTCCCTGGCAATGGCCGCGCCATCACTGATGGCAATGCCCACATTGGCCTTGGACAGCGCCGGGGAATCGTTGATACCGTCCCCGATCATGATGACAGTATGGCCCTCTGCCCGCTCCGACTCCACAAAGCTGGCCTTATCGGCAGGCAGAATTTCCGCATGGTATTCGTCCACACCTACCTCTGCGGCAATGGCGGCGGCGGTGCGCTCACTGTCCCCGGTGAGCATGACGGCGCGTTGGATGCCCAGCTCCCGGAGCTGCCGGATCACATCTTCCGCCTCTGGCCGCAGAGGATCAGAGATACAGACCACAGCGGACAGCACGCCGCCGATGGCCAGATACAGATGGGAATACTGATCCGGCAGGGAATCGTACCGCTCCTGTTCCCCCTCTGGAATAGCACAGTGTTCGTCCTCAAAGACAAAATGGGCGCTTCCGATAATGACCCTCTGACCATTGACCTCGCTGACAATGCCGTGGGCTACAATATACTCTACCTGGGAGTGCATTTCCTCATGGGACAACCCCCTCTCCCGTGCGGCCAGGACAACCGCGTTGGCCATGGAATGGGGGAAATGTTCTTCCAGACAAGCGGCCAAGCGAAGCATATCCGCCTCATTCCGGCCTCCGAAGGGGATAACCTCCGCAACGACCGGGCAGGCATGGGTCAAGGTTCCGGTCTTGTCAAAGACAACCGTATCCGCCTGGGCCACCGTTTCCAGATACTTGCCGCCCTTCACGGTTACATGGAAGCCGCTGGCCTCCCGCATGGCGGAGAGAACGGCCAGGGGCATTGCCAGCTTCAGGGCGCAGGAGAAGTCCACCATGAGGACGGACAAAGCGCGGGAGACATTTCGGGTCAGCAGATAAGTGACCAGACTGCCCGCCAGGGTATAGGGTACCAGCCGGTCCGCCAGATTTGCCGCGCGGCTCTCCGCCGTGGATTTCAGAGATTCCGACTGTTCAATCATCGCCACAATCTTGTCATACCGGCTGTTGCCCGACTGTGCAGAGACTTGGAGAACACACTCGCCCTCCTCCACCACCGTTCCGGCATAGACCGTCATGCCAACGCGCTTGGGGACCGGGATGGATTCCCCTGTGAGAGACGCCTGATTGACCATGACCTCGCCCTCTGTGATGACTCCGTCCAGAGGGATCAGTCCGCCCAGCCGGACGCATACCTGGTCGCCGGTCTGGATTTGGGACAGCGGCGTGAGGACATCGCCCTGGGGCGTTTTCAGCCATACCCGGTCGATGTTCAGTGACATACACTGCGCCAGATCGCTGACAGACTTTTTGTGGGTCCATTCCTCCAGCAGTTCCCCCAGCCCCAGGAGGAACCGCACCGAGGATGCGGTGGCAAAATCCCCCCGGAACAGGGAAATTCCAATGGAGAGGGCATCCAGCACTTCTACAACCATCCGTCCCCGCAGGAGACAGCGCACACCCCGGAACAGGTGCGGGATCGCTTTCCAAACGGTATAGGCCATCTGGAGAGGGGCGGGAAGAAAGAGGACAGAGGCGGCTTTTGCCGCTACCATGCCCACCAGCTTTTCCTCATAGGTCCGGTTCAACTCTCGGCTGCTGCTGATGGGGGGCTGCAGGCCGTCCATCTGGTACGAAAACCGGCTGAACGCCCAAAGAATATCCGCTTGGGAACCCCGATACTCCACAATGGCGCAGCGGGTCCGCTCATGAACGGAGACGCGAATTACCTGGGGCAGCTTTTGAAGATAGCACTCTAGCAGATCGGCCTGCTCCAAAGACATTCGGGGCTGGGCCATCTGCACCCGGATGCGTCCCCGGCTCCGGTGTTTGATGATGATTTTCATTTCAACCTCCAAGAGCAAAAGACAGGGGGCCGCAGCCCCCTGCCTCTGTGTATGGGTCAGGTTTCCTCAGTGTCTGAGGCTTCCTGCTCCGCCCGCTGGGCGTTGAGGTCCTTGGCCGAAGCCAGTATGTCGGCGGCGTTCTCCTGCACAGTGGTCACAGTTTCCATGACCGATTCCTTCATCCGTAGAGCGGCGGCTGTGGCGTGGGTATAGGCTTTTTTCGCATCCCGGCTGGACAGCAGCTTCAGTCCGGCAGAACCGAACAGAACTCCGCCCGCAAAGACAGCCAGGTTTTTGACGCACTTATCACAATCCATAAAAAGGTCCTCCTTCTCTATTTGTGTTTGTACCCTGTGAGCATGACCATAACCATGCAAAAGACGGCGCCCCAGGCCCAGAACCTGTGCTGCTTCATTGGTATCACCTCCATCTGGCGGGAAACCGCCGTTTTCTGCTGGCAGGGTTGGGGGATGTTTGCTTGGATGATGTGAATTATATCTGTCAAAAACCTGGGGAGTCAAGACGAACCGTGCGTTTTTCCATACTTTTTATCCGGCCATGCTGCAAGAAGAATCTTATGGAGACTCCAGCGCCTGCATCAGCTTGCGAAAACTCTCTTCGCTGATGGCGTGTTCCATGCGGCAGGCGTCTTTTTCAGCGGTGTCTGGAGCCACGCCCGCCTGGATCAGCCACTGTGTAAAAAAGCGATGCTTTGCGTAGATCCTCTCCGCCGTTTCCCGGCCAATCTCCGTTAAGTACAGATAGCCGTTTGCGTCCCTGGTGAGGAATCCGCCCTGGCGCAAAAGCCGCAGTCCATGACTGACGCTGGTTTTGGCGAAGCCCAGGTGTTGGGACACATCAATAGCCCGCACCTGTCCTATGCGCTGGCCTAAAATCAGGACCGCTTCCAGATAGTCCTCCCCGGAAGCCCGTAACTCCATTTCAATCATCACCTCTTATGCCGGGACAGCCATTCGCTCAATGGGGATTCCCTGCTCAAACATGGCAACATAGGTCTGGATGCACCTGCGGTAGCAGTCGAAGCAAACCTGCATCTCCGCCGGATCGCCGTAGGATTTCCAGAACCCGCAGCAGGTAAAGTTTTGGCCACGATTTTCGATAAAGCCGATCACATCCCGGAGCGGGTATCCCAGGAATACACCGATCTCATGGGGAAACTCCGCCTGGGTCCGCAGGCGGCAGGCAAGCTGTGCCAACAGGCCGTCCAGGTTTGTCTCCGAATATCCCGCCTCCGCTAAAAAATTATGGTAAGCATCGTCAGACAGCAGTTGCTCCAGGCGGTCACGCCGGTATACAAAGACGATTGCCGAACTGGAACCGGGGCGCTCTAAAAGGATTTGAACGGTAAGCCCGAAAGGGGCCAGCTGCTGGTTCCATTGGCAAACCTTCTGGCGGGAGGCTTCCAGCGAGGGATTCTTAAAGCAGAAGATGCTTCCCGGTTTCATCCCCGCCAGGGTGGGGGCGCACTGCCGAACCAGCACGGCCTCAAAGGTCCGGGAAATGTCCTGGCTCACCACACCGCCAGCTTCCGGCCCAGCTCCTTGCAGGCTTCCTTGCCCTCTGCGTCCGGGGCCTCGTTGACCATCAGTTCGTTTTCGTCCAGCAGGTTGGCCCCGGCATCGTCACAGCGTTTGCACCAGTCCCGCATCCACTGGCCGTCTCCCCAGCCGTAGGAGCCAAACAGGGCGATCCGCTTGCCGCCGAGGGAACCCTCCAGGGCGGAGAACATCGGCTCAAACTCCGCTTCCTCCAGCACCTCGCTGCCCATGGCGGGACAGCCAAAGGCCACGGTGCTGTAAGCGGAGAACTGACTGGCCGAGAAATCCCCAGGCCCCAACAGCTCCGCCTCGCCGCCAGCGGCCCGGACACCCTCGGCGATATAGTTAGCCATAGCCTCCGTGTTGCCGGTCCCGCTCCAGAACACGATTGCGATCTTGTTCACAGTGAACACTCCTTCATAAAATATTTTTGGTTGTAGTTAGTGATGGCTAACTTTCGCGGCCAGAGAAGCCCCAAGGGGAGAGGACCTTGGGGGAAAGAAAGTAGGAGGTCGTCTTGCTGCTTTGGTTAGATACTGCTAACTACAGGACATACATTAGCACGCTCGAATATTTTTGTCAAGAGCAAATGCTTATGATTTCCGCCTCTGAGATGATTGTGGCAATATTGATAAATTTTAACTTTTTAACAGAGCTGTTTTTGTTTATTCATGCGGTTGTGCATGACTAACCAGCTGTGTTATACTAACGCCGTCATGCGTTGTGATATGCAAGTCTTGCCAACTGCTGTCATACGCATTCATTTATGCGCGAGAGTTAGTTTTCGCTAACTTATACGGAGGTGAACACCATCAAAAAGCACATTTCTACAATCGCTTTATTTGGTCTGCTCCTGGTGCTGTCTGTTTGGTCGCTGTTCGTGGGAGTTCTGGATGTGGACCCTTTAGGACTGCTCCAAGGGAACGGAGAGCATTTGGAAGTATTTCTGATCTCCCGCCTGCCCCGTCTCCTGGCGATCCTCTGTACCGGAATTGGTATGAGTGTGGCGGGCCTGATCATGCAGCAGTTATGTATGAACAAATTTGTTTCGCCAACTACGGGTGCCACGATTTCCTCCGCGCAGTTCGGTATCCTGCTGGCACTGCTGTTTATGCCTGGTTCCACCTTGTGGGGGAGGGCCGTCTTTTCCTTTGTCTTTGCGGTCCTCGGCACCTGGATATTTGTCTGGTTCATCCAGCGTATCCAGTTCAAGGACGTGGTGATGGTCCCGCTGGTGGGCATCATGTTTGGCAATGTGATCGGCGGCGTTACAAATTATCTGGCGTACAAGTATGAGATGACACAGGCACTCTCTACTTGAGTTCATCGTTGACAAAGACCCGGAGTACATCTTTGTGATGGACCGTGACGCCGCCATTGCGACAGAAGGCGCTCAACTCGCCCAGGAGATCATGGAAAATGAGTTGGTTATGGGAACGGATGCCTACAAGAACGGGAATATTGTGTATTTGGCCCATCCTGCTGTGTGGTACACCGCCGAAGGCGGCATTACTGCGCTGGATTTGATGCTCAGTGATCTGGAAAACACTCTGCTGTAACAAAAACAAGGAGTGCCGGTGTGAATCTCCACCGGCACTCCTGTTAGATTATCTTGCCCGCTATGGCTGCAATCTAAAATGCTCCGTAATCGTAGGCAAGCAGGGCATCGGAATATCGTTTTCGATATTCCGATGCAGCTTGTTGGGGTTCCCCCAAGCCCCGGACTGGCCGCTTTGCGTCCAGTCGAACACGCCTGACGGCGTGGCTTTTCCGCTCCCTTCGGTCGCTCATTCCTGCACATCCGCGCAGGAAGAACGGGGCGCAGCCGCGCCCCATCAGGAGTGTGCCGGTCCCGGCACAATATCACCGTGGGAGATCAGCCGGGTGAGAGGGTCGATCACGATGATCTCCCGGCCCATCTTCTGCGCATAGCGCACAGTCGCCGCCGTCCCGCCGCGCCGTTCTCCGTTATAGACGGCCAGCAGGGCGGCGGCGTGATCTACCAGAAAGCGGTTGCGGTCCAGCATACAATTTTTGTAGTAGGCCCTGCTGACGTAGACAATAGAATCCGCCCGGTCCAGGATAGAATGATAGAGGTTCCGCGATGAAGCTGACCACTTATCCGCCTGCTCTTTGCAGGGCAGGATACAATGGAGCTTGATCGCGGGATTCTGCTCTCTCAGGGAAAGAACGTCAAGGGAGAACCAAGTATCGGTGGCCTCCGCCATGCCGGACAGGAATTGTGTAAAGCCAGCGTTGACCAAGGTGGCAATCTGGCTCCGCCAGCACCGCTTTCAGAGCCACGCACCGGCTGTCCATTTCGTCATCCCGCCATGGAAATTTATGTGGACGGTGGCCGGTGATCGCACAGCAATTTTCTAACACGATTTGTCCGCCTCTGCGTAGCGTTCCTGGTAGTCTTTGAGATAACGGTCCAGGAACTTCAAATAGGCCGCGCCATCGTCCTCAATCTGTTCCAGAATGGCAGTAAGCTGGCGGCGGCTCTCCGCTTCTTCCCACTTTGTCAGAGTGCGGGCATCGGGCACATGGGTCCTATTCTCCGGGGAGTTGATTACATCATTGATAATCTCATTGAAAAGAACATCCAGCATTTTCTCCGGCGTGTCCAGCAGTTCCAGCCCCGCTTCTTCCGGCGTTCCCACCACAACGTAAAGATATCCCACCTTCTTAGAGTGGACAATATCAAAGTAGTCCTGGCCGTCAATGTAACCCTCAAAGGCTTTGAGGATTGTATCCAGCTTTTTCCTTATATCATCTGTATAAATCATAAGTTATGCTCCCTTTCTTCTGCCTGGGGAAATAGTCGCGCCGTCCCTTTGTATATGGCTAAATAATAGCCATACTATATGGCCATTATATCAGCCATAATAGAAGCTGTAAAGGGGGCGGGTCCATGATTGTCTATGCACCATTGTGGGAAACAATGGCTGAACAGAAAGTAACAACATACACGCTGCGGTTTAAGCATGGAATGAGCCACGCCACCGTTCAGCGTTTGCAAGCAAATATGCCCGTTTCCACTCATACGCTCAACAAACTTTGCGCCATTTTGGATTGCCCCCTTCAAGATATTGCCGAATATATTCCAGACAGCCAGATAGAAAAAAATTAGGGCCACCCCGTCCAATGATGAAGGGGTGGCCCTTTAGTCACCGCTCCGGCTTCTGATCTCTATTCTGCTCCTGATCCTCCGGCACTAAACCGAGGATTTTATCCACGTTCTGTTTCGCCGTCTGGTAGGAGATCATATCCTGCCGGATTGCCTTGTACTCCGCATATAGCTCTTGCTTCTCCGCCAGCAGAGCGGCGTACTGTTCGGAAAGTTGTGCCACCTTGGGAATGGGCTTGCCGCCCAGGGCGTCAAAGGCTTTTTTCGCCGCCTCATGTTTGGCGATCTCATCCCCATGCTCCGCCAGAAATTCCTTCTTGTGGCGGGATTTTTTATAAGCGGCGTAGACCTCCCGTGTCTTGGAGTAGTTGATGATATGGGTCTTTAGCTGGGCAACCTCGGCCATGCGGCCCTCCAACTGCTTGATGCGGCGGGAAACCTCGTCAAAGCGATCATCGGCCTGCTCCGCCCGTGCCGCCAATTCGTTATAGTCGGTTAAGTTATTCTCAACCAGAAAATTGAGGGTCTTAGTGGCTTCTTTGAGATTAAAAATCTTCGCCCACCGCTCATAGCCAGTGCCCTTTCCAGCGGCCATTTTTGCTTGAATGTCGATGAGCATATTGACTTTCCGGCCAGCGTGGGGAACGGGCCTTTTCGCCGCCGTGGACCGCCCGCCCCGGTGGGTACTGCGTTCCCGCAGGGCCTCCCTGGAATAGTCGGCCCCCAGCTTATTGGAGCGGGTGAAGCGGTCCCAGCCGGGGGCGCGGAAGGACAGCAATTTACCCTCTTTGATCTCATAGCCCTCGGCCCGCATTTTTGCCAGAAAATCATCATAACCCTGACAGTCGGAAAGTACCCGGTCAATAGTCTGGCGTAGCTGCTCCTTATGGCTGGTTCCGTATTTCGCCGCCGCTATTTCTTTCTGTTTTTTGGCGCTGGGCTTCGGGTTCTCAATCACGGAAAGACCGTGCGCCCTGCACAGCTCATCATTGAGTTTCCGCAGGACGCGCAGCGCGGACCGTTTAACATCCCGGAATTTACCGTCACAGTTTAGATTGGTGCTGTTAAATTCTATGTGCGTGTGAATATGGGCCTTGTCCATATGGGTGGATACGACAAATTGGTGCTGTCCCCCGGTAAACTTCATCGCCAGCTCATAGCCGATCCGGTTGGCTTCCTCCAGGCTGACCTCTCCCGGCTTGAAGGATTGAATCACACGGTACATGATAACGTCATGATCCGGGGACTGACTG
Organism: Oscillospiraceae bacterium; assembly: GCA_910575815.1. Lineage (GTDB taxonomy): Bacteria > Bacillota > Clostridia > Oscillospirales > Oscillospiraceae > Oscillibacter. Next base: position 21,464 of record CAJTFN010000031.1, read on the forward strand.
CGCCCGGTGATCTGATGGTATAGCTGCTTGCTGATCTCAAATTCTTCTGCGGCGGTTTCCGGCGAACACATATAGGAGGACACCAGTTCTCCGTTATTGGTTTTCTCTGCTTTCTGGTCGTAGTCGTGCCGGTCCGCCATGGACTGCTTCCGGGTTCGGTTCCGCATGATTTTCCGGGGGAGTATGTTGGAGATTGTCACCTGTTCCTCCTTTCAAAACAGGCTATGTATAGCCTAAATAGTAGCATGGGTAGCCTACTTTTGCAAGAGCATTTTAGTATGCTGAAAGGAAAAAGGTAGGACCTTGCTATGGATACTGTGTCAGCCATTCGGGACAGAATTTTGCATTTATGCGCAAAGCGCAATATCACGATCAATAAACTTGCTACATTAGCCGCGCTGCCGCCATCCTCAGTGAAAAATATTCTGTATGGCAGGAGCCAGGACCCCAAGATTTTGACAATCAAGAAGATATGTGACGGGCTTGATATTACACTTATCGACTTTTTCAATTCGCCTGAATTTGCCTCATTGGAGCCGGAGATCAAATAGGGAGATCACCGTGCCCCTTCCCGCTGCCTCTGCTGTGTCCGCGCCGCCTTAACCTGACAGAGAAATTCGTTGTAGTCCTTCCCGTGTTCGGCGGGCGGCGGGTTGTGGTGGACCAGCTTCACCCGCAGAGAAAGGTCCGGGTCCTCCCGAAAGGAGAGTATCGTAAAGGAACGGGGACACCCCGAAAACAACAGGCAGTCAGGCCGCAGGCGGCACAGGGGCGCGGGAAAGGACGCGCCGAGGTGATTTTGACGGTAGTATATCACAGACAACCGAATATGGAAAGGGGGCTGATCCTATGCTGGCAGTAACAGCAGACAGGACGATTGAACGCACCGACAAGCCGCTGCACATCACAAAGCGGATTGGCTCCACGACCTACAAGGTGAGCGTTCATTTCAGCAGGACGAGCAGGGAAACCATGAGCGATAAGCTGGTACGCCTGATTGAAAGGGACGCGGTGAAACAGTGAAAATGATACCGAGAACCGCCGCGCCGGACAGCCGGAAAGAGGGAACCATGAACGACAACAAGCTGACTATCCTTTACGAGAGATTGAGCCATGAGGACGGGCGGGAAAATGAATCCCTGTCCATTGAGCATCAAAAGGAGTACCTGGAGGAATACGCAACCCGGAACGGCTTCACCAACCTTGTCCATCGGACGGATGACGGCTGGAGCGGCACACGCTGGGACAGGCCCGGATTTTTGCAGATTATGGAGGACATCGAGCGCGGCAACGTGGGCCAAATCCTGATTAAAGACATGAGCAGATTGGGCCGCGACCACTTGCGCGTGGGGCTGTTTCTGGAGCAGTTACGGGAGCGTGGCGTCCGGCTGATCGCCGTTGCCGAGGGCATCGACACCGCCAAGGGCGAGGACGATTTCATGCCCTTCCGAAACATCTTTGCGGAGTGGCACGCCAGAGATACCAGCCGGAAGATACGGGCGATTTTCGGCGCGAGGACGGCGGCGGGGAAGCACGTCACCGGCGCACTCCCCTACGGCTATCTGCACGACCCGGACGACCGCCAGAAGTGGATTTTGGACGAGGAGGCCGCCCCCGTTGTGAAGCGCATCTTCCAGGGTGTTATCGAGGGCAAGCCCATCGCCAGAATTGCGGAGGAATTGACCGCCGAGCAGATACTCACCCCCGCCGCCCATTGGAGGGCCATCGGGGAGCGGGTGAGCATGGGCGCGGCGGGCGCAGACCCCTACAAATGGGCCACCGCCACCCTTATCCAAATCCTCAAAAAAGAAGAATATATGGGCTGGACAGTCCTCAACAAGACCGCCACGGAAAGCTACAAATCCAAGAAGCGGGAGGCCACCCCGCAGGAAAACCGGCTGATTTTCAAGGACACGCACCCCGCCATCATTGACGAGGAAACATGGAATGTCGTTCAGCGTCTGCGGGAAACCAAGCGCGTCAGGGAGCGCATCGGCGGCGAGCCGAACCCGCTGACCGGCGTTCTGTACTGCGCCGACTGCGGAGAGAAGATGTACCACAAGCAGGGCAGTACCGGCAGACCCGACCAGCCCCACCATGAGTATGTCTGTTCCAGCTACCGCCACTACTCCCGAAGCTGCACCTGTCACTATATCCGCGTCAGCGTTGTGGAAAGCCTGGTGCTGGAAGCCATACGGCGGGTGAGCGGATATGTGCGGGAGAACGAGGCGGAGTTTATCGAGCGTGTCCGGGAGAAATCCTCATTACAGCAGGAGGCGGCGGTAAAGGAGAGCCGCAAAAAGCTGTCAAAAGCCACGCGGCGGCGGGAGGAAATCAGCGGCCTAATCAAGAAACTTTATGAAACCTACGCCACGGGGAAGATACCCGAAAACCACTTTTCCGAACTGCTGACCGGCTACGACAACGAGCAGAAAACCCTTGACGGGGAAATCGAGAGGTTACAGGCCGAAATCGACCGCTACAACACCGACAGCGTGAGGGCTGACAAGTTTATCGAACTGGTGAAGCGGCACACCGAGTTTACCGAGTTTTCCGCATCCCTGCTGAATGAGTTTGTGGAGAAAATCATCGTCCACGAGGCCACCAAAGTAAACGGGGTGCGGGAGCAGGAGGTGGAAATCTATCTGAACTTTATCGGCAAATTTGACCTGCCCGAACAGGAGGAACAGCCGGAGGAACCGCCGGTAAGAAAGAGCAAGAAAAAGCGCCGCCATGAAATGACGGAGGAACAGCGGGCGGCTTTGCGTGAGCGTGACAAGGTACGCTATGCCCGAAAGGTAGCCGCCCAAAAAGCCGCCGAGGAAGCACAGCGGGCGGCAATCCTGAAAGGCACAGCCTACGAAATCAGGCCGCAGGAAGCCGGAGCCGCCCATGCCGCCATCTGAACCCCACCGAGCCGCCATGCTGAAAAAGAGCGTGGCGGCTTTTCCATTCCCATCCATTCCAGACCGAAAAAATGAAAGGAGATTTTGACAAATGGCAAAGACCAAAATTGAGAAAATCGCAAGCATCAAGGAAGAAATCAAGCAGCTTGAAAACAAGAAAAAGCGTCTTATCCAGGAGCAGAAAGAGCAGGAGCGCAAGGACAGGACGAACCGCCTCTGCAAGCGCATGGGATTTATCGAGAAGCTGCTGCCCGACACCATCCCGCTGACCGAGGAGCAGTTTAAGACCTTTGTGGAGCAGACCATCGCCACCGAACACAGCCGCCGTATTCTGGACGGCTTGACCGCCCAGAACGCCGCCACAGCCCCCGCACAGGGCGAGGAAACGGCGGGGAGGGGGTAACACCCAGCCCGCCGCCAAAACCGCCCAGACAGCGCAGGAGGACGGCGCAGACGGGAGCGGGGCGCAGGGGTAAGGGTTACGGAGCAAGGCCGGGAGGGGGTACTAAACTTCTCCCGGCCTTGTTGGACGGCGGGCGTTCACGGAGGGGTGTCAAAGGGGTAATACTATTCTCAAAATAATGATGGATAAAAAGAAACTTTATAATCTGAACCAAGTTCTATGCAAAGCTGTTTGTATGCTGATTTGCTTTCTTCTTCAAATATTGCTTGTTGCATCTTATCCCAAAGCAAAGCGCCCCCTGGGTCATCCCAGTTCAATGCAGTATCATGCTGGGCAATCAATTTGTTGAGCCAATTTACTAATTCTTGAGAAATTGGTAATTTTGCAGTTTCTATCGGATATGTACCAAATTGTTTTTTAGCAGCGGTATTAGCACTCCAAACGCACACCCCACTGCCCCAATCATACATAAATTTCAATTCACATTGAGCCATAATAGTTACTCACCTTTAACCGATTTTGCGTCCATACTATTGCGTTTAGTTTACCGTAACAGAGGACTTTTTTCTACTGTTACCAAACAAAAAATTAAAGTATAAAGTCTGTGTCTACTATGCAAACAGCATCATTTTGTGCTATACTATTGTCCAGAACCCAAAGAGGACAGGTCTGTTTCAGATTGGAGGTACGATGCCATGAAAAGAAAGTATGCCCTTGCCGCCGCCCTGGTCGGGGCGCTGGTGCTGCCGCTGTTTGGCTGTCAGAAAAACGCAGGCGAAAAATTGAGCGAGGAAGAAGTACAACGGCAAGCCTATGAATATCTTGCCAGCCGGTATAGTGCGGAGTTTACCATCACCAATGCCAAGCATGAACCGGATGTAGTAGGGCCTATTCCCTCATTCCGTTCCTCTTTCCATTGGGTACTGACAGTGGTATCAGACCGCTTTCCCGATGATACATTTGAACTTCGATATGGGCGTTTTGGAAAAGGCAATGGAAAGACATGGCACTGGACGGACAATTACTATAATCTTCTCTTCCGGGACGAGCCCGCCGCAATTTGCACAGAGTTTGCAGAAGAATTTTTTGGTGTAGACTGTATTGCAAAAGCTCCTATTTTTCAAGAGGGTTGGCTTGACGGGGTAGGAGAAAACAGCACTTTTCAGGAATGGACGCAGGCGGGCGGGAGAATAACGGATGTAACAATATGGTTTTGTGATTTTCTCCCGGATGATGATGAATTTATTGCATTTGCCGATGCGCTTACAGAAAAACTCCCAATCGTCAGTTTTGTCAAATGCAGGGGTCTGACATCAGAGGGATACAAAGAGGTATCCGAACAGCGGGATATACCTGGTACGATTTGGAATGAACATCGGGAATGGATTATTGGACGAATAGATTTTAACCCCCAAAGCCACGAAATCGTACTATCACAGAGATATTCCACCGATTGACAATCGAACAAAATCCGATTAGTCGCTCGAAATCAAGCGTCAAAATGACGCTCTGATTTTCGGGCGGCTTTCTATTTCTCAACATTCTAACGGGGGCGGGGCGCAAGGGTAACGGGCCTGCGCCCCTACCCTTGCTTAAAAGCAAGGGCGCACTTATATACCACATGAATGTGGTATGTGCGGTCTTGCAGACGGCGTTTTGTGCCTCTCGGCACAAAAGGACGGGGGAACGACCCGCAGAAAGGAGGACAGCCCGTGGCAATCTACCATTGCAGTATCAAAATCATCTCCCGCGGCAAGGGCAAGTCCGCCGTTGCCGCCGCCGCTTACCGGGCGGGGGAGAAACTCACCAACGACTTTGACGGGGAAACCCACGACTACACCCACAAGGGCGGCGTTGTCCACACCGAGATTTTACTCCCCTGCCACGCCCCCGCCGCTTTCTCTGACCGGGCGGTTTTGTGGAACGCGGTGGAGAAAATCGAGAAAGCGAAAAACGCCCAGCTTGCAAGAGAAATTGAGATTGCCCTGCCCCGTGAATTGACAAGGGAGCAGGGCATTTCTCTTGTCCGCGAGTATGTGAAAGAGCAGTTTGTCAATGCGGGAATGTGCGCCGACTTTGCCATCCACGACACGGGCGGCGGCAATCCCCACGCCCATATCATGCTGACAATGCGCCCCATCCAGCAGGGCGGCGCATGGGGGGCGAAGCAAAAAAAGGAGTACATTCTTGACCCGCAGGGCAACAAAATCTATGACCCGAAAAAGCGGCAGTACAAGTGCAAGGCCATCCCCGCCACCGACTGGAACGAGCAGACCAAGGCCGAGGAATGGCGGGCGGCGTGGGCGCAGCTTTGCAACCGGGCGTTGGAGCAGTACGGACACAACCAGCGCATCGACCACCGCAGTTATGAGCGGCAGGGCATCGACCAGATACCCACCGTCCATTTAGGCGTTGCCGCTTCCGCTATGGAGAAGCGCGGCATCCGCACCGAGCGCGGCGATCTGAACCGGGAAATCGAAGTGACAAATCAGAAGT
>CAJTFN010000032.1 GCA_910575815.1 Oscillospiraceae bacterium
GGGTCCACCCGTTCCCATTCCGAACACGGTAGTTAAGCTCGTTTCTGCCCACAATACTTGGCTGGCGACGGCCCGGGAAGATAGGTGGCGCCAACACAGGACAGGTTACTTCGGTAGCCTGTCCTGTTATTTTTTGGAAGTAGCTACCATCCCGACGAAGGAGGCAATTTATATGAATGTATACACTGTGCTCCTTATGGTGGCCACGTGCGCCCTGATTTATTGGTTGTACCGGCGTGGAATTCTCATAACAAAATCCATTCGGGCCATTCTATTTGTCTTTCGAACTCGAAAAGATAAAACCACGGTTTCCCTGAACGCCTGTACTGACTGGGTTTGTCACACAAGGAGGTTTCTAGAAGACCGGATATATGAATTTCACTTTGACAATCAGCTATCCAGCGGGGTGGCGGAGGTAGATCTTCTGGATTCCCAGAAACAAGAGCTATTGCGCCTAACCCGATCTAGCGCTACGGGGAAAATCGCTTTGAGGAAAGGCGATCGATTCTACCTGCGTTGGGAATTCCAGAACGCGACCGGGAGATGTGAACTAAGCTGGTAGTTATTCTACATCTCATGCCGATAAAAACACGCCTTTGCCGAAGCAAAGGCGTGTTTTCCTATTCCATAATCACATAAACAGGCACAGCAGCACCGGCAGGAAAATTGCTGGAACATAATTCATGATCTTTAGCTTTCCTACGCCAATCAGATTAATCCCCAGTCCTACAATCAATACGGAGCCCACTACCGTCATCTCCGGAATGGTGGCTGCATTTTGCTGGAGTAACGGAGCAACCAAATTCGCCAGACAGGCGATGCCGCCTTCAATAAAGAATACCGCCGAGGCCGCCATCAGAACGCCGATTCCCAGAGATGATGCGAAAATCATGGAGGCCACAAAGTCTAAAGTCGCTTTGGTGAAGAGCATGTCGTGATTCCCTGTGAGGCCATCGTTCAAAGCTCCTACAATGGTCATGGCCCCCACACAGAAGACCAGAGAGGCCGTCACAAAGCCCTCGGCCAGAGAGGGCCTTCCATCCTGGCCCTTCTTAAAACGTTTTTCCAGGCCCTCCGCAAGGCGGTTCAGATGGCCGTCCAGATCACAGAGCTCTCCAATGACAGCGCCTGCGGCAATGGAGATGATGGTAATCAGGGAATTGCTTCCCCCCAACATCCCCGTGATGCCAATGAATATGGTGCAGAGCCCCAGTCCCTTCATGAGGGTGTCCCGCAGACGCTCCGGCAGAATGTTGCCCAACAACAGGCCGATCAGGGACCCAGTGATGACAGTGGCGGTGTTAACGAGTGTTCCAACCAACATTAGTGGACCTTCTTTCCTTTGTATAGTAATGGCAGTAAAAGGGGCTGGCAAATGCCAGCCCCTTGGGGGATGCACTCAACCCACGTGGGCCAAGCCGGATTCGTTGCGCTGCACGGAAACGCTTTCCTTGAACCCATTCTCCCAGGCGACGGCGGCCTCATCCCGCAGAGCAGAGGCGGCCTGTGCCTGCCAGCGGTTCAGGTTATCACCGGAGAAGAACATAACATGGGAGCCGTACTGGGTATCCACAACGCCGGTGTCGCCGGTCTGCCGGGAGGCGTCAAAGCACCAGTCGTTGAATTCCGTTACCATCTGGCCCTGATAGACCGCGGTGTAGAGACCTCCGTTGTACTTGGAGCCGTCGGCAGATTCCTTCATGGCCAGGGCGGCGAAGGAGTCCTCGGTGGCTTCGCCGTTCTGCCACTGCGCCAGAAGCTCTTCCGCCTTGGCATGGGCGTCAGACTTCAGCTGGGCCTGTTCCTCGGCGTAACCGTCGTCGCCCTCAGTGAGGGTAGCGGTTCCCAGGGAAACGAGAATGTGGCGAATATCAATGGTGGGGGACTCGTCCCGGAAACGGTCGTGGAAAACGACCACATACTGAACCGTTCCGTCGGACAGGACGGCAGAGTCCCCGGCCTTTCGAGCTGTGTCGTAAAGCCACTCGCTCATGACGCTGCCGGCGCTGTAGCTGCCGCTCTCATTGTTGTTATAGGTGCCGTCATGCTCCTCCGCCAGGGTTTCCAGGTCCTTGCCGTCCTCATAGCCGTTCAGAATGACCTGAGCGGCCAGTTCGGCGGCCTGAAGAGCGGCAGCGGACTCCTCCTCGGTGGGGTCCTGGGTGTTGCCGTCGGCGTCCGTAGTGCCCTCGGCCGCGCCGGAAATGGAGACGCTTTCATAGGAGACGTGGTCATAGGTGTTGGGGTCGGCGTTGTAGACCTCCTCCAGCTCGCTTTCGGAATAGGTCAAGCTGTCCTGATAAGCAGTGGAGTAGGCGCTGAAACGGAGCACGTTCATCAGCTGCTCCCCATAGATTTTCTCGGTGACGCCAGCGCCGAAGTTGCCCTTCAGATACTGGGAAACCGAGATGCCGCTGGCCGCCGCCGTGGAGCGAAGGGCAGCCATGTTGTCGTCATACTGGGCCTGGACACTGGCGGGGATTCCGAAGTTCTCGGCGTCAGCCGCTTTCAAGCCCGCCTGAATGACACCCATGTTCTCCAGGGCTTGATCCAGGAAGAACTCATGCCAGGTGATGCCGGTGGAGACGGGAGCCTCCTCGCCCTCCTCGCCCTCGGCCGCTTCCGGGACCTCAAGACCCAACATCGTGGCGGTGTCGGCGCTGATTTCCTGGCTCCGCAGGCTGGCGTTGGTGTTCAGGCCCAGGTAGCTGGTGAAGTAGGAATACTGGTTGACGAAATTGCGGTAGGCACTCTGGTAATAGTAGCTGACTTCGGCGGCGCTGTACTTTTGGCCGTCGATGGTGACGGCGGTGCTCATTTTGGGAATGAGGTCGCTCCGCCAGACAGCGGAGGCGATGACCACCACCGCGAAAACAACGGCGATCAGGCCGTATAGGAGGTTGCTCCGCTTCTCCTCCTTGCGCTGCTGGGCCGCACGGGCGGTCTTGGGTCCGGTCTGGCCGGCATTGGCCTGACGGGTTTGCTTTTCTCTCGATGCGCTCATGTTGTGTTTCAGTCCTCTCAAGTTTTCAGTTACTAGGTTCTGTTTGGAACATGCCGGAGCGCCCAAAGGAAGGGATGTGCTCTCCGGTTGAGGCAAAACGAGAAAATTCCGCGGAATTTCTCATTTTGACCCCGTGCAACGGGAGAACCGCCACCGCTTTGGGCGTTTGGGCATGTTTCAAACAAAACCTGATGTTGCTTCCCCCTGCGGAAGCTGATTTTACGCACTTGCCTATTATAGCGGAAGACGGACAATTGTGCAAGACTAAAATCCGTCTCTTTGAAGAGAAAACCTGAGAATTCACGGTTTTTTCATCAATTCCCGGGGAGGATCCGCTAAAATCTCACATAAAAATAACATGACGGGCTGAAAAATATCTGAAAACCCACGCCAAAAAATAAAATAGTACCCCGCGAAAGCCGTGTAGACCTCGTTATAACCTGCACCTTCAAGGACAGGTGGGTCGCCTCCAGCACGCTTTACCGCTTCCAACTTCCAGCCGCGAACGGCAGCCGGGAGGCCTGCGAACCACGGGCTGATCCAGCGTCCCTTATAACGAAATGTGGGTTAAAAAAAGATCTATCACGCACCCCGCAGGGTACTTGGATATGTTATGAAATTAATTATTCCTCGCCGTCAAATAATAGCTCCATAAACAGGCCATACACCGTTTCCAGCTCTTCGTCCGAGTCCAGAGTGGAGAGAACATCCTCTCCGTCCTCGTGAAGGACCTTCAGTATGACGAGGCCCGCGTCGGGGTCCTCCTCCTCGCCTTCCACCTCGGCGGGAAAGAACGCCTGGTAGATCTGGCCGTTATACTCCAGCACGTCCAGGAATTCCAGGACCAGCTCGTTTCCCTCCTCGTCGGTGACGGTCAGGAAGGTGGGGCCGAAATTTTCGCTCATGCAAGGGCCTCCTTTCCTTGTTCAGTTTGTATTTTACACGGAATCGCCGGCAATTGCAAGAGTGTAAATCGTGAAAAAGCCGAAAAATTGATCGGATCCCTGGAAGCTAGTTTGCCCAAATTCCATAAATCCATGCGATTTTGAAACTTTTTTTCGGGGAAATGCGACATTTTCAATATTGACAGAGCGTGGTACAATAAAAAATGGAGTTTTTGAGAAATTTTTGGGTGCTTTGACATCAATTGGCTTTGACGCCTTCCGCTCCCCGCCTTTCCGGGCCTGGAGGGGGGACGGAGTCCGGTTTTTTTTAAAAGGAGGTATTCCAACTTTGGAGCAGCACGGAAGAAGGGAGCAGCCGTCCCATCCGTCCACCCGCCGGCGGAGACCGCGGAGAACGGCGCTTAGCTATGTATTCGGCGTGTTCAAGGGCATCTTTTTCACGCTGTGGACCATTTTGCTCATCGGCGTCTGCACGGCGCTGATCGGCCTGCATTTTTTCAAGGAGTATATCGAGACCATTGTCACCCCTGCGGTGGAGGTTCGGGCGGAGGACTACACCATGAAGCTCAGTTCCTTCGTCTACTACCAGGACAAGGAAACCGGGGCCTGGAAGGAGTGGCAGAGCGTCCACGGGCCGGAGAACCGGGTACTGGTGGACTTTGAGGACATGCCCGAGTACCTCTGGCAGGCCACTGTGGCCATTGAGGACGAGCGGTTCTTCCAGCACAAAGGCGTGGACTGGCTTCGCACCGGCAAGGCCGTCCTGAACATCTTCCAGGGCGACGCCAGCATGGGCGGCTCCACCCTGACCCAGCAGGTGCTGAAGAACATGACCAAGGACAACAAGCCCTATATCAACCGGAAGGTCCGGGAGATTTTCCGGGCCCTGGAGTTTGAAAAGAACTACGAAAAGTCCGATGTTCTGGAGCTTTATCTCAACACCATCTACCTGGGCCAGGGCTGCTACGGCGTCCAGACGGCGGCCCAGTTCTACTTCGGGAAGGATGTGAGCGAGCTGGACCTGGCGGAGTGTGCCAGCCTGATCGCCATCACCAACAACCCATCCATGTACGGCCCCATGTACAACATCACCATCACCCGGGAGGACGGCACCACCACCACCCCCCGGGAGGCCAACAAGAAGCGCCAGGGCTGGGTGCTGGACAAGATGGCCGAGGTCATCAACCCGGAGACCGGCGTGCCCTATATCACGGAGGCCCAGCGGGACGCCGCTAAGGCGGAGGTCCTTCACTTCTCGGACGGCGACACCTCCGCCGAGGAGATCGTGGAAAAGGCCGCAGGCAAGATCAAGATCAACTCCTGGTTTGTGGATCAGGTGATCCGGGACGTGTCGGCGGATTTGGCGGAGTCCTTGCACATCAGCAGCGACGAGGCCATGGAGCGGCTGTACAACAGCGGCTATAAGATTTACACCACCCTGGATCCCGAAATCCAGAAGATTGCCGAGACGGTTTACGAGGACCGAAGCAACCTGGACGTTACCTCCCGAAACGGGCAGCAGCTCCAGTCCGGCATCACGATTCTGGACCCCTACACCGGCGACATCGTGGCCATGGTGGGCAAGGTGGGGGAGAAGGACGGAAACCTGGTCTGGAACTACGCCACGGGCCGCCGGCAGGTGGGCTCCTCCATGAAGCCCCTGACGGCCTATGCCCCGGCCCTGGATGCCGGAACCATCAGCCCGGGCAGCGTCTTTGACAACTACCCGGTGCAGGAGCTCAACGGCAGCCCCTGGCCCAAGAATTCTCCCCAGGGCTACAGCGGCTTTACCACCGTCCGCACGGGTATTCAGAAGTCCATCAACACCATCGCCGTTCAGGCCCTCCAGTCCGTGGGCGTGGAGGAGGCCTACCGCTTCGCCATGGAGAATCTGCGGCTGGGCCTGGAGCCGGAGGACATGGCCGTGGGCGCTCTGGGCATGGGCGGCCTGACCCGGGGACTGAACACCGTGGAGATGGCGGCGGCCTACGCCTGTTTTGCCAACAAGGGCATTTACAATGAGCCCCGGACTTATGTCCGGGTGACCCGGGTGGACAACAAGACTGGCCAGGAAGTGACTGTGCTGGAGAACGAGGGCGAGACCCATGTGGCCATGAAGGAGACCACGGCCTATCTTATGACGGACATGCTGAAAAACGCCGTCGCCAGCGGCACCGGAAACCAGGCCAAATTCAGCGGCATGACCATCGCCGGAAAGACCGGCACCACGAACAAGAACTTCGACCGCTACTTCGTGGGCTTCACCCCCTACTATGTGGCGGCGGTCTGGACGGGTTATGACGACAACGAGCGCATCAGCTACAGCGGAAACCCGGCCATTACCATGTGGAAGAAGGTGATGGAGCCCATCCACGCGGAGCTGGAGAACAAGGACTTTGACAACAAGCCCGCCACCGGGCTGACCACCATCTCCGTCTGCCTGGACAGCGGCCTGAGTCCCACGGAGGCTTGCCGTGCCGATCCCCGCGGAGGGCGGACCGCCTCTTTCACGGCGGCCGCGGGCACCGGGCCTACGGAGTCGTGCACCGTTCATAAGGTGGTGGCCTACTGCACCGAGGGCCACTGTCTGGCGGGAGAGACCTGCCCCGAGGCGGTGGTGGAGCAGCGGGCCTACCTGGACTACGTCCGGGAGGACTATGGCAGCATCAAGGCGGACGATGACGCTTACCTCATCAGCAGCCTGGAGAAGCTGACGGAGCCCTCGGAGACGAATCCCACCGGCGGCTGCCCGGTTCATGAGGGCGTCCCCCTGCCGGACCCGGAGAACCCGGAGGGGAATCCCCAGGACCCCAACGGCGGGATTACCACTCCCGAGCAGCCCGTTGTTCCCGATAACGGCAACACCGGCCACGAGGGCTACGGTCCGTCGCCCAAACCGCCTGCGCCTCCCCAAAATCCCACGCCGGAGCCGGAGGAGCCGGTGACGCCTCCCGAGCCGGAGGAGCCGGAGAATCCCACGGACCCCAACGGCGGAGGCGGGCTGTTTGACGACCTGTGGGGCATCGCCATGTAGAAAGAGCCGAAAAGGAATCCCTTCGGGGATTCCTTTTTTTCTCGGAGAATCCCCTCTCCGGGGCCCAAATTGCGACCGCTTTCCCGGCGCTCCTGTCCTATAATGTTCCTTGCGAAAAGGGGGACGGCGTGTGACGGTCATTTACATAGACAGCGTGTTTGCCCTGAACGCGCTGATGGATTATCTGCTGCTGCTCTCTGCCGCCCGCCTGGCGGGTCTGCCTCTGCGCCGCCGCCGGTATGTTCTGGGGGCCCTGGCGGGGGGTGCTTACGCGGCGGCGGTGTTTCTGCCGGGGCTGAGTTTCCTGGCCGCCAGCCCGGTGAAGCTGGCGGCGGGGGTGCTGCTGGGCCTGATCGCCTACGGCGGAGAGGAGAAGCTACTTCGTTTGCTGCTGCTGTTCTTCGCGGTCTCCTGCGCGATGGCGGGCTGTGTGCTTGGCCTGGGGCTGCTGGCGGGAGGCGGCGTGCCGGTGGTGAACGGCGTCTTTTACACCAATGTGAATCTGCGGATTCTGGTCATCGCCGGGGCGGCGGCCTATGCCGTCTTGTCGGTGGTCTTTCGGGCGGCGGCGAGCCACGGAGTCAAGGGGACGCTGCTGCCGGTGCGGGTCTGCCTGGGCGGCCGAACGGCGGAGCTGACGGCCCTGGCGGACAGCGGCAGCGGTCTCCGGGCTCCGGATGGCCGGGGAGTGCTGGTGACAGCCCCGGGGGCGCTGCGGGGGATTTTGCCTCCGGCGGCGGCGGGGCTTCTGACGCCGGAAAGGCTCTGGGCCCCAGAGGAGCTTCTGGAGCCTCTCCGGGCGGCGGCTCCGGCCCTGCGGCCCCGGCTGACGCCCTATCACGCCGTGGGAACCGCCGCCGGGCTGCTGCTGACGGTCCGCACGGACTGGACGGAAATCAACGGGACCCGATATCCGGGACTGACGGCGGCTTTGTCCCCCTCAGCGCTGGGAGCGGGGTATTCGGCGCTGTGGGGAGGTCCCGCGGGAAAGGGAGGGAGAGAGCGATATGCTGGAAAAATTACGGCGGCTGCTGGTTCGCCTGGGGCTGGTTCCCGAGGCGGAGGTGCATTACATTGGCGGCAGCGACACCCTGCCTCCGCCGTTGACCCGGGAGCGGGAGGCGGAACTGCTGGCCGACATGAATGAGGCGGCCCGGCAGGAGCTGATCGAGCATAATTTGCGCTTGGTGGTATACATAGCCCGGCGGTTTGAGAATACGGGGATTAACATTGAGGACCTGATTTCCATCGGCACCATCGGCCTGATTAAGGCGGTGGGGACCTATCGGACGGACAAAAACATCAAGCTGGCTACCTACGCCTCCCGGTGCATTGAAAACGAGATTCTCATGTATCTCCGGAAGAACGCCTCCCGCCGGGGGGAGGTATCCTTCGACGAGCCGCTGAACACCGACTGGGACGGCAACGAGCTGCTGCTCTCCGACGTGCTGGGCACAGACGAGGACGTGGTGATGCGCCCCATTGAGGAAGACGTGGACCGATCCTTGCTGGCCGCGGCGATCAATACCCTCTCTCCCCGGGAGCGGCAGATCATTACCCTCCGCTTCGGCCTGGGGGGCGGGCGGGAGCAGACCCAGAAGGAGGTGGCGGACCAGCTGGGCATCTCCCAGTCCTACATCTCCAGGCTGGAGAAGCGGATCATCAACCGGCTGAAAAAGGAGATTTTGCGGATGAGCTGACCCCTTGACAATTCCCGGCGGGGATAGTATACTGGCTTCCATGTAAACGCGAGGATGAGAAGTAGTACCCGGTCTGCCGAGGCCAAGAGAGGACGCGGTTGGTGAGAGCGTCTCCAAGGCGGCGGGGGAAGTCGTCTCGGAGCGGCGCGGCTGAAGGAAGAGTAGGTCGGGACGGCGGCCCGCCGTTAGAGGGGAAACGAGTGTCCCGAAAGGGAAATTCAGGTGGTACCGCGGATTGTTTGATTCGCCCTGAGCCAGATGGCTTGGGGCGGTTTTCTTTTTGGGAGGAGATGAGATGGTATTTCGGGTGCGGGCGACCTTGATGGAGGAGGACCGGGCCGGCTGGCGGCGGCTGGCGTCCCAGAGGAAGCGTACCGCCCGAAGAAAATACCGGAGGACGGTCCGAAGCTGGCTGGGGAATAAACTTTACGGTGTAGGCAGTACGGCGTCTGGTGTGTTGATGTTGTATGCTGTCATAAGTGGAGGCATGAAGGCCGGATGGGGTGTTGTAGCTTTGGTCTTAACCGTGATCGGCCCATGGACATTTCTGACGGCGGGGCGGCGTCCTGTTTGGGGAACGTTTTCCCCGCCTGGCCGGGACTTCCCGCCGTCTGTCATGCTGGATGGGCCAGTAAAGGCCGCATTTTTTAGGGACGGGTGCTTCGTGTTTTGGGATGTCTCTGAAAAGGTCCGCCGGAGCTATTCCTCCATCGCTGCTGTCTGGGAGGACGAGGGGCGGTTTTATCTCCTTTTCCAGGACCGCCCGCCCTTGGTCCTGCCGAAGCGGGGCGTTGTCCAGGGTACACCGGAGGACTTTCGGGATTTCTTCGAGCGGAAGTTGGGGCGGCCCGTGGAAAGGATAAAATAGCAATGGAATTTCAGTTTGAGACAAGATACGACCAAAAGGGATTAACCGTCCTGGCCCGGGCCCTGCGCAAGACGGTTCGGAAAAAGCGCAGCCGGAGGAGCCATATGTTTGGCTGGAGTGTCGTGGCGCTGGCGATTCTGCTGACTGCCGCGCAGCGGCTCCTGGGGGAACCGTGGGCCGTTCGGGACACCCTGAACTGCGGCGTCGGCGTGATATTGATCGCGGTATTTTTTACCGAGGATTCGGTCAACGCATTCTTTGCCAAAAAGAAGCTGCTGCCCGGCACTTCACTTGCAAAGTGCGTCTTTACGGAGGAGAGTTATACCTCAACGACTGAGGTTGCGTCCACGGAATTTCACTATGAGGCGGTCCAGCAGGTGTGCGAGACAGCGAATTACTTTGTGTTCCTGTTCAGCCGCCAGCATGGACAGATTTACGATAAAGCAACCCTGAGCGGCGGCGCAGTCGAGGATTTCCGAACCTTCATCACGGAGAAGACCGGAAAGCCGATTGTATATATTAAGTGAGGATACAGGTTTCAGAACGGGAGAGAAGCCAATGGAATTTGTTTTTCGTATCACCGATTACAGCGACCCAGCTCTGGATGCTGAAACGGCGGAGCTTCTCCGCCAGCGGCTGGAGGCCCGGAGCCGAGAGGCTATGCCGGGCATGTGGCAGGTCACGGACCGCCTCGAAGCCTGGGCCACCCCGGCGGTAAAAGGCCGCCGGAGGCGCTATGCCCTCCAGGGCGCGGCGCTGATCGCTCTGGGCGTCTTCGCCGTAGTTCCCGGCCTCATGGAGCCCCGCGTCCCCAGCCTGATCCTCACAGGGTCCCTATCCATCCTGGCGGGTCTGCTCACGATTTACGGCGCGAAAGTAAAATCGCCCCCCGAGCCCCCGGCCTCCTGCCGGCGGGAGGCGGCAAAGCTGCTGAAATTTCCCGGGGAAACCGACTGGGAGGCCCTCCAGGCCCAGGTCCGGTTTGGCGAAACCGGCTGGACCGTCAAGACGGCGGAGGGCGAAAGCCGGACGGGCTATGGCCAACTCCGGGGCGTCTTTGAATCGGAGCGGCTTTGGCTGCTGGTCTACGGCGGGGAGAGGGCCCTGCTGTTGCAAAAGAAGGATTTGGTCTCAGGAGAGGCGGGAAGCTTCCTGCCGTACCTCCAAGGAAAAATCATAAATTCCAATTTACCATATGAAGGAGAATCAATATGAAAAAAGAACTGCCCAAAGTGTACGAACCTCAGCAGGTGGAGAGCCGCGTCTATGAGATGTGGGAGAACGCCGGGTGCTTCAACGGCGACCCGGACCGCTCCAAAAAGCCCTTCTCCATCGTCATGCCGCCCCCCAACGTCACGGGACAGCTCCACATGGGCCATGCCATGGACTGCACCCTCCAGGACATCCTCACCCGCTTCAAGCGGATGCAGGGCTATTCCACCCTTTGGGTCCCCGGCGTGGACCACGCCGGCATCTCCACCCAGGTGAAGGTGGAAGAGGACCTGCGGGTCAACGAGGGCCTCAGCCGCTATGATCTGGGCCGGGAGAAGTTCCTCCAGCGGGTCTGGAAGTGGAAGGAGAAGTACGGGAACCGCATCGTCCAGCAGCAAAAGAAGATGGGCGTGTCCTGCGACTGGTCCCGGTCCCGCTTCACCATGGACGAGGGACTTTCTAAGGCTGTCCGGGAGACCTTCTGCGAGCTCTACGACAAGGGCCTCATCTACAAGGGCAGCCGGATCATCAACTGGTGCCCCCACTGCGTCACCGCTCTCTCCGACGCGGAGGTGGAGTACCAGGACAAGCCCGGCCACCTCTGGTATATCCGCTATCCCCTCACGGACGGGTCCGGCGACCTGGTCGTCGCCACCACCCGGCCGGAGACTATGATGGGCGACACCGGCGTGGCCGTGAACCCGGAGGACGAGCGCTTCAAGCACCTCGTGGGGAAGACCTGCATCCTGCCCATCATGAACCGGGAGATTCCCATTGTGGCGGACGAGTACGTGGAGCTGGGCTTTGGCACCGGCGCGGTGAAGATGACCCCCGCCCACGACCCCAACGACTTTGAGGTGGGCCTCCGGCACAACCTGGAGACCATCCGCTGCATCGCCGACAACGGCACCATCAACGAAAACGGCGGGCCCTACAATGGCATGGACCGCTACGAGTGCCGCAAGGCCATCGTGAAGGACCTGGAGGAGCAGGGATATCTTGTCAAGACCGAGCCCTACAGTCACAGCGTGGGCACCTGCTACCGCTGCCACAACGACGTGGAGCCCCTGATCTCCGCCCAGTGGTTCGTGAAGATGGAGCCCCTGGCCAAGGAGGCCCTGCGGGTCGTCCGGGAGGGGGAGGTCAAGTTTGTGCCGGACCGCTTCTCCAAGACCTATATCAACTGGATGGAGAACGTCCACGACTGGTGCATCTCCCGCCAGCTCTGGTGGGGCCACCAGATTCCCGCCTGGTACTGCGGCGAGTGCGGTCACATCAACGTCAGCCGGGAGGACCCCACGAAGTGCGAACAGTGCGGCAGCACCCACCTGACCCGGGACCCCGACGTGCTGGACACCTGGTTCTCCTCCGCCCTGTGGCCCTTCTCCACCCTGGGCTGGCCGGAGAAGACGGAGGACCTGGATTTCTACTATCCCACGTCGGTGATGGTCACCGGCTACGATATCATCTTCTTCTGGGTGGCCCGGATGATCTTCTCCGGCTGCGAGCAGATGAAGAAGATTCCCTTCCACACGGTCCTGATTCACGGCCTGGTCCGGGACGACAAGGGCCGGAAGATGTCCAAGTCCCTGGGCAACGGCATCGATCCCCTGGAAGTAGCCGAGAAATTCGGCGCGGACGCACTCCGGTTCAACCTCATCACCGGCAACAGTCCCGGAAACGATATGCGCTTCTACACGGAGAAGTGTGAGGCCATGCGGAATTTCGCCAACAAGATCTGGAACGCCAGCCGTTTTGTCATGATGAACCTGGGGGATCTGGAGACCTACGCCCTCCCGGCGGCAGACGAGCTGGAACGGGAGGACAAGTGGGTCCTCTCCAAGCTGAACACCCTGGTGAAGGAGGTCACCGAGAATCTGGACAGCTACGAAATCGGCGTGGCCTCCGCCAAGGTGTACGACTTCCTGTGGGACACCTACTGCGACTGGTATATTGAGCTGACCAAGACCCGTCTGAACGGCGAGGACAAGGCGGCCAAGAGCACTGCCCGGAATGTCCTCTGCTATGTGCTGACGGAGCTTTTGAAGCTGCTCCACCCCTTCATGCCCTTCATCACCGAGGAGATTTTCCAGGCTCTGCCCAAGCGGGCGGGGGCGGAGGACCGGTTCCTCATGCTGGCCAAGTGGCCGGAGTACCAGGGCGCCCTGTCCTTCCCCCGGGAGGAGGCCGCCATGGAGGCCGTTATGGACACCATCAAGGCCATCCGGGCCCGCCGGGCAGAGATGAACGTCCCCCCCAGCAAGAAAGCGGAGGTGCTGTTGGTTACCGCCACGCCGGAACCCTACGAGCAGGGCCTTCACTTTCTCCAGCGGCTGGCCTTTGCCTCCGAGGTGCGCTTTGCGCCGGAGGCCCCGGCGGATGTCAGCGGTCAGGTGACCATCGTCACCCGCAGCGCCACGGCCTATCTGCCCCTCAGCGAGCTGGTGGACCTGGCGGCAGAGCGGGAGCGCATTGCCAAGGAGAAGGAGAAGGCGGAGAACGGTTTGCGGATTGTGGAGCAGAAGCTCTCTAACGAGAAATTCGTCTCCCGGGCCCCGGAGGCGGTGGTGAAGGCCGAGAAGGAGAAGGCCGGGAAATTCCGGGAGCTTATCGCCAAGCTGGAAGAGTCCGCCAAGGCCCTGGGCTGAGGATGCCCCGTTTTTCAAGCCACCCCTAAAGCTTTGGGAGAATTTGCCGATATATAAAGAAAAAGGGCGGAAGTGCCCAAGGGAACGAAAGGGGACGGATGGAATGGAGATCAGGGAGCTGAAAGGGCCGGAACCCCGCAGGCGGTTCCCCTGGGAGACCAGCCCCAAGGTCCTGGCGGAGGCCGAGCGGACCGCCCAAAGCGCCATGACCGACGGCTTTGTTCAGCGTTTGAAAGCCTGCGCCAAGTCCGACGCCAGGCGGGGCGTCTATATGTCCGGCGGGTGCTTGCAGCTGCAGCGGATGCAGATGCGGGAACACGTTTCCCCGGACCGCTCCGGGCCCAAGGCCCAGGTTATGTCCGTGATTCAGACGGCGCTGAGCGAGCCGGACCCGAAGATGCAATTTCTGGAGCGAATGCTGGAGAAGCTGTCGGGGAAGTGCTCCGCCAAGATCCAGGTCCGCCAGGAGGGCCAGGCCGCCGAGGTCCGGGCCCCCAACGGCGAGATCATCGCCAGCTACAACAGTCTGGGCAGCGGCTGGACGGATATCAACACCAAGGCGGAGAACAAGTTTCTGAGCGGGGCTGCGGCGGTTTACTCCCAGGCGTACAAGGAGGCCCGGGCGGAGCTGCGGGCGGCTGCGGTTCCGTCTGACGGGGCGGAAGAGGCGTCGGTGGACCTTCGGGTCTGAGGACGGAGTGAAAATCCGAACATTACGATAGGAAAAAAGGACCCGAGGCCAAGGGCTACTCCGCAAAAGGACAACTACAAAATCACCGTTGAGAGCATTGGAAAAGCGATACCTAATCAATCATGGGGGCACTTTCTTGTGAAAGTGCTCCCATAGCATTGAACGGGCAATACAGTTGCCGCCAAGATGTTATTTTTTCACCATAACATCTTGACATGGGATTTGAATTGAGATATAATAGCAGACAATGTTAGAGGAGTTGTTTAAATTAGATTGTTCTGCTTTCCAAATTTCCCCTTGACAGGGCTTCCTGCCAGAGTTACACTGGTAACACAGCGGCTCAATAGGTAAATTATTTTACTTTTGTATCATCATTAACAGGCTTTCCCGAAATGGATTGGATATCATTTATAAGCTTTTCGCTGTACCCCAGGCACGTTTGTGTCTGGGATAAAAGTAAATGACCGTCCAATCCCGATACTTTCTCGGGGAAGCCTGCCATGATCTTAAGTTTGAGGGAGCGGGCCAAGGAAAGCAACACGACACAGCGCCGAACAGGGTTGCCTGTCAGGAACCGGATTGGGTAGAACGGCAAGTCCCGGTGGAGGCTGCAAAAATAGACTTTCTGGTGATTTCATCAAAAAGTGAGGCTGCAGACATAGGGTTAGGCAACTGACTTAAACCGAACCCCATAAACGTTAGGGCAGGGTGTCAACGCAAACACCCTACTGGATAAAATCCTGCAAATGTGGGGTTAAAAGACAGAACAGGGTGTCAGTACATAACCCCCTGCCCCTGACGCTACTCATTTGTAAGAAATAGAAACTTTAAAGTCCGATGTGTATGTCCATACGCATCGGGCCTTTTCTTGGGAAGGACAGAGAGACGTGTCCATATCGAAATAGTACCATCATCAATGGGCCGGATTCTTCTGCAAACGCCCGGAATACCTACAATATTCAGCACTTTTATTGCGTGTTTCATTCTGGTACTTTCTGCGTGACCACATATCTGCCCACAGACAGAGAAAAATCGAGGGACTCTGGATTTTACGCTCCAGAGTCCCTCGGCTCATATTAACCAGCTTGCTCTTCTAACCTCAGTCTCTCCTTTTCTGCGGCAATCTCCGCTTTCATCTGGAGGATCATCTCCGCCAGCAGTTGCTCACATTCCTCTCTGGTCTTGGCGTAGACATTGCGGGGATGCTTTTTGCCGTCAGGCCAAACAGGGGAGTAACGACCCTCCCACAGGTGGTCGTTGATTTGAGTGACGCATCCGGTGCCTGGCTTGCGACGTTTACCCTTGTAAGGCTGGAAGGTGCTGGGAGCGGGTTTTCGTGGTGCTGACTGTTTCCCCATTTGAGGCTCAACCCTGCCAATCCCTTGGTCGATCTTGCGTGCCGCCGTCTGCCGCATCTCGTCTGTGATGTGAGCGTAGATGTTCAGTGTGGTGCTGCTGGACACATGCCCAATCACCGTGGAGAGGGTCTTGACGTCCATCCCATGCTCCAGAGACATGGTGGCGAACAGGTGGCGGAGATCATGGAAGCGGATGTGTTTGCACCCGGCCCTCTCCAGAATGGTGGTCAGATGCTTGCGGACGGAAGCGGGGTCTAAGGGCAGATCATCTTTTCTGGATGAGGGGAACAGCCAGCGGGAGTGAATCTGTTGTCGGTATTCCTTCAAGACGCTCAGGAGCGGAGCGGGGAGAATGATCGTCCGGTTGGCGGCTTTGGTTTTGGGCCGGGAGATGATCAACCCACCCTTGACTCGATGAACCTGTCGTTCCACCCGCAGCGTCCCAGTTTTGAAATTGAGATCGTCCCACTGGAGAGCCAGAAGTTCGCCTCGACGCAGGCCGGTGGCGATCTCCAGCAGGAGCAGCTCATAGCAGCTATCCTCTCTGGCTTGGATCAGCAGACGCTGGACCTCCTCTGGAGTGAGCACCTGCATCTCCCTGGGCTTGGCGGGAGGAAGCCGGCAACCGTCCGCAGGGTTGCGGGAAATCAGCTTCTTGGAGACAGCCATCTCCAGCGCAGAGCGGAGTGTGGTGTGACAGCCCCGCACCGTCTGGTCGGAGAGGCCGCTGCCATAGTAGCTGGTATTCTTGATTCGCCCGTTTTGCTTGAGGTTAGTGTAGAACTGCCGGAGGTCATTTTGCGTGAGCTTGTCCAGCGGGATATCACCCAGCGCAGGGATGATGTAGTTGTAGATTCGCTGTTCATATGACATCTGGGTGTTGGGCCGTAGGTTGGACTGTTTGCTGGTCTGATACCAGGAATCCAGCCATTGGCCCAGGGTCATACCAGGTTTGTCGGCGGCGGGTTCCGGTTTGCTGATACTGGCGCTCAGTTCTTTCAGCTTTCGAACACATTCAGACTTTGTTCTCGCCAGGACATTTTTCGTTTTTGGCAGACCCTTATCATCGTAGCCGATAACGGCCCGGCCCTCCCAGCGACCATCCTTTCTCAGGCGGACGCTGCCGCTGCCCCGTTTTCTGCGTTTTGCCATGGTTTCAACTCCTCTCCAAGCAGTTCTGTCAGGAAACCACCCACTACCTCTGAGGCTCGTTTCTGCATATCGCCGGTAACGTGGGTGTAGGTGTCCAGGGTGAAGGATGCCCGGCTGTGACCCAGGATGCCGGAGAGCGTCTTGGCGTCCACGCCGCTGGACAGCGCATGGGTCGAGAACGTGTGTCTGAGGTCGTGAAATCGGATGCTGGGCAGGCCGGCGCTTTTCAGCAAGGCCTTCAAGCGGCTGTAGGCAGTACGGGGATTGACAGGCAGCTCCGGCTTCAGAGGATTGGAGAATATCCACTCAGTCAGCGTGGTGTTCTTTCGCTCACAGAGGACCTGCACTGTGCTGGCCGGCAGCACGATCTTGCGAGTACCAGCATAGGTCTTGGTATCCCCGACGGTGAGCACCCCGCCCTTTTCCACATGGATGGTGCGCTGGATTTTCAGCACTCCATGCTCCGCGTCGAAGTCCTCCCAGCGCAGACCGCAGATCTCACCCAGCCGCAGGCCAGTGGTCAGTTCGGTGTAGAAGAAGTCCCGCCAAATATCGTCCGCTTGAATCGCGGCCATGAACGTATCGAGCTGTTCATCGTTGAGGATTTGCTTGGGCGGTGGCTTTTGCTTGGGGGCAGTGACGTCCGCGACCGGATTCCTGGGGATCAGCCGAAGTTGCTCCGCTGCGCCCATCGCCCCGTAGAGCAGGGTGTGGATACAGTGTACCATGCTGTCGGACAACTGGTGTCCGTATTTTTTGTGCTTGCGGATGCGGCCCCGCTTCTTCAGATGGGCATACAGCTTTTGTATTTCTGCCGGGGTAATTTGGTTGAGCGGCCTGTCGCCGAGGGTGGGCTTGATGTAGAGGTCAGCGTAGCGGCGGTAGGTCTGAAGCGTGCCGGGGCGCACAGTGCCTGCCATGTACTCGGCCAGCCAGCGATCCAACCACTCGCCCAGCGTCATGGAACTGTCCTCGGTCAGATCTACGCCTTGGTAGGAGTCGATCTCCTGTCGGAGCTTTGCGGACAGCTCCTTCTGCGTGGGAGCGTAGACGTAGTGGAAGATGGAGTCGCCGTTTTCCTTGTGGCCCACCACGATGCGGCCCTCCCAGCGACCGTCGTCCCGCTTGCGCACCATACCGTCGCCAGACGGTCTGCGCTTTGCCATTTGTTACTCACCTCCTGTCCGAATATCACCGTCGTTTTCGTCCATGCACTCGGCCATTAGCCTGACTCCCAGCCGGAAGCCCAGGATGAAATTCTCGGTTGCTGTGATGCTGTTGATCTCATGCTGTGACCGGATGAGTTTTGTAAGAGTCTCCTGATCGATTTCCTCCAGCTGTTCCATGAGCTGATTTTCATATTTGGTGACACGAGCTACCGCTTTTTCCAGCTCTGAGTCAGGTGTCATCCTCTGCTCATTAGGTGTGATGTTGCCATAGTAGAGATCCTCCAAGGTTTTCCTCATTTTACCTGCCTCCTTATCAGCAACACACAATATCGTAACTGCGATTGAATAGCTACCCCTTCAAAGCAGAGTTATCAAAAACTTATCATATTGGGAGTCGCCAATTCTCTTTGGAGGTATCAGCGCAAGTAGTGTCTCATAGAAATTAGCAGATTTATACCTGTGAAAGCCTCCGATAACTCCCCGAAACCCGTTATTTTTGCAATTCTTTTCACCTGTCCATCATGGATGGTTACCCTCTGACCACATGTTTGCCCACAGACAGAGAAAACCGCCCTACCGGGTCATCCCCGGTGGGGCGGGTCCGTCAACCAGCCTTGCTCTCTGCCCTCAGCCGCTCCTTTTCAGCGGCTACCTCCGCTCGCATCTCGGCAATCATGATTGCAAGCATCCTTTCGCATTCCTCCTCAGTATCGGCATGAACCCTTCGTGTTTCCAATCTTCCATCTGGCCATGTGATTTTATAGCGTCCAACCCATTGACCGTTTTGATTTCTACTGAGAGACCCGGTTCCCCACCGGCGCTTTCGTTCCCTGGTAGGCCGAAAATTGGTCATCGCAGTTGAGGGTTCTGCCGGTGGTGTGGATTCCGCTGTTTTCGCCTTGCCGATGCCCCGGTCGATCCTGACGGCGGCTTGCCTCTGCATATCATCGGTGACGTGGGCGTAG
The DNA here is from genome assembly GCA_910575815.1 of Oscillospiraceae bacterium. GTDB lineage: Bacteria > Bacillota > Clostridia > Oscillospirales > Oscillospiraceae > Oscillibacter. The sequence goes on from CAJTFN010000032.1 coordinate 18,707, forward strand.
ACATTCAGTGTGGTGGCACTAGAGACGTGGCCGATGACGGTGGACAGGGTCTTCACATCCATCCCATGTTCCAGAGCATTGGTAGCGAAAACGTGCCGCAGGTCGTGAAAGCGTACCTTTTTACATCCAGCGTGCTTCAGGATTTTGGCCAGCCGGTGGCTGACGACTGAGGGGGCTATCGGAGCGTCTTCTTTCTTCGGGGAGGGGAACATCCACCGGGAGAAAACCGTCTGCTTATATTTTTTCAGTTCAGTGACCACTGCGGGCGGCAGGATTACTGTCCGGATGGACGCTTTATTCTTTGGCGGCTGTATCAGCAGCTCGCCTTTAATTTGATAGACCTGCCGCTCAATCCTCAGCTCGCCGGTGTTGAGGTTCAGGTCATCCCACTGGAGGGCCATCAGTTCTCCTACTCGGAGTCCAGTGGTCAGTTCCAGCAGGAATACCTCATAGTATCCCTCGGCCTGGGCCTGGATCAGCAGCTTCTGCAGTTCCTCCCGGCTGAGCAGCCGCATCTCCATTCGTCTGGCCGGTGGGAGTTTACATTCTTCCGCTGGGTTTCGCACGATCAATTTTTCGGTAACGGCTTTCTCCAGAGCCCTGCGGCACAGACCACAGCAGTGCCGTATCGTATTGGCGGAGAGTCCATCGCCTCGAGACTCTCGGTATTCGCTCCGACCATCCTGCCTCATCCAGTTTATGAACTGTTGAAGGTCGTTTGTGGTCAGCTTGTTGAGCGGAATGCCGCCGAGCCTTGGACGGATGTACAGGCGGATATTATTTTGATAGCCAGTCCGCGTGTTTGGCCGGACGGCGGGTTTACAGTAGGTCTCATACCAGAATGTCATCCACTCACCGAAAGGTATATCCGCTCTGATCTTGACAGCAGTTGCGGGAGCCACGGACTCTTTCAGCGACTCTGGTTTCGCTACGCAGTCTGCCTTGGTTTTGGCCAGCACGTTCTTCGTCCTGGGCAGACCTTTGTCATCATAGCCGATGACTACCCGGCCCTCCCAACGTCCGTCTTTTCTCAGCCGGACTGTACCCTCGCCACTTTTGCGCTTTCTTCCCACGGTCTCAGCTCCTCTCCGAAAATATCTGTCAAGAAATCTCCTACTACTTCCGAGGCTCGCCTCTGCATATCGCCGGTGGTGTGGGTATAGGTGTCCAAGGTGAACGCCGCCCTGGTGTGGCCCAGGATACCAGACAGGGTTTTCACATCCACGCCCGACGCCAGAGCGTGAGTGGCGAAGGTGTGACGCAAGTCGTGGAAGCGAATGTTCGGAAGGCCGGCCTGCTTCAGCAGGACCTTCAACCGGCGGTATGCTGAGCCAGGATTGGTGGGCTGTTCCGGCTTCAGGGGGTTGGGGAATATCCACTCGGTCAGTGCAAACTTTTTTCGCTCACCGAGAACCCGCACCGTACTGGCTGGCAGTACGATCTTTCGAGTACCAGCACTGGTCTTAGTATCCCCAGCAGTCAGCCCACCGCCAGTTTCTTGGTAGACGGTGCGGCAGACCTTCAGTGTGCCGGCGACCTCATCGAAGTCCTCCCACTTGAGGCCACAGATCTCACCCCGCCGCAAGCCGGTGGTCAGTTCTGCGTAGAATAAGTCGCACCAGACTTCGTCCTCTGCGATGACCTTCATGAACACATCCAGCTGCTCGTCCGTCAGTATTTGCTTTGCTCCATAGCTGAACTTGGGTGCGATAATTTGTTCGGTGGGGTTGCTGGCGATCAGGTGAGCCTGCTGCGCCGCCTTCAATGTTCCGTGGAGCGTGGTGTGGATGCGGCGAACCGTGCCGCTGGCCAGACTGCCGCCCAGTTTCTCATAGAATCGCTGGATATCCTTCGGCGTAAGCCGGGCCAGTTGCTTATCGCCCAGACTGGGCCTGATGTGGTTCTCAATGTAACTGCGGTAGTTCCTCAGCGTGTTGGGCCGCAGAGTATCCGCCATATTTTCCAGCCACTTGTCGAGCCACTCGCTCAAGGTCATCCGGCTCTGCTCCGTCAGGTCGGCCCCCTGGTAGCTGTCGATGTGCTGGCGGAGCTTCGCGGACAGCTCTTTCTGTGTAGGAGCGTAGACATACCGGAAGATAGAGTCGCCGTTTTCTTTGTGGCCCACCACGATGCGGCCCTCCCAGCGACCGTCATCGCGTCTCCTCACCATGCCGTCGCCAGACGGTCTGCGCTTCGCCATTTGTTACTCACCTCCAGTCCGAATATCACCGTCGTTTTCATCCATGCACTCGGCCATCAGCCTGACACCCAATCGGAAGCCCAGGATGAAATTCTCGGTTGCTGTGATACTGTTGATCTCATGCTGTGACCGGATGAGCTTTGTGAGGATTTCTTGATCAGTCTCCTTCAGCTGTTCCATGAGCTGCTTTTCATATTTGGCGACACGGTCTACTGCCCGCTTCAGCTCTGAGCCAGGTATCATCTGCTGTTCGTTGGGTATGATGTTGCCATAGTAGAAATCTTCCAGTATTTTTCTCATCTCCGGCTACCTCCTTTGCAACACAAACACATACCACACTTTGCGGAAGATAGCTACTACTTTTTTCGAGGACTTTTATTCTTTGTTTTGCAACGCAGAATTTGAACTGGGTACGGGTGATCACAGACTACCCCTCTGATAGCGGACAGCGTCATCCAGCGAGATACTGCCGCCGATTTTTCACATCCTGGATGCACCGACTCCGCAGTGTGCGGAGTTGCTCATCGGGAATCTCCATCCCTGCAGCCAGCGCATTCATCACCATGTCCAACTCCACCGCCAGCTTGAAGAGCAGACGGCAGCTGTCCAGAGGACACATCTCTTTGACGAGTTGCTGTGTCTCAGGGGAGGTTCGCACACAAATTTGTTTTTTCTCCTGCATGATGCTCTTCCTGAAATTCGCAAATATCCCCGCTTGGACCCGTCGAGAATACGGCGGCTGTAAGGGCAGAGGAAAAACTGACCCCCGACTTGACTCCAGGGGGTGAAAAATGACCCCCGCACTGATTCCTGCACAACCTCTGAAAACCACCTGCGACAGCCACCTTGCGGAATGGCGAAACACTGTGGTTTTCTCTCTGAATTTTCTGATACCGGCCACCCGCCCCAGCAAAAAGTGAAAATTCCGACCACCTATTGAAAAGCCCCGACCCGCTCTGCGGGGCGGTGTGGCTGGCCGGGGGACGCATAAGCGACCCCCGGCCTTTATCCTGCACTTTTTTCGACCCCCCGGTTCACCTGCCACTTTCAGTTGTGCTGAATTCGCAGGATGGCGCACACCGGCCACACGCTTTGGACACAGCTTCGTCTGCGATGGACTGCGGCTTGTTACCCTCCGAGCATCAGCGAGGCCACACAGCGGCGCACAGGCTGTCACGCTGAGTGCGTACTATCGTTGCGAAGTGCGAGAGCGTTTGCGACTCGCTGACGCTCAGCCGCCACATCTATCTGCGCCAACTGCTGTTCGTAGAACTGGTCCAGCGCCAGCTGGATCGGACGGATGGTGTAGAGCAGATTGCCGTTGCGCTTCAGACCGTCCCTGGTGGTGACGGTCGTGTTCTCTGTACTGATGAGCTGCCGCTCCTCCAGCTCACACACATACTTGCGAACAGTGTTGGCACTCATCCTCACCGCATTGCCGATAGTCTTGTAGCTGGGCCAGCATTGGTATGTCTGCCTGTTCTCGCAGCAGAGCAGGTAGGAGTAGACGGCCAGTGCGCCGGACGACAGGCCCAGCAGGAATATCTCGTTGGGTAGCTGGAAGTAGTTCTTGACCGGATCACGCTTACCCGCCTCATGTTGGCCCCTTCCTTGTTAAATTTGTCGATGTTATAGACAAAAATATGGATATCCGATTTAAACAGGGAGATTGGTTTTTCTCTGTAATCGTCGTCTGTGATGATTTGGGGCAGGGCGGAGAAACAGCCCAGCCCTTTGAACACATATTGGGGGCTGTTGTTGTCGCTGAGATCTTTTTTCAGCTTCTCATAGATGGTGGTGTTGGGGGCGACAACAAAAAAATTCCTGATGTTGTGCTGGGTATATAGATAGGCGATAAAGGCCCCCATCAGCCGTGTTTTGCCTACCCCAGTAGCCAGGGCAAAGGTCAGGGAGAGAAACTCCCGCTCGAAATCGGAGCAGATGGGATACATAGCGTGGACAGCGCCCAGAGCCGCATTCAGATTCATACCCTTGCGCAGCTGCACACTGTTTACGATTTCCGCCAGGATTTTGAGAGATTCCTTCTGAGGCTTGCGCAGGGACATGACGCCGCTGATGTAGTCCGTGGTATACAGGGGAAAATCACTCCGCATCGTATTCCTCCTCGTCCTCATACACCGGGGGATGTACGATATTCAGATTGTAATCCGTTTTGCCAAACTCACAGCGTTCCAGGAGCATCTGGGGAATTTTTTTGACGGTGATATGGTCATAGACCCTGTCCAACCCCTTGTCGTAGGAGCAGCAGGCGATGGTGAGATATTCGTCCTCCTCCATAGTGCTTTGGATGGAGTCCAGATAATCGCTGTTCAAGTGGCGGGTGGTGACGAACAGATAGGACTTTTCACTGCCCGAGGACTGCTTCCAGAACAGCTTGCCGTCCGGGTGGTAGGTGAAGCCCTCGTGGAGGGCCACGCCGGCGGCCAGCATGTCCGCGTCGTAATCCGGGTTGATGACCGCCTCCCCGAAGGCGTCCTCGTTGATGAGGGTGGGGGCCAGCTCGTAAAAACGGTACCCGCCGCCCTTCTCCCATTTGGCGGACTTGGTAATCCTGCCCAGGTCCTCCCCGGCGATCACCTTGTCCAAACGCACCTTGCAGTGGGTGTATGCGTGACTGCCCATTTCAATCCCGATGTACCGGCGGCCCATCTTGTGGGCAACGGCGGCGGTCGTGCCGGAGCCGAGGAAGGAGTCGAGAACCAGGTCGCCGGGGTTGGTGGCAAGGTTCAGTACCCTTTTAATAAGGTGTTCTGGTTTTGGTGTTGAAAAGACGTTTTCTGCAAATAAGGCAATGCTTTCTTTTTTAGCATCCTGGGTATGGCCCACATCTTCATAGGACCAGTACGTTTGTGGCACAGCACCTTGTTTTACCTCGGATAGAAAAATTTTAGGAGCGGGAACGTTATTTCCATCTTTACCCCAATAAATTCTTCCATCACGGTCCATTTCCCAAAATTTTTCTTTTTCCGCCATATAATAGATGCAACAAAATTTTTTCGTCCGAATACGCTATCGCAAAGAATTTTAAGGTAATGACACTCCTCATCATCTATACTTACCCATAAGCTCCCATTATTTTTGAGAAGTGAACGAAGTAATTCTATGCGTGGCCGCATAAGGTTTAACCATTGTGAATGCTCCACATTATCATCATATTGCCCAGCTGCTGCATCAACGTTACATGGCGGATCAATATAAATGCACTTCACCTGCCCGGCGTACTTGCTCTCCAGTGCCTTCAGCGCCAGGAGGTTGTCCCCGTGGATCAGCATATTTTCCGTGTCCGGGTCGGCGGCGGTGTTGGACAGTGCGGCGTTCTCAATCAGCAGGTGGGGCTCCACCAAAATCGGCTCGTCCTTGCCGTACCAGGTCAGTTCCAGCTTATTGGCCATGGCTGCGTACCTCCTGTTCTTTTTGTACCAAGAATGCAAGCTGGCTGTCTAAAATATATCTCAAGTCGGTTTCTGTGATTTCCTGTACAGGCTTTTGGACTGTTGACGGCAGAACGGACACTTTGGTATAAATATCGGGGTGCTTGAGATTATTCAGCATGATTTTCTGATTCGCAGAGGACATATCAAGTGGGTGCTTTTGAAGCTCGTTCCATGTGTCAAGGATATCTTGTTCCAAAGTCTGCAAAGGAAAAGTCAATAGAAAATTTACAGAAAAGTGAAGAAGGAAGAAGGGGGTAAAAGGGGGTAAAAAAGGCACAACAACAAGACCACCGCAGGAACGCTGGTCTGGGAAAGAATT
>CAJTFN010000033.1 GCA_910575815.1 Oscillospiraceae bacterium
GCGTATCGATAACTGTCCCATCAGGGTTGAACATCTTGGGGTTCATAACCCTCCGGCTCCGGTCCATAGCACGGTTGATGCGCCGCAGCTCATTCTGGATATCCTGAGCCTCCGGAACCAGCTCCACCAGGCCAACATGACTTCCGCTGCTGAAAGCCAATGTTTGGGTGCCAATGTCGTAGCCGACCCGGCCTTTGCCCATGGGATGCAGCACCTCACCAGTTTTAGGGTTTACCTTGACAGGTGGCTCACCCTCCAGTACCAGCTGAACGAAGTATTTCCAGCCGGAGGGATACCAGCTGCGTGTGATGCGGCAGTATTTGACCCGGTGAGCAAGGGCCTCCTGCTCATACGCATAGGAAGGTGAAGGCTGAAAGCCCTCCGAAGGCTGAAAGCCCTCCGAAGGCTGAAAGCCTTCCCTTGGGGCTTTGGCCGTCTTGACAGGAAATTTCCTCCTGGCGATTACCACTGCCCCATCCCGGAAAACGATGCCGCTCTCGTTGCTCTTCCCTTCAATGGAACGGAAGTCTGCCCATGGCATGAAGCGAATCTCATCACCATTGCCATACAGGTATGCCTGAAATTTTCTCCAGACAGTAGAGGCAATCTTTTGGGCGACATGGGTGTTTACGAGTTTGCGGTGATGCCCTCGCCACTTTTGAACCCTGGCTTGGAAGCTGTGCTCTGTGAACCCATGCGCCAGGAGAAGCTCATCACGCTCCTTAAACAGGGGAACAACCAGCGGTTTGTACTTTTCATAAACCAGCTTATCGTGGTCTTCCTTGCCTGTAAGCTCCTTCTTCCGCTGCGCATACAGGGCGGAGAGTCTTGCCTGTATGGATTTCCAGGCTTTGGTGCGCTCCAGTTGCTTTAAGGCGCCAAACCTATCTGCCACTAGGTTGTTGTAGGTATTCCCGCCGACCCGGAACAATTTATCCAGGTAGTCCCGCTGCCATGGTTCACAGATGAGCGGCAGCGTTAGTATGTGGCTGGGTGTCTTTGCCCTTTTCATGGCAGCGGCCCTCCTTTCAAAATTTGTAGAATGTATTATTATATGCAACCGAAACCGCAGTGATTACCTGCTTTTCTGGGTATCAATATATCGTTTAATCGTTTCGGACGATACATTACCAGCAGTTGAGGCAAAGTAGCTGCGCGTCCACAAGCTTGGCATCCTTGACAATTGGGGAAACTCATCTCTCAGGATGCGAGAGGTTGCTCCCTTTATAGCTTTTGCAACCATGTGTGGGCTTACCGTTGGCGGCACGTTTACAAAGAGGTGACAATGGTCTTTGTCACACTCCAGGGCGATAATATCATATTCGTTTTGCAGGCAGATTTGGCTTACAAGTTCCTTAAAACGAGCTTCTAAGCCATCTATCAGAAAAATCTTTCTCCGGTAGCGCGGGCAAAACACCAAATGATAATTGACCATCGAAACGGTTGTATTTGTTCGTCTGTATTCCATGCGTATGTTGTACCACCAAACATCTGCAAAAGCAAGTTTTTATTTTAGGGTTTGCCTAACCCACGGATAATTCCGTGGGCTTGCGGCAAACACGATTGGTCAGAATGGTGCTGAAGGCGCAGAAGCCGCAGCCGTTATCAGCCAGAATACCACAGTTTCCATAGGTGGAGAACTGGTTGTCCGCCGCTCGGGCCGCCAGATAGAGGCCATGCGAGAAGTCGGAGTCCAGCGGAAGCTCTTTCTCCGGGTTCGCCGCAATCACCAGTGCCTTAGCGGTCACAGCAAGCCGGATTTCGCTGTTCCACATCCGGGCAATTAGCTTGACGTTTTCCGGCTGCTCCGAGCCAAAGGTTGTGTCTCCAAAGCTTGCCCGCAGCCCATCGTCAACCCAATCCTCCAGTTCTGCGGGGACGGTCCCATGCAGGTGCGCGATGTCCTCCTCGTTGTTGTGGGCAATATGGCCCAGCACGTTTTGCGTGTTCACAAGCAATTTCATGTTAATTTCTCCTTTTGAAAAGTTTTCCGCAAGAGTTTGTCTCGTTATATGCGGGCAGGAAGAAACCCATCACGGTCCTTGTCGGGCTGCAAACGGGCCAGCAAAGCGAATCATCAATCTCTTGCTGCCAAACCAAAAGCATCGAATATAAAACACAAGACCTGCATACCATTCTCACAATTCTGCCTCGCAGGAGAAACGAATACCGAAAAGGAGAATTTTGAATGGAAGTATATCTGAATCGCGTCGATGGGCTCGATGATGCTATCTGCACGATGTTCCTGTCCAAGCGTCACCTCACCCGGGAGAAAGAGCTGGAAATTCGTAATGAGGTCCAGCTGCATACCACCTCTGTTTATGATGGCGTGACCCCGCTGGGCGCCATTAGGCCGGACCATTCCGCCAAACTGGCTGTGTGGTTGCAAAACACCCTAAAAATCGGGGCCGAACACATAACGCTGCTTCGGTTCATTGACCTCAGTTTTTCCGTCTACGGCCTCCATCGCGGTGGGCAAGACGACCTGGACGCTCATTCCATGCGTATGAACAACCGCATTGTTCGTGCTTCCACCCGGCTGGGGACCTTCGAGCGGGGGGAAATGTCCGAATACTATATGGGCAAAATCCTTCCTACCGATGTGGCCCTGGCTGCCCTTGGCATTACCATGCCGGATGAGATAGTATATGAGGGGCAGACCTATGTCCGAGCCTCGAACGGTTACATCCTCAAGGGGATGGAGAATGAGAACGATGTTAAGCGGGGGCTGTACATGCTCAGCATCCCCTCCGACTTCATTTTTCGCATCCAGCTCACCGAGTTTTCACACGTCTATAAATTGCGGCGAGAACTTGGTACGGCTCATCCCGAGCTGAAGCAAGCTGTCGAGAGTATGGCAAGCCAGCTTGAGGTTGCCACACAAGGGCTCGTCACCCGGGACTTGCTTCTGGAAATTCCCAACTAAACCAAAGATGCACCGCCTTTCCAGCAGGGAGGGTGGTGCTTCGTGTTTGTTTTCATATGCTTTGCATAACATATGTTTGACCAAGCAAAATTTCCCCAATAATTATATATATAGGAGGTAAACAATGTCCGATATTTTTCAGGCACTCAAATTCGCCCCGATTGCCGTCGTGGTAATCATTCTTCTCATCCTTATCCTCTCTGGCTATGTCAAGGCGCCGCCCGATGTGGCCTACATCATCTCCGGTTTCCGCAAAACCCGCATTCTGGTGGGCCGAGCCGGCATCAAGATTCCCTTCCTGGAGCGGCTTGACAAACTGTCCCTGCGGATGATTTCCGTGGATGTCAAGACCACGGACTTCGTTCCCAACTCCGAATACATCAACGTCAAGGTAGACGCCACCGTCAAAATCCGCGTTGGCCGCGAGGACGAGCTCATGCAGCTCGCTATGGCCAACTTCCTGAACGCCAAGGAAGAGCAGATTGTTGGCAAGGTCCAGGATACCCTGGAAGGCAACATGCGTGAAATCATCGGTCAAATGAAACTCTCCGAAATGGTCACAGACCGAAAAGCCTTCGGTGAGCGTGTCCAGGAGAACGCCCTGCCCGACCTGCGGAAGATGGGCCTGGAGCTGATTTCCTTCAACGTTCAGTCCTTCTCCGACCAGAATGGTGTCATTGATGACTTGGGCATCGACAACGTGTCCCGAATCAAAAAGGACGCGGCTATTGCCAAAGCAGAAGCCGACCGCGATGTAGCCATTAAACAGGCCGAGGCGGACCGGGAGGCCAACGATGCCAAGATGGAATCTGAAATGCAGATTGCCCAGAAAAGGAATGAGCTTGCCATCAAGCAGGCGGAGCTGAAGAAAGATGCCGACATCAAACAAGCCGAAGCGGACGCCGCCTATAAGATTCAGGAGAGGGAACAGGCCAAGACCCTCGAAACTGCCGATGTTAACGCCCAGATTGCCCGCGCCGAGCGTGAGGCCGAGCTGAAAGAGAAGCAGGTGCTGATTGCCAAGCAGGCCCTGGATGCTGAGGTCCGCGCTCAGGCGGACGCGGAGAGATACCGCCAGGAGCAGGAGGCTCAGGCAGAGCTGTTCCGCCGGCAGAAAGAGGCCGAGGCTCGCCGCTACGAACAGGAGCAGGATGCCGAAGCTGTTAAGAAGGCTGCCGAGGCTGCCAAGTTCGCCAGGGAGCAGGAGGCCGCCGGTATTGCCGCCGTCGGCAAAGCCGAGGCCGAAGCGACCAAGGCAAAAGCCCTGGCGGAGGCTGAGGGTATCGACAAGAAGGCGGAGGCCATGCAGAAGTATGGCGAAGCCGCCGTTGTCGAGATGGTCATGAAGGCCCTGCCCGAGATTGCCAAGAATGTGGCAGAACCGCTGTCCAAGGTGGACAAAATCACCATGTATGGCGAAGGTAACAGCGCCAAGCTGTTGGCCGATATTGTCTCCGGGACTACGCAGGTTACCGAAGGTATCTCCGCTGGTATGGGCATCGACGTCAAGGCCCTGCTGGCTGGGCTGGTCGGCGGAAAACTGGCCGCACCCTCCGTGCCGGTCATCAACATCCCCGCGCCTGCCGGTAAACCCGAGCAGGCCGAGGACATCGCTCAGAACGCTGACAACATGATTTAACCCAAACGAATATGCGCCCCGGGCTTCTTAGCCTGGGGCGCTTTCGAGAACAGAAAGGAGGGTCGGTCAATGTTAAATGGACTTGATATGGCAACACAGGCCTGTATGTACTTGCAGGGGATTATTGCCCCAGAGCGCAAACAGGAATTCTCTTGCTTTGCTGATTGCTCCCATGAGGCTGGACGAGGCGTACCTGATTCTCCAGACCCTGATATGCATGGCTGTCGAATCCGATTGTACTGATTCTCATAAGCATATGCCTATTCCTTACAGTCTGGGCACTTTTGAATCGGATTTTCCTGCCCTGCATAAGATTGAGAAATACATTTGAGAGGAGAATTCTTGATGGAGTCTGCGTATGTTTTTTATGGGAGCCTATACAACGCCCGAGATAAAATTGTTGAGGAACCCAGCATCCTCCTTGACCCGGAGGTGGATGCTTTCCTTGGATGGGGAGAGCGTGCTGCCATGCAAGCAGAACAGGCCCGGTGCAATCAGGCTGGCCTGGACCTGATGGTGGTGGAGCTTTCTTCCCTCCCAAAAGAGATGGCCTGCTACATCATCCGACGCATGGCGGAATACACCGCTTCTGGATTTGTGCAGCAGTTCTGTGAGCATCAAGACGACCCTGATGCCCTGGAATGGCTCAGCAGGGAGATGCAGAGAGTCCCTATCTCTACCGAGAAAGCATGGAAAACTTGATTCCCTGCAAAGCATGCGCTCCAGGCATCCCAGCCTGGGGCGTTCCCCTAATTACGGCCCTTTCTTTTGCATAGAATCATCAAGACTTACCAAAAGAAAGAAGTGATTTTCGCAAGATGAAAACAGCATATATACTGCGGAGCGGCATTTACAACGCCGAGGACGTGCTTATTAAACGCCCCAGCATCCTGCTTGATGGTGGGTATGACATCTTTATTGGCTGGGGAGAGGAGCCTGACATGCAGCTCAGGTTGGCTGCTACCCACTCCCTGTATCGTATCTATGGCTGCACTAATCCACTGGCGGTCATTGAACTTACCGCTATGCCGATAGAGGAGACCCTTTACATCATCCGGCGGGGAATGGGACCCATTGATGCGGATTTTGCACGGGAAATTTTCAACCGGCATAAGGACTCTGACATGGAGGAATGGTTGACCAGGGAAATGCAGCAGGTGCCCGTATCTTTGGATTAACCTCTTGCAAATGTCAGAAAAAGTTGATATATTTTTTGAAAGGGGAGAGCGTATGAAATGGAATGATATTCTGCCAGAGGACGCCCGCCGCCTGGCAGTTCAACTGTCCAAGCGAGCCGAGGAAGAGCGAGCTGCGGGAAAACAGATATTCCCGCCCCAGAACCTCATTTTTCAAGCCCTGGAGGCCACACCTCCGGATAAGGCGAAGGTGGTCATCGTGGGCCAGGACCCATATCACGGGCCAGGGCAGGCGAATGGGCTGGCGTTCAGTGTTGGCCCGGGCATCACCCCACCGCCGTCCCTGCGAAACATCTTCAAAGAACTGCATGCTGATTTGGGGTATCCCGTCCCGCAGTCCGGGGACTTGAGTCCCTGGGCCAAACAGGGAGTGTTGCTGTTGAACACGGTCCTCACGGTAGAACAGGGGAGACCTAACAGTCACAAAGACTGGGGTTGGCAGGATTTCACTCTGGCTGTGTTTCGAGCCTGCACAGAGCTGCCGCAACCCATCGTATTTATCCTTTGGGGTGGGCAGGCGAGGGCCTTCACCGCTGGATTACAAGTGGGCAGCAAACCTAACAAGGCTTGCATCTGGAGCAGTCATCCCAGCCCGCTGGGCGCCACAAAGGGAAGTTCTGGGGTCCCAGCGTTTTTAGGGTCAAAGCCGTTCAGCACAGCGAGCAAACTGCTCCGAGACATGGGCGTGAAAGGGATTGATTGGCAGCTATGAGAAAATCGCCCCGAACGGGGCGATTCTTCTTAGGCAAATAGCGCGTTGAAGTCAGTCACAGCTTCGGCGGCATGGTCTCCCACGGCCAACATGATGTAGTTCCCGTTACTAGCAATGCAGGAATCTTTCTCCCAGCCCTCGATGGAGGCGGGATACCAGGCGCCGCCAGGGTTGGTTTCATCGCCCACCTGGTAAGCAATCCGCGCCTGGAAGATGTCCTCGACGGACTTGACATCCTCCGCGTCCTCCACTTCCACCAGTGCGATTTCGCCCACGACGGCGGACATTGCAGCCATGTATACCTCACACTGCCTGGTGGGGATATCAGACAGGCCAGAATAGCTGCTGTCCAGCATCTCCCGCAGGGAATCGTCTTCCGTTAGGGACATCAGGGCAGGCCACTCGTAGTCTTCCTGGATGGTGGTACAGAACCCAGCCAAGTCGATATCCGGCTGGGACGTGGGGGCGTTGCCGCCACAGGCGGCCAGGGACAAAACCAGAGTCAGCGCCAGGAACAGCGCAAGAACCTTTTTCTTCACAATGAAGACCTCCTTTGGAATGTGTGCCTATATTATATGCAGACAGGTGTGAAGTTATCACTGACGCAAAAAGATGAGGGAGTTTTTTCGTAGTTGTCCGAAAAGCGGGGGGCTGACAAAAGAGGGCTGGCAAATGCCAGCCCTCTTTGCATATGCTCTGCCCTTCTTGCAGACAAAGTGCCTGTCGAATACCAAATCATGAATCTCCGTTTTCAGACCACTCCTCATACAAATCCATCCTCTTCAGATACCTGCCAACAAGCTGGGGGAAACTATCCTCCCGTACAAAGTGTTCCACCCACTTATTGATTTCCACATCCAGTGCCTTTTTGTCCAGGGGACCTTTGCCAAAGGAAATTCCGGCCAGAAATTCCAAATCGCCGTATTCGTCTACGGAAAAGAAGATTTCGAGGAAGTATTCCTCGTTATTTATTCGCTTTACATTTTTCGAACACATTGCGCAAACCGCCACGGGATTAGTGTCGACAAAAGGCTGAGAAATGGAATACCGGCGCACGTAGATATCGTCTTCAACCTTGGAAAACCATGAATTGTTCATATGAATTCTCCTTTTTGATATGCAAATTTTATCACATTAAACCACAAACGTCAACAAAAGATGGGGCCAGCGTTATGCTGCCCCCATCGGTATCAGAGTCCCTCAATATTGAAGTGCTCGTCGAACACCAGATTCCAGGATGCCTTTCCTCTGGCACCGCACTTCGGACAGTGCCTGCTGGCGATGGCGCCGTCGTCCTGAATGTCCCGGTCACCATCCCAGTCCAGCTCGCAACCGCACTGAGGACAGATATCTTCCTCATGCTCCGCACCGGACTCCGCTGCGGGCGTATCGGACACCGCTTGTAGGCAGGCTTCCAGGCCGTCGATGACAGAAATGATATGATACTTGAGGACAAAAAACAAATTGGAGTCGTTGGGCCACTGGTTCTTGGAGCTTTTCTGCGTTCTGACTATCCGGAAGGGGAGGCAGACCCGCATCGAGAATTTCAAAATCTCCTTTCTCTTATTTTTCTGTCTTGAGGAACGTGACCATCAATGGGTCCGCGTTCACAGGGGCATGGAAAATGTAGAAGGTTCCATCCCGGTAAGCGTACAGGTCGCACTCCTTGAGACCGCCGAAGCAGCGGGAGATGACCAGCTTGTGGGCGCGATACTCCTGCCCATCGGACGCGATGAACCGGGTGCCGGCCTTCATGTCGCTAATGTGGATGCCATCTTTGAGGGCTTCCGCATCCGGCTTATACCCAGCGGGGTGCTCGTAGTGCTCGATGCTGCTGTGCGCATGAAAAAGACTCAGGTTGGGATTATATGCCATTTGGGTTTTCCTCCTTACAAGCCGATTTGACCCTCGCATTCAACGCGGGGCCCACGCAGGTACAGAATCATGTCGGTGCCCAACTCCGCCAGGAAGGTTACGTCATCCTGGCTCTCGCTCATTTGGCCCGCCACCGCCAGGAAAAGCTTCGCTCCCTGGATGTTGGCACAGGGAACAGAGGCGGTATGGTCGATGGGGCAGCTTACAACATCGCTGGAGTGCAGGTCATTCCAGAAAACGTAGTCCACATTGAGGACTTCCAGGGGAACCATCAGCTTCCCATTGAGGCTGTTCTGCTCAACAGGAATCCCGACGCACTCCAGGTCCTGGGCTCCTTTGCCGCACTTGGCACAAATCCAGCGGCGGCTGGCGTCCAGGTCCGTACCCAGGTCATCCGCCCTGCAGTAAAGCATCTCTCCAAAAGCATCGACCTTCCATTCTTGCTCAACCGTCGCATGGGCAATGAAGCCGGCATCGCAATGGTCGGGACAAACAGCAATGTATTCCTTAGTCTTTCTATCCATGTTTTCTCCTCCTCGAAAAGTTTGCTCCATAGTATGCAGGTCAGGAGAAATTCATCACGAAACGCTGGAATGAGAACCATGCAGATTGCATACCATAGCGCAATACTAAGTCGGCAAAATATCAAAAAGGAGGAGATTCTCATGAGTTACTACTTTGAAATGCGGTTCCTTCCGGTATCCTCCCGGGAAGAAGCGTTCAGCACCAGCATCGAGTTCGCAACCGCCCTCGCCAGCCGGAACACGGCCCGGAAATACATCAAGGGACTGCTTTCCCGCATGGAGAAGCTGCCATTCAGCTACGACGAAAGAAAAGATTTCGTCACGGCCGCTTTCCAGGTTCACTGCACCTACTGGCCGGGGCTGAAGCTTCTGGGGCTGACCACAAAAAACTGGCCGGAGGATGTATTTGGCAGCTTCTCGTTCACCAAGCCCATTCAGTTCCAGAACAGCACGGACCAGAATTACCCTCTGGAAACCTGGGACGACCGAGTTCCTGTTTTCAAGAAGGTAAAGGAACGGGTCGCCGGAATGTCGGGCGCCGATATCCTCTCCGCCATGAGGTGGGACGATGGTGACCTCTGGGAGGGCCCTGGCATCGGATATGCGCAGAAAAGTTTGGTATACAAGGAAATTTTCAAGAAGCTGGACTTTAATAATTGGCTGCATGGGAATGTTGGGCAGTTTGAGCGATTCGTCGTCTCTGGCGTAACCACTGCCGAGATGGTCGGCTATCTGACCCTGCTCACCAAGTCGATGGTGATGGAGATGGATGCGAAGAGCCCTAATATCCGCCCGGTGCTGTGGGAGAGCGCCAGTCAGCCGTCCGACATGCAGGATGACTCCATCGCATTCCTGCTTTCAGAAATCAAGGAGGCCAGAATGGGTGAGAAACTCCGGCCTAACAGTTACCTGTCCAATATGGTGGTCAACTATCAGTCCAGCCAGCAGTGTGCTTCCACCGATACCGCCCTCAAGGAAATTGAGGCTGGCCTTAACCGGGAACTGGCGAAGAGATACCTGGAAATGGTCGGGGAGGATGAAGACGCCAGGAAAAACGGGTGGCTGTACCTCTGTAAGGACGGTGACAAAGTCGTTAAAATCATCCGGGGAGAGCCCGGTGAAGATGCCTGGGAATTTGCGGTCGTTGCTGCGAATTGGCACGGGGACCTTCTTATCCTGAAAACCTGTGCTGATGAGGCTGCGGCAAAGAAGTATATTGCCGATAACGGCTATACTCTTGTGGAAAGCGGAACTGACAGTTGATTTTGCAAAAGAAAGAGGCCCGTCAAAACGACGGGTCTCTTTCGCTGGACTTATGCCTGGTCTGCCAATCGATGGCAAGCCTCTTCGGCGGCGGTCTTGTTCTCGGGCATCTTGCCCCTGGCAGCCGCCAGGGCTTCCAGGGAATCAGCAATGCGCGTCAACTGGCGGGAGATATTCTCCATAGCATTCTGTCCAGCAGCGGTATCGAAATAGTTCACTTTTACTCCTCCTTGCTTGCTTCATCAAAAAAAGTTGTATTTTATCCTTTTTTGAGATATTTTTCACTACTCATCAGCACATCCAAGTATTCAGAGAGCATCAATAATCCAAGGCGATTTAGGCTGGGTACTGCTTGCTCAACCCTGTGGAAAAGCTCGCTCTGCGAAGGAGGTACTCCATTTCCTTCCCAGCCCATCAGATACGCCGGTGAAGTGTTAAGTGCAGCAGCAAGCGGCACAATTTTATCACTTCGCACATTGACAATTATGCCATTCTCCCATTTGCGGACCGTGCTTTTCCCTACGCTTACTTTCTGTGCGACTTGCTCCAAGGTGAGATTGTTCTTCATTCGAAGATGCTTGATTTTTTGGCCAAAATTGCCTTCAATTTCCACTGATTGGCTCTCACTTCCGTCCTCTCCATCAATGAGATAGGAAATAGAGACCCCAAATATTAAAGACATTGCCCGCAGCTTGTCGGCAGGGATATTTCTAACCCGGCCACATTCCCATTTGCTAACCGCATTGGTTTTTACGCCAATCTTACTGCCAAGTTCGGTTTGTGTGAGCTTCGCTGCTTTGCGGAGCGTCCGAATTCTTTTGCCAGCCGAAGGATAACCCATTTCCCCAGAGACCAAATAATCATAGCTGACTTGGAAGAAATTTGAAATGCCAAGCAGTAACTTTGCAGATGGGCTGGCATCTCCAGATTCCCACTGAGAAATTGTCAATGGAGATAGCGAACAAGCTTCATAAAGTTCCGCTTCCGTGTGGCCTGAATACTTCAGCAACTCAGTAACCCTGTTGAGTATAGCCTGTATATCCATAAATGTGCCTCCTCTGAACTTCCTGTTGGGATAAATATATTATAGCATAATCACAGTTCATTTTCTTACCCTCTTTGCACATTTGTGTTACTTCTTATCCCAAAGCCCAAGCAAGGCAGCTATGTTAATATCCGGAATGGTGGCAATCAAATCGCCTCCCTCGATGCGGACGGGATATTTCTGCTCCAGCCTTGCAAGAAAGGCATCCCGTTTCCGCAATTCCTCCAGGTCAGGGTGCATGGCCTCCTCGAAAAAACGGCCGACGTGCAGATGCTGTAAGCCAATGGTGGTCCCCATGTGTATCATTCCCCCTTGCTTCGATTTGCCTGGATTGTATGCATGCTCCGCAAATTCAATTTCAAAATGGTTTTCAGAAACTCTGCATACAATTCTGGCAAGCAACATTCAGGAAATCTTTTCGAGAGGAGATTTGTATGCAGATTAAGAAAATTCGCATTCCTACCACAGCTGAGTGGCGAAAGCTGGTGGGCGTCACACACGGGGATAATTCCTATATGCACTGGCAGAAAATGTTTTCCTGGTGCCAGGGCAACACCTCAGAGGTCATGGATATGCTTCCATGCCACCCGATTTGCGGATACGACACCGCCGACCAGTGCGTGGGGAAAGCTGCCGATACTCGTGATACGAGCATTGGTTTTCGGCCCGCCTTTGAGGCCGACGGCCTGGATGCCCTGCCAAACGGAATACTGGTCACAGTTGGAACTCTGTATATGGGTGGCAACCTCGTAAGGGTTCCCAAAAATCCCATCTGGGCAGGAGATATCCGGAACTACGAGCCCGATTCCCCTCTGGAGTTTCGAGATACCGTGGCGGACCCGCGGTATAATGTAAAAGCCTTCAAGGTTGGCGATATTTTGATTGCTGACAGGGCGCTGCTTAACCACATTTCACTGGTGGATATTCGGGAGAATTTGGCTATCCCAGATGCGTTAGCCTACCCATACCGTTTCTATCTGCCAATTGGCGATTGGTCCAACGATGGGCATGGTAAGAGCGAGATGGTGCTCGTTAAGTCCAATGTCCCGGTAGGGCAGGCACGGGAGGCTCACTTCCGCATCAAGGAGGCCACCGGCATCGATATCCACTCTTTCTGCGATGACTACGAGGACTGGGCGGTGCCGGCTGAAATTGTCGAGAAGCTGAACAAGCTGGGATTCCCATTCGAAGTCGAAGAAGGGGAGTCTGCTTACATTGAACCCGATAAAATGGCAGCCCTCTGGATGTTTCTGCTGCAGAAGGCAAATCCTACTATCCGGCTGAAAAAAGACGATGAGGGCATCCCCATGCTTCCATTCTACGGCAGCGATGAAAAGGGGAGACACATCGACCAGGTGGGCTACGGCCTGTTTTGAGAAGGCGAGCCTGCCTACCTCGCATTTTGCCACAAAGGCTAAGCAAAGCAGTCCCTCCAAAAGAGGGACTGCTCTTTTCATTTGGCAAGAAGAGAGTTTGTTACTTGATTTTGGCGGCTTCCATCACAGGTCCGGCATCGAGACCGTATTGGTAGCACATGGATACAACCGTCTGCTGAACTTTGGCCCACTCGTCTTCCCGGACATGCTGAATGAACGGGGCAGGGCCGCGCTGGGAAAGGCCCATGCCATGTTTGTAGCGGAGTTCAGCGTATAGCTCATTCCATACCCTGCCAATGGACAGGTGAGCCAGGCCAGCCATGTACCGGACGGCGCGGTTGACGCAGGCGCGGTCAGTCCAGGTCATAATTTCACCGGCGAGAACCTTGTTCTCCTTTTGCAGGGCCGCAATGTGGCGGTTCTTGAAGTCGAATGCCTCCTTGGCGGCCTCCAGCAACTCCTCCTTGGTGCCGTCCAAAGCAGCCCGTGCATACTTCATATACAGCTCCTGCTCCAGCTCCAGGTCGGCCAGGCGCTGTTCTTCTGAGGACTGGTCGAAGATGTTCAGGAGCTGAGTCCGGACTTCCTGGGCGACCTCACTGCCCTGGAGCAGCATGCCGATACGAAGGACAGCTCTCTTAGAAAACAGGAGGACGCCGCCGTTGGGAACGGACAAGGTGACGCCATTGCCCAGGTCGTACTCCACCCGGCCGCGGAAGCCTTTGGAAGGTGCATCCTGCAACTTCCAATCTTTTACGTCTGCGGGGGTATACTTTTTGGCTCCATCTCCCTCAATTTCGGAACGATTCCGAGTGAAACAGGACTTTACGGTGTCATAAGGAACACCGTAGTAGTCGGCAATCTGAGTGAGGGTCACCAGGTTGATTTGGGGCAGCAGGACAAGGGCCTTGACCTTATCCAAGACCTCGATTCGGCCGGCGAGGGCTTTGCGGGTATCGGAGTCGAGAAGGTTCTCGTTTTGAATAGAGTAAGTGGACATATTGGGATTCTCCTTTTCGAAATTAGTCCCGGGTGGGAAATTGCTGTATTGTATGCAAAAGAGGAGAAAGCCATTCGGGTTAGTATCGTTTTGGCATTTGTGTCGAGCCCTCTACGGTTCACGAGATTCCCTGCAGATTCATCTCTCGCTAAATAAAAGGAAAGAACCCCGCCAGCATAAGCCAGCAGGGTTCTTGAGAGAATTACAGGTGCAGAACGCGGTCGCGAATTTCCGCAGTTCGGCCCTGGTTCCAAAATTGGGTGCCGATGTATCCGCAGGTTCGGCGAGCCACGTTCAGCTTGTTCTGGTCACGGTTCCCACACTTGGGGCACTCCCAGACCAGTTTGCCGCCGTCCTCGACGATTTTGATTTCACCATCAAACCCACACACCTGGCAGTAGTCACTCTTGGTGTTCAGCTCGGCGTACATGATGTTGTCATAGATGAACTCCATCAAAGACAGCACCGCAGGGATATTCCCCTGCATGTCGGGAACTTCCACATAGCTGATAGCGCCGCCGGGGGAGAGGTGCTGGAACTCCGCCTCGAAGCTGAGCTTCTGGAAGGCGTTAATCTGTTCACGGACGTTGACGTGGTAACTGTTGGTAATGTAGTCGTGGTCTGTAACGCCGGGGATGATACCAAATCGCTCCTGGAGGCACCGGGCGAACTTGTAAGTGGTGCTCTCCAGCGGGGTCCCATACAGGCTGTAGCTGATATTTTCAGCCGCCCGCCACTCGGCGCACTTGTCATTCATTTTCTGCATGACAGACAGAGCGAAAGGCTTTGCCTCGTCATCTGTATGGCTCTTTCCAGTCATATACTTCACGCACTCATAGAGGCCGGCGTAGCCCAGAGAAATAGTGGAGTAATTGCCATAGAGGAGCTTATCAATGGTTTCGCCCTTCTTGAGCCGGGCAATCGCGCCGTGCTGCCACAGAATGGGCGCCACATCGGACACAGTGCCTAAGAGGTGCTCGTGCCGGATGCGAAGCGCCCGGTGGCACAGTTCTAGGCGCTCCTCGAAAATGCTCCAGAACTTTGTCTCGTCCCCACCAGAGCTGAGCGCCACGTCCGCCAGACTGATGGTGACAACGCCTTGATTAAAGCGGCCGTAATATTTGGGTTCCCTCGTCTCTGGGTCCACATATGTGGTCAGAAAGCTGCGGCACCCCATGCATGGATAGACCTGCCCAACTCCATTTTCGTCAACCTTCAGCCGGCGCATCTGCTTGGCGGAAATGTAGTCAGGCACCAACCGTTTGGCTGTGCATCTGGCCGCCAATTCCGTCAGGTAATAATACTCGGAGTCAGGGCGCACGTTGTTTTCATCCAGCGTGTAGATGAGCTTTGGGAAGGAGGGAGAAATCCAGGCCCCAGCCTCGTTCTTCACCCCCTCCATGCGCTGTTCGAGCACTTCCTCGATGCACATGGCAAGGTCATCTTTCAGCCGCTGGTCATCTCCAGCCTCATTCAGGTACATGAAAAGCGTGATGAAAGGTGCCTGTCCGTTGGTGGTCATAAGGGTCAGCACCTGGTACTGGATGGTCTGGATTCCGGCTTTGACCTCTCGGCGGAGGCGGTGCTCCACAACTTGCGCAACCTGGAAGGCAGTCATCTCCACACCCGCCTCCTCATTTTCCTCCAGAACATCTTTTCGAATTGCCCTACGACTCACGTCAACAAACTTGGCCAGGTGCGTCAGGGAGATGGACTGACCGCCGTACTGACAGCTCGCCACCTGTGCGATGATTTGGGTCGCGATATTGCAGGCAGTGCTGAACCGATGGGGTTTCTCGATAAGGGTGCCACTGATGACGGTCCCATTTTGCAGCATATCATCCAGATTTACCAAGTCGCAGTTGTGACTGCGCTGGATGAAGTAATCGGAGTCATGGAAGTGAATGATACCTTTCTGATGGGCGTCGACGATATCGGGGTCCAGCAGCAACCTTTCGGTAATATCCCGGGAGGTTTCGCCAGCGATATAATCCCTCTGGACAGAGATGATGTCCGGGTTCTTATTGGAGTTCTCTACTTTTGCCTGGACGTTCGTGCCGTTGACGATGCTCATGATTTTGGAGTCGGTGCTGTTGGCTTTCCGCAGCTGCTCATGCTGGTAGCGATAGACGACATAGTTGTTTGCCAGCTGGTACTTACCAGCCTTCATGATGCCAATTACCACCCGGTCCTGAATATCCTCAACAGAGTGAGGGGTACTGGACGCGGACAGCTCCCGCTGGATGCCGTCAGCGATGGCCTTCGCCTCTTCCTTCGGCAGGGCCTCGTCAGGGCTCACAGACGCGTTTGCGGACTGAATTGCCTTGACAATTTTCGCGGCAGAAAACCGCACCTCTTCACCACTTCTTTTGATGATTTTCACAGAAAATTCCCCCTTTTCAGATTTTCGGAACATAGTCTAATGATATGCAAATCTCCTTTTGATGATTGCGTCTCAGGTTACAAATCTCCTTCCTGGTGTTTACCCTTTTATATGCAATTTCCCAAGGTCTTATTCCATGTGGGAGAGGGCTCTGATTTGGCATGAAGATGTGCTTTGTAGGCTTGCTTGAACCACCAGTGGCCCGACACAGACAAGAAAATCCCCTCCAGCCCGCATGGGGTCGGAGGGGAGACTGTTTAGCCGACTGCGTCCAAAGTCAATTCCTTTGCCTTGGTCCATTCCAGAAGAGCTTTTCGTTCCTCCTCGGTGGCATCGCGGTTATCGAAGCCCTTATAGTAGCAGCAGCAATTATCCTGGCTGACTGTCAGCGTCAGTACCGGGTGGTCCGGGTTGCAGGCCTTTCTGAGGAAGCAGACCCGGTAGAGTCCCTTAGTTACACCTCCGATATATGAGGCCACACAGTGGCTTTGTCGGCGGCCCTCTTCTACCATATCATCGGGCTTCTCCGGGACGAGGATGGTCCACTGTCCGTCTTTGGAGGTCCAGGCCAGATTCTGGTAGTTCTCGGCGGCAACGGCCTTCTGGAAGTTCCGCACCTTGATTTCATCCAGGCACAGCTTGTAGTTCCGAGCTGCGATGTCGTGCTGGAGCTTCAAGGACTTCGGGCAGAGGACAGCGGGAATTTCCATCTCCACACACATCCGCCGGTAGTCTTTCAGAATTTCCCAGGCAGCGAGGGGAGAATCGATGCCCTGGTAGACGTCAACATCATGAGTCAGATAGGTCATGACACGCTTGCGCTCCGCGGTAGTGAGGCCGGCATAGAAGCTGGCGAACTCGCAGAAATTCTCATAGTAGCTGTCCTGATTGCCAACCACCTTGATGGCTGCTTCGATGACGTTTTCCGCCAGGCCCGGGCCGAACTCCTTGAATGCCCAAATGGCCTTTTTCAAAGAGATTCTTCCGCAGACGGAATTACTCAGGGCCTTGGGAAGCCCGAAAGCCTTCTTCATGCTCTTCTCGCCGGGAACGAGCTGGCCCATGGCGCACCGAATCCAGGTATTAAGGTCTTTGGGGTTATCGAAGTTCTGGTTTACCATGTAGGTCTGGTAGATGGTATCCAGCACTGGATACTGCATGATGGACTGGACAGTCTTCGGGATGGAGTCCGTGTTCAAAGCACCGCCGACAAAGAGCGCCTCCTTACCAACAACTCCATGCCCACCCAGGGTATCAAGGTGAATGTTGCTCAAGGCGGTCGAAATGCGGCTCATCGTGACCTTGGTCTCAACACCATCCTTGAGGATACGCTCCACGCCAAACGTGGGGGCTCTGGCGATAGTGGTCTCATAGGACTGGACCTTACGAATCGTCACGTCATCAGCCTCCGGGTCCAGGGACAAGATTTCCTTCTTGATGATGAGCCGGGAGTCATCGCCGGGGACATCCTCCACGCTGTGCAGGGAACAAGACCGGATGCGGCTTCGCACCATCCAGAAGCCCCCATAAATGGAGCCACAGTTGGGACAGCGAACACGGGAGGGATTATTCCGCAGTCTCTTCTCATATGAATAGTTGTCTGTGGTGGCCAGGTCTGGCATGTGGAAAGTTTTCCCGCAGGTGCAGATGAACTTGGAGTCATGGTAGGCGTAGTCATTGGTGTGCAAAAAATACATGATGCATTCTCCTTTTGCGAATATTCTCCTGTTTGGATTTTGGAGAATCATATGCAGGTCTGGAGAAAATCATCATGGGAGAAAACAAAAAGTCCTTCCCGAAACAGGGAAGGTTCTTTGTCAAAGAAGTCGGGCGCTGGATTCGAGCCAGCGAGTCAAGGGGACCCATGACTCTCAGGGCGCATGTCAATGCGAGACCCCGCAATATGTGAGATTTCTGTATTGCTTTTGCAGCAAAACCGCCTAACTCAACAATAAGTTTGCAAATTTGGTCGAATACAGGCTAAATGAGCTGTTTTTGAAACCAAAAACGCAAAAATCGCAAAAATCCCGACTCGTTTTTAGGACAAATATGTACTTTTAAGTAAAAAGTCCAAAAAAACAAAAAATTTGCACTTCTACATAGCTTAAGCAGAACGATAGCCTTCTACATAGCTTAAGCTGTACGATAGCTTCCGTACTGCTTACCCAGAAGGGGTTTTGCATCTCAAGAAGGAGAACTTTCGAGCAGTTCCGGCTA
>CAJTFN010000034.1 GCA_910575815.1 Oscillospiraceae bacterium
AAGAAGTTGTTCCTCCATGTTGAGTGCCTTCTTGCGTTGCTCCCACGTCCCCGCTCAGCGCTTCCTCCGCCTCACCATGATATCCCCGCAGAAACAGATTACGCATATCCGGCAGGGCAAAGGTGGTCTCTCCGTTCCCGCCGAAGTGATTCACCGTCCCAAACTGCTGGCGGAAGAAATCCGCCAGAGCAGGATATTCACGAATATCTTTCTCCGCGCCGTCACAGATAAGATATCCCGCCGGGGCCGTCAGGCCCAGAAAGCTGATGACCGCGCCAACAGGGTTCCCGTCCGTGGTTTGCCCCATCGTCAAATACTGGGCTTCAGGGACTCCGGTATGGGTAAACCCGATGACCTGTCCAAAACTGCCGGAAATCTTGTCCTGCTTCCCGGAAAGGGCTGCTTCCATTTTCTCCGGAGAAACCGCCCCAACCATCTCCGCTGTATAGTCGTCATTCCCCGGGGCCACATTGCCGGTCCTCCCATTGAAACTGAGAACACCGGCGCTCCCGCCTCCGCCCGTCTCGGAGATGGTCAGCGTCTCACCCTGCTGTTCAAAGCGGATATTCTCCCCCGCCACAAGCTCCAGGGTATTTACGCCGTTGATGGTCGCGTCCGCGCCCTTCTCTCCCTGGGGCCCAGCCGGTCCTGCTGGGCCAGGCTCTCCTTGAGGCCCCTCCGGTCCTTCTGGCCCAGGCAATCCCTGCGGCCCAGCCTCCCCAGCGGGACCGGGAGCTCCTTCCGGGCCGGGAGCGCCGTCTTTCCCCGGCGGCCCAGCCGGGCCAGGTTCTCCCTGCGGCCCCTGCTCTCCGGGCTCTCCCTTTTCTCCCGGCGGCCCGGGAGGGCCCTCCTGGCCGGGAGGTCCTTGCATACCGCCCTCCCCGCCGCCGGAGACCACCACGGAGGACAGCAGCTTCTCCCCGGAGTAAAGCCCCAGCTCTCCGTCCTCGGTGTAGCCAAGGGCATCGCCCTTCCCGGCCAGCGCCTGTTCCCATACATCCGGCGAAGGCGGCGGGGATTCCCCGGCGGGCACACCCTCCAAAATCACGCCCAGGTTGGCCCAGACGGTGGGGAGAACCACCTCCCCGCCCTGCTTCCCATACACTCCCGCCCGAAGCCGGGCGCCGGGTACCCGTAGGACTTCCCAGGGCACCACACAAGCTCCCTCAGGCCCAAGCAGCACCTCCCGGGACGCGGACCCCGCCTGGAACACCGCCGTCTTATCCAGCCCGGACCAGTCCTCCGAGAATTTAAACTCCGCCGCGTGGGCGTTCACGCTCCCGCTTGTGACGGCCTCCCGCTCCAGGAGGGTCAGCTTGCTTTTCTCGGCATAAAGCCGAAACATAAAAAATCACCTCCGTTTTATCGGCTTGACAAAACAGAGGCGGGAATGTACAATGATTATGGAAGGGCGCTGCTACACGGCGGTCAGCCCTACAAAGCTAACAGTTTAAAACCGCTAGCCGTTCGGGGACCAGCCGGACGGCTAGCACGCTTTTATGGTAAGTATGTAAGCCCAAAAGGCCAGACACACCAGAAACCGGAGTACCATGTACAGCCGTTTTCTCCACATCAGCGTCACCTCCCTTCGATACAATCTCCGGGAAATGAACCACCCCCTTTCGCAAGGGAATGGGCCGACCGCCTGTTATGTAACAGCGTCCTTCCGGCCTCATCATACCATGGATGGATTTGCTTATTTGTGAGAAAACAACACTAGGGCAAAAATGATAAACGGCAGTGTGATTCCAAGCATAATTCCGTTTGTGCTCATCAGGCTGGGGTCCATAGTTAGACACCCCCTTTAAAAAATTTGTAGGCAGTTAATATAAATTTTTCTCCGAGGTTTTA
This sequence comes from Oscillospiraceae bacterium, assembly GCA_910575815.1. Taxonomy (GTDB): domain Bacteria; phylum Bacillota; class Clostridia; order Oscillospirales; family Oscillospiraceae; genus Oscillibacter. The sequence goes on from CAJTFN010000034.1 coordinate 1,852, forward strand.
TTTCAGGGTAGGGGGTAGTATCTGTATACCCTCCACGCCTTGGATAAAATCTGGGAATAAAAAAATTGATAACGATAATTGTCCGCTTTTAAAATTCAGGCTTCCGCCATAGGGATTTGGCAGTCCAGGCAAGCGATATTTACGACTTTTGTTGCCCGGACAGAGTTCCTACAGCAAGGGCAAATGTATTTTCGGCTACTGAATTTTTTAGGCGTAGCAGAAATTCCGCCGTATTCATTTCGGGAAATAAGAATATCAGTCAAGCCAGCACACAGAACGAAGTCTAACAGAGCGTCGCCAGGGCTGGTAATGGTCCAACCATATTTATCATGGTGAGCTACAGCTAGTCCATGGGATTCCGCTGTTGTTTTAAACCTTTTGTTGTGATACGTGTAGTTCCGGCTGGTGTCCTTGATGCCGTTTTCGTAGCAATACAGATGGCACATTTCATGAAGCAGGGTAGCGGCAACATCTTCAATAGGTCTTGCCAGGGTTCCGGCTCCAGTATTTAACTCATGCGTCCCGCCCAGCTTGGAAAGCCATGTATCTTCACGCAAAGAAAAGTGGCCGTACATTCTAGGTGTGGACTGAATGGTGATGGTGGGGCGTGAAAGTGCATTTTCAAAAAACTCGGCGTTCAGCTGATCGAACATTTTATTGAGATATCCGGCGACACGATTATAAGTTGTCAATTCCTTCATGATGATTTTGCTCCTTCATATTGATTTTTAGGAGCGGATAAGATACAATGACCTTACCCGCTCCTTTGGTGTGAGTGGTGCCCTTTGTCTATTGCTTTAGGAGGCTAGACAGAGGGCTTTGTTTTATTCGCTGATAGTAAAGCGCCTGGAAGTAATCTGTTTGGTGTAGCTGTGATAGAGGTCCGGGAGAGCTTTCTTAAAGGCAGTAGTATCAAAGCGATTTGTAAGAACCGTAGCCCAACGGACGATATACTGTCCAGCAGTCAATTCCTCGGTATCCTGTTCTTGCATAAGGGATTTAATCTCACTCTCTACGGTTACGATCTCAGCCTTGACCTCCGTCTCGAAGTCTTTCAGTTCCTGCAACTTCCTGCATTTACTTTCCAATTCATTGATGCTCATGCTGAATCTCCTTTTGTATTTTATTTAATCTTCCATGCGGCAATCAGGATAACAATGGCAAGCAGGACAAAGAAAGCGGCGGTGGACATCAGAGCTACGTCAAAAACATTGAGATAGGGGCCATGCTGGTCGAAGTAGACCCAAAGGAGCATACTGATCATACAAAATCCAATCATGTGGGAAACCTCCTTTTTATTGGTTTCGGTAGGGGCATATATGTGAAAAGGCCGCCCGAGCAAGAAACTCCAGCGGTCTTGAATCGTCATATTCAAAAGAGGCGAATTTACATTTTTAGAGGGATTTTTGCTTTTGATTCTTGATGTATGAGGCAGACATAGGGATAGAAATAAAAATAAGGGAGAGGAAATTTCTTTCCCCTCCCTGTTCACATAACGCACCTATTTTTTGAATCAGCGTGGCCTTGCGGTTACCCTAATTTTTACCCTAATTCATGGTAATCGCATAAATCCTATATGTTATTTTTGGATGAGATAAAAGTCGGCAGAAATAAAAATACGCAGTTTCTTCAAACAAATAAGCCCCTCAAAAATCAACTTATACTCTTTGAATCCCTCCTTCTCCGCCACAAAAACCTAGAGCCGTAATGGTTCTAGGGTTTTCATTATGTTTTTGCCCTTATTTTTACCCTGATTACTATTTTGCCACGGAAACCGACTAAGTGAAGTGCGCCAGCGCCTCCGCATAGAAGCGCTGATTCAGGGTCTTGCAACCGGGCAGACAATTTCCGGTTTGGCCGTTTTCAACGTCTGGCCCCGACAAGGGAAACTATTAGGGAAATCGCCGTCAGCGGGACAAAGAAAAACCCCAGAGCCATTGAAGCTCCAGGGTTTCTTTTGGTGGACGATACAGGACTTGAACCTGTGACCCCCTGCACGTCAAGCAGGTGCTCTAGCCAGCTGAGCTAATCGTCCGGAACAGAACATACATAGGATACACGAAGTTCCTTCATTTGTCAAGCCTTTTCTTTTCTTTTTCAACACAGTTTTTAAATAATTTCTCAGGTGCCTCCAAAACGAAGCGAAACTGCCTCTATTAATTGACAAAATGTTTATATACCACCTCAATTTTCTTCAAAAATACCGTTTATTTACATCCGGCATTTTGAACGGGCACCCCCATGAGTAAGGTTCTGCTATTTTTTAAAAATCGGGAACAAAACCAAATTTTCCAACGACTAAATATACAAAGGAGGCGGTTTCATGAAAGTCTGGAGCATACTTCTATCCCTGTGCCTTTGCCTGAGCGCCTGCGGCGGTCCTCCGGCGGAGGAGACGCCGGCAGAAAATTCCGGCCCCGCCGGAGCAGCGGTCACAGAGGCAAACCCGGGCCAGTCTCCGTCAGAGGCCACGTCCAGCGCCGTTTTAACCTGCCGGATTGTGGATGGGGCGGAGGAGGGCTCCCTGCTGCTGGCAGAGCTGGGGGAGGGCCTTTACGGCGGAGCGGGGGTCTATCGCCTGAATGTGCAAAACCTCCCGGTAACTCTGGACGGAATTGCAGCGGACGCCTCCGTCCTGGAGGACGGGATGCCGGTGGACATCTCTTTCAACGGAACCGTTATGGAGAGTTTTCCGGCTCAGCTGGGGGAGGTGTCCTCCATTTCCGCCTGGTCCCGGGGACAGGGGAAGAATTCCACGGGAACCACTTACGACCTCTGCGGGCTGTACCTTCAGGTGCTGGATGACCTGTGGCAGAAGGACCCGGGGCTGAACGAGGACATCTCCACAGCCGGGCTGGACCTCTCCCGGGCCCCTGGGGAGCTCACGGAGAGCGAGAAGGCCGCCCTGGCCTGGCGCTTCGGGGAGACGCACGGCGTAGAGGTCGTGATGGGAACCTTCGAGGAACTGAAAGAGCAGGGCTATTTCACTGCCGAGCCCCTGGGAGAGGACGCCCGGCCGGGGGCGGTGTTCCTCCACTGGGAGGACGGATGCCTGTTCTCCATCGAGCCCAATGAGGCACACGCGGAGGAGGTCTACTCCCTGCCCACGCTGTTTTTCAACGCGGAGAAGTGGCGGTCCTCCCTGGGGGCCTACGGCTTCTATGACTGCTCCGCCGTCTGGCCGGAGTCCGGAACCTGGAGCGGCTATGAGACCGGCGGCGAAATAATTTCGTAAGGAGGCATGGCTTGTGAAACGGATTGGGATTTTGATTTGTGCCCTGGGCGTCCTGCTGTCCGCCTGTGCCGCCCCGGCGGCAGAGCTGGAGCGGATGGAGACGGAGGGCCGCCTGCTGCTGGCGGAGAACGACAGCGCCTTGCTGGTAACGGAGGAGGGGATACCCATGGTCCTCTCCGTTCAGGAGGACGGGAACGACCCCTGGGCAGGGTATCACAGCGGCGACCGGGTCCGGGTGACGCATGACGGCGTAAACGAGACCTACCCCGCCCAGACCGGGGCCTATGCGTGGGAGCGGCTGGAGGAGGGGACGCTGAACGATGTCCCGGAGGAAACGCTGGCGGCTCTGGAAGAGCTGGGCTGGGACTTCGGCCGGGACATACACACCCCAGCGGCAGAGCCCCAGACCGTGGAAAATCCAGTGACAGGCTATTGCGGCAACACGGCGACCGAGGTGACGCTGGACGGGGAGACGTATTCCTTCTGGGGGGAAGACTCCGTAGCCCTGACGGATATCGTCATCAACCTGGCCTATACGGAAGAAGTTTGCAGATGCCTCCCCGAATTCACAGTGGACACGGAATTTGGGGACGGCTACGGCGTGAATCTGACGGAGAGCTATGTCCGCTGCCGGGAGGGTCAGGCGCAGCTGACGGCAGAACAGGCGGAGGCAATCCGGGGAATCCTAGAGCGGAATTGTAAATCGGGTTGACGGGCAGTCCTACCCAAGCGCCCGCATTTGGGGGGCGGCAGACAAATTCTCCGCCCTACAAGGTATTCTATCAATAGAATCGCAGATGAGGAGAACAGAATCCAGGCCGATTCTCCCACCAGGCCAGCGACAGCGAAAACAGAAATACGCCAAGTCGACAACCACCAGCCCCCGTTGCACTACGCCGCGGGCAGATCATTCCTGGCTCCCGCCAGTCAATCGGCGCGCCCCCGTATCGTACCCCCCTACTTCTTTTTCTCTTTTGGACCGTGCACGGCCCGTTTTCTCTTTTTCTTCTGGCAAGAAAAAGAGAAAATGGGGGGTGCAAAGCACCAGCCATCTTCATGGCTGAATCCTCCCCCGCCCGCAAGGGCGAGAAAAAGCTCCCCCTTGGGAGGAACTTCGTAAGGAAGTTCCTCCCAAAACTTTTGTGGAATCAGCCGAATGTGATTGAATTGCAGGAATTTTCAACATATCGGAGGACTATATCATGGAAATATCATTATTTGAGCTTATGGGCGGAACCTATCATCGAGAGGGCGATTATTTTCTACCTAATCTACTCCCACCTGAAAGCATTTCTGTTGGTATCTGGGGTCAGCGACGGAAACACTACCTGAAAACGCAAAGAGAGCCTATCTATACCGCCCTACTTCTCAGCGGCAAGCTGGACAGCCACCTGTCTAAAGTGGATGCTCAAGCAAAGGCTATGTTTTTCCAGTTGGTCAAGCGACTGGAAAAGCGGGAAGGAATTACGGAACAGCTCAAAGCTGAGGATCAGATGGAATGGGTCAGGCAAATGAACAGCGCCCGAAACCGGGCAGAGGAAGTTATCTATAACGAGTTGATTTACGCCTGACATTAAGAACCCTGTAGAGAACATTTAGCAGACTGCCCTATGTCCAAAGATGCGGGGCAGTCTGTTACTGTCCAGCCCGGTATTTTTCTATCTCGGCTTTTATTTTCTCCCTGGCCCGTATGACCGAGTGCCTGATTGATTGCGGCCTGCAATGCTCCATCTCACTAATCTGGCGATAGTTGAAGTTATATTCATGGTAGAGCAAAAAACGCCGCCGCTGGATTTTCGGGAGCGCAGCAATAGCCTCATTGAGTAGTTCCCGCTGTTCTGCGTCAAAAATCAATTCCTCAACGCTTTTGGGTACTTTGAACGCCCGATTATAGAGCGTTTCATCCCACAAATCTGACGCTTCCTGATGCCGCCAGTCAGATTGTTGCAGATTGCGGTTTTTGCGCTCCATTTGACGAAATTCCACAAAAAATGGCTCGGATACCTCCAAATCGTAAAACTCGCCTTGCCCATCCGCAAAGCTGATGAAATACGCCGTTTTCCCATCGCCACGGACTTCCGTCCGAAACGTATAGACCTTATCCATGAACGTCATTCGCTCGTCCTCCTACGAAAAAGCTGGGTGAGAGGACTTGACCTCTCACCCAGCAGCCCGTGGAGACATGCAATTTTGGAGTTACCCTTGAAATTTCTTCAATTTCTTTTTCAGTACGGCTATCCGCTTATAAATGGCGTCCGTGGACAGATGGACAAGCACAGCAATCTCATTGGTCGAGTATCCATTCATTTTCAGCACAGAGATTTGCAAGGTGAGCTTGTCCACTGTCAGCAGGGTTTTGAGCAGTTCCGCATTTTCAATATCATTCAGCAAATCTTCCACCGTATAAATCTCGGTTGATGTTTTGCTCCCGGCAATGCTATCAAGATATGTACCTGTGTCCTGCAACTTTTCATAAAAGCGCCTGTCCGAATTGAACATAGCCCTGTCCCAAAGGCGAAGCTGTTCAATTGTGCTTTCATCCATGCCGCAGGCCCGAAGCACCTTTTCTTCAGCCTGTTTCCAACGCTGCCATTTGTGTTCTTCTTTGCCATGATTGTATGACATGGCCGTTTCCTCCTATCTGAATTTTTAGAAAATTCAGATAGGAGGGGCGGGGAGCGGCAGCGGGGCCGGTGGCTTGGATATAGAAAAGCGCCCGGACAATGCAAGACTGTTCGGGCACTTGGTACAACATTATGTACTGTCAAAAAACGACTATTTTCGCAAACCTGGGTGGAGTGTGCCGCTGCGGTGGTTAGACTTTTTTTGGCAAGTGCCTATTTCTCCATAGTCGCATGGCGGCATCCTCCTATGTGCCGCCAATGGATATAAAAACGGCGGCTTTGAATCAAAACCGCCGCTGGAAAGAGCGTTTGGACATGAGGAATTGGCCTGCCCAGCAGCGGTTTTTTCTTTTCTGCCGCTGGGCAGACTTGGCTTTTATTGACTTCTATTTAGGCCATCCCAAATAAACCGCAATGAGAACAAACACAATTCCGAGTGCGATAAAGATTATAGGCCACCCCTTTTGCTTTCTGCGGGAAATCCCGATTGCAACAAACAATATCCCCAGCAGCATTGACGCAATCATCGCAAAAAATCCCATTTTATTTACTCCTTTTCAAGATGTATTACTCTATCATGACGATTGGCTATTTCCAAATCATGAGTTACAGTAATAATGGTGGTGTTAAACTCTTTGTTCATGTTAAAAAGCAAGGCAACAATTCTTTCTCTGTTCTCCACATCCAGGGATGCCGTAGGTTCATCAGCCAAAATAATTTGAGGCTTCATAATGATTCCTCTGGCAAATACAGCTCTGGCCTTTTCTCCGCCGGAACATTCAAGAGGTTTCTTTTTTAGTATGTGCCTGATCTCAATCGCACTAACGACAGCATCGAAATCCTCAATCTCCCCAACGCCCTTTTTGCCAGAACTGGCATAAAGAAACGGCAGTTTGATGTTATCTTCAACCGTCAAAGAGTTAATGAGTGCTGATTCTTGAAGGACAAAGCCAATCCGTTGATTTCGCCATTGCGCTAACTGGCTTGTATGTAACTGATCTGTCGGCGAACCAAAAAGCGTATATTCACCAACATAATTTCTATCAAGCAATCCAATGATATTGAGCAAGGAACTTTTTCCTGCTCCCGATTCGCCCACAATGGCAATTTTTTCACCGGCGGCAACTTCAAGTCTGAAATCATTTAATATTGAAATCTGCGACTTTTTGTTCTTATAGATTTTTTCTTTAATGCTTAGATCAATAATCTTCGTCATTGCAATACCCCCAAGGAGATTGGAACCTTTTTGATTTTCCACAACATACTTTCGACGACAATTATTCCAATAACAATATCAGAAACGACAACCAGCAACAAAGCCAGCCAGTCTATTCCTATCAAACCAAACAATCCGTAAGTAGCAAAGGTAGCGTCTTTCCTTAACCAGCACCCGTATCGGTTAAAAGCGGTGAATGTGGCAATCAACGCTACATTAACGAAGGAGAGCATCCCAAAGTAACCATAAAAAATTCTTTTCAGTTTTGAGTAGCTTAATCCCACCAACAGATTGATCGTAAAGTCTTTCAGCATCAGGCGAACACTAACCAATCCGTTCCAAACAGAAAGACAAGTTATGACGATCAGCAGAATAAAGGTCGTTATGAATATAATTTTTAGTGAGTGAAGATAGTATTCGTTGAAATAATCGTAGTTTTCCTTTTGGCTAAAGAAATTGAAACTTAAACCCAAATTATCTTTGATAACCTCACTCAAATCCGCTATTTCTTCTTTTGAGGTTTCCAAAAGTATAATATCCATGAGGCCGTTAAATTGGATGTCCATGCTGGCATGATTGATAAATTCCTCATTCACTGGAAAGAGGATTGAGAAATTGTAGTATGCCTTGGAGTTGAGGGCATAGAAATTAGAGTGGTAGGCGTTTTGCTTCAACACGCCCTGAACCCTTAGCGTTAAAGGCCGTCCAAGAACAGATTCTTCCAGTTCTATTGTTGCTCCAACGGGATATGTTTTGCTTAATCCTTTTCCTATTAAAACAGGGATTTCCCCGTCTAATTGGTAATCAAAGTCCAAATCTGTCCCTTGTGAAAACTCAAATTCATTTAATCTGTAATACTGCTCGTTCAGATAGCCTAATGATATTTTCATATCATCATCGTTTGGAACAGATACAATAAACCCGTCTGTATAAAAAGCATACTTAAAACTGCTATTCAAATAGTCATATACTGCTTGTGTTCCGCTTTCGCCAATCATGCTCATATCAATATGGCTATCCGGGTCTAAGTTGGCAATGTAAACTCCCTCTTGATTTACATATTTTGTTTCCTGATACCCTTGAAATGTTGACAAAATGGAACGGGCAGCAGTAAAGGTTATGTAATTCGCCATGAGAAGCAACAGCATGATGTCGATACCAAGTATCGCTTTTCTCAAAAATATCTTTGAAACAATGAACTTAAATATTTTCATATTTCCGTACCCGCCTTGCGCTGATTAGTATGTATGTGACAAAAATAAGGACTAAATAAAAATTGTCGGCTAAATTGAAACCAAAATGGAGATTTACCAAAGCTGATAGAAGATAAACGAAAATCAGTACCGTGAGGCAGTCCAGCACATATCGAATGGTGACGCTAAACACAGTACCGCCTACAAGTATTCTACAAAATATTTTTGCCTTTTTTCTTTCCAGCATTTGATAATGGAAAACTATCACAATGAACGTGAACAACGAAACAATCAAGGGTTGGTAATCAATAAAATTTTTCAAAAAAGCCTTTAGAACATAGGCATCCAAATCCAAAGTCTTTGCATAATCCAAAAGCAGATTAAGAGAAAAGCAGAAAATATATGCAATACTTAGCTCTAACATATCCGTTAGTCTAAACAAAGATTTTTTCATGCTCATCCCTCTATCCCCTCGAAGTGTTCAGCTTTGCTTTATAAAGAGATTTTCCCGTCAACATTGCGAAATACAGCAGCATAGCAACCAGGACGATAATGCAGAAATCTCGTTGCGATGAATATGTCGTGAAGTTAAAGCCTTTTGTGCAAAGCTGCGCTGCCATATAGGAAATTGGGAACGGTATAGCCCTATCAACCCAAACAACGATTGCTTGCTTATTTCTTAATAGCACTCGTAGAATTGCAAGGACAACAAGGGCGAGAAAAGCTAATAGGAAATACGGCATCAGGATCAGTCTTGGCAGAGTTACGCCGTTTTCTTCGGTGTTTTGATTTGACCCATAGATCAGTACGTCCTCGGAGCCATCGTTTTGAGCATAGAAAATCTGAATTTCAGTTTCACGGTCAAAGGGTATCACCATGTTTTGTTTTCCACGATTAGACAAATGTAAGTCCCAAGTGGTAGTCCAAGCATTTATGCGATAAATTGCCGTTTCTGTTTCATTGTCAAACACTTCATTGCAACTATACCCTGCTACCTCGCTATCAAAGGTGATGATAACGCTCCCATCAGGGACATCAATCACATTGAGCAGGTTATCGGAATAGGGAAAAAATTTAGGTGATGTCAAAATCCCGAAAATAACCGTCACGATAGCACAGGCCAAGATTGCCGTGAAGCAAATAGTCTGCAAGCGCCTGATAAATAAGTCCCTCTTTACCCTTTTTAACGGCACAATATCAGTATCAGGGGCAGCATCAGGGATGAAATTCGTAGCTTTCTGCATACGCTCAAACTCCGCATGGCATTCCGCACAATGCTCAAGATGTTCGCTTACAAATTCGCGTGTATCCGCACTTACCATATCTTCTACATAAAGTGGAAGTATGTCTTTAATCAAATTGCATTTATCACTCATTATTGGCCTCCATTTGTTCCAATATTTTGTTTCTTGCCCGGTGATAAGTGACACAGGCCCAGTTATCTGTTTTTTGAAAAATTTTTGCGATTTGTTTGAAGCTCAATTCTCCAAAAACCCGCAGCATAAAAACTTCCTTATATGGTTCAGCTAAATTGTGTAGCAGCAGATGTATTCGCATAGCATCACTTCGGTTTATTATCTGTTCCTCAATGGTGTCTATGTTATCTGTAAATTCAACATCATCAATATCTACAAGCCCCTGTTGCTTTTTCAAGTGAGAAAAGTAACAGTTTTTTGCAATTTGACAAAGCCAAACACGAATGTCTGTATTACCGAGAAAGGTATCTATTGAACGCATTGCCTTGAAGAACGTTTCGCTTGTGATCTCCTCCGCCAGACCTTCGTCTTTTGACAACTTCTTAAGAAAGAGAAATACATCATTAAAGTATCTTCTATAAATTTTCTCAAATTCTTCTTTGGAACCTGCCACTTTCTCACCTCCTCCCTTATAAGACTTCGCATTTCAAAAAATCTTACAAGGTTTTTGAAATATTTTTGAAAACAGTTTTTCCTCATAGACTTGCGTGGAGCTGATACCCCTCATGGCATATTAGATTTTGACGAAATTTAGTATAAACTGCCACTTGCCCTATACGCAAGATGCTATTATTGAGAAATGCGGGAATTACCCCGCATTTCTGTCAAATCATAATCAATTTTGCCATAATGACTTCTTCCGCCTGGGCTTTGCAGTTATTCATCCGGCCCACCCATTCCATCTGATTTTCAGTCTTTAACCGCTCCGTTATGCCCTGCCGCTGGGCGTAATCTTTTACCAACTGAAAGAACATTTCCTCGGCCTGCCGGTCAATGTCGGTAGGGTAATCGTTTGGCCTGCCGCCCATCCAGAGGGCTGTGTATTCCCCAACTGTTTTTTACAGAACACCATACAAAGGGGCATTTTTCCAGAGCGACCTGTAAAATCGTGTAAAATCCGCCGATTTGTAATTGACAAACCGCTTTCCCATGTGGTATCCTACAATACTCCCTCATGGGAGCGCCAACTGAATAGGCTGTACTGACTGAAACAGTAAAAGCCGGTTACATACACAAACCAAAATGAACACCAGCGGGGCGAAGGCCGTCCTGCTGGTGCGGTTGTGTATGTGATTGGCTTTTTTATTTGCTCTGGCAACAAAAAACTTGAAAAAGGCCCAAGAAAAAGTTCCGTTTTGGGCATTGAAAGTTGTAGTGGGGGGTGGGAGGAAAATCTTGAGTGGAGGTAAAACACCATCACCCGCTGTTCCCCTGTCCACAGGGATAGCGAGCATCGGATTTCGCCCCCCACGGGGCAAAATCCATTCCCAGGGGAGACCCCTGAATACCCCCTCCCACAGCGGAAATTTGACAGAATGGAGGAATTACTTTGAGTACCAACGACAAAAAAGTACGGCTGAAAATCAGGCTGACGGTCGAAGAAAAGGCCAAGCTGGAACATGACGCCGCCCTATGCGGCCTGACCCAATCCGAATACTTCCGGCAGATCTGTTTGGGCAAGCGGCCCAGGCCCAAGCAGCCGCCGGAGTTTTGGGAACTGCTGGACGCCTTGTATGAAATCCACGATAAGCTGGAACGCCTGACCGTCTACTGCCCGGAGATGACAGAAGAATGTTCACGACTTGAGCAACTTGTCCTGTTCTTGCAGGAGGTGGCGTGATGGCGGCCACCAGTCTATGGCACATCAAGGGCAATCTTGGAGACCTGATCGCCTATGTGGAAAACCCTGAGAAAACCATCCCCAAGGGCACCGAGGACTTCTTCAACGTATTTTCGTACATCCAGAACCCACAGAAAACCGCGGACGGCTCCTTTGTCACCTCAATCAACTGTCTGAAGCAGACGGTGCTCCGTCAGATGATCCTGACCAAGCAGCGGTACGGCAAGGAGGACAAGTACATCGCGTGGCATGGCTATCAAAGTTTCAAACCGGGAGAGGTGACCCCGGAGCGGTGCCATGAGATCGGCGTGAAGCTGGCACAGGAGATGTGGGGCGACAGGTTTCAAGTCATCGTCACCACCCACCTGGACAAAGGCCATCTACACAATCATTTTTGCTTCAACTCAGTATCTTTCAAGGACGGCAAAAAGTACAACTACTCCAAGGCCGAGCGGCAGCGTCTCCGGGATACCTCAGACCGGCTCTGCTTGGAATATGGCCTGTCCGTCATTGAGCATGGGCGCAAGGCCCCCAGCCGTCCCGTCTGGCTGGACGAGCAGAGCGGCAAGCCCACCAGATACAACATCTACCGGGCAGATGTGCGGGAGGCTGTCAACGGGAGCAGGACGGTAGAGATGATGGAGAAGTATCTCCGGCGCAAGGGCTATCTCACCGACTTCACAGGGAAACACTGGAAAATACGCCTACCGCAGTACCAGCACTTCACCCGCCTGGACACCTTGGACGAGCGGTGGACACCGGAGAACATCGGGCGCAGCCTGGGCGCACGAGCCAGCTTCGGCAACAAGCGTCCCGCCGTCAATTTTGCCCCGGAGCTGCCGGAGGAACTGCGGGTCTATGTGCCGTTCCAACCCACACCCCACATTTACCGGCTGTTCCTCTATTGGGAGTACCAGCTTGGCATTTTACCAAAAGGCACAACCTACCAGCCCACCAGCCCATTTATGAAAGAGGAACTGCGAAAGCTGGACACGATCATCGCCCAAGTGGATTATCTGGCGAAAAACCGCATTGAGACGCTGGACGATCTTCTTTCAGCTCGTGAAACTATTCAAAGTGAAATGGACACGTTGACTGCCCAGCGGACAAAGCTGCAAAATAAGATACGCAGAGCGTCACCCGCTGAAAAGGAGCGGTTACGGGGCGAAAAACAAGCTATAACCGCTCAAATTTCTGCTTGCAGAAAGAAATTGAAGCTGAATACAGGCGTTGAGGAACGCTCCGCCAAAATTCAAGACACGATGGACATGGTTTACACCAACGAGGAACAGCACCGCCAGATAGGACAGGAGAGAACGAGAGGAGCGAGAAGCAGATGAATATTATCAAGTTGGAATTGACCGAGCAGGAAGCGAAAATCTATGATGAAGTGATGGAGCAAATAGAGAAAACAGCAGCTTTTCTTGTCGGTCTGTCCCACGAGGAACGCCTGGACTGGCTGAGAGAACATCAATACAGTCTGCCTATCAGCTTTGAGAGGGAGGTCGGTGGCACCGTCTACGCCGTCAACGCCCATTTCAGCAACGACACCGCCGAACCCGTGGAGAAGAAAGTAATCCGTATCCTCAATCGAAATATCGCACATTAAAGTATTGAAGTTTTGCGTCGGGTGTGGTATGATAATGGCACCTCGCAATTCATATCACATCCGGCTGCGGAAAGGAGCATATTTTGAAGAAAAAGCAGCCAAACGAGCAGCGAATTACTGTGTTATACGCCAGATTGTCCCGCGATGACGAGAAAGAGGGCATCTCGGGCAGCATCCAGAATCAAGAGAACATTTGTCAAGGGGGATTTCATCATAAAGATGAAATCCCCCTTGAATAAAATGGAAGCGGTATATTAGACGACATTCTCACCTAGGATTATTTTGGGCATTGTAGTTAAACAACGATTCCAACGCTTATAAAATTTCTCGATACCAAGCTTAGATACTCTTGCATGGACCTCTTCGTTTTCCAATACCCAATATAGCACATATGTTACTTTACCAATATTTCTTGTAAGGCGAATAGGTAATTCGCCCTCTTTAACTGCACTAAAATCTTTTTGTCGGTGAGTACGCTTTATGTAATGCACATCAATAACACCATCTTGTTCCAAATAAAATTCAGACACTTCTTTCATCAGTTCTTCAATTTCATCTATCTTAGTTAATTTCGCTTCATATATACATATCTCATTAAACATATCTCCCCTCCTCAAATTCTGAGTTTAAGAAATTGATATGAGCAAAGTATACCACAATTGCAAGCGCCGTTCAACTCTCAATTATCGGCACTGATAGTAGCGGCAAGCAATGCGCCGGTATATACCCGGCGCAGCTTGTTGGGGGTCGACGGCCCCCAAACTCCCGGTGCATCGGCGCAGCCCCGCCCGATGCACAAGCCGCCGGTGGCGTCTGCTGGCCTGTCCATACTGGGCAGGGAGGGGACGCCCGGCGGGCCGCCCCTCGGAGAGCGCACGACTGCCGCAGGCAGTACCACCACCCGCTTGCGGGTGGTGGGTAAGTGCGCTCTTCGAGAGGGTCGGCAAAGAGAACGGAGCGCCCAGGTCA
>CAJTFN010000035.1 GCA_910575815.1 Oscillospiraceae bacterium
GAGACGGACCTTCGCTGCCTCACAACCCGGATGCTCAGCCTTCTGGACGCGCTGGAGGCCTTCCATGAAAGCGGCTTTCTCCATCTGGACATTGCCCCGGACAACATCCTCCTGATCGGCCAGGAGAACCGGGAACGGGCTATGCTCATCGATTATAACAGCGTCTATGACCTCGGGTCCCTCTCTCCGGACAGGCCGTCCTACTACAGCGTAAAGCCAGGCTACACCGCGCCGGAACTCCGTACAGGCGGAACGCCCTCCGCCGCCTCCGACCTATACGCCGTGGCCGCCGTCTTTTACCGCTGTCTCTCCGGCGCGGTCCTGACGCCCTTCCAGATGAGCCGTCCCGTTCCGCCGGACGTCTCCTCCTGCCCCTGCCTGGAAAGCCTGCCCGACACCGTTTGCGCCATGGTCCGGCAGATCCTCCGCCGGGGCCTGCACGCTTTGCCAAAACGGCGCTACCAATCCGTCGGAGACATGCGGGATGCCTTCCAGGAGCTTCTGGACCGCATCGACGGCGTGGGCATCACCCATTGGGCCCTTTGGGAGAGCGGGCGAAAGATCGTGGACCGGGTCATCCGGGAAAACCCCGGCCTTGCCTTTCTCCTGGACCGCGAAGCCCTGTTTCCCACCCTCCTTCGCCTGCCTGACGGCGCCCTGGTCCCCGCCAGCGTATCCGCCATGCTCAGCGGGCAGGGGCGCGCCGCCATGCTCACCGCCTCGGGCGGCATGGGGAAGACCACCGCCATGCTCCGGGGCGTCATCGAGCAGTCAAAAACCTACTCCCCCGCCCAGCCCGCCATCGTTTACATATCCCTCTACGGCTGGAAGGACGGAGAATCCACCTATATCCACCGCCGTCTCCTGGAAAACCTCCGTTTTAAAACCGAACAATACGACGCCGCCCGGTACGCCCTGGACACCCTTTTGGAAAAGCCCCTGGAGATCCGCTCCGGAGAACAGCGGCCCGTTCTGATCCTCCTGCTGGACGGCTTGAACGAGGCCTCCGGGGACACGAGGCCCCTTATTGAAGAAATTTTGGCATTCTCGCACATGCTGGGCGTACGGCTCCTCATCTCGGGTCGAAGCGAGGAACCGGCGCTGCCGTTCCCTCAGGTGGAGCTGGCCCCTCTTACTGAGGAAGACGTTGCCGCCAAACTCTCCGGAGAGGGTCTTCTCGCCCCGGAGTGCCCCGAAATGCGGGAACTCCTCCGTACGCCGCTGATGCTCTCCATCTTCCTCCAGTCCGCCCGGGCGGAGGGCCGCCAGCTGTCCATCTCCACCCAGGAGGAGCTTTTGAACGCCTATTTCGGTGCGCTTCTGGACAAGGAGCTACAAGGCCTTCCCGTCGGCACGGATACCCGCTGGCAGATCGACGCCGCCATGTCCTTCGTGCTGCCCTCCATCACCCGGGAACTCCAACGAAAGGGCCGGGCCTTAGAGGACGCGGAGCTTCTCCCTGTCGTAGAGCGCTGCTACCGCCTCTTTTCTGACCGGCTGCTCCGGCGGGCCTTCCCCCAGTGGATCGGCCACTCCAAAGCCATTCGTGCCGGAGCCGCCAACGCGGAGGAGTGGTATGGGCTGCTGGTCCATGAGCTGCTCTGGAAGCGCTTGGGCCTCCTGGTGCGCAATGAACAGGGCCGCTACCGCGTCTGTCATGAAACCGTGGCGGAGTACCTGACCACCCTCGATCACGGCAACGCCCGGAAGCTCCTGCGGCAGCGCCGCCTGCGCCGCGCCCTGGCGGCGTCCGCCCTGGCGCTGTGCCTGGTGGCGGGGTGGTTTCTTCTCTGCCCACAACCCTACAGCGCCGATTGTGACAAGGATGTTTTTGCCTATGGCCTCACCGGATACGCCAACACGGCCAAGCAATACGAAAACATGCGGAATCTCGTAAACTGCGCTTTGAAAACGCCAGAAAATTTCTCCAGGGAAAAGGCTTCCTTCGACTATTTCGCCGCTCACAAAACCGGCCCCGTCATCAATACAGAATTCGTATTTGGCCTTCTGGATCAAATGCTTTCCACCGGCGAGGTATTTTCCTGGTCTCGAAAACCGCTGGACGACGCTCATTACCGGGAATTAATGGAGCTGGAAGCGGACCGGCAGGAAGAATACCCTGAGCTGGCGTCTGTGCTTGCCTATGTTGTGGAGAACCCGCAGGCAAACCAGCATTACGGCGACTACCCCGCGCTTTTATCCTCGCTTATAGAAATTGACGCGGACATTTCCGCGACATTGTACGAGATCGTTTGCCTCCCTCACTTGACAAGGGAAATTTTGGAACAAGACGAGTTGCTCAATGGCCTTCAACAAACCTTGGAAATCACTTCATCTGCGCAAAACCTGCATCTCACCTATGAAACCGACCTGGGCGCTCTATACAATCAGCTGCGTTCCTTGAAAGGCCTCCGTACGGATGCTTTAAACGACCTGCAAGAATGCGGAGCCATTTCCGCATACGAACATTATAAGGAGATGATCTCATGAAAAAAATCGCGGCGTTTATCCTGATCCTAGCCATTTTATGCTCCCTCCTGACCGCTTGCGGAGAACAGAAGTCCTCGGACGCCTCTCCTCCCCAGGATACCTCCAGCGTCGAAGCAGCTGCGCCGCTTGAAAGCGGAGAATGGGACGAGCTTACCCACAGACTTCTTGCAGACTGGTATGGGTATCTCATCCGGTGCGAATATTTTTATGGCGATCTCCGATGGGCGCTTTCATATCTGACCCCATTCTTTGAAGATCACTCTTGGGACAGCCTTCAAATCGCGCGGGCCGCCATGGCCGCCTCGAAGCGCAGAGCCGAACATGTAAAAGAACAGGCTTTCGAAAAACAAATGACCCTTGAAGACTATGACAAGTTTATCCGTTCCGGCGCGGACGTCAGCGCTATCCAGGTTGTCATTGACAGCATTCCAACATTGGTGGACGATACACTTTTGACTTACCAAAATTACAGAGATTTTGTAAACAGCCCCACTGAAAATCTCTTTTCAACCTACAATTTGTCCTGCCTTGAGGAATGGGCTCGCTTGGAGCGTCAAATATATGATATCCATTTACATGATACAGCCGTGGAAACGGACTATTTGCTGCTTTCCCTGAACAGCCAATCCGAGAAAGACCGCTTTGTTACGGCCATAGAGGAAAAGTGCCCTCAAATCAACGCCTGGCGATCGGAAAACCCCAAAGACAAGGAGGGACTCGAAAAACTTTCCTCGGAATTATTGACGGAGCTTCAATCGTTGACAAATGATATGTCTTCTTTAGTCGGGAAAATGCGGACAGGCTTGAATCTCGAAAAAGAGGCCTCCGAGACGGACACTTTTGAGCAATATGTTGACCGTATGGCCGCCGATGTGGCTAATCTCAAGGATTTTCCCATTGCCCTCCCCTATCCGGACTGGTGGTATGAAGAGGACAACGAGACCTTTTTCTACTCCTGGAACTCTCCCTTATATGGGACGGACGAGGAAAGCGGGCCTCGATCCTTCATCGCTCCAGGCGATACTGTCAATGTTCCGCCAGACGAATTCAATGTCGATTGGGTGGGCGTATCTCTGGAGGATTATCTCGCCTACGTGGACCTCCTGGAAAAAAGCTATCATATTCCCGCCCAGTATACCGTGGAAAAAGAGGGCCGGTATATCACCTCTTATGAACTCCCGTCATTTTCCTCCGCTCTCGTATGGGAGGAAAATAACGTAGCCCTCTATGTATTAGATGGAGCCGTCTGCTTTGCGCCGCCCTGGTATATTTATTATTCCCAACACAGCGACTCTTGATTTTCTGGAAAGAAAAAGGCTGCGGCCCCGTGAGGGGGCCGCAGCCTTTTCATGCCCGGAAACGCCCCGCAAAACGCCCCGGCTGCCTGTGGTAAGATAAACGCGTCAAGGGGGAGCGGACCGGCAGCGGACGCAAAGAAGGCCCTCCCCTATGGGGCAGGCCCCAGAGACACCGGCCGGAAGCGGTCCGCAAAAGCCGGCCGGACCCCCGTTTAAAATAAGACCATCCCAAATTGAGAGGAGGAATCGAACATGACGCATCTCATGGACAAGCTGGAACACAGTATTCTGACTCCCTACGCCGGTTCTGTGACGCCTTTCTCGAAAGAGAACGGCAGATAAATCCGGAAACGGCACGCAAGCTTTTAAAACGGTGTCATGTAAAATCTACACACGGCAAGGTTAAGGCCGCGAAAATTAAAATTTAGGAGGACATAAAAATGGGAAAATTTCTGAACACGCACGGCGCAACGCTGGCTATGATCGCCCAATATATCCTTCGCGATCTGATCTGAAACCGGCTGCCCAGCCCGCAGTCTCCTCCAAAAGCAAGCTATAAAATCATCCCAACCAAACAATCCAGACATAAAGGAGAAAAAATCATGGAGAAATTCTTGAGCGCATATGGTCCCATTGTGGCACAAAAGATTCTTCAGGCAATGTTCCCGGGCTGGCCTCTCTGGTAAGGCCCCCTCTCTTCCCCACGCATTCCCGCAGCGTCATCAAACCGCAAAATCAAGGTCAGGAGGAAAACGACATGGAAAGAATGCTGCGCAAGCTGATTCAAAACCTTGGCATAGATGCCGCAGCCCAGCGCCTGGGTCCGAAGTTCATCGCTCAATACGGCCCGCTCCTGGGTGAAAGGGCCAACGACCTCATCCGTGAACATCTTCCCTGGTGGCCCTTCTGACCGCCGGGAAAAGCAGACAAAGGAGCCGCGCTTATCTTATGATGGAAATAAAAATAAAGATCAGCGATATAGACTACGCTGCGGCAATAGACATCCTGGCTCCGGCGCTGGCGGACAAGCTGTCCGGCTGCTCCAATCCCGTCGCCGCCTTCGCCCTCGGAAGGGCAAGGGACCTCTCCGTCACCGCCGCTAAAACCGCTTTAAAAGCGCTTCCCAAAAATACTATGGACGAATTTGCCGCCGTCTGTCTCAACCATTACGGCAAAGAAATCTCCCGCTTGATCGCGGATATGGCTGCCCGGCAAAGCCTTTCCCTCAAGGTGCAGGGCCTCGAGGCCGCGACGATGAACTGAGTCCCGCCGTCATTCCCGCCCATTCAAACATTCTGCCAAGGATTAAGGAGGAATTACAATGTCCAGCTATATGACTAAGGAAATCACAACCGCCCTGAAGGACTACTATGTCCGCGCAAACGAAACCGAACGCATCATTTTGAACTCCGCGCTGGCCGCGGCGGCCGCCGACGCTGTGGGTGGCATCATCCCCGGCCTGGCCATCCCTGCCATCATCGTCAGCTGCTTTGGCGCCGTGTGGGCGATGTACGCCTCCTTGTGCTCCACCCTGGGAATCTCCCTGAAGGAAAACGTTTTAAAGCTGCTGGCACGGGCCGTCCTCGCAAACATCACCGCGAACCTGGGAGGCCTTCTGATCGCAATGTTCGCCGGGATGTTCATCCCTGGCGCCTCTATCCTGGCCTCCGCCGCCGTCTCCTTCATCGCCGTCTATCTGGCCGGCATCGTATTTCTGCGCCTGATCCTAAAAATGGCCCAAAAGAGCAGTGATCCGTATACCTTCAGCGACATCAGCTCTAGCGAAATGAAAGCGGCGGCCCGCAATATCACGGTCACCAAGGAGGACCTGAACGCCGCGAAGGCAGTATACGAAGCAAATCCCAGCTAAGCTCATCCTTGCCGCCCATCAAAAAACTGAATGAAGGCGAGGCCGTCTGGCCCCGCCTTCCAAAAAAGGAGGTTTACTTATGGATCCCGCGTTTATTCTGTTGTCTCTCTGGTTCTTTGGCGCGGCAGTAGAATTTTGCAAGGACAACTAAGCTGCGCCCCATCACAGCATCGGTCCTGCAAAATTAATTTCACACAAAGGAGGCTCTCATAATATGACAATCCGGACCGCAAAGGTATACGATATCATCGACGGAAAGGCTGGCAGCAACATTGCCATGCAAGGCCTCTCCGGCCTGATGGGCTTCCCGTTCACAGCCGTTATGGACATCACCGTATTTTTCACCCACTATGGACCCATGCTCAATGACATCCGGGCCGTCTACAGCCGCCCTCCCATCGGAAAGGATGAGCTGCGCCATATCGTCAAGGGCTGCCGGCAGGACCTTTTAGCCGACATGGTGCTGGACAAGCTCATCGGAAATATTCCCATTCTGGGCCTTCCCGCCAATATGATCTGCGCCCGGGCCATGACCTGGCGGTTGGGCCTTCTCTTTGGAATGCTCTCCGCCCGCGGAGACGAAATCAATTCCGAACATGTGCTTTTGTCAGTTCGCCTTATCCAATCCCTCTTTCCGCAGACGGACTCCCTGCTCTTTAAGAAGCCAACCGTACTGACCGTCGAAAAGCTCTTGAGCGGTGTGGAGGACGCGGAGCCTGAAACCTTCTCCATGAAGGTTCAGCGAGCCTTGGACCAGTTAGCCTCTTAAGTAAGTCAGGAGGAAGATGCCACATGAATATCAAGGATTTTTCCCGCACGGACCTTGGTCATGGTTTTTTTCTCTATTACCGTGACACTGAAAACGGCAGAGGCGGATATCATCCCGTAAGTATGAAGCTTTTCCGGACCACCGCCGAGCACGGAGAGAATACACTTGTCAAAGAGATCACAGACCCCTTTGGCAGATTTTTATCCTTTCCCGGCGTGATCCATGGTCCGTGGGAACAAAAATTAGCGGGGCCGTTTCAATCCCAGGTAAATTTTGTCGCCGGCATAGGGTCCTTCCGGGACGGACTCGCTTCCTTTCGCTGGATGGTACAGCCGGATGGCTTTTATTACACCGACGAAGACGGCTTCGGTGCGGAGGATGATGAAGAACTCTGGCTTTACGCGCTGATCAATGAAACAGGAAGCTTTGTCACTCCCTTTTCAGATAGCCCGCCGTCGTTTCCTTCTCATAAGCCTTAATATTTCTGTACTCCGCAAGTTCCTTCTCATGTCCCGCCCTAAACTGCTCCATCAGGTCGCCAACCACGTCGCTGATGCTCCTCCGCTGCACATAGGCGATCCTCCGAATGTCCTCATACAAACCCGGCATCACCGACAGGCTTACCCTTTTCTTAATCTCCCGTTCTTCCTTGGGACGGCCCCTCCCCCTCCCGGAGGACGCCGGTGCACCGTCAACGATGCTGCCAACTACTGACGTTCTCCTTCGGTTCTCTCTATCCTCAAACTTAGCCATTTTCTTTTTCCGTCCTTTCGTATTTTTCCGCAATTATCATATCCGCAATTTTGTTATACTCAATGGAGATCTCGCTGCCGGGCGTCTGCTCCACCACGGCCAGTCCATCATAGATGCCTTTCTTTGCAACGGCCAGCCGCTTAATCACGCCCAGGAGGTTATACTCCCTCTTCAGAGCAGCCAGTATCTCATTATCGTCGGCCACCCGCTTCTCGTAAAGCGTCGCAATGACCCCCAGCACCTTCAACTCCGGGTTAATCAGCTCCTGAATCTCCCGGATACTGTCCTGGAGCTGCGTCAGGCCCCTATAGGCCAGATAATCCGTCTTAACGGGGATAATCACACCATCGGCACAGGAAAGCGCGTTGATCGTCAGGATGGAAAGCTGCGGCGGGCAATCTACCAGGATGAAGTCATACTCCCCCCGAACTGGTCGCAAGGCCCGGTCCAGAATCTTCTCCCGGCTGGCCCTGGACAGCAGCTCCATCTCCATCGGAGCCAGGTCGATGATGGACGTGACAATGTGCAGCCGGTCACTGATTCGCTCGATGCACTCGCTGACCGACACCCCATCCTTCCGCAGAACTTCTACAATCGTCCTCTTCACCTCCAGCGGCTCCAGGCCCACGCTGATCGTCAGGCTGGCCTGGCTGTCCAGGTCAATCAGGAGAACCCTTTTTCCCTTTGCCGCCAGAGCCACGCCGAGATTGTGCGTTGTTGTGGTCTTAGCCACGCCGCCCTTCTGGTTCGCTATCGCTATCACCTTCAAGTCCTTCACTCCTTATTTCAATTATATAGCTTACATCTGCTATTTAAGTTATATAAAATATATCGCTTATTCCTGATATTGTCAAGCAAAAAGAGGTGCCTCCAGGCATGGGGGCACCTCTTTTTATTTCATATACATCTGTTATGTTTGATATATACCTTAATTGTGTTATATATCTTATACCTTTACGAACAGTCCAATGGGGCAAATATCGCTAAATCCAGGCGTTGAGATATACCAGCAGCCGGGGCCGGTCGGCTCCCCTCTCACCTCCAGGGTTATGTCATGCCAGCCATCGGGGAACAGGGCGGTAAAGCCCTCCCCGGCATGGATACCCCGGCCCTCCAGGAGCAACCGAGGGTGCGGATCACCGTCTGCCGGGTCTGGTAGCTGAAGCTGGGCAATTCTCGTTTCCTCTGCCATACTCTCTAATTCCTCCATCGTTTTTACGATGCCCTGGCCAGCTCGAACCTGGGCAAGCGCTCTCTCTAATTTTTCAATGTAACCCTGATGTGTCACCGCAACTGTTCTCCAATTCAATCATAGTGGCCCCGGCAGGACACGACATAGATAATCCCATCTTGCTCATAGTACACAATCCGATTAGTTTCATCAATTCGTCTGCTCCACCATCCGCTAAGATTGTTCTTCAGCGGTTCCGGCTTTCCAATCCCATCAAATGGGCTTCTACTAATATCCTTAATGAGCAGATTTACCCGTTTCAACACCTTTTTGTCTTGCATCTGCCAGTACAGGTAATCATCCCAAGCCCTATCCTCCCACAGCAGCCGCATCAATCCACCTCAATTAAGTCATGCTCAGCAAAATGGGCCTTGCCCCCCTTAATGTCCTGCATGACATTTTCCAAATGACGAATATTACTTTCAGAGTAAAACGGGTCAGCCGAAACCTCAAATGGGATACGATACTCTCTGCCAACCTTCTTTGCAAAAATCGTAAACGCTGCACTCATGGAAAGGCCCATCTCTGCACAAGCCAACTCCATTCTTTTCTTAACATCCGAATCCAGCTTAAAATTGACGTTCACTGTCTGTCCCATACCAAACACCCCTTTCTGTTTTTATTATATGCCATAGTAAAGAAAAAATCAAGATTTTTTCTTTACCAATTCATAAATCAAAAACCTGCCTTATCTATTACCCCAATGCCCTCTAATCATCCTTGGCCAGAGCTGCTACCAGGAAATCGCTGGCTGCCTGGGACGGCTCCACAGGCACCGTGATATGGCCATTTTCGAACCGCAGCGGTATGGGCGTACAATCCCACCACTTCCGTATGGTCTTCGGATCAAGGCCGGTTTCCCGGTGACAGTCAGCCTTGCGCCCTTCAGGATACTGCTGCCGCCACCGATAAACCTTCTCCTGGGCCGTTCTGCTCCTAGTTGGTCTACCGTCTTTTTACATGAAATTACCAAGCCAAGAGGCGGTGTCTCCAGGTTTAGGAAGCACTGCCTCTTGGCTATACATTTGCTATATTTAATATATAACTTAATGGTATTATATAATTTATATTTTTTAGGATGCGGCGCTGCCGCATCTTTCTAAAATATTTCTTATCTTTCTTATTTTCTTTTTAATAATGTATACCCTCTTTTAATGTGACAAACGGTTCATGTTTCGGTGACATTTGGTACATAGTATCGTGACATTTGGTTCATTTAATCGTGACTTTTAGTACAGACAAACTATTGGAGCCGGTAGGAGAGATCGGGGATACCAGGAAAGGTAATACTCTATTTTCGACAAATTGTGACGTTTAGTTCATAAGAAATCTACGCTAAAAACCGTATTGTGACTTCGTTGACTTGTTTGGCACAATAGTGTATATTGAGGGATGAGGTGATGGGGATGAAGGAAAACAAATATTTGGAATTGAGGAATAAAACCGTTACTAAGGCAAATGACCTGATACAGAAAAGCCGATTTAACCTTTCTCTACAACAACAGAAAATCGTATTATACCTGATATCCCAAGTCACACCCTTTGATGAAGATTTCAAGCTGTATGAATTTTCGATAGCAGAATTTTGCCGCGTGTGTGGAATTGATGACAATAATGGAAAGATATATCAGGATTTGAAAGCAGCGATTAAAGAAATTGCGGACAAAAGCCTTTGGGTAGAAATTGCCGAAAAAAGAGAAACCCTGTTGCGGTGGATTGAAAAGCCGTATATTGACGCTGGCTCGGGAACGATACAGATTCGACTCGACAGTGATATGAAGCCATTTTTATTACAGCTGAAGCAAAACTTTACAAGCTATGAACTCCTTTGGACGCTTCACTTTAAAAGCAAGTACACGATTAGGCTTTATGAACTCGTGAAAAGCATTCACTTTCATGATTTGGCAGACTACCAGAGACGATACAGCGTCGATGAATTGAAGCGGCTACTTGGCGGGGAGCGGTATAAAGAATACAGAGACTTTAAGAGACGCGTATTAGTCCCCTCCGTCAAGGAAATCAATCAATACAGTGATAAGGATGTTGCTTTCGATGAAGTTCGGCGGGGCCGGAAGGTGATAGAGGTCGAGTTTCGTGTTTCCTCTAAGGACAGCCTTGAGACTGCGAGGATCAGAAGCGATATTGAAAAAGAGTTAGGTTTCGACCAACTGACATTGTGGGACAGGCTGGAGGATAAAGGTTTAGTTTGATGTACAAACCCTCATATCCTTTGGAACCACGTCCAGGGGCTTAGTATGGAGGCATATAACCTCCCAATAACCGGCTCTGAAATTTGCCTTAAATTTTGGCTTGAGCATAATGTTGTATTTCCCCGGCTCTGCACACCATTCCCGATCTTCGATCATGCTGCCATACCCTTTATTGTAAATCCCGTTGATCCCCAGCCTGTCAATCAGTCGGTGTCCATCTTCATCTTCCTGAAGCAACTCCTCCAGGATTTGCTTTCGAGCCTGTGCCGCCGGAAAGTCAACCACATATGGGCTCTGTATCACCGTTTTCCAGAGTACCACCTTTTTCATATGCCTATTTCCGTCTTTGTACTGATGGTCCGTTTCCTCTGAGAAAACAACAAAATAGCCGGTGTGCTCTTTTTTTGGCCTCAGCTTTCTATCGGCGTTTGCCCTCTCCCTGGATATCCGCAGCAGATTGGCATTCAGCGCCCGTTGATGGGCGCTCTCAGCCTTTTCAGCGGTCAGGGCCGACTCCATGTCCGCCACCATCTGCCGGGCCTCCTCAGCGGCTTTCTGGGCCGTGTAGCGGGCATCCCGTTTTGCCTCTTCAATCGCTCTCTCAGCACTGTATTTCGTACTCCTGGCCTCCTGCTCCGCTCTGGCCTGTTCCTGGAGCATTTTGTCATACTCCTTCAGTTTCAATATTACATGGGTACACTCCGGGTCAGACTGTCCACCAGGAACATCCCTATAGCCACCGAAAGCCCCTTCCTTCACAAATTTCGCCATAGCATCCATCCTCCTTACAGGCCTCGGATATAGTTGTCCGCGACAACGCTGATGCGGTTATGTCCCAAGGCCTTGCTGCACACCAGCATAGCAGCCTTGTCCAGCTTCTTCCCGGTCTCGTCCTTCCGGCAAACATATACCTCACTCTGATACCGCCGCCCCGTCCCCTGGTTTACCCGGTCATAAGGGATCTCTTTTATCGCCCTGGCATGGGCCTTATAGATGGCTGTGGCGTACTCGGCCCGGTAGCCATGAATGTCGGCGCTTTTATGGACGTGCTGCCACACCTTTTCCTCCGGCGGTGTGCTGTTGATCCGCTCCACGATCTGCTCTGCATTCTTGCCGATAATGGGGCTCAGGCGCATCCTGCCGCCCTTCCCATTTCGCACGAAGGTGAAATACTCCCCCTGGAACAACCGGGTGTCCTGGAGCATGTCAAGCCGTTTCGTGTCCGCCGGCGTTCGCCGTTCCTTCGGGATGGTCTCCAAGCGGGAAATCTCCGCCTCGATCTGCTCCCTGGTCACTAAGTCTTTTCCCCGCAGCTCCTCCAGCTCACTCCGGCGAAGCCCCGTTCCCCGGCAGAATTTAATCAGCTCGTCATTATTGGTCTTGGAGAAATGCCGGTCGCGCACCCGGTCCCCGCGGCTCCGCTTGATATCCTCCCGGTTCCGCTTAGGGGGCTTAAAATAATTCTCGTCATCCGGCTGGATGCCATAGAGCTTGCCGAGGGCCTTCGCCTCCAGTTGGACCGTCCAGGCCGACAGGCCACGGTCAACCTGGGCCTGAAGCCACTCATTGGCGTACTTCTTTGCGCTTTTCAGCGTGGTACACTTCGGATAGTTCTCCCTGATGTACTTGATAAAATATTTTGTGTGCTTCCAATAAGCCTTGTAGGTGTTGACAGAGAAAATCTTATCTCTGTCTGTCCCATTGGCTACAGCCGCCTTTTTGCTCTCCCCAAAGGCTTGCATTCCTGTCAGGCGTTCATATGCCTGTTGGTGGAGATCTTTCGAGTATGACTTATTTCTCCGGCCCATTTCATCCCCTTTCTGGACTATCCTTTATACGCACCTTTTATAGCTCTCAGAAGGATAGTTCCTGAATAAATTATTTTACATCAATAATATATTTTTATTAAATATTCAAAGTATATTATATAACTTATTTCTTATACTTTTGATATATAGCATATATGTGTTAAAGCCAGGCCGCCTCATGTCAGCTCCAATCGGAGACTCGGCAATCAGCAAAGTACACTTTTTAACGTCTTATGTGTGACGGGTTTGGGAAAACTCCCTACACTTTTTTCTTGCTTATGTGTGCAGCCCTATTTATTGAGATCTACGGCAGTTAGGATTCTGTCGGCTCCTTTGTAGAGGGAGCGGCTCCCCGGCAGATTTACAGCATGACCGGCTGCGTTCAGAGGGTGGGAAGGGACACGATACGTTCTACTTACCATCGCTTTCAAAAGGATTACTCGCTCAGGGTCCATGATGCGCTTTCCAGTTCACAAAGGTTACTACGGCAAGCCCGCGCACCATACAGGTGTATCAAACCTGGATGGCTTCTGATTAGCAAACTGCTAAACCCCCGACCGGCGAACCTGGAGCCGGGACGCTCTGGGCCTAATTACTATTTACCCTCGCCCAGACGAGCCATAATCTTGTGCCGCAGCGCCTCCTTTCCCGCCGGTCAGCGCCGGCGAATTTCTATGACAGCAGGAAATAATTTCCTGCTATTTTTAATATAGCATAGACTTCCGGGGCAGTCAAGATATTCCTAAAACTATGGTCATAGCGGTTTACCCGTTCACGCATTGCGCAAACGGGTAAACCGCTATGACTGTAAAACACAAACCAATCCATATAATATTCTTCCATATTCATTTTCCTATTGTCTTTCCTCTCCCTATACTCTCCATCTCTTGTCAAATGCTCTCTTTTTTATGTATAATACTCCTATCATAACGAAAGGATTAAGCCATCATGGAGCAAACGAAAGATATCCAAGCGGAATTTACCCGGCTCATGTATGATATAGCCACGTCACAATCCCTGACGCTTGCCCAGGCTGTGGAGCAGCTCAAGCGGGACGCCCACCCGCGTACAATCGGCGAAACCCTTGCCAGATACGCCCACATCCCAGCTGATAATACCGGCGCTGTCCTAGACTTCTTTCTTGAACGGCTTTTGATCAACAGCCCCTCCGGCACCAAGCGCGATACCATCCGGCGCAAAATCCAGATGTGGCTAAACGGAGACATCCAGTCCATCAGCAAACAGGGGGCGATTCAGCTCAGCTTCGCGCTGGGCCTTTCTCCCGAGGACGCCGGCCAATTCCTTCACCGCACCTGCGGCGAGGGCTTCCATTGGCGCGACCCGGAGGAGCTGGTCTTTCTCTTTGCCCTCCGGGAGAAGATGACCTACCCCGAGGCGCTGGCCCTGCGCGATGACCTGGCGGAGAAAAAACTTCTCTCGCCTAAAAATAAAGACGAGTTGTATCTAACCGGCCTTGTGCGCCAGGACGCGGAGCATATCGCCAGCGCCGGCGAGCTGGAGGAGTACCTCCGCCAGTCCCAGGAACAGCTTGGCAGCTTCCACAACACCGCCTTCTCGCTCTTCCGGGAATACCTGAATATTTTGTGTGCGCCGGAAATCAACGACCTGCTGGACCCGGACAAAAAAATCTCCGTTCGGGAGGTCACAGCCGCATACCTCCATGAGGCCCTCATTCCCCGCTTTAAAAAGGCGGTCAAAGGGACGACGGAAACACAGGTCCTTTCCGCCCTTCAGCGGGACATTCAGCAGAATTGGCCCGACGAGGTCGCACTGTCCAGAATGCTCCATCGTAAAACGGACGTCACCCGTAAGACGCTGGTCCTGCTCTTTCTTGCCACCGACGGGGCTGTTCCCTGCGACGGGCCGCACGGCGAGCTGCTGGAGGAGGACGAGGATTTTGAAAGCCGCTACGCGCGCTTAAACGCCACGCTCTGCGACTGCGGTTTCGCGCCTTTGGATTCCCGTTCGCCCTTCGACTGGATGATCATTTACTGCATGTGCATTGAGGAGGCAATGTTTATTGACTCGCAGATAGAGGCGTTTTTAAGCGCCATTTTTTTGCAGGAGTCCTCCGGGCCCAAAGAATCCTAAGCGCCTGGAAGCATATCGCAAACGCATGGAAGGCCATGCGGTATACTGATTCTGGTGAAAACTGAAATCAAAATGGAAGCGATGTGAAGCAGTACATGGATCACAGACAAGCCCTTCCGCCCGGAACGGTCCTCCCCTTCCCGTCTATGTCCTGCACCCTGGACATAGAACTCGGCCGCGGCTCCAACGCCATCGTATATATGGGAAGCTACCCGGACCTTTTGAACCGGGAGGAACATCACACGGTTCTTATAAAGGAATTGTTCCCCTTCCACCCAAAGGCCGCCGTTTTCCGGGGCGAAAACGGCGTAATCTCCCGCGCGCCCGAGGCACAGGAAACCTGGGAGCTCCATCAGAGGAGCTTCGAGTACGGAAACCGCATCCACCTGCGGCTGCTGGAAAAACACCCGGACCTCACCGGCGCCAACCTAAACACCTTCACCCTTAACGAAACTCTGTATACCGTGCTGGGCTTCACCGGGGGACGGAGCCTGCAAGACGCAGCGTCCGGACCGGAGACGGACCTTCGCTGCCTCACAACCCGGATGCTCAGCCTTCTGGACGCGCTGGAGGCCTTCCATGAAAGCGGCTTTCTCCATCTGGACATTGCCCCGGACAACATCCTCCTGATCGGCCAGGA
>CAJTFN010000036.1:0-11038 GCA_910575815.1 Oscillospiraceae bacterium
AGGTCCGTGAAGCCCCGCAGGTCCGGCTGGCTGGCGATGTAGGCGGAGACGGCCTTCTCCTCCGCGGTCAGCGGGCTGGGAGCGCCGCTTTCCAGCTCCGCGCCCAGCTGATTCACATATGGAATCATGTTCCGCACGCTGCCGCACACAAATTCCGGCGCTTCAAATCCGTACCGCTCTGTGAACAGCGTCCATTTTTCCTTCACAGGAGGATAGTCCAAGGCGACCAGAAAATATTTGCCGTCCCGTTTCCCGGACAGCGGCTCGAAGCGGACGTCGTCGTACAGAGGCCCGGAAACCAGGGCGTTGTTCTTGAACCAGATGTAATAATGGTCCAAAATAAAAGGATTGGTGATGCCCATGACCACTTTGGCGATCTTCTTCAGCCGTCCTGCCAGGGCTTTATCCTGGCAGAACCAGTCGTACCAGCCCGCTCCGCATTGGGTATGAATGTCCGGGCTGTCAAAGGTCCCGGCCTTGAACTGCTCCTGCCACTGGCGGACAGAGATTTCCTCCCGGCTCATCGCTCTATCTCCTTTCTTTTGAAAGATTTGTTTTCCGTTTTTTGAGGGATTGGGAAGCGCGGATCTGGGCTGTATACATACTGCCCTCTGATAAAAACTGCCTGCTCCGGCAAAAAACCGGGAGGCGCATCCTTCAGGTCAGAGGCCACCATCATGATGTGCTCCCGTCCGTCTCGCCTGGCCCTGAAGCTGTAACGGCGATCTCCGTCCCGGTAGATAGCGAATTCTCCGGATTCACCATGAAATATACGCGCGTATGCTGAGGCGGCCCGCTTCTCCGCAACGATGGGAGATTTTATATTCCGCTCCAGTTCAGGACTTATTTGGACGATGTATTCCAGAAGTTCCCGAACATCCCAGCAGTCAAACTCCGGCGCATCCTCACCATACCGCCCCGTAAAAAGCGACCATTTTCTACGGTGATGGGGGTTGTTCAATGTGACCAGGAATGTTTTATCATCATCCTCCTCCCGCAGAGCGCAAAAGCCCACTTCATCGTATAGCTTCCTGAACCGTGTGGGCAGCCTCCGGAATGAAACGCAGAAATTATCCAGGATGTAAGGGCTTGTAATGCCCATGACCACTTGTGACAGCTGTTTTGTGCGGTCAGCCAGAGTTTTGGCCGGGTACTCCCAAGAGCGCCAGCCAAGCCTTTCCCGTGTGGAATAATCGGAGTAGTCGAGGCCGCCCGCCCTATACAATTCCTGCCACTGGCGGACAGAACGATGCTCATTCATCCTTCGGCCCTCCCGGCAGCATCGTTTCCAGGATGTCGGCGACGGCGGTGAANGGACGTTTTCCTCCGTGGGGGTCAGCAGCACAGCCCGCTCAAAGGCTTTACAGAAGAGAGAAGCGATCTTGCCCCGGCGGTCCGCCTCGGCGTCGATGGCCTGGACCTCTTTTTTGGCCTTCAGAAGCTCCACCGCCTGGGCGGCGGCCTCCTCCCGTTCCTCCTCCGGCAGTTCCTGGACCTGCCGTGTGATGTTGTAGCCCTGGTTTACAGACAGGTCTCCGCTGTCCAGGGCCTCCTTCACGGCGGAGGGGGCGTGTTCGTCGATCTGCATGACCTTGCCCATGGTGACCTCGCCAATGCCAACCGACTCAGCCAGCTCTTTCCTCGTGCTGACAGGAGGGAGCGCTTCTGACAATGTTGTCAAAAGCGCTCCCTCTCCAGATTTGTCTCCTCCGGCCGCAGCCTGATTGGCCCTGGCCTTCGCCTCAATATCCGGCCTCAGCTTCAGAGCGATCTTACCAAGCTCCCACTTCTCCAGATTGCGGCGGCCCCGCTGGTTCTCAATGGCCCAGCGTTTCGCCTCCAGCAGGTCCTCAAACGAGAACACCGCCATTTTATACGGAATCCCGTGCTCCTCGCACAGCCGCTGGCGGTTATGTCCGTCGATGATGACCATATCCTCGTTGACAATGACAGGCGAATAACAGCCGTTTTTCAGCAGGTCTGCCTCCAGGGCGGCCAGCTGCTCCCCCGTGAGAGGGGGGAGCAGTTCCGCCAGTTCCGGCAGCACAACCGGAGTCCGGTCCGCGCTGCCGTACTCGGTTCCGGTGTTCCGCATCAGGCAACGATTTCGCTCTCGGGCATCCCGCAGGCGGCGGCCTCCTGGTTTGCTCTGGCAGCGTCAATGGCCCCGGCGGCTTCTCGCGCCTTTCTGGGGGAGAGGACTTCCACATCGCTGGCCTTGATGAGGAAGCCGGGCTGGGCTCCCATGGGGGCCCCAAACGTGACGGTCTCGAAGTCCCCGACGGCGGCCAGCTTGCAGCCCTTATAGGCGAAGGCGGCGCAGCGCTCCGCCAGGATGTAGTTCTCCCTGGCCCTGGTTTCACGCGCCACCAGTGTGGTGCCGGGGGCGATATTGGAGATCAGGATGGTTCCGGCGCTGTCTGTCACAAATTTTCCGTTGGCGTCTCCAATCATGGTCCCATGACTGTCGGTGATAAAAAATTCGCAGTCGCTCAAAGGCTCATGGGTGCTGGCGTCGATTTTCTTGATCAGGAGGGAGCCTTTGGGACTGTTTCCGAAGTAGAGCTGCACCACGTCTTGCTCCTTACCGGAGATATAGGCCGTCTGGGGCGCGGTGTCCATCACGTGATCCCCGTCGCTGGCCAATTCCTCCACGGTGTAAGCGCCGGCCTTGAGGCGGTTAATGGTAAAGCTGCCTCCGGGGCCGGTCTTATAGGTGCCGATCACAGTGCCTCCTGTGCCGGAGGTTCCGGACATGTACTTCACCTGGAAAACAGCCCCCTCAACGGGCTCCCCGGTAACGGAATCATATTTCCAGACCACGAGTGCCGAGAGAGGCGTATTTTGGAAACGGACTGTTTTGCTCTCATTTCCGTGGATAATGACCGTCTGCGTGATGGGTTCCTTGAGCTGGAATCCGTCCGCCGGTTCCAGCTCGGTGATGGTAAATTCACCGGGGTACAGCCGTTTACCCAGCTCGTGGACCCGGATCTCACCTCTGGCGTCCGTGAATACCTCGCCGTAGTCGACGGTGGCGGGAGCTTCCGACGCTTCGCCGTTGCTGGTGTAGGTGATATGGAATTTGGCGTGTTCAATCGGTTCCCCGGTGATACTATTTTCCTTGAAAATCGTCAATTCCGGGGCCTTGCGGTTGCGGAAAACGAGGGTTTTCTCATCGCTGGGGCTGAGGGTAATAGTCTGGGTCCGGTCCGCATCCTTGTCCGGGAGGTAGTACGGCGCGGGCACGGATTTTTCCGTGACCTCGTAGGCGCCGGGTTCCACCCGTAGGGAAATGGTCCCGTCCGGGCCAGTGGTCCAATCATCCTGATAAGTGCCGTCCAGGGCCTTGACGGTCAGGACTGTTTTCGGGATTGGCTGCTGGCTGTCCGCGTCAATTTTTTTGAGGGTGAGCAGGGGCTTCTTCTGATTCTCAAAGCGGACCTCTTTTTCGTCGCCGGGATTGAGGCTGATGGTCTGCGCCGGCTCGTCGCTGATGTAGTACGGCTCCGGCACGGACTGCTCGGTAATTTTGTAGGAGCCGGGGGCCACACGCAGTTCCACAGTTCCATCCTGTCCCGTAGTAACGTTATGACGGTAGTCGCCGTCAATGGCCTCGATCAGGAAGTTTGTCTCAGGGATATAGACAGCGGGGTCTGTGCCCTTCTCCACTTTTGCGATTTTGAGAAGGGGCTGCTTCATGTTGTCAAAGATCAGCTGCTTATCATCTCCGGCCTCCAGCCAGATCGTCTGCGTCGGCTCATCTCCAACGACCCAGGGGTCCGGCACGGATTCCTCCGTGACTTCATAGCTGTCCGAGGGGATGGCAGTAAGAACCGCTTTGCCGTCGGGCCCGGTGGTCACGTCGGTGTGATACCCATAATGGATACCACGGATTTCAAAGTGGGTATTGGGGATCACGTCCCCGGTCTGGGAGTCCCGTTTCAGGATCGTCAGGTTCGGGAGCTTTTTGTCCGCTGCCGAGACTGTGACGGTCCCGCCGCCATTGATGGTGGCCTGATCCACATGCGCGATGACCGGCTCCGTCAGCTTGGCGAAAGGCGCCGGGGCGGACACCTCAACAAAGGCATACATTCCCTCCTCCACGTCTGTAACCGTGATGGAGCCGTCCTCCAAGGTGGCCTCCGTGCCAATAATCTGGCCGTCCTTCACGATATTGAATACTGCGCCGGGGAGAGGGTTGTTGGAATCATCCAGTTTGATGAGCTGGATTTTGACCTTGCTGTCGTTCTCAAAAACGAGGGAAACGTCACTTTTCCCGTCCCATACAAAGGTCTGCTTGCATTTATTGACATCCGGGCTCTTGGTGAAGCCCTCCGGCGGAGTTACTTCCTCGGCCTCATAGCTCCCAATGGGCATAGTATCCCAGGGCACATCGGTGAGGTATCCGCCCTCGCCGGTGACATAGGTACCCACAAAGCTGTTGTCCACGCCGGTGATCTTGATAACCGCCCCGGCGAGGCCCCTGGAGGGATTGTCCGCGTCTACTTTACGGATACTGCCCTCTCCGGTAATGGTGGTGCTGTCCCGGAAAGTAACCGTCACTGTGTTATTGCCGTTGCTGGGAAGCGTGACATATTGCGGGGCGGTACTGTCGATCTGGTATCCGCCCGGAGGGGGTGCGGTTTCGGTTACTGCATAGGTGGCAGCACTGAGCCCCGCGATCCTGTAAACCCCGTTTTCCCCTGTGATTATATCCTTAGAGAAGGCGCCGTTAGTGGACTCAATGTGGAATCCGGCTCCCGGCAAACCCTTCGAGGGGTTGGTGGCGTCCACCTTCTTGACAATGAGGACGTATTCCTCCTGCTCGATGTGCTCCACCGTCAGGTCGCCCAGGATGATCTTTTGCACAGACCCGGCGGGGTGGGAGCTGGACCCAGCGCCGGTGAAGGTATATTCATACACAGCGCATTTGCCCCAAACGCCTTGGCTGCCCAGATCCAGGATATACTGCGTCCGGTCCCGGAAGGAGGTTTCTCCCTGCTTCTGGTCGATGCTGGTGTAGTGAGTTCCTTCCAGGGAATTGTAGACTGCCATCAGCTCCTCGGCGCAGGCGGCGACGGGATCGCTCATGCTGCCCTGCTGGCAGCGCCAGATACACGCCTGCACCCAGGCGTTCATGTACCAGCGGTAGCCCGCGTTCCAGACGTCGTTGACCCCCAGGGCGATGGCCTCGTCGGTGAAAACGCCGGTGGAATGGGCGTAGTAGTAGGCCATCATGGTTTCCACGGTGGGGTCCGAGATGGACCGCTTGTTCCCCCAGGTCTGGCCCTGGAGAGAGTTCCCCATGTCGCCGCCCTTGGTGCCGCAGAAGCCGGTGGTGGTCTGGTTTCCGTTTTTGAAGGTCATTTCATGGAGGGTGCAGCGCCCCAGGGCCGCGGACTCATAGGCCACGCCGGAGTGGCCGAACTCCTTCAGCGTGATGGTATCCCTGGCGGCGAAGGCCGTGGTGGGGAACAGGCCCAGGACGCAGATCAGCGCCAGCAGCAGGGCTGTCAGGCGCGTTCGCAGGGAATGATGTTTTTCGTTCATAAAGGGTTCCTTTCCATTTTGAATTTGGCGATGAAAAAAGGCCCATTGGCGTCTTGCCAATGGGCCTCCGTGGTGTGAGATTCCTTATTCGTAGGGATTATGGCTGGTGGGGTCGCCCACGACCATGTAGCAGTATACCCGGCCATTTTGGAAGGTGACGCCGGTTCCGACGTGGGACGCCTCCGCCAGCAGCATGGTTTCGTAGTGCCCAGGAGATTCGATCCAGTAATCGATGGCCTGCTTCGCAATATCCGGGCAGCCGTAGGCGGTGAATACGGTCAGGTTGTAGAGCCCGCCGTGGTGCCAGCCGTAGCGGATGAGTGCCATGTGGTCATAGGGCCGGTGCTCCGTGACGCCTTGACCGGAGACATCCTGGGCGGCATTCATGAGGGATTCGTCCATGGGAAGCTCCGCGAGGCCGTTCTCCCGGCGCACCTCATTGATGAGCCGGACCATCTCCAGGCGAATGTCCATGTTGGCGGAGAGGGCCTCACTTGGATTGGAAGGCGTTTCAGCGGCTTTCACAGTCAGCGTCAGGCTGCCGGTAGTCCCGGCTTTGTTGGCGACGGTGATTTCAGCCGTCCCCTCCGCCCTGGCCACCGCTACCCAATAGGTCAGGACCCGTTCGAGGGTGATAGCCTCCGGGTTGCTGGATTCGGCGGTGTACTCCGGTCCGACAGGTCCGATGATGAGGCAGCTCCATTCGCCTGCCTCCAGGGTATTGCCCTTGTAGCTGCCTACCCGGATCTCCGGGTCCGCCGCCAGAGCCGGGTCCGCCAGCAGCGCCGCGGACAGTATGCCAGCCGCCAACATCCCAAACACTTTACTGTTCCTTTTCATAGCTTTTCCTCCATTTCCGTGATTTTGTCAGGGCTTTCGCAACCGCAACACTACCACAGATTTGGGGGATTGTCGAATGGAATCGCTGAACAGCTTAATCCGTCAGCTCAACCGCTCTCACACACCAACGGAGGTCCCGCTCATCCCGGACGCAGGTGTACAGCGTCAGGCAGTTGTCGGAGGTGTTCTCCAAGCTGCTCCGGTCCGTTTCCGTCACCTTTGCAACGGAGGTCACCTCATAGGTCCGGGTCCCCTCCTTGGTGGAGAGGGTGATTTCGTCCCCGGCCTCCAGGGTATGGATTTTGCCGAAGTACGAATTGGTCCCCCGATTATGGGCGGCCAACCCGACGTTGCCGTTCCAGATGGAGGTCTCCTCAAAGTGGCCCACGCCCTTTTTCAGCGCGGCGCTGTCGGTGCCCTGCACGATCTTGACATTCAGGCCGATGGCGGGGATTTTCAGGATACCCAGGGAGCCGTTGCTGTAGTAGCTGTCCTCGGTGACGCTGGTGAAGCCCACGGAGGCTGTGTCATTGGGCCGGGTGGTGACAGTGAAGTGCTCCGGGGGAGTGGAAGAGCCGGAGGAACTGCTGTCCAGGATGGACGTGCTGGGCAGGAACCCGCCCATGCCGCTGGACACACCATTTTCCGAAACAGAGTAATTTGCGCTGCCCACCTGATTCACCAGTCCGCCGGAGAGCGCTCCAGGAACAAGGTTCGGGGTCAAGTATTCGCCGGAGCCGGGGAGGTAACTGGTGGGAGTACCGAAGCCGGGGGCCACCAGGGCCACGTTTTTGCTCCGGTCCACGTTGGGGTTTTCAACTTCATAGATGGTATCGTCGCTGGTGGGCCGGGCGAAGAGGAAATCGTCCGCTCCATCGTAGCTGTACTCCAATGCGCTGGCCTGGACGGCGCACAGGACGCAGATCATGCAGGCCAGCAGGAACAGTCTGAACTTTTTCAATGGCATTATCTCCTTCTGATTTTCTTGTACACAAAGGCACCGCCGAGAGCCAGAACCAGAACCGCGCCGCCGATCATAAGCGGGCGCTTGATACCGGAAGCATCAACGGGTTCGCCGTCCTGAACGCCGGAGTCCTTCGGGGCCTCGGTGCTGCCGAACACGGCGGTATAGGTGACCACATTGCAGCCGGTCTTGGAAACCTCGCCGGAGTAGTCGGCGGTCACCGTATACCCGGTGGCGTATTTGCTGGAGGTGCTGCCGGTATACCGGGCCGTGGCGGTGTAGCGGGTGACCACGCCCTCGCCGGACTCCTGAGTGGAATTGCTCCACTGCACGTCCGCCAGGGTCAAGCTCCGTCCGCCGTCCGAGATGGTCTTGGGCACCAGGGACAGGTCCGCGTCCGACAAATTCGGATAGGTACGAGTCGCAGACACTGTGCCGGTCTTGGTGGCGTAGCCGTCCGTGGTCACCTTGACCGTGGTGTGGTCCAGGTGCAGCTTCCCGGTGTAGCCGTCCTCCGTGACGGTTTCGATCTCGGCGTCCAGAGTCTGGAGGATTTTCTCCATGTTATTGGTGTCGCTGGGCATGGTCACGGTCTGGACATGGGGCTTGGTGTCCACGCCCACCTCGTCCTTCCGGGTCATGTCCAGCAGGTAGTACAGCCGCCCGTTTCGCTCAAAGTCCTCCGTGGGAATGAGGCTGGGGTCATCGTCCAGGGACAGCTGATACACCTTCTGGATGCGAAGCTCGTCGAAGTCACCGTAGGTGTATTCCTCTACGGAAATGGGGTAATAGGCGCTGTCCCTGCCCGGTCCAGCGGCCTGAGCGGCCTCGGTGGCAGAGGCGGGGAGGGCCAAAAGGGAACAGAGCAGGAATGTCGCCAGGAGCAAAGGAATCGATCTTTTCATAAGTAATGTTCTCCTATTTTATTATCGTTCCGCCTCACGGCGGGAAGGAGCCGCTCTCTGGGGCGGAGCGATGGTTTTCTCAATGGAACCGCCAATCTGACGGCTCATGCCTTGAATCTCTTTCAGGAAGGCCAGCCGGTCCTCGATCTCCCAGCCCTGGCAGCGCTCCGCCATCTTCGTCAGGTCCGGCAGCTCCCGCTGGATACCGAAGCGGCGGCAGAGGATGTACGAAACGCTCTGGGCGCTCAGCTCACAGCTCTCCCGGCTGTAGGCGGGGTTGCGGCCCCGGTCATGAAACCGGGCCTGGGCGATCTCGGCGGCGGCCGCCGCAAACGCCTGGCTGTCCGAGAGTTCAGTGTCAATAGCCAGGGTCATCTGCCGGGGGTCGTAATAGGCCCCAGATTCCAGATTTTCTCCGGCGACCACCTGAACGGGCGCGAAATTCAGCAGGGCGGTCAAGGCCGCTTCCATAGCTTCGGTGTCATCCCTCAGCTGAGGCGTTCGCAGCTCCCGGCCCTGGGTCTGGGCGATATCGTAGACGCTGGTGAGGTTGTAGCCCCGGCCCGAGGCGGAGCGTGTAAAGATGCTGGCGCCGTTTTTCAGCTCCGGGTCCAGAACAAAGCGGCCCAGGTCCTTCCAGTGGCCGCGGGTATGGACCACGGTGGCCTCCGGGAGCTGGGCCATGGCCAGGGCGATGTTCCCGGAACTATAGGAGGGGTTGTCCCCCTGAAGCTCCAGGTAACGGGCAAATTTCTGAGGGTCCTTGGTGATCTGTATGACGCTGGCATCCCGGAGGGCAGCGGCGGTTTCCTTGTCCGCCTGCCGTTCCTCCCGCCATTTGGCGTCCGCTGTGGATTTGTCGCTGATGATTTTGCCTAAGTTCGCCATGGGATTGGATTCCTCCTTTTGTGTGGGATTTTTGTTCTTTTGGGGCTTTTTCACCTCCTCCAGCACCCCTGTGAGCTTGTACATAAGCTGGGCGTTCCAGTCCTTGCCGTACTTGGGAACCCGAATCTCCACCTCATACCCGGCCTCCCGATACCTCCCCCGCATCTCCTTTGCCGCCGCGATCCCCGGCCCGTCGTTGTCCAGCAGGAGCTTAATGGATTTCAAATGAGGATGGTCCCGAAGGTAGGTGTCCAGGGACCCGCTGTACAGCCCGCAGAGGGCGACGGCATTGCTGTGGACCTCCGGGCAGAGGGTGCAGAAGCTCATGAGGTCTATGGGGGCCTCGAAGACCGCAACCTCCTCAATTTCCGGATCGCAGGGCAGGCGGAAGCCGATCTTCTTGTCGCTGCCGAGAACGTCCCGCTTGAAGCCGGAGCTGCCCTGATCGCAGGTGCCTCGCTTGCTGGCAAACCTGGGCTGGCCGCTGCCGTCCCTGCCGACAAACACGCAGTTGTGGTATTGAGCGTCCTCGTAGAGAAGCCCGGCGTCCAGAAAGCGTTGGATTACCTGAGACGCAATTCCCCGCTTGCGAAGGTACGCAAACACCCGGCGCTGGTCCGAATTTGCGGGCGGCAGGACGAAGGGCGGCTTTTCCCTGGGCGGAGGCGGCTTGGGGCGGGGGATGGGCTTGTTGCGGTCGGGGGAGTCTCTGGACCGCCCGTGATAGGCCAGAAGGTAATCCACCGCCTCCGGGAAGCGCATTCCGCAGAACTCCTGGAGGAATGAGATGGCATCGCCGCCCTGCCGGGTGGAGTAGCGCCTCCAGGTAAGGCGCTCCTTGATGCGGATGCTGTCCATCTCCGCCGTGGT
This sequence comes from Oscillospiraceae bacterium, assembly GCA_910575815.1. Lineage (GTDB taxonomy): Bacteria > Bacillota > Clostridia > Oscillospirales > Oscillospiraceae > Oscillibacter. The sequence continues at coordinate 10,018 of CAJTFN010000036.1, forward strand.
GTAGTAGCTGCCGATCCGCTTCAGCGTATAGCCCAGAGAGGACAGCAGGTCCGGCAAATCCGTGTGCTTGGCGATGTCCAGCTCCGTTTCCGTGAAGCCGTAGGCCATGTTTGCGTTCAAAATAAATTCACCCCCAATCTGGCCGAAAGCAAAAACAGCCGGGCAGGGTACTCCTTTGGGGATACCCTGCCCGGCTGCTTCTCCTGGGGCCGTAATGTTTGCGCTGTCAAGTCCCAACTTTCACGAAATCCGCCCGTCTTTTTCTCCATGTCCGGCATTGCTTTTCCTGGTCTTTCCAGTTACAATGTTCAGCGGTGTTGTAAAAAATATGGGAGGTTTTTTGTACAATGGGACTGGATTATGATCCGCTGTGGGACGAACAGGGACAGCTTCGCCGGGGCTGCACGGTGCGGGAGGCCCTGGCTTGGCTGACAAAGTTTGGAAGCCACAGCGCCGGGGAGAATGTCTGTGTCAATGGCGTGAGCTATAAGCTGGGCAGTTTGCTCTATGGCCCGAACCGCCCCGCCGTGGCGGACAAGCCCATTTCCCACGTCTACGACGGCTACTACCGCCAGTTGAACTTCAGCGTCTGACTCACCCTGCTGGGAACGAAAAAAGCCCCCGGCATCCCTTTGGTTTTGGGATGCTGGGGGCCTTGTGGCGCAAGGGCTTCAACGGGGCCACACGGGGGGCTCTGTGGCGTTTTAGGGCTTCTCCGGGGGCAGGTCCTCCTCGGGATCATCCTCCTCGGTGGTGGTCCCGGTGGAGCTGGTGCTGGCCATGGAGGCGTTGACCCGCTCGGCTTCCTCAGCGGCAGCCTCCTCAGCCTCGATCAGCGCTTCCTCGATCAGGTTCAGCACGAACTCCCGCTGGGTCAGCTTCCTGCCGGTCCGCTGGGTTTCCCGCTCCAGGTGGGCCTTGATCCGGTTGAAGAGGTCCTCGTCGATCTGGAAGGCGAGGGTTCGGGTTTTTCCATTCATCATGACTTCTTTTCCTCCATTTTCTTTCATAGCGTAATATT
>CAJTFN010000036.1:11099-13342 GCA_910575815.1 Oscillospiraceae bacterium
CACACAAGTTTCGAGTCTGTGCCATTCTGTCGTTCTCCTTCCCGTTTGTTGTAACGACAGTATAGCCGGAAGCTCATTGAAAAGCTATTACCAACACCACCAAGGAACCCCGCACAAGCGAAGCATATGTAACAATGACGGGAAATGGCGCCGCTATGCGGAAACCAAACGCCCCAGGCATATGCCTGGGGCGTCGCGTTGTCTGGTTATGCCCGGTGCTTTCGATTATCCAGCCGCCTTTCCTTTTTCCGCCAGCCTTGCAAGACATGCCCTCAACGGACCCTCCAGAGCCGCCTCCAGATTATCCCTCCAGCTCATTGCGACGGTAAATCCCTCCCTGGCCTGGGAGGGTGATAGTGACTTCACTCCCAATTAAAAACGGCGATTTTGCATCTCCGGCAGCGTTATTTTTGAAAGGAAGCGGAAATTTATTCCAATAGTCTCCGGAAATCTACTATTCTAACGCAAAGTGAAATATTTTTTACTTTTCTTCCTTACAAAGTTCTCGTTTTTTGCCTGCATCTTTTTCCCCCACACAAGGTTGACGAATGGCGCGAACTCGCTGGAACTGGGGTCGGCACTGTCGATGCTGTTGCCAATGGCAATGAAGCGCACCCCAAATTTGCGAAAGAGGACTTCCGTGTAAAATCCTGTCTGGAGGTAATCTCTGCCGATTCTGCTCATGTCCTTGGTGAGTACCAGCGCCACTTTCCCGGCCTCAATGTCGGCCACCAGCCGTTTCCACGCCGGTCTGTCGAAGTTGCCTCCAGACCATCCGTCATCGGTGTAGTGGATGATATTGGAAAAGCTGTGCTGGGCAGCGTAACCCTCCAGGTATTTTTTCTGATTTACAATTGAATTACTGTCCCCAGCGGATTCATCGTCACGAGAGAGCCTCTCGTATAAAGCCGTGATTTTTTCTTCAGCCTGTCTTGCGCTCATGATGCGCTCCTTTCAGACTGACGGCTCATTTGTGGTGCATCCATCATACCACGTTCTCCACCGTTTTGCAGCCCCTCATTTCGGATCATCCGCAGAATTTTTTCTTCCATCGTCTCACCGCCGTTGTCGGAAAATACCACCTTCACCTTATAGGTGGTGGAACCGATGCGCCGGGTCATATACTGGCAGTTCTGATTGTCGTTGTTTTTCGTCATGGTGTCCTTTCTCATATCATTGAAACTCAAAAACAGAAATTTCTGATATGGGAAGCCGTTTCCCCGAAACAGTTCCTGGCAGGCAACCCTGCTCGGCGCTGTGCCGTCCCTATGAGGGGCGCTCGCTCCCTTTTGGGAGGTCATGGCGGTTTAGCTGCTCGGGCGGTCATTCAGTTGTCACTTTCGCCACCTTTCTGTTTCTGGATTTTGGGTTATGTATGGGAAAGGAAAAGCAGATACAAAAAACCGCCCGCGGACGCTCTCCGCAGTCGGTTATGTATCCTGCCAAATGAAATATGTGTATTATATAGACACCAGATATTCAGTTCAAATATGAACTCATTATAATCCAAACATCCGTTCTTGTCAAGCCCTGCCGAAAAAATTCTGATGGAGACGGCAGACAGGCGGTCGGCGATGGTACAAATGCAAAGGAAAAACTCCCGCAAGGTTTCGTCCATAAGGGGAGCCTTGCGGAAGCCTGTACGCTTTTGCGCTGGTGCAAATGCCGAGTGAAAGTCATATATAAATCAGTTCATGCTTGATGCTCTCCTCGGCGCGATCCACGATGATGTTCATAGCCCTGACTCACTCCCACTGTGACTGGCGCTTCAAGTCCTCGGTCACGCCCTCGGCGGCCATCTGCCTGATGATGAGCCGATAGCGGTCCTGCGCCTGCTCGTCCAGGTCGGCAAGGTAGGTGTACAGTCTGCCCGTCAAAATCAGGTGGTTGAGCAGAAGCGGATTCGTTTCCTCCAGATACGCCCGGTGCATCCGCCCCCACTTCCCGATAAGGCGGTCATCCTCCTCCGGCAGTTCAATAGCCGGAATGTAGTAGTCCCCGACCAGGACATAATCAAGGCCGTTTGCCTCGTCATGGATACTCGGTTTTAATTCGTCCATAGTATTTCCTCCGTCATTTCAGATGTTTTTGGTAGCGGCTACCGATAATGCGATACGGGTCTATATCTCCTATTACAATAAGATTTACGGTAAGAGGCACGGCAGCCAGCCGTGTCTTTTTCCTCATTGTTGCCAAAGCTGTTAGAATGGGAAGGCATTGGTCTGACGTATCACTCCAGGGAC
>CAJTFN010000037.1 GCA_910575815.1 Oscillospiraceae bacterium
GATATCCAGAATGAGCTGCGGCGCATCAACCGTGCTATGGACCGGAGCCGGAGGGTTATGAACCCCAAGATGTTCAACCCTGATGGGACAGTTATCGATACGCTTGGCTTGCCGCCTGAATGCCTTACGAAACGCGGCAAACGGAACTGGCAAAACAGCAAGCGGTACGAACGCCTGGCCTCCCAGCGGCGGTATCTCTACAGCAAACAGGCCCGGCTGCGTATTCAGCAGCACCAGGAGCGTGCAAACCAACTCCTGGGCCTGGGGGACGACCACTACATCGAGGAGATGGCCTTCCGGGCCTTGGTCAAGAAAGCCAAGCCGCAAGAACCTGCGCCCGGTGAAAAATTCAAACGGCGAAAGCGGTTCGGGAAATCCATTGCCAATAAAGCTCCTGCGGCTTTTGTCAACATCCTTGAGAAGAAGGTTCTGCAAAACGGCGGCTCTTTCCAGAGAATCAATACCTGGGAGGCGAAAGCCAGCCAGTATAACCACTTAAACCACCAGTACAATAAGAAGAAACTCTCCCAGCGGTGGAACATCATGCCGGATGGGAGGAACATCCAGCGGGACTTGTATTCCGCGTTCCTGATTCAGCATACCAATAGTACCCTGGATGGGTTCATCCAGGAACTCTGCGACGAAGACTACCCCGCTTTTGTAGTGTTACACGATACCGTGATTTCTGTGCTGAGGGGCACGAAGCTGCCCAGCAGTGCGGGAATTTAGTCATATTCTATTTGGCGATGGCTGCCGCCAAGGATGTGGCGATACGCCACTTTGCGGTGATATACCGTACCGCGTTAATGAGATGAATGCATCTCTTGCGGCGATAAATTCCAAGGGAAATGGTCTCCAGCATAGCCGTGCTCTTCGGAGCGCCGCGAGGCAATGGCGCCATGGTGGCCCCACAGGACACCAACTTGGAACCCCACGAATTTATTCGTGGGAGCAGTCAGGGATGAGAAGCTGGCTCAGGTGGAAGCGAAGCCGGAGGAATGGGTTGCCCTGACCGTGCAGGTTTGCTGAACTATGTCGGGCTGAGCATCGCCGCGCCCAATCAGGCCCCCACTCTTTTGTTGCCAAATCAAATTCTCCCTCGACCACCATGGCCGAGGGAGTTTCTTCGTGATAGATTCCCAGTGTTCCGCATAGGATACCCCAACAACATTTAAGGAGGAAAAGCATCATGGAAAAGGTAACTGTCAGGGATTTGACCCCCGAAGAACTACTCGAACTTAAAGGGGAGTACAACAACTATACCCCACAGGGCCGGATGCATGCGAGCATCGATGAAATCACCGATGAAGAGGTCTTCGACCACTATGCCGGCATGAGCTTCAACCATGAGGATTTCGTATGCAACGGCGCAAAGGTTCCTTATATTACCGCCGAGGCTCTGTCTCACGAGGAGCTGGGCGAACTCAAGGAACGATACACCGCCTGGCTTCTGCAGGACAAGAACCTCTCCGAAGCTCAAATCAAGGAGCGTGCGGCGAGTATTCCCGATGAGAAAATCATCCGCCACTACGCCGGCGTCCAGTTCTGGCACGATGAGTTCGACTGTAACCGGCCGAAAGAGGAGTAACCCATGCAGTGCTGCTACTACACATGCCGCTACCGCCGGGAGGAATGTGGCGTCCTCAAGGAACCACGCTGCACATGTCCTCCCTACCGGCTCCCTCCCCGCTGCAAGGAACAGCACCAGAAGGAGCTGCTGGAACAGGGAAAAATTCACAACAACACCGAATTCTGAAAGGAGAAACATGATATGGCTCAGCTGAAAATTGTTCCCAAGGAAGATTGGAGTATCCTGGATAAATACCTCCACAGAAGCACCGATGTGGTGCTTGTCCCCGAGGAGGCTCTTCTCAATGGCTCTCTGGGCAGCATGACTTCGAAAATCCGGGACTTGGAAGGCTACGTGGACTATAGCTTCGGCGGAGACCCGGATATTCGAGTTGACATCCTGGACGAATTCCCCAGCTTCCAGGCTTCCGAACTTGGCTTGGGTGGATTCGATGACGAGGAGGATGATGGGTGATGCGTGGCATCTGCTTCAAGGATTGGGAGGCCGTCGCCCTTCGGGATGGCTGCAAAACCTCTAGCCGGAGACTGGTCCAGGTCCCTGCCTCTGCCGAGTTTCTGAGCTTCGAGAAAGGCCATTTTCGCTTTAGCGACGGCAGCTCTAAGAAGCCGGTGTATCAAGCCGGGGACATCCTGTTTGTCCAGGAAACCTGGAGGACCGGCGCCGCCCATCGCTTCGAGTGTGACGCTCGGATTGAGTTCAAGGCCGGCAGGCCCAACAGTGTCATCCGGTTTTCCAGCAGGGAGCCCACCCGAAATTCGGACGGTTTTGATGATTTTGTCCGGAAGTGGCCTATCGGGGATGGGCGTTGGAATAGCCCAATTTCTATGCCGAAAGAGGCTGCCCGGTTCTTTTTGCGGGTCAACCTTGTTCGACTGGAACACCTGCAGGACATCTCGGATGAGGACTGCATGAGCGAAGGCATTCGCTCCTGGACCAAGGACGGGAAGCTGTACAAGTATTTCCCGGCGGATGCCGAGGGTGACTATCCCGCATGTGCGTGGGTCAGCTGCCCCAGAACTCCGCAAGATGCTATGCATCGTATCTGGGATGACCGCATTCGTTCCAAAGGCATGACCCAACAGTCCGACATCGGCATGCACCGGTATAGCTGGGGACACAATCCTTGGGTCCAAGTTGCCCAGTTTGAGCAAATCAGCAAGGAGGAGGCCCTCGGTTAGTTTTGTCCCAAAATAGAAATACCAACAGTAATAATCTAAAAGGAGACATATATCATGGGGAATAAGTACATTCTTGTCGAGGTCATCGAGCGTAACATCTCCGTTCCGGAGTTCTTTCCTACGCACGAAGCTGCCCACAAGGCTATGCTGGAAAAGTTTAAGGAGGCCATGGGTCTGAACGATGAAGACCTGGCAGAAGCTGAGCCCATCAAGAGAGTTGATGGCGGTTTCAAAATCGATGGCGACTGCTGTTTTGCCTGGTGGAATGCCTACGGCGAACGCCATGGGCAGAATTTCGACTGGAAAATTTTCGAGCTCTGATTCCTTTGGCGGCATCCTGTGCCTAAAGATGGTGGCGATACAGCACACTCGATAAAAATGCGGGCCCCCAACCATGGTTGGGGGCCTTGAAAACAGCGAACGCCGCATCAAACTCGCCGAAAAGAAGCTGCTCCCTGTAAGGGGCGGCTTCTTGCCGTTAATCGGTCATAATATGCAGCAATTTTGCGTCGTTCTCATCCGGCGTAAGCGCAAGGACACACCGCTCCAGAACCTCCTGTGCCGGGAGCTCCATGTAGCAGTCAGAGCAGCCAGGATTCATCTTCATGGGCTCCTGGCGCAACAGACTGGCGCATACTTCCGGGGTAACCATCAAACATCCGTCGCTGGTAAACAGGTCCAGAGTAGCGCCAGGGTTTTCCTCAATGATTTCCCGAATTGTCTTCGCGCCGGTGCAGTCTCCATCAAAAAACTTCTCCATCTTAATGTAGCCTCCCTAAAAATTATTGCCCTATCCTATGCGAAAGACAAAAAAACAATTCCGGCGAGATGTGAATACCCTGCTCCACGCTCCGCTTGTGGATTGGGTACTCCGCGCTCCGGATAGAAGAGGCCGCCCATAGTTGGGCGGCCCTTCTCTCAGGTTTTCGAGAGTCTCTCCACGATTTCCTCCAGCAACTTGGCATCCTCTCCGGCACCGAGTTCCCGAAGGCCCTCTTTTGCCTTCTCCAGGTGGCCCAGAAGAGCTTGATGTTTCCTCCAGATGTCTTCCCTTCCCCGAAGCCATATCATCATGTCTTCTTCGCTGCCAAAAATCTCGCGGTGCCAATCGCTGCCCACGGGCACACTTTTGCTGTGGTCGAGGCTGGAATAAAAACTCCCTGTCTTCTCGTTGAACCAGAGTTCGTAGCTGGCAAAGCCCAGGCATTTATCCTCCAGATACTCCAACACCCGGTTCATCTCCCGCTCCAGCAGATTGAGCGCTTCCTCTCTTCGACCGTAGCTGTAATCATCCGGGCTGCCCAGAGCGAAGTCAGGCATAATGGGACTGATGTGCTGCACAAAGTCCTCGCGCAGATTCTTGTCCAGATGCTGCCCGCAGTGGGCATAGGCATCGATATACATTCTCTTTGCCGCGATGAAGAGGTTGACGTCGTTGTTGTCGGTGTAGCCGATGGTGGGAATGCGTGCCGAAAGGAAGTCATACATTTTCTGATTCTTCCCACTCCCGGTAATGTACCAATTAAAACTCATAACGTACTCCTTTTTACATAAATTTTCCAGAGTGAATCTAGTTCCATGCTATGCAATATGAGGGAATTTGATTTTGTCCTCTTGTATACTGTGTCCATCTCATAAAAGTTGCACACATCCGTGCATCGTGAAAAAAATTGGCCACCTAGATTTGGTGGCCAATTTGTCAACACGTTTCAATATTCAAAATTTTCTCCAGAGGGATTCTCGTCCCGTCCATTAGGAGCAGCATCCCCATCGCTGAATCAATCCTCTTGACTGTGCCGTTTGCAACGGCATAACTCCCCCCTTGCTTTTTCCCATCCGGGACAAAGTACGATATTTCCACCTTTGGGTGACCCATCTCCCCGATTTCTTCCAGTGCCCTATTCAGGTCCGCGACTACACCCTCGTCCAAGTCCCGCTGAGAGTCTGTCAGCCGGGCAGTTTCTTTGATGGCATCCCCGTGACCCGAGAGCGCCGCGAACGGGGAAAATTGAGCTGCTCGGGCTTGCATAGACATCCGTGGGTGGTTCTCGGAAACATGGTGCGGCAGGTTAATTATATCGTCGTATTTCCCCATAGTTAGGCTTTATGGCCTCCAATCTGTTTATTCCGGTCTCGCGCTGTAGCGCCATCCAGAAGGTTGTACCCTTTCAACAGAGCGTTCTTTCCAAACTTCCCCTGGATGCCTAGAATGGCTTCCTGGATGCGGCCTTCCTTCTCCAGAGCCATGGCCACTTCTTCTCTCTCCTTGGTTTCGGAGGGATTTACAAACAAATCCAGTTGCTCAAACTCTTCCTTCGGCACCGCTGCCGATTTTTCAACAACATGCGCCGCTGCGATATTGAGCCGGCGTACAAGCAGTGTGTTATCGGTTATGCGGTCGAAAAGCTCCATGGTAGTTGAGACAATCAACTTTGTAGAGGCTGTCTCCCGGAGCAGATTTTGCGACCCATGAGCCGCTTTGGGGATTTTGCGGCCATAGGGGTCCTTTACAACGGGCCCCTTATATCCCCCTCCCTTGAGGCTGTCCATATCATAACCAACATCTATCACGATTTGGTCTGTCACAAGCCCCTTCCCGGCAAGTTCCAAGGAAAGACTGTCCGCCATCTCACGCATCACCAGTCTGGCCTTCTCCCAGGTATAGGGGTACTGCAGAACTTGGCCTGCCCCCAAGCTGTTTGTGCTGGGTTTGTAGGCTTTGACGGCGGACATGGGGCAGGGCTCCCAACCCCATGCATGGTCCACCAATAACTCTGCATTGACCCCAAATGCTTTATAGAGCAGTTCCTCATTATAATAGTCGGTTGACCTGCCAAGGGAACAGCGAGCGATGTCGCCCATGGTGTATAGGCCCATAGCCTCCAACTTTTTCGCATAGCCCCGCCCCACTCTCCAAAAATCCGTCAGGGGCCGGTGGTCCCATAGCTGCTGGCGGTAGGACATCTCATCCAGCTCCGCGATGCGTACGCCATCTTTGTCCGCCGGAATATGCTTCGCAACAATATCCATGGCTATCTTAGCGAGGTAGAGGTTTGTCCCTATCCCAGCGGTGGCCGTGATGCCAGTCTCCCGGAGGACGTCCTGAATCATCCTCATCGCGAATTCATGAGGGGTAAGCTGATATAGCTTCAGATAAGGTGTTGCGTCAATGAAAACCTCGTCAATTGAATACACATGGATGTCTTCCGGGGCCACGTATTTAAGGTATACATCATATATTCTGGTGCTGTATTCAATATACAGGGCCATTCGTGGCGTTGCGGTGATGTAGCCGACCTGGAGGGCAGGGTCGTTTGCAAGCTCTATGCCGCTGGTGGAGAACTTCTCCCCCCTCTTCCCACTGTTCAGCTGTTTTACTTTCTCGACAACCTCAAACAGACGGGGTCTGCCTGGGATTCCGTGTGCCTTGAGCGCCGGAGAGACTGCGAGGCAGATGGTCTTTTCCGTGCGGCTCAGGTCGGCAACGACCAGGTTCGTGGTCAACGGGTCCAAGCCGCGCTCGATGCATTCCACGCTGGCATAGAACGATTTCAAATCGATAGCGACATACGATGGCATCTCCCTCGCCCCCTGGTTAGAATTCGACCACAATTCCGCCATTTTTGACCACGAGTTTGGCTCCGGCCAGCAGCTTTTCGACTTCTGCCTCTGTGCTTTTGGCCAGCATAGTATGGTATCTTCCCTCAGAAAATGAGCCAAGGATTTTCTGGGTAATGCCCTGCACGCTGCACTCCCCTAAAACCGAGTGGAGCAATTGATGGCGGAGAAGGTTTCTGATAAGTTCCACATCGGGCACTGGGACGACCGCAAGCTTCGAGAGAATGTAACTGCTGGCATTATATTCGCCGAGTTTCTCAATATAGGTCGGGCTGACCTGCCCCTCCAGGGCAATCACTGTGAACGCAATCCCTTCCTGCTTGAGAATGGGCGCTAAAGCAAAGAAATCGGAGTCGCTGGAATACAGAATAACCTGATTAGGGCGGCTTGTGTAGCAATCGCGGACTATCTCTGTCAATATTTTGGAATCGACAAGGCTTTTTTCCGATTTTAGCCTCTCAACAAAGCAGAACTCCACAAACGGGAAGTGCCTCAGAACTTCGATGTCCCCACGCACACGGTCATCATAAAACACCTTGGCTGGGTGCTGCTTGGTTGCCGACCTGCATATTTGAGCCGCCATGAAGGGAGGCATATTGTCATAGTCAACGTAAGCGCAACACATGCCCTCATGATAAAAGATGCCGTTTGGGGAAAACGGCGAATCGATGTACGTCGCGTTCGAAAGCTGGAACGGTTCGGGCGCTTCTCGGGGCTCTTGCTTTGTCTCCCTGACCTGGGTGGAAATAGCAAGAGTAATAGGTACAGAGGAAAGCAGCGTCTCATCGTTTGTAAGTAAATATGGGAGTTTCCTCTCAAAGGATTTCGGCTTTGGGATGAAAGTTGCATATGGGAAGTTAAGCTTTCTGCTATGATATTGCTGGCTTAGGGATGAGAATGTCGCTTTATTCTGAGTGGGCCATTTGAAAACCAGCTCCAGCAGGACATCTGCGTGAGGGATGTTCAGGGCCTCCATTGTCCGCTGTGCGTTCTCCATGATAAATTCGGTCATGCGATTTGCGAACTCCCAGGGGCCGCACGCAGCAAGGAACTCTTGTTGCAACTCATCAAATGTCCCACCTGCACAATAGGACCGCAGTGAGTCTGGCAATCGAAAAATCTTCTTTGCGCCAGTATAATGAAACAGGGTCACCTGCCTTGCCCTGCAGCGGGCTCGGATTTCAGGTGCGCCCTCGGCGGCGGCAATCCTTCCCAAGTCCTGTCCATCCGAGAGCAACGGTTGTATAATTGTTTCTGGCACACCAAGAAGGTATGCCAGCTTGTTTACTATGTCGTTGGCCATCAGACACCTCCTATTGCCGCCATTATACCGCTGATGGATTGCCAAAACAAGAAATGTTCTGTTAACGCGATGAATGAGGGGTTAACTCATCATATCCATGACAATGAATTTGTCCACGTCCATGAGAGACCTCGAAACATCACATTTTAGTTTTTCATCAATACTGTAGTGGGCCGCCGAACACAGTAAAATAAACCGGGCGGTTTTCGCGTCGTGCTCCTTGCGGAGCCGGTGAAAATCCCGCATACTATATAGTTTCTTGTAGGGCTGAATCCACCCATTTTGTACGACATCCGAATATACCATATTATATCCTCTCAAAATTTTCTTGCCAAAGCGCCTATTTTGTGCTAAAATCAGCAGACTATATACAAAAAAGGAGATTCCCATGAACAAATCCGAGTTTATCCAGGCCATGGCCGAGAAGTCTGGCCTCTCCGTCAAGGATGCCACTGCCGCCCTGAACGCCACGCTCGAAACCATCCAGGAGTCCTTACGAAAGGGCGAGCCTGTGTCCTTTGTTGGCTTCGGAACCTTCGAGGTGAAAGAACGGGCCGCACGGACGGGCAGAAACCCGCGGACCAAGCAACCCGTCGAGATTCCCGCTTCCAAGGTCCCCTCTTTCAAGGCTGGAAAGTCCCTTAAAGAGGCTGTCAATCATTGATTCCCTTTCCCTGCCGTGCTGGTCTCATTCCACTGCGGCAGGGGAATTTTCATTCGTGCCCACTGTCAGCTGCATCCGCCTGCATAATCCGTTCAAGCAGACTGCGACCAACTCTCTCCTGCGTTCTTCACTCAGCAAGAGAATCACCTCCTATGAAGTACTCCGGGAAGCGCAGCTTGAGGCTCTCCACAAAATACGGTGCGAACGAACTGGCGAACAGGCTCTCAGGGGTAGTTTCCGCTTCTGCTCCCTCTTCGATATAGCCTCCCCAGAGGTTGAAGGCCATCCGGCAAATTCGGATGGTGCCTCCGGTTTGCCAGCCTTTATATAGTCCTTCGGGGATAATCCCATCATCCCTAAAATCGAATAAGTCCCCAATGTGCCTGCGAGTTTCGTCCGTTAGTCCCACTATGTAGAAAAAGGCCCTATGATAACAATCATCCTTTTTGACCTTTGCCATCATAGATGCGTAAAATTCCTGATGTTCTGCGGAAATGAATTTTGTTCCAGTTTGGTTCATATCTCCTATCCTCTCTCTTCACATATCCCAAGGCTCTCTTGTAGATGTGTTGCGGAAACCAGCTTCCATCGCCAGCCGGAGCCATCCAGGTCTGGCACCCGTTCTTGTACTTCTCCGCGGTATCCCCGTACTATAGCGGAGAACCCGGAGACGGTATTACTTATCCGGTACCAGTTGGAGCCAGCCGGCTCAACCGTATAGGGCGGAGTCCTGAATGGCTCCAGAAATGCTCTCATATACTCGACCATCCCGCAATCCTCACCTGTATTTTGGACATTTCACAACGATGTCCTGTCCCTTCACCGTCCGTAATTCCGCACCCTCCGGCAATTTCTTAAACCCGCTGCTAAAGCGCTCGCACGCCTTCTGTGAAACCCGGCAGGTAGTGCAAAGGTGTGTTTCTGGCTTTGCTGTGGCCGACTTCGGTTTTGCAGTACGCTGAACCTTGGTACGGCACTCCACAGAACAGTATAGCTTGGTCGTCTGGAATGGAGACACGGGAAATATCTTTTTGCAGACCGGGCAGACTTTCGTTGTGATTGCTGGTTTTTTCTGAGGCTGTGCCGGTGTTCTCTTGTGGGTCTCGCGGTATGTCTCATAGCACTCCTTGCAGCAAAACCGGCTCGCCAGATTTGGCCGGATAAAGTTCTTTCCACATTGTTCACAGGGGATATAATTCCCGTCCCGAATTGCTTTCTGGAGGCGGTCTTTGTCCCTGCATTCATCGGAGCAGTAGCCACGGCCGGTGGTGATGCCCTTGTCAATAAGCCTGGCGTGGCAAACAGGGCATTCGACGGTGTCTATACGGTAAGTTTCACCGCACGCTTCGCTGCAGAATTCCCGATTTTTATATACCGTCAGGAACTTCTTTCCGCAGTTCTTGCATTCTTTCTCGACGGGGACATCCTGTTCCCCAGCATGCCGTTTGTTGGTAGCAACGGCCGTGGCGTATCTCTGGCGAACCCGCTCCGGATTCTTTCCGCATTCGTGGCAATACTTCTGAATGCCATTCACGGGTTCAAATTCTGCCCCGCAGATTTCACAGATTTTTGTGGCAATGACGCACCACCTCCCGGGATTAGTATAACGGAAACTACCGAACTGGTCAACCAATTGCGGGCTCAGAATCTCATTTTGTTTTCCTCTGTCTCCCACGATGCCTTGGACGAAAGTCCCATGGCCTACAAGGACTCGGTCACCATCCTAGAGAATATCCGGCCCACGGCGGAGATGTTGGGGGTCATTCGTCCGGTCTATAACTTCAAAGCGGGGCGGGATATTGGCTAAAACTGCCCCTTCACGCGCTAACGTTGTGAGTCCGGAATCTAATTCTGGGGATACACATAGAATTTCCTGATTCTATTGAGGAGGATTAAAAAATGGAAAACTGGAATGCTGGATACAACTGGACGAAGGAGCAGTTCCTCACCGCTGTTGGCGCAAGCTCCCAACAGGGTGAAGATTCCCTGAGCCTGTACACCAAACACTGTGACCAGCGGAACCTGGCCAACATAAAGGCATGGGCGAAAGAAGCCGGATACTATTATGCAGAAGAGCGGGCTGGCGAGGACACCCTCGTGGTCAGCAAGAAACCCATCGATAAGGCCATGTCGGAGGAGTTTATCTGCACCAGCAGGTCTACCTCTTCTGGCGACGTTGGAAAGCTCATGCGCCTTCTGAAGCTGCTCAAGAAAACTGTTCCACAGGCGGAGAAGTATTGGATTTGCACAACCGATGGAAAGGTTGTTTGCCAGGTCGGCAATGGGAACCTGCTCCTGAGTGAAGAGGAGCAGAAAGGCATCCAGGAGGCGCTGGCAGACTTCCGGAAGGTGGACGATAGATTCCGGGAAATGGCCATCGATAGACAGATGGCATATGGAAATTCGTCTCGGGACGTACAGGGCCGAGCGTACTACGCCTTCCCGCTCTGGAAAACCGCCGAGACCTTTGAGCATGTTCTGGTTTGCTGGGGTGACCGCGATGAAATCTCTAATGCTCTAGCCGCATACCAGCTTGTGTCAAATCTGTATATGCTCCAGAAATGAGAACGCCGCCGGGTTCCACCTGGGGACCTGGCGGCCTCTTTTGGCTTTGTCAAAAGGAAAATCGCTGAGGATGGGTGGGGCTATCTGTCGCCAGACATAGGCTGGGAGCCTACCCTGCTGTGTCGGGCTGAAGCCCATAACTTCCTCGATGATTCCCACATTCTTTTGCTAAACCAAAAATTCGTTGAGGTTTTTCTTTGTTTTTCATATAATGGAGAAAATCAAAAAATGAGGCATGACCAATCGTGTTTGCCTAACCCACGGATAAATCCGTGGGTTAGGCAAACCCCAAAATAAAAACTTGCTTTTGCAGATGGCCTGTTATATAATATACGCATGGAATACAAACGAGCAACGATATATAGACGCCAAAAAAATCAGGTAATCACAGCCGTTTCGGTTGCATATAATAATGAAAAGTACAAGCCGCTGTTTACTCCTCTGTTTGAGGAACGCAATGTGATGATTCTGGCACATGGGTTCACAGAGTATAATTTTCAAGCCAGGGTACAGAAGTGGCGGAGCCACCACCGCAAACTCATAAACACCCATGTTGCCCAGAAGATTGCCTCTACTGTCTGGAGAAAATTTCAGGCATACCTGTATGGCAATGGTGATGAGATTCGCTTTGCGGCCTGGGCAGACTTCTGCTCTATTGAGGGTAAGAATAACGAGAGCGGCATCGTTTTCCGGGATGGGGCGGTAGAAATCGCCAGGAGGAAGTTTCCCGTCAAGCTGGCCAAGGCCCCAAGGGAAGGCTTTCAGCCTTCTCCTTCCTATACATATGAACAGGAAGCCCTTTCCCACAAGGTGAAATACTGCCGCATCACCCGAAGGTGGTATCCCGCCGGCTGGAAATACTTCGTTCAGCTGATACTGGAGGGCGAACCCCCATCAAGGTGAATCCCAAAACCGGGGAAGTTCTGCATCCTATGGGCAAAGGCCGGGTTGGCTACGATATTGGAACCCAGACCCTAGCGTTCAGCAGTGTGAGCCGTGTTGGCTTGGTGGAGCTGGTTCCGGAGGCTCAGGATATCCAGAATGAGCTGCGGCGCATCAACCGTGCTATGGACCGGAGCCGGAGGGTTATGAACCCCAAGATGTTCAACCCTGATGGGACAGTTATCGATACGC
>CAJTFN010000038.1 GCA_910575815.1 Oscillospiraceae bacterium
CCCTGGAGTGATACGTCAGACCAATGCCTTCCCATTCTAACAGCTTTGGCAACAATGAGGAAAAAGACACGGCTGGCTGCCGTGCCTCTTACCGTAAATCTTATTGTAATAGAGTGATAGACACTTTCCCGATCAATATAATCTGTTCTGATTGTGCCGGACATCCAGGGCTTTTCCGCCGCCCATTTTCGGTTGCTATCAATCAAAGCATCCAGCGAATCCATCAGCCGATCCATAAACGGGTCGAAGGAGGAATTAAGCATATTGGACAGCTTTTCGCTGATACCGGCGCTCCCGGCGCTGGTTTTCAATGCGCTGTACTGCTCCGCAAGGTACTGGCCCAGGGCCACATCACTTGGGCTGGAGCCGGGTGGAGAAGGTTCCCCGGCGGCCGGCGGTGGTGTCGCAGGTGCTTTCCACCCGCATCTTGCTGGCCGCGTAAACCAGGTCCATATTGCTCATCAACTTGGTGACTCCGGCAATCATCTCGGCGGTGAGTCCCTTGCGAAGGGACTGAATGGCCTCCTCTGTGGCGTCGTAGCTCAAAAGCCACTCACGGAACTCCCCCACCGTCCAGTTTTTGACACGGTCATAGGTGGCGCGGTCCACGCCGTCATGATCCATGCGGGTCACGTCGTCGCTCTCGTAGGGCACCGCCGGACTGTTGCGCAGATCGCTCATCAGCAGGTTGGAAAGAACCTCCTTCGCCACCACCCGCTCGCTGTCGCTGGCAGCGGCAAGCCCCGCCAGCACGTCGCCGGACTTGAGCTCATTGGCTTTCGCCAGCACTTCCTGAACGGAGCGGAACTCATAGACCCGCCCCGCCAGCTTCGTTTTTAAAATCAAGGCTTTCGCCTCCTTTGTCATTCACCAAAAATCAACGTTTTGACCACCTCCGGCAGCACTAGGCCATCCATCAACGGGCGGCCCAGGTCCAGGTAATCGCCCTCTTCCGCCCGGACGCTGTCAATGCAGACCACCGGACGGTCCTTTACGCGCCGCCGGAGAGCCTGGCCCAAGGCCTTGGCGTAATCCTGCTCGGTCAGCACCAGCAGCGGCGCTCCCGGGGGCAGCGGTCCGGCGGCTTCGGCCAGCGCGTCCGCCAGGGCGCACGCCTGCCGGTAATCCGGGGCCCGGAACCGCTTCAGGCAGAAAACCACATTGTCCGCCCCGCTCTCCTGAAGGAACCACCGGGTTTCCCTGGCCAGGACTTCGCCCTGGCCGAGACCCGCCGCTTCCTCCGTCTCCTTTCCGGGGACCAGAACGGGGAGATTTTTCAGGGGCAGAAGGTCCTCCCGCACGCAGTCGATGGTGCTTCCGCTCACTGTAGTGGTATACGCGCCCGCGCCCACCACTGTGGCCCGAATGGTCTCCCGGACCGGGATCATCCGCCGGGCGGTGAAGAGGGCACTGCGGCGGATGCTGTCCGCCAGAAGCAGGCCGATATCCCCGTGACGGAACCAGTCCGAGGCGGGATGATACACATAGTCCGCCACCCCGCCGGAAAACGAAACGCAGTCCGCGGGGCGCTCCAGCTGCATGGGCGTGGCCTCCCGGGTCTCCACCCCGCGGCACAGCAGCGTTTCCGGAAGCAGTCCGGCAGCTTCGCAGAGTACCGCCGCCATTCGGTCCGTGACCTTCCGAAGGGGCCCGGTCTCCACCGGGACCCCGACCTGGAGAGAGACACCCACGTCCTGAGCCACCAGGGCTGCCCGGAGACTCACGTAGGAAATCCTGCCGCTCTCCACTCGAATCAGCCGTCCTCCCACGTCCCAGCAGCCCTTGCCTACCAGCTGGCCGCAGTGAAAGACCGCAATGTTGGTGGGGTGCCGCCGCCAATATCAAAATTGACGGCAGAGCACCCATGTTCCTCGGAGTATTGGGCGGTACCGGCGCCCCTGGCCACGATGATGGACTCCAGATCCGGTCCCGCCGTGTCCACGACGAACTCCCCTGCCAGACGGCTCATCCGCTCCGTCACCAGGGCGGCGTTCTCCTTGCGGGAGGACTCGCCGGTGATGATGCCCGCGCCGGTCTGCACCTGCTCTGGGGTGATGCCCGCCCGCCGGTATTCCTCTTCCAGGAGGGAGACAACCGCGTCGGCGTCGATGCGGTCGCCCTCGGCCTGGGGCGTCTGGTAGATTTCTCCCCGGTATACGATCTCTGCTCCGGTGATGGCAACCCGGGGAACGGAAAAGCAGGAGGCCGTGTTCTGGACGAGCAGGCGGCTGACCACCATACTGGTGGTAGAGGTGCCGATGCCGATTCCCACACTCAGCACGCTGGTATCCATAGCCTCCTCCTTCTCAGGAAGCCTTGGAGGCTTCCCGCTCCGACTCCCGGTTCACCTGGGGAACGGCCAACACCTTGGCAAACAGGATGCCGATGATGCCGCCGCACACCTGGCCCACAAACACGGGAATCAGCAGGTTGGGCTGGAAGTTGACGTTGAAGGCCAGGAAGTCGCCGATGCAGTAGTCGCCGCACACCAGGAAGGCTAGGCAGGTCACCTTATCCTGGGGCCGCATATCCTTGATGAAGGGGAACAGGGCCAGACCGTTGGGCAGGCAGGCCACCAGGCCGATGCTGCCGCTGGCCTCCAGGCCGGCCAGACGGCCCAACTTCTCCAGGGGCTTGCTGAGGCACTTACGGATGAGGGTCACCATGGGGAACGCGCCGGTGAGCATCATAGCGATGGTGCCCAGCAACTCAATGGCCCGGAAGGTGTCCTCCTCATCGGCCAGAATGGGATTGAAGCCCCAGCCCATGTGCAGGATATCCGTGAAGAGCCCGGTGTAGTGCTGCACGATGCAGGCCACCACCACGGCGGTCAGGACCCCGATCACGACCTTGCCGAAGACCTTGAAGCCCTTGACTATTTCGTTGGGGAACAGCTTCAGGCCCAGGGCCAGCAGCAGGCAGATGATAATCAGGGGAATCAGGTTTTTGATAATCATGCCAATGGTCAGCATCTCCACATGGTCGGGCGCGCCCACCGTGGTGAACTGCGTGTGGATGGCCGGATGGGTGAAGGCCACGATCACGCTGGTAATCAGCACGCCGAAGGGAACGGACAAAAAGCCGCTCATGGTGCCCACAGGGCCAGATACTTGTGGTCCTCCTTCTCCAGCATAGACAATCCGATGGGAACATTGAAGGAGATCGTGGAGGCGCACATAAAGCCGGTGGCGATAATCAGGGGAAACAGATCCGGGGTCTGGCCAATTTCCGCCGCCAGGGCAAAGGAGCCGCAGTCCGGCGCCATGATGAAGGCGGCGGCCAGGACCGGATCGGCGCCCATCAGGTTGAAAATGGGCCCAATGTACTTGGGGATGAACACCGTCAGGAACGGGACGGAGGCTATCAGGCCGCAGATGGGGATAAACAGGTTGGCCATGGCATACAGACCGTCATTGAAGAACTGGCCCAGCTCAGACCGATCATCAATGATGTAGGACACACCACCTACCACGCAGTAGGCCATGATGATGTATGTAATGATGGTTCCAATCAGTTCCAATTCTCTTTCCTCCTAATATGCGGGTGTCGCGGAAACGGCTCAGCCACCGACGATCTCCAGATACCGGGCGAAGTTGGGGGCATCCAGGAAAGAGCAGGCCTGAACGGCGCGGGTGCGGCCATACTCCCAGTAGAAATCGGGGTCCTTGCCGTAGCAAATCTGAGCCAAGGACCACGTAGACCAGTGGGAGGTCACTAGGAACTTGTTGATCAGCACCCGGACCCGAGCCTCGTCGCTGGGCTCGCCGCCGCAGTAAGCCCGGAGGTAGGTTTCCTCGCACTTTTCATCCAGGGGATTTTCTACGCAGACGCAGGCGATATCGTAATAGCCGTCGTTTATGCCGCCTTACTCCCAGTTGATGACGCGCATTTTCTCGCCCTGGAGCATGAAGTTCTCCTCCAGAGTATCATTGTGGCAGGGCACCCGGTGGGGAGGGTTCTTTTGGTAGGCCGCGGAAATGCGGTCCAGGTTCTCCACGATGCGGTCCCAACCCTCATAGCGCTTTTCGTACTTGTGTTCCGCCATGATTGCCTTGTACTCGTCGATTTTGGAAATGGGGTTGAAGGCGGTCTTGAACTCCATACCGCTGTCGTGATACCGGCGCATAACCTGTCCGGCCTTGTTCAGAACCTCGTCCCGGGTCTGGAAATCGTTTGGATGCATGGTGGGAGCGTCGATGTACTCAACGATCTGGGAGCCGGTGGTGGGGTCGTAGTAGTAAATCTCGGGAGCGATTCCGAGGCGGGCCATCTGGGTGTCGTTGTGCTTTTCGCCGGGACGATTGATGTAGGCGGCGGTGCCCTTGCCGGCCAAACGGATGGTGACCTGGGTGCCGTTCTCCAGAAGCGCGTGGAAGTTTTTGTTTGTCAGTTCACCGGGCATGATCTCAAGAACGGTCAGCTCCTGATGGAAGATGTCCCGGGTCAGGTTGACCAGGCGGATGAAATCAGCGATTTCCTCGTTGCGAATGATGTCGCCAAAAACGGACAAATTCTTCTGTTCCACGATCATTTCTCCTTACATTCCATGTCGTTATTTTCGCTTGCTCTGTCGCCGCGGAGGGAATTGTCTGCAAGGGCTTCTGTGGGGGCATCGGCCCTTGCCTTGATTAAAAGCATAAATCTTTGTGTAACAAAAAGGTCAACGGTTTTTTGCTTCCAGGTCCGCTTTTTGTTTAGTTTATTTGAATTTCCCCCGGTTTTTAAACACAATGACGGAAGAAAGGCGCGGGACAGAACACCTCCCTGTCCCGCGCCTTCCTCGCGTCTCATCCGTTTTCAAAAAAGAGCAGGGGCCGTTCCGAATTTTCCGGGATGGTGGTTTGTGCTGGGCGAAATATCCCCGTCCTTTTGTTCAGCCCTTGGAGAAGGAAGCGCCCTCCGGGCCTTGTTGCCGCCTCCCGAGCCGCTAGGCAAAGCCTTGGGTAGCGGTTCGGGTCCCGCAAATGGTTGAGAATCAGCCCCAGCTTTGTGTCTCCCTGCCCCATCCAGTCCGTCATCACGTCCATGTCGCTCTCCGCGTCGCCGCACACCAGGAGCGAGCCTCTCCCCCGTGGCGTGGCGCGATAAATTGGCGGATTACTTGACTCTTTCCAGGGCCGAAGGTCTGCGCGTAGCCGCCGCCCCAGGCACAGTCATACCCGCAGATATACCGGCCCGCCGGGTCCTGCCGGACCCTCATGGCAAAAATGTGCTCCGGCGGCACACAGAGTCCCGCCATCTCGCTGCCCGCCCGTACCAGCTCCAAGGGAGACGCGGAGACCAGGTAGGGTGTGATTCCGTAGTCCTGAAGAATCCGGTATAGATTCTGCATTTCTTCCGGAAAGGTCAGCCCGGTCTCCTCCACCGTGCGAAGGACCCAGGCGCTTCCCGCGCACTCCTCCGGGGAGCGTAGCGTCACGGCGCCAAACCGCACGGCCTCTGCGGCCCAGGCAATCACCTCCCGCCCCGGGCAGCGCACCTCCTCCGGCGTGAAGCCTGAGAGGAGGTAGATGCACCAGGGATACGACGTCTCTATGGGGCAAGCGCTGTCCAGCGTGGCCCGCATCCAACGGAGTTTGACAGCAAAGTCGCGGTACTCCAGGGTTTGTCGGACAGCGGGCAGTTCCTCCTCTCCTGCCCCCACCGCCCGGCTCCGCCAGAGCTCTTCATAATCCCGGCACAAGTCCTCCACGATATCCCCGCAGCGCACCGGGCGATTTTCCTGATTGAAGCCCAGCATCTGGCCCGGGCTCTCCAGCCCCGCAGTCAGGGCTCCCCGCATCTGCTCCGGGTCCATGGCAAAGCACAGCCGGCTGACCTGATAGGCAAACAAAGCGTGATCCACCGCATGGATGCTGGTGGTGTCGTCAAAATCAAAGCAGGCATACCAGTCCTGAAACGAGTTCTTCCGGATGGTTTCCTCCAGCCGTTCCCAGTTTTCAGGCGCCCAGTATCCCCGGGCCAGAGGGTTTCCCATAGGCGGCATCCCCCCTTCTCTTGTCGTATTTGCTGGCATGATAGCACTTTGTGCAACACAAAGGTCGATGTGGAATTCCGGCGTTTCCCAAGATTTTTCCGATTTGACAAACCGCGTCCTTTATGATACGATTCCTTTCAACATTCTTTCTAACAGGGGGCGTCGAATGAAAAGGACCTGCTTTCCATTACCGAGCTGGCTAAGCTTCGCCGGGTAACAAGCGAGACCCTTCGGTATTACGACCAAATCGGGTTGATGAAGCCGGTCTACATCGACCCAGAACACCAAATACCGCTATTATTCCATCCGCCAGTATGAGCGCCTAGGCACCATTAAAGAACTGCGCCAGCTGGGCATGTCGGTGGAGAGCATTATGGACTATTTCCACGACCGCAATGTGAAGAAGTCCACGGATATCCTCATGCACTATTACTATCTGCTTCAGGAATAAATCCGGAAAAAGATGCTGCTGAACAAAATCCTCAGCCAGAAGCTGTTGTTCCTGAAGGAGCTGGCGGAGCCTCCCGTCAGCGATGTGGTCTTTGAGTGCCAGTTCCCCAAGCGGTATATGATTACCTTTGGCGAGGAGGCCGGAGGCCCCCGGGAGCATGCCTACGCTTTTACGAATCTGGAATGGTATCTGGACGAAACCGCCCCGATTCTGGCCAGCGACCGGGTGGGCGTCTACGCCGGCGAACGTCTGCTGGAAAAGAGTCCGGACTACATCCCCTCCGTTCCCATGCTCTTTGTGGAGGACAGTGACATCGAATCCGAATATAAACAGGAAATTCCGGCGGGGTCTTATATCTGCATGTACTACCACGACGGCGGCCTGGAAGAGTACTCCCCTTCCTTTGAACCCATCAAGGACTACCTCCGGGTTCACAACTACGCCGTTAACGGAAACATCTTTCAAATCTACAAAATTGATGTAACCCTGACCAGCGACCCTAAAGAGACGCTGATGGAAATTCAGGTGCCCATCCGTCCGGCGAGCCAGCCCGCCAAAATGGCGCAACATAAACAGAACGCCCGCCGTAAGGCGGGCGTTCTGCTGGAAAGGAATCAATCAGAAGGTAATCTTGTTTTTCTTGCGATAAGCCACATGGAAGATGAACTCCTGCATCAGGCCCGCGGCGGCAATCGCGGTGATATTAGTGGGATCGTAGGGGGGAGACCTCCACGATGTCATAACCGATGATGTTCAGGTCCTTCAGTCCGCGAATCAGCTCCAGGGCCTGGGCGGTGGTGAAGCCGCCGGGAACGGGGGTGCCGGTGCCTGGGGCGCAGGCGGGGTCCAGGAAGTCGACGTCGAAGGTCAGGAAGGCCTTGGACTTGCCAACCCGCTCAATGATCGCCTCAATGACCTTTTCCATACCCATCTTGTGGCACTCGTCCGCCTTGATCACCTTGTATCCAAGGTCCGGAGTTGGTCAGGTCCTCGGGGCCGTACAGACCCTCGCGGATGCCCACCTGAATGGATTTGGAGGTGTCCACCAGACCCTCTTTGGCGGCGTGGTAGAAGGGAGTGCCGTGGTTATAGGGCTTGCCGAAATACTCGTGAATGGTGTCGTAGGGGAGCAGCCCCTCGGTGATGATGTTGAAGGACTCCTCGATGTAGCCGGGGACGGAGCCCAAGTCGTCGTAGTCCACGCCGGAGCACTCGTCATAAATGCCGACCTGAAGGGGGCCGCTGTAGGGCTTCGCCGCCAGGCAGGACATGTCGCGAATCGCGGTGGGGCCCAGGCGGGTGCCCACGCGATAGGACGCACTGGTGTCAAAGGGGAGGCCGACTACCGCGAAATCCACATCATCGGTGGTTGCGATATTCTCCATGCGCATAAAAGTTTTGATACCAGAAAAACGCGGGGATTTCAGAGAGTTTTTCGCCTTGTACTTGACCATAACTCATGATCTCCTTTTCTTTGAAACTGTTTGTCGTCAGCATTCGCCGTGGGAATCGCCGGAGCCGCGGTGCTCCATGAATTCTTGGATTGAATATTGAGGGCGTTCCTTTTGAGACAATATCAAAAAAGGACCCTTATTTATGCAACAAGAAGATTTGATTTGTGAGATTGTGCGCCGGGTCATGGTCCAGGCTGGGAACCCGGTGAAACAGCAGGATGCCGGCGGCGCGATGCTGATTCATACGGCGTCCGTGAAAACCAAGCCCTTTGAAGGGCGCGGCGACGTGCGGCTTCAGGACTTGACCACCTTGGAGGAAGCGCCCCGTATGGGCGCCAGCCTGATGGAGCTGTTGGACGGGGCCGACTTTGAGTGGGCGCTGACCTACGATGAGTATGACTATATCAATACTTGTGGACTTGCAGAAAATCATCCAGCAAAATATCAGTACAAGTTAAACCTCCAGAAATGCTCACTTTTTCGTCAGCTCTTTCTTTGCAGACGCTGGTGCAATTCAGTAATCAATTGTTATATGAAAGTCCCTACGTAATGTAGGAATATGAGATATGGAATTACACTATTTGGATTGTTTTTTCCTGTAGAAAATTGGTAGGATAAAAAGATATAACAGGGCCGCATGGAGCGGTGGAAGGAGGACGGCATGGAACGGGAAACGGAGACCCTGCGAAAGGAACTGCTGGAGGAGGCTTACGCCGGAGCGTTTTCCGGCCTGGGGGCCATGATCTTGGACGCGGACGAGATTCGCCGGGCGGACGGGGACGAGCTGGAGGAAATCGCCCGGCGGTATGGCCGGGGCTGAGGGGACAAATCAAAAAACAGAAAGGAGCTTTCCCCATGGATGAATTGCAGCTCCTGTCCCGCCAGCAGCCGGGACAGGTTTCCATCGACAATTTCCAGGAGCTGAAAATGGCCCTTACCGCCGTCCTGGCCCGCTATGAGGGCATGGTCTACACGGAGGATCGATTGGCCGACGCCAAGGCCGACAAGAAGGAGCTCTCCCGCCTCCGGCGGGACATCGACGGCCGCCGCAAGGAGATTAAAAAGGTGTACCTTGCCCCGTATCAGGACTTCGAGGCCCAGGTCAAGGAGCTGCTGGCCATGGTGGACGCGCCGCTGGATGAGATCAAGACCTTCGTCTCCGAGATGGAGGAGCGGGAAAAGGCCGCGAAGCGCCGGGAAATTGAGGCGTACTTTTTCCAGCGGAGCGGCGCCTTGGGCGGCCTGGCCGCGCGGGTTTTGAACAGCCCCGCGTTTTTTGAGGCAAAGTGGCTGAACAAGACCACCTCCCCCAAGACCTGGCAGGCCGCTGTGGACGCGAAGATTACCAAAACCGCCTGGGACCTGAGCAGCATCCAAACCATCATCGGTCCCCACGCCGGGGCCGTCACCGCCAAATACCTGGAAACCCTCTCTACGGCCGGCCTCGCCGAGTACCGGAGCCAGCTTACGGCGGTATCCGCGCCCAAGGCCGCCGTCCCGGTTTCTGCCGACCGCCGCCGGGGAGACCTGACCCTGCGCCTGAGCAGCGGCGCGGAGGAGCTGGCCCAGGTGTTCGGCATTGCTCAGCCCGACACCCACCGGGCCTGGTGCGATGTCCAGGCCAACGCTCTGCTGTATGGAAAATTGAAAGAGCTGGCCCGGTAAAAGGGAACGGCCCCAGGCGCGGCGTGCGCCTGGGGCCGTTTGTATGGGGTTTACTGGAAAAAGGTCCGGTCCAGCTCCAGCTCCTGGCCACAGCGGTTGTCGATGTCCGTGCCGTTGCCGGAGAAGAGAGTGACGGGAAATTTCAAGAGCATCTCTACACCCACCTGTTCCAGCAGGACGAAGGTGTTGCCTTCAAATCGGCTGTCCGAGATGTTGGGCTCCGCATTGTCGATATGGAGGCCGACGCCGTTGTCCGAGAAGATACATTGGTCCGCGTTGACCCATGCGCTTTCCGAACAGAAAATGGCGGTGTCCCACTCGGAGAGGCGGCAGTTCGTCAGGTGAAGGCGGGACATGGCGGAGATGCCCGTGCCGCCGCTTCCCGTGAAATCAATGCCTTCGAAATAGGAGATGACGCCACCGGAGTACGCGAGGCGGACAGGGCCAGTGAAGGTGGTGCGCCCGCCCGTCTGGTCGAGGCTGCCGTAAAGGTTTACTGCCCGGCGGTTCAGCACCAGCTCTCCTTCATAGGCCACCGGGGGGGAGATGGATGTTAATCTCCGCGTCGGGCTCCGCCGTGCGGCCAATCTCCTCCAGCAGGGCCTGGAGTTCCTCCGTTGTGTTCGTGGGAGCGTCCTCCGGGGTATAGATAGGTTGGGGTGGCGTGAAAGTGATGGGTCTGCCGGACCCGGATAATGTCGCTCTTTGCGTAGCTGGGGCAGAAGGACGCCTCATCCGGAAGGACTGTGCCGCAGTGGGGACAGACTTTCACGGTCAAATCGCCTCCATCAGATGGATTATGCTCTGATAGCGTTTTCCAGGTTCACCTAGGTGCATCGTTGGACCGTCTGGCCCAGGCGGCCGCTCGCCAGTCTCCGGAAGGGAAACTCCCCGGTGAGCATGACGCTCATCAGCACGCCCAAGGAGTAGATGTCCGCCCTGGCGTCGGACTGGGAGAGGCCGTACTGCTCCGGCGCGGCGAAGTCGGTGGTGCCCAGGACCACGGTGTCGTTTTCGCAGGCGGGCTTGTGGAGGCGGGCGGCATCGAAGTCGATCAGCACCGCTTTCCTGGCCTTAATCCAGGCGAAATGGAACTTGTACTCCCGCCGGTATTCCTGAAGCACTTGGCGGCTATGGCGTATCTGGCCCTTAACGCAATCCGGCCAATTGGGTTGCGCCGTTTAGCTGATTATGAAAAAATCGTGAACAATGCCGTAGACCACTTGACAGCCGCAGTATTGCATTATTAAAATGAAACCATAATTATCGCCCAGACAATTCGTAGCGCTATTGCGCATACCAAG
>CAJTFN010000039.1 GCA_910575815.1 Oscillospiraceae bacterium
ATGGCGCACTTATACACCGTGGCCGGTGTCGTGCGCCCTGCCGGGGGCTATTGCGCTCTCCGAGCGCGATGGGGGCTGCGCCCCCAAACCCTTGCCCCCCGCCAGAAAGTGACACCCGCTGCGCGTCTGTCACTTTCCGGCGGGGCCAATATCCAGCACTGAATGCGGACATGGACGTTTGCCAACGACAACGGCAAATGCCCGCAGATGAAACACGCCCATTTTTACGTTGAGAACTGGCCGACCATGCAGGCCGAGAACATCGGCTATCTGCTTTGGGGCGGTGTGGGAACTGGCAAGAGCTATTTTGCCGGTTGCATCGCCAATGCTCTGATGGAGCAGGAGGTAGCCGTCCGCATGACGAACTTTGCCCTGATACTCAACGACCTGACCGCCAGCTTTGAGGGCCGGAACGACTACATATGGAGCGTGAGATTTCCGTGTGCATGACGAACTTTGCCCTTATCCTCAACGACCTTGCCGCCAGCTACAAGGACAGGAACGAATATATCTCCCGCCTTTGCAGCTTCCCCTTGCTTATCCTTGACGATTTCGGCATGGAGCGTGGCACGGAATACGGCTTAGAGCAAGTCTATAACGTGATTGACAGCCGATACCGAAGCAGAAAGCCGTTAATAGTCACTACAAATTTGACGCTGGAAGAATTGCAGAACCCGGAGGACACGCCCCACGCCCGGATTTATGACCGCCTTATTGAAATGTGTACCCCCGTCCGCATTACCGGGGAAAATTTCAGAAAAGCCGCCGCAAGGGAGAAAATGGAACAGCTTAAAAAGCTGCTGAATGGAAAGGAGATTTGCCTATGACCGACACCAAGAAGAAAGACCGCCCCGCCCGCCGCCCGGATTGCGTGACCGAGGTACGCCGGGGGAACACCGTCCTTGTGGTTTCCGGCTATTTCAAACAAGGCACTACCGCCACCGCCGCCGACAAGATGATGAAAGTGCTGGAAGCGGAAAGCGCAGCCGGGGGAACAGCCGCACACGCTATGTAATGCGATAAGCCTTAATAAAATAATGTGATATTTTTCGACATAAAGTAGCAAAAAGGACTGTACAGAAAGCCCCGCCCTATGGTATAATAAACCTACGGAATAGTGGGGCTGGCTGTCGGAAATGGAGGAAACCATGACAAGACAGACCACCCAAAAACTGATTACCGCCCTATATCCGAGATTGTCGCACGAGGACACGCTCCAAGGCGAATCCAACTCCATAAGCAACCAGAAGCGAATCCTTGAAGCCTACGCAAAACAGAACGGCTTTTCCAACCTCAAATGGTACACGGACGACGGATTCTCCGGGGCAAATTTTCAAAGACCCGGCTTCCAGTCCATGCTTGCCGACATTGAAGCGGGGCTTGTGGGAACGGTTATCGTAAAGGATATGTCAAGGTTAGGGCGAAACTATCTTCAAGTGGGAATGTACACAGAAGTACACTGGACAAGGGCATAAAAGGGTAAGGGCCTGACGGTATGCCCGCCGTCAGATTTTCCACTCAATTTGTAACTTCTCGCTGGTGGCACGAATGACGGTAATCATCAAATCCACCACCTGCTGCTTGTCCTCAAAACTGACGTTTTCCCAATCATCCAGGTAATTGGAAATCGTGTCAATCTGCTCCGGGGACACCGCTTCGGCGGTCAACTTGGCAATCTCGCTGGCAAGGGCTTGACGGCGGCTGTCCAATTCCTCAATCTTGGCATTGGCGTAGGAGATCAGCACCGGGGTTGCGCCTGTCAGCGTGTCCAACAGCTTTTCAATCTCGCTCTCCACCTGGGCCAACTCCGCTTGCTTCGCCGTCAGTTTCGGGCTGGCAGTCTTTTTCTTTTTGCGGCCCGTCAGCGTCTTGTAGTCATCCAGTTTCTTCACCATCTGCTGGTAAACTAACGCCTCCAACTCCCGCATTTTAATCGTGCCGCAGCCAAGGCAGGATTTGTTTTCAGCGTGTTTCGAGCAACGCAAATAGATATAGCCGCAGGAGTGGGCCGACATCAAAGCATAGCCGCATTTGCCGCACTTGATTTTCCCGGCCATCCACGAATGGCGGGCTTTCCTCGCCGGTTGGTAGTTCTGGTTCGCTATGATTTTCTTCCGCACCTGAAGCCACAACTCGGACGGGATGAAGCCCTCGCTGGGGGCCAGCACCAACATCTGGCCTTGCAGATATTTGTGCTTGTTATCAGTATTGCCCTTACTGCGATAGTAATAGCAGCCGTTGGTTCCTGCGAAGTCGGTGGCATCGTTGTAAATCTCCGTTCCCTGGCTCTTGAAAAACTCGTAAATGTCCAAGTCAGCCATTACGTAAATTGGATTGCGGAGGATTAGGCTGATTGTCGACCTGGAAAACGGTTTTCCATAGAATGACCTCACGCCTTGGGCCGTAAGCTGAGTGGCGATGTCGTGGAGCGAAA
Source organism: Oscillospiraceae bacterium (assembly GCA_910575815.1). GTDB lineage: Bacteria > Bacillota > Clostridia > Oscillospirales > Oscillospiraceae > Oscillibacter. Next base: position 2,435 of record CAJTFN010000039.1, read on the forward strand.
TGCGCGGGTCGATATACATATCGTACATCTTGCGAACGAACGCCGCCTCTGTCGGTTCAATCACCAGTTTCTTGGTGTGAATGCCGTCAATGATGATAGGCTCTGTCCGAAAACCGTAGGGCGCACGTCCGCCCATTTTGAAACCGCGCTGACACCGGGCATACCATGCGTCCTGCACCCGCTTCTGGATGGTTTCTCGCTCCAACTGCGCGAACACAATGCAGATGTTCAGCATCGCCCGGCCCATCGGCGTGGATGTGTCAAACTTCTCCGTTGAGGATATGAACTCCACGTTGTACTCCTGGAACAGCGCCATCATGTTTGCGAAGTCCAGAATGGAACGACTGATGCGGTCGAGCTTGTAAACGACCACCCTGGCAATCAGCCCACGCTTGATGTCCTCCACCAGCATTTGAAACTGGGGCCTGTCCGTATTCTTACCACTGTAACCCTTGTCTTGATATTCCTTGCAACTCCCGCCTCTCAATTCGTATTTGCAAAACTCAATCTGACTTTCGATAGAAATACTATCTTTCTTGTCGATGGACTGTCTTGCATAGATCGCGTCAATTCGATTATTCATTTTGCGCTCCCTTTCTGAAAAGAAACGGAGCTGCTGACAGCTTCATTATACCGTCAGCAGCCCCGCAAATCAATCTCAATCTGAAAAAATCATGTAGCGGGCTTTCCCCTCTGCTGGTACTTGCGGAATACCTCATAAAGCCGCTGCTCCAATTCCCGGCGCTTCGCCGCCTCCTGCTCCGTGGTGAGGATAGGCGTGAGGTTTTCCAGCGGGATTTCCCGGCCCTGGAATTTGACAATCTCGGTCTGCGTCTTGTAGCTGATATGCTCCATAGGCAACTCCTTGTTTTCAAAATTTTCGTGGTGGACATTTGTCCGAAAGGTGGGCGCTATTTACTCCCACTCGTTTGGTTCATTTATTTGTTTCTATTTGTTTGATTTGGGGTTATCTTTCTGCCTACGGAAAGTCTTATTTCCTAACTGTTCCGCAGGTCATTTTCTACCCCCGTGATGGACAATCCATTGTCCTTCTGGGGTGGGATAATTTTTTGTCCATCAGGCAGCTTCACATAAATCAGATTGGGCAAGAACTGTCCCCGCCGCTTCCGTTCAATCAGCCCTGCCGCCGACAACTCAGCCAATGCGTTCTTGGCTGATGAAAGGCTGCGTTTCAGCGCCGCCGCAATCTTCTCCACAGGGAAAATGAGATAGACCCGCCCGGCCTCGTCCGTCCAGCCATTAAGCTGGGAGAGGTGCGCCCTGTCCAGCAGGAGCGCATAGGTCAGGGCAGCAGTATGGGACAGCGGCATATCCATCAGGAATTGAGGGTAGGGAAAGTAGGGCGGCAAATCGGTATCTATCGCCATGTAGTCAGTCATGGTGTCGGCCTCCTTGGTGTAGGGCTGTTCAAACCGCCGCTGTGGGCCGTTAGAGGCCCGTTTCCGGGGGTAGAAAGGAAATGTATCAGTACCCCATTGAGGGCGGTCTTGAAAGCCCTGATATTACTGCATTCTCAGCGGGTACTTTTTCTACACATCGGCCCGGTTTTTCCTGACCCAGGCCCGCTTGCTCCGTTTGGCGCGTTCTGCGGCACAGGCGGAGCAGTAAATGGTGTTGTGCCTGGGCGGGGCAAATGACCTACCACACTCCCGGCAGCGTCGCCGTCTGACAGCGGGCAGAGGGAACAGCGCGGCGCACAGATCAGCGTCCAGGGGAAGGACGGCGGCGCGGAACCATTTGCAGATTAGGGAGTAGGTGATGCTCTGCGGACAGACGCATTCCTCGCCGTTGTCCAGGAGTAGGCAGTTTCCGCAATCATAGTTGCAGCACTCATGCACCAGCCGCCGGGCTGTGCGGTACTGCTGATAGGTCATGTGGGGGATTTCGGATACAACCATTTCACATGCTTCCTTGGCAAAATCCTAAAAACGTCAGATTTGCGTTTTTAACGTGAGTGCCAATCTGGCAGTGACGATACCTGACCCGCAGAAAAGGAACAGACGCAAAGCGGGTGTTCCTTTCCTGCGGGTGCGCAAGGGGTTTGGGGAGTGCAGCTCCCCATCGCGTCCGAAGGACGCAACGCCCCCGGCAGGGCGCACGACACCGGAATGGTGTATAAGTGCGCCGTAAGAAACGGACGCACTCTTGCTGAAGCTGAATTATCGCTGACATTTTGGCCTCCTTGATGTAGGAGGGAAACAGCTTGTCCCTCCCGGTGATAGGGCGGTTGCCCCTCACCTGGTAGCCATCATGCCGGGGTGATCGTCAGGGCGGTCAGCGGAAAAATTTGAAAAACTTTTTCCGAACGCCCTCAATGCTGTCATAGACTGCGGCCTTGGAGCAGCCGCACATCCGCCCAATCTCCGCATAGCTGAAATCATACAGCGCATAGAGCAGAAACCGCTCCCGCTGGGTAGGCGTGCAGAGGGCCAGCACCGCCAGAATTTCATCCAGTGTTTCCTGCTGGCAGACCAGTTCTTCCGGGGTGGCACAGTAGGGCAGAACGCCCTGGGCGGCAATTATGTACTCGTCACACTCGCGCCCGTCCCAGTGCCGCCGCTGTTCCCGTTCAAGGCTCCGTTCGGTGCGTTTGGCCAGCTCCCAGAACTCGTCCAGGGTGGCGGCGTCCTCATAGGTCAGTTTGCGGCTGTATCTCTTGATGGTGATCTCCATCTTGTTGTCCTCCTGTTCAGATTTGGGGTAAGCGAAATCTGAACAAGAGGGGTGGGCCTCGACATCGGGGCCGGATGGGACAATCCCCTGAAAAAGCAAAAATGCCCGAACAGCACAAGGCTGTTCGGGCGTTGGGATTGGCGATATGGGCAGACAAAAAACGACTATTTTCGCAAACCTGGGTAGGGGATGCCGCTGCGGGGATTAGGCTTTTTTTGACAAGTGCCTATCTATTCGCAATCGCATGGCGGCATCCTCCTAATTGCCGCCAAAATATAAAAAGTAGCGGCTTTGAAAATCAAAACCGCCGCTTACTGTCTGAATTTTGGGTATGAAAATAAATCTGCCCAGCAACGGTTTTTTTCTTTTCTGCCGCTGGGCAGATGTGGGAGGTCTTTTTAACTTTTGCTATTGCACGAAATAGCAAGCCAACCAATCAGAAATTGCGTTTATGGCTAACTGATGATTTCCGATTTGACAGTGCTGCTCACCGCCCTCGGCCTTTGTAAAAAGCCTGCACGTTAAACTTTTCGCATTATGGATGGATGATTTTAACCGATAGAATTGATTTCGGGGTATGTAGTGATCTTCCGCTCCGGCTAAAAGCAATATATCTTGTGTGAGCAATTCTGTAGTCAATGCAAGGTTATGGAAAGAGATGCTTTGAAAAAATTCATAGGGCGTTTTGGTTCCGGTAATGTGCAGTCCTTGAGAAATGGCCCAGTCTGCTAAAATACTTTTCTTTCTGATAATGCTTACAAGTTTGTTCAGTATACCTTGCCAGTGATACTTGTGTGAGAGCCGGATCGCGCTTCGGATTGGTTCTGGAAAAATGTTTGTCATAACTTCCAGCCCGTTGTCCATCACATCATAAGCTGCCGCTGCCGTAATCCTCTTGTCGTAAGCCGCACTGCGCAGAGCGAAATAGCCGCCCCATGAAATCCCGACCATAGCACATCGCCGTATACCAAAGTAATCCAAAACGGCGGAAGCCGCTTTTTCAAAGTCATAGCTGAAATATAAATTCTCTTGGAGGGATTTACCTTGTCCTGGCCCTTCAAAAAGAATAATCTCATAGCGTTGTTTCACAAATTCAGAGACTTGAAGTACAAATTCCTCAATGAACGAGTCATAGCCACCGCATACAAGAACAGTTCCAATCGCGTTTGGTGGCGAAAACTTCAAACAGTGAAGGGCCTTTCCCATAAATGGAACACGGTGCTTTTCATACTTCAAATGCAATTCAAAATCAAACGCCTTGTAGAAATTTTCGACACATTTTTTGTAAGCAATGTCTTTTTCGGGCGTATCGGATTTTAAGAAAAATTCCGCCATACGATAGTAGTAAGCCGCATGGAGATAACGCCTTTCCTGTTCGCTTCTTGTAGCGATTTTCTGCCATGCAGTATGCCATTCCTCAAATGTTCTGACCTGGGAAACATAGCTAATAACCTCTTCTCGGTGACAAGCCAAATCGCCATAGGTTAAAATCCTGTTGATTTGAAAATTGAATTGAGGAATGGAATTTATTATTTCATAACTCATAAATGTCCCTTCTTCTGTTAAGTTACTTAACAGAGATTGCAAAATAAAATACTAATGCTGGCGCAGTTATTTTTCCAAAAACTGCGCCCAAATTGCTTGAATGTCAACGGCAAGTTCAGATAGAACAGAAATCGTGTTTGGTGGATACTTTTCAAAAACAGCTGCAAGCTGGGACTTCAGCCAATTATGTTGGCTCTCGTGCATACTGTAAACCTGTTTTCCCTTTTCAGTAAGCAACAGGACAACTTCATTGTCTGTATCTGGTGAAGTCCTTTTTTCAACAAAACCTTTTTTGACCAGCTTGCTTATGGCCTGTGATACCGCGCTCTTGGAAGTACCCTGTAACTGGGCAAGCCCCGTCACATTGATGGCCTCATGTGCTCCGACCGCAACAATGGTATGGATTTCTGACAGATGAATTTGTGGGTCAATGTCATAGGTGTGAGTTTTCTTTTCTAAAACCTTGTATTGGTTAATTGTTTGAAGAAATAACTCGCACAACTTATCTATTGATGTATTTTCCATATCCGCCTCCTGTTAATCTACTTAACAGTCTACGCTACAATCGCCGTCATGTCAAGTATCTGGCCTGAAATATTGTCAGCAGCTCCGCATGGTTTTGTGGTCTTGTCCATATCACTGAAATGATTTTCCCACAGAACGGCGTCCGCTTCATTGCAATCAATGACGGCGTTGACAGCGCACAGGGCGACAACGATTTTGCGCCTTTGCGTAACATTTTTAACGAATGGCTGGTGAGGGATACGAGCAAGAAAATCAGAGCAGTCAAGAGGTCAAAAGGCATGAGTGGGAAGCCTGTCACAAGTAAGCCCGTGTACGGCTACCTCATGGACGAGGACGAAAATTTCATCATTGACGAAGAAGCCGCCCCCGTGGTGAAGCAGATTTACAGCCTTTGCCTTGCCGGGAACGGACCGACCAAGATAGCCCGTATGCTCACGGAGCAGGAAATCCCCACGCCGGGAACGCTGGAATACCGCCGGACAGGGAGAACCCGCCGCTACCACCCCGGCTATGAGTGCAAATGGGCGGCGAATACCGTGGTACATATCCTTGAAAACCGGGAATACACGGGCTGCCTTGTGAACTTCAAGACCACCACACAATCCTACAAGTGCAGCAAGATTATCTACAACAGCGAGGACAAACAGGCAATCTTCGAGAACCACCACGAGCAGATAATCGACAAGGACACATGGGAGCGTGTGCAGGAGCTACGCAAGCAGCGCAAACGCCCTAACCGCTATGATGAAGTGGGTTTGTTCTCCGGCTTGCTCTTTTGTGCCGACTGCGGCAGCGTCATGTACCAGCAACGCTATCAGACGGACAAGCGGCGGCAGGACTGCTATATCTGCGGCAGCTACAAGAAGCGCACGGCAGATTGTACGGCGCACTTTATCCGCACCGACCTGTTGACCGCCGGAGTGACCGAGAACCTACGGAAAGTCACCAGCTACGCCGCCAGGCACGAAGCCCGGTTTATGAAGCTGTTGACCGAGCAGACCGAGAACGGGAGCAAACGCCGGAACGCCGCCAAGAAGAAAGAGCTGGAAGCGGCAGAAAAACGGATTGCGGAACTCTCCGCCATCTTCAAGCGGCTGTATGAGGACAGCGTGGCGGGGCGCATATCGGACGAGCGTTTCACGGAATTGTCGGCAGACTACGAAGCCGAGCAAAAGGAACTGAAAGAGAAAGCCGCCGCTTTGCAGAGCGAGCTTTCTAAAACGCTGGAAGCCACGGCAAACGCTGAAAAGTTTATGAAAGTGGTACGCAAGTACACCAGCTTTGAGGAACTTACCCCTACCCTGTTACGGGAGTTTGTGGAGAAAATCGTAATCCACGAATCGGAAGCCCTTGACGGGAAACGCCGGGGGAAGCTCCGCAGACAGGAAATCGAAATCTATTACTCTTTTGTCGGCAAGGTAGAATTGCCCGACTAAAGCCCGACCCGTCCGGCAGTCAGCCGGACAGGGAACGGCAAAATTTTTTACACTTCTTTTACTTCTTTATCTCACATGAGCAAAAAGTCAAGGCATGAAACACTTGATACCTAAATTGATGTAAAGACAAATGCGTTGTGTATGCCGCAGTTTTTGGAGAAGAATTGCAAGAGTGCATTGTGTTTTATCAATGAGGGCGGTATAATGATTGAAAGGCCATAGGGCCGGGGCCGCTCCTGCTGGCCCCAGCCCGGAAAGGTGGAACAGGCTATGAAAATCAGCTATAAACCGCTCTGGAAAACGCTAATTGACAAGAACATGAGCAAGAAAGATTTACGGCTCCAGGCGCATTTGACAACGAACCATATCGCCAACATGGGCAAGGGGGAGCATATCTCCATGCCGACCCTTATCAAGATTTGCGAAACGCTGAATTGTGATATTTCTGATGTGATTGCGCTGGTGCCAGACGATGACCCGTAAGGGAGAAAGGGCAGCACAATGAAAATCGAATTGGACTATGTGAAAGTGGGCGATTACTACCTCCCCAACCTGGCAGCGGAGCTGTACCCCAAGCGCGGCCTGGGCAAATATGGCCTGCTACGTCTGCGGTATCTGAAAGAGCATCGTCCCATCGTTTGGGCCGAGTATGTGATGGAGGGCAAGCTGTACGCCCATCTGCTGGAAGTGGAGGATGCCGCCCATGACCTGCTGGACAGCATGATGCCGGGGATGTCAAAGGAGGCTGGGGCCACCGAGGATTTGAAAGCCCGCGACCCCATGCGCTGGGTGGGGTTGATGAATTGCTGTAAGGCCCAGGTGGAGGAGATTATTTTTGCGGAGCTAATATACATCTAAGGCAATTTTGAGAATTGCTCTGATAAAATGCAACTTCGGCACTTTTTAGGGTGCCGAAGTTTTTTCTTGAATCTTTAAGAAATCTTCAAAATCATTCAGTATTATGAAACCATAATCCAAGAAAGGATGTGTCTGATATGAGTTATATTTTGCAAACAACAAATCTCTGCAAAAATTTCAAAGGACAAATGGCGGTAGACAATGTATCGTTGAATACTCAGCGCAACTCAATTTATGGGCTGCTTGGGCCGAATGGTGCGGGGAAATCTACCATCTTGAAAATGATTACAGGTATTCTCCGTCCCACCTCTGGCGCGATTGAATTTGACGGCCATCCGTGGAGCCGGGCAGATTTGGAAAACATTGGTGCTTTGATTGAGATGCCTCCGCTCTATGAAAATCTCTCGGCCTATGAAAACCTGAAAGCCCGTACTCTGGCCCTGGGGCTTCCAGAAAGCCGCATCAAGCAGGTGCTTGGTATTGTGCAACTTGAGAATACTGGAAAAAAACGGGCAGGCCATTTTTCGCTGGGAATGAAACAGCGGCTTGGAATTGCCTTGGCTCTGTTGTCACAGCCCAAATTGCTTATCTTGGACGAACCGACAAATGGGTTAGACCCGATTGGTATTCAAGATTTGCGTGAGCTTATCAGAAGTTTTCCGCAAAAAGGGATCACCGTCATATTGTCCAGTCATATACTCTCCGAAGTTGAGCAAATTGCTGACCACATTGGCATTATATCTGCCGGACATTTAGGCTATGAAAACGAAATCCATAAGAACCACGATCTGGAAAGTATTTTTATGGATGTTGTTGGCGCACATAGGGAAAGTCTGCAAAGGAAAAGTCAATAGAAAATTTACAGAAAAGTGAAGAAGGAAGAAGGGGGTAAAAGGGGGTAAAAAAGGCACAACAACAAGACCACCGCAGGAACGCTGGTCTGGGAAAGAATT
>CAJTFN010000040.1 GCA_910575815.1 Oscillospiraceae bacterium
TGACCGCCGAGAGGAAAACGCTCAACCGGCGGTATCTTGCGCTGAAAGAGGAAGTGAAAGAAGCCGAACAAATCCGAAAGAGCGTTTACAACATCTTGCGGCAGGAACAGAGGGAGCAACAGCCCCGCAGGGCGCAGGATATGGAGCGGTAACGGACAGGGAGGCGGGGATAGTCACCGTCGCCCTGTTTCAGCTTTTCATCAGACGGAATATGGATTTGAAATAGCCATTCAATCAAAATGACATAAATGCATCTCTGTCCATATAAAAGTTCAGTGCCTTTAACAGTTCTTCATTTGTTGCGTCTTTTTTCTGCTCAAGTGCATTGATAATCACATCTTGAAGAATTTCCGGTAGCACAGAACCGTCCATTCCGTTTTCAACCGCAAAATCTGGAATGATTTCTTCATCGGTTTCTTCGTCAAATTCAGGCGGAGCGGTAATGCAGCAAGCAGTTGTTAAAAACCATTCATCATCTGCTACATACATCTGCCAATCGTTGTCGTTGCAGAGAGCTTGCTCGCCCTCCTTCAGATATTTTTCCTTTAATAAGTTAATGACATCTTCAATCGTACATCTGACATTTTGTTTCATGTGATATTCTCCTTAAACAAAACAAAGATTTTTCGGTTAGCTTGCCGACCTAATTGTCAATCAAAGTATAGCACATTTCCCCACTGAAAGCAATCCGCGTTCTATGTCCGTTCCGACTATCCAGACCGTCAAGGCCGAGTAGTATTTTTTCGCACAGGGCGCGAAAAAATCTCCTACCCTTACCCCTTGACCGTCTGGATTTTTGCCGTTGCCATTTCGCCGCCGAAAACGGGGAACAGGATTTGACAATCCTGCCCCCCGCTTTCGTCCGCTTCATTTTAACGGCAAAACCGTCTGCACTGGTGCGTCGGCTGACGGTAGGTTTTGCGGTGGCTCTGCCCCCGCGCCCCCGGCCTCTCCCAAAGAACAGGATAAGGGCAAATGCGTCCCCGGCGGGCGTGGACATTTACTCGCCACGGGTGGGGAAGTCGTGTTCTGAAATCACCTCGCCGCTGTCAGCATCTTTCACGGTCACATGGACGGCCCATTCATCACCGGAAATCCCGCATAATACTTGATACCGCCCCAGCATGACCGCCGGTGCAACCGTGACCACAGCAGAGTACCATATTTCCACAGAGTGATAAGTCTCGGCGTCCACCGAAACTGTAAGCCCCCAAGGGACTCCGTTTTCATCCAAATCTGTATAATCCGCCGCCGTTACAAATTCCTGCGAAATTTCAGCGGTAACAGGGTCACGCAAACAGCCCAGCCAATAATACGCCGCTTTCAGCTTTGGGTACTGTTCCGTTGTGAGATAGTAGCTGAAAGTGCCATCCTCATTTGCCAGCAGCGCATTGTAAACTGCCTGATTGGCCACTGTTGGACGCTGCTTTTTATCTTCCGCTTCCAGTTCCTCGGCGGTCTTTCCTCCCAATAGTGTCTTAGGCATAGTAATGACGATTTGACCGTCCTCATTTACCGGGGGCGTGTATGTATTTGTCGGCCCGTCTGCGCCGGACGCATCCTCCTGCGGCTTGCCCCCACAGCCTGCCAGCGAACCGAGCAGGAGCAAAAGCGACAGGGTAAGCGCGGCCCTCTTTCGTAATTGCCTTTTCTGTCTCGCCATACCTGCGAACCTCTCTTTGCTTTTTTCACCAAAACACACCACACAGCAGCAGGACATAGGCCCCCGCCAGCACAAGGGCGGTGATGTACTTTTAGACTTTAAGTATAGCACATCTCCCTGACGAAAACAATCACCGCTTTACATCCATTCCGCCCACCGCACAACCGGCGGGCGTGGACATTTAGGCTTGCGGCACAGCCCCCAAACTCCCATGAATACGGCTTCCTGGGGCGCTCCAAGCCCCGATGCAGGGCGGGGTAAGGGTTTTATGCTACCCACCCACGAAAACGGCTTTTAACCGTCCACGGGGCTTTTCCCGCCTGATTTTTCCCATCCCTTGAAAAGTTCCTCTTGACAAAAAGCCTAATGGCCTGTTCCAGCCTTTTCATGCCAACCAGCCCCGCCTTGTCGTTGTCCAGGCACAAACTGACCTGGGTAACGTGGGGATGATCGTGGAGGAATTGAATCATGGCACGGGGCGCGGTTCCTCCGAGGGAGAGGTAGTGACTGTCCCGCCAGTCACCACCGGACAGCTTCACAAGCGTGGCCAGAGATAGTGTGTCGATAGGACTTTCCGCCACGGCCAGCCGTGGGCAGGTTGGGTCAGCGGCCAGCAGGGAGAAATTGTACCGCTTGTCGCTGCCCTCCACGTCTATCCGAAAGTTGTCCCGCGTCCCCCGGAGACAGGCGAACCGGGCGCGGCCCGTTGGGTCCTTGCCTACAAAGACGCAGTTCTGATAGCGGCGGCTCTCGTAAAGAGTACCCGCCTGGATACACACTTGCAGCAGGTCCGGGTGGATGCCCCGGCCTTGCAGATAGGCCAGCATAACGGAAGGAAACCGGCTGGCCTCCGGGAGCTGGAAGGGTTTCCGGGGCTTCGGGGCTGGCTGTTCCTGGGGCGGCGGGGCACGATAGCCGCACAGGGCCTCCACCGCCCCTACAAAGTCCATCCCCCGGACCTTGATGAGATAGTCCAGCGCCGTCCGGCCCCCAATGCCCCGGCTGTTCCAGCACCATTTTCCGTTGGAGATTTTCAAGCTATCATGGGTTCGGGTGCAGTATTCATGGAGGCCGCACCGTTTCAGCTCATGCGGCTCATAGGTTTCCAGGTATGAAAGCAGGTCCCACTCTTTTGCTTTTTCAATCTGTTCTTTAGAAACGCCCGCTATAAAATCACCCCCAATACGAAAAAAGAGGCGGCGGGAACATCCGAAAATGCTCCCGCCGCCACCACAGTCACAGCGTTTCAAATTTCTTCAGCAGTTCGCTGATGCCCTGCCAGACCTCCGTATAACCCTGGCGCAGATCTTCTACATCCTGGGCGTAGAGGTTGTGTGTGCTGTTGCAGCGGTGGGCGATCTGGTTCACGTTGCTGGAAATGGAGCGCAGGAGCTTCACCAGCTCCACCACGCTGGACATATCCAATTGGACCACATATCCGTCCACCGCCATTTTGCGCAGATACGCCCGCAGGTTCATGGTCCCCAGCAGGGCCATTTTCCGGTCAATCACCTCCTTTTCCTCCGGGGACACCTTTGTGTAAAGGCCCACCGTCCGGCCCTCGTACTTTCTCACAGTGCCGCCTCCCTTCGCTGATCTCTTTCCGCGCCAGCAGCCACCGGCGCGGGTGGCCTTAATATCGTCATAGACGTTGAATTTGCCGTCGTTTTTGGGGGTAGAGAGGTCGCAGAAAACAAGCTGGGTCCCCCGAATGTCCGCGCTGTCACGCCACTCGGCCAGGACATTCTTGACACAGGCATTGACCTTGCTGTCCGGGTCGTCAGGCAGGAGGGGATTCTGCAAACGCTGGTCCAGAGCCAGCTTGCGGCCATCCGAGGTGATTTTCAGCATATTGTCCTCGTCCGGCTCCACTTCTCTGTTCCGCACGGCCTCCGCCCGTTCGCCCAGCTCCGCCACCATTTCCTGCTGAAAGCTGCTGGGTTCGGTGGTGACGGTGATGTACTCCGCCTCCGGGGTGGGGAGCTTCAGCATATCCGCCGTCTGAATGTCAGCGGCCTCTTTCCAGATGTTAATAAGCTCCGGGAGATTGTAGAATTTGGCGAACCGGGTCTTGGTACGAAAGCCCGTGCCCTCCGGCTTCAGCTCCATAGCCGTGACCTTCTCGCCAAAATCCGCCGCCCAGTTGTCAAAATGGCGGTGTCCGTTTTCCACCAGCGTGTCGAACTGGAGGTAGCGCATCATGGTATATAACTCTACCATACTGTTGGAGATCGGGGTCCCCGTGGCGAAAGTAATACCACGCCCGCCGGTGATTTCGTCCATGTAGCGGCATTTGCTGTACATATCGCTGGACTTCTGCGCGTCCGTCTGAGCGATGCCCGCCACACGGCTCATTTTTGTGTGTAAAAAGAATGGTGATAGGTAACACTTTGAAGCAATCTCCGCGTTTTCCCCCACCTCACGCCGGGCGTGCAGCTTTCACCGCACCCGACCTACCATCAAGTTGACTTACTTTCTACTGATTTCAATACTGCCGTACCCTCGCGGAATACAGCGCACTTACAAATTTCACATTTTTAATTTCTTGCGGTAATTCTCGATTTTGCGTACCATCTTGGCGTTCATGCCAGACGGAATGGGACTGTTGTGTACCATGCGGTGGCACGATTCACATAGCCATGCCAAATTAGGAACTTTGTTGATTCGTTCGATGGGAAGTTTATTGTTTACGTGATGACAACGCTTAGGAACATCTTCCGAAAAAGTCCTACCGCAACACTTGCATTTGCCCTTATCCCGATTGTAGGCGTACTCACGGTTCATAAAATACTCAAAATTGTACTTTCCTTTGGCATACACAGACAGTGCAATATCTTCCGGGGTATTGATGGATGGACGGTCACACGGTAAAGGCTTGTGCTTGGAACGATAGTTTACATACCGTTTCCGCCCGTCTGCTGTGTAAGGGGTCATTTTCTGGTCAAATGGCTTGCTTTCATAGTTGCTGTGTGAAATAAAAGCATAAGTGATTCCAAACCATTTCCCCTCAATTTCAACCGCAAATGTTGTGCTGTCATACCCCTCATGCCGGTGCGGAAGATTACAGAGTGTTTTTAGCGGAACCTGCATCTCGTTATATTGCTTAGGGAACATCTTTTTCCAGGTCGCCAGCGCGGTGTTGTTCACCCTGCGGTCGATTGCGTGAAAGGCGCTGGAACAAATGGAGGGCTGGATATACTGCGCGATTCCCATGATAACCGAGTTCACATATTGGATTTGCGCCGCTTGGGTGTTGCTTTTCTCGCATATCCCGATTTTTCGCACTTCTTTTGCAAGTTTACGGATTTTCCCTCCGAGACGTTCCATATCTGGGAATGGTTTGCCTACCAGATACGGTGTCCATGTTTTCGGGTCCGGGGTTTTGCGTTTGCGCTCTGCTTTGACAACAAATCCAAGAAAGTGTATTCCTTCCTCGCGCAAATCAGTGACATGGGTTTTCTCCTGGGACAGTTCCAGCTTCATCTTGTATCGGAAGTATTTTGTCAATTCACGTTTTCTTGATTTACAAGTGCAACCACATGGCGCTTTTCGCCGTTGTTGTCAACAATGGCTTGTAGCGCAACGTTTCGCACGGTTCTTAAAGCTGTGCGCCTCGTCTACAAACAGCCGGTCAACGCCTAATTCCTCAAACGTGACCACGCTGTCCTTTTTCTCTTTTGCCGCCAGCTTTTCCAGCTTGGCCTCCAATTTTTTCTTGGTTTTTTCCATCTGCTTGACGGTAAAGTGGTCGCCATCTTCCTCTTTCGCGCTCTCAATCGCGGTTATAATTTCGTCAATCTGGTCCCGGATGACGGCGCTCTGCCGTTCGGGAGAGAGAGGAATCTTCTCAAACTGGCTGTGGCCGATGATAACAGCGTCATAGTCTCCGGTGGCGATCCGGGCGCAGAACTTCTTGCGGCGGTGGGGTTCAAAGTCCTTCTTGGTGGCCACCAGCACCTTCGCGCCGGGATACAGGCGCAAAAAATCGCCGCCCCACTGCTCCGTCAGGTGGTTAGGGACGACGAATAGGGATTTCTGGCACAGGCCCAGGCGTTTGCTCTCCATGGCGGCGGCAACCATTTCAAAGGTCTTGCCCGCGCCGACACAGTGAGCCAGCAGCGTATTCTTGCCATCCGTGTATTGGGCTTTCAGGTCCAGATATTCGTCCACATTGGGGGTGAGATTGGGGTCGGTCTGGACAGTGGCAGGGATTTCCGGCTGTTCCGGCGCACCCGCCCCGGTGGGTTCCGGTACAGTCTCCGGCGCAGTGGGTGTCTCAGTACCAGCCCTCGCTTGTTCCAGCTCCGAATGGTCCACAGTAGGGACAGCCCGCGCCCAATCCGGTGCGTCCGGGCTGTCGGCATACTGCTCCGGCGCAAGGCGCGGGTCCGTAATCACGTCCTGATAACGGCGCTCCATGAGGTCCTCTACCAGCCACTCCCGGAACATCGGGAGAGAATGGAACGGGGCAAGAATGTCGGGATAACCCCTCGCCGCCTCCATGAGATCGGGCATTTCAGCGTTCAGCGTATCCGCCGCTTCATTGTAATCCAGATCACGGTCCCGCAGATATTGGGAAAGACTGCTGTTCCCGATTGCCCGGTCCAGTATTTTCAATGCCGTTTCATAGAGCGTAACCGGGATGACCACCCACTCTGCGGAAGTCTCCGGGGGAACCGCCCGCCCGGTGACGCGGTGGATATTCGCCAGATAATTCTCCGCGCTGCCCCGCTCTACGAATTGGAGCGTTTGGGTTCCTTCCGCATAGAAGCGTTCCAGTGCATTGTCATAAATACCAAAAGGACCGTTCCCCCACAATCGGACAACTTCAAACCGCTCCGGGGAATCCATAGAGACGGGCGCTTTTGCGGCCTGCTCTGGCTGGGGCTGGGAGAGCATGGGGGAGGTTTCACTGGTAATCTCCTGCGGTATTATCATAATACTGCTTCAACAGCAGCGTTTCATTGATAGCCAGCACCGCCCGTTTGATTGCCACGCCGCACTCCAGACGGGCGAGGTCCCGGTCAGAGTTGGCGCAGGCGTTTTTATATACTGTATCTTCCAGTACCAGATTTTTGACCATGGGTGTGTAATGCTCATAAATCTGCCTGACGGTAGGATTATCGCCTAAAGCGCCATTTTCCGCTGCCCTGCCGTCCTGGTCAAAGGTCAGGCGCACGTCCTCGCCGTCCCGGACCATGACGGCCTCCCGCTTGTGGTAGCCCTGCTGACTGATGTTTTTCAACCACTGTTGGGCAAAGGTGTTCAAATCCCGGTGCAGCTTGGGAATCCACTTGCCGGGTTCCGGGTAGACCTCCTGATAAATCTGAATAGAGCCGTCCTGCCGGAAGGTCAGCGGTTCCATGGTCCCCTTCTCCCGGTCCACCCGGAAGGTCATTTCCGGGTCGCGCATGAGATCGCCATTCTGCGTATATGTGTGGCTGACAGCGATCACGTCCGTATCTATCCATTGCAGGTGGAGGGGCATCATGGCCCCGCCGTCCTCGCCTGCCTCCATACGCAGATAGCGGTAGTCGCGGCTGGCGATCTCAGGGAACAGCTTTGCAAAATTGCGGTAATTCAGCTCCACCTTGGTCCGTCCGGGCTTTTGGGATTTTTCAGAGGGATACGATGCCGCCACTGCTTTCGCCAGTTCCGCCCTCAATTTGGCGATCAGATTTTCAACCGCGTCCCGGTCCGCCGCCGGGAAGCTGAATGTAACTTCGCCGTTCTCATGGTTAAACTGCGCGGCACTGATTTCATTGGTCTGCATGAGC
>CAJTFN010000041.1 GCA_910575815.1 Oscillospiraceae bacterium
TCAGGATATCCAGAATGAGCTGCGGCGCATCAACCGTGCTATGGACCGGAGCCGGAGGGTTATGAACCCCAAGATGTTCAACCCTGATGGGACAGTTATCGATACGCCTAGCTTGCCGCCTGAATGCCTTACGAAACGCGGCAAACGGAACTGGCAAAACAGCAAGCGGTACGAACGCCTGGCCTCCCATCGGCGGTATCTCTACAGCAAACAGGCCCGGCTGCGTATTCAGCAGCACCAGGAGCTTGCAAACCAACTCCTGGGCCTGGGGGACGACCACTACATCGAGGAGATGGCCTTCCGGGCCTTGGCCAAGAAAGCCAAGCCGCAAGAACCTGCGCCCGGTGAAAAATTCAAACGGCGAAAGCGGTTCGGGAAATCCATTGCCAATAAAGCTCCTGCGGCTTTTGTCAACATCCTTGAGAAGAAGGTTCTGCAAAACGGCGGCTCTTTCCAGAGAATCAATACCTGGGAGGCGAAAGCCAGCCAGTATAACCACTTAAACCACCAGTACAATAAGAAGAAACTCTCCCAGCGGTGGAACATCATGCCGGATGGGAGGAACATCCAGCGGGACTTGTATTCCGCGTTCCTGATTCAGCATACCAATAGTTCCCTGGATGGGTTCATCCAGGAACTCTGCGACAAAGACTACCCCGCTTTTGTAGTGTTACACGATACCGTGATTTCTGTGCTGAGGGGCACGAAGCAGCCCAGCAGTGCGGGAATTTAGTTATATTCTATTTGGCGATGGCTGCCGCCAAGGATGTGGCGATACGCCACTTTGCGGTGATATACCGTACCGCGCTAATGAGATGAATGCATCTCTTGCGGCGATAAATTCCAAGGAAGATGGTTTCCAGCTTAGCCGTGCTCTCCGGAACGCCGCGAAGCAATGGCGCCATGGTGGCCCCACAGGTCACCAACTTGGAACCCCACGAATAAATTCGTGGGAGCAGTCAGTGGAGCTGGCAGTTTTGCTTCGATGCAGAGTATGGCGCTCTGAGCAACGATGAAGTCCTGGATATCTTGGATATACTGGAGGGAGCGGGTGCATGAACAGACCTGTGTATTGCTTAGTCCACCAGCATATTGGAGTCCAAGCCAAACGCAGCAGAAGAGGGGCAAAATATTTTCTTGATGATGAGGCTGAGGAGCCCATCGTCATAGTGAGAGAAGGCACACTTCTGGTTCCCCTCGATGAGGAGCTAGTTCTCACCCCGGGTGGCGAGCCCATCATACCCAGCGGACGGTTTTTTGCCACAGCCGAAACAATCGACCCTCACCACCTGGTCTTGGATGTTATCGATGCCAATGCGGCAAAATTCATTGGATTCCCCTAAGAAGGAGGGCGGCCATCAGGCCGCCCTTTTCATTTGCTTCCCCCTTAGTTGCGCCTTATCAGTTTTACGCCGGTATTCGAAGTGGCCAGCTCCAGACCATATTCGTCTCTCAGCATTTCCAGCAAATCATCTATCGTGATTCGCTGGTCCGCAATTTCTTTATCCAAACTATCCGCCTTTTGGAACACCCTTCCGACATCCTCCAGCGGCAGCAATTCTTTTTCTACAAACTGCTGTCCGATAATTGCATATGCAAACACAAGGGCTTTTCTCTCGATTTTCCGCATAGCCCTGTTCAGTTCGCCTTTCGTGTGGATGTCTGACAGCGAAGCGAGTGTGTATGGCAACCTAATTCCAGCTATTTCTTCGATTTTGGGTATCCAAAATTCCACGTCTTTCTGATGATGAACTCTCACGGCAGCTTTGTTGGTATCTGCCCACAACTGCTGCATTTTCTCTGTACACATATTTGGAAAATCTGCCAAAGCACCTAAAACTTCCGCCCAAGCAATGAAGGTAGCTTTGTCACTTGCCGCCTCAGAGATTTTGTGAAAATCGGGCTTGCAGTTTAGAAGAGGTATTTTGTTCGGATTAACCTTTTTCTTCACGGTTTCTCCCTCCCCTCCTCGCCAGAATAACACAAGAGCATCAAATTTGCAACGGTAGCAAAATCGTTTTCTTTCCTTCGGCATACCATAATATCAAAATCTCGAATGGGTGGCGATATTTTGTTTTATGTGTGGGGCCAACGGTGTATTTGGCCTGACCTGACTGCGAAGGAACTGTCGCATATTTGTTGCCCTGCGGGATGGCAAAGTGTTTCAGCTTTATGCCCATGGCCGGGATTTACTCGGCGAAGACTTTTGGTTTGTGCTTGAAAGGAGAAAGCGTCATGAAAAATAAGCAGGTAAACCCTGGAAAAATTGTTAAAATCGTTATCACTGGCGGCCCGTGCGCCGGGAAGACTACCCTAATGTCCAAGGCCGTTCAGGAACTGGGCGACCTGGGCATCAAGGTTCTCATTGTTCCCGAGGCGGCCACCTCCCTCATCGCCGGCATGCATATCACTCCCGGGGACTTCGGAATGAATGGCTTCCAGAAGCACATCATGGACCATCAGTTTGCGGCAGAGGCAATCGTTGGGCAGGCCGCTGCCGAACAGGCGGCATATGGCTCGGACGTGGTTATCCTCTGTGACCGTGGCAAACTGGATGGCGCCGCTTATGCCGGCCTCCCCGCCATTGGCGAACTCCTGGCTGGGCATAGTTCAAATCCGGTAGAAACTCTGAACAGCTATGACATGGTGATTCACCTGGTTACCGCCGCCAACGGGGCGGAGGAAGCGTATACGCTCTCCAACAACGCCGCCAGGTCCGAAACGCCGGAAGAGGCGCGGGCCCTGGACGTCCGCACCCTCGCCGCGTGGACAGGTCACCCGCATATGACCATCATCGGCAACCACCAGTCCTTCCAAGAGAAGATTGCGTCCGCCATCCGGGCAATCTATGGATGCCTGGGTATCCCAGCCCCGGTGGAGCGGGAGCGGAAGTTTCTGGCCAGGATGCCGGACCTTGCCGCGATTGGCAAATACAATCCCGTAGCCTCTCAAATTGTGCAGACGTATCTGCCCAATTCCGGAGACACGGAGCGTCGCATCCGCCAGCGGGGCGATGGTGTCAACTACTCGTTCTTCCACACGGAGAAGACGGACCTACCTAAAAAGACGGACCGTATCGAGAGGGAGTCCATCATCTCTCCCCGGCAATACGCCGCATATCTGGCCCAGGCAGTTACCGCACCTGTCCGGAAAACCCGGTATTGTTTCCCTTACCAGAATCAGTACCTGGAACTGGATGTGTACGCAGGCGAAGTCCAATTCGTGACTATCGAAGTCGAGGGGCTTGAAGCTGGCGATGAGGTCTTCTTCCCGCCTGAAATTGAGGTGGTAAAGGAAATCACCGGTGACAAGCGGTACTCCAACCGGGCTATTGCGGAAAACAGCGGAAAGCTGCCTGCTGCGGAGTTGGACGGAGGTGGCGGAGTTGGTTAAGAAAAGGCTATTCTGTGTTCTCTACGCCTTCTTGGTCCTCTTTATGCTTGCTGCGTTCATTTACTCTTTCTGGGCAGTTAAAAATGACTCCACCAGCTACGAACCCATTGTGGCCTCGGATGTCGTGCTGAGCAGCGACGAACTGTCTCTCAGCCTGGACTGCACCAACAGCTCTGAATTTTTTCGGTGGTATAAGTATGATATCGTGAACCATACCCTGTATCTCACGGTTTGCCACGGCCCTTCCCTTTTCCACTTCGGGTTGTGGCCGGTCCAGGTACACATTCGAGATGAGGCCCTGAACAACGTCCATAGCGTGTATCTGCGGGATGAGAAATCTGCCCGACTGGTATATATTGGGTTGACGGCTAAGGGGAGCACTCATGCCGTAAAGGGAGGGATTGCTTAATGCCCGTGAATTATCGCCGCCTTTTCATTTTCCGAAAGGACCTGCACATGTCTACCGGAAAGCTGCTGGCCCAGCTGGGCCATTGTGCGGAGGGCTACTGGACAAAGGCCCTTATCCGCAGTGCCAGGCATGATGGCGACACATACCGCTGCCAGTTGAATATCCTGGCGGATATGTTTGAGGGCTATGTGGCCGGGTCCTTTGTAAAGACTGTCTGCGAAGCCCGGAATAAGACACACCTCCTCAAGGCGAAGGCCATGGCAGAGGAGATGGAGCTCATCGAAAACGTGGACTTTGGCCTGATTTATGATAACTGTCGGACGGAATTGACACCAGAAGAGCCTGACGGAACCACTCTCACCGGCATATGGTTCCGACCCCTGCCAGATGAAAAGGCCCACAAAATCAGCAAGAAATACCAGCTTTATCGATAGAGAAAACAAGACCCCACCGTTGGTGGGGCCCTGTTGTTTAGGCGATAGCAACCTTGTCGCCAGCCTCGCGAGCCAGCCTGAAAATCTCCTGGGCATCGACGACGCCCTTGGCGATGTCAACCAACACGCCCTTGGTGTATCCGCGTTTGTCCATCGTGGAAGAATCCCGAAGGTGCCCGTAGCTAACGATGAGCTTCGGAGAAAGCTGGCGCAGCTCCTTCAACAACCGGGTGGTGTATTCGGGCAGGGCCTTCTCCCGCACACCCTCGATGTACACACTCTCGAAGCCCTTCATCACATGGTCCGTGAGTGCGCCAACAAGCATCCCGCGGTCCTCGAACCACCTGGCTTCGTCCATCAGGCTCAGCATCCAGCAGAAGCAGTCGGCACCGTCAATCGTCTCGTTGTTCACGATTTTTTGGCGGAAACGATAGCCTTCATAGGGGCCTTGGTGCCCTGGACCTTGTTGGTCACGGTCAGCCCGAAGCTGTCGCACAGAGCGTAGATGATGGACGCGGTCCGGTCTTTGGAGACAACATCGGCCTTGAATCTCTGGGCCGCCTTAATCGTCACCACCTGGTCCTTCTGCGTGGCAAACTGCCGGGCCTCCTGTTCCAGGGTCTTTCCCTCCAGAATCTTGACCGGAAGGGTCTCAATGCCTGCATCAACGGCATACTTCACGCGATGACCTCCGTCGACAGCGTACAGAACGCCATCACGGTAGCTGACCACCACGGCTTCGAACTTAGCCCAGTCGAAAGTCTCCCTCGTCAGGAGCTGTTCCCACTTCTTGGGGTCCCGCTGGTACTTGGACTCCACGGCGATAGCGGCTACCGGCACATTGGTTACCTTGTAGGGACCATAGGCAAATGTGGACGCGGTCATGGCGGCCTTGACCGCAGCGGCGCGCTCGGAGGTGGTCAGAGCGTCAGACAAGTAAACCATCTTGCTGGGGCCGACATCGATGCCCTTCTTGGCGGCGGCAATGGCCTTCTTCAGGCGGGTGTTACGGCGCTTCTCGAAGGTCTCGGCAGTAGTCCGGCGGGTAGCGGTGTTGATGCTGACAGTCTTCTTGTTGGCATTGGTGTTCATGATTCATTTCTCCTTGTAAATATAAATCCCCTAGCGCATGCTGCGTTCTCCTGAAGGGTTCTTGCATTGTTTATATGCAAAGCGAAGAAATGTTATCACATTTGGCAAAAGTGTACGGATTCGGCAGGAAACCATGCGGAAAGTGTATCAAGATTTCCACGCCGGCTTTTGTATGTGGTCACTGCCAGGAAAACACCAAAAGGCACATTCCTCTCCCCTGCCAGTTAGAGAAAGGAACGCGCCCTTGGACCGGTGGCCTTGTACCTGCGATACCCCGGGTAGGGCCTCAGCTACCGGCATGTAGTAGAATCCCCAAATCTGGTCTTGATATACCCAAGCCATTCGGGCTGGAAACAAATCAAGGCCGCCTCTCTCCCCTTTTGCTAAACCAAGGGCGTGTGAAAACCCCGCGCAAACTGACAAAAAACACAGGGCCTGTCTCAAAGACTTGCCCAACAATAAAATTGTAGCGGTTTCTGCTGGATTTGGGCACACCATTGTGCTTACAGAAGGCGGTGATGTCCGGGGCAGCGATAACTGGTGGCAGGGAAAAATAGAAATAGAAAAATGGGAGAAAATCGCCTGCCCCAGTTAACTCAGCGTGTTGTTATGGGAAACTTTTCTTTACATGCTCCTTTTTGGTATTCTATGCATCTTGTTTGGGCTGCAGCTCTTTTACCTCATTCAAAGGGAGGCCCACCATTTCCACGATTTCTTCCAAGGAATACTTTCTGGCCGCCAGCATCCGCTTTGCGGTTGCTCTCGCTCTGCGCTCTTCCCCTTCTCTCAGGGATTGGTTTCTCATATCTTCCATAACTTTACACATAATAGCAACTCCTTCCTTGCTTTCCTTAAAAAACCTAACCCTGTCCGCCAGTACCCCATAATACATATTTGCCGGGTCTGTGCAGGAAAAATCGTGCATTAGCTTTCCGATAGGTGTCTCATCCCGGTATGCCCCGTTCACATACAGGATGTGCGAGCCATCGTCAAAGCTTTCGCGGGTTCCCAAAATACACCGCTCGACTTTGTATAGTGGCCAACCTTTCCCAAGTACATCGTGTTCGGTTATGAATACGACATAGGTTTCCGGCAACTTGTCAAAGTCCTCACTCTTACGCAGGAGATTGGCATCCATCATACTACTGTTGTATCTTGCCCGTTTTCGCCCAGCGCCCTTGTCCGCTCGCTGGATTTCCACGTTGATTTTCCGGCCACCACTGTCGGTTGCCAGAACATCCAGGCGTACGGAGCGATTGAGTAGATTTTCAACAAACACCTGGGTATGGACATCGGTGACCTGCAGGTCAGGCGTTTCCAGCACGATGCGGAGTACAAACTGGATGCATTGAGGTTCACCCTCGAAGCACTTTGTCATGAAATCATCATCCAGGAGGCAGAACCCCCTGAGCCGATGCAAATCTTCTTGATGTTGCTGGTTTAGCTGTTCCGTCGTCACGCCTGAGTCCTCGCTTTCCCTCTGACTATCTAATTTGATTTTAGCACAAGATGTGGCCGATTACAAGTGGGGGTGATTTACCAAGAAGAAGTGGGGCTGGGTATCCAGTCTGCTCCATCGCCCGACATAGTTCAGACAGCCTTCCTCCCCCGATGTCGGGCAGAAAGTAGCTCAACGGCGCTGCCGCCGCCGTTCCCTTTTGTTAAACCAGAGGTAGGTAAACTTCGCTTCCGGCCTCCTACTATTTCGGCGGCGTACTGATGCGGCCCTCCTCATTTGACTTCGTGGACAGTTACCGCTGGTACGGCGTCTTCACTTTGTTTGTTGATGTGGATACTTTCCAACCAGCGTATCTCTTGGCGCCGGTTCTCCCCGCTCCCG
>CAJTFN010000042.1 GCA_910575815.1 Oscillospiraceae bacterium
AATTCTTTCCCAGACCAGCGTTCCTGCGGTGGTCTTGTTGTTGTGCCTTTTTTACCCCCTTTTACCCCCTTCTTCCTTCTTCACTTTTCTGTAAATTTTCTATTGACTTTTCCTTTGCAGACTTTCCTGGTACTCTTTCAGAGCCGTCTCGGAGAGTGTATAGGCTGTGGCGAGCGCGGCATGACGCTTCAGGCTGACCGAACTCGCGCCAATGAGGCAGGCCACCGACAAGGTCCCGGTCACGGCAGCCGGGACATAGCACTTCCAGGTGGTCTTGATGACCTCCGTGGTGCTGAGACGCTTGTTTTCCTTGATTTCCCGCTCATCAATGAGCTGGAGCGCCTTGGGCGTGGCCTTGACGGCCGTAATGGTGGTGGCGATCATGCCGGCGATACCGATGCCGGTCAGGATTTGCGGGCTGTACTTCTTCAGAGCCGTTTTGGCGACTTCCAAAGATTTGACGATTGCTTTTTTCTTCATGAAAATATGTTCTCCTCTCTGAATAGTTCGAGCCATTCCCATAAGCATTTTTCAGCGATTGAGAATATCCGCTCGGCTTTGGTTCCGTCCGATGCGGCGTGAAATGCCGTCATCTTGATGGCAAGTTCCTCCATCGTGTCTTCGGCTGGAGTCATGGGATGATCTAAAATCGCGTTGATAAGTTCTCCGGCAATCCACCTCGAAGTCGAGACCTCCACGAACCAGTGCTCAGGCCACCAAAGAGTATCCGGTTCCTCACTTTCTTCGAGGTATTCGCAGAGTGCTTGCACTACAATATCATTCATCAGGCATTCCTCCAAAAGCGAAGAGCCCCTGTTAGGGCTCCTCAACTTCTTCGCTTTCACGGGCGGCAAGTGCTTCATTGACTTTTTCCTCGATAAGCGCCTCCTGCTCCTTGCTGTCTGCCCAACTGGACAACAGTGTTCCAACCCCGCCAAAGGCCAGGCCAACAAGGGACATCAGCTTAAATAAAGTTTTCTGCTCCATAAAGCGCAACCTCCTTTCCATAAAGGTGCCTGCTGTTTTTGCGGACCGCTTACAGGTAAGGGTCATAGCTCTCCTCAGTTTCCGGAGGAAAATCGGTATCGATGATGTAGCACTCGATTTCTCCGTTTAGACCATCATCCACCATGGCTTTACTGTGGTTGAAATCGACCCAGTAGAGACCGTCAGAAACCATCCAGCCAACGGTATCCCCTTCTGGAATTTTTTCAATTCCAAGTAAGGCGTAGAAGTCATTCAGCGTAACAAACCCCCCACTAAGAGCGAAGTTGCGGTTAAGATGGTACTCAGCTTGGAGCACTTTGCTGATAGTCGACTGAAAATATCTTTTGGAAACGGGGTCATAGAAGAGTCGCTCGTCCTCGTTGGCATCCTCAAAATCGAGAGAAGAACTCCCCGCAAGTCCAGGTGCCATGATGAAATGGTCTTTGTCCACTTGCTCGACGGCCAAAGATTATGCGGCCTTGCCCTCAGAGACCAATGCTCTTCATCAGTTTGTTGAGTTCGTCCTTGGTGAGTTCCAAATCGACGTCCAAGTGGACATGCGTCTTATCATCCAGAACCGTCGTGCGAAATCCGTTAAGCTGAACATCCATGTTGCAGCCCAACTTATTACACAACGCTTTCTTGATGAACCTCGATGCCAGTCCAGTCATCCATTTCGATTCAATCTTCATCTCGTCCATACTCCTTAAAACCCCTTTCATAGGTATTGGTATCCACAATAGGGGCTGCGAATTTGGCGCTAAATATCACGCCTGTCAAAGACCGTTTCCCACCGCTCCTTGGGAAGGGGCTTCATCTTCAGCGCCCACATGATTTGCCTGATTGTAACAGTGGGCCAGAGCCCGTCCGTACAAGCTCCAGCCCGCTTATCAAAAAATTCCTTGAAATTAGGATGCAAATATAAGTCGTCGGTCAGCCAGGCGTCCACCTCTGTCCAAAACGTGCTCTTTATCTCCGGATCGTATCGCTGCTGTATCACAGCCAAAACCTCTTCGCCAATTTGGAACAAGGTGCAACTGTCATACACCGGATGATTGCAAATGTACCGTTTTCCATACATCGATAGATAGATTTCTGGTTTTTCATAGTGGTATCGCATAGCTGCCTCCAAACAAAAAGAGGAAAAGCCCCTGTTGGGACTTCTCCTCCGCGTTGATAATGCTTTAGTCGTTAAACATCTTGCAGGATGCTTTGCAGTAGGGGTACGGGCCTCCGCACGCTCTGCATCCGGCGGGCGGCATGTCGTTCCTAAAGATCAGGCTGTTTTCACCTCTTTCGTCGAGCACGAGTTCCATTTCGTCTCCATCCTCGTACTCATAGTCCATCTCGTCAATTTCCCATCCACAGGACGGGCAGGTGTAAATATCACATCCGCCTTCGGGATCTTCTCTGCGATCCATGACCGCTCCGCACTTATTGCAGATTGCGTATCCTTTGTTTAGGTAGTCCATCAATTCGCTACCTGCCGGTTTGATAACCCTAATTTCCTTTCTGCTCACTTTCATTACCTCCTGTTAATCTGGAAGCAACCGTATGTATTATACAGCACTTCCGGCATTAAGTCGAGAGATATAAAGAGCTCTTTGTCATCTCCTTTCCATAAAGCGCCCTGCAAAATCGACGAAAAAAGCGAAGAGACCGTGTTTTTCACACGACCTCAACGCTTGTGCAGCCTTAACTCTTCCGCGTAGGCTTAAAGCGGTTGAACAGATTCTTGAATGTCTGCGAGGTGAACGTTCCGGTCTCCTCGAACTTGAGGCCCCTCGACATCCACACGCCGTAGAACACCAGCGGCAACACTAATTCCGCAGTCGCCACACCAATCCTCACATACCGGTCGATGACCTGGTCGTTGAGCTGATGCTGCTTGAGCTGCTCCTCGTTGGCCCGGGCGGCCTCGTCACCATCGGCCTGACGCTCTTTCAAAGTGAGCTCAGCGCGATGCTGCTTGCTGTCCATAGCCCGACGAAGACGCTTCTCGTCAGCCTCAGTCTTGGCCTTGATCTCGTCGATACGGAGCTTGTGTAGTGCTGTGAGATTCTTGATTGCCTCCGACTTCTTTTCGTCGTCGGATGAGAGGGAACTCAAGTTGGTGAGTTCCGCCTCGATCACCTCGTCCAGCAATTTCTTGATCTCTGCCATTTTGCATTTCTCCTTTCAGTTTTGAGTTGGCTCCATAATAGCCACTGCTATTCGTGCGGGAGAAAGTTTTCAACTCGAACCTTGAATACGACGCGGCGTTTGCGCAAGTACATTTTACCCAATATCCCCTATCTGTTTGTCCTGTGGGCCTGTCTGAAAGCGGGGACGGCCTACCGTCTGGCGGCTGGGGTGGATTTGGCGCACAAGCTGGTGGGGATGACGGCGGCCCTCGGCCCGGCCTTTGCCGACTTCGCGCCGGGGCTGAATCCCTTTGACTGGCTGGTAGGCATCGCGGGGGCGGCTGGCATCCGGCTCCTGATTTACTGCAAGGCGAAAAAGGCCAAGAATTTCCGCCCGGATGCGGAGTATGGATCGGCCCGCTGGGGCGGGCCAAAAGATATTGCCCCTTTTGCCGATCCCAAGTTTGAAAATAACGTCATTCTCACCAAAACGGAATTTCTCACCACCAACACCCGGCCCAAAAACCCGGCCAACGCCCGGAACCTCAACGCCTGTGTCATCGGCTCCAGTGGCTCCGGCAAAACCCGCTTCTGGCTTACCCCCCAACTACTCCAGGCCCACAGCTCCTATGTGGTGGTAGACCCCAAGGGCGGGGTGCTGTCCCAGGTGGGCTATTTTCTCCAGAGGAAAAAGGGGTATAAAATCAAGGTTTTCAACAGCATCGACTTCTCAAAATCCATGCACTATAACCCCCTGGCCTATATCCGCAACGAGGCCGACATCCTGAAATTCGTCAACGCTCTCATTTCCAACACCAAGGGCGAGGGCAAGGAGGGAGATCCGTTTTGGACAAAATCTGAAACGCTCCTGTACTGCGCCCTGATTGCCTACATCATTTTTGAGGGGCCAGCGGAGGACAGGAATATGAACACGCTGGTGGATATGATCTCCGGCATGGAGGTGAAAGAGGACGATCCAGACTTTATGAACGCGGTGGATTATATGTTCGCCGGGCTGGAAAAACGCAAGCCGGATTGCTTTGCGGTGAAGCAATACCGCAAGTACCGCCTTGCCAGCGGCAAAACCGCCCGCTCGATCCTTATTAGCTGTGGCGCAAGGCTGGCCCCCTTTGACATCCCCCAGCTCCGGGAAATTATGTCCTATGACGAAATGGAGCTGGACAAGCTGGGGGACAAGCGGACGGCGGCTTTCTTCATTATCAGCGACACAGACAGCACCTACAATTTCATTGTGGCCCTGGCGTTCTCTCAAATGTTTAACCTGTTGTGCGAGAGAGCGGACAACGTACACGGGGGCCGTCTGCCCCATCATGTGCGGGTGCTGTGGGACGAGGCGGCCAACACGGGCCAAGTGCCGAACCTGGAAAAGCTGGTGGCGGTCATCCGCTCCCGCGAGGTGAGCCTGACCCTGTTCTACCAGCAGATGGCCCAATGTAAGGCTATTTATGACAAGAACGCTGAAACCATTTTAGGCAACATGGACAGTGTGATATTCCTGGGAGGCCGTGAGGCCAGCACCATCAAGGAAATATCGGAAAACTGGCTGGGAAAGGCGACTATCTCCATGCAGACCGAGGGCCGCTCCCGTGGGCAGTCCGAGAGCTTCAGCCAGAACACCCAGCGCCTGGGCCGGGAGCTTATGACCCCCGCCGAGCTTGCTACCATGCCCGGCGACAGGTGCATCCTGCAACTGCGGGGCCTGCCGCCGTTCTATTCTCCCAAGTACGATTTGAAACAGCACCCCAACTACAAATACACCGCCGAGGCCGACAAAAAGAAAAATGCCTTTGACCTCTCCACGGTGCTGTTGTGCTTCATGCTGTTCAAGACGGGCGGCATTGCCCAGCGCGTCTTTGGCGCTCACTGATGAAAGGACGGTGATTTATGCAGGAAATTCTTACTTCTGAAAAAAGGGTTCCCGCAAAGTCGGCAGACTTTGTGGGAGGAGGAGCCGCAACGGAGCGGGCGGATTTCGGCGGCATGGCCGCCGAAGGAGCAGAGCGGAGTTTGTGGCGACGAGGCCAGAGCTTTGCCCCGGACGGGCGGCCCCTGGCCCCGGACGGCCTGTTTCTTATGGACGGCATTGAGGGCCTGCGCTCCCTGCCCCGGCACTCGGTTGATATGCTCCTGACCGATCCGCCCTATGGCACGACCCGGAACTATTGGGACGTGCCTTTGCCCCTGCCGGAGCTGTGGGAGGCGGTGCGGTGGGCGGTAAAGCCGGAGGGGGCGGTGCTGCTGTTCGCCCAATGCCCCTATGATAAGGTGCTGGGCGCGTCCAACCTCCCCATGCTCCGCTATGAATGGGTGTGGTACAAGAGCCGTTGCTCCGGCTTTCTCAACGCCTGCCGCGCCCCGCTGAAAAAATCGGAGAATATTCTGGTGTTCTATCGGAAGTCCCCGCTGTACGATCCGCAGTTTGAGCAGGGGGAGCCGTACAAGAAAATCCACCGAAAGAGCGGCAACAGCCCCAACTACGGAAAATTTGAGCGCACCAGCGGCGAGTCGGACGGGCGGCGGTTTCCTGGGAATGTGCTGGCGTTCCCCACAGTGGCAAACGCCGTCCACCCCACGCAAAAGCCCGTTTCCCTGTGCGAGTATTTCATCCGTACCTACACCCGCCCCGGCGAGGTGGTGGCGGACATCTGCGCCGGGAGCGGCACAACTGCGGTGGCCGCCGTCAACACGGGCCGCCGCTACATTTGCTTTGAGAACGCCCCGGCCTTTTACGGCCCCGCCGCTGAGCGTGTGCACCGGGCGGAAGAGGCCGTGGCCCAGGGCGGGAAAGGGGTGTAACCATCGGAGGATATTCCATTATCTACGCTGACCCGCCCTGGCGCTACGCCCAAAAGGGCTTGCAGGGGGCGGCGGAGCGGCACTATCCCACCATGAGCATTGACGAGCTGTGCGCCCTGCCTGTGGCCGACATCGCGGCCCCGGACAGCGCCCTGTTCCTTTGGGCCACGTTCCCCCAGCTCCCGGAGGCCCTGCGGCTGATCAAGGCGTGGGGCTTCACCTATAAGAGCGTGGCCTTTGTCTGGCTGAAAAAGAACCGCCGGGCGGACAGCTGGTTTTACGGGCTGGGCTTCTGGACGCGCTCCAATGCGGAGGTGTGTCTGCTGGCAACGCGGGGCCGCCCCCGGCGGCAGGCCGCGAATGTGCATCAATTCATTATCTCCCCCATAGAGGGCCACAGCAAAAAGCCGGACGAGGCCCGTGAGAAAATTGTGGCCCTGATGGGCGACCTGCCCCGCGTGGAGCTGTTCGCCCGGCAGACCCCGCCCGGCTGGGATGTGTGGGGGAACGAGGTGGAGTCCGTCAACTTATGGTCAACGTGGCCAGAGGCCACAGGGCCGGAAAGGAGGCTGAACAATGGCCTATGTGAGCATCCCCAACGATCTGTCCAAAATCAAGACCAAGCTGGCCTTTAACCTGACCAGCCGACAGCTGGTGTGCTTCGGCTGTGGGGCGGCGGTGGGCATCCCTGCCTTTCTGCTGACCCGGAGCGCCATCGGGAACAGCGGGGCGATGTTCCTGATGCTGGCTGTCAATGCTGGAATGTGCGCCGACTTTGCCATCCACGACACAGGCGGCGGCAATCCCCACGCCCATATCATGCTGACAATGCGCCCCATCCAGCAGGACGGCGCATGGGGTGCGAAGCAGAAAAAAGAGTACATCCTTGACCCGCAGGGCAAGAAAATCTATGACCCGAAAAAGCGGCAGTACAAATGCAAGGCCATCCCCACCACCGACTGGAACGAGCAGACCAAGGCCGAGGAATGGCGGGCGGCGTGGGCGCAGCTTTGCAACCGGGCGTTGGAGCAGTACGGACACAACCAGCGCATCGACCACCGCAGTTATGAGCGGCAGGGCATCAAGCAGATACCTACCGTCCATTTAGGCGTTGCCGCTTCCGCTATGGAGAAGCGCGGCATCCGCACCGAGCGCGGCGATCTGAACCGGGAAATCGAAGTGACAAATCAGAAGT
>CAJTFN010000043.1 GCA_910575815.1 Oscillospiraceae bacterium
GTTGGCCTGATTTTCGTGTCCATTTTTTGATTGTTAATTTTATTGTCAAAATTTTTCGAAAAAATGCCTTTTGGGACTTGACATTTATTTGCAGGTTTGCGCCCTCACCGCCCCCGGCGGTGAGGGCCGTAGCCCCGCCAATGGCGGGGCGTTTTTCAGCGGTAGCCTGAATATATTCGCCGAGATGAGAACAGTGCGACTACTGAAACTAAAACGGCACAGTTTCTTTTCTATGCAGTTCTTGTTCCCTGTCAGGTGTTATAGATTCACCTTGTTTTCTGTAAAAAGGAACGCCGGATGTCAATAATGCACCCTGTTCTTACGCTTTTCCGACTTGAGCAAGGATATCCGCCTCGCCATCCTCGTCCAGCCAGATACAGGAAGCATCACAGTCCAGAAACCAGTTGGAGCGCAGTAGGAACAGGATGATGTCCCACATGGTTGTGAAGTCATCGTTGTGGCCCTTGTCCCTGAAAGCGAGAGCATCTCCGCCAG
Organism: Oscillospiraceae bacterium; assembly: GCA_910575815.1. Taxonomy (GTDB): domain Bacteria; phylum Bacillota; class Clostridia; order Oscillospirales; family Oscillospiraceae; genus Oscillibacter. The sequence goes on from CAJTFN010000043.1 coordinate 496, forward strand.
AAACGCAGGGGAGGCCGTGAGCAGCGAACAGGTTTTTTATCATCTGCCGCACAGTCTCCAGCGTGTAGCCTCTCCGTTCCGCAGCGGCGTTGTCAAAGGGAAATTTCACATTCATTCTGCGATTCCTCCTTGATGTTTGGTAGGCCACATTATATAGGCCTGCCCTGGCAATATCCAGATCATTTGCCAGACAGCTTAATGTCCTTGCGGTGCACATCAATTTGCACACTCTTTTCCCAACTGCCATGGCAATATTTTTTGTATATTTTTCGCTTGTTTATAGCCGTTTTTGCTCCATTTCATTTGCTTTTCGACACTCTTTACAAACAGGGTTTCCGTATATTCCACGTCTGTCTGTGGCTGGTTATGTGGTCAAGAAAATTGTCTCACCAAAAGAGACCGTCCATAAACACAACGAAGCACTATGTAATTTGCTTGCTTTTCACCTCTGTATTTCTCCGTTTATTCCTATCGACTTTCGCCTCCTGTTTCGGTATTGTGTTGCTTGCCAAAGCCCCATAAAATACTGAAAGCAGGAGGAAAAGCAAATGACCAGTACAAAAAAGCGTATTACCGCCGTACTAACGGCAACCGTCCTCACAGCCAGCCTGGCCGTCTCCACCATGGCGGCAGAAGCGCCTGACGAACCCGTCCGGGTGAGTGGCTACAAGGGCAGTACCCTGGAGGTAGGAGAGCGAAGTGGCCTGATCATCGGCCCCAGCGGGATCGACTACACCGTCACCTCCAGCGACCCGGACACGGTAGCGGTGGAGCAGGTGCTGACCTTCTGGGTGGCTGTCGCAAAGGGGGCGGGGACCGCGGAGATCACCGCATCCAACAGCACCGGGGAGTGTGGGAGCATGACACTCACGGTCGGCGCCGCCGCTGACTCCGCCCCACTGGAGGTCCCCGCCAGCGGGGATAGCGCCGGCCTGACAGACAACATGGAGATACGGCAGGAGATGATCCGCCTCATCAACCAGACCAGAAAGGTCAATGGAGTGTCAGAGTTGCCGGTCAATGAGGCCCTGATGAACACCGCCCAAACCTGCTCCAACCAGCGGTACACCTGGCACCACTCCCCAGAGGAAAGCAAGGCCGCTGTCGATGCTGGCTACCCCTACGGCTTCGGCGACAACCTCACCGTGTTCACTGGTACAGACAACGCCGCTCAGCGCGCTGTCGACAATTGGAGCAACTCGCCCGGCCACTTCCAGACCATGATCGACCCGAGATGCGACTGCATCGGCGTGGGCGTGACCCAGTACGACGGCATCACCTACTGCTACATGTTCGTCGGGATACCCAACAGTGTCAACTTCTATGCATAACCAGATATGGAACAAAACGGTGCGTTCCAGGCAGTGTGGAACGCACCGTTTTCCTGCGAATCGGCGGAAAATGCCCTGTCAAATATTGCGTACCAGTAAACAAGGAACTATCCCCAGTCTAATGAGGATAGACCTTGCAAAAATTAATTTATACTTATTGTCCCAAATTATTGACATTTGTCCCAAGCTGTGCTATGCTTACTAATGGGGTGATTTCAATGAAGAAACAGAATCTGGTCAACTTAGTTCGATATCATGTCGAAAAAAATAATGATGCATTTGCCTCCGAAGTTGCTGAGATAGCAAGAGAATTTGATGCCAATGGTGATTCTAAAATAGCACAATATTTAATGGAACTAATTTCAACTGCCAGTTTCTATGTTCCCCAATCTAATTACAAAAATTTAAAATATTTAAGGAAAGTAGAATATTCGACCAGACCTCTTATGTTGCCAGATATTATTGAGGAGGATGTTATAGGCATTGCACGTGCCATTAGTAACAAATCTGAGTTGTCGAAATTTTTATTTTATGGATCCCCTGGTTGTGGAAAAACTGAATCTGCATATCAAATAGCCAGAGTACTTGCCAGAGATATTCTGATAGTTGACTTTGAACAATTAGTTGACAGCCGACTGGGTGAAACTGCCAAAAATGTAGCGTTGCTTTTTGATGAGGTTAATCATTTACCATACAATAAAGTTATCGTAATATTTGATGAGATTGACTCTCTTGTACTCGATAGAATAAATCAAAATGATTTACGTGAAATGGGAAGAGTTACTTCCGTTTTTCTTAAAGAACTTGATAGAGTAAATGAACATATACCCATTATAGCAACTACTAATCTTTATGATAATTTTGATAAGGCATTACTTCGCAGATTTGATGCCACTGTCTCCTTTGATCGATATTCAAAGGAAGATTTAATCAAAATTTCGGATTCTTTGCTGGTTGCTCATCTAAAAAAAGCGCAGAATGCCAAACAGGATATGCGGCTTTTTAATAAAATACTAAAAAATCTTGCTAGCATTCCCTACCCAGGCGAAATAAAACAAATAATTAAAACTTCCATCGCCTTTAGTGACGAATCAAGCGAATATGACTATTTAAGGAAATTTTACTATTCCTTCTATGGAAATTCAGATTCAATTGATATTCAACAGTTAAGTGAGCGTGGTTTTACAACCAGAGAAATTGAAATTTTATCCCGCATCCCCAAGAGCAGCGTCTCAAGAAAGTTGAGGGATCAATAAATGAACTCCATTCTGCAAGTTAAATTGTTGTTGGCAGATGAACGAAATAAGCAAAAACCTCAATCAAGGAATCTCAGAGCCCATGCTGAAACCACGACTGATAAAATTGATAAGCTCATCGAAACTCTAAGAGCAGTTTTACGGTATTATCGAAGTGTACCTAAAGTCTTAAACAATATTTTGGTCGATATAAATTATAATGACATCATTGCCAAGTCTAATAGGGTTCAAGCATTACTTAAACCTAATAGTCGAAAGGAACCCAATGATATAGTCGTCGGTGCAAGGTTTTCTGATGCTCCAGATGGCCAAGAGAATCATATTATCACTTATTACGTTGATGCTACAACGATTCAAAACACTCTTCACGATCTTGAAGAGGCCCGTCGTTTTTTATCCGAAAGGTTGGGTGGAAAAGCAACGGCAAAAAATTTCAAGGAACCTGAGTGTGACATTCAATATGATGGCTATAGCATCAAAAAAGATAAAATCAGAAATATTATAATTGACTGTTCCGTCGTTGACTCTTTTTCTGTTCCTCATATCACAGAAGTCCCAGTACAGGATTCTTTTTTGATCACATTTTATAAGACAGAACTTTCAACAGAAAATCTTTTAGAAAAACTCAAGATAGATGACATGAAATATCGCTATTCATTTTATGGAAAAGATACAATTTCGGCAACAAAGGAACTGTACGAATTTCTTAATGATAAAGTGCCCTATCTGATTTCAATGATTTCCCCCGACTTATCTAAATTGGTTCTTGATGACATTAAGGACACGTCTGTTAAAGAGCAAATTCAAATCCCTGATCCGGTCAATGAACCAGTAATCGGGGTAATTGACACTTTATTCGCCGAACAAGTATATTTTCATAACTGGGTTGAGAACATTGATTATTTAGATGAATATGAGAATGTGGCAGTATCCGGCGATCAAAGAAAACACGGAACCGAGGTAACGTCTATCCTTGTCGATGGGCCCAGGCTAAACCCTTGGCTTAATGATGGCTGTGGAAGATTTCGTGTAAAACATTTTGGTGTCTGCTCCAATCAAATCTCAATAACTCGGCTTGTGCGAAAAATCAAAGAAATTGTCAATCAAAATCCCAACATACATGTCTGGAATCTTTCCTTGGGCGCAGAAGACGAGGTATCAAAAAATTTTATTTCATATGATGCAGCTGTACTTGACGAGTTGCAATCTCAAAAAAATGTCATTTTTGTTGTGTCCGGGACTAACGATAACAGAAATGACCGCTCCGATACAATACGGGTTGGTTCTCCTGCAGATTCTTTAAATTCTCTTGTAGTAAACGCCGTTAGGCGAGATGGTACACCTGTTTCTTATTCTCGCAAAGGAAATATTTTGTCTTTCTTTAACAAGCCAGATGTTGCATATTACGGCGGCGATTATGATGAACGGATAATTGCATATTCCCCGTTTGGCAAAGAAGAAGTGTATGGAACATCGTTTGCAGCCCCCTGGATCAGCAGAAAGCTTTGCTATTTAATTGATGTTATGGGGTTACCCAAAGAAGTAGCAAAAGCACTGATTATTGATGCATCTGCAGAGTGGAGTTATAAAACGGCTCCGCAAAATCTCAAGGAACTTACGGGATATGGTATTGTTCCAATCGATATCAACAAAGTGCTTTCGACGGACAGTAACGAAATCAAGTTTATCGTATATGGGACATCAAAATCATATAGAACCACTAATTATGCTATTCCCGTTCCCAGAGATGAAGACGGTAAATACCCCTATATAGCTCGAGCAACATTGTGCTATTTCCCACAATGTACGCGCTCACAAGGCGTTGATTATACAAATCGGGAGTTATCATTAAGGTTTGGACGTGTAAAGACAAATGGGCAAATTGATGATATTAACGAAAATATTCAAGACGAAACTGGCTCCCACATTGATGAACGACAGTCTCGAAAGGAGTTTCGAAAATGGGAAAACACAAAACTCATATCTAAAATAATAAAGATGAATCGTCCCTTAAAATCATATGGTGACCGATTTTGGGGACTTGCGGTAACATCAAAAGAACGGTTGGCAATGCGAACTATGGGAGAATTGAATTTTGGAATTGTAATTACCTTACGAGAGATTAATGGTATCAACCGCATTCAGGATTTTATTAGGGCCTGTAATATGAGAGGCTATATTGTCAGTGAGTTGAATATTCAAAATCAGTTGGAAATTTACAATATAAATCAAGAAGAACTCACTTTTGAGTAACAGGCCAACGATCTCGATACATTTCTACAATGTTCTTAGAAAATCTTTCTACCACACAAACCAAGGCAACGAAAAAACGCCGAGTCTCCCCGGCAATGTCATTAAATTAAGCGATTTAAGGGCCAGATACGGCGTATCTGGCCCTTAACGCAATCCGGCCAATTGGGTTGCGCCGTTTAGCTGATTATGAAAAAATCGTGAACAATGCCGCAGACCACTTGACAGCCGCAGTATTGCATTATTAAAATGAAACCATAATTATCGCCCAGACAATTCGTAGCGCTATTGCGCATACCAAGGGGCAAAAGAAA
>CAJTFN010000044.1 GCA_910575815.1 Oscillospiraceae bacterium
CCTGTGTTGGCGCCACCTATCTTCCCGGGCCGTCGCCAGCCAAGTATTGTGGGCAGAAACGAGCTTAACTACCGTGTTCGGAATGGGAACGGGTGGACCCTCGTTCTAATCAGCACCAACTTCGTCGGGGCAAACTGCGCTTGCTGCGCTCCCGCCGTAAGCCTTCGGCTTTCGTCGAGAGCTTGCCTTACTCCATTGCCCCTCCTCTTCCACAAAAATCCTCAGATTTTTGTGGAGCCGAGACGCGAAGAGCTTCGCATTCGCTCCGTATGTCAACCGGGTAAGACCCGGAAAACAAACCTAATTATATGACGCTTCTATTCAATTGTCAAGCACTTTCTTCTCAGAGAAAGTTTGGTGACCCGTACCGGATTCGAACCGATGTTAACGGCGTGAGAGGCCGCTGTCTTAACCACTTGACCAACGGGCCGCATCGTCGGGACTCTTGAGGGTTTCTCTGAACCAGGTGTATCCCCTGGATACACCCAGCTCAGAACTGGTGCACCTTCACGGACTCGAACCGGGGACCCACTGATTAAGAGTCAGTTGCTCTACCAACTGAGCTAAAGGTGCATACCGAGGTACGCATTCTCCTGCACCCTCAAAACCGAACAATGTGATTACTTATTCTTTCAGGCCGCCTGCATTTTATTCGTAGGTCAAGCCCTCGGGCTATTAGTACCGGTCAGCTCCATACATTACTGCACTTCCACCTCCGGCCTATCAACCAGGTAGTCTTCCTGGGCCCTTACCTCTTAAAGAGTGAGAGATCTCATCTTAGGGGGAGTTTCACGCTTAGATGCTTTCAGCGTTTATCTCGTCCATACGTAGCTACCCAGCTGTGCCGTTGGCACGACAACTGGTGCACCAGAGGTATGTCCATCCCGGTCCTCTCGTACTAAGGACAGCTCCCTTCAAATCTCTTACGCCCGCAACAGATAGGGACCGAACTGTCTCACGACGTTCTGAACCCAGCTCGCGTGCCACTTTAATCGGCGAACAGCCGAACCCTTGGGACCGAATCCAGCCCCAGGATGTGACGAGCCGACATCGAGGTGCCAAACCTCCCCGTCGCTGTGGACGCTTGGGGGAGATCAGCCTGTTATCCCCAGGGTAGCTTTTATCCGTTGAGCGATGGCATTTCCACTCACATACCACCGGATCACTAACTCCAACTTTCGTTACTGCTCGACCCGTCGGTCTCGCAGTTAGGCTGGCTTCTGCGTTTACACTCACTGCACGATTTCCGTCCGTGCTGAGCCAACCTTTGAGCGCCTCCGTTACCTTTTAGGAGGCGACCGCCCCAGTCAAACTGCCCGCCTAACAGTGTCCCCCGACCGGATTCACGGCCGCAGGTTAGAAACTCAGCAATCCAAGAGTGGTATCCCACCGGCGGCTCCACACAAGCTGACGCCCGTGCTTCCAAGCCTCCCACCTATCCTGTACATGAATTACCGAATTCCAGTATTAAGCTGCAGTAAAGCTCCATGGGGTCTTTCCGTCTAGTTGCGGGTAACCGGCATCTTCACCGGTACTACAATTTCGCCGGGCGGGCTGTTGAGACAGTGCCCAAATCATTACGCCTTTCGTGCGGGTCAGAACTTACCTGACAAGGAATTTCGCTACCTTAGGACCGTTATAGTTACGGCCGCCGTTTACCGGGGCTTCAATTCAGTGCTTCGGCTTGCGCCTAACACCTCCTCTTAACCTTCCGGCACCGGGCAGGCGTCAGCCCATATACGTCATCTTTCGATTTAGCATAGACCTGTGTTTTTGGTAAACAGTTGCTTGGGCCTATTCTCTGCGGCCTCTTTCGAGGCTCCCCTTTTTCCGAAGTTACGGGGTCAACTTGCCGAGTTCCTTAACAACCCTTCTCCCGTTGGCCTTAGGATTCTCTCCTCATCTACCTGTGTCGGTTTGCGGTACGGGCACCTTAGCATACGCCAGAGCTTTTCTCGCCTCCAAGCATCGCCGACTTCGCTACTCTAATTTCGCTCCCTTTCGCCCGGGTCAACCAACGCCCGGGTTCGGCTATCTCAAAGTGTCCCTCTGGTTTAAGTTTCGGTGGCTACGGAATTTCTACCGTATGTGCATCGACTACGCCTTTCGGCCTCGCCTTAGCTCCCGGCTTACCTTGGGCGGACGAACCTTCCCCAAGAAACCTTAGATTTTCGGCCATTATGATTCCCACATAATTCTCGCTACTCATTCCGGCATTCTCACTTCTGTACAGTCCACCGCTCCTCCCGATGCGACTTCACCCCGTACAGAACGCTCCCCTACCACTGCCCTTGCGGACAATCCCAAGCTTCGGTTGTATGCTTAGCCCCGTTACATTTTCCGCGCAGAGTCACTCGACCAGTGAGCTATTACGCACTCTTTTAATGAGTGGCTGCTTCTAAGCCAACATCCTGGTTGTTTTCGCAACTCCACATCGTTTTCCACTTAGCATACATTAGGGACCTTAGCTGTGGGTCTGGGCTGTTTCCCTTTTGACAATGAAACTTATCTCACACTGTCTGACTGCTATGCATCAATTAGCCGGCATTCTTAGTTTGATAGGCGTCGGTAACTTTATCAGCCCCTAAACCATTCAGTGCTTTACCTCCGGTAATCTAACATAACGCTAGCCCTAAAGCTATTTCGGGGAGAACCAGCTATCTCCGGGTTCGATTGGAATTTCACCGCTACCCACAAGTCATCCGCCACCATTGCAACGGGGGTCGGTTCGGTCCTCCATGGGGTTTCACCCCCACTTCAACCTGCTCATGGGTAGGTCACCCGGTTTCGGGTCTATGGCAACGAACTTTACACGCCCTATTCAGACTCGCTCTCGCTTCGCCTCCGGCACTGAATGCCTTAAGCTCGCTCGTTACTATAACTCGCCGGACCGTTCTACAAAAAGTACGCCATCACACTTTAACGTGCTTTGACTGCTTGTAAGCACAAGGTTTCAGGTTCTCTTTCACTCCCCTCCCGGGGTCCTTTTCACCTTTCCCTCACGGTACTGCTCCTCTATCGGTCATCAGGTAGTATTTAGGCTTGGAGGGTGGTCCCCCCTGTTTCCCACGGGGTTTCACGTGTCCCGCGGTACTCTGGATCCGATCCAACAAGCATCGCCTTTCGCCTACGGGGTTCTCACCCTCTGTGACCGGCCTTCCCAGACCGTTCGGCTAAACTAGCTTGTCTTATGATCGTCCACAACCCCGGAGAATAAATCCTCCGGTTTGGCCTACTCCGCGTTCGCTCGCCACTACTTACGGAATCTCGGTTGATGTCTTTTCCTCGCCCTACTTAGATGTTTCAGTTCAGGCGGTTCCCCGCGTACGCCTATTTGATTCAACGCACGCTGACTGGATATTGTCCAGCCGGGTTGCCCCATTCGGAAATCTGCGGGTTACAGGATATTTGCTCCTCACCGCAGCTTATCGCAGCTTGTCACGTCCTTCGTCGGCNCCTGATGCCAAGGCATTCCCCTTGCGCTCTTTTCAGCTTGACCTGCTCGTCGCAAACTCCGCTTGCTGCGCTCCCGCCGCCAGCCTAAAGGCTTCTGGCGAGAGCTTGCTCCACTCCGTTGCTCCTCGCTTTCGCCAAAAACTGGTTTTTGGCGAACCTTACAGGGAACGGAGGACGAGAGTTTTTAACGAGATTTCACTGAGATAGCTATTCTCATGAATTATGCAGGCTTCACAAAGAAGTTTTTCGAAATTGTAATTGTTACCCTTCATCCTTTCGGATGTTGTTCCACAATTAAAACTTACGCTTCGCACTCATAGAGTGCTTGCCTCTCTGTTGCCTTACTTCACTTTCATCACATTGTTCAGTTTTCAAGGTGCAGCTCTTCCAGCCTCTTTTGAAGCCAGATCTCAAAATCCAAATTCCTTTGGGTTTTGAGATCCAACAGCAAATTGCTGTCTGGTGGGCCTGAGTGGGCTCGAACCACCGACCTTACGATTATCAGTCGTACGCTCTAGCCAGCTGAGCTACAGGCCCGTCTGGTGGAGATAGTCGGGATCGAACCGGCGACCTCCTGCTTGCAAGGCAGGCGCTCTCCCAGCTGAGCTATATCCCCACATCTCTCCTCATTCTCCCGAAGGCGTATGCCCTCTAAATTAAACAACGTAACTACTCATCAACCCAAACGGCTGACCAGGATGTTACGGACAGGTGTTTCGCTGTCCGAGGTCTCCTTAGAAAGGAGGTGATCCAGCCGCTCGTTCTCGAACGGCTACCTTGTTACGACTTCACCCCAATTATCGAACCCACCTTCGGCCGCGCCCTCCTTGCGGTTAGGCTACGGACTTCGGGTGTTCCCGACTCTCATGGTGTGACGGGCGGTGTGTACAAGGCCCGGGAACGTATTCACCGCGGCATGCTGATCCGCGATTACTAGCGATTCCGACTTCACGCAGGCGGGTTGCAGCCTGCGATCCGAACTGGGACGGCTTTTTGGGGTTCGCTCTGCCTCGCGGCTTTGCATCCCTTTGTTAACCGCCATTGTATTACGTGTGTAGCCCAGGACATAAGGGGCATGATGATTTGACGTCGTCCCCGCCTTCCTCCGTTTTGTCAACGGCAGTCTCGCTAGAGTGCTCTTGCGTAGCAACTAACAATAGGGGTTGCGCTCGTTGCGGGACTTAACCCAACATCTCACGACACGAGCTGACGACAACCATGCACCACCTGTCTCTGCTTTCCCCGAAGGGCACCTAATGTATCTCTACTTCGTTAGCAGGATGTCAAGCCCTGGTAAGGTTCTTCGCGTTGCTTCGAATTAAACCACATAATCCACCGCTTGTGCGGGCCCCCGTCAATTCCTTTGAGTTTCAACCTTGCGATCGTACTCCCCAGGTGCGATACTTATTGTGTTAACTCCGGCACGCAGGGGGTCAGTCCCCGCACACCTAGTATCGATCGTTTACAGCGTGGACTACCAGGGTATCTAATCCTGTTTGCTCCCCACGCTTTCGCGCCTCACCGTCAGTTATCGTCCAGTAATCCGCCTTCGCCACTGGTGTTCTTCCTTATATCTACGCATTTCACCGCTACACAAGGAATTCCGATTACCTCTCCGACACTCAAGGGAAACAGTTTCAAATGCAGTTCACGGGTTGAGCCCGTGGATTTCACATCTGACTTGTCTCTCCGGCTGCACGCCCTTTACACCCAGTAAATCCGGACAACGCTTGCCACCTACGTATTACCGCGGCTGCTGGCACGTAGTTAGCCGTGGCTTATTCAAGGGGTACCGTCTTCTGCTCTTCCCCCTTAAAAGAAGTTTACAACCCGAAAGCCTTCTTCCTTCACGCGGCGTTGCTGGGTCAGACTTGCGTCCATTGCCCAATATTCCCCACTGCTGCCTCCCGTAGGAGTCTGGGCCGTATCTCAGTCCCAATGTGGCCGGCCAACCTCTCAGTCCGGCTACTGATCGTCGCCTTGGTGGGCCGTTACCCCACCAACTAGCTAATCAGACGCGAGGCCATCTTTCGGCGATAAATCTTTGACATTCAGACCATGCGGCCCAAATGTAT
>CAJTFN010000045.1 GCA_910575815.1 Oscillospiraceae bacterium
TTTGATGAACAGCTTTTGATCTACGCCCAGCGCCCGGACGCCACCGCTTGCGCCAGCATGGAGCTGTGGAACGATACCATGCGGCGGTGGGTGAAGCCCCGTTCCAAGGGGATCGCCCTCATTCGGACTGGTGCGGGTGGACGGCCTCGCTTGGAATATGTCTTTGACGTAGCTGACACCCGCCCCGTCCGTGGGGCGCGTGAGCCGTATCTGTGGGAGATGACGGCGGAGAAATCCGGCGCTGTTGCGGCGGCATTGGAACAGCAGTACGGCCCCAGCGAGGAAACGGACATCGGCTGGCAGATTATGGAACAGACCAAGCGCGCCGTAAGTGAGGTATACCGGGACCCGCTGGAGGACCTGCGCTATGATGTGCGGGACAGCCTTTTGGAAGAACTGGACGATCTCAATCTGGAGGTACGCTATAAAAATCTCCTGACCGCCAGTGTCCAGTATGCGGTCCTGACCCGCTGCGGCCTGGACCCCAGCGAGTATTTGGAGGACGAGGACCTTGCGGGCATCACCGAGTTCTCCACCCCCGCCGTCCTGCACCACCTGGGCCGCGCCGCCAGCAAGGTTTCCATGGACCTTCTCAACGAAATTGGCCGCGCCGTCAAAGCCTATGACCGGGAGCAGGCGAAAAATAAAGAAGAAAATATTGAAAAACCTCTTGCAAAATCGCCCGTGATGGACTATACTAAGTCCAAGGAAGAATTTAACACTGTAAAGCGCGAAAGCAAAGAAAGGAGCGTCAATCATGACGAAGGAGCTGACCTACAAACAGGCGGGCGATTACCTGATTCCCGACCTGACACTGGACGGAGCGGAGGAACTGGAGGAAATGCCCCTGGGCAAGTACGGAATGCTGCGGGAGACGTTTCTGGAGGAACACCATCCGGGGACGTACACCTCCATGCTGCTGACGGGGCGGCTGTACCCCCACCTGCGGGAGATCGACCGGCAGGCACGGGAGCAGGTGGACCGGATGGTGGCCGACCTGAAGAAGCAGAACGGAGTGGACGAAGCGATGAAGGCCCGCGATCAGATGGGCTGGGTCCAGGCGGTGAACAGTTTCACGGCTCAGGCGGAGGAAATGGTCTTGGCGGAGATCGTCTACAAGTAAATCCAGAGGGTGAACCGGCGGCGGGCGAACAGCCCGCCGCTTCTGCGTCCGTGGAGGAACCGCCCGCCCCTGGGTCGCCGGACCTCTCTCTGTTCTCCCTGTTCCCCACGGTGGAAGAACAGATTGAAAATATTGCCCAGGCCCAGGCGGAGGACCACCAGACGGCCCAGCAGCATATTTCTACCCCTGCCGGTCTTGTGCCGTCTGCGGTCATTGGCCGCGCCCTCACCAGCGGCGGCAATGAACCGCATAGCATTGAGCGCATTGTTGCCTTCTTTCAGAAAGGTCCTACTGGCTCTGCCGCTGCCTCGTTCATGGAGAAGGAGTTTGGGGCGGGCGGCAAGGGCGTTACCATTGGAGGACAGGAATATTCTCTGTGGTTTAACAGCGAAGGCTTTCGCATTGCGCCGGGGCGGTCCGCATTTGGTCCGGGCAGCACCCTTGTTACTTGGGTAAACGCCGCCGCTATGGCCTCCAACCTCCTGCGGGATGGAACATTTGCTACGCAGGATAAAATTGACGTAGCTCCCGACAACGAAGTGCGGGAATTGGCGGAGAAACTGTGGTATCTGCGGCAGGATTTCAGTGACAGCGCAAAGGAGCGGAACCTTATGCCCATCATCTCCCAGCATTTCTTGGGCAAAGGTTTCCCGGACGATACAAAGGAGATCGCTGAACTGCTGAAATTCCCGCTTCACCGGCAGCAGATTCTACGGGAGCTGGACGCATTTGTAGACGAATACAAATACCGCCCTGATCTTCTGCGCTTTCGGAAAATCCATGACCCGGTGGAATTGTTCAGAAGCATTGGCCGTTTATCTACAGTAAAAGAGCAATATAAAGCAGTTGAGGGGTTCGCCCCGGCAAAGGCCAGCTTCATCACGGAGGACGAGATCACCCGCCTGCTGACCGGAGGCCCCAACATTGCCGAGAGCAAGCTGCAAATATACTCCTATTTTGTCCAGGGCCACAACGCCAAAGAGTGCGCTGATTTTCTGAAAAGCAGCTATGGCGAAGGTGGACGCTGCTATACCGGCTATGACGAGAACTATGGTACCAAGGGAATCCGTTTCACCCGTTCGGATGAGGAATCCGGCTATAAGGGCTATGATACGGTCACGCTGAACTGGAACCAGGTGCAGAAGCGTGTCCGAGCCTTGATTGACAGCGGGCAGTACCTCAACGATCAGGAAAAGGCGTATCTTCCGGCCTATGAGAAAGTAACCCTTGCCCAGAGGATTCACGCTTTCAACTACTATAAGCCGGACCCCGACCGGACCTATCCCCACAAGTGGGATTTTAACGCGGCGAAACGGGATATTCTGCCCCTGCTGGACAGCCCGGAACAGGTGGAAAAGATTTTCAACCGGATGTTGAGCGACTTTGCCCCTCTTTCGCCTGATACACCCCACTATACTGAAATGCAGCTTGCCCTACGGGATGTGGGGATGTATCAGAGGGGGGAATCTCCTTTGTTTACTCCACTGCCGGAGGCTGTCCTGGAGGCGGAGCGTCAGAAGAAACAGGCGGCAAAAGAGGCCAAGCGCAAAGCTCCCGCGCCCCAACGCACAACCTCCGAAGCCCCGCCCGCGTCTGGCGACCGGCTGGCGGCTGCGGCCCGCGCCCTGGCGAGCAAACGGCGCACCCAGGCACAGGAGGACCAGAGCGGCCAATTCAGCCTGTTCTTCCCGGCAGCGCCCGCCCCGCTGGAACCGGAACCCTCTGCCCCTCCCCAGGCGGCAGAGCATGAGGAAACCTCCCGCTCTCCGTGGTGGGATGGCTACAAGGAGATCAAAGAGGCGAATCCCCACAATATCGTGCTGTTTCAAGTGGGCGATTTCTTTGAGATGTTCGGTGAGGATGCCAAAACCGCCGCTGCCCTGCTGGACCTCAGCCTGACTACCCGGCCCATAGCTGGCGTTGGGCGTGTGGAGATGTGCGGCGTCCCCGCCCACGCGGTAGAGCAGTACGTTGAAAAGCTGCGGGAATTTCATTCTGTGACCCTTGCGCCCGTTGAGGCGCAGACCGGGGAGCGCCAGCCCAGCACCTTGCTTTCTTGGCAGGAACAGGCCATTCAGGACAGTGGCGAACAGGGATGGCAAACCACTGTCACCGAGCGCAACTATCAGGCCACGGTAACTGCGGAGGAAGCGCCGCTTCTGGCAAGGCTCATGCAGACCAATGAAATCAGTGCCGCGCAGTTTAACCATGAGAACGGCGAAGTTACATTCAGCTTCCCGGCGGCGGACCGGGACGCGGTTGAAAAT
>CAJTFN010000046.1 GCA_910575815.1 Oscillospiraceae bacterium
CAGACCAACGAGGACAAGCGCAACCGGCACATCTACCTCCCCCAGCCGAAAAAGAGCAAACCCGGCTCCACCACCCGGCGCGCCCGGTGGGACTTCCCCAGCCCCTACACCATGCGGCTTCGTATCGTCCGGTTCCAACTGGACAATGGAAACTTTGAAACGCTGGCGACCTCACTTCCCCGGTCATTCACCGTTGACGATTTGAAAGAGATTTACCACCAGCGTTGGGGGATTGAAACCAGTTTCCGGGACTTAAAGTACAGCGCGGGGCTGGTGAACCTTCACGGCAAACGGGATGACTTTGTGGAGCAGGAAATCTACGCGGCTCTTACTGCCTTTAACTTCACCAGCCGCATTGTGCAGGAAACTGTTGTTCAGCAACCGACCGATGGCCTGTATGCCTATGCTGTAAACTTCAAAATGGCGGTCACTCTCTGTAAAGAATTTCTCAACAATCCAAACATGACCGGGAAAGAAGTCGTGCAGAAAATCAGCCGCCGCACCGTTCCAATCCGGCCGGGACGGCAGGACGAGCGAAACCTTCGCGCGAAGGGCTTCGGCTGGTTCACATACCGCATTGCGGCCTAAAAAATGGGGGGCGGGGGTTGATTCCACCGCCCCCACCTCTGTTTATTTTTGAAAAAGCCCGAAATCGGCCCCGAAAGGGCCGGTTTTTCCAAAAAATGCGCCGCGATAATTTAACAGTAGAAAATCTGTGTTCAAGATTACCGCTCTTTCGAAAATCTCAACATGTCCCGGAAATGTAGCAGAAAACGGCTGGAGTGCTTCTTTTCCTGCATAAATCACGCTTGCCCTAAAAGCACAACTTGTCCCCAAAATGTTGTAAAAATAATTTTTGCCGCCCCTGTTTTTTTGAGGGCAAACGCCTGCAAAACGGCCGTTAAGTTAAGGAAAAATCCAAATTTCAACATGTCCTGTTTATGATATAAAAATCAGCGGTTATTTTCAAAAACCGCAAGAATCCAAAAACACCACCGAAAAATCAACAAGTCCGGGGAATGTCGATAAAAAAGTAAGAAAGTCTGTTTTGCAGACTTTCTCCGAAAATATCCTTGCAATTTTTTCCGGGATAGGTTAGAATAGCCTTGGAGACACAAAAGCGGCAGGCTACGGGGTGTACCACCACCCCGTAGCCCTGTACGAGTGAAGTAGGCACTCAGCACAGTAGTCTTGAACTACACCACGGGACTATTATATCCAAACCGGCGCGGATTTTCAAGGCCGGATTGGGGAAATAGTGTGCGTTGCGTGATTTATCAGGGCGGGGCTGAGGTTAAAAACTCGGTCCCGCTCTTTGTGTTTCCGACGAAAGCCCTGGGCGGGGGCCGTGTCCCCTGCCCGCCCTTCGGGGCTTTGTTGGAAATTTTGATTTAGGAGAGGACGAAAACGGATGAAAAAACGATTATTTTCCCTTGTGTTGGCCCTTGTGCTGTGTTTGGGGCTGACCGTTCCGGCATCGGCGCGGATATCTCAAGATATCTATTATTTCCAAACTGACTATGCCACTATGGAAGAGTGGAACCAGAAGTACCAATCTCTTACCGGATTGACCATGTTCTCCTATGATACTTTTAATGAGATGACCGGATTCGGTAAACAGCCCATTACCTATTACGGACTGAAGGACAGCAGCGGAAAGATTGTATTTCCTGCGGAATATTCAGGTTTTGGCTATCTGCCCGGAAATAAAATCGTGGCAAGGAAACTCTGGTTTGAGGATGAGGGCTGGGCAAGGATGTACTCCACTGGCGTTGTTTCCACCACTGGCGAAATCATCTATCCGTTTACTGAAAATGTATGGGAAATCGTGTATACAGGCGTTACAGCTGAACCGGACCAGTGGACAAACACCTTTATTGTTGAGACAATGGACGGAAACCCCGGCGGAACAGCAAAGATCGGTTCGGAAAAGCAGGCCTTGTATGACAGTGATTTCAAAGAACTGCTTCCAATGGAATATTACAGCATCCGATATTTGACCGATGGATATTACGAAATCATACAATATAATGAAGCGCAAAAAGCGAACCGGATCGGAATTTATAAGTATGGCGCGGGAATTATAATTTCCACGGAATATCGAGAAATCAATTATTTAGGTTCCGATTTATTCATGGTGCGCAGACCTGACATGTACTGTGCCGTGCTGGATGGAAATGGAAACCAGGTTTTGCCTTTCGTCTTTGCCGATGTTACCAGTTCCCAAAATGGATATTTCGCTGTAGCTATTTTCCGCGATGAAGCGTCTGTAAAAGCAGCGCAGAGTGTTAAACGGCTCTTTCCGGAAGTTCCTGGAGATACGCCATTATTATCTTCTAAGGACTCGTCCAATAAGCCCGCCTATGGTGTATATGGCATTATAGACAAAAATCAAAATGTGCTGACAGGTTTTGCCTCTAATCATGAACATGCCAATGTTTTCGATAACGGATACATCAATTTAGGCTGTTGGAATGGTCAATTTACCATGTGGAATCCCTATGCAGGGATCGAGATGAACGGTATGCCGCTTGGCATGGATTTCCGTGTTAAACAACTGGATTATAAGGCCCAAAATCTTTCTGATCTCTCATCCACTGGCAAGACTATATCTGACCTTCTGCGGGAACATGGGTTTTCCTCGGCTGGCACGACCACAACGACTCCAACTGTTTCCACTGCTGGCGGCTTTACTGACGTAAAATCCAGCGACTACTTCGCCGATGCGGTTCTGTGGGCGGTGAAGCAGAATATCACCGTCGGCACCAGCGCGACCACGTTTTCTCCCGGCGCAACTTGCAGTAAGGCGCAGATTTTGACCTTCCTGTGGCACGCTAACGGCTCGCCGGAGCCGACAGCGGCTACCCCCTTTACAGATGTTAAGACTGCCGATTATTTCTACAAAGCGGCACTGTGGGCCGCTGAAAAGGGCTTGGTGTCTGGTTCCACCTTTGGCGCAAACGCCGATTGCACCCGCGCCATGACTGTGGAATATATGTGGAAAGCGGCTGGAAGCCCTGCGCCTGCTGGCAAAGCCGATTTTGATGATGTTCCTGCCAATGCAGACTATGCGCAAGCTGTGGCTTGGGCAGTTGAAAAGAACATCACAAGCGGAACCGGTGACAGTAATTTCTCTCCCGCCGCAACCTGTACCCGTGGGCAGATTGTCACGTTTCTGTACCGAGCTATGGGGAAATAAATCCCGGCGGCTTTCGCCGTCTTGACAACATATAGGCGATAAAAAAACGCCCACCCCCTTTTGCTTCTTAAAAAGGGGGTGGGCGTTTTTTTCAGGTGCGGGAAATCCTTAATTTAATGACATTG
>CAJTFN010000047.1 GCA_910575815.1 Oscillospiraceae bacterium
CTCCAAGGTTGTGCTGGATATCCTCCTCAACGAAAAGCCCGATTCCGATGGCTTCCGGACCGCTTACCTTATCGTCCTTAAATCTATCCCTGATGGCTCTTCTGGCGATCTGACCGGCTCCGGCAATGTTGTCCTAGCGAAGGACTTCGATCAGAAGATGATCGCTTCTGCTCCTACCGGCAACATTGATATTGCCAACAACGGCAATTATCGCTTCAGCTACACGCTGGCGGCTCCCGCTTGGGTTGCTGAGAACGCTGGTTACACCGTCGACTGGACTCTGTACTCCCGTATGAAGGACTCCACGACCTGGGAGGTCGAGAACAGCGGCACGGATACCAGCACTCTGGACGGCAGAACCATCAAGGAGACTCAGGCTTGGGTAGTTGGCGCTATCCCCAAGGACAGCGACGTCAAGCTCGAGATCGACTCCGTTTCCTATAATGAAGTCGTCGTCCGCTATTGGAAGGACGAGGCTGCTGCCGGAAATGAGCTGGATGCTAAGAACCTGTACAAACTCGGCGGAACTTTCGGTGCTCCCGAAACCATGTTGGCCACTACTGGGACCTTTAACTTCGGATATCCCACTACCCAGACTGCCAAGACTGTGACGGCTACTATCACCGGCATTGATGAGACCGTCGTGAATAAGGCTATGGCTGCGGATGGCACCTCCAAGGACCGTTTCTGGCTGGACGGCAGTCCTACCTACACTCTGACCGCGACTGGCGAGGGCTATGTTGACATTGTTGTCAACACGGAGAATCTGGATGCCCGTTACAGCATCGTCGGCACCGATGGTCTCAACACTCACGGCGGCTGTGATGTGGGCCAGGGCTTCTATGTGTTCTTCAATCCCATCACCGACATCGTTCCCGGTACCCAGTGCAAGATCGATTCCTTCCATCTGCTGGATCTTGCCACGCAGAGCGATGGTGGTCTGGATGCCCGCGCGGGTGAGAAGTCGATTAAGATCACCTTCACTGCCACCAACGCCACGCCTGCCGAGTTTACCGTTCTGTTCGATAACATGAACGATACCGACAACCTGACGACCAGTGTGCCTTACTATTGGCTCACGCCCACCGGCGATGTGGAAATCTCCGTCAAGGATGTGGAAATTCTGGACGCTCCCACCCTTTCCGAGGGTGACATCAGCGTCAAGACCGCCACGGCTGGCACGTTTGCTTCTGGTGATAAGCTGGTCATCCGTCTGCCTGGCGATGCCAACTTCGAGGACCTTGACCGGCACCACGCTGTTGGTTGGGAGCGCTTCGAGTTCGTTAATGGTGCGACCATGGCTATCGATCAGACCTCCGGCACGGTTGTTACCGACTCCAACGATGGTGAGCGGTACTTCCAGATCGACATCACCAATCCCGCTGCGAGTGAGACCGTGAAGATGACCATTAAGCCCGGTGCGCTCCACTTCGGTGGCAGCGACTGGACGAGCTGCAACACCGAGACTTATGTTATCACCCTGTCTCTGGATGCGAACAGTACTCCCACTATTACTTTCGAGACGAAGTAATCCTCCTGGCAATCCCCTGGCATAGACCTAGAAAGACCCCCGGGCTTACGCCCGGGGGTCTTTCTCACTTTGGGTTATCTGAATTTTACAGCGTCAGAAATCGCTATTAGGTCAGATCCGTAACAGATACACCGCTAGCAGTGACTGCGAGTTCCCAACCAGCAGCCGCAACTGTATCAGCGGTCGCGTTGTTATTGCAAATATCGTCACTAAGAGTGATCTTATCGCCCACAACGAAGTTACGGTTCAGCTCGATAATAACCACATTAGAACCAGCTGTGTGACTCACAGCAGCAATAGCACCAGCAGGAGCAGCGCCGGCAGCGTCCGTCACAGTGAAGATAGCAACATCCACAATTGTAATTGCAGTGTCAGCACTCGTCTTGGTAACAGGAGCATTGAAGGTAATCTTCATCTTGTAGCCGTCAAGAACCTCCGCCGTGGTGGTGGTAGCGCTCAGCGCAGGCAGAACGGTAACCTCCACACCAGTGACCGTCAGGTCGTCGGCGGGCATACGGATGGTGGCATCCCCATCCTTGTCAGCATTTGTCACAATAATGGGATCAAGATCGCCAGCGCTGGTCTTCACAACCACCTTGTAGGCAGCCACACCAGTAGCTGCTACGCCATTGACCGTAGCAGTGAAGGTAACCTGATCGTTCTCATTAACCGTAGCGGTAGTCGGAGCCCACTCAACCTTCAGAGTGTCGGTAAGAGCAGCATCGCCAGTAATCGTGCTGATTGCGGCCGCAGTAGCACCGCCAGTCGCACCGAAGATGCCCTTATAAGTCAAGCTGCTGTCCGCCGCGATAGCGAAGCCAGTCTGAGCAGTCAGGCCCTTGATGACGACGTTAACGTAATCAGTACCATTCGCAACGAAGTTACCGGAGGTAATGAGCGCCCGAGCCGCAGCGTTGACGGGGTTCACAGTGGCCATCACGAGAGAAGTGGGAACAATGTTCTCAATCTCGTGTGTCACAGAAGAACCAGTATACTTGCTGGATTTCAGGCCAACACCAACAGCGGAAGTCGCAACCGAGCTGCTGGCAGTGGTAAAGGTAGGAGCCACAGAGAAGTTCGCGGCAGGAATCTCGTTGGCAGCGTCAGAAGTACCATTGAAGTACTTGACATTGACAGCGCTCCAAACTATATCCGTGTCGGGATTGGCGGGACGGATGCTGATCTCCTCGTCGCCGTTCAGACCCAGGGTGCTGGTAACAAAGCGGTTAGTACCAACCTTCAGGCCAGTAGCGGTAAAGGTATCCTCCACACCATCAATAGTCGCAATCAGGTCAACGCTGGCGGTAGCACCGGAAGCGATGAAGCCCTGAGAGGGAATCTCGATGGTCAGAGCCAGCTCAGAACCACGAGAAGCAGGAACAACCTTGGTGATCTTCGCACCGGGCACGTTGGAGACCTTCAGGTCAACCTCACCATCGCCGATGGAAGGACCAGTGGGAGTGCTAGAGCCATCAGGGATAGATTTAAGGACGATAAGGTAAGCGGTCCGGAAGCCATCGGAATCGGGCTTTTCGTTGAGGAGGATATCCAGCACAACCTTGGAG
>CAJTFN010000048.1 GCA_910575815.1 Oscillospiraceae bacterium
CCGAACAGCATGTAGTTGCTCTCCCCGTGGGCCACGTGATACGTCCCGCCCAGAGGGAAGCTCATGCCGTGCACCGGGCCGCAGCCCGCCTTCAGGAACGCGATGCCCGCGTAGAAGCTGGCCGTTACAAACTCGTCCAGATACTCGAACCGGGCCTCCTGACCCTTCTCGTCGATCAGCTTGAAGCCCTTGAGGATTACGTCCATCGCCTTCTCGCTGAACAGCTCGCTGGTCATCGTCTTCCGATGGGGGCTCAGGAAGGACTCCGTGGCGTGAACCAGGGCGTCGATGGCGGAGCAGGCGAAGGGCTTGTAGGGCAGCGTCTTAATCAGGTCCGGAATCAGGCACACCTTGTTGGGAATGATGTCGTCGGACACCAGGCCCAGCTTCGTCTCCCCGCCGGTGAGCACCCCGTCCTTCTCGTCCTTTACGATCGCCACGGAGATATTCGTGCACTCGCTGCCCGTGCCGCAAGTCGTCGGAATGGCGATGACATCCTTTTCATGCTGGACGGGGAAGCGCTTGAAGTACAAATTGTGCACCGTGTCCGGCCGCTTGCACCCCAGCAGCTTGCAGAGGTCCATGATGGCCCCGCCGCCAACCGCGATGACCCGGTCGTAGCTCTCGTAGGGGATCGCGTCGTACATGGTCTGGATCATGGCCTCGCTGGGCTCCCCCGCGCCGAACTTCTCCTGAAACACGAACTGGCATTTCAGCCCCAGCTCCTTCATGAACGGCGTGTAGATGAACTCGTTGGTCAGCACCACGTCCCGCTCGTTCAGCTTGAACTCCTCCGCCATCTGTCCGAAGGTCTCAAATTTATACACCGTCGGCGCAAAGATGATTTCCCGTTTGTCCGCCATCAAAGAGGCGGAAAATGCGTCCATTTTCTGAGCCATAATGAATCAGTCTCCTTTATTTTNCTTTGCCGCTTACGGCGGCGTACCCCTTGCGGGTGCTCGGCGGCCCGTCTTTCGTTGCCTGCTAATTTTATCCGATTGCCTAAAATCACTTTCTGGAAATCGCCTTCTTGACGGCCTCCACGATGTTGGCCGCCCGCAGCCCGTAGGTATCCATCAGGAAGTCCTGGGGGCCCACCTGGCCAAACTCGTCCTGCACGCCCACGAACTCCTGCACCGTCGGATGGTTCTTCGCAAGGCAATTCGCCACCACGCTGCCCAAGCCGCAGCTTATGTTGTGGTTCTCCGCCGTTACGATCGCGCCTGTTTCCTTTGCCGCCTTGATTACCAGCTCCTCGTCCAGCGGCTTCCAGGTGAACATGTCGATGACCCGCACGCTGATCCCCTCGGCCTGGAGGGCCTCGTAGGCTTTCAGGCTCTCGTCCACCATGATGCCCGACGTGATGATGGTGGCTTTGTCACCGGCGCTCTCGTGGAGCACCACGCCCTTGCCGATCTCAAACTCGCTGCCCTCTCCGTAGACCTGAATCACGTCCTTGCGGACAAACCGGGTGAAGCTCACCCCGTCCACGTCCACCAACCCCCGGGTCACGCTGGCCAGCTGGTCGTAGTCGCAGGGGTCCAGCACCGTGGCCGTGGGGATGCTCAGATACATTGCCGCGTCTTCCAGAGGCATGTGGGTGCCGCCGTTGAACGCCGCCGTCACGCCCGCGTCGCTTCCCAGAACCCGCACCCCCAGGCCCGCGTAGGCCGCGGACATGTAGATCTGATCGTAGATTCTCCGGGATGTAAATGTGCCGAAGGAGTGCAGAAACACCTTCTTCCCCGTAGCCGCAAGACCCGCGGACACACCCGCCGCGTTGCCCTCCGCAATTCCGGCCTCATAGGCCCGGCCGGGGTAGTTCTTCACCAGCTGCTTCGTATTCACGCACCCCATCAGGTCGCAGTCCACGTACACGATGCTCGGGTCCTTCGCCATCAGCTCGTTCAGCGTCAGCGCCAGTCCGTCCCGGCACGCCCGGGCGTCCTTTTCATGCTTTCCAATCAGTTTCACATTCATCTTCCTGCGCCCCCTTTACGCGTTTTTCGCGGCTTCCAGTGCCTGCTCCGCCGCCGCGATGGCCTCCTGCCACTGCTCTTCCTTCGGCTGAGACGAGTGGTCGTGCTTTGGCTCCGCGAACGTCGCTCCCTTCCCCTTGCTCGTGTTCAGCACGATGCAGCTCGGCACGCCCTTCGCCGCCTTCGCCTTCTCGATCGCCTCGTAGATCGCCATCACGTCATGCCCGTCGATCTCCTGGGTGTGCAGGCCGAAGCCCGCCGCCTTCTTCGCGATGTCCCCGTGGTCCAGCACTTCCGCCGTCGTTCCGTCCAGCTGGTAGCCGTTGTTGTCGATGAAATAAATGATGTTGTCCAGCTTATGGGCATAGGCGAAGTGGAAGCCCTCCCAGACCTGGCCCTCGTCCGCCTCGCCGTCGCCGACCACGCAGTACACGTAGTTGTCCCGTCCATCGATCCGGTTGCCCAGCGCCGCGCCGGTAGCCGTGGAAACGCCCTGGCCCAGGGAGCCCGTGGTCAGGTCCACGCCGGGAGTCAGCTTCCGGTCCGTGTGGCTGGGGAACTTTGTCCCGGGCTGGTTCAGCGTATATGCCTCCTCCATGGGGTAGAAGCCCATCAGCCCGAAGGTGGCGTAGGCCACAGGGCCAGCGTGGCCCTTGCTCAGCACCAGCCAGTCCCGGTCCTCCCAACGAGGATTCTTCGGGTCATACCGCATGACCTCCCCGTACAGTACCGCCATCAGGTCCGCCAGGTCCATCGACCCGCCTACATGGCCAAAGCCCCGGCTGTGGATTACTTTCAGCGTCTCCAACCGGATTTCCGCCGCCAGTACCT
>CAJTFN010000049.1 GCA_910575815.1 Oscillospiraceae bacterium
ATAGAAGCATAAAGTCCCGTATTTCCAAGGCCTAAACGGTCAAGGTGTAGGAGTAGTCAAGGAATAAACGACACTCCTACACCTTTTTCCGCTTCTAATTACTGTTTGCCGGTCCTGCCGATAGCCTCCATGAGCTTGTCATAACCAAACATGGCTGCATACGCTACCATGAACCCCAGCACGACCGCGGCGGCCACCATATACCACACCACCGCGATAGCCTTGATCTGACAGTAGGCGAAGAACGCCACCAGCGTGAGTACCATCGAGACGGCGACCGCCAGAATGTTGGTCGGCAGCTTGTCCCAGGTGACCTTCTTCAGCACCTGGACGACGATGTTGGTCACCACCACCAGCACACCGATGACGCTGATGACCATGGACCAGTTCAGAACACTTTCCATTTTTGATTCCTCCTTATGTTATCCGACCCCATCAGGCGGAGCAGAGCCATGTTTATCCGGCCATGAATTGTTCTTGCTCAGGTTCTCGACGGCAGACTTGATGGCGTACACCAGCACCACGCCGATGATCTCGGTAAGCGCCACCTGAGATAAACTCTCGGCAATCTGCTCCTTGCCCATCCATGCGAGGATGTAGCTGCACCACACCCAGGCAATACCGTTAAGCAGGCAGACCCACACGATAATTTTCATAGTGGTCGCTTTCTTTTTGCTCGGTTCAGAGAGGTCGAGGGTTGGTTCTTCAACGACGTCCTCCGGCCAGTCCTCAGAAATATCAGCAGGCTGCTCCACAATGGGCGGGGCTTCCTTTGCTTTGATGTTCAGCATACGTCACCCTCCTCTTCATCCTTGGCGTGACTCTCCTGAAGGAAGTCCCGCTTCGGAAACACCTCTACATCATAGAAGACGAGGTCGGCCTCGTCATTCGGAGCCGAGGGAGCGTTTTCGACCGATTTGAACGGCATCTTGTTCACGAGTTTGATGCAGTAGTCGGCCTGGTTGGTGCTGTTGGCCGCAAAGGCCAGGACGGCGTTGCGCATATCAGTCACGTCATAGGTCATGCCGCTCTCATACGCATCCGTCAAAATCTTGTAGATAAAGTCGATACTGGGCTTAGTAGCCGGATGAATCTCCTTGTTGAGATTTCGTTTGATTTGCACCCTAAGCCCTTTCTCGCTCTGAACCACTTTGGTGTTTACCACGCTGCTTTCTCCTTTCAACGGTAACCCAGAGCTTATCGTAGCGATAGGCAGGTTATTGCATTTGGTCAGTTTTCGGCGCAACGAACTCTTCCCGGTGAAGACCTTTACCTCGATGTGGTCGTCATAAATCCGGCTGAGTCTCGTCGGGTCGCCAGTATAGATGTAGTGTAGATGGATGCCGCATCCGCTTTTACTAACCTCCGCATAGGTCGGAGGCCACTTGCTCGCTTCGGCCAGATTGCGCTCAAAGCATTTATTGCCCTGGTCGTCTGGAATATCAAAATCGATGACGATGTGATTCTCCGGAAGTTTAACGTAGTGGAGGCGGCTGGTGTCCAGTTGGGAGAGCTTTCGCGAGACCTTTTCCCATTTCTGAGTGGGCGTCTCTTTCGAGGTCGCATACTGAGCAGGGCAGGAAGCGCACTCCCGGTCGAAGACAGACTCCGTGGCGTCAAACTGAATGAGCCGAGGGGTGGGCTCCGATGTGTCGCCGATGGTCTCCCCCTCAAACCGCTCCGTCCGAAAACCACTATAGTAGCTCCGAACACGGGAGCCATCCTCATGGCTGAACCGCTCGCTGTAGTCACGGAAGTAATTCTTCAGCTCCTCCTTAAAGGCACGCTGACTGAGCGGATACGCCACTTTGGCCTCCTCGTTATAGGTCTTATACATTTCCCAGGCGGCTTTGAGAGAGGTGCCGTCTTCCCGTTTGAACACATGGTAGGAGTCGACGATGAAGTTATAGAAGTCTAACATTGTTTACTCCCCTTCGCTGCGCTCCAACTTTTTCACCCGGATGGAGAGCTGATAGACCTGCTCCTCCAGCTTCCGGCGCTCGATCTCGGACAGGATGGCACAGCCAGCGGCAATCACCGCGATAGCCTTGAAGGCCTTGTTGCTCCGGCTCTGCTTGTTGAGCTTAGCCAGAAACGCCTTGGACGGAGTGACCGTCACAAGGACCTGATAGTGAAATTCTCCTATTACAATAAGATTTACGGTAAGAGGCACGGCAGCCAGCCGTGTCTTTTTCCTCATTGTTGCCAAAGCTGTTAGAATGGGAAGGCATTGGTCTGACGTATCACTCCAGGGACTGAC
>CAJTFN010000050.1 GCA_910575815.1 Oscillospiraceae bacterium
TTGCGACAATAAGGACGGGCCAAATATTGCGTAAATCATCAGCCAAAAGATATTTGGCCCGGAATGGGTATCTGCTCTTGAAGAGCAGCTCATGCCGAAGCTACAATGAGAGGGAATCGGCCGGACGACGCGATGCTTGAGCTGCCACGCTCGTCGCCGCAAACTGTCAGCCGGCCCTCTCATTGCGGCGTTCGATTGTGCAGGTTGAGATAACGGCTGAGCCGTACACTCGGGTAACAACGCAAGATGAACAGGTAATGAGCTGAGGCAGGCGCCGATTTCAAATCACGATCCGGGGGGAACGTTATGGAACAAGGACTTATTACCGCCGTTGGTATCGACGTATCCAAAGGGAAAAGCATGGTCGCTGTCCGCAGGCCCGGCGGGCAGATTGTCCTGCCGCCAATCCAAGTCAATCATACCGCCGGGGAGCTGGCCGGACTGGCGGAGCGTCTGAAAGGGATTGGAGGCGACATTCGGATCATCATGGAGCACACGGGCATGTACTGGCGCCCCATCGCCCACGCGCTCAAAGAGGCGGGATTCTTCGTCAGTGTCGTCAATGCCATCCTCATCCATAATTTCAGCGACAACTCCCTGCGCAAAGTAAAGACAGATAAGGCAGACGCCCTCAAGATCGCCAACTACGGGCTGACCTTCTGGATAGACCTGCGGGATTTTTCCGGTGAGGATGAAACCCGCCAGATGCTGAAAATGCAGTGCAGGCTGTATGAACGGACGCAAAAGGCCAGCGTTGAGCTGCGCAATGGCCTGATTTCGCTGCTGGACCAGACCTTTCCGGGAATCAACGAGATTTTGCCGGCCCACTATCGTACCACACGCGGTCACTACAAATGGGTGGATCTTTCCAAGCGTTTCTGGCACAAGGACTGCGTAAAGAAACTTTCCCAGGTTGCCTTTTTGAGTGCTTACCAGAAATGGTGCAAAAAAGAGGGATACCGGTTCAGCGATACAGACGCGGAGAAAATCTACAGCGCCGCTCAAAATGCGGTAGCTACGTTCCCTCAGAATGAAAGCACAAAGACGCTGATTGTCCAGGCAGTAGATTGCTTGAACGCGGTCTACGAATCCATGGCGGTGCTTCGGGCGGAAATGAAGCGTCTGGCGGCTCTGCTGCCGGAATACGAGGCCGTCATGGCCATGGAGGGCGCGGGCGACATCACCGGCCCGAAACTGATGGCCGAGATTGGCGATGTGCGCCGCTTTACAAACAAGGGCGCTCTGGTGGCCTTTGCAGGCGTAGACGCGCCTCCGTTCCAATCCGGCAGCTTTGAGGCCAAATCCAGGCATGTGTCCAAGCGAGGCTCCCCGCATTTGCGCAGGACGCTGTTCCAGGTCATGAGCGTCGTCTTACAGCGCGGTTCCACAGACAATCCCGTCTATCTTTTCATGGACAAAAAGCGGGCGGAGGGGAAGCATTTCTATGTGTACACGGTGGCCGGCGCGGCAAAGTTCCTTCGGATTTATTACGCCAGGGTCAAGGAATATCTGCTTGCGTTGGAAGCGGAGCGCCAGACCGCCGCATAACCCTGACGGCGAATTGCTTTTCTTATGATCCAATTACATTACACGGAACTTGGCCAACTGGAGCTGTTCTTGTTGGCCTGATTTTCGTGTCCATTTTTTGATTGTTAATTTTATTGTCAAAATTTTTCGAAAAAATGCCTTTTGGGACTTGACATTTATTTGCAGGTTTGC
>CAJTFN010000051.1 GCA_910575815.1 Oscillospiraceae bacterium
CGGAGCTGGAAAGCGGCGCTCCCAGCCCGCTGACCGCGGAGGAGAAGGCCGTCTCCGCCTACATCGCCAGCCAGCCGGACCTGCGGGGCTTCACGGACCTTCATCGGGTCGGCGGCCACACCTACAGCGTGTTTATTCCGTCGGAGAACCGCAAGGAGCTGATCCACGCGGCCCTGAATCCTGCCCGTGCCCCGGTTGGATTTCAGGAGGAACAGGCGGTGCAGATTGACGGAATCTACGTCAGCCGCCATGACCATGAAGTAAAGGCCGACCCGGACCTTGGGCGCTCCGGGCGAAAGAATGCTCCTAAAAGAGGAGGCCCCCAACGATGACGCCGGAAACACACACGGTCCGCCAGTGGCAGGAGCGCTTCAAGGCGGGTGCTTTTGACAGCCCGGACATTCATACCCAATGCGGAGCGGGTTGGTACGACTGGCTCTGCCAGGATAAAGCCCTGGCAGGACGGCTGAAGAAGATCGCCAAAGTGGTCATGGGCGTCACCAACCCTTTTATTTTGGACAACTTTTATATCTGGTTCAAAAATAACGCCCAAGTCGCCGGTCCCCTGTATGACGACGTCCGTTTCGAGCCAATCTCCGGGGAGAGGGACGGGAAATATTTTTTAGTCACTTTGGACTACACGGCGGTAAGAGCGAAATGGGCGCTGTTCTCGGAACGTTATGGCATTGGAGATCTGGAGACTTTGCCGGAGTTCGTATGCGCCAACGTGCGGGATATGATCCGGTATGTCAACAAACTGGGGGCGGAACTGGAGCAGGGCGCCCCCGGCCCGCTGGTTACGGAGAAAAAAGCCGTCGCAGATTACATCGCCAGCCAACCGGACCTGAAGGGTTTCACAGACCTGCACCGGATCGACGCCCACACCTACAGCGTTTTTCTGGCCAGGGAGAACCGCAAGGAGTTTATCCACGCAACCCCGATCCCGGCCTACGCCCCTCCCGGATTCCAGGCAGGTCAGGCTGTACAGATCAACGGCTTCTACGTCAGCCGCCATGACCACAGGATGCTGGTTCCCCAGGACTATGAGCCTGACGGAAGAAAGCCGGACAAAAAACGGGGAGGATCGGAACGATGACGCAAGAGAGCCGCTCTGTCCGCCAGTGGCAGAGTCAGTACCGGGCCGCCGCTTTTGAAAGCAAAGACCTGCAAACACAGTTGGGAGCGGGATGGCGTGGGTTTTCCTGCCGCTCCGACGCCCTGCCGGGGCGGCTGCGGCAGATGGCCCCGGCGGTCACCCGCATCCAGGCGTCTTTCATTCTGGACCATTATACCCTTTGGTTTGAAAACATCAAGTGCCTGAACAGAAAAGCCGTGTACGACTGCGTTCGGTTCCAGCCCCTGGACACCGGGCGGGAGGGCCTTTCGTTTCGTCTTGATTTCAAAAATCCCGACGAGCCGAAAAAGTGGGCCTTATATACAGACCGCTATGGCCCCGCGGCCCCGGAGTACGGCTGTGCCGGCGCTTTCGAGATGTCCCGGTACATCAACACCATGGCACATGAACTGGAGCTGGGCGTCCAGCCGGACTTCCTCTTGGAAAAAAAGGCCGTGGCCGTGTTTCTCCAGGAGCGTACCGGAAGGGCTTACGCTGCGGTCTACAGGGAGGGGGACCATCTCTACAGCTGCTACCTGGACACGCCCCGCAACCCCATGTCCAAACGGTTCCTGGCGGCT
>CAJTFN010000052.1 GCA_910575815.1 Oscillospiraceae bacterium
CGCCAGGAACCGTTTGGACATGGGGTTGCGGGGCGTGTCCAGGTAGCAGCTGTAGAGATGGTCCCCCTCCCTGTAGACCGCAGCGTAAGCCCTTCCGGTATGCTCCTGGAGAAACGCGGCCACGGCCTGTTTTTCCAGGAGGAAGTCCGGCTGGACGCCCAGCTCCAGCTCATGTGCCATGGTGTTGATGTACCGGGACATCTCGAAAGCGCCGGAACAGCCGTACTCCGGGGCCGCGGGGCCATAGCGGTCTGTATATAAGGCCCACTTTTTCGGCTCGTCGGGATTTTTGAAATCAAGACGAAACGAAAGGCCCTCCCGCCCGGTGTCCAGGGGCTGGAACCGAACGCAGTCGTACACGGCTTTTCTGTTCAGGCACTTGATGTTTTCAAACCAAAGGGTATAATGGTCCAGAATGAAAGACGCCTGGATGCGGGTGACCGCCGGGGCCATCTGCCGCAGCCGCCCCGGCAGGGCGTCGAAGCGGCAGGAAAACCCACGCCATCCCGCTCCCAACTGTGTTTGCAGGTCTTTGCTTTCAAAAGCGGCGGCCCGGTACTGACTCTGCCACTGGCGGACAGAGCGGCTCTCTTGCGTCATCGTTCCGATCCTCCCCGTTTTTTGTCCGGCTTTCTTCCGTCAGGCTCATAGTCCTGGGGAACCAGCATCCTGTGGTCATGGCGGCTGACGTAGAAGCCGTTGATCTGTACAGCCTGACCTGCCTGGAATCCGGGAGGGGCGTAGGCCGGGGTCGGGGTTGCGTGGATGAACTCCTTGCGGTTCTCCCTGGCCAGAAAAACGCTGTAGGTGTGGGCGTCAATCCGGTGCAGGTCTGTGAATCCCTTCAGGTCCGGTTGGCTGGCGATGTAATCTGCGACGGCATTTTTCTCCGTAATCAGCGGGCCGGGGGCGCCCTGCTCCAGTTCCGCCCCCAGCTTGTTGACATACCGGATCATATCCCGCACGTTGTCGCATACGAACTCCGGCAAAGTCTCCAGATCTCCAATGCCATAACGTTCCGAGAACAGCGCCCATTTCGCTCTTACCGCCGTGTAGTCCAAAGTGACTAAAAAATATTTCCCGTCCCTCTCCCCGGAGATTGGCTCGAAACGGACATCGTCATACAGGGGACCGGCGACTTGGGCGTTATTTTTGAACCAGATATAAAAGTTGTCCAAAATAAAAGGGTTGGTGACGCCCATGACCACTTTGGCGATCTTCTTCAGCCGGTTTGCCAGGGCTTTATCCTGGCAGAGCCAGTCGTACCAACCCGCTCCGCATTGGGTATGAATGTCCGGGCTGTCAAAAGCACCCGCCTTGAAGCGCTCCTGCCACTGGCGGACCGAGTGTGTTTCCGGCGTCATCGTTGAAGCCCTCCTCTTTTAGGAGCATTCTTTCGCCCGGAGCGCCCAAGGTCCGGGTCGGCCTTTACTTCATGGTCATGGCGGCTGACGTAGATTCCGTCAATCAGCACCGCCTGCTCCGCCTGAAATCCAACCGGGGCACGGGCGGGATTCAGGGCCGCGTGGATCAGCTCCTTGCGGTTCTCCGACGGAATAAAAACGCTGTAGGTGTGGCCGCCGACCCGATGCAGGTCCGTGAAGCCCCGCAGGTCCGGCTGGCTGGCGATGTAGGCGGAGACGGCCTTCTCCTCCGCGGTCAGCGGGCTGGGAGCGCCGCTTTCCAGCTCCG
>CAJTFN010000053.1 GCA_910575815.1 Oscillospiraceae bacterium
AAGGATGTCACCCTTCTCATGGACAAGTATGGCAATGCCATGCTGATCAACGACAAGGGCGCCACCAGCAACTTCATGGTTATCGGCAACTACTACCAGGCCCTCGTCGGCAACAAGGTCTGCACCTTCGTTCACGGCTGGGACATCGGCGGTGAGGAAGTCGACCTCAACCTCGGCAGCAATGTCAAGATTGCCGAACACGGCAACAGCAAGTCTGTCTACGGCCATGTCATCGGCGAGCTGGTGTACTACACCTCCGACGGCACCAACGGTGATGCGGACTATAAGCTGGACCACAAGGAGAACAACCAGTACAAGAAGGCTGTCTTCGACGTTTACACCAACGTCAACAAGGCTGTGACCACGAAGGTTGCCGATGGTGTTACCGACTCTTATGAGATCAAGGCCTCCAACGTCACCATTCCTCTGGCTGACAACAAGGGCAATCCCTACCAGGATGGCACTTACGCCACGAGTGTGGATGAAGGCAATTTGGCCAAGCACGACACCTATACCTCTGTTGATTATCGTACCTACTACTATGACAAGGGCGTTGTCTTCATCTATGTGAGCTACGGCGACGATGAAGAGATTGAGAGCATCGAGTTCAAGAAGGGCGTCCAGAACGCCACCAACAACGAGCTCCGTCACGCCATCATGGGTTGGCCCTCTCAGGCCGCTGTCAAGGAAGAGCTGGTTAAGGCCGTTGTCATCAAGACCGACAGCGCTGCCGCTACTGTCAACAACATGCTCTATGTCACCGACACCAAGGGCTTCAAGGAAGTTGACAAGGACACCAACGAGTCCTTCTTCGAGGTTGAGGTTGCCATGTTCACCGCTGACGGCAAGTTCCTTACCGAGCAGCACATCATGGTCAACAAGGACCTCCAGATTGGTGACTTCGCTACCTACACCAAGGTTGCCGGCACCAAGTACGAGGACAACTACTATCGCGTCAAGCAGTTCACCCGCCACAACTCTCAGCCTGCCGTTCTCACCACCATCGGTGTGGACGAGGTTACGAGCACGGCCGATGTTGGCAGCTCTGTCATTAAGCACCTGATCCGCGTCGATAGCGCCAAGTCTGTCCTGGGCGACACTCTGGTGAAGCCTGCGGCTGGCCACGAGGGTTCCGGCGCTGTTGGCTACGAGACCTACATCCTGGGCGGCTACCGCGGCGCTGGCACGGATCTGTTCAGCACTCCCAACCTCGCTGAGGGTGTCATCAACACCGCCAGGGCCGAGTGGCTCAACGCTACCGGCAACAAGGACTTCGACGACGTTGACTCCGCTGAGGACCTCCTCGACCTCAAGAACGTTGACTTCTCCAAGGTTGTGCTGGATATCCTCCTCAACGAAAAGCCCGATTCCGATGGCTTCCGGACCGCTTACCTTATCGTCCTTAAATCTATCCCTGATGGCTCT
>CAJTFN010000054.1 GCA_910575815.1 Oscillospiraceae bacterium
CGCATTTTGCCGGGATTCAGCGCCTTTTGGGTATCCTGTGTTTCCGTCTGCTCAGGACGCAAAGCGTCCTGGGTGTCATTCCAGGAGATGTTCTTCAGCAAAACCCTGTCCGCAACCAGAACATCGTCTGCTTTGATGGCCTTCACCTGATAGCTGGGGTCATCGAGGGCCTCCCGCATCTCCAGCTTAGCGCCAGGGATGTAATCGGAGACATCCCCATTTTGGGTGGGGTTCTGAGGAACCTTCACCGGCTTACCGTCCATGTAAAGAGTGCCAACCGTGATGATGGTCCCATCAGGGGTCAGGGAATCAGGGTTCAGGATTTCAAAGGCGGGCCGGAAGCCGACACCTGTGTGCCGAAACTTGACGGGGTTGTTGCTCCAGTAATGGGCTGAGTGATTTCCCCAAATTACACGGTGCGGTGCCCGGTCCGGGTCTACGTCCTGACACCAGGAATACATTTTCTTCCAATGCAAGAGACTGTTGTCTTCTTTTGTGGCGGTTGCCAGAAGGTTGTATTCCCCGCATGTAGGGAGACGCATTTTGCCGAGAGCCAGGCTGCTCAATGCATTCTGAGTATCATCCCAGGAAATTTTCTTCAGCAAAACCCTGTCGGCAATAAGAACATTGCCAATCTTGATGGCCTGCACCTGATAGCTGGGGTCATCGAGGGCTTCCCGCATCTCCAGCTTGGCACCGTGGATGTAGTTAGGAATATCTCCATCCTGAGTGGGATTCTGAGGAACCTTCACCGGCTTACCGTCCATGTAAAGAGTGCCAACTGTGATGATGACTCCATCAGGGACCAGGGGCTTAGGGTTCAGAATTTCAATGACGGGGCGGAAGCCGGCGACCGCGCTCCGATTCGTGGCATAGTAGTTGTCCCAGACGCGGGCCGAATGATACCCCCGAATTGCACGATACGACGCCCGGTCCTGGTCCACATCCTGACACCAGGAAGAAATCTTCTCCCAATGCATGATGCTGTTGTCTTCTTTCACAGCGGTTACCAGAAGGTCGTATTCCTCGCAGGTGGGAAGACGCATTTTGCCGGGATTCAGCGCCTTTTGGGTATCCTGTGTTTCCGTCTGCTCAGGACGCAAAGCGTCCTGGGTGTCATTCCAGGAGATGTTCTTCAGCAAAACCCTGTCCGCA
>CAJTFN010000055.1 GCA_910575815.1 Oscillospiraceae bacterium
GTGTAGGGGCTGGGGAAGTCCCACCGGGCGCGCCGGGTGGTGGAGCCGGGTTTGCTCTTTTTCGGCTGGGGGAGGTAGATGTGCCGGTTGCGCTTGTCCTCGTTGGTCTGGGTGGTGGATATTGTAAATGCAATATCGCAGTCCAGTTCCAACATAGGCAGGCGGGCGATTTCCCGCATGGCTGAATGATTGTGTTTCACTCGAAGGACAAAGTAGACATTTGGGGTGTTCATCAGGTGGGCCATAACGTTATAACTTTCGTAGCCCCGATCGAGGACAATAATAGTTTTGCGGTTGAAGTCGTTGCGCTTGAGCATTTCCACCAGTGCGCCCGGTTCATCCTTATGGGGCGCTGGCTGTATAACCGCGTCAAAGTAGGTGCGGTCGTAGATGTCAAACAAGGGACTTAAATGTAATTGATTGTACCCCTTCGGCGCGCTGTTATTGCAAACGAAGCTGGGCGCGCCAGGGTCGCGGGCCATATTGACTGCGGTGCCGTCACAGGCCAGAACACGGTAGCCTTTGTAGCCGCGATTGGGCTGTCCGTATGCGCTGGAAGATGTAAAGTCCAAAAACACCTTGCGGAACACGGCGGGCGGGATTTGACGGCGGCGCTGAGACACGGCGGCGGGGGTAGCGTCAATCCCGGCGCGGTGCAGCTCCTTTGCCAGTGAGCCGCCCTCGGCGGCAATCAGAAACTTGATGAGGGTTGCAGGCGGCAGTTTCTGATTGCGGGCTGTCTGGCCCAAAGAGCGGGTCATGTCCTCGCCGCTGGTGATGGTGCGCTCTAAAGTGCGTTTGAGCATGTCGGCGATTGATAATGTGTCGCTTGTTTCTTCAAATATAGTTGTTTGAGTATCTGAATTGTGACGATTTTCAAGCCTTTCCATAATTTTTCCTCGTTTCGATAGTTGTAAAACTATCGCCAGAAAAGCACAAAAGACGCACCCTCTCATCTGTGAGGGCGTCGCCTTTCGTATTCGTCACTTATTTATTTTCAAAAAATGGTTTTCTTTTGCCCCTTGGTATGCGCAATAGCGCTACGAATTGTCTGGGCGATAATTATGGTTTCATTTTAATAATGCAATACTGCGGCTGTCAAGTGGTCT
>CAJTFN010000056.1 GCA_910575815.1 Oscillospiraceae bacterium
GGGGGGCAAGGGTTTGGGGGCGCAGCCCCCATCGCGCTCGGAGAGCGCAATAGCCCCCGGCAGGGCGCACGACACCGGCCACGGTGTATAAGTGCGCCATTCGGACTGAGGATTACTCCGCAACCTCGTTTTTGGACGCTTTTTCCGCCAACTTCTGCGCTCCTGGCAGGCGGGAGAGGGCAATCAGGAACGCCTTGACTTCATCGCCCTCCATACCGACAACAGCGGGGAAAACGGCCTCCAAAATGGCCCCGTGTCCGATAAGCCGGTGTGTCCTGGCCCGGTGTTCCTCGCTGCGCTTTCGGTTCAGCAAAATCTTCTGTCGGTTCTGCAACTGGCCGATTTTCTTTTCGACCTCCTGTTCCTCCTGGTGCTTGCCCATAGTTGTCAATCCTCCTTTTCCAGCCAGCCATTTTTGGCGAAAATCTTCTGCAATTTTTTGAGTGCGCCGGTCACACTGTCACAGGCACAGCTCCCGCTGATGCCCTCGTCCGCCGCAATCTCTCGGTATTTTTTCTTCAAGGCATACCGGGCATGGAGCCGCCGCGCCTGGGTGGGGGACAGGTGGGAGATAGCCTCCGCCAGACGTTCCAACAGCAGTTCTTCAGCGGCCTCGTCAATCTCTCGAATAATCAAATCCTCCGGGGACTGCACCAGAAACATGGCATGGTTTTCAATGCCGGGGCTGCAATCTATGGAGTAAACGTGATAGTAACTTTTCCGGCCCTCCTGCCGGTTCTCATAGAGCCGACATTCCTCCATGACGGCGGCAACCTCGTCCGGCACTTCCACGAACGTGTCCTTTGTGTAGAGCGGGTAGTAGTGCTTTCGCAAATTGATAATAGCCATACCGCCCTCACTTCCCCTGGGGGTGGTCTGCGTAGTAACGGCGGAGATTGCACAG
>CAJTFN010000057.1 GCA_910575815.1 Oscillospiraceae bacterium
AATCTGTTTCTGCGGGGATATCATGGTGAGGCGGAGGAAGCGCTGAGCGGGGACGTGGGAGCAACGCAAGAAGGCACTCAACATGGAGGAACAACTTCTTTTACCTCGTCTAGAAAAGATACCGGAATTTTAGCCCCTGTACCTAATGAGGCAAATTTTCCGGGCATCCCGTATAACTATGATAACGCACGTTTAGCGACATGGTATGGCAGTGCTGTTGCACAAGAAACAGGCCCTATTGATCCTCAGATTGAACCCAGACCAATTTTCTATACTGCCCGCCCCGTCAACATGGCTGTGCTCTATTGCATCAAAGCCATGGAGTCGGTATCCGGCGGTGGGGGAAGCATTGAGGGCGGCGTGACTCTGGAGCAGGTTCAAGAGGCCATTGATAACAAGTTGGCCAATTACACCCCGAAAGAGGTCTATTCTACTGAAGAAACCAGGATTGGAACGTGGATTGATGGAAAGCCGCTGTATCGTAAAGTTTATGACAATCTGATTTTCCCAACCACCACAGGCATTAATAAAGATATTCTACGACTTCCTTCTGAAATCGACAATGTGATTGCTTTACAAGGTTTTTTGAACGCCAAACCCAACAGATATCCTATCCCCTTCACGTCTCCAGCTTCCAGGGGAACAACAATTGATCTTTTAATTTGGGGTGATTATGTCTATCTTGATTTCAATGCCGTACAAGAAGTCATTCTGGCTTTTGGCAGAAAGCCATATGTTGTTTGGGTCGAGTACACCAAGACCACCGACCAGCCAATAGCATCTTTTTTGACTCAAACAGAGCAAAACGCCGATTTTACGCTAAACCTGCCTTCCATGCCGGTTACCGCCAGCGCGGACAATTCAGAAGAGGAGGACTGATATATG
>CAJTFN010000058.1 GCA_910575815.1 Oscillospiraceae bacterium
ACCGTCCATTTAGGCGTTGCCGCTTCCGCTATGGAGAAGCGCGGCATCCGCACCGAGCGCGGCGATCTGAACCGGGAAATCGAAGTGACAAATCAGAAGTTGCGGCAGTTAAAGGCCCGTATCTCCAAGCTGCAAAAGTGGCTGAAAGAGGAACAGGAGAACACCGAGCCGCCCACCCTTGCCGACTATATCCAGGGCATCCTGTCCCGCAGGGCGCGGGAGGGGAAATCGCAGGTTTCCCAATCGCTGTATAACCTCAAAGACGCGGCGAAAATGCTGAACTTCCTGCAAGCCAACAACATCATGGATATGGCGGGGCTTGATGAAAAATTCAAGTCCATGATAGGGGAACAGCTTGACATTCAGCATAAACTGAAACCCATTGACCGGCGGTTAGGCACTTTGAAAAAGCACATCGAGCAGGCCGACATTTATTTCAAGTACAAGGGGAAAAAGCCGCTGACCGAGGCCGAGCAAATCCTTTTCACGGCGGCGAAAGATTATCTCAAAGGCGTGATGAACGGCAAGACCGCCCTGCCGGTAAAGGCATGGAAAGCGGAGTATGCCAAGCTGACCGCCGAGAGGAAAACGCTCAACCGGCGGTATCTTGCGCTGAAAGAGGAAGTGAAAGAAGCCGAACAAATCCGAAAGAGCGTTTACAACATCTTGCG
>CAJTFN010000059.1 GCA_910575815.1 Oscillospiraceae bacterium
TACCGGAAGGGCTTACGCTGCGGTCTACAGGGAGGGGGACCATCTCTACAGCTGCTACCTGGACACGCCCCGCAACCCCATGTCCAAACGGTTCCTGGCGGCTTACACGCCGGAAACCCTGCCGCCCGACATTCAGGGCAAGGGGATGGAGCAAATCGGGAATGTTTTCGTTTTCTACAGTGGCGCCGTCGATCCTGTTTTGTCCCAGAGAACCGCACAAACAAAGCGCCGCTATAAGAGAAAGGAGGTTGAACGATGACACAAAAAAGTCCTCCCGGCAGGCCCCTCCTGCCTCCGGAGGCGGAGGAGGAAATCCTGACGGCGCTGTTCACCAATATGAAAATCAGCTCCGGCGAAATTGCCGCCATCCTCAAGAAGCACCATGTTTCCGGCGATACGGAGCTCCTTCAGGACCGTTACCGCAAGCGCATGGGCCAGCGGCTCATGGCCAGCATCCGGGACGAGCATGGACACCGGGAGGTTCTGGCCCGCGGCAGCGAATACATCGTGCTGGAATGCTGCAACGACCGGCAGGCCCTCCAGGCCATTCGCCGCCGTATCCAAAGCCAGATGAACGGCCTGGAGGTGTCCTCCATGAAGGTGGGCGGACGCATTCGTGTGCTGGACCGATTCCTCGCACGGTTCCGAAAGGCGGGCTGAC
>CAJTFN010000060.1 GCA_910575815.1 Oscillospiraceae bacterium
TTGCCCCTCCTCTCCCCACCGCAAACGCTTCGCTGGTTTGCGGCGGGGACCCCGGTCACCCTCACCGCTCCGGCCCCAAGCGAGGCTGACGGAGCTGTAGATTATAGTGGTCCACCGGCACGTCCCGCAGGTCCAGAGCCGATTTATCCAGTACGTCTGCCGCGTAGCGGGCGTAATTGTAGCCCTCGCTCTCCACCAAAATGCCGCCCCGATGATTTTTGACGCACACTAAAAGGCAATGATACACGCCGTCAACCTCACGCATCAGGTTCCTGTTTTCGATAATAAAGGGCATGTCATCCAGCATATGCGTGGAAAAATGCCGGAATTGCTTCTCGGTCAGCTCAACAACCTTGACAACCTCGACGCGAATGGGCTTGTCCTTTGTTATGTTCTGCAAATCCCGCAGACGATTGGCCTTGAAATGAAAATGGGTATAGATCGTGGATACCGCCATCTTATCCTCCTTTTCCAGAGCGAGGGTGTTACATATAACCCCCTTGGCAGACAGGGCTGGGTGCTAGTACATAACACCCAGCCCCCTGACGTTACCGCTCTTTTGATGATTT
>CAJTFN010000061.1 GCA_910575815.1 Oscillospiraceae bacterium
TATGACCGGCATGACGACCGTCGTGTGTACGAGCAGCTTGTGCAGCTATATTTGCCGAGAGGAGGAAAGCGCCGTGGAACCCGTTTACATCACCGCAGAAAGTACCGTCCGCCCCAAGGAAATCGAAGTGGGCGTAACGACTGTGTATCTGCGCCGCAACATTGTTGAGACGCAGCGCACCGACCCCATGGATGAGGGCCGCGAGCCCACCCCCGTGTTCGTCTATGAGGAAGCCCAGCTCACTAAGGATGAAGCCCTACTGGTTCTCGCCGAGGGCCAGGAGAACCACTCCAAAGAACTGGCGGATGCCGACGGCATCAACATCGACCACGAGTACCGGCTGACCCTGCTGGAGCTGGGCCTGTCCGAGACTGATATTTGAGGAAAGGAGATGTAGAGCATGTTGTATCGTACTCTGAAGCGCATGATTGAGCGCGGCCAGACTGACGGCATCGAGAGCAAGCTGGATATTTTCTACGCTGCCGGCAAGATTTCCGAGGCCGAGTATTCCGAGCTGATCGGGATG
>CAJTFN010000062.1 GCA_910575815.1 Oscillospiraceae bacterium
GCGGTGCAGCGGTCGATGATGGACTTCTCCTTCGCCGAGAGCTTCCCGGAGCCGACGAGCTGCTCACAGAGGGAAAGCAAAAACTCGGATTTCAGCACCACCGGGTTCTCTCCGTCGCCGTAGCCCTGTTCCATGTCCATGGCGTTGATGTGGTTCCGGGAGGTGGCGGAGATATTGATCACCTCGCCGCCCAGGCCCTCGATCAACGGGCCATATTCGGACTCGGGGTCTATGACGATGATGTCGTCCTCCGTGGAGAGGGCGACCCCGGCGATCTCTTCCTTGGCGGTGAAGGACTTGCCGGAGCCGGAGACGCCCAGGACGAAGCCGTTTCCGTTCAGCAGCTCCTTCCGGTTGGCGACGATGAGGTTTTTGCTGATGACATTCTGTCCGTAGTACACGCCGCCCTGGTCCCGAATCTCCTGGGCCTTGAAGGGCATGAGGACGGCCAGGGCCTCCGTGGTCAGGGTCCGCAGAGCGTCGATCCGCCGAAGGCCCAG
>CAJTFN010000063.1 GCA_910575815.1 Oscillospiraceae bacterium
GAGGGCAAGCTGATGCCCACCGATTTCGAGCTGATTTCCAAGGGCCGCGACCTGGCCAACGAGCTGGGCGTGAACCTGTGCGGCCTGCTTCTTGGGGGCGAGGGGATCGAGGCCACGGCGAAGGAGCTGGGCGGCTACGGCGCGGACAAGGTCTATGTCTGCGAGAGCCCCATGCTGTCCGTATACAACACCGACGCATACGCGAAGGTGATCTGCGACGTGATTGAGGAGCTGAAGCCGGAGGCGTTCCTGATCGGCGCGACGAACATTGGCCGTGACCTGGCGCCCCGCTGCGCGGCCCGGCTGCACACCGGATTGTGCGCGGACTGCACCCACCTGGACATCGACGTGGCCAACTACATCCAGTTCCTGCGGGAGGCTTCCACCCTGGACGTGGACGGCCAGAAGTGGGACATGGAGGACCGGAACCTGAAGATGACCCGTCCGGCCTTCGGCGGCCACCTGATGGCCACCATCATCTGCCCCCG
>CAJTFN010000064.1 GCA_910575815.1 Oscillospiraceae bacterium
GTCCCGGCCTCGCCGGAGGCGCGGGTGATATGCAGCACCGGGGCGGGCAGGGTTTCGGGCAGCTTATACCCCTCTGCCGCCACAAAGTCAATGTTGACCACATAATCGCCCACGGTGACAGGCGGGGTAGCAATGCCGTCATAGCCGGTGATGGTCATGGAGGCGATGCCGGGGTTGGACTTCGGCAGCGTATAGGTCTGCGCGTGGCCGGTGTACTCCACCGTCTGATCCGCGAACCGCTCAAAGGTGACGGTGGTTTTCTCCGTGGCCCGCATGGTGGAGGGACCTTCCAGCTCTTTATAACAGGCCGTCTCCACCGCCTTGACCTTGATCTCATAGGTGGTGTCCCGGTTCAGGCCGGTGAAGGTGTCGGTAGTCTGCCACGTCACACCGCCGTCAATGGAATAGGCCATGCCGTCCACCACATCAATGGTGATGGAGGAATCCGTCACGCCAGTGACTACGGGGGCCAGGGGCTTG
>CAJTFN010000065.1 GCA_910575815.1 Oscillospiraceae bacterium
GGCCGCAAGGGCAACGGTGCTATCACCGCCACCTCCAGCGATACCAAGGTCGCTACCATCGGCTCTGTCAATCAGAACACCGGCGAGGTGGTGGTCAACAGCGTGAACGACACCAGCGGTACCGCCACCATCACGGTCAAGGTGGCCGAAGGCGACAACTATCTGGCCCCTGCCAACAAGACCGTTTCGGTGAAGGCGAGCTTCCGGGAGTATCTGTATGGCTTCGACATCAACCTGAACGACAGCAATCCGGCCACCCGGGTCAGCTATCCCAGTGACGTGGAGAACTCCGGCTTTGCCAAGGCCATGATGAACTTCGGCGGCGCGTTCAGCTATGGCGGATGGCCCAGCACCCCTGGCTCCAAGTTTATGCCCCGGCCCTGTATGCTGAAGTATGACGGGACGGTGGCTTACTATCTCAACCCCAACGACCTGACCAAGAAGGCGGACGGCTCCGCTTCGGA
>CAJTFN010000066.1 GCA_910575815.1 Oscillospiraceae bacterium
GGAGGGTAATAAATTGAAAACCTTCTACACCGTGGACTTCGGCTGCTTCCATCCGGAAATGGCCCTGCTGCGGGCCAGAAACTTTGCCAGGGAACACGCTGTCCCTGTGATCAATGCTGTCTCGCTGCTGTGGAACGACAAGAGTACCTGCCCCGCCAAGGCGGACGATTCCTCCCACCGGCTGTTTATGGGAAACGACCCGGAGATGACCCAGGCCATGACTGCCATATTCAAAACCTGTCCCGCCGTCGCCGCCCAAATCACCTTTGAAGTGGAGAAAAACCGTGTTCAGGTAGAATACAACCCCCTCTGGCGGGAGCTGGCGGAACGGCGGTTTGCGGAGGCGTTCCGCCAGAGCAAGCCGCTTCGCCGGGAAAAGGGCTCCAAAAGGAGGGAAAAGCCAAAGGACAGGTAGTCTGCCCCCTGTCGCTTTC
>CAJTFN010000067.1 GCA_910575815.1 Oscillospiraceae bacterium
GCGTCCTCCGCCCTGGCGTGGCCGGACAACGTGCTCCGCTGCGTTACATACGCCTGGTCACAGGCGACGGCTTCATCCCGCAGGCAGGAATCCTTGTCCACAGAGGCGCTCCCGGCGGCGATGGCGTCGCCGAAGATCCAGGAGGCGTCCTCCTGCTCCTGGGAAAGGTTGTGCTCCCCCTCCACGAAGCCGCCCAGGTCCCCGGCCCGCACCTCAATGCCCACGTCCCGCAGGGCGCGGATGCGGTGGAGGAAGGGGTACTTCTCATGGGCGATGTCCGTGATCTCATATTTTTTACTGCTCGTTTACATCAACTCCTCTGTAAAAATTGTGCTTTGGGTCAGCCCCAAACAGTACTATTTTTATGGTGAAAAGGCTATCACGATATTCAACAAAGAAACAGGTGGAAACCCGG
>CAJTFN010000068.1 GCA_910575815.1 Oscillospiraceae bacterium
ATGCGGTATTAGCAGTCGTTTCCAACTGTTGTCCCCCTCCGAAAGGCAGGTTCCTCACGCGTTACTCACCAGTCCGCCACTAAGCATTCCCTTCCGTTGTCCGAAAACTCCTTCAGGGGTGCTCCGTTCGACTTGCATGTGTTAAGCACGCCGCCAGCGTTCGTCCTGAGCCAGGATCAAACTCTCTATAAAATGGTATCTAAACGGCCAGGCCGTTCAAACCAACATAGAGCTATTTGTCATAGCTTCAAGCATTTTTTCGGTTGCTGCTTTCGAGGCAATTGACTGAACCTCTACTCACCCACAACCTTGGTTGCTCCTCTTGTGATTCCTCACAACAAAAGCTTCCGTCTGGTGCTTTCTTTTCGTTACGTTGTTTAATTTACAAGGTACACGCCTCTC
>CAJTFN010000069.1 GCA_910575815.1 Oscillospiraceae bacterium
ACCCGGTTCCGGCCGCTGTTCCGCATTTCCAGCAGATAGTCGATCTTCTCCTCGGTGGTCACGCCGTCGGGGTCGTAGATGTAGCCGTCGGGGCCAGAGAGGGTCACGACCTTCGCGCCCAGCTGGGCCGCCTTCTTGCAGATGCCCCAGGTCACGTTGCCGAAGCCCGCGCAGGCGATGGTCTTGCCCTGGATGCTCTCGCCCTCGTGCTTGAGGACATTCTCCAGGTAGTACACCGCGCCAAAGCCCGTGGCCTCGGGCCGGATCAGAGACCCGCCGTAGCTGAAGCCCTTGCCGGTGAGGACGCCGTTCTCAAACGCGCCCTTCAGACGGCGGTACTCGCCGTACAGATAGCCAATCTCCCGGGCGCCCACGCCCATGTCGCCGGCGGGCACGTCCA
>CAJTFN010000070.1 GCA_910575815.1 Oscillospiraceae bacterium
AGGGCTTCTCCGGGGGCAGGTCCTCCTCGGGATCATCCTCCTCGGTGGTGGTCCCGGTGGAGCTGGTGCTGGCCATGGAGGCGTTGACCCGCTCGGCTTCCTCAGCGGCAGCCTCCTCAGCCTCGATCAGCGCTTCCTCGATCAGGTTCAGCACGAACTCCCGCTGGGTCAGCTTCCTGCCGGTCCGCTGGGTTTCCCGCTCCAGGTGGGCCTTGATCCGGTTGAAGAGGTCCTCGTCGATCTGGAAGGCGAGGGTTCGGGTTTTTCCATTCATCATGACTTCTTTTCCTCCATTTTCTTTCATAGCGTAATATTCCGTGAGCAGGCTGGTGATGTACTGTGCAGTGGTCAGTCCCGACTGTTCCCTGGCCTCGCAGACCTTTGCGTGGAGGTCCAGGG
>CAJTFN010000071.1 GCA_910575815.1 Oscillospiraceae bacterium
CCTGCGTTCCGGCCCAGGGTGAACAGGGGCCAGAGAAGGTCCTTTGCCGTCAGCCGTTCTTTTACGGCGGACATGGCGGCATAGGAGGTGAAGAGCACCAGGGCATGGCCGCAGGCTGCTTCCAGCAGCAGGGCAATCTCGTCGGCAAGTTTGTCATAGTATACTTCGTCCCTCTGTCCAGGAGGAAACCGCGGCACATACAGCAGGCAGTTTTCCCGGTAATCGAACGGGGAGAGCGAGACAGACTCCGTTACCCGTCTGTCCTCCAGCAACCCGGCTTCCTCCCGGAAGCGGCGAAAATCGCTGCCCACAGCGAGAGTGCCGGAGGTGAGGATGATGGGCCTGGGCTGGTTCCAGAGGGTGCTCTGGAGCTGGGCGGTCAGGTCCGCTACCGT
>CAJTFN010000072.1 GCA_910575815.1 Oscillospiraceae bacterium
TTTTGATCCCGCTGGGTTTCAGGCGCTGAAATCGGAGCTGGAACAGGAGGTCGTGTATGGCGACGGAATCGGATATCCCTATGACGCCGCCGATGTCCCCGCCTACCTGCCCCGCCTGTGCCGCAAGTATATGCCGGAAGAAATGTTTCAAAAACAAAAGGTGGATATCGGAACCTGGAACTTGAATAACCCCAATATTCAAAAGGCCCGCGCCACCGCTCAGAAAAGTAAAAAAGTCAAGAAGGAACGAGGTGATGTAAGATAAGCGATCAAAACAAGGAACTGAAGCTGTATACCTCTCTGCGTGTGGATGTGACCGATCTGGGCCGGGAGGACAGCACAATGGAGATGCCCGACCCGGACTTTATGAGCGACGCTGTCAGGGAACG
>CAJTFN010000073.1 GCA_910575815.1 Oscillospiraceae bacterium
GCTTTTCTCCTTTCTCGGGTATTTGTCCCACGTTTTTTGTGATATAATCAAATCAAATTTTCTGGTAATCTCCATGCGCGAAGCAAATCAAGATTTCACAATATTTACCTTGGAGGTCTGTCATGAATCCATCTGTCAGCATCATTGTTCCAGTCTACAACGCCGAAGCCTGCCTTCGCCGCTGTGTGGAGAGCGTTTTGAATCAAGAGTAC
This sequence comes from Oscillospiraceae bacterium, assembly GCA_910575815.1. GTDB lineage: Bacteria > Bacillota > Clostridia > Oscillospirales > Oscillospiraceae > Oscillibacter. The sequence goes on from CAJTFN010000073.1 coordinate 213, forward strand.
GCCGATTTTGAGCTGCTTCTGGCCGATGACGGTAGCCGGGACGGCTCCGGCAGGATCTGCGACGAATACGCCGCCGCAGACAGCCGGGTCCGGGTATTTCACAAAGAAAATTCGGGCGTTTCTGATAGCCGGAACTTGTGTCTTGACCAAGCGCGGGGC
>CAJTFN010000074.1 GCA_910575815.1 Oscillospiraceae bacterium
CCTGGCGGAGCGCTGCGCCGCCTTCGCCTATAAGGGCTGCAAGCTGGCCGCCGTCGGGGACTTCGAGACCGTCACGTTTGGGGCCCCCATGGGAGCCCAGCCCGGCTTCCTCATCAAGGCCAGCGATGTGGAAGTCCTCTCCCCCAGAAAGGCGCGAGAAGCCGCCGGGGCCATTGACGCTGCCAGAGCAAACCAGGAGGCCGCCGCCTGCGGGATGCCCGAGAGCGAAATCGTTGCCTGATGCGGAACACCGGAACCGAGTACGGCAGCGCGGACCGGACTCCGGTTGTGCTGCCGGAACTGGCGGAACTGCTCCCCCCTCTCACGGGGGAGCAACTGGCCGCCCTGGAGGCAGACCTG
>CAJTFN010000075.1 GCA_910575815.1 Oscillospiraceae bacterium
ATGGAGCAGGCAAAGCAGATCGCGGCCAACGGCGTGAAGTATTACATTGAAGTGGCCAACATGCCCACCACCAATGACGCGCTGAAATTCCTCCTGGAGCAGCCCGGAATGATCGTAGCTCCCAGCAAGGCGGTGAACGCCGGCGGCGTGGCCACCTCCGCCCTGGAGATGGCCCAGAACAGCGAGCGGCTGGTCTGGACCGAGGAGGAGGTCGACAAGCAGCTCCACCAGATCATGGACACCATCTACAACATGAGCGTCGAGGCCGCGGAGACCTATGGCCTGGGCTACAATCTGGTTGCCGGAGCCAACATCGCCGGCTTCCAGCGGGTGGCCGACGCCATGATGGC
>CAJTFN010000076.1 GCA_910575815.1 Oscillospiraceae bacterium
GCGGACCTGCTGACCCGCATGGTGGAGCCCGAGCGGATGTTCACCTTCCGGGTCTGCTGGATGGCGGACGACGGGACGTGGCACACCAACATCGGCTACCGCTGCCAGTTCAACGGCGCCATCGGCCCCTATAAGGGCGGCCTCCGCTTCCAGCCCAACGTCTATCCCGGCATCATCAAATTCCTGGGCTTCGAGCAGGTCTTCAAGAACAGCCTCACCGGCCTGCCCATCGGCGGCGGCAAGGGCGGCAGCGACTTTGACCCCGCCGGGAAGTCCGACGCGGAGATCATGCGCTTTTGCCAGAGCTTCATGCAGGCGCTGTACCGCTACATCGGGCCCG
>CAJTFN010000077.1 GCA_910575815.1 Oscillospiraceae bacterium
AATTTATACACCGTCGGCGCAAAGATGATTTCCCGTTTGTCCGCCATCAAAGAGGCGGAAAATGCGTCCATTTTCTGAGCCATAATGAATCAGTCTCCTTTATTTTATAGAATGGTTTTCGCGGGGGACGGGCGGGCCAGGGGGCCCGCCCCTACAGGTCGCGTTGTGCGATCGGAACACCGTAGGGGCCGCCGCCCTGCGCCCGCCGTTAGCGGCTTTGCCGCTTACGGCGGCGTACCCCTTGCGGGTGCTCGGCGGCCCGTCTTTCGTTGCCTGCTAATTTTATCCGATTGCCTAAAATCACTTTCTGGAAAT
>CAJTFN010000078.1 GCA_910575815.1 Oscillospiraceae bacterium
TTATACACCGTCGGCGCAAAGATGATTTCCCGTTTGTCCGCCATCAAAGAGGCGGAAAATGCGTCCATTTTCTGAGCCATAATGAATCAGTCTCCTTTATTTTGTAGAATGGTTTTCGCGGGGGACGGGCGGGCCAGGGGGCCCGCCCCTACAGGTCGCGTTGTGCGATCGGAACACCGTAAGGGCCGCCGCCCTGCGCCCGCCGTTAGCGCCTTTGCCGCTTACGGCGGCGTACCCCTTGCGGGTGCTCGGCGGCCCGTCTTTCGTTGCCTGCTAATTTTATCCGATTGCCTAAAATCACTTTCTGGAAAT
>CAJTFN010000079.1 GCA_910575815.1 Oscillospiraceae bacterium
GACGGGCCTGTTAAAATAGGACTAAATCAGCAACACCCCACAGCAAGGGGCGCACTGGTTTAGTCCTGTTTTTATTCTATGAACATAGAAGGAGGCCAAAATGAGCAAAGCAGCCAAAATTACGGCAATCTGCAACCAGAAAGGCGGAGTTGGCAAGACTGTAACAACGGTCAATTTGGGAATCGGGCTGGCACGGGAAGGCAAGAAGGTCCTCCTGGTGGACGTAGACCCCCAAGGTTCGCTTACCGCCAGCCTGGGCTATCAGCACCCGGACCAGCTTGAAGGGACCCTTGCCGATGTGCTGGG
>CAJTFN010000080.1 GCA_910575815.1 Oscillospiraceae bacterium
CAAGAAAGCCAAGCCGCAAGAACCTGCGCCCGGTGAAAAATTCAAACGGCGAAAGCGGTTCGGGAAATCCATTGCCAATAAAGCTCCTGCGGCTTTTGTCAACATCCTTGAGAAGAAGGTTCTGCAAAACGGCGGCTCTTTCCAGAGAATCAATACCTGGGAGGCGAAAGCCAGCCAGTATAACCACTTAAACCACCAGTACAATAAGAAGAAACTCTCCCAGCGGTGGAACATCATGCCGGATGGGAGGAACATCCAGCGGGACTTGTATTCCGCGTTCCTGATTCAGCATACCAATAGT
>CAJTFN010000081.1 GCA_910575815.1 Oscillospiraceae bacterium
GTCATTCCGGCGCTGCCCACCCAGAGCAACGTTCTGGCGGCCGACGGCACGCCCAAATCGCCCACCTGGGACGGCTACATCGTGGGTCAGCTCACTTTGGGCGGCGACCGGTTCGGCACTGAGGCCGGAGACTACACCGCCGAGTTCACCCCCACGGACAACTATCAGTGGTGGGACGGCACCACCGGAATGAAGACGGCCACCTGGACCATCACCAGCGTCATCGTGCCCATCCCGACGCAGAAGAATATCCCCACTTACACCGGGGCGGCCCAGACGCCGCAGTGGGACAACTTCGACA